>CAYSVH010000006.1:0-152778 GCA_964434425.1 uncultured Bifidobacteriaceae bacterium | reverse complement strand
ACGCCCTCGTTGAAGATGACGCCGTCCCACGCACCCGAGAACTTCTCGATGTCGATCCTCGGCTGGAGGTTTCCGCCACCCGAGCCACCGGCCGAGCGCTGGACGACGCCGGTGAAGTCCCTCGAGCCTTCCTGGCCCTCATAGTCGATCGAGATGTCGTTGCGGAAGTCCTCGGGCAGACCGACGACATCCTGGCCGTCCACGGTGTGGATGGGCTGTCCGGCGGCGTTGGTGCGGATCCATGTGTCCAGGCCGAGGGTGAAGACACCCTGGTTGTCGATCGGCTTCGTGACCGTCACCACGAGTGCGTCCGCCGCGCAACTGACGACGGCGAAGCTGACTCCGGCGGGCGGGGCCACGGGGGCTCCGCCGCCCGGCGGGCGGTAGGTCATGGTGACGTTCGCACCGCTGGCGGGCGGGCAGGCGAACTGCAGCCCCGAGCCCGGGGTGTCGGTGATCGTCGCGGTGGACCAGTTGATTCCGTTGGGCTGCGTGCGCAGGTCGATGCCCCAGCGGAGCTGGGCCTCGGCCGGAATGTTCACGAGGGCTCCGGTCACCGGATCGCGCTCGAGAAGCGTGCTCTCGTTCCCGTGGAAGTAGCCCCACTTGCCATCCCAGTCCCCGGTGGGACCCAGGTTCCGGTCGATCCGGATCTCCGTCCCGTGGATCGTGGTGGTGCGGAAGGTCTCGTCGTCGCCCCAGTCAATGTTCGCGAACTCCATGCGGTACCATGCGTCACCCGCGAGGTTGTTCAGCCCTTGGGCGGCCGGCTGGAAGGTGAACCGAGCGAAACCGGGGTTGGCGGGCGACGGGGATGCGATCGCGATCAGGTTGTTCGCACCGTCCCGGAGCTCGAAGGTGGGGAAGCTCGAGGGGTCGAGGTCCGGGTCAAGCGCGACCTCGAACCAGTCGCCGTTGTTGACGGTTCCCGAGGTGACGTTCCACTCGATGTCCATGCGGATCGAGCCGGTCTCGTTGTAGCGGTAGGGAGGACCCGTGCGCCCCTCCGTGTCGACGGTGATGGAGGTGTTGATCCGGTCGCCGACGTTGACCTGCGCGTCCGCGCGATCGATCACCAGCAGGAACGCCGCCACCACCATGAGGAGGGCGGCGACGGTATACCGCCGGCGCGAAGGTTGTCTCTGGACAAGGCTCTGCATCGTCAATCACCTCGATGATCGCGAGTTTGTACGGATGTGTGGTGAAGTTCCGCGGTGGCGTGTGCGTTGCATCGGACGCCGGGAGAACTCCGGCGGGATCCCGGTGTCGTCCGGGGCGAATCCCGTCTCCGCCTGCGCGGTGACGGTTGCCGATCCAGCGGGACGGCATGGTGGCGATGGGTTTCCGGCACGACTGACGGCATCGGGTGCGAAGGGTGTCCTTCACGTTCTTCGAAGGAGAACTGATAGGAGCATACGCAGATGCTCGGCGGTCGTCGTCGGCCCTCTGTTCTCGATGGGTGGTCGGTCATGTGTCTGCGGAAGGTGCCCTCGGGACGTGGCGAGAGGGCCATCGGTCGATCCCGATGGCCCTCTCCGGTGGGAGACATGGGTGACTAGCCGGTCACCGCGGGGAGTCCGGCACCGGCGACCGCCGCCGGGCGGACGACGGCGCGTGCTGCGGCCGCGACGCGGTTGGCGTTCGCCGCCGCGGCGTTGACCGGGTTGCGGAGGGCGCCACGGGTGGTGACCGCCACGCGCGTCGGGAGCGTGAAGCGCGCGGTCTGGCCGACCGCGAGGGTCCTCACCGTGATGCACGCCTGGCCGCGGACCATGCTGACCCGGGCCGTGGTGCGCACCGTGCGGCCCCGGCCGACGAGGTCGAGCCGTACCGAGGTGCGCGTGAGCGTCAGCGCCCGCGGGAGGGGATCACAGATGCGCACGTTGCGTGCCGCGATGCGGCCCCGGTTGCGGACCTCGATCCGCCAGTGCATGAGCGTCCCCGCACGCGGGTTGCGCGTCAGTGCGATCTTGCGGATACCGAGGACGGTCCGGGTGGGCGGACGGGGGGTCGGCGGGGGTGTGGTCGGCGGCGGGGCGGTGGGCGGCGTCGGCGGGGTCGGCGGGGTCACCGGGGGGACGATGCCGCTGCCGTCACCGCCCTGATTGGCGCGACGGAGCGTGGTGGTGTGGGTGACCGACCGCTTGCCCTCGTAGTTGAGCGAGACGGTGTTGGTGAAGCCGTTCGGCGGGAAGCCCGTGACCTCGACTCCGTCGACGACGTGAACCGGCTGACCCGCGGGGTTCGTCGCGATCCACGCGTTCATCTCGAGACGGAAGATCCCGTGATCGTCGGCCTGCTTGGTGAGGGTGACCTCCAGACGGTCGGACGCACAGTCCACGACGTTGACCCGGCTGGCCGGCAGAACGGTCCAGGGGTCGCCCGGGTTCTCGGCGCGGTAGCCGGTGACGGTGTCCGGGCATGCGAACTCCGAGCCGAGCACCGGCGTGTCGACGATGGTGACGGAGCTCCAGTCCTGGCCACCGACCCGGGTCATGAACTGGACGCCCCAGCGGATCTGTGCCTCGTCCGTGTTCACGAGGACCCCGGTGACGGGGTGCCGCTCGAGGGCGACGGCCTGATTGATGCGCCAGTACCCGTACTTGTAGTCGGTCGTTCCGTCCGGACCGGGACCCGGGCTGTTGACGCGGAGCGTGGTCCCGTAGACCTCGAGGTCCGTCCACGGCTCATCCGCATCGAGCTTCGACTGGTCGAAGCTCAGCTCGAGGAAGGCGGTGCCGGACAGGTTCCCATGGGTGTTCACGTAGTCGGTGAAGACGAAGCGGATGTGCCCGGGGGCCGGGGCCGGTACGACCTCGGCGTTGGCGACGATCTGGCCGTCGGGTGCTCTCAGCGTGAACGGGATGAAGGAGGCCGGGTCGAGGTTCGGGTCGACGGGGATCGTGAAGTGATCGCCGGAGGTGACGGCCTGCCCGGGCTGGACGGCCCAGGTCATCTCCATGCGAACGCGCTCCCACGCCTCGTACTGCGGCGGGTTGCCCGGGTGGCCGGCCGTGTTGACGGTGGTGTTCGTCGTCACCCCGCCGGTGACGTCGGCCGCCGACGCCCTCTGTGTGGTGAGGAGAAGAGCTGCGAGCAGCGCCAGAAACATGGCGGCCATCGGCCAGCTCCGTGTGTGTCCTCGATGGACATGCTCAACCATGGCAACACCTCGAGATCGCGGGTTTGACGGGAGCATCCGAGCTCCGCTCAGGGAGAGAATCACCTGGGGGTACCAACTTCTAGGAGATTTCCTCGATCCCACTCCTCCGAGCGCGAGGACTGTTCGCCGGTCCAGTTGCGGGACTCCCCCCACGGGGAGCGGTCGCCTGGACGATCGGGGAGGGTGGGGCGACCTATATAAGGGTCGAGTAGAGAGTAAGAGTTCGCTCGGCGACGGCTCGCCAGGAGAATTCCGACTCCACCCGGCGCCGCCCCGAGACCCCCATCGCCCTCGCGCACTCCGGATCGGCCAGGAGGGTGTTCACGGCCGTCGCCAGATCGCGGGAGAAGGCGACCGGGTCGGCCGGAGACCCCGCGCCGTCATCCGAGAGCACCACCGGGACGAGAAGCCCGGTCTCGCCGTCGGCCACCACCTCGGGGATGCCGCCGACCGCGGTCGCCACCACGGCGGTGCCGCAGGCCATCGCCTCGAGGTTGACGATCCCGAGTGGCTCGTACACCGAGGGGCACACGAACACGCCGGCGTGGCTGAAGAGCTGGATCAGATCTCGTTTGGGGATCATCTCGGAGATCCACAGGACACCGTCGCGGTCGTCGCGGAGCGCCGCCACGCGTTCGGCCACCTCCTCCTCCATGCGAGGGGTGTCGGGGGCACCGGCGCACAGGACGATCTGGGCGTCCGGCGTGATCGCGGGCACCGCGTCGAGAAGGTGGGTGAGCCCCTTCTGCCGGGTGATGCGGCCGACGAAGAGGACGTAGGGACGTGCCCGATCGATCCCCAGCCGATCGAGGACGTCGTGATCCGGGTCCGGCCGGTACTCGTCGGTGTCAACGCCGTTCCGGATCACCGTGATGCGCGACGGGTCGATGCCGGGGACGGCCCGTGCGATGTCGTCGCGATGCGCGCTCGAGACGGCGATGACGGCATCCGCCGCCTGGAGCGCCGTGGCCTCGCACCACGTGGAGACGTTGTAGCCCCCGCCCAGTTGTTCCGCCTTCCACGGGCGCATGGGCTCGAGGCTGTGCACCGTGGCCACGTGCGGGACGTCGTGGACCAGCTTCGTCAGATGCCCGGCCAGGTTCGCGTACCAGGTGTGGCTGTGGGCGATGTCCGGGGCGTCCGCGGCCTGCGCCATGAGGAGGTCCGCCGACATGGTGGCGAGCGCCGAGTGCGCCGGCACCCCGTCGGCCAGCGCGTCCCACGGCCGATGGGCGACGACGCGGGGGCCGTCGTCGGCGGCCTGCCGGTCGTCCCCCCAGCAGTGGACCGTCAGGTCGACCCGCCGGGCCAGCTCGCGGGCCAGGTACTCCACGTGGACACCCGCCCCGCCGTAGACGTCCGGCGGGTACTCCCGTGTGAAGAGCGCGACCCTCACGCGGAGATCCGCGTTCCCTTGCCCAGTACGACGATGCCACCCGGCGAGACGTGGAACCGTTCGCGGTCGGCCTCGGGGTCGACCCCGATCCGGGCGTCCGCCTCGATCACGACGTTCTTGTCGAGGATCGCGCGCCGTACCACCGCCCCGTGGCAGACGTGGGCGCCGTGCATGACGACCGAGTCCTCGACGAGTGCCCCGTCGTCGACGCGCGCGCCCGGTGAGAGGATGGACCGCCGCACGGTTCCGCCCGAGATGATGACGCCCGCCGAGACCATGGAGTCGTATGCCGCTCCCGTCCGGCCCTCCTCGTTGAACACGAACTTCGCCGGCGGGAACGGGTCGCTCGCCGCGAGGATGGGCCACGCCTGGTTGTAGAGGTTGAACGTGGGCGTGACCGCGATGAGGTCCATGTTGGCCTCGTAGTACGCGTCGATGGTCCCCACGTCCCGCCAGTACCCCCGTTCGATGGGCTCCTGCCCCGGAACGTCGTTCTGGGCGAAGTCGTACACGCACGCGTCACCCCTCTCCACCATGTACGGGATGATGTTGCCGCCCAGATCGTGGCGCGATCCGTCCTGTCGCGAGTCGTTCGTCACCGCCTCGATCAGGGCCTCGGTGGTGAAGACGTAGTTGCCCATCGACGCCAGGATCTCGTCCGGGGAGCCGGGCAGTCCCTCGACTTCCTTGGGCTTCTCGCGGAACGCGACGATGCGTCGCTGTGACGCATCTGGGACGATGACGCCGAACTCGCTCGCCTGATCACGCGGAACGCGGATGCCCGCGACCGTGACGCCGGCACCCGACGCGACGTGCTGCTCGACCATCTGACGTGGGTCCATGCGGTAGACGTGGTCGGCGCCGAACACCAGGATGTGCGTGGGTGCCTCGTCCGAGATCAGGTTGAGGTTCTGGTAGATGGCGTCGGCCGAGCCGGCGAACCATCGGGGTCCGCGCCGCATCTGCGCCGGCACCGGGGCGACGTAGTGCCCCAGAAGCGGCGACAGGCGCCATGCCGTGGCGACGTGCCGGTCGAGGCTGTGGCTCTTGTACTGCGTGAGCACCGCGATCCTCAGGTAGCCGGCGTTCGCCATGTTGGAGAGGGCGAAGTCGACCAGGCGGTAGTCGCCGCCGAAGGGGACCGCCGGTTTCGCGCGGTCTTCTGTCAGGGGCCAGAGACGCTTCCCCTCGCCACCGGCGAGGACGATCCCGAAGACGCGGAGTTGGGCCATGCCCGTAAGGCTACCCGTGCGGTGCGTCCGCTTCGGTGACAATCCGGTCACGTGGTGCGGCCGTCTCGCGGCGCGTCGTCCCCCGCCGGGCGTAGTGGCCGGACGGTCCGGATCAGGACTTCGGTGGGCGCTTCTGGCGTGTCAGCTTGGCGCGCTGCGTGGCCGAGAGCTCCACCTTGCGGATGCGCACGGCGGCCGGCGTCACCTCGACGCATTCGTCGTCGTGGACCATCTCGAGCGCCTCGTCGAGGCTGAACGTCCTGTGCACGTTCAGCCGGACCAGTTCGTCGGCGGTCGACGACCGCATGTTGGTCAGCTTTTTCTCGCGCGTGGGGTTGACGTCCATGTCGTCGCCCCGCGAGCTCTCGCCGATGATGGCGCCCTCGTAGACGTCCTCACCGGGGCCGACGAACAGCGTCCCCCGTTCCTGGAGTCCCATGAGCGCGAACGTGGTGGTCGTTCCCGACCGGTCGGCCACCAGGCTGCCGCGGACGCGGGTCTCGATCTGGCCCTGCCACGGCTCCCACCCCTCGAACAGCTGGTGCAGGACCGCCGTCCCCCGGGTCTCGGTGAGCATCTGGGTGCGGATGCCGATGAGCCCCCGCGTGGGGATGACGTAGCTGAGGCGCACCCATCCTTCGCCGTGGTTGGTGACGCCCTGCATGCGGCCCTTCCTCGTGGCCAGGAGCTGGGTGACGGCGCCCATGTGTTCCTCGGGCACCTCGATGACGAGGCGCTCCATGGGCTCCATGCGGCGTCCCTCGATCTCGCGTGTGACGGCCTGCGGTCGACCCACCGTCAGCTCGAATCCCTCGCGGCGCATGGTCTCGATGAGGATCGCGATCTGGAGTTCACCGCGTCCCTGGACCTCCCACGCATCCGGGCGGTCCGTGTCGAGCACGCGGATGCTCACGTTGCCGACGAGCTCTTGGTCGAGCCGCTGGCGCAGCATGCGCGCCGTCAGTTTCGTGCCGTCCCGCCCCGCGAGCGGCGACGTGTTGATTCCGATGACCGCCGACATGCTGGGCTCTTCGACGGTGAGCTCCGCCAGCGGGCGCGGATCGTCGGGATCGGCGAGCGTGTCGCCGATCGTCACGTCGGGCAGCCCGGCCACGGCGATGATGTCGCCGGGCCCCGCCTCGTCCGCATCCACACGGGTGAGCGCCTCGGTGAGGTAGAGCTCGGTGACCCGTGCCCGTTCGACGCTTCCGTCCGTGCGGCACCAGGCGATGGACTGGCCCTTCCGGATGTACCCGTGCCGGACGCGGCAGAGCGCGAGGCGACCCACGTACGGGGAGGCGTCCAGGTTGGTCACGAGGGCCTGCATGGGGTGGTCCGGGTCATGGTCCGGTGCGGGGACGTGCTCCAGCAGCGTCTCGAAGAGCGGCGTCAGATCGGTGCCGGGCACGTCGGGGTCGAGCGTCGCGACGCGCTTCTTCGCGTTGGAGTACACGATGGGGAACTCGATCTGGGCGGCGTCCGCGCCCAGATCGAAGAAGAGCTCGTAGACCTCGTCCACCACCTCGGCGATGCGCGCGTCGGGACGGTCGATCTTGTTGACGACCACGATGACGGGGAGCCCGTGACCCAGCGCCTTGTCGACGACGAACCGCGTCTGCGGGAGCGGTCCCTCGCTGGCATCGACCAGCAGGACGACGCCGTCCACCATGAACAGACCGCGCTCCACCTCGCCGCCGAAGTCCGCGTGGCCGGGTGTGTCGACCACGTTGATCGTGACGTCGCCGTACCGGACGGCGGTGTTCTTCGCCAGGATCGTGATGCCCTTCTCGCGCTCCAGGTCCATCGAGTCCATGACCCGCGTCTCGACGTCCTGGTTGTCCCGGAACGCTCCCGACTGCCAGAGCATGGCGTCGACGAGCGTTGTCTTTCCGTGGTCGACGTGGGCCACGATGGCGATGTTGCGCAGGTCCTGGCGCTGGGCCACGGGGGAGGGACTCCTTGGATCGAGCGGCGCGGCCGCGGGCGAGGGCAGGACAGGCGAGTGTCCCTGAACCAGAAGCTACGCGGCAGTTCCCGGCTGCATCCCATCGCGAGGCCGTGTCCTCGACCGCCGGAGGATCCCCGATACGCCGGCGGATCCCGAGTCCTTGCCTCGCGGACATGCACTCGGGAACTGCATACGAGCCTTTTGGCTCAGGGACACTAGCGACTCATCTGCGCGTCCCGCCGCGGGATCACCGGGACCCGCGCCTGATCCGCCTCGGACGCCCGCTCCACACGGTTCCTGCCCCCGCGCTTCGCCCGGTACAGTGCGGCGTCGGCCGCGCGGTAGAGCTCGTCGGGGTTCGTGCGACCGTCTCCCGTCGCCACGCCGAACGACATCGTGAGCGCGACACCCGACACGGGGCCCTCGGCGATGGCGGCGCGCAGACGCGTCGCGATCTCGACGGCCACCGACTCGTGCACCCCGGGGAGCAGGATGGCGAACTCCTCGCCCCCGACGCGGTGGATGGCGTTGTTCTGGCGCAGGCGACTCTGCAGACGGCTTGTCGTTGCGATGAGAACCGCGTCCCCGCGGCTGTGGCCGAGGTGGTCGTTCACCTTCTTGAAATGGTCGATGTCCGCCATGACGAGCGAGACGAACCCGCCATGCCGCGCGGCGTGCCCGAGGGACGCGTCCAGTCGTCGATCGAATGCCGCCCGATTGGGGATCCCGGTGAGGCCGTCATGCAGCGATGCCCGGCGCATGGCCAGGATGCGACGGCCGAGCTCGCGTCCGATCACCGCGCATGCCACGAGAAGGATGAGCGGTGCCACGATCGCCTGCGGCGTCGAGGTCAGGACGTCGCTGCCGTGAGAAAGGGCCGCCACGACGATGAGCACCGCGCTGAGGAGGAAACCCCAGCGCATGAGCCTCCACGGCACGGCCGCGGACGGCGTGACGACGAGGTACACCAGGGCGAAGAGCCCCCAGGGCTCGTCGCCGTTGACGACGGCAAGGGTGATGAGGGCCTGCGCGCCCACCCATGCCGGCGCGAACATCAGCTCCGGCCGTGCGAAACGGTGGATGTTGGCCTGTGCGGCGCGGAACAGGATGAGCGCGGCCAGGCCCAGCAGAGACGTCGCGTAGCCGAGACGGTCGATGAACAGCAGGAGGGGCAGCACGATGACGATGTCGGTGAAGCGCGACGTGGCGAACTGGCGCCGCATCATGTCGACCAGGTGCTCACGTTCGAACCAGCTCTGGATGAGCCCGCCCTTGGTCGCGGGATCCTCATCGATGCGGCGGGCGCGTGCGGTGTCGCCGCCGTCCTTCCACCCGAAGGGTTCCGGGCATGCAGGGGTGTCGGGCGACACGACGACCGCGTCGCGTCCGGAGTCCTTTGCCTCGTACATGGCCTGGTCCGTGCGTGCGAAGAGGGCGTCGAAGCGTTCGCGGCCCGTCTCGGGTGTGGAGGCGACGCCGAACGACATCGTGATCCGGGGTCCTCCGACGTCCAGCTTCGCGACACCCTTGCGGATGCGCTCCGCGAGGCGCCGTGCGACGGCGGGCTGGCAGTCCACCAGCGAGACCAGGAACTCCTCGCCCCCGAACCGGTAGAGCCGACCGTTCGTGGGGAGGATGCGGCGGATGTAGTCCGCGACCTCGCGCAGTGCGCGATCCCCGGCGGCGTGGCCGTAGCGGTCGTTCAGCGCCTTGAAATGGTCGATGTCGGCGAGGATCAGCGCCCAGGGGCGGGGATGGGCGGAGGTGGGCAGGGCCTCCAGGTGCTCGTCCAGCGCGAGCCGGTTGTGTGCACCCGTCAGCGGATCGACCCGGGACTCGAGGAAGGAGTCGGTCTCGGCCTTCCGGGCCATGCCGGCGATGAGGACGACGGTTCCCAGGAGGATGGCGGACACCGTGGACGGGGCGGGATCCTCCCGAACGGCGGCGGAGTCCGCGAACCAGCAGGTGACGAAGACGACCAGGGTCGTGAAGACGGCGATCCACGGGATGTCGCGCACGGGGAAGACCGCGATGCCGAGCACGGCGGGCAAGATGATGACCGGTGCGATGAGATAGGCGGGTCCGTCGGCCAGCAGGCCGACACCGCAGACGCCGATCGTTCCGAGGATCCAGGCCGCGTACGGGGTGACGATGCCGTAGCGGCGCTGCACGCCGGGATGCGTCAGGGCAACGAACGACAGCACGCCGAAGAGGTACGGGAGGAGGGTTATCCACCCCGTCCACGGTGCGATCGCGACGATCCCGATCGAGATGGGGATGAGCGCCAGGCGCTGCGCAGGGGCGAAGGCGATGCTGCGCTCGAGCACCTCGTCATTGGGGTTGGTCGCGTTCTCGAATCGGATCATCACTCAAATCGGTATCGACAAAAAACTACAAATCCTGAGGGTGAAATCGGAGGAGTTTCGGTGTGAGAATTTTTGAGGATCAATCAGAGGTTAGGGAGTTCCCCGTCAGGCGGTGGATTTCGGGGTTTCCCGACCCGCCCGAGACGCCGCTCTCACCTGCGCGGGGCGATCTTCGCCGGTGGGTTCCGGGCGCACGAGGCGGGTCGACGGTCCCGTCCTCCATCGGGGCATCGTCGTCCGGCCGACGGTGAGCCCGTGGTGCGAGGGCAGGTCCGGACATCACCGGGCTATCGTCGGCCCATGATCGACGTACCCGTTTCCGTGCTGGAGCTCGCGGGCGTCCGTGCCGGTGGCACGAGTGCCGACGCCCTCGCCGACATGATCACCATGGCCCGGGCCGCGGACGATCTCGGGGCGGCGCGCTTCTGGATCGCCGAGCATCACAACATGCCCTCGGTCGCCGCGACGACGCCACCGGTGCTCGCGGCCGCGGTGGCGATGCGGACCGATCGGATCCGCGTCGGCAGCGGCGGCGTGATGCTCCCCAATCACTCCCCCTACGTCGTCGCCGAGCAGTTCGCCGCGCTTGAGGCGCTCGCTCCCGGACGGATCGATGTCGGCCTGGGCCGTGCGCCGGGCGCCGACCCCGTCACGGCGTGGGCCCTCCGGCGCACCCAGGAGGGCCTCGGGCCCGAGGAGTTCCCGCAGCATGTGGATCTCGTGCGATCGTGGCTCAGCGCCCGCGGGGTGAGCGTCGGCGATCAGGGGGTCAATCTCCTGGCGACGCCCGCGGCCTCGGGCTACCCCGAGCTGTGGCTTCTGGGATCGAGTGACTACTCGGCGCGGCTGGCCGGGCAGATGGGCATCCGGTACGCGTATGCCGGGCACTTCGGCCAGCTGGACCCGGCGTACGTGCTCGACCTCTACCGGTCGGAGTTCCGGCCGAGCGAGGAACTGTCCGAGCCGTGGGCGATGGTGGCCACGTCGGCGGTGATCGGTGCGACGGAGGCGGAGGCATGGCGACTGGCCGGTCCGGCGCTCGTCCTGTGGATGGGCATCCGCACCAACACCATGGCACCGATCGTGTCGCCGGAGGAGGCCGATCGACGGCTTTCGGGGTGGGACCGGGTGGAGATCGGCGGGGTGCGTCACGTCGGGACCGCCGAACAGGTGACCGGTGCTCTCGCGGATCTGGTTCGTGCCTGCGGCGCCCAGGAACTCATGGTCTCCACGACGGCGTACGACGTCGCGACGCGGATCGACACCCTGGCCGCCGCGCTGGCCGCGCGGCCGGCGACCACCCGCTGAGGACGCCGGTCGCGGGTGCTCGCCTCGTGTTTCGCGTCAACGGCGGGTGGACGGTGACGGGCACCACGAACCCGCGCTCCGCGCGCATCAACCTCGCCGTGATGCGGCCGTCGGTCGTCCGGCCGGCGAACGACCGACGGCCGCGATCGGATCACCGGTGGCCGCTCCGCTGCCACGGGTGCTTCCCCGTGTTGCGATGCCCGCTGAGGGGCCGGCAGTGGCGATCGTGGCGGGTCCGCGTGATGTCCATCAGGGTGGTGGTTCCCGACACCTCGTTGCCCACCGCGATGAGGGCCCTCCGCGTCGGGGACTCCTTCGCAGGGATGAAGGCGATCGACTCCGGGCCGAGGTCACCGGCGGCGGAGAGGTTGTTCTCCGCGTCGGTAACGTTGAAGTCGCGGTTGTTCAGGTAGGTGACGAAGGATGACCTGCGGGGATCGGTGACGTCGTAGACGGCGACGCCGCCGACGCGTTCGAAGCCGATGAACGCGTATGTGCGCCCGTTGACCTCGCCGATCGTGACGGCCTCGGGCTCCGGTCCCTTGTCATCGCTCCGGTTGTCGAACGTGGTGTTGTCGTGGCCCGAGTTGAAGTACCCAGGTGCGGCCGCAGCGGTGATCCGCTCCAGCTCGGATCCCGAGTCGTAGATCAGGCGACCGTCCGTGGTCCAGATGGAGAATGAGCGCGCCCCGAACGAGTACAGATTCTGGTAGCAGCTGCCGTCGTGGGAAAGGCCCTCCTCCCGGCTCACGTTGAGGCGTCCCAGGTCGGCGTCGCCCGCCAGGGAGGCGAGCGGCGAGTCGGGGCAGATCGGGGGGACGCCATCCTTGCCCAGGTCCTTGATCCGGATGGGCTCGACGTAGTCGCCCCACTCGCGCGCGTCACCCTCGTTCGCCGTGACGAGGTAGGTGGTGCCGCGGACGCGGTACGAGGCGATGGTGTCCGGCATGTACATGCCTCTCAGGCCGGGCACGGTACGGATGTTGATCGCATCGTCCCGGTCGGAGGGATCGAGGGCGTTGCGGGGGAGGCCGTGGTCTTTCGTTCCGAGCGGCAGCACCCTCGTCACCTTGGCTCGTGGCAGGTCCACGACTGCGAGTGCGTTGGCTTCCTGCAGCGTCACGTACGCCGTCGATCCGGAGACCGTGACGTATTCGGGTTCCAGATTGCGCGACGGACGCAGCCAGCTCCCGTCGGGTCCCGGGAGACCGAAGAGCCGGACGCCCTTCGGCGGACGCCGGTCGAACGCCCGGAAGTCGGCGATGCGCACGGAACGCTGCTTCGGGGCGGCCACCCTGCGGGGGAGCTCGACGACGCCGACGGAACCTTCGGGGTCCGCGCTGTAGTCGTCGGCGGGCTCGCCCTCATTGGCGACGACGGCATAGCGTCCGTCGGGTGAGACGGTGACCATGTCGGGGAGTGCGCCGGTGCGGACAGCGCCCAGGATCGTGCCAGCTCTGGCCCGGGCGTCGAAGAAGACCAGCCATCCCGGATCGGTCGTGACGGGGTTCTGTACGGCGATCACGCCGAGGCCGTCAGGTCGGATCGACACCGAGTTGGCCGATGCGCCGTCGCCGATGACCGAGCCGTCGTCGGCGGTCACGCCCACGGTCTGCAGGTCGAACAGCTTGGTGGGGTTGGAGGGGCGACGGACGTCCAGGACGTCGACAACGGCCGCCGCCGCGTTCACCGTGAAAACCCGTTTGGTCGCGGCGTGATAGGTCACGATCTCGGCCGCGCTCTTGTCGAACACGCCCGTCTCGTAGGTGCCGATCGGGTTCAGCCCGAGGGCGGCGCGGGGTGCGGAGTGGGTCACGGGATTCGCGGGATCGGCCGTCGCCGTCGCGGCGGCCGGCAGACCGCCGACGAGCGCCAGGGCGGTCGCGGTTGCGATATGGCGGAACGGGTGAGCATGCGAACGGGGGCGGATGCCCGTTCCCGGGTGGGATGGATGCACGACACTCCTCATGGTTGCTGTCGGGTGCGCGCCGCGGAGCGGCGATCGCGACGCTAGGAGACGCCCTGCTCGCCCCGGGGGTCAGGGCGGTGACAGCCCGCGGAGGATGTTGTGACACCGCAGTGACGAATCGGTGACGTCCCACGGAGTGATGGCGACGTCACGGATGCGAACCGGTTCGTGGGCGGGCCGGGAATACGACGTGATTCGGCCACGGCCACCCGTATCCGCGGTCGGCTCGTCGTCGCCCGGGCACCGGCGCGCGCCGTCGTCAATCGGGACTCCGTTGTCGGGCGGCCATCCACCCGTTCGATCCCGGTGGTCGACCGCGCACCCGGGCATGCGGCGTCCGGTATGTGGCGCGGACCAACCGTGGGGCCGGTCCCTGCTCGTGGAACGGCCCCACGGTTCGTGCGTGATCCTACGACGCGTCGAGGGCGACGCTCGCCTCCGCGGTGAACGGGAGGAAGGTGAACGACTCCTGCAGGTACAGGTTGATGTTCTCCTCGTCGTGGGACCAGTAGCCGATGGAGAGATCCTCGCCCAATGTGAGCTGATAGTCGCCGCCGCGGCACGAGATGACGACCCCGCCCTCGATGGCCGGCGCCCAGATCAGGTCGTCCTCGCCGACCAGGCGGGCGACGTGACGCAGGACCGGGTATCCCTGAACGGTCTTCTCGGCGAGCGCCGTGTACGCGTCGGCCGACAGGAGCACCTTGTACGGGCCGTCAACACCGGCCAGGCGCAGCTCCGTCAGCGCTTCTGCGACGACGTCGGGGTAGTCCTCCACGTCGTCCGGCAACGTGAGCCGCTTGTTGGACGTGGTGGGACGCACCCCGCTGATGCCGGCGTCGGCCAGGCCGTCGAAGATGGCCCGGTCCTCCGCATAGGCGATCTGGAGGACGGCATCCTTCACCGGCTGCCAGTCCGAGTCCTGGGCGCCGCGCTCGACGTCGTCGACGGCGGCCCGGGTGACCGTGAAGGGAATCCGCAGCTCGATCAGGGGCTGGACCTCGCGGCGCCGGACGCGGACACCCTCGGTGTGCGAGGCGACCTCCTGGAGATGCCCGGTGCCGACCCCGGCGAGGGACGGACCGGACGGTCCCACCACGTCCACCACGCGCCGGCCGGCGACCGTCCGCTTGAAGGTGCGGCGCGCCTCCTCCTCGATCTGCTCCCAGGCCTCGGGGGTGATGGGGGCGAGTTCGCGGTGCAGGTTGTTCATTCTCGTCGGTCCTCTCTTAGGCTTCCGATACCCAGGGAGCCGTCGTTGGGCGGCCGGGTCGGGGCGTCGTCGATGTGGGGGGCGTCGCTGTCGGTCGGGGACGGGTCGTCGTACTCATCGGGAGGTGGGGCGCCGGCCGCCGACACGGGTTCGGCGACGGTGCCGGCGGGGACGACGGCGCGATCGGCTCCGGCGAGGGAGACCGACGTGGCGTCGATCGCCCCGTCCGGGTCCTCGAGGAAGTCGAGGGTGGGGACGAAGAACAGACATCCGGTGAGCGCGGTCGAGAAGTCGAGGATGCGGTCGTGGTTGCCCGGCGGGTCCCCGATGAACATGTTCTCGAGCATCTTCTCGGTGATGGCGGGGTCGGCCGCGTAGCCGATGAAGTACGTACCGTACTCGTCGGACCCCGGTCGTCCGAACGGCATGTTGTCGCGGACGATCTCGAGCTCCTCGCCGTTCTCGTCCTCGATGGTGTTGAGCGCGACGTGCGAGTTGGCGGGCTTCACGTCGTCGGCCATCTCGACGTCGCTCAGCTTGTAGCGGCCGATGGCCTGCTCCTGCTCCTCCGTGGAGAGCGCGTTCCACGCCGTCATGTCGTGGACGTACTTCTGCACGATCACGTAGCTGCCGCCGGCGTAGGCGGGGTCCTGGTCGTCGGTGACGTAGATGGCGCGCACGGCATCCGTGCCCTCGGGGTTCTCGGTGCCGTCGACGAACCCCAGGAGGTCGCGCGAGTCGAAGTAGCGGAAGCCGTGGACCTCGTCCACCACGTCCATGTGCCGTCCCATGCGCTGTGTGATGAGGGAGGCCAGCTCGAAGCAGAGGTCCATGCGCCGGGCACGGATGTGGAACAGCACGTCACCCGGGGTGGACGGCGCCGAATGCACGTCACCGGAGAGCGCCCGGAAGGGGTGGAGTCCGGTCGGCGGGCCGAACCGGTAGAGGCGCGGCCAGATGGCGGCACCGATCCCGATGACCAGGCTGAGCTCGCAGCGCGGTTCCCGGAAGCCCACCGACTTCACGAGGCCCGGGGCATCGGCGAAGAGGTCGAGCAGGGCCTCGTCACCCGTCGGCTGAACGCGGGCGACGAGGAAGATGGCGGCCTCGGTGAGAGGAGCCAGGATCATCTGGGATTGCGCCGGGTGGGTCATCCCTGGATGAGTGATTCCATGGAATCGTGGAGGTGGGGTGCGTCACCGGTGGATGCGGGGCGTCGCCGGGTGCCGATGGTCAGGGTGGTGTCCTTTCCGAGCCGCCTGGTGGCGTATCCGCGCCGCCGGGGGCGTGCACCACACCGCGAGATCGTGGAATCACTCATCTAGCCCCCTGATCGGTCGGATACATCGAGCATGGCACCTCTGGCGCGCACTCTCAAACGCGGGTTCGCATGTGAGTACGTCTGCGATCGGATGGAGGGTCGGTCGGGGATCTCGGTTGTCCGGATTACCGAAGACGCTCCTCGGAGTACGCCCGCCGGCCCTGTCGGCACGCTCGCGACGTCGATGATGATCGCGCGGAAGCGTCGATACGACGGCAATAGCCGGAACGCCGCGGAGCCGCCCACCGGACGGAGTCACTGACGGCCCCGCACACGGTACGGCCGGCACGTCGCTCCCCTTCATGCCAACTGGCATCCGGTCACTCGCGATCCCGTCGCGAGGGGGTGAGCCATGACCTCTATGATCGCGGTGCGAGTGGTGACCGTCGTGGAGCACGGTCGCACACCACGGCTGTTGTTCCCGCTATCGCCCCCTGGGCACGTCGGGCGGCGTTCTCCGTCCCGACCTCTTTCAAAGGAGAGTACGTCGATGTTCATGGTCGCCGATATCAGCGTGGGGTCGTTCATCTGGACCACCCTCTCCATCTTCTTCCTCGTCATGTACCTGATGATGCTGTTCACCGTTCTCGCGGATCTGTTCCGCGATCACACGTTGAGCGGTGCCAAGAAGGTCCTGTGGCTCATCGCGCTGCTCATCCTCCCACTGGTCAGTCTCCTGGTGTACGTGCTCGTCCGTGGCGACGGAATGGCGAAGCGTCAGGTCAAAGCCGCCGAGCAGGCCGAGGAGGCGACCCGCGCGTACATCCGCGACGCCGCCGGTGGGACACCCGCGGATCAGATCGCGCAGGCGAAGGCGCTTCTCGACCAGGGCGCCATCAACCAGGACGAGTACGAGCGCCTCAAGGCCAAGGCCCTGGGCGACTGATCATCGATTTCCGGGCGGCGGGGTGACCGCCGTCCGCTGCGAGGAGACGCTCCGCGCGTTTGGTCGGCGCGGAGCACGATGACCGGAGTGGACATCGGGTGCCAGGCACTCGACGTCCACTCCACGTTCCTCGGACGTCGAGCGACAGGTGATTGTCCGGCGGAGCGGTCGGGCACGGTGACGTTGGTCACCCCATGACGGTGAGGTGCCTTCGACGGCGCTGCCGTCGACGGCTCAGGGCATGAGAGACCGGTACCGGCGCGGGATGGGTGCGGCTCCCGGAGGACGCCGCACCCATCCCGCTACGGACTAGCTGCTGCGACGATTGACGCGGATGTTCTGTGCGTAGATCGTCTTGTACCCGGTGACCTTCGGGCAGCCGGTCTGCGTCGTCTGAACGTTGCCGTTCGGCAGGATCAGCTTGGCGTAGGTGCCGCTCTTCGGCCGGTACGGGATCCGCACGCCCGAGTACGCGTTGCTGTCGGCGTTCGACAGGATCGCGACGACCACACGGCGGGGTCCGACCTTGACGGCGAACCACGGGAGCCGCTTCGCGTCGACGACCCGGTCGGTCGTCAGCTCGAGGCGCGGCAGGGTGGAACGACCCTTGGCGGTCGCCAGGCGCGTCTTCACGGTCTTGACGCTCAGGCGACGGGCACCGAGGATCTTCTGACCCGACTCGGGACGGTAGGTGAACGAGGTGACGCCGTTCGAGTAGATGATGCTGTTGAACCGCGGACGCGTCGGGCACTTCGCCGGCTCGGGTGCGGGGGGCGTGACCGGTGGGGTGACCGGCGGCGTGACCGGGGGATCGGGAAGGATCACGTACGGGGCGATGACGCTCCGGACGGTGGGTGTCGACGCCAGGAAGCGCAGCCAGTACGTACCGGGCGTGCCGGTCGGAACCGTGATCGATCCCGAGTAGTTGCCCGACGCGTCCGTGGTCACCGTGGCCCAGACGTCATCGACGAGGCCGGGTGCCGTGACGGCGCCGTCGTTGACCTTGATGCTGACCACCTGATCCGGAGAGAAGCCGGTGAGCCGGAACGGGATGACCGAGCCTGTCGCGAGCTCGGGAATGTCGTTGAATGCATCACCCGCGGCCGATGGGCCGGCAAATGCGCGTGCCGGGGTGGGCGTACCCGCTCCTGGCTGAACGGGGCGGGAGACCAGGCCCGAGGACATTACGGCGAAGTCGGCGTGGGTGCTGCGCGGTGCCGGGACGGAGCTCAGGAATCGGAGGTTGTGCTTACCCGATGCGAGCGCGGTGGCGTGCTCGGGCTTCGCGTCCGCCAGGTTCACGCTTCCGGTGATGTTCCCTGACGGGTCCGCCGTGACCACGACGAACACGCCGTTGGGGCCTGCGGGCGTGACCGGCTGGACCTGGCCGTTGTCGACCTTCACCGAGACCTGCTCGCCGGCGGCGAAGCCCGAGCCGGTGAACGAAACGATGCCGGCGAGCGGATACGCGCCTCCGGGCCACGCACCGTCGAAGGGAGGTGTGCCGACGGCGGGGATCACCCGTTGAGCGATCGAGATGGTGGCACCGCCGGGGTTGTCGACCGGTCCGCCGGGCGGCTGGGCACTTGCCGCGGCCGGAAGTGCCACGGCGAGCGCCAGGGCGGCGAACAGCCCGCGAGCGCGACGCCGACGCGTCGGCGCGTCGTGGGATGGGGTGCTCGGCTGCGCGGGCAGCGAGCGGAGACGGGTCAACATCGTGTTCGGACTCCTGTCGGTGAGGGTTAGCGCGTGCCGCTCCGGATGACGGTCAGCGGGATGCCGCGCGCCTTTCCGGTGGCCGGGGTGATGGTGAGGACACCCGCGCGCTGGGTGCGCGTGTTCACGACCTGACGGCCGGCGGGTGTGAGGCGGAAGGTGGCCGTGTGACTTCGGCCGTCCGCCGGGATCTCGACGCGCGTGGCCGAGACCAGCCGCACGATCCGCGTCTGCTTGCCGATACGGACCTTCGTTCGCGTCCGCAGGCCGAACGCGACGACCGTGTGGGCCGTAACCGGGCGGAACCGAAGCGTGAGCGTGCGGCCGTTGGTGCCGACGGTGCGCGAGACGACCTGCGGGATGGGGGCGACGGTGGTGCCGGGTGCCGGGGTGCTGGGTGTGCCGTCTACCGGGGCCGGCTCGCCGCAGTTGGCGGTGACGCGGAAGGACGCCGCCTGGCTGCGCGACGACGCCTGTACGCCGCCCTGGTTGTAGGCCCACGACCCTGACAGGAAGCGCAGCCAGTGCTCCTTGGCCGGGTCGCAGAGGCCGGCCGGGATCTTGTCGGCGGCCCCGCCACGTGCACTCACGTGATCGGCGGGGTTCAACGACACCTCGGTGCAGAGGTCCCCGTTGTTGTCCGGCCGGAACGGACCGATGCCGTATGCGCCGAAATCGTCGAACTTGACCATGAACTGCTGGCCGACCGATCCGCCGCCGGGGAGGTTCACCCGGTAGTTGCGGACGCAGAAGCCGACCTTCCCCTGCTTCGCGACGTCCGGCTGGACGATCGACACCGTGCCGGGCGGCGTTCCCGGGGTCTCTTCGACGCCGCCGGGCGGGAGCGCGGTCGCCGTGGGAGCGACGACGGCGATCGTCGCGGAAGCGGCGATCAGGGCCGGGCGTCCTCCGCGACGGTGCGGGTCAGAGGCGGCCATCCGTCAGCCCTTGGTGACCACGAACGGCCGGCTCTTGATGCTGGTGGCCGGCTGAGCGGCCAGGAAGCGCAGCGTGTGGCGACCGGTCTTGACCCGCTTGGGGATCGTCACCAGTCCGCGGAACTTCTTGTCACGGATCGGCAGGACGGCGACGATGTGCAGGTCATCGATCTTGATCGTGACGACCTGGCACCGGATCTTGACCTTGTGCTTGCAGGTGCGGGAGCCCTTCGCCTTCCAGTTGGTACCCGTCACGAGGATCTTGCCGCCCTGTTTCACCGTCACGACCTTCGCCTTCGGGTTCCCGATGGTGACCTTCGCGCCCTGGGGGCGGTTGACCGCGCCTCCCGGGGGGATCGCCGCGGCGGAGCCCGCTCCGACCAGGCTCACGGCGGCGGCAAGGGTTGCGAGCCGCCGGCGCGGCAGACGACGTGCGGACGAGTGACTGGATGTCATAGGACATTCCCTTCTTCGTGGCGGTGACGCGCGTGCCGGTGATCTCTGCGCGCCGGGTGTTTGTTAGGGTGCCCAACAACCTGATGGTCCTCGTACGAGCGACCACCGGCGAGGCGGTGAACGTTAGGGTACCCTAACGAACCGTTCACGTCGTCGACCGAGGTTAGGTTTCTGTGTGTAAGGCCACTCGCGCCACCATCGCCCTGCTGCTGGCCCTCGCCCTCGTCTCCGTGGGCTGCGGCGGCGGCGACGCGCAGGCCGAGGGGGAGACGCGACCGTTCACGGACGCACAGGGCAATACGGTCGAGATCCCCGTCAGGCCCCAGCGCGTGGTCGCGCTCAGCGAGCTCACGCTCGACAGCGCTCTGGCACTCGACGTGCGGCCCGTCGGCACCACCGCCGGCCGGGGACAGGGCACCATCGCCGCGTACCTCATGGAGCGTGCCGAGGGGATCGAGAGCGTGGGCATCCTCGCTCAGCCGAGCATCGAGAAGGTGGCCGCGCTCAATCCGGACCTCATCCTCACCGACGGTACGGCGACGCTCGACGCGTCCGTCCTGGGCAAGCTCCGGCGATCCGCCCCCACCGTCTACATCAGCACGACGGGACAGAACTGGCGTGAGGCGTTCGCATCGACGGCCGACGCGCTCGGCCGCGCGGACGAGGGCGAGAAGAAGCTGAGGGAGTTCGACGAACGGGTTGAGGAGATCACGGGCAGGCTCGGTCCCAACGCCGGCGCCGAGGTGAGCATCGTCCGCTGGGGCGGCATCGGCCTCCCCGCGGTGATCAAGACGGAGCTCTCGGCCGGCCGTACGCTCACGGCGCTGGGCCTCACGCGGCCGGAGTTCCAGAACGAGGAGGGACCCGGCCACTCCGTTCCGGTGAACTACGAGGAGCTTGAGCTGCTCGACGGCGACTGGATGTTCTTCGGTGCGCTGGGTGCCGGTGGTCCCTCCGCGGGCGTCACCGAGGGGCCGGCGGACGTGGAGTCGGCACGCGAGGCCATCCAGTACGCCACCGAGACGCCCGGCTTCACCCGACTGCGCGCCTACAGGAACAACCGTGTCATCCCCGTCGACGGGTCGGCGTGGACCAGCGCGGGCGGCTATCTGGCCCAGCTCGTCGTCCTCGACGATGTCGAGCGCCATCTCGCGACGGACTAGATGGTCGGCGACGGTGCCGCGTCTGCGATTCGCGGCGGGATGGTGTGGCATGCATCGTGACGTTCCGGTCCTGGGGCCCCGTCCCGGGTGTGCGTGCTCGCGGCAGCGGCATCGTCCGACGCCGCATCGGGACAGCACCTCGCTCGGCGTACCGTCGGCGTGTCGTCCGGTTGGGGCGACCTGGTCCAGGGTCCTGGGATGACGGCGACCGCCACCGAACCACGAGTGCGTTCCGCGCGGGCACAGACCACATTCGTCCGCACGGTCGGCCTTGCTGCGGCAGCCGTGGTGCTGCTTCTGACCGTCGCGCTGAGCCTCTCGATCGGGTCGCAGATCTTCACGCCGGCCGAGATCTGGACCGAGCTGTGGAACGACCCGGGCGTGCAGGGCGACATCGATGGCCCCGCGCAGACCGGTGCCGGCCCCTCCGGGCTCGAGAACGACCCCGCCCGGGAACGCGGCCACGACCTTCGCGACTACCGGGTGCCGCGGACGGTTCTCGCGCTCCTGGTCGGGGCGGCGCTCGGCGTCGCCGGCGCGTTGATGCAGGCGCTGACGCGCAACCCGCTGGCCGATCCCGGCATCCTCGGGGTCAACGCGGGTGCGGCGGCGGCCGTCGTCGTCGCGATGGCCACCCTGGGGGTGACCCAGCTGACCGAGTACGTGTGGTTCGCGATCCTCGGGGCGGCCGTGGTGTCCCTGCTCGTGTACGGCCTGGGATCGCGCGGGCCGGGTGGCGCCACCCCGGTGCGTCTGACGCTCGCCGGTACGGCCGTCACCGCGGCGCTGACGGCGTTCGTGGCCGCGATGGTGATCCTCCAGCCGCAGACCTTCGAGCAGTTCCGGTTCTGGGAGCTCGGGTCGCTGGCCGGTCGTCGCTGGGACGTCGTGGGTCAGGTGACCGCGTTCATCGGCGTCGGTCTTCTCATCGCTCTGACGATGGGGCGTGCGCTCAACGTTCTGGCACTCGGTGAGGACACCGGTCGTGCGCTCGGCATGAGGCCGGCGCGCACGCGTGCACTGGGCGCGTTCGCCATCGTGCTCCTGTGCGGTGCGGCCACGGCGGCCGTCGGCCCGATCGGGTTCGTCGGCCTGGTGGTGCCGCACATGGTCCGGGCCATCACCGGCCCCGACCAGCGCTGGATCATCCCGTACTGCCTGGTGCTCTCACCGGCGCTTCTGCTGGTGGCCGATGTGATCGGTCGTCGCCTGGATCCTCCGGGTGAGGTCCAGGTGGCCGTGGTGACCGCGTTCATCGGGGCACCCGTGTTCATCATGCTCATCCGCCGACGCCGGATCGCGCAGCTGTGAGTACCTCCACCCCCGCCGAGACGCGCACGCTCGAACGGCCCCCGGGGGATGCCCGGGTGCTGCGCTTCGGCTCCGGCCGGTACTCCGTGCGCCTGCACGTCCGCACCGTCGTCGTGTGCGCGGCCCTGGCCGTCGTCGCGCTGGCGGTGGCCGTGATCAGCATCGGAAGCGGCCACTATCCGCTGACGCCGGTCGAGGTCCTTCAGACCCTCCTCGGCGGCGGCCCGGACGGCGCGGACTTCATCGTCTACGACCTGCGCGTCCCCCGGGTGCTCGACGCCTTCCTCGTGGGCGGTGCGCTGGGCGTCGCCGGGGCCATCTTCCAGAGTCTCACCCGCAACCCGCTGGGCTCGCCGGACGTCATCGGCTTCACACAGGGGGCGGCGGCCGGTGCGCTGATCACGTTCGGTGTCGTCGGCGGGGGCACGTTCGCCGTGGCCCTGGGCGCCGTCGTCGGCGGCATCGTGACCGCGGTCCTCGTGTACAGCCTCGCTTTCCAGCACGGCTCACAGGGATATCGGCTGGTTCTCGTCGGTATCGGCTTCAGCTCGCTGCTCGCGTCGTTCACCGCGTTCATGATCACGAAGGTGGACCCCGGCACGGCCCAGGCGGCCCGCGTCTGGCTGGTCGGCAACCTGGAGGGGCGCGGCTGGGAACATGTCGCACCGGTCGCGCTCGCGCTCGCCGTCCTCCTTCCGTGCACGGCGTTTCTCGCCAGTCGTCTGCGGCTCCTCGAGATGGGCGACGACGCCGCGTCCGCGCTCGGTATCCGGGTGGAGCGTTCGCGCCTGGCCCTCGTCGCGGTCGGCGTGCTGCTCACGGCGGTCGCCGTGGCGTCCGCGGGGCCCATCGCCTTCGTGGCCCTGGCCGCCCCGCAGCTGGCCCGTCGTCTGACCAGGGCCACCGGTCCGGGCATGGCGGGCGCCGCTGTGATGGGTGCGACGCTGCTCGCGGCGAGCGACCTGGCCGCCGAACGTGTCTTTCCGGACACCCCGCTGCCCGTGGGGATCGTCACCGGCGGTGTGGGTGGCGTCTACCTCGCGTGGCTCCTGTTCACCGAGTGGAAGACGCCGCGGGGGGTCCGGAGCGGCTGAGGGGCGTCGTCTACGCCACGTCCTTCAGGAGACGCTCCATCTCGGTGGTCCGCTCGCGCAGCGCGGTCAGCTCCTGGACCGCCGCCTCGAGTCGCTCGGCCGTCTGCGTCTGCGCGGTCGTCGCCTGCTCGGCCAGCTTCTGGTAGGCGGCCTCGCGTGCGGCCGAGGCCCGTGCGCGTGCGGTGACCATGACCTGGACGATGATCACGCTGGCGATCACGATCACGAGGGTGATTCCCGCGATGGCGACCATCGCGTCGGGCCAGCTGGTCGGGGCCGCCTGGGCGGTGAGTGCGTACAGGCTCATTGATCCTCCTTGTCGGTCAGTGTGCGCACCGCATCGCTCACCGTGCCGGGGGTGAGATGCAGAGCGAACGGGGTCACCTCGAACGAGCGCATCGCCTGGCCCTTCTCCGAGAGTCCCAGTCGGCTCGAGACGAGGCCGGCGGCTTCGAGCCGCTTGAGGTGCATGTGGGTGAGTGGCCGGCTGAGACCCAGATCACGTGCCAGCTGGCTGACGTGGATCGGCCCGCCGGCGAGCAGGGCGATGATCCGAAGGCGGTGCGGGCTCGCGAGCGCGGACAGCGCCAGCAGTGTCTGATCGCCCGTCATCGAGGAGTGTATGTCATCGGTTAGTGACATGCGTAAGAAGAATATGACAGGTCGGCGGGGAGATGTCGCGTGAACCGGGTACCGGCGGGTGCCGCGGGCCCGTTCGACGGGGATGGTCGTCGCGGGACGTCGTCGGTGCGCGCGCGGCGCCCGCACGATGAGTTCGCGTGCCGGCCGGTGTCCGTACGGGTGACGGCGGCGCCGTCACGGCAACCATCGGGAAGGGGACGGCACATCATGGGACAGATCCCCGTTCACGAGTTCATCAGCCTCGGCGGTGTCTACGAGGGTCCGTCCTTCACGGCGCCGCACGGATTCACCGAGGCCATGGGGAGGCGGCTCGACGCATTCGTGGACGGCTGCACCGGAATCCTGCTGGGGCGCAGGACGTTCGAGAACGGGGTCGTGCACCTGTCGTACGGACCGGCGGCCTGACGGCCGGCTCCGGTTGCAGGCCAGAGCCGGGCGGCGAGGTCACGGGCCGGATCCGGGGGGACGCGTCCCGTCGCGCCGGGCGTCGGTACGACGGTTCATCCCCCGGTCCCATGGCATACCGGCCTGAACCACGGGGCCGGCGGCCGATGCGTCAGGACGCGAGGATGCGCGCCTTCTGCTCCTCGAACTCGGCGTCACTGAGGACCCCCGCCTCCTTCAGCTGGCCGAGCTGCTGCAGGTGCTGCAGCTTCTCCGTCATATCGAGAGGCGCCGCCCCGGCCTGCGGGGCCTGAGCAGGTGCGGGTGTGGCCGGGGCCGGGGGCGGTGCCGCCGGAGCCGACGGTGCAGCGGCCTGCGGCGCGGGTGCCGCCTGCCCGTGCTCGGCGGCGTGTGCGGCCTGTCGATCGAGTACACGCTTGTGGATGACGTCCGCCGCCTTCACCGCGACGACCGCCTTCAAACCCGTCTCGAGGATTCCCATCACGCCTCCGTTTCGATCGATGTCGTTGCCGCGAGCTCGGCGTTGTCGAGGGCCGCGATCAGATCGCCGGCGGCGACGCGTCCCGCACCCACCAGGCGTGCCCGGCTGCGGTCGATGGCGGTCCACATGGGGACCGCCCAGGTGTTCTCGTACACCAGGATGCCGGCCAGGCTCCCCGGAGCGATCGCGGCACCGACGTGATCGATGTCGGACTGGTCGAGCAGGTCGGACGTCAGTGACCAGAGCGCCGAGTCGAGCGCGTCGGAGTGCTCGACGTCCTTGGTGGCGATCCGCGAGATGGTTCCGTCGGCGTCCTTCACGATGAAGACCAGGTCGAGGACGCGTACGACGTCGCGGTCGACCAGATCCATCAGGTGGCGGAATCCCTCACCGGTGACGTGCCGGTCCGGCCACTCGACCGCCAGGTAGTCGATCGGGCCCAGAAGTGTGTCGCTCACCGGCGCGTCTCCCCGTCCTCAAAGGTGGCACCCATTCGTGATCGCCGCACGTCCACGCGCGGGGAAACGATCGACGCTGGGCGATTGCGTGAGGGCAACGGTATCACCGTTCGCGTCCTCCCCGATCACGGCCGGGGCCCGCTGCCGATGGGATGCCGGGACGGCCGTTACGCCGTGGCCGACACCTCGGAGTACCCCGGGACCATGGTCGGTCGGTTCCGCCGGTGAGCGCGCTCGTGCCGGTGTCCCCGGCGGGGCGGGAGACGGAATCGCCCGGGCTGTGCGTCTCGCCGTTGAACAGGGACGACGTGAGAGCGGCGTCCGGTGCGGGCTGTCGTCCGAGGCCGTCGCGGCGTTCGCGTCGGTCCGTCGCGGCGACCACGCGGATGCCGTGACTTTCGTCACCCGGGTTCGGCGGGATGCGACCCCGCCAGCGTCTCGAACCATGAACGGGTCGCCGGGCCGGGAGTCGACGTCGTCGGGGAACGACGACCGTATCGACCCGACATGGGTCGGCTCGCGTCGCGTGGGTTTCATCGGCGGCGATGAAGGGTTGCATACCGACCGCCCCGCACGACAGCGCCATGCTCCCGTGCCGCTCAACGTCGTCATGACATGAACGGGCGCGGTTCGTCGGCGGCGCTCGCGGTCGCGACGCCCGCTTCGGCCCGGACGGCGGATCCGCCGTCCGGCTCGTCCGGATGCCATCTGTCTATTGAAACTCCCGTGGGGCGTCGGTACTGTCCCGGCCAAGCGAGATTATCCAAACTAAAATGGAAATATCGGTTACCGTCGTTTCCGATACCCCCTCGATCGGAGGGAGTTCATGCCGCTCTCGGATTTCAATCTCAGCTTCGGGCCCGTCCAGATCGTGGTCCTGGGTGCCTTCCTCATCCTGTCGATGCTGGTCATCGCCGTCTTCCTCACGGTCGCCGCGCATTCGCAGAAGAACATGGCGTATGAGGAGGTGACGCGGCCTGGTTATCGGATGCGTCGCGGGTGGCTCGTCTTCCTGATCGTGATACTCGGCGCCGGGGTCATCGCGAGCCTCAGCCTCGTCCCGTACGGACGCGGTGCCGAGCCCAGCATGACCGTCCAGGTGAGCGGCTACCAGTTCAACTGGACCGTGACGCCGGCCTCCGCGCCCGTCGGTTCGACCGTCGAGTTCGAGGTGACGTCCGTCGACGTCAACCACGGGATCGGCTTCTACAACCCGAAGGGCGTTCTGGTGGGCAACGTCCAGGCCATGCCCGACCGTACGAACCGCGTGAGGATCACGATGGACAAACCCGGTGACTGGACCCTTGCGTGTCTGGAGTTCTGCGGCGTCGGTCACCACCGCATGGTTCGCACGTTCGAGGTGACGCAATGAGCACAGCCACACCGACGTCGACGACCCCGACCGTTCTCCACCCCGATGCCGGTGCTCTCGATCCCGCCGTGGGGCGGATCGAGCGTCGCGTGGGCTTCCTCTACGGTCTGACCGGCCTCGCGCTCTTCACCCTCATGGCCCTGGTGGGCCTCGCCCTGCGCTGGACGCAGGCGGAGGCACCCGGCCTCTCGGACGACTGGTTCTACCGGCTCATGACCCTCCATGGTGCCGGCATGCTCGCGGGGGTCCTGCTCGCGCTCATGGGCGGCCTCTGGTACGTGGTCCGCGCATCCGTCCCGGCTCTCGATCCGGGCCGGGCCATGGCGGTCTACTGGGCCATGGTCGTCGGGGTCGTCCTCGTTCTCGTCAGCGTTGTCTTCGGCGGATTCGCCGCTGCATGGACGTTCTTGTACCCGCTGCCGTTCGAGTCGGCGGGCATGTGGTCATCGTGGGCGACGGTCCTGTTCCTCGTCGGCATGGCGCTCGTGGGGATCAGCTTCGTCGTGTTCTGCATCGACGTCCTCAAGGCGATCACCGAGGCACACGGGGGGCTGCTCGGTGCGCTCGGGGTCCGGTGGTTCTTCGGGCGTGCCGAGCACGCACCGCCTCCCGCGGCCATCGCCGCGGTGGCCGTCGCGGTGCAGGGCATCATCGCCGGAGCCGTCGGAATGACGATTCTGGTGGCCCTGTTCAACCATCTGATCGACGACTCGGTCGTGCTCGATCCGCTCTGGGCGAAGAACCTCACCTACTTCTTCGGTCACACCACCGCCAACCTCATCATCTACCTCGGCGCCGGGATGATCTACGTGCTGGTCCCCCTCTATGCCGGTCGTCCTTGGAAGACCACGAAGCCGATCGTGATCGGCTGGATGGGCACGATCCTGTTCGTGATGACCGCGTACACGCATCACCTCTACATGGACTTCGTGCAGCCCACGGCCTTCCATGTGGTCGGTGTGATCGCCTCGTCGGCGGCTGCCCTGCCCGTCGCCGTGGTGACCATCTACACGGGGATGATGCTGGTGTGGGGTTCGCGCTACCGCTGGAGCCTCACGTCGATCCTCT
This sequence comes from uncultured Bifidobacteriaceae bacterium, assembly GCA_964434425.1. GTDB lineage: Bacteria > Actinomycetota > Thermoleophilia > Miltoncostaeales > Miltoncostaeaceae > CALMEC01. The sequence continues at coordinate 124,872 of CAYSVH010000006.1, read as the reverse complement.
TCTTCCTCGGCTTCATCGGCTGGACCGTCGGCGGGGTGGGCGCCGTGATGGACTCCGCCATCCCGTTGAACTTCCGGTTGCACAACACCCTGTGGGTGCCGGCCCACTTCCACAACTACATGCTCATGGGCACGGCGCTCTGGGTGATCGGTTTCATCTCGTACCTGCTCGAGCGCTCCAGCGGCAGGGTCGCGGGCAAGCGCGTCACGCTCATCGGCGTCAGCGGAATGGTCGTGGGCGGCTACGGGCTGGTCTACGCGTGGTACTTCGCGGGTGCCCTGGGCGTCCCGCGCCGGTGGTCCGAGCATCCCTCAGGCACCGCCATCTGGAGCTGGATCGGCACGATCTTCGCGGTCGTCTTCCTGATCGGGTTCTTCGTCATCATGGCGGAGTTCGTCCGCATGGCGCGGGACGCGCGAGCGCGGCGGCGCGGGGACGGAGGCACGACGGTGATGACCGCCGCGCCCGCGGTGCCGATCCCGGCCGCGCCCGCCGCGGGCGGGGGTTTCCGTCCGCTGGTGACGACCTACTCGGGTCTCGTGTTCGTGGTGGCCGTCGGCGTGGCGTCGCTCTTCGTGTTCTACCCGCCGATCGTGCGCGCGTCCGAGGCGAGCGTGGCATACCACCACCTCTCGCACGCCGTGCAGTTCTTCGCCGGCGCGATGCTCGGCGCCGCGATCGCATCGGCACCCGGTTTCACCCGCCGCTTCCCCGGCGGGGTCAACGGCGGGCTGGCAGTCGCCCTCATCACCCCGGTCGTGATGCTGATGGTGATGATCCCGCTGATCTACAACGACCTGGTGACCAACGATCTGGTCCACGTCGGCTACCACCTGATCATGGTGCTCCTCGGGCTCATCACCGCCCTGGGCGCATCGGTGCTCGGAAGGGTGGCCGGGTGGCTGGTTCTTCTCACCTCGATCGGGATGGCTGTGCTGTACGCCCCCGGAGTGACAGGAGGTTGACATGTCCGATTCTCCGCAGAACGGCGAGCGACGCGAACCGGGTTCGGGTGATGCGCCCATGGACGGCCTGACCCGCGGCCGCGCCTGGTTGGTGGGCGGCGCACTCGGCGTCCTCGTGATCGCCGCGCTGGTCATCGCCTTCGTCATCGGAACCAACTACTCGGACGATCCGGCCACGGTTGATGTCGAGGCGACAGAAACGACCGCAATCACGGGAACGAACGAGGAAACGCCGGCGACGGAGACGACGCCCCCGCTGCCGCAGGATCTCAGCGGTCCGGGCAGGGATGCCTTCGTCACAAGCTGCGGCGCCTGCCACACGCTGGGCGATGCCGGCACCGACAGCAGCGTCGGGCCGAACCTCGACAACCTCACGCCGAACGCGCAGGCCGTGCAGGACGCGATCGCGAACGGCGGCGCCGGAACGGGCATGATGCCCCCGAACCTCCTCAGCGGAGACGCCGCCCAACAGGTCGCGGACTACATCGCGGCGGCCACGGGTGGTGGCTGAGGCCCCGATGTGAGGGGTGCATCGCTTCCGGTCGCCCTCCTCGTCGCGCTCGTCGTCCTCGTGGCGGGCGACGAGAGGAGGGCGGCGGCCCATGACGGCTCCCATGCGTTCGCGTCCGTCGTGGACGGCATCACCCCCTCGCCGTTGGGTGCGGGTATCGACGTCCGCATGCTCGACGCGGATGAGCAGCTGGAGCTCGTGAACCGCAGCGGGCACACGGTGGTGGTGGAGGGGTACGAGGGCGAGCCGTACGCGCGGATCACGTCGGACGGTCCCGTGTTCGTGAACGTCATGTCACCGTCGATGGCGCCGAGCAACGATCGGCTGGGCCGGACGCGGCCCAACGGGAACGAGGACGCCTCCGCGCCGCCGCGGTGGGTGAGGGTGGGGGACGGGGGCCGCTACCGGTGGTTCGATCGCCGGACCCACTACCGGAGGCAGGGCGTGCCGTCGGCCGTGACCGATCGGGAGGAGCGCACGAAGCTCTGGGACTATCGGATCCCGATCACGGTGGGGACCGAGGCGGCCGAGATCAGGGGCACGCTCTACTGGGTGGGCATCGCGTCGTTTCCGACGGCGCTGTTCGTGGTGATGCTGGTGGCGACCGCGGCCTGTCTGCTGTTCGGCGCGTGGGTGCTGAAGCGCCTTCGGAGCGGCGACGAGGAGGGGACTCCTCCGACCGAGGCTCTCTAAGGGGATTCAGTCGTATCGCTGTCCACCCTCGTCTGCGATCGGATCCGGACGGAGCAGGCCTGACGACGAGGAGGAGGCGGGTCGCGGGTGCCCTCGTCGTCCGGCCTGTCATGGTGGGGGAGCCCGGACCGGAGTCCGCCGTACCGGAACGCGGAAAGGACCACCGATGGTGCCCGACGCCTCGATCCCGCTCGACCCCGCATCCCTCGACGACCTGCGTGCCGCGCTGGGTGCCCTGGCCGCCGGCTTCGACGATCTGCCGCCCGCCGCATCGGCCACCAGCGGTGCGGCGGGCGTCCACGCCGTCCTCCATCGGGTCGCGGAGCGGATGCGGGACAACCTCCCGTACTTCCATCCGCTCTACGTCGGCCAGATGCTGAAGCCGCCTCATCCGGTCGCGCGGCTGGCCTACGCACTGTCACAGTGGATCAACCCCAACAACCACGCCCTCGACGGTGGCCGTGCCAGCTCACGGATGGAGAAGGAGGCGGTCGCTGAACTCGCCGCCATGTTCGGATGGGAGTCCCACCTCGGCCATCTGACCTCCGGCGGCACGATGGCGAACCTGGAGGCGCTGTGGATCGCCCGCGAGACCGGTCCCGGCGCCGCCGTGGCCGTCTCCGAACAGGGGCACTACACCCACCCGCGCATCGGCGCGGTGCTGGGCATGGACGTCGAGACGATCCCCGTCGACCGGTACGGACGCATGGACATGGAGGCGCTCCGGACGCGACTGGTGCAGGGCGGTATCGGGACCGTCGTGGCGACGATCGGCACCACCGCCACCGGTGCGGTCGATCCTCTCCCGGCGTTGCTCGAGCTGCGCGAGCGTCACGGCTTCCGCCTGCACGCGGACGCCGCCTACGGCGGCTACTTCGGTCTCACCGGCACCCTGGGCCCGGAGGCGCGTGCGGCGTACGACCGGCTGGGCGAGGTCGACTCGATCGTGGTCGACCCGCACAAGCACGGTCTCCAGCCCTACGGATGCGGCTGTGTCCTCTTCCGCGACCCGTCGGTCGGCCGCCACTACCGGCACAGCTCGCCCTACACGTACTTCACCTCTGATGAGCTCCATCTCGGTGAGATCAGCCTGGAGTGCTCGCGCGCGGGTGCGTCGGCCGTCGCGCTCTGGGCGACGCAGGAGCTCTTGCCGCTCGTGCCGGAGGGCGACTTCGCCCGTGACCTCGGCCGGTGCCGTGCGGCGGCGCTGGCACTCCACGAGCGGCTGGTCGCCGATGAACGGTTCGTCACCCCGTCCCCGCCCGAACTCGACGTCGTGACCTGGTCGGTCCACGCCGCGAGCGTGAGTGAGGCCTCGTCACTGGCCCGGCGTGTCTTCGAGGAGGCGGCGCTGCGTGATCTCCATCTCGCCCTCGCCGAGCTCCCGATCGCGTTCTTCGACGCGCCGGGAGACATGGCGATCGACCGGGACACGGTGACCTGCCTGCGCTCCGTGCTGATGAAGCCGGAACACCTCGACTGGATCGATCGCATCTGGGACCGGCTGGACGCCGCGATCGGCGCCGTGCGCACCGCCGCGTGAGCCCTATGGCGCCCGGGCCGCTCACCGAGCACTCCCGTCGCCCTCGGATGATCCGCTCCGGCCGGTCACCGGGGACGCGTACCCGATGGTCCGGGACGTGGCGTGTGACCGAGTCCTCCGGGTGCCGGTACTCTGGCGTCGGGACGGGCACCGGTGCCATCGGCACCGGGGACGGAGGCGATCGCCACCGCCGCATGCGTCCGTCTCCGCGACGTCCGATCACCCTTTGACTGCCCACGAGAAATCCACGAACGTCGCGGTGGCCCTGCTGTCGCTCGCTGTGGGCATCGTGCTCGCCGATTCGGCGATCGTCACCCTGGCGCTGCCCGACATCCTTCGCGAGCTCGATGCCGAGGTGTCCCAGGTCGCGTGGGTCCTGACGGGGTTCAACCTGGTCCTGGCGCTCGCCGCGGTGCCCGCTGCCAGGATCTGCACGCGCGGTGCCGCCGGCGCGGCGGCGGCGGTGGGGCTCGTCGTGTTCGCCGCGGCGTCGGCCGGTTGCGCGCTCGCCGGCACGCTCCCGATCCTGATCGGCTCCCGCGTCCTTCAGGCCGTCGGCGGCGCCCTCGTGATCGCCGCATGCCTCGAACTGCTCGTCGCCGCGTCGCGGGACGAGATCCGCGGGGTCGCCCTGTGGATCGCCGCCGGCGTCGCGGGGTCGGCCATCGGGCCCACCGTCGGCGGCCTCATGACCGAGTGGATCAGCTGGCAATCGATCTTCATCGTCCAGGTTCCCCTCGTTCTCCTGGCGGTGCCGGTCGCGTTGCGCCTGCGCCCTGACGTCGAACGGCAGGATGGCGGACTCGATCGTCCCGATATTCCCGCGAACCTCGCCCTGGCGTTCGTGTCGGCCGCGCTCACCGCGGCGCTCTTCCTCCTCGTCCTCCTTCTCGTCGAGGGCTGGCGGCGCTCGCCCGCACTCGCCGCCGTCACGGTGGCTGCCATCCCGCTCGCCGCCATCGCCGCGGCTCCACTCGCCCGGGCGGCGCGGGCCGGTGCCCGCGCCGAGGCGATCGCCGGATCGGTCCTTGTCGGCGGCGGGCTCGTCGGTCTCGCCTTCATGCCCGATGCCAACCCGATGTGGACGATCCCCCCGCAGATCCTCGTCGGCTTCGGGCTCGGCCTGACGGTCGACTCGCTCACCCAGTCGGCGTTGCGCGACCGCGTCCCACGGGCACTCCACGGCGGGTGGACGATCGCCGCGCGTCACGGGGGCATCGTGGTCGGCCTCGTGATCCTCACGCCGATCTTCACGGCCGATCTGCAGAGGGCGCAGGCTCCCGCGCAGGAGGCGATCACCGCCCAGGTGCTCGACTCCGACCTTCCGACGGCGAGCAAACTGAGGCTCGCCGAGGGGCTGGGTGAACAGCTCGTCGCCGAGCGGGGCCGCGTCCCCGATCTGAGCGCCGCCTTCGCGAGGGCGGACCTGCCCGATGACCAGGCTGAGCAGGCCCGTGCCCTCGAGGTCCGTCTCGACGACCAGCTCGAACGGGCGGCGACGCGCGCCTTCCGGATGGCGTTCCTCGCCGCCGCGGCGCTCGCGCTCGTCGCGATCATCCCCGCGCTGTTCCTCCGCGAGGCGGCCACCCGGTCATGAACACGCGCGGAATCGTCCTCATCGTCGCGGCCCTCGTCCTGGGGGCCGGCCTGCTCGGCGTCCAGCTCGCGGCCGGCGGCGCCGACTTCGTGCCGCAGCGTTCGGCGGACCCCTGCCAGGACCTCGGACGGACCGCTCCGGACGAACTCGCCGGCCTGGTGGAGACCGTCGTCGTCACGGGTGTCAACGATGCCGCCTGCGAGCTCGGCGTGAGCCGTGAGCGGCTCCTGCTGTCGCTGCTGTCGCCGGAGGACCGTGCCGAACTCGCGCGTGAGGCCGGCACGGACGAGAACGGTCTCGCGGAGACGATCAAGGAGGGGCTGGAACACGCCATCGACCGGCTCGACGCGGCGGGGCAGCTGCCGAAGGCATCGGCGCTTCTCCCGTCCCTCGCCGATCAGCTCGGTATCCCGGACCCCCTTGTGAACAGCGTCCCGGACGCCCTGCTCGATCGGCTGCCGCCGACCGCCGACATGCTGCGCTGGTCGCTCGACCGCATCGACGTGAGGACCATCCTCACGGAAGCCGACCAGGGCCGGTCACCCGAATCGATCCTGCGCGACGCGCTCATCCAGGGCGTGAAGGACGACGCGCGCGCATGGCTCAAGGACGTCCTTCCCGGTCCGCTCGGCGGGCTCTTCGGCTGACATCGGGACGGGCCACGGCATCCGTCGCGACGTGATCCCCTGGTTCGGTCCGTGAGGTCAGTCGAAGACGGCGAGACCCTGACCCAGAAGGACGGCGCCGATGAGTGCCGTCACGACGACCGTGATGGTGGTCAGGTTCGCCTCCAGCCAATCACGGAACGTGGCGATCGGCGCGTCGAAGCGCTCACCCCTCGCGACGTGCGCGCAACACGATGTCGTCCACGCGGTGCGACGAGGTGGCTCCGCCGGGGCGTGGCACCGTCGCGTGTACCTCGATGCGCCAGCCGGGCAGTCGCGTGATCACCGCCGCCACCTCGTCGACCGACACGTAGGCATCGGCGTCGAACGGCCTGCTGGCGGTCGTCGTATCGACCGGCGTGCGCATCGGCTCCGGGTCGTGGGTGACGACGAGGAGCATGCCCCCGGGTGCGACCGCGTCCACCATGTTGCGGACCGCGCGGCCGTCGGGCGTGCGGGGGATCGAGGCGTAGTGGGCGGTGACCAGGTCGAACGTCTGAGAGGCGAACGGTGCGAGGCCGTTGGCATCGGCGTTCAGGCACGCGACGTCGAGCGAACGGGAGTCAGCCTCGGAGGCGATCCGGTCGAGCGCCCGACGGGAGATGTCGCTCGCCGTCACCCGCCAGCCCCGTTCGGCCAGCCAGATCGCGTCGCCGCCCTCGCCGGCGCCGACGTCGAGGGCGTGTCCGGGCACGAGGCCTCCCGCCTCGCGGACCAGGGCGGCGTTGGGGCGTCCGCTCCACATCCGCTCACCGCTGTACCGGTGGTCCCAGTCGGTCGCGTTGCCCGACGTCGCGGCTCCGGCGGTCACGTCCTGCTCGGCCAGGTCGAACGCGATCATCGCTCCGATCCAGCTGCCGTGGGCCGCGGCCATCGGCACGTTGTGGCTCGGGTCGGTGACGTTGCCCGCCGCGTAGACGCCCGCCACCGTCGTCGCGCCGCGCTCGTCGGTCGTGAGCACGGTGCCGATGCCGGACGGATGCGGCGATGGTGCGAGGCCCACTGACGCGAACGGCTCGACTCTCGCCGAGACCCCGGGTCCCACGGCCACGACGTCGGCGTCGATGGTGCGATCGGACAGCGCGACCCCGGTGACATCGCCCGCCGCATTTTCGACGATGCGTGTGACGGTACCCCTCACGACCTCCGCCCCGGCATCCGCCAGGGCCGCGAGCCGGGCGTCGTCGACGTCCACGTCGCCGTGCACCACCAGCGTGTGCCGGTCGGTCAGCCGGCGGAAGAGCGGCGCGGAGTGCAGACCCAGGGGATGGGTGACGATCTGGACGAGCCGCCCGTCCCGGACCTCGAACCCATGGCAGAACGGGCAGTGGATGACATCTCGGCCCCAGTGGGCCGTGAGCCCCGGGATGTCGGGGAGAACATCGGCGAGGCCGGTGGCGACGAGCACTCGGCGAGCGACGATGGCGTGACCACCGGCCAGGTCCAGGTGGAAGGCATCCCCGGATCGCGTCACATCGACGACCCGGCCGGGAACGACCTCGCCGCCGTAGCCGCGGACCTCTGCCCGGGCCGCGGCGGCGAGGTCGGCGGGCGCCCGACCGTCGAATCCCGGGTAGCCGTGCATGTGCGCGGCGGGAGCGTTGCGCGGTTCGCCGGAGTCGACGACGATCACGGATCGGCGCTGGCGGACAAGCTGGAGTGCCGCCGCCAACCCGGCGGCCGAGCCACCGACGACGGCGACATCGCAGTGGCGGTCAACGGTGTGAAGTGCGTGCTGGCTCATGACCTTCACGATAGGAGTAATCTCCGTTTGCGCAAGAGGCCTTGCGGAATACGCAAGACGAGGAGGGTGGGGTTGGGCGACGGTGACGATGGCGGGGCTTCTGACCCGCAGCGGATCGAGAGGGTCGTCCGGGCGCGGCTCCGGAGTCTTCGCACCGGCCTCGGCCTCTCACTCGACGATGTGGCGGCCCGAGCGCATCTGAGCGCGTCGACCATCAGCCGGATCGAGACGGGCAAGCGCTCCATCGGCCTCGACGTCCTTCTGCCGCTGGCCCGGGCGCTCGACGTCGATCTGGACACCCTGCTCGACCTCGGCGAAGGCGATGGCGACGTGGTCATCCGTCCGACCGCCTACCGGACCGGTGGTCACACCACGTGGATGCTGAGCCGGACCGAGGGCAGCGCCGTCACCCTCAAGATGAGGATCGAGCCCACCGACGAGCCACCCGAACAGAAGGTCCACCCGGGGCACGACTGGTTCTTCGTCATGGAGGGGCGCGTCTGTCTGCTGCTGGGTGATCGTCGTGTCGTCGTCGAGGCGGGGGAGGCCGCGGAGTTCGCCACCATGACCCCGCATGCGCTCACGGCGATGGACGGACCGGCCGAGCTCATCATGATCTTCGATCGCGACGGCCATCGCGCCCACCTGCATCGCTCCGCCGACTGACCTCCTCGCGGCGGGTGGAGGCGAGGACCCCTGAGCGGAGGAGCGCGCCTCAGGACCGACCGTTGGATGGCCATGAGGCGGGGCGACGATCATTCGGCTCTCGGTGATCGCCCGAGACGGGTACCGCGCCATGGTTGTCCGTTCGCTGGGCCGTGAACGGACTGTGCTCGACGTACGCGAACGAGCCGTGGCACGACGAATGACGTTCCGAGGCCGTTCACAGTGGGTGCCCCTCGATGTACGACGACGCGACGCAGGATCCGCGCATGCAGTGGTCCATCGTGTGCCGTCGCCTCGGCGGCGGTGACCCCGCGGCGTAGATTCCGGACGAGACCGAACGCCGGAGGGAGACCCGATGCTGACCGCGTCCACACCCAGCGCAACCGTCGTGACCATCGGCGTGCGGGTCGCCGCGGGCCGTGGGACCGTGGCTGCCTTTCTCCCCAGGATGTGCGTCATGGATGCCGGTCGAACGGGGCGCGCCTGATGCCGGGGCAGTGGGGGCGGGTGATCCTGTTCGCGGTGACCGCATCCGGCGCCCTCGTCATCGGTGCTGTGGTCGGTGTGCGGTGGACACTCCCGCGTGTGGTGACGGCGTGGCTGCTGGCGTTCGCATCGGGTGCTCTCATCACCGCGGTCGCGTTCGAGCTCTTCCTGGAGGCCTACGAGCAGGGGGGAGCGCTGAGAGCGGCGGTCGCATTCGTGCTCGGAGCAACGGTGTTCATCGTGATCGATGCGGCCCTCGAGGCACGGACACGCACCTTGCACATACGCGGCTCGGCCGTGGGCCTGGCGCTCCTCGCCGGGGTCACGCTCGACGGGGTGCCCGAGAACCTGGCGCTCGGCGTGAGCCTGATCGAGGGCGCGGCGGTCGCCCTGCTGGTTGCGATCTTCGTCTCGAATTTCCCGGAGGCCGTCGTGGGTGCGCGCAAGATGAAGGATGCGGGCATGAGCGACGCCCGCGTCCTCATGACATGGAGTGGCGCGGCGGCGATCCTCGCGGTCGCGGTGGTCGCGGGCTACGGGGCATTGGACGGTGTCGATCCGGGGACCCTGGCATGGCCGCTCGGCTTCGCGGCAGGGGCGGTGCTGGCCTCGCTCGCCGACACGCTCATGCCGGAGGCGTACTCGGACGGCGGTCCGTATGTGGCCTATGCCACCGCGCTGGGATTTCTCACGTCGTTCCTCATCTCCGTGACGTGAGCGCCCCTCGAGGAGGCTCGGTGCCGTGGGTGCGGTGCCCCTCCATGAGCGCTTTCCGCTGACATCACGTCGTCCATGCCGTCATGACGACGTATCGGTGACGCGCCGGTATCGCTCGTAGACCACCTGCGCGTCGAAGGTTCTGGTCTCGACCAGAACGAGGGGGATGTGCTCGTCGACCGGCGGGATGAGCGGCGTGCCGCCGCCGACGATGACCGGAGCGCGGAACATGTTCACCTCGTCCACGAGTCCGAGTTGCATCGCCTGGCCGGCGAGGTCGGCGCCGCCGATCTCGACGTCCTGGTCGGTCGCGGCGAGGGCCGCGGCGACCTCGTCGGCCAACGCCCCCTTCGCGAGCCGTGCGTTGCCCTGGACGCTGTCGAGCGTGCGGCTGAAGACGACCTTCGGGAGCTCCGACCAGGCGTCGGCGAACGCGACCGAGGCCTCGTCGTGGCGCATCGCCGTGTCCGTCTCCCAGACGAGCATGGTCTCGTAGAGCCGGCGACCCAGAAGGGCGGCGCCGAGTTCGCGGACGCGCTCCAGATGGAAGCGGAATAGATCATCGCTCGGTATCGACCAGTCGAACCGGCCGTCGCGATCGGTGATGAAGCCGTCGACGGAGACGGTCATCGAGCAGATCAGCATGGCTTCACCTCGTTGGTCGGAAACGCCGGACGACGACGGCGACGGGGCCGCTCGCCCGAGTCTGGCATGGGCCTCTCCCGTCGCGTGGATGCCGGTCGTCGAACGACTGACCGGTGGCGGTGCAGGAACTCATGGCTCGACAGCATCGGGTGCGGGGTCGGGGGTACGTGTGACGGTGAGCGCGCATCGACGCGGGTGGTCGACGGGTGGGATGTGCCGGACACGGGGCATCCCGTTCGCGCCGGGACGCCGTCGGCGGGTGAGGTCGGGCGGCGCGATCGGCTGGTAGCGTCACACGCACGATGACCGATCTGTGGACAGCCGTGAAGGATCTGCCGGTCGTGATCGAGTCGTACGCGTTCGCGACGCTCGATCCGAGCGGTCCCGGGACGGGTGGGTACGTCGGTTCCGCGACCACTGAGCTGCGGCTCCGGGGCCGCGGGGACGAGGGAGCGGGCGAGCAGGTCGGCCCGCCGGACGCCCAGGCGGGGCTTCGAGGCGCTCAGTACCCGCTCGTCGGAGAGTGGTCGACGCTGGCGGACTTCCTCGCCCATCTCGACACGATCGACATGTGGCCCGAGCCACCCGAGTTCGAACTGGCGCGCAACTGGCGGCGCTGGACGTTCGAGTCGGCCGCTCTGGACCTGGCGCTCCGGCAGGCGGGCACGAACCTGCCGGAGGTTCTCGGGCGTACGCCGCAGCCGCTCACGTTCGTCAACTCGTTTGGTCTCGGCGACCCTCCCGACACCGGCAGGATCGCCCGTCGTCGCGCGGAGTATCCGACGGTCGGCTTCAAACTGGATGTCGCGCCGTCGTGGACGCAGGAGATCATGGACGCGGTCGCGTCCGTCGGCGGTGCCGAGACCATCGACTTCAAGGGCCAGTACGGCCTCGAGATCGGCGACCAGGCGGCGCTGATCGGGATGTACGAGCGGACGGTGGCCACGTTCCCCGACGTCATCTTCGAGGACCCGCACGACCTGCCCGCCGTGAGGGACCTGCTCGCGCCGATGGCGGATCGCGTTTCGTACGACGCGCCGATCACGACCGTGGAGTCGATCGGTGCGACGGATCTCCCGGTGCGGATCGTGAACGTCAAACCGTGCCGTGTCGGCCGGCTGGACGAGCTCAGTCGTCTCTACGACCACTGTGAGGCCAACGGCATCCTGATGTACAACGGGGGCATGGGCGAGCTGGGCGTCGGGCGCGGCCAGGCGCAGCTGATGGCGGCGCTGTTCCACCCCGACGCGCCCAACGACATCGCGCCGTCCGACTACAACCTGGACGACCCGCCGGCCGGTCTGCCGCCGAGTCCGCTGGACCCCGCACCGGACCGGGGTTTCCGCCGCCGCTGACGTGCGGTCGGCGCATCCGCGGTCCGATCGGTTCCGGACCGCGGTAAGGGTTCCATGACCCCATGCGCCACCGACATCGGGTTCTGAACCGATCCCCGAGCCCTCCAGCGACGGATCCGCCCCCCTGCCGACGACCGGGATCCTCATGCGGACCCGGGCCGTCTGTCGCTCGCGCCCACCCACGATGTGACATGGCGACGATGTGTCGCTATGATGGAGACACTATGTCGCTATGCAGGGATGGTCGTGTTTCTCGCAGTTCGTGATCTGCGGCGCGGTGCCCGCCGCTTTACGCTTCTCGGAGTGGTGATCGCTCTGGTCGCGGTACTGTCGACCGTCCTGTCGGGGCTGGCGACGGGTCTCGTGACCGACGGGATCTCGGGTCTGCGGGCCCTTCCACTGGACAGGATCGCCCTGCAGAAGGGGTCTGATGCCACCTTCAGCCGCTCCACCCTGCGACCCGACGCACTCAGGCCGTTCCAGGAAATCGACGGCGTTGAGGCGACTCCTCTGGGGGCGAGCTTCGTCAATGCCGCCGCCGGGGATGGTGGCCCGAGTCTCGATCTCGCCCTGTTCGGTGTGGCTCCCGACAGCTTCCTGGTCGACCGTGACGACGCCCATGCGGCGCTCGCGGGAGAGCCCGGCCTGGTGCTCGGTCGCGAACTCGAAGAGCAGGGGGTGAGGGTCGGGGATCGCTACACGCTCGGGGGATCCGACCTTCAGCTGCCGGTGGTGGGCTTCACGTTTGCGGGTACCTACGGTCACGCCCCGATCGCGTTCACGTCGCTCGAGACCTGGCAGAGGATCCAGTACGGTCGCGACGCCGCCGGCCGCTTCTCCGCCGTCGCCCTCAGAGGAGGCGGTTCCGCTCCGGTCGGGCAGGCCGCTGACTCGATGGGTCTTGATGTCCTCACCAAGTCCGAGGCCTACGCCGGGTCACCGGGCTTCACCGCGGAAACCACCACGATGAACCTGATTCGCGCCTTCCTCCTCATCATCTCCGTGCTGGTCATCGGTGCGTTCTTCACCGTGCTCACCGTTCAGCGAACACGCCAGATCGGCCTGCTCAAGGCGATGGGAGCGAGCAACGGATACGTGCTGCGGGACGGCATCGGGCAGATGGCGATCCTCGTCGCCGCCGCAACCCTGGTCGGCGTGGCTATCGGCACCGCGGTCGTCGCCCTGGTCGGCCGCGGCGACGCACCCGTCGAACTCGACGTCGCGTCGATCGCCACCGTCGCGGCGTCACTGATGGTGGCAGGGGTGATCGGCAGCCTCGTCGCGTTCCGGCGCATCACCCAGATCGAGCCGGCCATCGCCCTGGGAGTCGAACCGTGAGCGCGTCCACCGAACCCGGTCGACCCGGCGCCGCCGGGCTCGTCGTGTCACAGGTCCGCGCCGCCTACCCCGACGGCCCGGATCTTCGCGTGGTGCTCGACGATCTCGAGCTGTCCGTCTCGCCGGGTGAGGTGGTGGTCATCTCGGGTGCCTCCGGTTCCGGCAAGTCGACCCTGCTCACGATCGCCGGGCTCCTCCGGCGCCCCGATGCCGGCGAGGTCACCATCGCCGGCATCGCGACCTCGGGGCTCTCCGAGCGTGAACGCACCGCGGTGCGACGCGATCACCTCGCCTTCGTCTACCAGTCCGCGAACCTCTTCCCGTCGCTCACCGCGCTCGAACAGCTCGAGCTCGTCGGTCGAATCCGGGGGGAGCGGGCCGCGATCACGCGCAGGCGGGCACGGGAGACGCTCGCGGCGGTCGATCTGGGCGACAGCGGCGATCGGCTCCCCGCGGAGCTCTCGGGCGGAGAACGCCAGAGGGTCGGCATCGCACGTGCGCTCGTGGCATTTCCCGACGTTCTCCTCGCCGACGAGCCCACCGCGTCCCTTGATCCCGAGCGCGCCGAGGTCGTCGCCGGGCTTCTGGCCGGTGCCGCCGCCTCACAGGCGATCGCGACGATCATCGTGGCCCACGACACCGCCGCACTGGCCCACGCCGACCGCCATCTCGTCCTCGACGGTGGGCGCCTCCACGAGTTCACGGCACCGGTCGGTCGTCCCGGCGCTGCGCGGTCGGGCTGATCTCATGCCGCGTATCACGGCCGACAGCATCGCCGAGCACGTCGCGCAGCAGCGGACGGCGGTCCTCGACGCCGCCGTTCGGCTCTTCACCGCCGACGGCTACTCCAATGTGAGTCTCGGCGACATCGCCGTGGAGGTCGGTCTCGCCCGCAACTCCCTGTACCGGTATGTCCCGGACAAGGTCCATCTTCTGGTCGAGTGGTACCGCCGCGCCGTTCCCCGCACCATCGCGGCCTGGCAGGCCGCTGTCGCGGGTGACGACGACCCCGCGCGGCGACTGCGGCGATGGGCGGACGCCTACCTCGAATGGGCCAACAGCCCCGAACACCGGCTCGTCGCCCCGCTCACCGATGCCCTGGGGACACTGGACGACGGCACCCGCGCCGAGGTCGCGTCTCTTCACCGATCGATGATGGCCGTCGTCGCCCAGGTCGTGCGGGACGCCGGTGTGCCCGCCGATCAGGTCGACGGAACCGTTGATCTGCTGGCCGGGGTCGTCCTCGGAGCCGCCCGTGCCGAGGTGGAAAACGGTGCCGAACGCGCTATCCGACGCCGACTCGATGCCGCCATCACCGCGATCATCACCACACGCTATGAGTCGGCGGGCTCCGACGAGAACGCGAACACCTCCCCTTCGGGAACGCTGCGGTGATCCGTCATCGATGGTGAGGCCTCGTCGCGGTGATCGGCCTCCGAGAGCGTTTCGACGTCGATGGCGAGGCCGCGCTGTTCGGGTCTCGAGATCCGGGATCCGGGTCACCGCGATGGCGGCCGACGCGCCGGACTGCGACATGGCCCTTCGCCGTCGTCGCCCGCGCTCAGACGCCCGGCCGGAGCCCCGCACTGATCCAGGCCGCCGGGTGGTACCGTCGACGGTGCCCCCTGCGCAACGATCTCCATTTCAGCCGAAGGGACATCCATGAGCACCGTCCCCGAGTTCGAGCTCAACAACGGCGTCCGCATCCCCGCGATCGGTCTCGGTGTCTTCCAATCGCCCCCGGCCGAGACGAGCGACGCCGTGGCGACCGCGCTGCGACTCGGGTACCGCCACATCGACACGGCGGCCTCCTACCTGAACGAGCGGGAGGTCGGCGAAGGCATCCGCCGCTCGGGGCTCGCCCGCGACGAGATCTTCGTCGAGACGAAGATCTGGGTCACCGACTACGGCACCGAGGAGACCCTGCGCGGATTCGAGAAGGCGTCGGCCAAGCTCGGACTCGAGCAACTCGACCTGCTCATCCTGCACCAGCCCGCCGTCGGCGCGTTCGACCGGACCATCGCCGCGTACAGGGCGCTCGAGAAGCTCTACGCCCACGGTCGGGTGCGCGCCATCGGGGTGAGCAACTTCACGCCGATCTGGCTGCCGCGCCTGCTCGATGAGATCGAGGTGATCCCGGCGGTGAACCAGATCGAGTTGCACCCCTACTACGTGCGGCGGGACGCCCAGGATGCGAACGCCGCCCACGGGATCCTCACCCAGGCCTGGTCGCCGATCGGCGGGATCACCGCCTATGGCGGAGGCGGTACGACCACCTTCACCGAACCGGTGCTCCTCGACATCGGCGCCGCCCACGCCAAGTCTCCCGCGCAGGTGATGCTGCGCTGGCACATCCAGCAGGGCCGGCAGGTCATCCCGAAGTCGACCAATCCGACGCGCATCGCGGAGAACTTCGACGTCTTCGACTTCGACCTCACCGCCGACGAGCTCGCCCGCATCGACCGGCTCGATACCGGTGTCGGCGGCGGACCCGACCAGGACAAACCGCACCCGGAGTTCTTCCAGTTCCAGATCCCCGATGCCTGACCCGGTGTCGGTCATCTCACCCGGAACTCAACAGAGAACGGAGTGAAACATGTCAACAGACGTCGTCGTTATCGTCGGGGCCGGGAGCATCGGGCAGGCCATCGCCCAACGGCAGGGGTCGGGCAGAACGATCCTCCTGGCCAGTCGCAACCCCGACAGCCTCGCCGAAAGCGCCCGAGCGGTCGAAGCCTGTGGCCATGTGGTCACGACACACCCCGTCGACGTCGCCGAGCTGGCCTCGGTCGAGGCACTGGTCGAGAGGGCCGCCTCGCTGGGTGATGTCGTGAACGTGATCCACACCGCCGGACTCTCCCCGGTTCAAGCGAGTGCGGACGCACTGCTTCGGGTCGACCTCTACGGAGCGGCGGTCGTACTGGAGGAGTTCGCCAAGGTCATCGCCCCGGGCGGCGCCGGTCTGGTGGTGTCGAGCCAAGCGGGCCACATGTTCCCGCCGCTGCCGCCCGAGCAGGAGCGGGCACTCGCGATGACGCCGGCGCGAGAGCTCCTCGGCCTGCCGTTCCTCTCTGCCGACGCCGTGCCGAACTCGGGGGTCGCCTACGGCATCGCCAAACGGGCCAATACGCTGCGGGTGCGAGCAGCCGCGGTCACCTGGGGGGACCGTGGGGCACGACTCAACTCGATCAGCCCGGGGATCATCTTGACCCCGTTGGCCAAAGACGAGATGTCCGGGCCTGGCAGCGAGGGCTACCAGCAGATGCTCACCGAATCGCCAGCCGGGCGCTGGGGCACCACCGACGAGATCGCGGAGGCAGCCGCGCTGTTGCTCGACAACGGCTTCATCACCGGGGCGGACCTCCTCATCGACGGCGGCGTCGTCGCGGCGCTCTATGCCGGGCGCATCCAGCTCGGTGGTTGAGGCAGAGACGGGATACGTCGTCGGCTCTCCGACGTTCCGAAAACTCCGCACTGCGGTGAGGATGTGGTCATGAAAGCTCGTTCCCATCGATCCAGCCGTTCTCGTACCCTGGCCGCGGCCGCCAGCGCCGTCGCCGTGTTCGGCCTCGTCGGCTGCGGAGGCTCGGACACCGAAGACCCAGCGTCCGACGCCACCACATCATCCAGCACCAGCACAGCTGCGTCCGGCGAACCGTCCACCACGGTGCCCAGCACGGGAGATACCGGCGCCATGAGCGATGACGAGCGGGCCATCCGGGAATTGTCCGCCGCGCAGAGCGCGGCCATCATCGCGGCGGATGTGGAAACACTGGATCGCCTCCTGGATGACAGCTTCACCGCCACCCACATCACCGGCTACGTGCAGCCCAAGGACGAATGGCTCGCAGACATCACGAGCGGCCAGATGCGGTACCATTCCACCGAAGAGATTCTCTGGGATCTGACCGTCGACGGCGACCATCGAGAGCCGCACCAGAGTGGACGCCACGATCTCCGGGGCGCGACGGGTGTGGAACCTGACGGGCACCGCCCACCTGGCCAAGGTGGATGGTCAGTGGAAAGTGATGCGATCGGTGGCCGGCACATTCTGATCGGAGCAGGCCCGACTCTGCGGCACTGCCACCGGCTTTGAAGCGGGCCACGCCGTCCGGGTGAGTGCGACGACGAAGGGCGCGTGGACGGTGGCGCATCGACCCCACGGAAGACAGGAATGGTGAGACGATGAGTACAGCCGACCGAACCGGACAACGAGAGGCGGGTATGACGTGAACGCATGGACCACCGAACAGCTCCGGCGCATCGGCGAGGCACGGGAACTCGAACTCGCGTCGCGTCGCCCGGACGGCACCCTGAATCCGTACGTGACGATGTGGGTCGTCCGCACCGGCGACGACATCTATGTCCGCTCCGCCGGTGGCCCGCGCCGGTCCTGGTACCGGGCGGCGCTCGCCAGCGGCAGGGGGCGCATCCGGGCGGGCGGCGTCGAGGCCGACGTGACCTTCGCCGCCGCCGAGCCTCACGCACAGGCCGGCATCGACACCGCGTACCACGACAAGTACGACCGTTACGGGCCAGGACCCGTCGGCCACGTCACCCGGCCCGGCAGCCACGCGGTGACGATCAGGCTCGTTCCCCTCGACCCCGCGGCCCCGCAGGAGCACTGACATGGCCGACGCAACCGACGTCACCGTCGTCATCGGCGCAGGCGGCATCGGCCAGGCCATCGCCCGCCGCGTCTCGAGCGGCCGCCACATCCTGGTCGCCAACCACAGCCAGGAGTCCGCCGACGCCGCGGCGGAGCTCCTGGAGGACGCCGGGTTCCCGACCACCGCCATGGCCGCCGACGTCTCAGACCGCGACATGGTCCGAGCGGTCGTCGAACGAGCCCGGGGACTCGGTCCGATCAAAGCCCTGGTGCAGGCCGCGGGCGTGTCACCGTCGCAGGCGCCCATCGAGGCGATCCTTCACGTCGACCTCTACGGAACCGCGATGCTGCTCGAGGAGTTCGGCCCGGTCATGGCGTCCGGCGGCTGCGGTGTGGTGATCTCGTCGCAGTCCGGCTACCGGATGCCCGCTCTCGCGGCGGAGCAGGACGCGCTGCTCGCCACAGCACCGGCGGAGGACCTGCTGTCGCTCGACTTCGTCCGGGGCGTCAGGGACACCCTGCACGCCTACCAGATGTCGAAGCGCTGCAACTCTCTCCGGGTGCGCGGCGAGGCCGTCAACTGGGCGAAACGCGGCGCCCGCATCAACTCGATCAGCCCCGGCATCATCGTCACCCCGCTCGCCAACGACGAGCTCCACGGCGAGCGCGCCGACTTCTATCAGGCGATGCTCACGAAGATGCCGGCCGGCCGTGCCGGCACCCCCGATGAGGTTGCGGCCCTGGCCGCGCTCATCATGGGCCCCGAGGGTGGCTTCATCACCGGCAGCGACTTCCTCATCGACGGAGGTGCCACCGCCGACTTCTTCTACGGGCCTGACGCCAACGGCGCCTGACCTCACGCAGCGAGCGGCTCCCGCCCGGTGGCGGGCGCCGTCCTCGTCACCGGTTTCACCGGCCGAGCCCACGGCTCGCATCCCGGCGTGCCGGTGGTAGACGGCCAGTCCGTTGCTCTCGGTTCGGTGCGCCGCGGCCCCTCATCCAGCAGACCCGCTGGGAGGCCGCTGCCGGCGGCTTCGCGGCCGAGCATGTTGATCGTCAGCGACTGCAGCTGCACGGACTCGCGGGCGGTGGCGTTGTCCACCATCCTCGCCTCGACGTCGCTGCCGTTCACGCTCAGCCGCAGCACCGTGCCGTCCACGCTCTGGTCCGTGCCCGCACTCGGGTTCGTCCACGGCGATCGCGTCGCAGTGCCCGTCGGGACGGATGGGTCGTCGGGGCGCATCCGGCAGCGGTGAGGGCGGTCGCGGCCGGCACGACGCCGGCGAGGCTGGCGTGGGTCCTCATGCGAAGGTGAGGACGATCTTGCCGACCGCGTCCCCGGAGCGCAGTCGCTCGGCAGCCCGCAGGTACTGCTCGACGCTGAGGGTGGAGTCGATGACGGGCGCGACTCCGCCCCGGCCGACCGCGGGCAGTACCTGATCGCGCAGCCCCTCGAGGATCGGGACGGTCTCCCAGTCGCGGGAGAACCCGAACGAGACGCCATGCACGCTCAGATGCCGGTACGACAGGGCATCGAGATCGATCGTCGAGGCGGGTCCTGCCAGCCGTCCGATGTTCACGACGTGCCCGTCGACGGCGGTCGCCGGCAGGCACTGGGCGAACGTCTCGCCGGCCACGTGGTCGAGGACGACGTCCGCGCCCTTCCCGTCCGTCGCGGCCAGCGCCGAGTCGGTCAAGTCCTGCTCGTCGGTGACGATCACCGCGTCCGCACCCAGGCCCTCGAGCAGGTCTTTCTTGGCGGCGGTCCGCGTGGTTGCGACGACCCGGGAGGCTCCGAGAGTCTTGGCGATCTGGACGCCGATCATGCCGATGCCGGTGGTCGCGCCGGTGATGAGCACACTCTGACCGGCCTGGAACCCGGCGACCGTGAGCGCTCCGAACTCGGTGAGCAGCGCCGTCGGCAGCGCGCACGCCACCTCCGGGGCCCGCCCCTCCGGGCGGGGCAGCACGAAGCGGTGGTCGGCGACCAGGTACTCGGCGAACGCCGATGGGAAGGTGCCCATCACCGGGTCGCCGGTCCTCCAGTCGCCGGAGTCCGGGCCGACGGCTGCGATCTCACCGGCGTACTCGAAGCCGGCGACGAATTCGTGCCCGCCGCCCCCGCTCGCGGGATCGGCGTCGGCGAGCATCGGCAGGTCGGCGTTGTTCGTCGCCGACGCCCGGTTGCGGACGAGGACCTGCCCCGGGCCGGGCACGGGGACCGGCACCTCGGCCAGGACCCACTCGGGGCCGCGCCCGCAGATCAGGGCGCGCATCGTCTCGCTCATCAGCTCTCCGTTCCTCGATCGGCATAGATCTCCTTGGCCATGCGGAACGCGGCCCAGGCCTTGGGCCAGCCGGCGTAGAACGCCGCGTGGGTGAGGATTTCGGCCACCTCCTCCGCGGTGACGCCGTTGTTCTTGGCGCGCTGGATGTGGCCCTGCAGCGAGCTGTCGAGTATGCCGCCGGCCATCAGCGCGGTCACCGTGACGATGCTGCGGTCGCGCGGTGAGAGCTGCGCCTCGCGGCTCCAGACCTGTCCGAAGAGGACGTCGTCGTTGATCTCGGCGAACTTCGGCGCGAAGTCGCCGAGGATGTCTCGGCCCGCGGTCACCTTCTCAGCCATCTTCTCTTCTCCTCTCATTTGCCTGAATAGACGGGGAACTCGCTGTGCTCGCCGTAGCCCCGCGTGGTTATCCCGCGAAGCGCGGCCATGTCGGCGTCCGAGATCTCGAAGTCGACCTGCGCGTTGGAGCGCATGTGCTCGGGGTTGGCGGTCTTCGGCAGCGACACCGCGCCCAGCTGCAGGGTGTAGCGGATGCACAGCTGCGGGACGGTGACGCCGTACCTCTCGGCGATCGCCGCGACGTCCGCGTTCTTCAGCATCTCGCCGTGTGCGATCGGCGAGTAGGCCTCGACGAGGATGCCCTTGGACTGGCAGTAGGCGATCAGCTCGGCGGGCGTGTTGCCGACGTGGGCGAGCAGCTGGTTCACGTGCGGCGTCACCGTGCAGGAGGCGAGGATGTTCTCCAGGTCGTCCTCCAGGAAGTTGGAGACGCCGATGGAGCGGAGCTTACCCGCCTTGTGTGCGTCTTCGAGGGCTCGCCACGCGTCGCGGTTGCCCTGGGCGTAGTCTCCGCCGCGGAAGTCGTCCCACGGTTGCGGGGAGTGGATGAGCATCAGGTCGATGTGGTCCAGGCCCATCGTCGCGAGCGACTGGTCGATCGCGACCAGCGCGTCGTCGTAGTCCTTGATCTCCGCGGCCAGCTTGGTGGACACGAACAGTTCTGAGCGGGGGACGTTCGCGGTGCGGACGCCCTCGCCGACTCCGCGCTCGTTGCCGTAGGCCTGGGCGGTGTCGATGTTGCGGTACCCGATCGCGACCGCATCGCGGACCGCCTGGGCCGCTTTGTCGTCGTCGATGAACCAGGTGCCGAGCCCCAGCTTGGGGATCGCGACGCCGCCCGGCAGGGGGTAGGTCTCGTTCAGGATGCTCATGCGTTCTCTCCGTTCTTCGGCAACGCTCCGTACACTTCGTCGGTGACCGGCTCGAGCCACTCGTTGCGCACCCCCTCGCCCGGGGTGATGAAGGCGAGGTGGGAGAACCACGAATCGGCCTTCGCGCCGTGCCAGTGCTTCGTGCCCGCCGGGACGCGGACCACCGTGCCCGGCACCATGCTCACGGGGCCGTCGCCCTCGGCCTGGTACCAGCCGGAGCCCGCGGTGCACAGCAGGACCTGGTCGCCGCCGCCGTTCTCTCCGTGGTGGATGTGCCAGCTGTTGCGGCAGCCCGGCTCGAAGGACACGTTGCTGACCGGGACGCTGCCGTCGGTCAGCGGGGCCAGGTAGCTCGGCCCACTGAAGTACTGTGCGAAGGCGTCGTTGGGCTCCCCGAGCGGGAAGATCTGGTCGAATCCGTTGTCGGTCATATCGGTGTCTCCTCAGTCGTTCCGGTTGTTGCCGATCGTGTCGCGCAGCCACACGGCCCCGACCTCGCGGGTCTCGGCCGACGGCAGCTGAAAGCCACGCGGAGCGTCCGCGGTGACGCTCGCGGTCTCGAACAGGGCGGGGGCTTCCGAGGAGCCGTCGGCGGCGGGGGCGATGACGACGCTGAGCTCGTCGCAGAGGTGATGCCGATCGGGTCCTTGAGCTCGTCCAGCGGGGCTCGACGTCGAGATCTTCGTCCCCGGCGACGACGTGGGAGATCTCCCGGGTCGCGCGGGAACGCCCTGTGGGCGTTCGACGCCTTGGCGGTGAGGACGGCGAGCACGTGCGCCGTGATGGGCTGATAGGTCAGCGCCGGGCCGTTCCCGCTGAGCTTCCTGGACGGCCCGATGGACACGTGGTACTTCTCCGCGTCCGACACGGCGACGACGTCGCCCTCGGGTACCGGGGCCGCGTCCTCGTCCAGGGCGGGCGCGCGGTGATGGGTGAAGCCGTCGTCGGTCATCACGCTCCCAGGCAGCCATCCCCGGTGCCGGTGGTGCGGGGTATCGCCGAAGGCGCCGCCGCAAAGCACCTCCCCGGCGGCGGACGCCTCAGGGGTTCTCATGGAGTTCCCGATGATCCTGCACGTCGAGGGCGCTCATTATGTGGCAGAACACGAACGGCATGGTCGCGTTGCTCCTCCTCGTCCCTTGCTCCCCGTCCTTCATTCACACACCCGTGGTCCTGCCGGGGGGCGGCGCTCCGTGCAGAGGAGGGATTCATCCTGGGAGGGATTCGTCCCCCCCCACAGAACGGTGTGATGCGGGGACAATGATGCACCGCACGCGACACGAAGCAGAACGAACTCGACACGTTGAACGGGCATCAGGGCTGGATCCGCACCGGGCTCCCGAGATCGACCGCAAGCTCAAGCACCTCACCGGCGTCATGAAGCTGCTCACCTATACTCGTGCCACGATGCACTGGCAGTCAGATGACGAAGCCAGCGGCTGGCAGGCCGCCGAACTCGACCTTTTGGACCGCACCGGCGAGATCGCCATCTCGTCACGCAGAGCCGACGGTTCGTACAGTCCGTGGTGGCTGATCTGGATCGTGCGTGTGGGCGGCGACGTGTTCGTACGCTCGACCGACGGTCCGGACAAGATCTGGTTCCGCAATGCGATCCGGCGTGGGCGTGGGCGGATCCGCGCCGGCGACACCGTGCTCGAGACGACCTTCGTCGACCATCGCGCCGCAGCGCAGGACGACATCACAGCCGCATATCGCGCGAAGTACCGTTCCAGCGTGCCCTGGAGCCTGAACCGGGCATCGACCTCCACCTCGACCATCAGGGTGCTCCCGGCACGCTGACCGTCGGTTCACTCGAATGCCTGACGTCGGAGGACCACCGGACCCGTGGTCAGCGACGGACGTCTCCGCCGCGGAGTGCGCCGGAGATCGGGGTGGCGCCGTTGCGGAAGCCGATCGTGCGTCCGATGGTCGTCTCCTCGTTGAGGGCCGCCGCCACGACCGCGGCGACGTCGGCCCGGGCAACCGCGTTTACCGCGTCGTCGCCGCCGTCGATCACGTCGATCTTCCCGGTGGGCTCCTCCATGGTCAGCATTCCCGGCCCCAGGATCGTGTAGTCCAAGCCGGACGAGCGCAGGTGCTCGTCGGCGGCCGCCTTCGACTCCGCGTAGGCGAAGAACGGGTTGTCCTCGGGCACGCCGTGCTCGGGATTCGCGTTCAGGTACGAAACCATGACGTACCGGGGGACGCCGGCCATCTTCGCCGCGTCGATGGTGCGAATGGCGGCGTCACGGTCCACGGCGAAGGTGGCGGCGGGTGAACCGCCTCCGGCCCCGGCGGACCATACGACCGCATCAAAGCCATGGAACAGGCCGGCGAACTGCTCGGTGTTCAGTGACGTTGCGTCCGCGACGATCGGCGCGGCTCCGGTCTCGGAAACGGCGGCCCGATCGTCGGCGTCGCGGAATACGCTGGTGACCTCGTCCCCGCGCCGGACCAGAAGCGGAGCCAGGTGCATCGCGACCTTCCCGTGCCCACCGATGATGATGACTCGAGCCATGCTGTCCTCCTTCGAACGGGATCTTTGTCCGTGGCCATCCATTACCCGGCCGATGAGCCGCTCTGAAGCGCCCTGGGTCTGGTGGAGACTCGCGCGAATTTGATTCCGACCACCGTTCACGGTCGGCTTGGACAGCATAGAACGCGTTCTCGAACTCGACGGGCGAGACGTCGCCGAGGTAGCCGTGGAGCCGCTGCGTGTTGTGCCAGCGCACCCAGCCGAGCGTCGCCAGTTCAAGGTCCTCGACTGTCTTCCACGGTCCGGACCGGGCGGGTCCGCGGACGAGTTCAGCCTTGTAGTAGCCGTTCACCGTCTCGGCCAGGGCGCTGTCATACGAATCGCCCACGGTCCCGATCGACGGCGTCGCGCCGATCTCCGCGAGCCGTTCGCCGTAGCGAATCGACGTGAATTGAGACCCCGCGTCGCTGTGACACCGCAGGTCGTCGTGGTGCCGTCCGCGGGACCAGCGGGCCATCTCGATCGCGTCCAGCACCATCTCGGTGCGCATGTGCGACGAGACCCGCCAGCCCACAATCGTGCGGGAGAACGCATCGATGATGAAGCACACGTAGGCGACCCCGGCCCACGTCGGGGCGAACGTCAGATCGGTCACCCAGAGCCGGTTCGGTGCGGTCGCGGTGAACTCCCGGTTCACCAGATCCGGGTGCCGAGATGACATGGGATCGGGCCGGGTGGCCTTGACTCGCTTCGACCATCTCGCGCCCTCGATCCCGGCGGCGCGCATCAGCCGACCGGTCTGATCCCGGCCGACCTCGATCCCGGACCTGCGGGCCGCCTTCCAGAGCTTGCGAACCCCGTAGACGCAGTAGTTGTCCGTCCACAACGGCACCATCTCCGGAGTCACGACTGCGTCGTTGACCGCTCGAGCCGACTGCGCCCGGTCGCGGGCGACGTAGTAGGTGCTCGGAGCCACCTGCAGCAGCGCGCAGATGGGCTCGACTCCGAGCGGGCGACCCTCGACGACATCGCCCTCGTTCGCCTCGATGAACGCGACTGCTACCGGTGTTGGCGATCGAGATCCGCCCCGAAGAAACTCGCGCCCACTTCAGGATCTCGTTGGCCCGACGCAACTCCCGACCCTCTTGCTCAAGCTCCCGCACCCGCGCAACTCGGCCGAGCTGGCACCCGGCGCGACACCGTCATCGATGTCGGCCTGCTTCACCCAGGTGCGCACAGACTCGACCCCGTAGCCGAGCTGCGACGCGACCCGCTGCACCGTCCCGTGCAGCAGACCCGACCGTATGGAGCAGCTTCGGCTCGATGCGGTCGACCTTCTTTCGGAGGTAGGACATGTAGACCTCGACGACCGACGCGTCGCCCTCGAAGCCGTACTGTCACACGTGATCGAGGACCTGAGTCTTGGAGAGGACGCGCTCGGCGTTGAGGAGCAGATAGCGCAGGAGGCTGAACTCCGTCGGGGAGAGGGCGACGACCTCGTTGTTACGCCACACGCGGTGAGCGTCCTCGTCGAGCACGAGGTCGGCATATCGGTGTCGGGTGGTGGGGTTGACCGCGTCGCCGGAGCGGGCCAGCACAGCACACACCCTCGCGAGGACCTCTTCGAGGCTGAAGGGCTTCGTGACGTAGTCGTCGCCTCCCCTTGGTGAAGCCGGACAGCTTGTCCTCGGTGGTGTCGCGGGCTGTGAGGAAGATCACCGGGGTGGTGATCCCGTCGGCCTGCATGCGTCGCAGCACCTCGAAGCCGTCGCGTCCGGGCATCATCACGTCCAGCACCATCAGATCGAACCGTCCCGAGGTCGCCCGGTGCAGCGCGTCGTCCCCGTCGACGGCCAGGTCGACCTCGAAGCCCACGAACCGCAGCGCCGTCGAGAGCAGATCTCGGGTGTTCTCCTCGTCGTCGGCTACGAGGATCCGGTGACCGGTGCCGTGAGATTCACTCATGGCACCAGTTAAGCAGGAGAACCTCCGCGTTCCCAAAGACCACGCCTGCCGATGCTCAGACGTTCTTCGCCACGGAGAGCGCGAGCAGCACGACGATGGCCATGCCGACGAGCATGCCGAGCGATCCGAGTCGCTGTCGCTTCGTGAGATGGGAGCGCCAGGTCGCAGCGAGCAGGAAGACGACAATGGTCACGAAGTAGAAGCCGATACTGAGCTGTAAGGCCAGATCGATCGTGATCCATCCGAGCGCGGCGGGTCCGAGGGCAAGGAGGGGAAGTGCGGCAGTGCCGATCGCGCCGGCGGCCGTGGCCGCCATGTCCGCCCACTTGTCGCGTGGTGAAACGTCATTGTGCGTGATCAGCTCAGCGATCAGCTCGGCGACGAGGCCGGCCAATGTGATGCCGACGATCCCCAGCGCAACGGTGACGAACACCTCGGCGGCCGACGGCTCATGGCCTCCGAACAGAGAGACGGCGACCAGCGCCAGTCCGGTGAACGTGGTGTACACCGACTCCCGCACGAAGGCCACGCTGGGCCGCTGGCGCGCCGACCCCGCGGCAGCGGGCACATCGGCGTCCAAGCCATCGTGGTCGTCACCCTCGCTCACCACTCGAACTCCATCTGCTCGCGAGAGCTTCGGGCTCCGCGATGACCATAACTCCGGCCACGTGGGTCGACGAGGATGGTCCGAACGCCAAAGGCGGTCACCCAGATCGAGTCGATCTGGGTGACCGGAACCTCCGACGGTGTGTGGGTCAACAGCGGACTCACGTCGGTGACCTGCAGGAACGGACGAGCGTGTCCTGGTCGAGATCACGGACGACGGCACACCCGACACAGGGGTCTTCGAACTCGGCGGAGAGGCGCCGACCCAGCGCATCGAGGGTGTGCGATCCGATCACGGAGAGAAGTAAACCAGGCTAACCTTCGGACGTCCTGAGATCCTGTCCGAAGGGCCTGCGGACCCTCCGCGGCAGGAGGCAGGGGATCGACGGCCAAGGGGGTCACCATGGTCGGCATCATCCTGGTGTCAATAGCGATCGTCCTGTTCACCGCATGGCTGCTCAGCCGGGTACTCGGGATCCCGGGGAGTCGTCGGCTTGTGACCGCCGCGGCGGTCGGCTTCGGTGCCGCCGCGACGATGGCGATCCTGCAAGCCGTCACCGGTGAGCGGTGGAACTTCTCGACCAGATGGGTCGTGGTCGGGTCCGCCCTCGTGCCCGTGCTGTCGGGGATCGCCTTGGTGCTGCTCGACCTGCTGACGGCTCGGCCTCGCCGCGGGTCGCACTGGAACTGGCGCCATCCGATCTCATCTCTCACCGACAGCATTCGGCGAGGCTGGCGATACCTCCAGGTCGCCGCCATCGCCCTCCGGAACGGCCTGCTGCGACGGGGCCGTGACGAGAGCGACGCTCCGGAATCACGCCTGGGGCGTTCACTTGCCGCGACGTTGGAGGATGCCGGTGTCCTATTCGTGAAGCTTGGACAGGCGATGGCGTCACAACCGCAACTGGTGTCTCGGCCCATCGCCGCCGAGCTCACCCGGCTACAGGACCAGGCGGCGCCGGCGGATCCCATCGCCGCGCGAAAGGTGATCGAGGACGAGATCGGCCCCCCGGAGACGGTGTTCGCGTCGTTCTCGGCTGCACCCGCAGCGTCCGCGTCTATCGCGCAGACGTACTTCGCGGTGCTCGAGGGCGGACGCGAGGTCGTCGTCAAGGTGCAGAGGCCGAACATCCAGAAGCCGGTCGAACGGGACCTCGACATCCTCGTTCGCCTCGTATCCTCGTTGGAACGCCATACCTCGTGGGCGGCCGATCTCGGAGTCAAGGAGCTCGCCGAAGGCTTCGCCGAGTCCACCCGGGAAGAGCTGGACTTCCGCATCGAGGCAGGCAACGTCGCCGCGGCCCGCAAGATGCTGGGCGACGACGAACTGATCACGGTGCCCGAAGTGTTCGATGAGTTCACGACCCGCCGGGTGCTGGTGGAGGAACGGGTCGACGGGCGAAGCCTCACAACACCGGGAGAGATGGATCGCTTCGAACCGGTACGACGGGTGCAGATGGCCGACGCGTTGCTGTCGCTGATGATGCGGCAGATGGTCAACGGGGAGATCTTTCACGCCGACCCGCATCCGGGGAACGTTTTCGTCTCCTCGGACGGCCGACTGGCCCTGATCGACTTCGGTGCCGTGGGCCGCCTGAACCGGATAGAGCGGTCCGGCCTGATCGACCTGCTCCGAGGCTTCCAGACCGAGGATCCAGCATTGCTGCGCCAGGCGGCGCTGTTGATCGGAAAGGCGACCGACCGGATCGATGCCGAGTCATTCGATCGCGAACTGGCTCGGTTGATGTCTCGATCGAAATCCGCCGACGGAACCTTCGGCCCCGAACTCATGATGGACACCCTGACGGTATTTCGGGACTTCGGCGTGATGATGCCCCGATCGACCACGACGTTGTTCCGCACCCTCATGACCTTGCAGGGCACCCTCAACGTGATCGCGCCCGACTACCAGCTGCTCGATGCGGCCACGCGGCTCGGTGGCGACCTGCTCGGCGACGTGCTCGCACCCGGTGGCCTGCGCGGCTTCGCCGAACAGCAGGCACTGACGGTCGCCCCCGTGCTGGCCCGGCTACCCCGCGACGTCGACGACGTCGCGCGCTCGCTGCTGCGAGGCGAGCTCCGGGCCCGCGTCAGCCTGCTGTCCGAACCCGACGATGTCGCGGTCGCCAGCCGGCTGCTGAACCGGTTCCTGTTGGCCCTCATCGGTGGAGCCATGATGGTTGCATCGGCGTTGATGTTGACCGTGGCCGACGATGGAGGCGACCGGGCGGCGGTTCTCACCGTCATCGGTGCGATTGGCCTTGGCTTCTCGATGCTGTTGTTGTTGCGCGTCGTTGTGCTGGTCCTTCGCGACGACCACTGACCGACGTCGAAGAGCAGAGGTTGCGGGCGTTGTCCCGATCATGGACTCGCGTCGCCATCCGATCAGCGCTGGCGAACAGTCACGCGCGGTGTGGACCGGATGGGTGAGTCCCCTGGCACTGAAGCGCCCTGAGTTTGCTGGAGACTCCTGACCTTGGAAACGAGGATGGGGTTATGCCGAGAGAACAGGCGATTGGGAAGCCGACGACGCGTCGTTACTCACCCGAGGAGAAGGCCGCCGCGGTGCGGATGGTCAGAACGTTGCGGGCGGAGTTGGGGCGCTTCGGCATGATGCACATCCTTCCCGGCCACCCCACCCGGGGCAAGCCAGATCAGTTGACACCTGTCCGTGCAGCAGACCCGTCCGACGCCTCTGCAACCAAGCGTTCTTCACCAAGGTCTACATCGACGAGGACAACGAGATACGCACCGAGAACGAGCGCCCCTGCGACATGCTCCTCGACCCGCAGGTGAACGCCGATGTGTTCACATGGGTCGCAAATGCCGACAAGGCCCGAAACCCGACCCCTGCGTCTGATGGGCCACGGTTCGAACCTTGTGCGTGAAGTAGCGGGGGTAGGATTCGAACCTACGACCTTCGGGTTATGAGCCCGACGAGCTACCAGACTGCTCCACCCCGCGACGCTCCGATCAGTATGCCAGATCCGCGACTGGACCTCAAACGGTGAAGGATCGCGCTGCCGGGGATTCAGCCGGTGCGGCGATAGGTCATCTGCACGTCGTCGCGCCACTGCCCCGGGGTCTCGGCGACCTGCCATGTGCTGGCGAAACGGTCGGGGCGCATGGTCGCGGAGAAACGCTGTGCGAAACCGGGGGCGTCACGCCAGATGCGGAGCACACCGTCGTCCAGCGAGGCGCCGTAGGTGCGGCGGATGCCGCGGGAGTCGAAGTACTCCATCACCGGTTCGTCACCCTCCTCGGGCGGACCGATGACGTGGATCGCATCCGGGAACAGCGGGTGGTCATTGTCGGCGTGTGCCAGGAGGAACCGGGTCCCGGCGGCCCATTCGAACGCGACGATGTCGGAGGCGGCATCGTCCACGGTCGGATGGGTGGCGCTCGTCGTCCAGGTGCCGATGAGAACGTCGAACACATCGAGATCGGGTGCGTGAGTGTCCATGGTCTACTGACCGACGGGGCAGGCCGGACTCATCGCGTGCTGCTGCTGTCCCTCCATCTCGTGCGGCCCGTGCTCCACCAGATCATGCGGCGGGCGCGGACAGCGGATGCTCGACGTGTGCCGGGTGTCGGCTACCTCTGCGTCCACCACAGGATGATCACGAGGATCACCAGGATCCCGATGACCATGTACGTGTAGCGCAGGGCGCGGCCTCCGCCGCGCAAGATGCCGCGCGTGGTCTCCTCGCGGCGGGCGCGCGACTCCGGGTCCTTGGGGAGGGGCTTACGCCAGTCGTCATCTTCGTCATCCCAGCCCATGAACGGACACTAGTCGATCGATCCCACGGCCTCGCGGTGTGGTGGGCGCCCCTCGCGATGAGTTCCGATCGTCGTGACGGTCAGATCAGGCAGGGGGCGCGCAGATCTGATGCGGCTGCCGGACGACGAAGGAGCGGATCGCATGCCCACGTTCATCACCATCGGATACGGGGATGCGCCGGCTACGAGCAGACTATTCCCGCGGTCCGCGGCGCGGCTCACCAGCACGACGTAGCCCTGCAGGTGGACGGTGTCGTCATGGGGGTGGCCGGCACACCGGTCCAGGTACCCAACCACGGTGGCTCGGGCGTCGAGCACACCGAGGGGCCGTTCATGCACGCTGACCTCCCGGTGGCGGGTTTCGCGGTCATCGAGGCGGAGAGCATGGAGGCGACCGTCGAGCGGGTCGCCGGCACCCCGTGCGCGGTCGCGTGCGGCGTGGTCGAGGTCTGGCCGCTTCGATCGACACCGTGAGATGGACCACGTCCGGCGGCCACCCTCCGGGCGGATCACCGCGGTCCGGCGGGTCAGGTCCGGCCTCGATCGCCGGACGCCGGCATCAGATGACGCTCGATGTTCGCGAGGGTCGATCGGATCGCCGCCTCGTGATCCGATCGACGGATACCGTCCGGCACGTCGGTGGCCGTCACATCGACGATGCATCCCGGGCCCGTCGGCTCGATCGTCCAGGTCATGGTCATCCTCCCGGCGACCGCGGGGTCGTCGGAGACGAGATCCGCCTCCTCCACGATCCGGTGCGGGGGCTCAACGATGACGAATCGCACGTCGACCACGTCCTCATTGTCGCGGGTCCTCCCATGTCCGGGCTCGTCGTAGGTGAGGACCATCCGGTAGCTCCCCCCCGGGACGTGCGTCGAATCAGTCGAAGCGACCGCGCATACCCGTCGGGCGGGACCAGCGCGCGTGGGTGTCGGCGTCGACGAGGGCGGCACCGCGGACGGGGATCGCGCGATCACGCGGCGTGCGGAGTCGGTGTGCGGCACGGAGCGAATCTAACGCCGCAGCCGTTTCAAGAGGAACGGGGTGTGGCCGATGGCGACCACACCCCGTGAATCACGTTGGGCCCAACCCGGGCCCAACGGCTCTGTGCGTTCCCGCGGCTTCGGGGCTACGCAACCTCGCGGAGGCCCTGGGCCTCCATCAGACCGGCGAGCTTCTGCAGCGACTGGTTCTCGATCTGCCGGATGCGCTCGCGCGTGACGTTGAACGTGCGGCCGACCTCGTCGAGCGTGCGGGGGTGCTCCCCGCCCAGGCCGTAGCGGAGCTCGAGGACCCGGCGCTCACGGTAGCTCAGCGTGTTGAGGACGTCGCGGAGCGCTTCCGAGCGGAGCAGTGCGTCGGTGGCGTCCTCCGGCGACGGTGCCTTGTCGTCGGCGATGAACTGGCCGAACTCCGACTCCTCGTCGTCGCCCACCGGACGCTCGAGCGAGACCGGGGTCTGCGCGCTGCGCTTGATGGACTCGATCTCCTTGACCTGAAGCTCGGTGACCCCGGCGATCTCCTCGTTGCTGGGCTCGCGCCCCAGCTCGGCGACCAGCTTGCGCTCGGCGCGGTTGATCTTGTTGAGCTTCTCGACGACGTGGACCGGCATCCGGATGGTGCGACCCTTGTCGGCGATGGCACGGGCGACCGCCTGGCGGATCCACCAGGTGGCGTAGGTCGAGAACTTGAAGCCCTTGCGGTAGTCGAACTTCTCCGCCGCGCGGACGAGGCCGATGGTGCCCTCCTGGATGAGATCGAGGAAGCCCAGGCCCTGGTTGCGGTAGTTCTTCGCGATGGACACGACGAGGCGCAGGTTGGCCTCGACCATCTGCCGCTTGGCGTCCAGGTCACCGAGCTCGATGCGCTTGGCGAGGGACACCTCCTGGCGGGCGGTGAGGAGCGGCACCTTGCCGACGTCCTTCAGGAAGAGCTGCAGGGAGTCGGTGGTGGTGTCGGCGCGGAGGTTGAGCTTCCGCTGCGGACGATCGGCCTCCTCGGCGAGCTTGGCGTTGCGGGCCTCGGCCTCGTCGTCGTCGACGAGTTCGACACCCATGTCCTCGAGGGCGGGGGCGATCTCGCTGACGGGCGGGGCGTCGAGGTCGGCGGACTCCAGCGTTTCCTCAACCTGGCTGAGTGAGAGGAACCCAAACTCCTGGCCACGCGCGACGAGCGAGCGGACATCCGGGTTTGCGAAAAGTTCCTTGAGCTTCATCAATCCTCTTTCACGAGTCACCAACAGCACGACAGAGAACACACGTTCGATACTAGCGCTTTACTTTTGAAAGTCAAGCTCCGTGCCGGGCGTCACCGTCCGGTATCGGCACGAACTGAACGACTCTTGATCGGGACACGTTGGGGGGGGGGGGAACAGTGGGGTCCGTGCCCCGATCGCAGGCGATACTCCCAGCCGTGGCTTAGCGGACGGTTAAGCAGGGGTGGCAACGCCGTGAAGGTTGACGCGGCTTCGAATGCCCGGGCCGGCGACGGAAGACATCTCCGTCGTCGGCGATGGAGCGCGAGGTGAAGCAGCACCCGCGCTGCCCCGCGGTTGCCGTCGCTACGGGCCGGCGGCCTGCCGCAACCGCGCGGCGAGCACGCCGAGATCCGACTTCGGGTCGAGGGCGACGGCGTGGTCGAGCGCGGAGACAAGGGTGTCCCGGTCGCCTCGGTAGGTGGCCACCATCGCCTGGTTGAAGGCGACCAGCTGGCTCTTCGGGTGCGCTGCGGCCAGGTCGTTCATCGCGACGCCGGCGCGGTCCAGGCCCGCCCGGCCTCCGCTGTACGCATCGATCAGGATGGTGCCCACCCGTGCGTCCAGACGATCCGGATCGACGGACAGGGCGCGCTGGTAGATCAGCGACGCCTCCTGAAGGTTGCCCACCAGGTGGTAGGCGAACCCGAGGTTCGCCCAGTTCTCACCCGTGCTGTCGGTGTTGGCGATCTCCTGGAGCCGGATCAGCTGATCCTCCGTCGTCGCCTGCATCGCCACCGACCGCGGAAGCTCGCGATCGAGGTGGAGGCGAAGCGGTGGGAGACCCTCGGGGATCGCGCTCTCGAAGGGCTCCGGAGTGGTGTCCAGAGCGATGGCCACACCGAGGGCCGCGGCCACCAGCGCGACCCAGACACCCAGTGCCACCAGGAGATTCCGACGGTTCACGGCACCCGGGCGGACTGCCGAATCGGTGTTCACGTCGCTCATCCGCCACCAGATAATCACACCCGGCCGGGTGACGGAACGCAACCGGTGCGGGCGGGGTCATCTGTCCGGCGGTTTTAGTCGGCGGGCACACGTGCCGATGGGAGGGACGATGTTGTTCACCACGCATTGGACGCCTCTATGAGCATTGAACTCGGCCGAATCCTCCGCTTCGCGATCGACAACGGCGCGAGCGACATCCACCTGAAGGTGCCCGCGCCGCCGGCGCTGCGGCTCCACGGAACCCTGGAGCGCATTCCGAAGGCGCCCCCGCTGACCGGGGCGGACACGGAGCGCTTCCTCAAGGAGATGCTCGCCGACTACCCCGACAAGCTGCAGGAGTTCGAGGAGACCGGCGGTGCCGACTTCTCGCACGCCCGCGACGGCATCGGACGATTCCGCGTGAACGCCTTCCGCCAGCGCGGCTCGGTCTCGCTGGTCATGCGTGCCGTGCCCTTCAAGGTTCCCGAGCTTCACGAGCTCAACCTGCCGGGCGCCGTGCGCGCGCTGGCCGAGGAGGAGCGCGGGATCGTGCTCGTCACCGGCACGACCGGCTCGGGTAAGAGCACCACGCTGGGTGCCATGATCGACCACATCAACCGCACCACGAAGAAGCACATCGTGACGGTCGAGGACCCCATCGAGATCCTGCACACGGACCGCCTCTCGATCATCAACCAGCGCGAGGTCGGTATCGACACCGGGTCGTTCGCGGACGCCATGCGTCGCGTCATGCGTCAGGACCCGGACATCATCCTCGTGGGTGAGATCCGCGACCTCGTCACCATGGAGACGGCGCTGAACGCGGCGGAGACCGGTCACCTCGTCTTCTCGACGCTTCACACCCTGGACGCCACCGAGACCGTGAACCGCGCGATCGGCTTCTTCCCGCTCCACCAGCAGATGCAGGTGCGCGCGATGCTCGCCGGAACGCTCAAGGGCGTCATCTCGCAGCGACTGGTGAAGACCCAGACCGGCGCGGGCCGCGTCCCCGCCTGTGAGGTCATGGTCATGACCGGTCGCGCACGCGACTTCATCCTCGATCCGGATCAGACCGGAAACCTCTCCGAGGTCATCCGGGAGGGTGAGTTCTACGGGATGCAGACCTTCGACCAGTCCCTCTTCGGACACGTCAAGGAGGGGCGCATCACGGTGGACGAGGCCATGCGTGCGGCGTCGAGCCCGCACGACTTCAAACTCATGCTTGAGGCCGGCCAGGCCCGCCGCGGCGAGCCGCAGCTCTCCGGCGAGCCGGCCGCCATTCCTCAGACGGCGTAGTGGCGCGCCGGGTGCCCCAGAGGGGCGCCGGGCCTGTCGCCACGCCCGGTACGGGACCCGCTCCCGTGCCGGCGTTCGTGCCGGGAATGTGACGAACCGCGCTAGGGTATGAGACATGGACGTTGACGAAGCGCCTGTGTGCGAGTGTCCCGTCACCGTCGCGGAACGGGTCATCTCGGGTAAGTGGACCCTCCTCATCCTCCGCGACCTCGCGACGGGTGCGCAGCGCTTCTCGATGCTCGAGCGCTCACTCGCCGGCATCAGCACGCGCACGCTGTCGCAGCGTCTGAAGGAGCTCGAGACGCAGGGCGTCATCGCCCGCACCGCCGACGGCGACGGGGCGTGTCGCGCCGACTACCAGCTCACCGAGAAGGGCGTGGAGCTCCTTCCCGTCATCGAGGCCATGCGGCAGTGGGGCGAGCGGTGGGGTGCCCTCCCGGGGCCTGCGGTCGGAACGCGGCGAGCGGTGGGACACTAGGATGGGTGCTCAACGACCTCGTGGCCACCGGTGACTCAGGCGCCATCATCCACGATCTCGTGAGATCAACCATCTGAGGAGCGTGGCGACATGGGTATCGACGACATCGTCAACAGGGCCAAGGACGCGGCCAAGGACCTGGTCGACGGACGTGACATGGAGTCCCTCAAGGAGGACGCCAAGGAGGTCGCGGACATCGCGAAGGGCGAGGGAGACCTGACCGACAAGGCCAAGGCCGCCTTCGAGGCCGTGAAGGACCCGGGCAAGCCCGGCCCCGGCTGATCCACGTCTCATCGTCCCGCTTCCGACGTGCGGAGCGGGACGCATCCCGTCGCATCCCGTGACGGCATGCCAACCCGATGAGGCGTCCGTCGTCTCGTGTTCGGGATCCCCGTGCGATCCCGATCCGCGCGGCGCCTCGGCGCCGGGCACGCGATGCGGCCCCGGACCCCGTCAGCCCGGGCGGCGTGACCGGAGGAAGCGAAGCGGGAGGTAGATGGTGTGCGGTACGCGCAGTGTCAGTGTGCGGCGCAGATCCTCGCGCCCCTCGTCATCCAGCATGTAGGCGATGTGGGTCCGGCCGAAGAGTGCCCAGGCTTCGTCCGCGGTCTCGAGGATCGCCGGCAGCTGAACGTCACGTTCCTCCGGGCGGAGGAATCCGGCGTCCGCGAACGCGCGTGCGTCGTCGGGCTCGAGGGGGATGCTGGCGCGTGCGGCCCGTCCGGAGAGCCCGGCCGGGACGTTCCTGGCGATGACCGCCATGACGGCGCCCATGAACGCGGCGTCCACCGGCCGCAGCCGGTCGAAGGCGCTCACGCTCGCGACGAAACGGCCCCCGGGTCGTAGAACCCGGAGGATCTCGGAAAGGGCCGCGGGGAGATCCTGGAACTCCTCGAGCGAAAGGCTCGCCACCGCACAGTCGAAACCCTTGTTCTCGATGCCGACCATGCGCTCGGCACTCGCGTTGATGTAGGCGATCGGCATGTCGTCCGGCGTTCGCTCACGCGCCACCTCGAGTGCGCGGGCGCAGGGGTCGATGCCGACGACCATGCCCGTGGGGCCCACGATCTCCGCCGCGGCGCGGGAGGCGCCGCCGGATCCGCAGCCGATGTCGATGATCCGCTCACCGGGCATGATCGACGCCCACGCCAGAAGGCTGCGGTAGATGTTGACCTGGCCGTTCCCGGTGAGGGGGGCGATGGTGTCCTCGGTGGCCGTCGGATCGATCGCGTGCACGGCGCTGTAGAACGACGACGCCAGGGTGCCGCGGAAACGCTCGCCGGCGATGAGGCGCTGGCGGATCTCCTGAAGGCGGGCCTCACGGTCGGGTGTGACGGCGCCGGTGGCGGACGGTGACGCGGCGACTTCGGTCATGCGTAAACGATACCGGGACGGCTGAGAAGGTCGCGACGGCCACGGACGGGCGGTGAGGCAGGCCATGTCTGAGGGGTCTGCCGTGCCGATGGTTCGCGATCCGGTGGCGAAGCGGAGAGCCCCGGTGTCCGTGAGGCGATCGCGCGGCCGTCTGTCGTTCCTCGTAGCATCCGGTTCCGTGGATCTCCGGCATCTCCTCACCTTCTGCGCGGTCGTCGATCGCGGTTCGTTCTCAGCGGCCGCCGAGGAACTCGGCATCTCGCAGCCGGCGGTCTCGGCGCAGATCCGTTCCCTCGAGCAGCGTGTGGGTGAACGACTGCTGGACCGTCACGGACGCGGCGCTTCGCTCACCGAGGCCGGCCGGGTGCTCGAGACCTATGCGCGCCGCATGATCGCGTTGGAGGAGGAACTCGATCGCGAACTCGGAGAGACGGGCGAGGGCGTCTCGGGGCAACTGGTGATCGGAAGCTCCACCGGTCCGGGTGAGGTCCTCCTGCCGCCGGTGCTCGGAGACTTCCGCAGGCGCCATCCCGATGTGGGTGTCCGCCTCATCGTGAGCGACACCCGCACCATCTGCCAGCAGGTCGTGGACGGCGAGCTGGAGCTCGGGATCGTCGGGTCCGACCGTCCGCAACGGGGTCTTGTGGTGACGCCGTTCATCCGCGACGAGCTCATCGTGATCGCGCCGCCCGACCACCCCCTGGCACAGGAGACGGCGATCGATCTGGCCACGTTCCTTCAGCACCCGGTCATCCTTCAGCAGCGTGGATCCGGGGTGCGAGACGTGCTCGAGCAGGCCATCCGGGCCGCGGGGCTGCGCCCCTCGGATCTCGCGGTCGAGATGGAGATCGGCCTCCAGCAGTCGGTGAAGGCCGCCGTCATGGGCGGATACGGCATCACCGTCATCTCCCGGGGCGCGGTGGAACCCGAACTCGCCGACGGCAGACTCGTCGGCATCGCCCTCAGCGGATCCGACCTGCGCCGCGACTTCGCGACCGTGCGGGCGGTGGGGAGGACCCCGTCGCGGGTGATCAGCGCCTTCCTGTCGTTTGCCGCTCCCCGACTCGGTGCCGACGCCGACGTCGATGGTTGACCCCGTGATCTCGCGGTGTGGTGCACGCCCCCGCGGTGCGGATGCGCCGGGGATCGACCCGCGGAGGACCATCGGAACGGCTCTCGATGCCGGGCGACACCCCGCATCCAGCGGTGATACGGAGTGGTCCATCATCCACAGCGCCTGGACCCCGCCACCCAGATATAACGCTTGTTTATGAGACCTATTGCTAGAGTGGGGGGTCGATGACCTCGTCACCGTCACACTGCGATGTGCTGGTCGTGGGCAGCGGCGGAGCCGGCATGAGTGCCGCCGTCGCCGCACGCGACACCGGGGCCGACGTGATCCTCGTGACCAAGTCGGCGCTGGGGGCCTCCAACACCGGCAAGGCGCAGGGTGGCATCCAGGCCGCCGTCGGATCCGACGACACCACGGAGGCGCACTTCGAGGACACGCTTGCCGCCGGCCATGACGACGGCCGGCCCGACCTGGTCCGCGCCCTGGTGGAGGACGGTCCCGGCGCCATCGCCTGGCTCGACGCGCTCGGTGTCGAGTTCGCGAAGGAGGAGGGCGACTACCGGGTGATCCGGTGCGGTGGAGCCCGCGTGCCGCGCCTGCTGCAGTCGGGTGAGCGGACCGGCGCCGAGATCGTGAAGGTGCTGCGGCGCGCGGTCCGCGAATCCGGCGCGGACGTCTGGGAGTCCGCCGAGCTCACCGACCTCGAGCGCTCGGGCAACGCGTGGTGCGCCACGGTCGCGCGCCGCGACGGACCCGCGCGCATCACCGCCGGGGCGGTCGTGCTCGCGGCGGGTGGAGGACTCGCCGGGGAGGCCGGTGCCCGCGGCATCGGCAGCACCAATCACTCGGACGCGACCCCCGAGGTGCTGAACCTCGCCGTCGGGCTGGGCGCCAAGACGGTGCACCTCGATTCGTGGCAGTACCACCCGACGGGTTCGGTGTGGCCCGAGGCACTGGCGGGTTACGCGCTGCCCGAGACCACGCGGGCCTATGGGGCCACCCTCCATGACGCGAACGGCGACCGGTTCGTGGACGAACTCGCCCCGCGCGACGTCGTCGCGAACGCCATCGTCGAGACGGTGGAGGCCGGTCGCGGCGTCGTCGCGCCCAACGGGCGATCGGCCGTATGGCTCGACACCGCCGCCATCGACCGCGTGAACGGCGCCGGGTTCAGTGCCGAGCGGCTCGCGTACGTCACGCGGCGATACGCCAAGGCCGGCATCGACATCACGAAGGAGCGGGTCCTCGTCTATCCGGTGCTCCACTACCGGAACGGCGGACTCCTCATCGACGACTCGGGCGCCACGACGCTCGCCGGCGTCTATGCCGCGGGTGAGATCACCGGCGGCGTCCACGGGACCAACCGGCTCATGGGGAACTCCCTCCTGGACACGATCGTCTTCGGACGGCGTGCGGGACGGACGGCCGCGCACGACGCGCGCAAACAGCGACACGGCGGTCGACCCGACCGCGACCAGCCAATGGCGAGTGAGGTGACGTGATCATGGATCGACCAACATTTCTGACGCTGCCGGAGCGGACGTCGAAGCCACGCGACCTGGGGCTCACGCATGTGATCGACAAGGGGCAGACCCTCACCCAGATCACCGAATGGTTCGACACCTGCGGTGACTTCGTCGACATCGTGAAGCTGGGCTGGGGCACGTCGTACGTGACCCGGAACCTCCGGGAGAAGCTCGCCCTCTACCGTGATCTCGGCGTGTCGGTGGTGCTGGGCGGCACGCTCCTCGAGGCGGCCATCGCGCAGGACAGGGTCGACGAGTACCGCCGATGGGTCACCGAACTCGGCCTCACCCACGTGGAGGTGTCGGACGGGACCATCGAGATCCCGCACGACGAGAAGCTCGAGCTGATCCGCGCGATGGCCGAGGACTTCACGGTCCTCTCGGAGGTCGGGTCGAAGGACGCCAACACGATCCTCGCTCCGTACAAGTGGGTGGAGGCCGTGCGCTCCGAGATCGAGGCCGGCTCGTGGAAGGTCATCACCGAGGCCCGTGAGACGGGCACGGCCGGGATCTTCCGCCAGAACGGCGAGGTGCGGCAGGGGCTCGTCGATGAGCTGGTCGATCATGTCGATCCGACGCGGTTCCTGTTCGAGGCACCGCAGAAGGCGCAGCAGGTCTGGTTCATCTCCCAGTTCGGCCCGAACGTGAACCTGGGGAACATCGCGCCCGATGAGGTCATCTCGCTCGAGACGCTGCGCCTGGGACTCCGTTCCGACACCCTGGGTCTCACGGCCCGGATGGACGTGGACGACGCCGAGTCGGCGGGTGGCCTCTGGAGGACGGTGCAGCGCGCCATCCCCTCCGATTTCGCCATCTGACCCTCTGCTGCAGCACCGGCGGGGCGGGGGAGGCAGAATGCCCGTCATGCGCACCAGGATCCTCGCCCTCGCCCTCGCCGGATCGTTCGTCGTCCCGGCCACGGCGTTCGCCGACCGCCCCGCCGGGAACACGTTCACCTGGGGGCACGATCTGCGGATCAAGCTCGTCCCCGGCTGGAGTGAGAAGCGCAACCCGTACACGGCGGCGCAGTGGACGCGGGTGATGAACCGGGTGCTCGACACCGCGGGAGCGAACGGCATGTGGTACTCGGGCGGCGCCGGTCTTCCGTTCGACCTCCCGCTTCATCCGACCGAGCCCATCAGGGGCTGGTTCAACCCGGCGAACTTCATGCGGCTCCACAACGCCCACGGCATGAGGTGGGACGTCAACCTCGACCTTCGCGTGGCGCAGCTCGGGCGTGACCGGAAGTGGCACACCGCGTGGAACATCAAGAACCGCATCCCCGCGCGACGGTGGCTCATGGTGAGTCCCGGGTGGGATCGTGCGGCCAAGGCGGAGATCCGGCGGCTTGTCCCCCGCTACCGGAACCTGCCGTACAGGAACTACTACAACGGTGTGGACGAGCCCATGATCTTCCCGCCGGCGGGTCCGGCCGAGAGGTCGGCGTACGCCCGGCAGATGACGGCGACGATCCGTCGCACCTACGGCCAGCCTCCGCCGAAGTCGAGCGCCCCCGAGACGGAGAACCCGCGCGAGGGTCTCAAGTGGGTGGCGTTCAGCCGGTGGGCCAGCGACCGCTTCTTCACCGTGCGCAAGGGGCAGGTCGACCTGATCCGCCGGCTCGATCCGACGGCCGTCGTGAGCCCGAACGACTACGCGTTCATCGACGGGTTCATGCCGTGGGA
This sequence comes from uncultured Bifidobacteriaceae bacterium, assembly GCA_964434425.1. Taxonomy (GTDB): domain Bacteria; phylum Actinomycetota; class Thermoleophilia; order Miltoncostaeales; family Miltoncostaeaceae; genus CALMEC01. The sequence goes on along the minus strand of CAYSVH010000006.1, from coordinate 84,401 downwards.
CTACACGCGTCTGGGTGAGTTCGCCGACGTCGTCGAGCTCGACCCCTATGTGTCGTACGACGAGGCCAAGAACCCGGGCCGCGGTCGCTACAACCCGGGGTTCGGCAGCAAGTTCATGCATGACCTGACCGGGAAGCGGGTGCGCACCATCGTGCAGGCCTTTCCCTACCAGGGCTACAGGGTTCAGCCGGCGGACCTGTGGACGTGGACCTCGCAGGCGCTGCGCGCCGGCGCCACCGACATCACGCTCTACTCCGAGACCAACCCGCGCATCACCGACAGGAAGCTCTACGCCGAGATGATGAGGGTGGCCAACGCCATGAAGGGCGCCCGGGTGCCGGACATGCCGGTCGACCCGCGCACGGTCATCGTCTACAACACCGCGAGCGAGGGGCAGGGACGCACCAACGAGCCGTTCGCCGTCCGCAATCGCACGCGTGCCGACGCCATGTACACGACCTACTCGGCGCTGGGCGAGCTCGCCGGATCGGCCTTCGTCTTCGACTCGGACACCCGCCTGCAGACCGACCCCGCGCGCCTCGCGCGTGCCACCACCGTCTACCTGCCGCGCGCCGACATCATCGACCGCAAGATGGCCGACGACCTGGTCGCCTGGGTCCGCGCGGGCGGAACCCTGATCGTGACCGATCCGCACGCGTTCACCTGGACCCCGCAGGGGCAGCCGATGCCCGACGTGCGGGCCGCACTGATCGGGAGCGACATCGCACCCGCGACGGGCCCCATCACGATCGGCGCCGGTGCGTTCGGCGGTGGTGGGCCGACGCGTCCGGTCAACGTGGCGATGTCGCCCGGCGGGAAGTTCGCGACGCCTCCCGCCGACGCCACCGTCCTGGGGGTCACCCGCTTCGGCAGTCCCGCGGTCATCAGCCGCAGCGTGGGTGCCGGCCGGGTCATCGCCTTCGCCGGGCAGATCATGTATCCCAAGGCGCTCGACAAGCCGAGCGGGCTCGTCGAGGTCGCCGCGGGGATTCAGCGGATGCAGGGTGCCCCGCTGGGCCTTTCTGTGTGGAGGTGGGAGCTTCCGGGGACGATCGAGCCCGGCAGGCGTCCGTGGCGCACCGCGGTGACGCCGCCCGGCATCCGTCCATAGTGCCGGAGCGGGAAGGACCCGCCCCGGGCCGACTCCTGGCGAATCGCTCCGAAGGCGCCTCAGGCTCCGCTGCCGGACACCACCCGGGCGAGGATCGGCACCTCGCTGCGATCAACGTCCCTCGTGGCCGTCAGGAGCGTCACGGGCCCCGGATCCGCGAGGGTTCGCAGCCGGAGCACGGCGTCGTGTGCGGCCCCGGTGGCGAGCTCCGCCTCATAGCGGGTCCGGAACTCGTCGAACCGCCCGGGATCGTGGCCGTACCAGCGCCGCAGCTCCGTGGACGGGGCCGCGTCGCGCATCCACTCCCCGGCACGGGGGTCGTCACGCCGGATGCCACGTGGCCAGAGGCGGTCCACCAGGATCCGCTGACCGTCGGCCGGATCGACCGGATCGTAGACCCGGCCGATCCGCACATTCGGTTGCCCCATTGCTCAGGCCCCTTTCCGCGGAACCCGTCCGCCCGATCGCGAACGGATGGCCGTACCGTATCCCCGGACGCGATCGGGGGGAGCGACACGGGGCGTCATCGCGCGGCGAACCGGCCCGGGACGCCGACCGGCCGATCCGTCCTATCCTGAGCCGGTGCCACTCTTCATCTGTCCCGGCTGCGGCCGCCGATCCGTCGCCGACCGGCATGCCGGCCACCAGCCGCGCGGCTGTGCCAGCTGCGGTTTCGGCTTCCTCTTCGAACTCCTCGACGACTACTACCCGGGTCCGCGTACGGGCCTCGTCGTCTGCGATCGGTCGCGGATCGTCATCGCCGCGGGGCACGGGGCCGGTGCGGCCACCGGCTACCGTGAGCGCGAGATGATCGGGCATGAGATCGGAGGCCTTCTCCGCCTCGTCTTCGACGAGGACGACGACCCGATCGCCCGGAGCCTGGAATGGGGAGTCCGGGTGCTCGACGTGCCCTGTTCGTACGCGCCGAACGGATTGGGAGAGGTGCGCCGCGCGACCCTCGACCTCTTCCCGGCGTACGACCACGACGGCGGGCTCCTGGTGGCGCTCACCCCGCTTCGCGGAGCCGCGTTGGCCCAGTAGACCCGTGCCGGGGTGCGGAATGCCCCTGTCATTCCCCGAGGCGACATGACATCATCCCGATTGTGTTTGGAGTCAGCCTGACGCCCTGGTCCGATGAGTAGTGTCGACGAGACGCCGGTACGACGGAGCAAGGGCCGAAGCCCGCTCCTCCCGGCCGCCCCGCCCACCAGCGATCTGACCGGTCGTGAGGAGTTCCTCCAGATCCTGGGCGGGGTCCTCACCACCGCGGAGAAGCTCCATCGTCATGTCTCCCTGGTGATGATCGAGATCACGCGGACCGGGCGATCCGGTTTCACGGTCCGGTTGGCGACCTCGCTGGCCGACGTGATCCGCAAGACCGACCGGGTATGGCGTCTGGGGCCCCGAACCCTGATCCTCGCGCTGGCCGACGTTGACGGATCGACGGCGGGAGCCGCGGTCGGACGACTGCGCGTGTGGATGGCGAATCAGGCGATGGTGCCGCTCGCCATGGCCTGGTCGACGGCAGCGCCGGGCATCGACGCGGCCAGCCTGATCGAGTTCCTCGATCAGGAGATCGCGCTCGCCACCAAACGCTCCGATGATGACGACGAGAGCGATGAATGAGGGTCGGCGTTCTCGGAGCCAGCGGTCTCATCGGTGGCTCCCTCGACACCGCACTCCGTAACGACGGCCATCATGTGGTGGCGATCAGCCGTGGCGGGGGCGCGAGCACGCCGGATCGCACGAGCGTCACCTGGGACGCGCAGTCCCCGCTCGATCCCGCGGTGATCGAGGGCTGCGACGCCGTGGTGAACCTGGCGGGTGCGAGCATCAGCCAGCGCTGGACACCACGGGCGAAGGACGAGATCTTCGAGAGTCGCGTGCGGTTGACCGAGCACGTGGCCGACGCCGTGCGCAAGGCCGGGGTGCCCGTGCTCGCCAGCGGCAGCGCCACCGGCTACTACGGTGCCGGCGAGGCGCCCGTGACCGAACGGGCGACCCACGGGACCGGATTCCTCGCCGACGTGTGCGTTGCGTGGGAGGCCGCCGCACGTCGTGCCGAGGGCGACGGATGCCGCGTCGTCCGCACGCGGATGGGCATCGTCCTCGCAACCGAGGGCGGGGCGTTGAAGCGCATGCTGCTCCCCGCGCGACTGGGTCTCGCCGGGCCGATCGGCGGCGGACGTCAGTGGTTCTCCTGGGTCCACCTGGCGGATGCCGTGGCCGCCATCCGACACGCGATCACGACGTCGGCCGTGGACGGCCCCGTGAACGTGGTGGCTCCCGGTCCGGTCCGTCAGCGGGAGTTCGCGAAGGCATTGGCGCGGGCGGTGGGGCGCCCGTCGGTCGTTCCCGCTCCGCGTGCCGCGATGCGGGCGATCCTCGGGGAGGCCGCCTCCATCATCACCACGGGGCAGCACGTGGTGCCCCAGGTCCTGGAGGAGACGGGCTTCACGTTCCGGTTCCCGGACGTCGGGTCGGCGCTGGCCGACCTGCTGGACGACGACTGACCCCGCCGTCACCGCAGTGCCCGGCGGCCGGACCCGTGCCCGGGCGGGTCAGGGGTTCGGTTCGTCCTCCGGGAAGAGACGCCGGATCTCGGCCTCGGTCTTGAGCCACAGCTCACGCATGTAGGTCGTCGCCACGTGGTAGCGGGCGCCGGGGAGACTGCGGATCAGATGGACCTCGTCCGGATCCGGGATGCGCTGCTCCTCCAGGTCGGCCAGGCGATCCCGGTACCTGGCGATCATGTCCGCCATCTCGAAGTGCTTGAGCATCAACTCGTCCATCAGCCGGTCGACCGAGGCGAATGTGGCGGGTTCCTGATCCATGGAGGAGAACCCTACCGGCCCGCCCGGGCCGGATGATCGGCGGGACGAGCACCGCCCTGATCGTCCACCGGGTTAATGGTTTGACGGTCACGCACCGATAACGGTGGTGCGGTGGTGTCCGCGGTTTCCGTGGGACGGCCGGTCCGCACCATGAACGAACCGACTCTTCCACCGAAGGCATACTGGTGCTACCTTTTTCTGGAGCTTTGACCCGTACGGATACGGGTTCACGATGGAATCACCAAGGACGGTAGGTGCATGACGGTCACCCGCTCGAATTCTCAACGAGGCGACTTCGGTGTCGCCGAGTTCCGGATCACGATGGATTCTGTTCGCGGTCCGTCGATGTGTCCGCACGCCCATCGGTCCGCCGCGATCACCGTTCGAGAGAGGGGCTGATGGTGACCAGCGAAAGGGTCCGAAAGCGAAGTCAGGCGGGATTCACGATCGTCGAGCTGATGTTCGCGATCGTCGTGATCTCGATCTTCATGGCCGCCATCGCGGCTGCACTCGGAACGGCCATGCGCTCGAGCCGAAGCGACACCAACCGGATGGTCACGTCGAACCTTGCCGCGTCGCTGATGGATGAGGTGCGTGCGACGGACTTCGAGACGCTCAAGACCGCGGTCGGCCCGGTCGACATCGACCCCGCGAAGACGGTCATCGACGGCGTTCAGTACTCGGCGACCCGCACGGTCCAGTGGGTGCCCAACGAGGGGCCGATCGTCAACTGCGGCGTCGGCCTCGACGCGGCCAGCATCGCGTTCCTGCGGGTCGACATCACCGTCAGCTGGCCCAACATGGGTGCGGTTCGCCCGGTCACCAACACGACGCTGATCGCGCCGCCGGTCGATCAGTACAACACCGACACCGGAGCGATCGCCAGCCAGGTCACCGACAACGACGGTGTTCCGCAGCAGGGTGTGACCGCCATCCTGAAGAAGGGGAACACAACCGTCGGATCGCCACAGCTCACCAGTGACCAGGGGTGCATCCTCTTCCCGAAACTGGCGGAGGGCGACGACTACACGCTGCAGATCAGCAAGCCGGGCTACGTCGACACCACGGGGAACGCCACACCCGTGTCGGCGGTCACCACGGTCACGTCCGGTCCGGTGACGTCCATCCCGACGTTCATCTACGACCAGGCCACCACCATCCGCACGACACTTGCGCCGGGCACCGATCCGCTGGACGCGTCCCGGGTCGCGGCGATCCCGACGGTCTCGATCCCGCTCTATCTCGCCAACAGCTACATCCAGCCGAGCGGCTGGCGGCAGGTGGACCCCAACAGCACGGCACTCATCCGCAGTCTCACGAACCTCTTCCCGTACCGCGATGGTTACTCCGTCTGGCCCGGAACGTGCATCGATTCGGATCCGGACACGTATCGGGCGGATCCCGGTGATCCGTCCCTTCGGGAACCCGTCGTCGCGGTAGCACCCGGAGAGACCGCGGACGTCACGCTCCCTCTGCCGGCACTGGCCGTCGAGGTGCGGAGGAACAACGGCACCGCCCGCGTCGGTAATGGGGTCACGCTCTACTACGCGGGAGAGGAATCCTCCTGCAGCGGACAGTCTCTGACGTACACCGCGACAACCGACGGCTCCGGTCGTGTCGTCGTCAGCGCCCCGTACGGGAAGTGGAGGGTCCAGGCCAACGGCCGCAGCGCCGGAACGGGTGGTTGGCCGACGGTTGAGATCACTCCGCAGAACTCGAACCCCGCCGCCCAGACCGTTCTGGTGAGGACCACATGACACCCTCTTTTCGCCACCGCACACAGGGTGGTCAGTCGCTCATCGAGATGATCACCGTCGTCGCGATCTTCCTGGTCGTCATGGCGGTCATCGTCTCCGCGTTCCTCCTCACGCAGAAGACGTCGGACGTCATGGACAACCGATTCGAGAACCAGGGTGAGGCGCAGAAGCTGATCGCCGCCCTGTCCCGCGACGTGCGAACCGCGACCAAACTCGCACCGACTTCCGCGAACCCCGATCCGACGCCTTTCCTCTGCGCCAGGCGCGATCGCATCGTCTTCTACGCCAATCTGAGCTTCGTCCAGTCGGCGACCGCGGTGTCGAACGCCGAGCGGGGATGGCCGGACATCATCGACCTCATGATCGACACGTCGGACCCCAAATCTCCCAGCCTTCGCGAGTACACGTGGGTCGCCACCAACACCGCGGACATGAGCGCGAGCGCTCCAACGTACTCCGCGACCCCGACGTGCAGCGGCCTTCCGACGAACTACACGGCGCTTCGGATGGTGGGCCAGTACATCGCGAACCCGCCGTCGACCCCGATCTTCACGTACTACGACGGAGCGGGGAACGTCCTCACACCCCCGGCCAACGCTTCGTTGTCGGTGCCCGACCAGCGCCTCGTGAGGCGCATCAAGATCACCCTTGACGTCAAGAAGTCGACGGGTCGGAACGTGCGGCCCACGCGCGTCGAGACGACCGTCTTCCTGTCCAACCTCGGTAACTAGCCATGGAGAAGGCACCCATGACCGACCCATCGATCCGTCCGGACCGCTCGAGCGAATCGGGCATCGCGCTGATCTCGGCGCTCCTCCTCGGGCTGATCGGCGTGCTCATGACGATCGCGCTTCTGACCTACGCCATGGGCTCGGAGCCACTCGCGAAGCGCCACACCGACTGGAACGCCAGTCTCAGCGCCGCTCAGGCCGGCGTCGACGACTACATCGACCATCTGAACAAGGACCCCGAGTACTGGCGCTACGGCACGGACGAGCCGGTGCCCGCCGACAACCCGGCACTCACAGGGTTCGTCGATGTGCCGGGCGGTAAGGACACCGACAGCATCCGGCCCCAGTTCAAGTATCGGGTGATCGCCAAGCCGGATCCGTCGACGGGGGCCCGCATCGTTCTCGAGGTCACGGGCAAGGTGGGCAACGTCGAACGCGTCATGCGCGCCAGCATGGCACGACGTGGATTCCTCGACTACATGTACTTCACCGACTACGAGCAGTCGGACCCCATCATCAACGACAATCCGGACCGCCACGCGGCGGTGTGCACGCACTGGTACGACCCGGATCCGGTGAGGTTCCCGGCCCCGAGCGGGACCAGCTACACACGGGCCAGCACATGCCAGCGCATCTCCTTCGGTATCAACGACGTCATCAACGGTCCGGTCCACACCAACGACCAGATCAGCATCAGCGGCCCGGCGACGTTCAACGGACTCGTGACCACCAGCCTGCCGCCCGCCATCACCCCGCGGTTCAACAAGACGTCCGGGAGCGTTCCCGACCCGAACTGGAACGGAGTCGGACAGGGTGGCAACCCGATCTACGCCACTCCGCTGGAGCTTCCGGCGACCAACGCCAAGCTGCTGGCGATCGCCAAGGACGGCGGGTGCGTGTACACGGGCCCGACCCAGATCACGTTCACGTCCGCCGGGAGGATGACCGTTCGCAGCCCGAACTCCACCAAGTCGGTGAACCCGGGTTGCGGTCCGTCCAATCAGTCCGGCGGAGTGAACGCCACCGTGGACCTTCCGGCGAACGGAGTGATCTACGTCCAGGCCAAGCCGGCTGCGACTCCCAATGACTACTCGACCAACGCCTGCAGCATGACCGGGCTTCCCACGGAGGCCAACCGGACCAGGGACTACAACCGGGACTACTGGAACTGCAGGGAGGGTGATGCCTTCATCTCCGGAACGCTGAAGGGGCGGGTCACCATCGGTTCGGAACGTGACATCACCATCACCAACGACATGGTCTACAACACGCCCGCCAGCACGACGAACGCGAACTCGACGGACATGCTCGGTCTCATCGCCAACAACTTCGTGCAGGCGTACCACCCGATCGAATGTGTGAGGAGCGGCAACAGGCAGTTCGCTCCCACCACCGCGAACATGCACATCACTCCCAGCCGGAACACCAACGCCGGGACGTGCACCAACATCTCGCCGCGACACGATCTCAAGATCCACGCCGCGATCCTCGCCCTGCAGCACTCCTTCCGCGTGCCGGAATACCACAAGGGCGCTCCCATGGACGACCTCACGGTCGTCGGCGCCATCGCCCAGAAGTACCGCGGCGCGGTGGCAACCGGAAACGGTGCCACGATCTCGACCGGATACCGTAAGGACTACACGTATGACGGCCGTCTGGCCTACCAGGCACCGCCGTACTTCCTCGACCCGGTCACATCCGCATGGCGCTCCTCCAACTGGATGGAGACGAAGGCGGGCGACTAGGTCGATCGGTGCAGAGCCGAACGGCTCCTGCCCCTCGACGCGGCGGGCGCTTTCCGGAAACGGAGGCGCCCGCCGTTCGTCCTTCTGCCCGGAATGAGCGGTGTGAGGGGTCGACATCCATTCGCCACGTCCCGTCGGCAGCGGTCGTCCGGCGGCGGGCGTGAGCGGGGGCTCACTCCGGCGGCGGCACCCGGCTGTCCAGGTGGATGGCGCTCGGCACCGTCGCACCCTCGTCGGGACGCACCGGAAGCGTGAGGACGAAGCGGGCTCCGGCCTCGTAGGCCGCGTCGAGCACGAGATCACCTCCCAGCGCTCGCGCCAGCTGCCGCGAGATCGCCAGGCCCAGACCGCTTCCGCCGTGTCCGTCGGGAGTCGTCCGAGACCAGAACGGATCGAACACCGCTTCGCGCCCGTCCGCGGGGACCCCCGGTCCGGTGTCCTCCACCGCCAGCTCGATCCCGTCGGTCCCGCGGGGATGGGCACGAAGCGTGACCGTGCCCGACTCCGGCGTCCACCGGAGCGCGTTCTCGATGAGATTGGCGATGACGCGACGAACGCGGGGAGCGTCCGTCACCATCGGCGTCAGGGCGCCGACCTCACGGCGATAGTCGATCCCGCGCCGGGCGGCCTCGCCCTCATGCGCATGGAACGCTCGCGCCACCAGGTCGTCCGTGTCGACGTCGTCGAGGTCGATCTGGAAGCGGCGCGCCTCCAGCTTTCCGAGGTCGAGGAGGTCGGTGACGAGCTGCGCCAGCCGCTCCGACTCGCCGTCGATCGCCGCGAGCGAACGGCCCACCTGGTCGGGCGGCACCACGCCGTCCGTGAGCGCCTGCGTATGCCCGCGGATCGCGGTCAGCGGTGTGCGCAGGTCGTGGGTGACGCGCATCAGGAACTCGCGGTTGACGCGGTCGCGCTGGCGGAGTTCGGCGACCATGGTGTTGAACGCGGACGACAGGGCGGCCACCTCCTCCGGGCCCCCGTCCTCCACCCGTGTGTCGAGGTCGCCGCGGCCGACGGCGCGTGCCGCGTCCTGCAGGCGACGGAGGGGGCGAAGGGCACGGGCGGTCAGGAAGAGCGAGATGACCAGGGCCACCGCCAGACCGAGGGCCGCGGCCCACAGCACCCGGGTGGCCACGTCCTGCCATACCGAGAACAGGGCGGCGCGCTCACGGGTGAGGATCACCGCGCCGATGGTCTCCTCGTTGAACAGAAGCGGGGCGGCCGCGGCGATGCGGCGCACGCCATCGGCGTCCGTGAACTCGAAGCGCTGGATGCCGTCACGTTCGAGGGCGCCCTGGCTGACCTGGCCGAGAACCCCCCGGGAGAGCGCGGTCTCGCCGGCCGGATTCGGTCGGGGTCCCATGTAGATGAGACGGGTGTCCTCGCCGGCGATGGCCTCCAGGGTCGCGATTCTCTCGGCGGACGGGTTGTAGGACGCCTGGTCCGACTCGATGCCGACGGCGAACTCCTCGCCGATGAGGGTGGAGATGGCGCGCGCCTTGAACTCGAGGTCGCGAGCCTCGCGCTGGAACGACTGGGTGCGCACCATCTGGAGCCCGAGCGCGGTGAAGGCCGCGGTCGCCACCAGCAGCCCGACCAGCGAGGAGAGCGCGAGACGACCCCGCAGGGTCCGCCACGGCGTCATTTTCTGGCGGCGCCAACCTTGTAGCCGGTGCCCCACACCGTCTGGATGGGGCATGACTCACCCAACTTTCGCCGGAGTTGACGGACATGGACGTCGATGGTGCGGCTGTCGCCGAGGAAGGTGAACCCCCACACGCGCTCGAGGAGCTGCTCGCGTGTGAGTACCACACCCCGGTTCTCGATGAGGGTGACCAGGAGGTCGAACTCCTTCGGGGTGAGCGCCACCTGGGTGTCGCCGACGTACGCCTCCCTCGAGCCGACCTCGATTCGCAGATCGTCGATCTCGTAGGTGCGGAGGGCGTCGTCGTCGCCGCTCTCCGCGGGGGCCGCGGTTCGTCGCAGGACGGCGCGGACCCGTGCGACGAGTTCACGGGGATTGAACGGTTTCGTCATGTAGTCGTCCGCCCCGAGCTCGAGGCCGACCACCGTATCGACGGCGTCGTCCCGCGCCGTGAGCATGACGATCGCCGGGGATGCGCTCCCCATCGCCCGCAGCTGCTTCGTGATCTCGTAGCCGTCCATGCCGGGCAGCATGAGGTCGAGCACGATGAGCCCGGGACGGTCCCGCTGCGCCATCTCGAGGCCCTCGTCGCCGCGGTGGGCGACGCTCACCGTGAAGCCGGCAGCTTCGAGGTAGAGCTTCGCGAACGATGCGATGTTGGGCTCGTCCTCGATGATGAGGATCGATGTGGGCTGCGGTTGGACCACGGCGGACATACTAGTGCCCCGCGTCAGAGGTTCGTGGTCGTTTGCCGGCTGCATCTCATCGCGAGGCGGTGTCCTCGACCGCCAAGAGATTCCCGATATTCCGGGCGGTCGTGCGTCCGTGCCTCGCTGGAGATCCGCTCGGCGAACACCAAACGAACCTCTGACGCGGGACACCAGTGCGCCGGGACCGGAGGTCCTTCATCGGTATGGCGGGCGGAACCCCGCCGGGACGAGCCCGTCGGACCGTCGGCCCGCGTCCGCCGACGGGATGATCACGCCGGGGTGTTCTCGGCGGGGAGCAGCCGCGAGATCAGGGGGCGCACGCGTACGGCGTGGGTCTCGCTGGGCCAATTCGTGGCGCCGCCGCTGTTGACACGGTAGGTGCCGGTTCCCCGAAGCGCGACGCGGACGACCCCGAACGTCGATACGGAGAGCTTGCGCTTCGCCGGTGCGACGATCTGCACCTGCACGTTGGCGCCGCGCACGTAGAACGTCCGCATGGCGGTCGTCCGCATCGTGAACGTGAGGATGCGGTTGGTGCCGACGCGGGTGAGCTTCTGCGGGACACCCTGGATGCGGACCGTCGCCGTGCCCGTCGGCACGCGGACCGTCAGGCGGCCCGCGAAACGGCCGTAGGAGGTCTGGCGCCCGTTGATGGCGACCGAGCCGGTCCCACTGGCCTCGAAGGTGCCGTTGGTGCCCTTGTCGCGGGCGGGGTCGGACTTGGCCGCCTGATCATCCCTGGCGGTGGCGGTGTGCGCCGTGGCGACACCGGCGGGGACACCGACCAGGGTCGCGGCGAGACTGATGCGGAGAATGCGATTCATGTGCGAGAAGGCGACGCGGGTCCGTCCCGCGCGCCCCATCATGATCGGCGCTCTTCATTGAGACTTTTGTCGAGCGCTGTAACGCCTTTGTAAGGTCGGGTCAGGTGGGCTCGATCGAGACGTTCTCCTGGACGACGACCTGCGGGGCCTCCTCGGGCTTCGCTTCGGTCGTGTCGGCCGCGCCGGCGTCAGGGGGCGGTGTTCCGGCGCCCTCGATCTCGGGCGGGGGAGTGGAGTCGAGCCACGCCCAGACGAGTTCACCGCAGTCCGGGCAGGCGGGGAGCACGCCCCGATTGCGGATCTGGAACTGGCAGGCCACGCAGCCGACGAGGCCGGGCACCTGCTGCCCCGCGTGGAAGCAGGACAGGCCCAGCCGCTTCGCGGCCTCCTGGGCGCCCTGGGCCGGGCTCAGTGACGTACGTGGATTGGAGGCCCCGGCGATTCCTCCGGGACGAAGACGTTGCGGCGGAAGATGGGATCCCATGGGGCCCTCCTGTCGATTCGACGGTGTGCGGTGAGCATCGACACCGGGATCAGCGTATCGTGGAGCGAGCGTCGAAAGAAGACTATCGCGCATCGGTTGGACCGGCCGCGCGGTGAGGAGGCGGTCGGCCGGTGAGAATCGCACTCGCCCAGCTCAATACGGTGGTCGGAGACGTCGTCGGCAACACCGCCAAGGTGATCGACGCGCTGCGTCGCGCGGACGACGACGGCGCCACCGTCCTGCTCGTGCCCGAACTCGCCGTCGCCGGGTATCCACCCGAGGATCTGCTTCTGCGCCCCGGCTTCGCCGCACGCACACGCCGCGCTGTCGAGGAGATCGCCGACGCCTCCACCGGAACCGGGGTCGTGGCCGTCGTGGGCTTCGTCGACTGGAGCCACGATGCGTACAACGCCGCCGCCGTGGTCGGCGGGGGACAGGTGCAGGCGGTGTATCGCAAGCGGTTCCTCCCCAACTACGGGGTCTTCGACGAGGCGCGCTACTTCCAGGCCGGCGCATCGCCCCTGGTCGTTGAGGTCGGCGGAGCCCGCATCGGGATCGTCATCTGCGAGGACATCTGGTATTCGGCGCCCGTCGCCTCGGCACTCGCCGCGGCGCACCTCGATCTCATCTGCTGCGTGTCCGCGTCCCCCTACCACCAGGGCAAGGCCGCGGCGCGTGAACGGATGCTCGCGACGCGCGCGGCGGACGCCGCCGCATCCCTGGCGTTCTGCAACCTGGTCGGCGGGCAGGACGAGCTGATCTTCGACGGCAACTCCGCTCTGTTCGACGCAGAGGGCAACGTGACGGCACGGTGCGACTCGTTCGACGAGGACTTCATCGTGGCGTCCCTCGACCTCGAGGCCACGCGGCGACGTCGCCTGCGCGCGCCGCTCGCCCGGCGGATCAGCGACGGTGAACTGTCGCCCGGGGTCCCCGTCGGCGCGCCCGTTTCGCACGGAGGCACGCCCAGCGTCCCGGGGCGGATCGTTGAGCGTCCCGGCGCCCAGGAGGAGCTGTGGCGGGCGCTCGTCGTCGGTATCCGCGACTACGTCGACAAGAACGGCTTCCCCTCGGTGCTGCTCGGCCTGTCGGGCGGCATCGACTCGGCCGTGGTCGCCGCGCTCGCCGTTGACGCCCTCGGTCCCGGCCGTGTGCGCGGCGTCGCCATGCCGTCCGTGTTCTCGAGCCCGGAGAGCCTCGGGGACGCACGGGACCTCGCGGACAACCTCGGGATCGCGCTCGACGTCGTCGAGATCGCGCCGGTGGTGTCGGCGTTCGAGACAGCGCTCGCACCCATCTTCCGGGACGCGCCGCGTGATGCGACCGAGGAGAACCTGCAGGCGCGCGCCCGGGGGACGCTCCTCATGGCGCTGTCGAACAAGTACGGCGGCCTCGTTCTCGCCACCGGCAACAAGAGCGAGATCGCCGTGGGATACAGCACGCTGTACGGCGACATGGTCGGCGGGTTCGCGCCGATCCGCGATGTGCTCAAGACGACCGTCTACGACCTGGCCCGCTGGCGGAACCGTTCGGGCGAGGTGGTCCCTGAACATTCGATCACCCGCCCGCCGTCCGCCGAGCTGAGACCGGACCAGGAGGACACGGACTCACTTCCACCGTACGATGTCCTCGATCCGCTGCTCCGTGCCTATGTCGAGGATGACGTCGACGTGGAGCGACTCGCGGAACAGCCGCATTTCGCCGATATCGCACGTACGGTCGTCTCGTTGGTGGACCGTGCCGAGTACAAACGCCGACAGGGGCCCATTGGAATCAAGATCACACCGCGCGCGTTCGGCAAGGACCGGCGTATGCCCATCACGAATCGTTCGTCGTAGCCTCCTCGCGGTGGGCGTTGCGCTCGCCGGGCTGACCGTACCCGTCGTCGCCCAGGGTTCCGGCGCCGCGGCGCGCACCGAGATCGGGCGCCTCGCGAACCCCGCATCGCCGACCCTGGTCGTCACCTTCTCCGATCGGCCCGACGGGGACCTCGTGGCACGCCGTCTGGGCGGGCTCGGCTCCGTGGAGGCCGTCGTGCCGGAGATCGGTGTCTGGCAACTCCGCCCACGGACTCCCGCGACGGCCCGGCGACGTGTGCTCTCCCGCGAGGGCGTCGCCCGCGCCGAATGGGCCATGGCCCGCAGGACGAGCGATCTGCAGGATCAGAAGCCGCCGGTCCCGGTGCTCCCGCCGAAGGTCGTCCCCCCGCCGACGGACATCCTCTTCGCCGGCGGGACCCAGCAGTGGTCGCTCCACCGTGGCACCTGGAATCCGAACCTCACCGGCAACGCCGCGCCCACCATAGCCGTCCTCGACTCGGGTCTCGACACGAGCCACGAGGAGTACCGGGCGCCCGGTCTCGTCGTATCGCCCTACAGCACCATCACCAAGCGGGCGGCGGCACCGGACGTGTCGTCCTCGGGGCACGGCACCCACGTCGCGGGTATCGCCGCCGCTCCGATGAACGGCGTCGGGGTCGTGGGGGTGTCCCCGGCCACGCCGACGTCATCGCGAATCATGCCCGTGCAGATCTCGAACTCGCGGGGCGAGAGCAACGACCCGACCATGATGCAGGGCATCCGGTGGGCCGTGAACCGCGGTGCGAAGGTGATCAACATCTCATCGGGTGGACCCGGCTACTCCCAGGCGTTCCAGGACACCGTCAACTGGGCGTACCGCCGCGGCGCCGTGATCGTCGCATCCGTCGGCAACGAGGGACTCGACGAGAACGAGGTCAACTTCCCGGCCGGCTACGACCACGTGATCGGCGTGGCGGCGCAGTGCAACGAGACCGCAACCTCGGACTGTCCGCGTGCCTTCGGTCGCGCACGCTTCTCGAACTACAACTACTCCGTCGACGTGCTCGCACCCGGCGTGGACATGCTCTCGACCATCCCCACCCGCGTCCGCACCCGCGAGGTGGTCCCGGGCTACGGGATGAAGGAGGGCACATCCATGGCAGCCCCGTACGTCGCCGGCACGGTCGCCCTCATCATGGCGTCGCATCCCGGCGCGAGCCCCGCTCAGGTGACCGAGATCCTTCAGATGACGGCCTCCCGTGGCGCGCGGGGCCTCGCGCGCACCAGCACGGAGGGGTGGGGGATCGTGAACCCGGCCGCCGCCGTTCAGGCGCCCACGCCGGTGGACGATCTCGCCGAGCCGAACGACGACGTCAAGTTCATCCCGAAGAACCAGACGGTCCGGCTGAAGGGTAAGCAGCGCCGCGTTCTCCGTGCGAGCGCCGACTTCAACAACGACCAGTTCGACGTCTACGCCGTCGCGGTGGCGAAGGGGCAGCGCGTCCGTGTGACGCTCTCCGCCCCGCGCGCGCGTTTCGACATGGGCGTCTTCCGTTCGACGAGCAGGTCGGTGTCGCCGCGCGTCCTGTCGGACCGGCAGCTCGAACGTCTGCTTCTGGGGAGCATCCGGCGTACGACACCGGGGACCCGGTCGGTGGTGTTCACGGCCCCGGCGACCGGCCGGTACTTCGTGTCCGTCGTGGCCGTGTCGGGTGGCGGGCGCTACACGCTCTCGATGCAGCGCCTGTGACACCGGACGAGGCCACCGCGATCTGTCGGGGTAGGTTCCCCGAACTGGTCGGTGTCGAGTTCCTCGCCCTGGAGAAGGGTCGTGTGGACCTCCGCGCGGGGGTCCATGACGGTCTTCTGGCGCCCAACGGGTACCTGCACGGGGGCGCGGTGACCGCGCTCGCCGACACGGCGTGCGGTTTCGGCGCGGCCATGACGCTGGACGACGATCCCATGGCGTTCGCCACGATCAACCTCCAATGCAGCTTCATCGGCACCGCCCGTAGCGGTGTGGTGCGATGCGAGGCGCGCCTGGCACACGGTGGACGCACCACCCAGGTGTGGGATGCCGAGGTGCTCCGGGAGGACGGACGGGTGATCGCCCTCTTCCGTTGCACCCAGCTGTTGCTCGCCGCGCGTCCGACGTAGCGGCAGGCGGACGGCCGCGGGGGCGGCGTCAGCGGTGGAAGGCGGCGTCGACCGCGTGCTGGACCGATCGCGTCACCGGTCCGACCGAACCGTCGCCGACCGGTTCACCGTCGACGGCCGACACGCCCACGACGTGGTGCACCGCGCTCGTCAGGAACATCTCGTCGCAGTGATGCCACAGGGGTGCCGGGAGGTCGCGTTCCTCGGCATCCGTGAGATCGAGTATCGCGGCCCGCGTCGTCCCGGGAAGCAGGCCGCGCACCGGCGGTGTGAGGATCGCGCCGCCCGTGACGCAGAAGACGTTGGCCGTCGCGCCCTCACCGAGGTTGCCGTGGCGGTCGAGGAGGAGCGCGGTGTCCGCACCGCGGCGAGCGGCGGCCTCGAGCGCGATGCGGTTCGCCAGGTAGGCGACGGTCTTGTGCTCGGCCAGGCGGTTGTCGGGCACCCACAAACCGGGGCAGGTGATGGCCGCGACCGTCGACGCGGGGTCCGGGGTGACGGACACCGCGTCGACGAGGAGGGTGGGGTGCGGGGTGCAGATGACCGTCGTCCGCCAGACGCCGGCGCCGCAGGTGCGGGCGACGGTGCGGATGGCGGCACGGACGTCGTCGGAGGCGGGAATGCGCCCGGCGTAGCCGAGTGCGGCCGCCGACGCCTCCAGTCGGGCGAGGTGGCGTTCGATCCAGGGAACGGTGCCGTCCTCGGCGCGGATGGTCTCTCGCAGGCCGTCACCGAATCGCGCGCCCGGATCGTCGATCGACAGCGCGGCGGTCATCGGGTCGACCGGTCCGCCGTCGAGCCAGGTGACCCTGCTCATGCGACCCCCAGGGCACGCAGGAACGGTTGCGCCTTCGCCAGGGACTCGGTCAGCTCGGACTGCGGATCCGAGTCCCAGACGACCGCGCCCCCGCACCAGTACCGGACCTCGGGTCCCGTGATCCATGCGGTTCGGATGGCCACGCTGGCCTCGATGTCGCCCGTGCGGGACACGGCCACCATGCTGCCGAACGCGGGGCCGCGTGAGACCGGCTCGAGGTCGCGGATGACCTCCAGTGAGCGCACCTTGGGGGTGCCGGTGACCGAGCCGCCGGGGAACACGGCGCGCAGTACATCCGTCGCCGTGGTCCCGTCGGCCAGGTCCGCGCGGACCGTGCTCACCATGTGCTCGACGTAGGGTGTGCGAAGACGCCGGAAGAGGCTGGGCACGCTGACGCGCCCCGGGGCGGCGACGCGGCCGAGATCGTTGCGCACCAGGTCGACGATCATCACGTGTTCGGCGCGGTCCTTCACGGACGCCTGCAGGCGCGGCCACTCGCCGAGCGGTGCCGTGCCCTTGATGGGCTCGCTCTCGGCCGACCGTGATCGAACGCGCACCAGGAGCTCGGGCGAGGCCGAGACGACGACTCCGCGGTGGGTGGCGAAGTAGGCACGGTGGGAGCTCGGACCCGCGGCATCCCAGAGACGTGCGGCGAACGCGAGAGACGTTCCGTGCCAGGGAGCGGTCAGACGCTGGGTCAGGTTGACCTGGTAGCAGTCGCCGTTTCGGATGAGGTCGCGGATGCGCTGCACCGCCGCCCGGTATGCGCGCGCCGGAAGCGAGCTCTGGAGGACGACATCGGCGACCTCGTGCGGCTCCGGGTGTTCCTGGGACGGCGGCCGGGTGAGGCGTTTGGTCAGATGGCGTTCGAATCGGTCGAGCGCGTTCGATCCGTCGGTGCTGGCGATCGTGACCGAACCGGACGGGTCGACCAGTGCGATGGTCGGATAGGTGGCGACGAGGCCCGGCGGCGGGCCACCCGGATCGGGGTGGGGTGGCGGCAGCACCTCGACGGTGTCGGCGAGCCCGTCGGCCAGAAGCCCGAACCATCCTCCGGCGAACCCGGTCGGATGTGACGGGTGAGGCGAGCACGGGATGTCGAGCACGTCCCAGATGCGATCGCCCTCGGCCGTGGCGGAGGGCTGCCCGGCGACGATGATCGGGCCGCGGCCGGTGGGGACCATGATCGGAAGGTCCTGATCGGCGACCGCGCGAAGGATGTCCTCGGGGGCCGCCCGGAGGGGGAGGTGGCGGTGGGTCACCGTTCGGCGGGGTACGGACATCGGCGGAAAGCATGCCGCATCGGGTGATGCGATCGCACTCTCGTATGCTCCTCCCATGGAACCTGGGACCTACAAGCTCTTGACCTACGACTACGTGCCGGACATCCTCGAGCGCCGTGACCCCCACCGCCCGGGGCACCTGGCGGCCATCGAGAGTGCGGTCGCCGACGGGCGCATGATCGCGGCCGGCGCCGTGGGCACGCCGCCGTCGGGTGGTCTACTCGTCTTCGCCGCCGTGGATGACGCCGTCATCCGTGCGTATGCCGAGTCCGACCCGTACGTCGTGAACGGCCTGGTGACGGACTGGAGGATCGAACCGTGGACGGTGGTGGCGGCACGATGAGCGACCGGAGGATCGGGCTCGTCAGCCGGCAGGCCCTCGGCGACTACGACCTCGGCGCGGATCACCCTCTGTCGCCGTTGACCCGTCAGCGGGCCGTCGACCTCATCCGCGCCTACGGGCTCGTCGGCCGGGACGACGTCGTCGAGATCGAACCGCGCAGGGCGACGGACGAGGAGATCGCGTCCGTGCACGGGTCCGCCTACATCGCGGCCGTGAAGCGCTACGACGCCGACCCCATGGAGGCGACGGCACTCGCGGCCATGGAGTGGGGACTCGCGGCGTGGGGTGACACCCCCGCCTTCACCGGCATGCACACCGCGGCCGCGGACGTCTGCGGGGCATCCATCGTCGCGGCCCTCGCGGTGTGGAACGGTGACGTCGATCAGGTGTTCAGCCCGGGCGGTGGGCTGCACCACGCCTTCGCCGACAAGGCCGCGGGGTTCTGCATCTACAACGATCCGGCCGCCGCGATCCGTTCGCTGCTCGACGCCGGCGCCACGCGGGTCGCCTACATCGACGTCGATGTGCACCACGGTGACGGAACGCAGTGGATCTTCTACGACGACCCGCGGGTCCTCACGTGCTCGGTACACGAGGACGGCCGGTTCCTCTTCCCGGGAACGGGGGGCCTCGAGGAGCGCGGACGGGAGGATGGGGTGGGTGCCGCCGTCAACATCCCGCTCCCTCCCTTCTCGGGGAACGCCGGCTACCTCCGGGCGATCGAGGAGGTCATCGTCCCGGCGGTGACGGCGTTCGCGCCCGAGATCATCGTCACGCAGAACGGGGTCGACCCCCATCACCGCGATCCGCTGGCCCATCTGCAGGTGACGATGGAGGTATATCCCCGCGTGTGGACCACCCTCCGCGAGCTTGCCGAGCGGGTCTGCGGCGGGAAGCTGGTCGCCCTCGGCGGTGGCGGCTACAACCCGGACGTCCTGCCCCGGGCGTGGACGCTCCTGTTCGCCGACATGGTCGGAGTCACGCTCGATGAGGATCTGCCGGCCGAGTGGCTCGAGCGGGCGCGTGAGGTCGTGGGGCCCGATGCGACCACGACCCTTCACGGTGAGCCGGACTTCGAGGTGCCTGAGGATCAGCGCCGGACCGCGGACGAGGAGGCGGCCAAGGTGGTCGACCGGGCGCGGGCCGAGCTCCTCTGACGCGGGGCACGTCCCTCTCACGGGAGAGGCGAACGACGACGGGCGCGTCTACCGCGCGCTGCGCGCTGATCGGTTATCCGGATGAACGCGCCTGAGGTCGCGCAAGCCGGGTGCCAGGCACCCGGCTTGCACGCACGGCGCCTCTGGCACCGAAAGGTGTTTACTAGCGGGCCTTTTGGTAATTGTGCGTTCTGTCACGCGCAAGTTAAGTGCCTGGCACCAGGCTTGCGCGCGGTCTCTCCGGGCCGCGGAGAAGCCCGGCCGACGCCGGGCCTCCCTCTATTTTCTAACCTTCAAGTTGAGGGTTAGTCATCCTCGTCGAGGTCGTCGTCCAGGTCCTCCAGCAGCGAGACCACGGCGTCCGCGACGTCCTGGCCCGTGATGCCGAAGTGTGCGAGGACCTCCGGGCCGGGTGCCGACGCGCCGAACGAATCGATGCCGACGACGATGTCGGCCCAGCGCTCCCATCCGAAGGTGGCGGCGGCTTCGATGGCGATTCGCGGCGGTCCGTCGGGCAGGACCTCATCCATGATCTCGCCGTCCTGTTCATCGAAGAGCTCCCATGACGGCATGCTGACCACGCGGGCCGAGACGCCCTCGGCGTCGAGTGCCGTGCGTGCCTCCAGCGCCACGCCGACCTCCGCGCCGGTCGCGATCAGCGTGCAGTCATCGCCATCGGCGACCACGTAGGCGCCCTGGGCGACATTCGGGGTGGTCGGGAGGGGCTCGACGCCCTGGCGGCTGAGGACCAGGACGGTGGGGCCGTCCTGCCGTTCGATCGCGATCCGCCAGGACTGCGCGGTCTCGTTGGCGTCCGCGGGGCGCAGGACCACGCAGTTGGGAATCGCCCTCAGAGCGGCCAGGTGCTCGACCGGCTGATGGGTGGGGCCGTCCTCACCCAGGGCGACCGAGTCATGGGTGTACACGAAGATCGACGGGATCTCCATGAGCGCCGCCAGCCGAACCGTGTTCTTCATGTAGTCGAAGAACTGCAGGAACGTCGACGCCACGGGGCGGAAGCCGCCGTGCAGCATGATCCCGTTCGTCATGGCGCCCATCGCGTGCTCGCGGACGCCGAAATAGATGTTCCGCCCGTCGTAGTTCCCGGCCGAGACGCTGGGGGAGTCCTTCAACGTAGTGCTGGTCGAGGACGACAGGTCGGCGGCGCCCTGTACGAGCTCGGGGAACGTGCCGGCGATGGCGTTGAGCACCTTGCCGCTGGCGGCGCGGGTGGCCATGGCGTCGTCGGGGCCGAACTCGGGGAAGGCGTCCTCCCATCCGTCGGGGAACTCCCCGTCGATCACGCGGATGAACTCCGCGTGGAGGTCCGGGTACGCCTCGGCGTAGGCGTCGAGGATGCTGCTCCACGCCTCCTCGAGATCCGTGCCCCGGCCGATCATCTCGTCACGCCACGCGTCGACCGCGTCCGGCACGAGGAACGGCTGGTCGGTGGGCCATCCGTACGCCGCCTTGGCGGCGGCGGCCTCCTCGGCTCCCAGGGGAGAGCCGTGGGCCGAGCTGGTCCCGGCCTTGGTCGGCGCGCCGTAGCCGATGACGGTCCTGCAGACCACGAGGGTCGGCCGTCCGTCGGACTCCTGGGCCTCGGTCAGCACGCGGCCGATCTCGTCCAGGTCGTTCCCGTCCTCGATGCGGAGCACCCGCCAGCCGTAGGCCTCGAAGCGGGCGGTCTCCGATCCGCCCATGGACAGCGACGTGGGGCCGTCGAGGCTGATGTCGTTGTCGTCGTAGAGCGCGATCAGCTTGCCCAGCCTCAGGTGTCCGGCGAGGGCGGCGGCCTCGTGCGAGATGCCCTCCATCAGGTCTCCGTCCGAGCAGATGCACCAGGTGCGGTGATCGACAAGGGTGTGCCCCTCGCGGTTGAAGCGCGCACCCAGCATGGCCTCTGCCAGAGCCATGCCGACGGCGTTCGCGAATCCCTGGCCGAGCGGACCCGTGGTCGTCTCGACGCCCGGGGTCATGCCGTACTCGGGGTGGCCGGGGGTCATGCTCTCGAGCTGGCGGAAGCGCTTGATCTCGTCGATCGGCAGGTCGTAGCCCGTGAGGTGGAGGAGCGAATAGAGGAGCATCGACGCATGACCGGCCGAGAGGACGAACCGATCACGGTCCGGCCACTGCGGGTTGGCCGGGTTGTGGCGCAGCGCGGTGGTGAACAGCTGCCATCCGATCGGCGCCAGCCCCATCGGTGCGCCGGGGTGGCCGCTGCTGGCCGCCTCGATGGCGTCGATGGAGAGCGCGCGAACATTGGAGATGCAGAGCTCTGGTGGGGCGAGCTGTGAGGCCAAGAATCCTCCTTCGGGGGCGGCCGCGAGTCTAGATGAGTGGTGCCACGGATGCGTGGATGTGGCGCGCTTCACCGGTGGCGCATCCGCGCCGCCGGGGGCACGCACCACGCCGCGATCTCCGTGGCATCACTCATCGTGTGATGGATTCCCCGATCTCGCAGTACGCGCCACCGGTGACGCACACCACGGCCACGATCCCGTGGACCTGGCCTTCGCGTGTGGCGGACGTCGAACCGTCCGCCATCGGGAGCCGATCGTCATCGAACGTCGCGGCGCGCTTCACGTCATACTGGTTCGGCCATCTCGTCGAAGGGGGAGCCGTGAAAGCCGCGCCGATGCCCACCCGCCGCCGGATCGTCCTGGTCGCACACGACAATCGGAAGGCCGAGCTCGTCGACTGGGCACGGTTCAACCGCGGAACGCTCGAGAACCACGAGCTGTTCGGGACCGGCACCACCGGCGCGATGATCGCGAAGGAGCTCGACCTTCCGGTGTCCACGTTCCTGTCGGGACCGCTGGGCGGTGACCAGCAGATCGGAGCCGCCATCGCCGAACACCGGCTGGACCTGGTGGTGTTCTTCTGGGATCCGCTCGAGCCGCAGCCGCACGACGTGGACGTGAAGGCGCTTCTGCGCATCGCCGTCGTCTACAACGTGCCCATCGCGTGCAACCGTGCCACGGCCGACTTCGTGCTGTCGAGCCCGCTCATGGCGAAGGAGTACACGCCCTCCGTGACCATGGTTCCGGACTGAGGCGCCGCCTCCGGATGCCGGTCGTGCGACGTGTCGGCCGGCTGGTCGTGACGGCGGGCGGCCGGGGTACGATGGTGCGATGAACGAACGGTGGTCCGCGTGCGCCTGATCGTCGCGCGCTGCGAGGTGCACTACGCGGGGCGCGTCTCGTCGGTGCTTCCCCTGTCGGTGCGCCTCATCATGCTGAAGTCCGACGGGGCGGTCATGGTCCACTCGGACGCGGGAGGCTATAAACCCGAGAACTGGATGGTCCCGCCGACGCGCATCACGGAGACCTCTGAGAGCATCGTGGTGGAGAAGGGGTCGGCCGCGCGCCTCGAGACGATCGAGATCCGGATCGACGAGGTCATCTCCGACTCCGAGCACGACATGGGTCCGGCCGCCCGCCTGGTGAAGGACGGCATCGAGCGCGACCTGCAGGAGGCCCTCGCCGCCGTTCCGCACACGCTGGGCGACGGCCTCACCCTCGTGCGCCGCGAGTACCCGACGCCCATCGGTCCGGTGGATCTGATGTGCATCGACGGGGGCGGGTACGTCGCCGTCGAGGTCAAGCGCGTGGGCACCATCGACGCGGTGGAGCAGCTGACCCGCTATCTGGAGTACATCCGGGCCGAGCACGGGATGAACGACTGCCGCGGCATGCTCGTCGCCGAGTCCATCAAGCCCCAGGCGGTCACGCTGGCGCGTGACCGCGGCATGACGACGGCCGAGGTCAACCTCGCCGAGCTGCGAGGTCTGCGCGAACCGGAGCTCCGCCTCTTCGACCAGTGACACCCACCGGCGGGTGTCACTACATGGTCACGTCGTGCGGGTGGCTCTCGCGCAGGCCGGCGGACGTGATGCGGACGAACTGCGCGCGATCCTGCATCTCGCGCACGGTCGTCGCGTTGGAATAGCTCATGCCGGAGCGCAGCCCGCCGACGAGCGCGCCCACCACGTCGGCGGCGCTGCCGCGCAGCGGGACCACGGCCTCCACCCCCTCGGGGACGATCGGGGAGAAGTCGGTCTGATCGCTGCGGGACAGCATGTCCTGGGGGTCGCCGTCGATCGCACGCCGTGCCGCCGCCGCTCCGGCTGACGCCATGCCGCGGAACACCTTCACCCGTGCGCCGCTGCGGCTGACGACCGTGCCCGGGCTCTCTGTCGATCCGGCCAGGAGGTTGCCCACCATGACGGTGTCGGCGCCCGCCCCGATGGCCTTGGCCACGTCGCCGCCGGCGCGGATCCCGCCGTCGGCGATGATGGGGACCCCGTGCTCGCGGCAGATGGCCGCGCACTCGCGGACGGCGGTGAACTGCGGAACTCCGACGCCCGCGACGACGCGGGTCGAGCACGCCGAGCCGGGGCCCACACCGACCTTGATCGCGTTCGCTCCGGCGGCGATGAGGTCACGTGCCCCGTCAGCCGTCGCCACGTTTCCGGCGATGACCTCGACGGGGGCGACGATCGACGCCACGGCACCCACCGCGTCCAGCGCCTGCTCCATGTGGCCGTGCGCGATGTCGAGCACGAGGGCGTCGGCACCCGCGCTGACCAGGGCCCTGGCGCGATCGAGGTAGTCGCCCCGCACGCCGATCGCGGCCGCCACCGACAGCCGGCCCCGCTCGTCCTTCGTGGCGGTGGGACGCTCCTTGCGCTGCAGGAGGTCGCGCATGGTGATGAGCCCGGCGAGCCGCCCGTCATCGTCGATCAGCGGGAGCTTCTCGATGCGCCCGTCGCGCAGCATGATCGCGGCCTCGTCCTCGTCGATCCCCACGGGGGCGACGATCAGCCGCTCGCGCGGTGACATCACCTGCTCCACGGGAACCGTCATGTCGTCGCGAAGCAGCGTGTCGCGCCGGGTGAGCATCCCGACGGGCCGCCGCTCGTCGTCGACCACCACCAGGCCGCCGGCTCCGTGTTCGCTCATGAGGTCGAGGGCGTCCCGGAGGGACAGGTCCGGGGCCACCGTGAAGGGGTCGTCGATGACGAGCGCCTCGGCGCGCTTGGTCCGCGCGACCTCCGCCACCTGCTCGTCGATCGTCAGGAACCGGTGGATGACGCCGATGCCACCGGCACGGGCCATGGCGATCGCCATCGGAGCCTCGGTCACGGTGTCCATGTTGGCGGCCACCACCGGCGAGCGCAGCGCGATGCGCGGCGTGAGCCGGCCGGTCGTGTCGACGTCACCGCGGGACGCGATGGGGCTGCGCTGCGGGACAAGGAGGACATCGTCGTAGGAGAGCGCGAGGGGGTACGGGGAGTCGTTCATCGGGACCGAGAATAGACCAGCCGCGTGACGGGAACGCTAGGCTCGCCGAGTGCGAACCCTCTCCTGCGCGCTTCTCATCCTCGTCATGGGCGTACTCGTCGGATGCGGCGGGTCGGACCCCGTGTCGACCGGAACATTGGCCGTCGGTCGCACGGCGGGCGCGGAGCAGTACCTCGCCGACGCCGCCCTCGGCGCGGAGGCCGTGCGGGATTTCGCGGCCGCGGTCGCCGCGTTGCCCAATCCGGCGACGCCGCAGGCGCTGAGGGCCGCGGCGGCTGACATGGGTGAGCCGATGCGCACCGCACAGGGCGTGTCCCAGCGGCTGTCGGCCATGCGGCTCGAGGACCAACGACTCGAGGCTCAGAGGGTGCGGAGCGCCGCGGCGTACAACCCCGTGCTGGCGGCGATGCGACGCCTGGAGGCGGCGGCCCGTGCCGGTGAGCCCGCGGCGGCGCGGAGGGCCGCGTCCGATCTGAACCTCGCGGCCGAAAATCTTCGGGCGGTCGGCGACTCCCCCGGGAACTGAGCACCGGCCAACGGGGCCGCTCGGCCGCGATCCGGCCTCCAGGGCGGACGGACCGCGAGTCAGCGGACCACCATCGTCGCTCGCGTCGGCATGCGGACGGCGCCCCGCGGCCGTGATGTCCATTTCGTCTCGCCGGTGCGCCGGCCGGTGCGGGGTGACGCGACGATTCGCTCATGCTTTCCCGGCGAGCTGCCGATGAGAGACGTGCTTCGGCGGATTCTCTACGCCTCTGTCGTCAACGCGCAGCCAAGGACGGTAGCCGGACCTATATGGACGCTTCCCCGCGATGTCTCGATCCCCGTACCTCCGGGCGCGCGCGCTGTGCGTCGGCCGGCCCCGTACCGTGGGAACACCCGCGATGAGCACGCGGATCCACGCACAGCTCCAGCCGTGCAGCCCCGTCGCCCAGGTGGACGACGCGGCGCGGCGTGATCGGGCGGAGCGTCGCCGACTCGTCGTCGCCGGACCCGCCGGCCTCAGCCTCCTTCTGGCCGGTGGCGGGCTCGTGATCCGGGTCGCCGTCATGACCTTCGGAGGAGAGGGTCTCTCGCGTCACACGACGTGGGTGTTCACGGCCATCGCATGCGTCCTGGCCGGTGTCGCACTCATGCTCATCGCGCTTCCCCGCGTGGGGCGGGAGCGTTCAGAAGATTCCAAGGTTCCCTCGTCGAACGCCTCCGCGGCGACCGAGGGATCCTCAGGCGGTGGGACCCCGCTGGGAGGCCGGGCTCCCACCACCTGAGAGCTATCCGTTCCCGAAGCCGGCGCTTCGGGAACAGGACGTGCCGTCCGGCATGTCAGCCGACGGCGAGGGCCTCGTTGAGGCCGGCCTCGTGCTCGTGCACGGCCGACCACGGGATGAGGATATCGCGGCCGTCGAGCTCCACGTCGTTCTGGCTCTTCAGCTTTCCGAACGCGGTGGTGACGGCTTCCCGGGAGGCGCCGACGAGCGACGCCCACTGGGCGTGGGTGAGGTCGAGATGGAGTCGAATCCCGTCCTTACCCGTGACCCCGAAGCGCTCGGCCAGCTGGTGCAGACGTGCACGCAGACGGTCCTCGACCCGCATCTCGCTGACCATGGCGATGGTCTGCGACAGGGTGTTCACCCGTTCCGAGAGCATCGCCGCGAGGTTCCGCCCGAGCCGCGGATAGCGGGTCGAGAGGGCCTCAAGCGCGCGTGCCGGGAGTGGTGAGATGGCCGACGCCTCGAGTGCCGCCAGGCCCGGGGGTGTCACGTTACCGAGGGTTGACCAGATGGCACCGGGCTCGAGGATCGCGACCATGACCTCGTGGTCGGGCGAGATCCGCTCGTAGAGCGCGAGGCGTCCTTCGCGAACCAGGTAGACGTGGTCCAACCGCTCCAAGGGGGCGGGTTCCTCAGCGCCCTGCGGCCACCGGATCATTCCGAGCCGTGCCTCGAGGATGTCGAGGTCGCCGTCCGGGATACCGGTGAAGAGTTCCATCCGACGGAGGGGGAGTCGGTCGGGGGAATCCGCGAGGCGGAGGGTGCCGGTGCGTGTCTGAGCTGTGCTGGTGCGGCCGGAGCGTGACTGCCGCTTCAAGGGAGGGGCTGTTGACATGGGAAGCAGCCTGCCAGCCCATTGTTAGCTTCAGGTGAAGGCGATGAGGGTTTTCGGTGGGAACCCGACTTCGCTATTCGTCGAACGGGACAAAAGGCACCGACCGTTCGACGAGATCGTCGATTGTGAGCCCCGATTGCTGCATGAAGAACGGCGTCAGGAGGTTCAGGACCGGTCGACATGCGGGGCAGATCGGGAGCGGTGGGGGAGGCGTCAATCCGGGGGTATCGCCGTTCAGGCTGTAGGCGGACCCGTCGTAGCGCATGCAGTACTCGCACCCCGACTTCACGTCCAGGCGCACAAGGTCCATCCCCTCTCGCCGCAGTGTCTCCATGTAGGCGTGCTGGCGTTCCATGTACGCCTGCGCGTCGACGGCCAGTCGGGTGCGGGCCGCCGTCGTCCACCTCTCACGGATGGCTGTGGCGAACGGTTCCGGAGGGTCGGCGACCTCTCGGAACCGCTCCGTCCATGCGTCGATCTCGGCGGCCCAGTCCTTCCACGGCGTATCGGCCGCCGCGGCGGTCACGGCACCCAGTCCACCGGGACGGATGCCGGGATGAGTCCGGCATGTGCCGCCCGCCGCAGGAGCTCCGCCACGGCCTCACGACCGTCGTCGCCGTAGTCCAGGGTGCGGTCGTTCACGTACATCTCGACGAAGCGATCCGTCAGATCGTCGTTCAGTCCGCGTCCCCATCTGCCGGCGTAGTCGAGCGCGGGGCGCCGATGGGCGAGCCCGTACGCGATGCTGTCGTGCAGCACCCTCGAGAGGCGGACCATGGTCTCCTCGCCCAGGTCGCGGCGGACGGCGTTCGCCCCGAGGGGGAGCGGGAGCCCGCCGGTCAGCTCGTCCCACCAGACCCCGAGGTCCACGATGAGCTCGAACCCGTTGTCCTCGTAGGTGAGCTGTCCTTCGTGGATGACGAGTCCGACGTCGGCGCGTCCCTCGTCGACGGCGTCGAAGATCTCGTCGAAGGGCGTGATGACGGGATCGGCGACCTTCCCGATGAGGAGCTGGAGCTCGAGGAAGGCGCTGGTCCACAGACCGGGCACCGCGATGCGCTTGCCCTGCAGGTCCGCCACGTCCATGGGTTCCTTGGCCACGACGATCGGGCCGTACTTCTCGCCCATCGAGGCGCCGTGCGGCAGGAGACGGTACCGGTCGGCGACGTACGCGTACGCGTGGACCGACATCGCCGTCACCTCGAGGCGACCCTCGGTGGCCCATTGATTGAGGGTCTCGATGTCGCGCAGGAGGTGCTCGAACCGGAAACCGTCGGTGGGGATCTTCGGTTCTTCGGCGAGCGCGTAGAACATGAACGCGTCGTCGGGATCGGGGCTGTGGCCGAGGCGGATGAGCTGGTCGCTCACGTGGTTCCTTCGTCGAGGGTTGCCGAACGTCGGATGCTAGATGAGTAGCGCCACCGAGGCGTGGGCGTGGAGGGGGACGGAGGGGTCCGTCAGCCGGCGGCGTCGCGGGGTCGCAGGACGCACATGCCCTCGCCCTCGGCCGCCAGGACGTCGTCCGGGAGGTGGATGGTGACCGTGGCGCGGAACGCCCGGTCGCTTCGCTGGATCATGCGTGACCGCAGCTGCAGGGGGACGTCGAACGGGATCGGCTTGCGCATCCAGTAGCGGACCTTCGCCGTCATCCCCCACAGGTCGTGCGGCGCACCGGCATAGACGAGCATCTCGTCGACCAGCAGCCCGACGATCCCGCCGTGCAGGCGCTCCGGCCATCCGCCCAGATCCGACGTGGCCACGAACGTGGCGACGGCGTCGGTGCCGTCCTGGTAGATGTCGAGCTGGAGACCGCGCGGGTTGGCGCTCCCACATCCGAAACAGTGTGGCGTGAACTCGCCCGAGAGCTTTTTTCGACCAGTCACGGGGCCAAGCATGACATGGGGGTCCGATGCGCTCTCCGGTTCGCCGCCGGCGGCGTTGCGCGGGTACCCGCGCAACGCCGTGTCGACCGGCCGCCGACGTACTGTTCGACCATGGATGCTGACCGTGTTGATCCGCCCGACGTCGATGGCGCACAGCCGCCGCGGACCCAGATGGCCCACGGGGCGGGATGCGGGTGCACGATCGCGCCCGGAGTGCTCGCCGACCTCCTGTCCGCGATTCCCGGCGGGCCGACCGGCGATCGGATCCTGGCGGGCAACGATATCCTGGACGACGCGGGCGTCTATCGCCTGACCGACGACACCGCCGTCGTCGGCACCCTCGACTTCTTCACACCGCTGGTCGACGACCCCGAGACATTCGGGGCCATCGCCGCCACGAATGCCATGAGCCACGTCTTCGCCATGGGCGGGGAGCCGCTCTTCGGGCTTGCGATCACGGGCTACCCGAAGGACGGCGACCCGTCGGTCCTCGGAGGGATCCTCCGCGGGGGTGCCGCGGCCGCGGCGCGCGAGGGATTCCCGATCCTCGGTGGCCACGCCATCGACGACCCCGAGCCCAAGTACGGGATCGCGGTCGTCGGGCGCGTCGATCCCGGCGTTCTGACGACGACTGCGGCCGGACGCCCCGGCGACGTCCTCGTGCTGACGAAGTCCCTCGGGACCGGCGTGGCCGTGGCCGCCGCCGAGAAGGGCGTGCGCGGCAGCGCACACGAGACGGCCGTGGCGCTGATGCTGCGGTCCAACCGGGACGCCGCGGCGGCGACCCGCGCCGTCGGGGTCCGCTGCGTCACCGACGTCACCGGTCTCGGACTGGCCGGACACCTTCATCGGCTGGTGGACGCGAGTGGCGTGGGTGCGGCCATCCGCATCGACCGTGTTCCGCCCATCTTCGGCGCGCTTGAGCTCATCGCGGACGGCCACGTCCCGGAGGCCGTCGACAGGAACCGGTCGCACTTCGAGCGGTGGGTCGACCTCCAGGGCGGCATCGACCCGCATGCCGCCACCCTCCTGTTCGACCCGCAGACGAGCGGCGGGCTCCTCATCGCCTGTCCGCGGGACCGCCTCGACACCCTCATGGGCGAGCTCCGTTCCCGCGACGTCACCGGACACCCGATCGGCCAGATGCTCCCCGAGCCCGTCGGGCGCATCGGGGTCATCGCACCGGCCGCGGCCGCGCCTTCCGCGGCAGATGTTGGCGCCATGTAAGCAGGCCGCTCTGGCGGTGTAAGAATCGCGCCCCACCGGGGTTCTCGGCGACCGTGCGGCTGGCGGCGGGCGAACGGACGTGCATACCGTCACGCCGGTAACGTCGCACGAAGGGAGTAATCCGAATGAGACGTCGAGTACTGGCGACAGCACTCGCCGCGGGCCTCGGGATGGGGATCGCCGCGTCATCGGCAACAGCAGCGCCCACCACGCTGGTCGAACAGGACGGGTTCATCCGAACGGTCGAGCGCTTCGGGAACTGGATGGCCTGGACGCGCTGCACGACCGCCCAGGGACCCACCGAGGTCTGGGCGCGCCGCTTCGGCACCCGACAGATGGTCCAGGTCTCCGGCCTGACGGCCGCGGGATGCGAGACCGATCTGAAGCTCCACGGGGTCAGCGGCGGTGAGGTCCTGGTGACCCGCCCGGGCGACGGCGGGGTGAACCGCCTCGCGGCGGTGAACATCCTGACCGGTCAGGAGCGCGTCCTCGAGACCGAGACGAACGACGGGGCGACCGTCCGGCTGAACGCCGCCGACAACTACGGTCCGCTCGTTGTCTGGTCACGCGACCGGACCACGGACGCCGGTCGCGTCGCCGAGCTGGTCACGGCGGATCTCCGACGCGCCACGCCGACGCCGACGACCGAGTGGGGCACGTCCAGTTCGGGCGGGAAGCTGCGGATCGACGGGGTGTGGCGCGGTGGGGACGGCGCCATCATGTTCCGGCAGGTGACGGCGGGCCCCCCGCCCATGTACCAGGCCGGCGATGCCCCGTCGCTTCGGTCCCAGCTGATCCTGCGGCGCACCAACGGCACCACCTACACGGTCTCCAGCGTCGCCGGGGCCATCCGGATCGCGGATGCGTCCATGGACCGGAACAACATCCTCTACACGCTCATCCGCACCGACTCGAACTCGTCGTGGGTCTACCACCGCGACCTCACCCGTTCGGCACGGCGCCTTCTGGCCTCCCGGCCCAACACGGTCCGCCCGACGATCCGTGAGGGCACCGCATTCCCGACGGTGAGCGTCTACGGGACGAAGGGGGCCTGGCACCTGCGTCAGCGGTTCCCCAACCGGACGTTCATCGACCGCATGTGGGGTGAGGACCTCACCTTCGGGCGCCGTTCGAACCTGAACGCCATCCCCGACACCGTTCAGCAGCGGGTCTACCAGGGGGCCCCGTCCGTCTGGAGCCGGTTCGCCCAGTGGTCCGAGATCCGCCACGGCGGTCCCAGCGGCTGGCGCGGCGGCTACAGCGGGCTGAGCGGCCACCCGGCGAAGAGCGCGATCGTGATGAGCGCGATCCGCTGACACGTACGCGGTCGCCGTGGGCCGACCTGACAGGCGGTCCACGGCGGCCGTGCCGATGGTCGTGGGCACCGCGGTCCCGCCGACGCCGCGGAGACGTCATGGATGACGCCTCCGTCATCGGGTCCGGCAGCGTTCTCCGCGGTGCCGGACCCGGACGTTCGGGTGGCCGACAGCCGCGCGAAACGCGTGGGTGGCGGGGACGTCGGGTCGTGCTACCCTTGCGCGCGTGACCACACTCGCCGTCATCATCCACTCGCTGCTCTCGATGATCATCATCGCCCTGGTGCTCATGCATTCGGGGAAGGACGCGGGGCTCTCGGGGGCCTTCGGCCTGGGATCCGGCGGCAGTTCGTACGGTGGGTCCACCGCGATCGTCGAGCGCAACCTCACCCGCCTCACCATCGCGTCGTCCCTTCTCTGGGGACTCACGACCTTCTGGCTTTCGCACCTTCTCTAGCGCTGCCGGGCCGGGCGGTGAGTCCGAGACAGATGGCCCTACCCGCACGCCGGGCGGAACGGTAGGATCCCGCACATGGAAAATCCCGCAAAGCCGATCGGCAAGTTCATCCTCGGGGGCGCCGCCGTTCTGGCGGGGGCGGCCGTGATCTACCTCGCGGTCCTGCTTCAGGTCTACATCCTGGCCTGGATCGTGGCCCTGCTCGAGGCGATCTTCTCCTAGGCGTTGCGGCCCGCCGGCGTCGCATCCGGCGGTCCACATCCATCAGGGACGCCGGGCACCCCGCTGATGCGGGTCGTACGCGTCGTCACGCGCCGCCCGAGAGTTCAGGCGGAAGTGCGGTGGTCCCGTCCGGGTAGTACCAGGCGAGGTCGTCGTCGGTCATCTCGAGCGTGCTCGCCATCTCCATGGGTGCACCGGTCACCAGCCACAGCTGCGGCGCGTCCGTGTCGTTGAAGATCTGGCGGACGGTTCCGGGTTGCACCAGCACGGTGTCGAGTCGTGCCAGGGTGAGCACGTCGCCGTCGATGCGCATGCGGCCGGTCCCCTCGAGGACGACGTAGAGTTCCTCCGTGGCCCGATGCCGGTGCTTGGTCGACGCCTGTCCCGGATGAAGGCGCCAGAGACGTGCACCCAGCCGTTCCGCCCCGAGCTGCCGGGCGAGGTCGGTGTTGTCGACCTTCATGGCGTTGGAGGGGCACCAGAAGGCGTCGTCGCTGCGCAGGACGCGGTGGCTCATGACAACCCTTTCGCCGTGTGCGGTGGACGGAATCCTAGACGGCCGATCCGGTGGTCCCGCGGCGGCGTCGGGCGGTGCGCGGCGGATCGCGACCGTGGACTACGGCTCCGGAAAGGAGCGCAGGTGTCGGGGCGTCGTGACATCGGATCGGACGCCCGGTGCGGATCCGCTATCCGCTCCCGCCGTTCAGGCGTGAACGGCGTTCCCGCCAGTCGGGAAGGTGGCCGTCCATCAGCGTCCGGAAACGCGGGCCGTGTCCCGGTTCGAAGTAGTGGGTCATCTCATGGACGATCACGTACTCCAGGAGCAGCGGGTCGCGCGTGACGAGGTCCAGGCTCAGCGTGATACGGCGGGTCCTCGTGTTGCAGGAACCCCACCGGGTCGTCATGCGCCGGATCGTCACCCGGGGGACGGTGACCGCCATCCGCGCCTCCCACGGCGCGATCATCCCGGGGAGCGCCGCGCGCATCCGCTCGCGGTACCAGCCGTCGATGGTCCGCCGTCGCGCGTCCTCCGGTGTCCCGTCCGGTACGGCCAGGATGATCCGGTCGGCGTCGTGCGTGACGGTGGGGCGTCCCGAGGTCCGCGCGATCTCGAGGCGCTGCGGGGCGCCCCACAGGTGAAGGACGTCACCGGATGTGAGTGTGGCCGAGACGTCCGGATTGGCCAACCGGATGCGTTGCTGGTGGCGGAGTATCCAGGCCCGGCGGTCGGCGACAGCCCGCCGCACGTGGTCCTCTCCGAACCGGCGTGGGGCCGAGACGCGAACGCGTCCCTCCGGCGGGTGGACGCGGATGTAGAGGTTGCCGATGTCCCGGTAGGCGACCTCCGCGACGATGCCGTCCACCGTGATGACGCTCTCCCGCGTCATCGACCCGCCGAGGGGAGAACGGCGACGGGGCGAGAACTCGGCCGACTGGTGTCGGTGAACCGAGTTCGTGCGTATGAGAGTGCGCCCGAGAGGACTTGAACCTCCACGGCCTATACGGCCACTAGGCCCTCAACCTAGCGCGTCTACCAATTCCGCCACAGGCGCATGAGGGAAGCGCAGTATACCCAGACCGCGCCGCGGATTGTCCTGTGGCTGGACGACGTCCTGGCGCCTTGCTACGGTTGGGAACACATGTTCGCATCTGACCGGAGGCACCCCGATGGGCGACCTGAGTGAGCGCCAGCACGAGATCCTGAAGTTCATCAAGTCCCACTGTTCCGAACACGGCTATCCGCCGACGGTACGCGAGATCGGTGGGGCGGTCGGGCTGACGTCACCGTCGACCGTGCACGCCCACCTGGCCAAGTTGGAGGAGGCCGGACACATCCGTCGCGACCCGACCAAGCCCCGGGCGATGCTCGTCTCGCTGGACGGCGGAGGCGAGGGCGTCGCGCCACCGGTCGATGAGCGGCGTGGACTGCCGCTCATCGGTGCGGTTGCGGCCGGTGTTCCCACGCTCGCCGAGCAGGAGGTCGAGGAGTGGGTCGAGTCGCCGTTCGAGGGTGATTTCATGCTCCGGGTCAAGGGCGAGTCCATGCGCGACGCCGGCATCCTGGACGGCGATCTCGTCGTGGTGAAGCAGCAGTCCACCGCGCGGGACGGCCAGATCGTCGTCGCGCTCATCGAGGACGAGGCCACGGTCAAGACCTTCTACCGCGAGTCCGATCACATCCGCCTCCAGCCCGAGAACGACGCCTTCGAGCCCATTCGCAGCGCGGACGTGCAGATTCTCGGTTCGGTCGTGGCGGTCCTGCGGAAGCTCTAGCGTTCCGCGGCGGGAACCCTGCGGCGTTGCTCTGGGCCCTCAGAGACGCGCCGTTGTCTGAGGTGATGATGCGGGCGCGGGGCGGGTCGATGCGACCGGTCCTTCCGCGCCCGCATCACGGGTCGGCACTCGCGCCTCAGCGTTCGAGAAACGTGAGGAGCGCCTCGTTGAACTCCTCGGTGTGGCTCACGTTGATGCCGTGAGGTCCGCCCTTCAGGACGATCAGGGTGCCATCGGAAACGAGGTCCGCGGACCGTGCCCCCGAGACCTCGAGGGGAACGATCGCGTCGGAGTCGCCGTGGATGACGAGAATCGGGACGTCGGCCTTCTCCAGATCGGCGGTGAAGTCCTCCAGCCAGGCCACGATGCAGGTGGCCGCGGCCTCCGTGTCGGCCTTCTTGGTGAGGGCGAGCGCGTCCTGGCGCTGGGCCTCGGTAACGGCGAGTTCGCCGTTAGCCGAGAAGTACCCGGTCATGAACCCGTCGAGGAAGCCCTCCCTGTCGGCGCGAAGCTGGTCCTGCATCCCCTCCGCCGCATCGCGGGGGAAGCCGCCGTCGGGGTTCTCCGGGCTGTTCAGGAGCCATGGCGGGATCGCGGCGGCGAGGACCGCGCTGCGGATTCGCTCCGACCCGTAGGTGCCGAGATAGCGGGCCACCTCGCCTCCGCCCATCGAGAAACCGACGATCGTCGCATCGTTCAGATCCAGCGCGTCGAGCACGGCGTTCAGGTCGGCGGCGAACGTGGCGTAGTCGTACGGTCCCTGCGCCGTCGAATCGCCGAAGCCGCGTCGGTCGTAGGTGACGACCCTGTATCCGGCGGACGTCAGCGCGGACACCTGGGGGTCCCACGCCCGTCCGCTCTGGGGCCATCCGTGGATGAGGACGACCGGTCGGCCATCGCCGCCGGTGTCGGTGACGTTCAGGCTGGCGCCGCTCGAATCGATGGTGGGCATCATCAACCTCCGTGGCTCGTGCCCTTTTCAGTGGGTCTGCGGGATCGGCCGTTCGCACGAGCCCGTCCGAGAGCTTCTACCCGATCTGACACGCGCTAAACTGCCGGGGCAGGCCAGGCAGTCGCGGGCCGCTTCGGCGGCTCGAGGAAAGTCCGGACACCACAGAGCGCGGTGCTGGTTAACGGCCAGCGGGGGAAACCCTCGGGAAAGTGCCACAGAAACGAAACAGCCGTCGATTCGTCGGCGGTAACGGTGAAAAGGTGCGGTAAGAGCGCACCAGCGGTCTGGTGACAGGCCGGCTGGGTAAACCCCACCCGGTGCAAGGCCAAGCAGGAGCGCTACGGGTTGCTCGCTCAGCTCCAGGTCGGCCGCATGAGGCGTCTGGCAACAGGCGTCCCAGATAGATGACTGCCCACGACAGAATCCGGCTTACGGTCTGCTGACGAGAGAGCCCCGGCGACGGGGCTCTCTTCATTTTCCGTCTCCCGCGCGGCTTGCTTGCCCGGTCCCTTAACGGTCGTGCGCAAGTCTGGCAAGTCTGGTGCCAGGCACTTAACTTGCGCGTATCAGACAGCACAAGCACAAGTAGCCTGCTATTCGGCGTCTTTCTGCAGCTCCCGGTGCATCGCGCAAGTCGGGTGCCTGGCACCAGACTTGCGCACGACCGGTGGACGGAACCAGCGGTGTGCGCGTTCGTCCTACGGCGTCGGGTTCGGCTCGCCCTCGGACATCCACTCGGCCCGTGCCCGTCGGCGGCGCACCCACCGCCCCGCCAGGCCGTATCGGGGAGCCGCCAGAAGCGCGACGGCGAAGCACGCGGTCGCGACGGCGCCCATCGCGCCGGCGATCGAGGCGTCCATCTCGACGGCGAGCCACTGCCCGACGAGCGAGCTGAACCATCCGATGGCGAGGGTGAGCCCGATCATCACCACGAGCCGGTCGGTCAGCAGATAGGCCGTTGCGGCCGGGACGATCAGCATCGTCACGACGAGGATCGCACCGACCGATTCGAACGCGGCGACGGCGGTGATGGCCGTTGCGATCAGGAGGATGCGCGACAGGAGCGACGGGGAACGCCGGATCGTCGAGGCGAACTCGGGATCGAACGTCGTCACCTTGATCTCCTTCCAGAGGGCGACGACGAGCGCCAGGTTGAGGAGGGCGACGGCGCCGACCACCAGTGCCGCGGTCGGAACGGCGGCCCCGAGCACCTCCGTCGTGCGGAACGGCGTGAACGCGATCTCACCGTAGATCGTCGAGTCGAGATCGAGGTGGACGTTCGACGCGAACGCCGTCACGCCGAGCACGCCGAGGGAGAACAGCATCGGGAAGACGAGTCCGATGGCCGCATCGCCCTTCACCAGACCGCTGCTTCGGATGGCGTCGGTGAGAAGGACGCAGATGATGGCGAACAGGCCGGCGCCGATCACCACCGGGAGGGGTGCGCGCGTGTGGAAGACGAGATACACGGCCACGATGCCGGGCAGGACGGCGTGACTCACCGCGTCGCCCATCAGGGCAACGCGGCGAAGCACGAGGAACGGTCCGACGAGTCCGCAGGCTGTGGCGACCAGTCCGGCCGTGATGGCGATCTGAACGTGGGCGTTCATCGTGGCGGAGCCTCCGGACGGGCGAACGAGAGGAGGCGGCTGACGTTCAGATCGCCGATGCTCCGCCGAAGGTCGAGCGGATCCGGTTCGCGTGCATCGGGCAGGTGGAGGCGCCATCCGTGTTCGAGCCAGAGCGACCACAGCCGGTGACTCTCGACGAGCTCGTCGGCGTGCTTCCGTCCCGCGGTGGTGAGCGAGATCGTCACTCCGTCGACGCGCGCCAGGCCCCGTCGGGTGAGCTCGCGACATGCTCCCGCCATCTGGCGCGGAGTGCGGCCGGTGGACGCCGCGAGTTCGTCCAGGTCGACCGTTTCCGTCGTCCGCGCGGCGGCTGTGATGTCGCCGAGCGCACCGTCGACGGCGGCACGTCGGCGCGCCTGACGCAGTCGCGATGCGCGCCAGGCGATTCCGCGGCCAGGAGCCACGAAGAGACTCATCGCCACGACCACGAATCCGAGGATGACGATGACCGGGCCGGTCGGCACCTCCAGTGACATCGACGCGAGGGCGCCGCCGACACCGATCATCGCTCCGGTCAGACCGGAGACGGGGATGAGGACGTGCATCCGGTTGGTGAACTGCCGGGTCGCCACGGTGGGAGTGATGAGGAGGGCCACCATGAGGATGGCGCCGACCACGCGCACACCGACCACGATCGCGATGACCAGGAGCGCCGTGATCACGACGTCGAGGACGCGGGTGCGCAGTCCGAGTGATCCGGCGAAGTCGCGATCGAAGAGCGCGGTCTTCATGGGGCGGTGGAGCACGGTGATCACCGCGATGCCGACGATGCCCAGCGCCAGCATGGTGATGACGTCGCGTTCCTGCAGTCCCGCGGCCTGACCGAACAGGTAGCGGTCGAGGCCGGCCTGATTCGCGTTGCCGGTCCCCGCGATGTACGTCAGAAGGACGATGCCGACCGCGAAGAAGCCCGAGAGCACGACGCCGATGGCGGCGTCCGGTCGCACGCGGCCCGTGCGTTCGATCCCGACGATCAGCCACGCGCCCACCAGGCCCGCGATGCCGGCGCCCACGAGCAGCGTCACCGGATCCTTGGTCCCGGTCGCCAGAAAGGCGATGCACACCCCGGGGAGCGTGGCGTGCGCCAGCGCGTCGCCGACCAGGCTCCGCTCCCGGAGCACGGCGTAGACACCGAGGGACCCGGCGACGAAGCCCAGGATGGCCGCGCCGAGGGCGACGACGGCGTCCGTGTACGGAAGCGGGATGAGGTCGATCAGCCAGCTCACGGCGACGTGCTCTCCTCGCCGGGGACGACGCGGGGACCTCCGTACGCGCGGGCGAGCACCTCGTCCGTCAGCACCTCATCGACGGGGCCGGCCGCGATGGCCCGGACGTTCAGTACCAGGGCGTTGTCGAACCGTTCCCGGACCGTCCGGAGGTCGTGGTGGACGATGACGATCGTCGAGCCGGCGTCCCGAAGCTCGGTGAGGAGTGTGAGGATGGCATCCTCGGTGCGGGCGTCGACCCCCGCGAACGGTTCGTCCATGATGAGCAGTGATGCCTCCTGGGCCAGCGCGCGGGCGAGGAAGACCCGCTGTCTCTGGCCGCCGGACAACCGTCCGATCGGTCGGTCGGCGTACGGTGTCATGCCCACGTGATCCAGCGATCGCGCGACGACCTCGCGGTCGACACGGCGAAGCCGGCGGAACCAGCCGGCCTGTCGATAGCGGCCCATCTCGACCACCTCGCGCACCGAGGTGGGGAAGTCCCAGTCCACCCCGGACGCCTGCGGTACGAACGCGAACTCCGACCGCGCCGCCTCCAGCGGCCTGCCGTGGATGGCGACGTGTCCTGAGTCACGGGGGATGATGCCGAGCGCGGCCTTCAGCAGGGTCGACTTGCCGGCGCCGTTCGGTCCGATGACCGCCGACATCGTGCCGCACGGAAACGCCGCGTCCACATCCCAGAGGACGGCACGGTCCCCGTAGGACACCGTCATCCGCCGCACGGCGAGTGCGGGCACGGGCAGCGTCCGTCGACGATCCTCGGACCCTTCGACGTGAAGGCCAGGGGCCCCGTCTCTCACTGGAGACCGCCGGAGATCAGGTCGGTGTTGTGGCGGACCATCCCGATGTACGTCCCCTCCGGGGTCCCTGTGCTTCCGGCGGCGTCCGCGAACAGCTCGCCTCCGACCGTGGCGACCTGTCCCTGCTTCCTCGCCTCGGCTTGGACGGCTTCGATCGTCTGGCGGGGAGTGCTCGACTCCACGAACACCGCCTTGATCTCGCGATCGGCCAGCAGCCTCGCCACGCGCCGGATGTCGGCCGTGGTGGCCTCCGTCGCCGTCGAGATGCCCTGGATGCCCTCCACGTCGAAGTCGTAGCGACGGCCGAAGTAGGCGAAGGCGTCGTGCGAGGTGACGAGGACGCGGGACCGCTCGGGGACCATGGCAACCCGTTCCTCGATGTACGCGTTGAGGTCGTCCAGCTCCGCGACGTACGTCTCGTACCGATCCTCGTACGCATCCGCGTTCTCGGAGTCGGCCTCCTGGTAGGTGTCCGCGACCGTGCGGGCTGCGATCTTCCAGAGGTCGACGTCGAACCAGACGTGCGGGTCGTGGGCGCCA
Source organism: uncultured Bifidobacteriaceae bacterium (assembly GCA_964434425.1). Classification (GTDB taxonomy): domain Bacteria; phylum Actinomycetota; class Thermoleophilia; order Miltoncostaeales; family Miltoncostaeaceae; genus CALMEC01. The sequence goes on along the minus strand of CAYSVH010000006.1, from coordinate 45,064 downwards.
CCGTCCGTGATGAGCCGGCTCTCGGGGATGTCCCGGGTGACGGCGACGGTCGGCCGGGTCCGCGACAGCTCCCCGAAGATCTCGTCCATCTTGCCCTCCAGGTGGAGGCCTCCGTAGAGGACGACCTTGCTGTCGCGGAGCGTGTCGATGTCTCCGGCCGTCGCCCTGTAGAGGTGGGGGTCGACCCCGGCCTCCATGAGCGATGTGACCTCGACGTCGTCTCCTCCGATGACCGCCGCGAGGTCACCGACGATGTTCGTGGTGGCCACGACCTTCAGCCTGTCGCCGGCCGTGTCGTCACCGGAGCCGGACGAACCACAGGCGGAGACGAGAAGCACCGTCGCCGCCGCAAGGAGCAGCGTGAGGGCGGCGACGGCCGTTCTCCTGTGGCGGTGGGTGCCTCCTCGTCCTGTCGAGGTCATGGGTGCCCGGTCTCCTTCTGATGGCTCCGACGCGATTTCGCCAGACCATACCAGAGGTTTAGTCATAGCTGATTCATATTCGAGTCCTGGCTGGTAACCGGGCCTCCTCTGCGATACTCTGGCCCTGTGAACGACGTCGCCTCGTCATCACCCACCCGGACCAGCGCCGCCGTCGAGGACTACGCGAAGGCCATCTACGCGATGTCGGAGGCCACCGATGCGCCGGTCCAGACCAATGACCTGGCGTCACGGCTCGGCGTCACCGCGGCCTCCGTGTCGGCCATGGTGAAACGGCTGGCGAGCACCGGCCTCGTCGAGCACGAGCCGTATCGCGGTGTCCGCCTCACCCCGGAGGGGGAGCGGGTGGCCCTTCACGTGGTTCGTCGCCATCGCCTGGTCGAGCTCTTCCTGGCGGAGATGCTCCACATCCCATGGGAACGCGTCCATGAGGAGGCGGAGATTCTCGAACACGCCATCTCGGACTACGTGGTCGACGCCATCGACGAGGCTCTCGGACGTCCGCGATTCGATCCGCACGGTGATCCGATCCCCACCCGGGATCTCGTTCTCACCTCGGATGACGGATCGATCCCTTTGACCGAACTGGATGTGGATCACACGGGGCGCATCACCCAGGTGTCGGATCTGGAGCCGGCGATGCTGCTGCACCTGACGTCCGCGGGCATCGCGCTGAACGACCACGTCGAGGTCCGCGAACGCGAGCCGTTCGGTGGATCGCTCACCCTCACCGTCGGCGGTGAGACGCACCGCCTGCCCCAACGTCTGGCGGAGGGCATCCGGGTGCACCTGGTGCCGGGCGACGTCGCCTGAACCTCACCGCCGAGGCATGAGGCCTCGGGCCGTGCTCTCCAGGTGAACCCTCCCGGTGTGTGCGGCACGGCGTCGCGTCACCCCCCAGGGACACGACGTCGACACTCACCGGATCAGAGCCCTTCGGCAGCGAGCCCGTAACCTCGGGCGATCGCAGCCTGCGCACCGTCGATGACGGCGAGCAGGCACGCCATGGCGTGCTCCTCCTCGACGAGGCCCTCGTCGATGACGAGATCGGCCTCGATGAGTACGGCCAGTGCGAAACGCGTGTGCTCGACGAGCACCCCGCCGCCTCGCTCTCCCTGCAGACCCCCTCGGTACCCGGCGACCTCCGCCCGGCCGGCGAAGGCGGACGGATTTCCGGACTCCAGTGCACCTGTGACGACCCGGACGAAGCGCGTGACCGCCCGTCGAAGCTCCGTGTCGCTGGGAATCTGTGTGATCGTCGGAACGGCGGGATCGTATCCGGCGAGAACGCGGTCGATGATCTGGTCGCTGCGTGCGTTCAGCTCGCGCGCCAGTGTGGGACAGGCGGGAATCTCCGTTCGCGCTGCTCGAAGCGAGAAACGACGGGGAATGGGAGCACCCTGCTCGTCGAGCCAGGCACGCAGCTCATCCATATCGAATCGACGATGCCCACCCACGGTACGGTGTGACGGGAGACGTCCGTCGTCGGCCCATCCGCGAACGGTGGCGACGCTCACCCCGATGATTGCCGCAGCTTCACTTGCGGTCAGGGATCGACGGCCCGGTTCGACGCGCCCTCGCGCCGTGTCACGCCCCTCTTGGTCTGTATCCATGCCTCAACCTCACCTTCAGTTGGACCGGACCATCTTATGGGCACGCCAGGGGGAAGTGGAGAACGTGCTCTTGGTGTGCCGGGGATTTTCGGGTTCGGCAGGATCACATGCCCGAAAAGCGAACGAAACGCCATGGCCTATCTCCGTCGACGCCCTCTGCTCGTCATCGCACTCGCCGCGCTGGGTGCGGCGCTCGCCGTCGTCGCGGGCGGTCTCGTGGGTGCCATGACGCACATGCGGGCCGACATCGCCGGGGCCAGCGGTTCGCTGTCGCAGACGACCGAACGGCTGCCGGATCTCGGCTCGCCCATCACGCCGCAGTCCCTGAACGCGTACGTCGATTCCGCCCCCGTGCCGGTGCGCGTCATCGGGGCGCGCGGGCAGGAGATCGCCCGGTCGTCAGTGAGCCCGGAGATCTGGGACGAGGCGGGTGCGGGCGGACTGGCCGGGCTCGCCACACGGGCGATGGACGTGACGCGCGCGGGGACGGCGGTCGAGGTCGCACGGCCGCTGAGTGACGGGCGTTCGGTGGTCGCCCGTGCATGGCTCCCGGCGTCGGCGACCGCCATCGGCCAGACGGGGACGGCCGCCATCCTGTTCACGTCGTTCCTCGCGGCGATCGCGGCCGGTACGGTTGCCTGGCTGCTCCAGCGCCGTCGCCGTCGAGAGGTGGCCGCCATCACCGGTGCCGCCGAGGCCCTCATCGCCGGCCGGGTTCCGGAGATCGACCCCGTCATCCGCGGCGGCGATCTCGCCCGTGCCGGTGACGCGATCCGCGCCGGAGGCGGACGGATCACGCACCTCACGGAGATCGCGGACCGTGAGATGGCGCTCTTCTCGGCGGCGATCGAGCCTCTGGCCATCGGCGTGGTGGCCCGTGGTCCGGCCGGCAGCTGGAGTCGGAACGAGGCGCTCGAGCGCCTTCTCGAGCAGATGGGGCCGGCCGATCGCACGGTGGTCGAGGACGCCGTTCGCGCCGGCATGGAGTCGACGGACCCCACGGTCGGGCAGGTTCATCTCGGTGACGGTCGCGTCATGGACATCGACGCCTGGTCGGTGCCCGGCGGGAGGCTGGTCAGCGTGGTGGAGCGCACCGAACAGGAGCGTCTCGGGCGCTTCCGACGCCAGATCGAGAGCTCCGCGGTGCGGCAGCTGCGGGCCCCGCTGGATGAGATCAAGACACGTACCAAGGAGATCTACACACACGTGACCGCTCCGGGTGCGCCGACCCTGCGGTCGCTCCTGGCGGCGACCGACCGCCTGGACCGCGTGATGAGGATGATGCTCCGCGGGACGAGCCTGGATCCGGCGGCGCGGGATCCGCGTCGCGAGCGCTTCGGCGTCGCGGGATTCCTGTGGTCCCTCGCCCACGACTGGGATTCGGCCCTCCGGAAGAAGGCCCAGCGGGTGGAGCTCGAGATCGCGCCGGACCTCCCCGATGTGAAGACGGATGCGGGCCTGGTGGAGGAGATCCTCACCGAGCTGGTGGACAACGCCGCGAAGTACACCCCACGCGGAGGCACCATCACGATGTCGGCCCAGCGGGCCGGAGGGCGTCTCGTCCTCGAGGTCGCCGACTCCGGACCGGGCATCGACGCCGTGGATGTGCCCGTTGCGACGGAGCGGTTCTTCCGGGGGACGTCGTCCGAATCCATGCCGGGCGCCGGCCTTGGGCTCGGTGTGGCCGCAGCTCTGGCGGAGCGCATCGGTGCCACGCTCGACATCATTCCGGGCCCCGGCGGGCACGTGCGCCTGCTCCTTCCGGTCGACGACGGGCGCCCCAGCCTGGTCGCGGCCTGACGGCGACCCCGCACCGCGGTGCGGGTACGTGGTTCCGGTGCGCTCTTCCTGGCATGCCATCCGCGCTGGTAACGTGGCCGTCGTTCCCGTTCGCTAACTGAAGGAGCCCCATGGCCTGGGACGATGTCTCGCGCTGGCAGCCCGGCGATCTCGTCGCCTCGTTCAAGATGGGCGACCCCATTCAGATGGTCGACGTGCGCGAGTTCACGTGGCGCGAGTCGGACAGCATGATCCGAGGGGCGATCCGCGTCGACCCCATGGAGTTCGAGGCACAGGTTCCCGACCTCCCCGACGGGAAGCAGCTGATCTTCTACTGCGACCGCGACGGCGAGGCCACCAGTACCAAGATCGCGCTCTGGGCGTTCGACAACGGGCGCTCCCGCGTCGGTGTCCTGGTCGGCGGCTGGAACGGATGGGTGGAGGGCGACCGGCCGGTGGTTCCCAAGGACGCGTAGCCCGATCGTCCGACGGATACCCCACGCGCGGAATCCGTTTGGGGGTCGTGATGTGTCCGGTTCGTGCGGCGGCGGGTCCGTTCCATGGACGGCATGTCCGCCGGTCCGCGCTGCCTCGGCGCATGTGTCGACGGATCCCGGCCCCCGAAGGATCGGTTGATCCCGCCACCGTCCGCGATCACGGGCAGCACGGCCGAGGTCGCGCGCCGTGGTCTGCGCCGGGCGCTCAGCTCTGTGGTGCGTCCTTCGGGGTCAGGCCGTAACGCTCCTCGAGCCAGTCCGGGAGGACGGCGGCGATCGCCCGGATGAGGAGTTCGCGCTGTGCCACCGCGAGCCGGGCGGCGATCGAGAGGGCGTGCTTGGCCTGCTCGTCGCGGAGCCCCTGGACGCCCGAGATCAGGTCGTCGCCCTCCTTCTTGGAATAGATCATCCCGCGCGCCGCCATCGGCCAGTGCTCGTGGGACCATTTGATGAGCGCGTCTTCAAGGTCCGTCGGGCGATAGTTGATGATCGCGTCCTGGAGCGGACCCAGCGTGGGTTCGGAATCGCGGAATGACATCGAGGCCTCAATCGGTAGTGGTGGAAACTCGCCGTCAGCGATCATCCCAGCCTAGATGATTGATTCCGCGGTCTCGCGGCGTGGTGCACGCCCCCGGCGGCGCGGATGCGCCATCGGGCGACTCGAACAGGCGAACCGGCATGCCCTTCGGCGCCCGCCGGCGCCCCGCATCCACCGGTGACGCACCCCACATCCACGATCCCATGGAACCAACCATCCCGATGATTGATTCCACGGTCTCGCGGCGTGGTGCGTGTCCCCGGTGGCGCGGATGCGCCACCGGGCGACTCGAACAGGCGACCAGCATGCCCTTCGGCGCCCGCCGGCGCCCCGCATCCACCGGTGACGCACCCCACATCCACGATCCCGCGGAACCAACCATCGGGCGGAGGTACCGCGACGGGTTCGCTGGGGATAGAGTAGTCGCCAGGCCAGGTCCTATCGCGAGGTCACATATGCCGACGTACCTGCTCCTCACAACGCTGAGTCCCCAGGGCATCCAGACGCTCCAGGTGGTTCCTGAGCGCCTGTTCGAGGTGAACCGGGAGATCGAGGCCCTCGGAGTCCGCGTGGTGGATCAGTGGGCACTTCTCGGTCCCTACGACTTCCTCAGCCTGGTCGAGGCACCCGACATCGAGTCCCTGGCCCGCCTGGCCTCCGAGATCGCCTCTCGGGGAAGCGCACACGTCGAGACGCTCACGGTGATGCCCGTGGACGACTACGTCACCACGATGAAGGGCAACCCGGCCTAGATGAGCGGTGCCACGGAGATCGTGGCGAGGTGCGTGCCCCCGGCGGCGCGGATGCGCCATCGGACACCCTCGGAAAGGACACCACCCTGACCGTCGGCGTCCGGCGACGCCCCGCATCCACCGGTGACGCACCCCACATCCACGACCCCGTGGCACCGCTCATCTCGGACGGCGGCGCTGATCGCGCGGCACCGCGGGCGCGGATCGCGCGCGGCCGCCGACGTCTCGCGTGCCCGGCGTCGGTCGCGTCCACCGACGAATCCCCGCAGGCGGCGCGGTCGACCAACCGCCGCTAGCGATGGGCGAGACGCCACTCCTCCGACCCGCAGAGCGGGCACTCGGGGAGGACGAGGATGCCGTCGTTCTCGTTTGGTGATACCACGAGCAGGTCGCAGGTCGCGCAGCGGAACGATCCGGTGACCTCGTCACCGATCGCGAAGAGCTGTTGTTCGGGCGCGCTGTTCAACGGTCAGGTATCTCCTGTGAGAGTGGTTCCGGGCTCCGGGCCCGTCAGACGACGAACGCCGCGACCATGCAGACGATCGCGACCGCGGCGAAGAATACGAATCCTACGGAAAGCGCCGCCCTCTGGGTGATCCAGCCGCCGACCCGGGTTCCGCCGTTCTGATGGCCCCGATCGTCCAGAGAGCATTCACAGAAGGGACACATCGTCGTGCCCTCGAGGAGGGGGGCTCCGCATCGGTGGCAGGCCGGGGTCTCGGAGCGGTTGTGGCCTTGTCGATCTGATTCGACGCGCATGAGGGTCTCGCGAGCAATCGCTGGTGGCCGGAACCAGAGGATACACCTCTCCCCGTGACGTACCAGGTGGGGGATGGTCTCCGGGCCGTGAGGACGGTGCGAGTCGCCTACCGGTCAGACGTCCCCGACGCGGGTGCCGCCGGGCCGGCGGGGCCGTCGTCCTTTGCCTCGGCACCGGGGGGATCGACGGCGGACGGCGGCTCGTCGTGGGTCTCGAGGTCGACCGAGTCGAGTGTGGGAGGGGGATCCGCCGACTCGCTCGACGCGTCGTCCGAGGGCGTGGTGCCCTCGTCAGACGCCCCGTCACTCACGCTCGTCACGGCCGGATCGTCCGATTCGGCCGGGCCGACGCGCGCGGCGACCTCCTCGATCTCGGCCTGGCACGCGGCGATCCGCATCTCGGAGGCGGCGACCTCCGCGATCTCCGCCGTCAGGCGATCATCGGACAGCTCACCGGCAAGGCTCAGCTCGCGCACACGCCGACCGAGCGCGGCGAGGGCCTGCGTCTGTTGACGCTCGAGTGATTTCAGCTTGGTCTCCAGCCGGAGACGATCGATACCGTGCCGTGCCAGGTCGGTGGTGGCTCGGAGGGAATCGGAGAGAGCGGAGAGCAGAGACATGGCGTCCTCGTTACGTACAGGGGGAACGTGATCGCGCACCTGATTCAACCACGAATCAGAGCGGTCACCAACGGCGCGCGCGACGCGACGCGACCCGCTCCTACGGTCGGGCGATGGACATCTCCGACCGCCGGCGGGCCGCTCAACAGGGGCAGGCCACGCCCGAGTACATCGGACTCATCGTCATCGTCGCCGTGCTCCTGGTCGGGGTCGCCGTTGCGGCGCGACACTGGGTGTCGTCACGCGACGGCCCGATGGGTCCGCCGGCGCTGCCGGCCGCGGTCGACCGGGTGCAGGATCCGCTGGACCGCCTGTCGGTACCGGGGCGTGACCGGCCGGGACGGTGGACGCGACTCGGGGATGCGCTTCGACGGGGCGGTCGGATCGTCGGCGTGGGTGGCGCGGCCTTCGGCCGGGGCTTCGGACGCGCCGTGCTGCGGGACCTTGAGGCTCTGGTACGTGATCCCGTGGACTTCGTCCGCGCCGGTCGTGACCTGTCGTCGGCTCTCAGCGATCCTGTGGGAACCGCACGCGCTCTGTCGCGGGACCTGCGCACCTACGTGCGTGAACTCCGGGCGATGGACGGCGAGGCGGCCTACCGGCGGATCATGGAGGACCTCGGCGGCCTCACGGAGGACGTGGTCGTGGGGCGGGGACGGCTCTTCGTCCTCAAGCGCCTTCGCCAGGCGGCACGAGAGCGCGCACGCGGCGCCGGTGGTGGGACCGTGTCCTCGGCACGTCCCTGATCCTCCCGCGGGTGCGGTCGCCCGGTATCGGTCGTTCGCGTGGCGCAGGGCCCCGAGACGTCTTTCGGCGCGGCACCTCGCCGGGTCGCGCCCGGTCCGGGTGACGCATGGACGCGTCCTCGTCGAGGCGAGATACCGGGGATCCGCGCCGGATCGTCCACACGACGCGATGGCGATGTCGCTCGGCACGAACCCGACACGATCGGGTGTGGAGTCGTGACGACGGCCGGCCGGAGGATCGGTGCGCCCAATCACGACAAGGGAGGAACAATGGGCTACCGATTCATGGGGTGGTGCACGGCCCGTGCGATGGCGGGATGGAACCGTGTGACCTCGGACCAGCGGGGGCAGGGGACGGTCGAGTACATCGGCATCGTCGTCATGGTGGCGCTCCTCGTGAGTGCCGTCGGCGTGGTGGCGTCCAAGTGGGGCGGCGACATCGGCGACCGGCTGAAGGACGGTCTCATCAAGGCGATCAGGAAGCTCGTCGCCGAGCTGGTGACGTGACCGCCGTCCCATCGACCCCGGCATCCTGAGAAGGTGTTTCCACGCGTTTCGTCCGGGAGGCAAGGGTGAGACGTGGTGTCCGCCGGGCCGGCGGTGGGTCGCGGTGGTGCGGACGCACCATCGTGTCCGCCGCCGGGCTCCGACGGACACCGGGAGGGCTGTCCGATCTCCGTGGCCGGATCGGCGGCCGGTCAGCTACCGACGATCCGCCGGATCCGATCGACCGCCTCGCGCAGCCGGGGGATCGGCTGCGAATAGGCGATGCGGATGTGACGCTCGGGGGCCGCCACACCGAAGTCGCGACCCGGGGTGATGGCGACGTGGGCCTCATCCAGGATGCGCTCGGCGAACGCGAAGCTGTCGTCGGTGACCTTCGAGACGTCGCAGTAGATGTAGAAGGCGCCGTCGGGCACGGCCTTCACCTGGAACCCGATGCCGGGCAGTGCCGCGAGAAGTGCGTCGCGACGCTCGCCGAGTTCGGTGCGCCGTTCCTCGAGGATCGCGACGGTCTCCTCGTCGAAGGCGGCCAGCGCGGCGTGCTGGGCGATGGTCGGAGGGCAGATGTACAGGTTCTGGGCGAGCTTCTCGATCTCACGCACGGCGGCATCGGGGAGCACCAGCCACCCCACGCGCCAGCCGGTCATCTGAAAGTACTTCGAGAAGCTGTTCACCACGAACGCGGCATCGGTGTGGCGGAGGATCGTCCGGGGCCGGTGTCCGTAGGTGAGGCCCTGGTAGATCTCGTCGGCGATGAGGCTCGCATCGCGGTCACGGCAGAGCGCGGCGATGGTCGCCAGGTCGTCGTCCGGAATGGACGTCCCGGTGGGGTTGGACGGGGATGCGGTGATGACGGCGCGCGTGCGCGGGGTCCACGCCCGGCGCAGGATGTCGGCGTTCACCTGGTAGCCCGTGCCGGCATCCGTCGGCACCAGACGGGGGCGGCCGCCGACGAACGTGACGAAGTGGCGGTTGCACGGATATCCGGGATCTCCGATGAGCACCTCGTCATCGGCGTCCAGGGTGAGCCCGAGCGCCATCAGCAGACCGGCGCTCGAACCCGCGGTGACGACCACCCGCTCGGGGTCGACCGTCACGTCGAATCTCTCGTCATAGTGACGGGCAATCGCCTCGCGCAACGGGCTCAGGCCGAGAGCGGGGGTGTAGAACATCGGCTCGGCCGCGAGGGCGGACGCCGCCCGCCGCACGACGGGCTCGGGCGTGGGGAAGTCGGGCTCGCCGACCTCCAGGTGGATGACGTCGTGCCCGGCTGCCTCCAGCTCCTGCGCGCGGCGCAGCACCTCCATGACCTCGAAGGGGGCGATCGATGCCGCCCGGTCGCTGAACGCCCCGTCGCGCACGGCCGGGGCCGCCGCCCCCTCGGAGCCCTGAGGCGTCGAGCGGGTCAGGAGATCGATCCCTGGAACGTGTTGCACTGGCCGGGGTTGCCCGTCTCGTAGCCGCGCATGAACCACTGCTGGCGCTGGGCACTCGATCCGTGCGTCCACACCTCGGGATTCACCGTGCCCTGGAACTCCCGTTGGATGTAGTCGTCCCCCACTCGGGCGGCCGCGTCCAGCCCATCCGCGATGTCACGTTCCTCAATCGGGTTGATGCTCCCGGTCGAGACCGCGTGATGGAACCACAGGCCGGCGTAGCAGTCGGCCTGGAGCTCGGCACGCACGGCGCGCGACTGGGGACCCTGGCGGTCGTTCCCGATCCGCTGCAGCACGCCCTGGAGATTCTGGATGTGATGGCCGTACTCGTGGGCGACGATGTACGCCTGTGCGAAGGGCCCCCCGGTGGCGCCGAAGCGGTTGCGGAGAACCTCGAAGAACCCGAGGTCCAGGTAGACGTACCGGTCGGCGGGACAGTAGAACGGACCCATCTCGGCGCTGGCCGATCCGCAGCGGGTGTTCACCGCGTCGGCGAAGAAGCGGGTCCGGGCCGGCTGATACGTCTGACCCTGTCGACGGTACTCGTCGCGCCAGTACGCCTGGACGCTGTTGACGAAGCCGACGATGCGGCAGTCCTCGTAGCGGTCGGCGTCGGAGCCGGTCCGGCACCGCTCCGCGAGCTCCTGGCTGGTGCCGGGTGACCCGGGCGTCGACGGTCCGCCGACCTGCTGCCCGTCGAGGCTGTTCAGATTGGGGGACTCGCCCCCCGAACCCAGGGGGTTCCCGCCGAGGAGAAGCAGGATGATGAGCCCGATGATGCCGAGCCCGCCGCCGCCGACGGCCATGCCGCGACCCATGCCCCGTCCGCCCGCGGTCTCGGCGCGCACGTCCTCCACCTGGCTCGTGTCGAGCTGCGCGTCGTCTTTGAAGATGTCGCTCACGACGGACTCCTCGTGAAGGTCCCGACCAGTGGGGGTCATTATGCGCCATCGGCAGCCGGGAGGTGGGCCCCCACGGAGCGACGGTGGTGGACCGGCGGCCCGCATCGTCAGCGTCGGGCGATCACCTCGATCACCGCGGACATCCCGCGATGGCCCGCCCCCTCGTCCATCTCGTACTCGAGTGCGGCGAACCGTTCGAGCGAGAACGCCGCGAGCTCGTCGCGCAGGCCGTCGGGATCGTAGAGCCGGTCGACGTCCGCGGGCCCACCGGTGCGGTACACGCGTTGCTTCGGCGTGTACCCGATCAGAAGGAGGATCCCGCCCGGCCGGAGCGTCGCGTGGACCTGCGCCCAGAGTGCCGGCCGGGCCGCGGCGGGGAGGAACTGGAGGAAGATGCCCACGACGGCGTCGTAGTGCGACGCCGGCCACTCCATCGTCGTGAGATCGCCGTGACGGTGGTCGACCGTGACCCCGCGCTCCCGGGCGAGGCGGTGCGCCTTCGCCACGGCCACGGCCGAACCGTCGACGGCGTCGACGGCGTGTCCCCGCTCGGCGAGCCAGACGCTGTTCCGGCCCTCGCCGTCCGCGATGGCGAGGACGCGGCCCGCCGCGGGGATCACCCCGGCGTGCTCCTCGAGGAAGGTGTTCGGGCGAGTGCCGAAGATGTATTCGTCCTGATCGAACCGCGCGTCCCAGTCGATCTCGGCCGGCCGATCGGGAGGATCCATCGTCATGGACCGGAGCGTAGCCGGATCCTCTGTGGACGGCGTGGGGTACGCCGCGTCAGCCGTCGGCACCGGTGGTGTCGGTCGCACCGGCTGGCGACAGCCCGGCGGGTTTCGCGGTCCGGCCGGACGTGCCGGGACGCCGGACCATCATGAGAAGGGCGCCTGCGGCCATCCAGCAGGCGAGCACCAGGACGGCGCGGCCCGCCCCATTGCCGTCGAAGTACGCCGCCGAACGGACGACCGTGCCCGCCGCGCCGACGGGGAGGAACTGACCGACCTCTCCCCACGGATGCGGCAGCCATTCAGGACCGGTCGTGAGTCCCGACAGGGGATTCGACACGAAGAGCATGATCACCGCGCCGAGCGCCAGGCCCGCGTAACCGATCAGTCGATGAAGACCGAGGACCGCCAGTGAGATCGCGGCGATCCCGAGGGCGATCCCCGCGGCGGTGAGCCAGAAGTCGCCGTCCACCGATCCGAGTGCGAACTGCAGGATGATCGCGGCAACCGATCCGGCCACGACGGCGACCGAGAGCGCCCCGAGTATGCGTCGACCCGGGCCGACCCGCATGAGTACCGCGAGCAGCACGGCCGACACCATCCCACCGAAGACCATGGGCAGGGCGATGGTGCCCAGGCCCACGCCGGCCGGGTCGTCCGCCGTGAGAGGCGCGAGATCCACGTACGTCACCGGTCGACCGGTCGCCGCCAGCTCGCCGCCCAGACTCCGGAGGAGTCCCGCGTACGGGGCGCCCGCGCCCGATGCCAGCTGCACCGTCACTCCACCGGGGTCGACGGACAGCCCTCCGATCGCGTCACGGTGACGGATCGCGCGGTTCGCTTCGTCGACGGACGCGTAGGTGGAGACGTCGAACGTGCCGGGTCTCCGCTCGTCGATCGTTTCCACGATCCGCTCGACGGCCGAGGGCGGTCCGGTCACAGCGAGCGGGAGGTCATCGGCACCCGAGTTGATCGCGGGGGTCGCGAAGGCGAACAGCATGAGGGCGATCGCGACGGTGAGGGCGACGACGACAATCGTGAGGTTCGGTCGCGGACCGTCGTGAGCGGTTGCCTCCGCGGGCGGCGGCTCCGGTGCGGATGGGGTGGACATGCGGATCTCCTCGGGGCCGCCATGCGGAGCGTTGTGCTCCGATTAGGTGGAGCATAACGCTCCACCTATGATGGGGCAAGTATCCGTCCACCCCGGAGGTCCCATGCGAGCCGACGCCCGTGCCAAGCGGCGCGATCTGATCGCCGCCGCCCGGCGGCTCTACGGAGAGAAGGGGGCCGACGTCTCGCTCCGCTCCATCGCCGGCGAGGCGGGGGTCGGCATCGCCACCCTGTATCGGCACTTTCCGACGCCTCACGATCTGCTGGTGGGCATTGCCGAGGTGATCAGTGGTGAGATCACCGCGATCGCGACACGCACCGCCGCGGAATGGGAATCCGGTCCGGAGGTCGTCTGGCGGGACTTCGTGTACGACCTCGCCGATCTGAGGCTGGGTGCTTTGGTCACAAGGATCGTCGGCGAGCACGGCATCGCGTCGGTGCTGCCCGACATCACCGCGGTCCGCGACGCGGCCATGTCGGCGGTCGAGACCGTGCTCGCCCTCGCGCGGCGAGACGGCCTCGTCCGCCCGGGGATATCCGCGCTCCGCTTCCACATCGGTCTCGCCGCGGTTGCGCGCCCCCTGCCCGATGCGACGATCGAGGAACTCCCCGACGAGATCGAGTGGCTCACGGATGTCTTCCTTCGCGGCGTGCGACCCGATCCGGCGATTGACGGGTGAGCCATCCGTTGTGGCGGTCCGACCCATCCGGGTTCGCACGGCCACCTGCCGGACCACTGTGGCCGCATGGCCCGATTCCGGCGGTGTTTCGCCGCCACGCCATCGAAGCACTCCCGATCCGGGGACACTAGGATGAAACGTATGGCCGACTCGACTGATCACACCCTGCGACCGGCCCGTCCTGAGGACGCGGAGCTCCGGGATTGGCTGGACGCCCTCGACGACGTCCTCGATCGCGACGGCCCGGAACGGGCCGGCCAGCTCCTCGGCAGGGTGCTGGGGGAGGCCACGCTGGACGGGATCCCCGTGCCCGTCACGCTCAACACCCCGTACGTGAACACCATTCACGTCGAAGACGAGGAGCCCATCCCCGGCGACCAGGACATCGAGAACCGGCTGCGGTCGGCCATCCGCTGGAACGCCGCGGCCATGGTGCTTCAGGCGAACAAGGCGGAGGGTGGCCTCGGCGGTCATATCGCGTCCTACCAATCGGCCGCGACGCTGTACGAGGTCGGCTTCAACCACTTCTGGCACGCGCCGACCGGCGAGCACGGCGGAGACCTGGTCTACATCCAGGGGCACTCCTCGCCCGGCATCTACGCCCGCGCCTACCTGGAGGGACGCCTCAGTGAGGAGAACCTCCGGGACTTCCGTGAGGAGGTCGGCGGCAACGGTCTGTCGTCGTATCCGCATCCGTGGCTCATGCCGGACTTCTGGCAGTTCCCCACGGTGTCGATGGGGCTCGGCCCGATCATGGCCATCTACCAGGCGCGGTTCCTCAAGTACCTCCACTGGCGGGGCCTGGCCCCCACGCGTGGCCGCAAGGTCTGGGCCTTCATGGGCGATGGCGAGATGGACGAGCCTGAATCGCTCGGTGCCATCTCGCTGGCGGGACGCGAGGGCCTCGACAACCTCATCTTCGTCATCAACTGCAACCTCCAGCGGCTGGACGGTCCGGTCCGCGGCAACGGCAAGATCATCCAGGAGCTCGAGTCGGTGTTCCGCGGCGCGGGATGGAACGTGATCAAGGTGATCTGGGGCGAGCACTGGGACCCGCTCCTGGCCGCCGACCACGACGGCCTGCTGCGTCGGCGCATGACGGAGGCCGTTGACGGCGAATACCAGACGTTCAAGTCGCGCGACGCACAGTACGTCCGCGACGAGTTCTTCGGCCGCTACCCCGAGCTCAAGGAGCGCGTCGCCCACCTGTCGGATGAGGACATCTGGCGCCTCAACCGCGGAGGCCACAGCCCGCGCAAGGTCTACGCCGCCTACCACGCCGCCGTGAACCACACCGGTCAGCCCACCGTCATCCTCGCGAAGACCATCAAGGGCTACGGGATGGGCGAGGCGGGTGAGTCGCAGAACATCACCCATCAGCAGAAGAAGATGAAGGGCGAGGCCCTCGTCAAGTTTCGCGACAAGTTCCGGGTCCCGCTGTCGGACGAGGACGCGCGCAACGCGGTCTTCTTCAAACCGCCGTACGACAGCCCCGAGATGGAGTACCTGCGCGCGCACCGGGAGGCGCTCGGCGGATCGCTGCCGGCGCGGAACCCGACGGACGAATCGCTCGAGGTGCCCGCACTCGATGCGTACGGCGCGCTGCTGGAGGACCACGGGGAGCGCCGGATCTCGACGACGATGGCGTTCGTCCGCTCGCTCTCGGTCAACCTCCGCGACAGGGCCGTCGGGGAGCGGATCGTCCCGATCGTCGCCGACGAAGCCCGTACCTTCGGCATGGAGGGCATGTTCCGGCAGCTCGGGATCTTCTCGCAGGTCGGGCAGCTGTACAGCCCGGAGGATGAGTCGCAGCTCATGTACTACCGCGAGGACGTGAAGGGACAGATGCTCCAGGAGGGCATCAGCGAGGCCGGCGCCGTCGCATCCTGGATCGCTGCCGCCACGGCATATGCGAACTCGGGTCTCACCATGGTCCCGTTCTTCGTCTTCTACTCGATGTTCGGCTTCCAGCGCGTCGGCGACCTGCTGTGGGCCGCCGGGGATTCACGATCCCGTGGCTTCCTGATCGGAGGCACATCGGGACGCACGACGCTGAACGGTGAGGGCCTCCAGCACGCCGACGGCCACAGCCTCCTGCACGCGGCCACGATCCCCAACTGCCACTCGTACGATCCGTCGTTCGCCTATGAGGTCGCCGTCATCATCCAGCACGGCATGCGGAAGATGCTGACCGACCTCGACCCCGGCTTCTACTACCTCACGGTCACCAACGAGAACCTGCCGCAGCCGGGAATGCCCGACGGCGCCGCCGACGGGATCATCCGTGGCATGCACCGCGTGCGTGAGGCCGCCCCCGACCTGCCGCGGGTGAAGCTTCTCGGCTCGGGCACCATCCTCCGGGAGGTCCTCCACGCCGCCGACATCCTCGAACAGGACAACCAGATCGGAGCCGAGGTCTGGAGCGTCACCAGCTTCACCGAGCTTCGCCGGGAGGCGATGGACGTTGAGCGGTGGAACACCCTCCATCCCCATGAGTCCGCTCGGACCGCCTACGTCACCCAGTGCCTGGGTTCGGACGACGGGCCCGTCGTGGCGGCCACCGACTACATGCGGGCGCTGCCCGACGGGATCCGCGCCTACGTTCCGGGGAGCTACCGCGTGCTCGGCACCGATGGATACGGTCGAAGTGACACGCGGCAGAATCTTCGTCGTTTCTTCGAGGTCGACCGTCACCACATCGCGGTGACCGCGCTGGCGGCCCTGGCGGATGACGGGGTCGTCGGTCCGGCGACCGTGGCGAAGGCCAT
The DNA here is from genome assembly GCA_964434425.1 of uncultured Bifidobacteriaceae bacterium. Lineage (GTDB taxonomy): Bacteria > Actinomycetota > Thermoleophilia > Miltoncostaeales > Miltoncostaeaceae > CALMEC01. Next base: position 29,192 of record CAYSVH010000006.1, on the reverse strand, counting down.
CGACCGCTACGACATCGATACGGAGGTCGCACCCCCATGGCAGCGGTGAACGAGATCGTCGTCCCCGACATCGGCGACTTCAGCGATGTCCCGGTCATCGAGGTCCTGGTCGCACCGGGCGACACCGTCGCCGAGAACGATCCGCTGATCGTCCTCGAGTCCGACAAGGCGACCATGGAGGTCCCCGCTCCGGGCGCGGGAACCGTGGAGTCGGTGGCCGTCGGCGTCGGCGACAAGGTCTCCCAGGGAGATGTGATCGTCGTCCTGGCGGGAGGGGACGGCGCGGGTGAGTCACCGTCGGACAGCGACGCGGACGAGAGCGGGGAGGACGGGCCGGAGGCGGCGGTCGACGACGAATCCGAGCGAGCCCCCGAGCCCGATACCTCGAGACAGGCCGACGGGGACACCGAGCCATCCGGAGACGACGCGACCGAAACCGCCTCGCCCCCGGCGCCCGTGGTGGCGGCAGAACCGGAGAACGGAGCCCGCACGCCGCGTACTCCGTCGTCCACCGATGGTCGGCCCGCGGCGGGACCCGCGGCCCGTCGTGCGGCTCGCGAGCTGGGAATCGACCTGGCCACGATCGCGGGCAGTGGCCGGGCTGGACGCATCACCCTGGAGGACGTCGCCCGCGCCGCGCGCGATGCCGGTCAGGGTGCCGGGGCGACGAGCGGACTCCTGGCGGGCCTGCCCGACTGGCCCACGCCGGACTTCGCCGCGTTCGGTGAGATCGAGCGGGTGCCGCTCTCGCGTATCGCACGCATCGCCGGTCCGTCCCTCGCGCGCAACTGGGTCGCCATCCCGCACGTCACCCAGTTCGACGAGGCGGACATCACCGAGCTCGAGGCATTCCGCAAGGAGGTCAACGCCGACCACGCCGACGAGGGCGTCAAGGTGACGATGGTGTCGTTGCTGCTCAAGGCCTGTTCGGCGGCACTGAGAGAGTTCCCCACGTTCAACAGCTCGCTCGACGGTGAGGAACTCGTCCTCAAGCGGTACCACCACCTCGGATTCGCCGCCGATACGCCCGCGGGGCTCATGGTCCCGGTGATCCGCGACGTGGACCGCAAGGGCCTGCTCGGTATCGCACGAGAGCTCACCGAGCTGTCCGGCGCGGCCCGGGACGGTTCGATCAAACGCGAGCAGATGCAGGGCGGGACGTTCACCGTATCGAGCCTCGGCGGGATCGGCGGCACGGCCTTCACGCCGATCATCAACGCGCCCGAGGTGGCGATCCTCGGGGTCTCGCGCGCGAAGACGGCCCCCGTGTGGGACGGTCGCGGCTTCTCCCCGCGGCTCGTGCTCCCGCTCTCGCTGTCGTACGACCATCGCGTCATCGACGGTGCGGAGGCGGCGCGCTTCACCACCCGGCTCACAGAACTCCTGCGCGACCCGCGGGAGATGCTCCTGTGAGTGACGTCGTCGATGTCGTGGTTCTCGGCGGCGGACCCGGCGGCTATACGGCCGCCTTCCGTGCGGCCGACCTGGGCCTCTCGGTCGTGCTCGTCGAGCGGCACGACCGTCTCGGCGGGGTCTGCCTCAACGTCGGGTGCATCCCCTCCAAGGCGCTCCTGCATGCCGCGTCGCTCATCACCGCGGCGGAGCACGGTCACGAGATCGGCGTCGCCTTCGCCCCTCCCGAGATCGACCTGGACCGTCTGCGTTCATCCACCGGGACGGTGGTGTCGACGCTCACCAGGGGCCTGGACGGCCTGGCCCGCACGCGCGGAGTCACCGTGCTCCGGGGAACGGGTACGTTCGTGTCATCCACACGCATGTCCGTCGCGGGTGCGGAGGGGCATGTCCTCGTCGACTTCCGCCACGCGATCATCGCCGCGGGCTCTCGGCCGGTGATGCTCCCCGGCCTTCCGGACGATCCGCGGATCATGGACTCCACCGGTGCGCTGGCACTGGAGGACGTGCCGAACCGCCTGGTCGTGATCGGGGGCGGGATCATCGGGCTCGAGATGGCGACGGTGTACGACGCCCTTGGTTCGGAGGTCACGGTCGTCGAAGCGTTGCCCCAGCTCATGACCGGGTGCGATCCCGACCTGGCCGCGCCACTCGCGAAGCGGCTCGGTGCGCGCTATGCGGGGATCCACCTCGACACCCGGGTCGACCGCATCACCACCCGGGACGACGGCCTTCACGTCCACGTCACGAAGGACGGAGAGACGCGGAAGCTTCCGGCGGACCGTGTGCTCGTCGCGGTGGGTCGCTGCGCCAACGGCGATCTGATCGGTGCCGAGCGTGCCGGCGTGGATGTCGACGACCGCGGTGTGATCGCGGTGGACGCGACCCTGCGGACCGGTGCGTCCAACATCTTCGCCATCGGCGACATCACCGGAAACCCCATGCTGGCGCACCGGGCCACGCATCAGGGGCGGGTGGCGGCCGAGGTCATCGCGGGGCACGACGTCGCCTTCGACGCGCGGACCGTGCCGTCGGTCGCCTACACGGACCCCGAGATCGCGTGGATGGGTCTCACCGAGGAGGAGGCGAAGGCGAGCGGGGTCGACGTCGAGATCGCCCGCATCCCGTGGCGCGCATCCGGACGTGCGCTCACCCTCGGCCGTCCCGACGGCGTCACCAAGCTCCTGACCGAACCGGAGTCGGGCCGGATCCTGGGCGCGGGCATCACGGGACCGAACGCCGGAGAGCTGATCGGTGAGCTGGTGCTGGCGCTCGAGATGGGGGCCGTCGCGGCGGATGTGGCCCTCACGATCCATCCGCATCCCACCCTGTCCGAGACCTCGGCTCTGGCGGCCGAGTGGATCGACGGCTCGATCACCGACCTGGTGCGTCCGAAGTCGTCCGACGGGTGATGTGCATCCGTCCTTGAAGGAGATCCGCCTCCCGGGCGAACCGGTTCCGGGGTGAGCGGCCCGGACAGCGCTCCGGCATACGTCGGCCAACTCGACGGATGGCTCTGATGTGCCGGAAACGGAAAGCGATCGTGACGCGTCGGACCGGGGCACGCTCGATGAGCGGCTCCATACGGCTCACGATCGGGCGAACGCCGCCACCGCGTCATCGACCGTCGCGTTGCGCGGCAGCGTCAGGCCCACGAGGTCGAGCAGCCGCGACACCGGGCTTCGGGCCGGCGTGACCAACCGCGTGCGGGGGACCCGTCGGACGATGCGGTCGAGCATCGCGATGCCGACCGAATCGAGGAACGTAACCTCGCTCATGTCGAGCACGAACGGCCCGTCGGCCGGCACGTCGCGCAGCGCGTACGCCTCGATGGTGTCGACGTTCGACAGGTCGATCTCACCGGTGACGGCGCTGACGGGCACCCCGTGTTCGACCCTGCGGGTGACGTCGGCGAGCGGTGCCATCACTCGGCTCCGACGGTGGCATGCAGTGCGCGTTCCATACGGATCTCGGTCCCCGATTCGTTGGTTCGGATTGCGACGTCATCGAAGAGGCGCCGCATGATACCAAGGCCCCGGCCGCGGTCCGGACCGGTCGACTGCGCCCTCCATCGTCCATTGTCTGTAACAGTGACGATAAGACGTTCGGCGCTTTGGTGCAGGCGGATCGCCACGGAGATCGGGTCCGGTGAGTCGCCGAAGTAGGCGTGTTCGATGGCGTTTGAAACGGCCTCATCGAGTCCGAGGAGCACGTCCTGCGTGAGCATCTCGTCGATCGCCGGGCTCTCCGCCATCCAGGTGCCGACCGCGCGTCGGATCTCCACCAGCTGATCGGGCTGTGCCGGGTAGTCTCGGTGGAAGATCCGTCCCAGGCGGTCGACCGACGCCACCAGCGTGACGGCGTCGTCCGTCTGCGGGTGGTCGTCCAGCATCGCGGAGATGATCGCGTGTGTCATCGCGCGGGGATCGTCCTGATTGTGGGCGGCCGCATTGTGGCGGAGACGGTCGAGCGAGTCGTCGATCGACTCGCCGCGCCGCTCGATCAGGCCATCGGTGTAGAGGATGATCTTGCTGCCGGGTTCGATGCGCGTCGACGCCATGGAGGCATCGCCGTGGCGGAACACCGCCAGTGGGCTGCCGCGGCCCTCCCAGAGGAAGGTGGCACGGCCGTTCGGCGCGATGACGAGGGGCGGCGGGTGCCCGGCGACGATGTAGTCGATCTCTCCGGTGTGGAGGTCGATGACCAGGTAGGCGAGGGTGGCCATCCCGCCGCCGTCGGAGCGGCGCGCGAAGGCATCAAGCTGCTGAAGGAGCTCGGTCGGATCGGCGGCGCCGAGGGCGAGGGCGTGGAGCGCGCTGGAGAGCTTCCCCATCGTGGCCGCCGCCGCAAGGCCGTGCCCGACGACGTCGCCGATGGCCAGCGCCACGCGGCCGTCGGGGCGCTGGATCACGTCGAACCAGTCCCCACCGACGGACATCGTGTTCACCGCGGGGCGGTACTCCGCCTCCACGCGCAGCTGCTCGTTGATGGCGACGCTGGTGGGGCCGAGGAGGTTCCGCTGGAGGGTGAACGCGATGTCGCGCTGCTCCTCGTAGAGGCGCGCCTGGTGGATGGCCACGGAGACCCGGTCCACCACGACCCGCGCGACCATGAGCTCGTCGGCGACGAACGGCTGTACACCCGCCCGACGTCCCAGGAGCACGGCCGCGATGGGGGCGTCGGCCTGACCCATGGGAACCACGAGGTACGAGGCGTCACGGTCGGACACGTCCAGTCCGCGGACGTCCTTGGACGTCAGGACGGCGGGGCCCTGCGCCGTGGCGATGTCGAGGATGCCGATGGGATCGTCGGTCTGGAACGCGGCGCCGGCGCTCGCCACGATGCGGCTGCCGCCCTGCGGCGTCGGCATCTCGATGACCGCCATGTCGGCGAAGCCGGGGACGAGGGCCGACGCGAGCACCCGCATGCGTTTCTCGACCCCGATCTCGGACTCGACACCACCGGTGATCCGTGCGATCAGGTCCGTTCGGGCACGCGCCGTGCGTTCGCGGAGGATGAGCTCGGCGCGTTCGCGTGCCTGCACCGCGTTCTCCGCATGCATGCGGATCTCGTCCAGATCGGCCTCGGACGGTGGTGCCTCCATCCCGGCCAGGAGCGCCTGGCTGCCCTCCCCGCCGTGGATCGGGACGCTGAGGACGGTGGGATCCGTCATCAGGCCGTCCGGGTCGATGCGCTGACGCTGCTCGGGTGTGAGCACCGTGATGCGGTCCGGGATGTGCGCCGGAATGGTCAGCGTGCTGAGACCCGGCGGGGCGTCTCCGGCCTGCATGAGGTGCTCGGTGCCGTCGCTCACGCCGCCGTCGCGCGGACGTCCGAACAGCGCCGCCCACCGGGTGTTGGGGAGTGCGGCGACCGCCTGCGCGGTGATGGTGTTGACGTCGTCGTCGGTCGTCGCGGCGATGAACCGCTGAGCGATCTCGCGGAGACGGTCGCTGGAGGCCCGCCGGTCGTCGCCGTCGGTCTGCTCCATGCGTATGCGGCGGAACGCCAGCAGCACGCCGACGGTCATGACCACGAGCGCGACCGCGATGGCGATGAGCTCGTTGATCAGGGACTGATTGGCGGACGAGTAGACCTCACCCCGAGGTGCGCTCAGTGCGACCAGCCAGTCCGTGTCCTCCATGACCTGGAAGGCGATGAGCCGGTCGGGGAGGCCCGTGAGGCCGACGCCCCCGTCCTCGATGCCGCGCCCGGCCTCCATCATCCGCTGGTATGGGCTCGCGGGGTCGACGGGCTGGAGCGAACCGCGGACATCGCTCGCGATGACCTGTCCCTCCGTGTCGACGACGTGCATCTCGCGCCCTTCCGGGGCGAGGCTCTTCATCAGGTCCTGCAACGTCGTGATCTGCAGTGATCCCGTGAGCACGCCGCTGACGCGCTGGTCCGCGGACAGCGTGGGAACCGCGATGACGACGAGCGGGGTCTCGGTGCCCCGTCCCACGACCACCTGGACGGTTGGGCGGTTCTCCGTCAGGACCGTCTTGACGTAGGTGCGGTCCGAGACGTTCAGGCCCACCCGCCGCGGCGACGAACTGCTCGACGCCCGGATGATCCCGTTCGCATCGACCCATGCGATCCCACCAGTGAAGTCGTTCGGGATCCTGCTGAGGCGTCGCAGCCTCTGGTCGATCGCCGCGACGTTGTTGCTCTGGAAGGACTCGCTGCTCGCCAGCACCTCGAGGGTCTGGGTCTGCTGGTGGATGAACTGCGACAGCGACGTCGTGACGGCCCCTGTGACCAGGGAGTGGTTCTCGCGCTGCTCCTCCTTGAGCTTGTGCGCGTTGCGGAGCGCGATCCATGCGCTGAACGTGCATCCGGCCACCACGAACGCGAGCGCGAGCGCGGTGATGAGCGGAAGGTATCTCCGAACGGGTGTCAGGTTCGTCACAGGGGGCATGTCAGGGCGAACCGGGCATCGGCGGTGGGCCGTGACGGCGGCACCGCATCCGGTCGTGCCGACATGGTGGCACAGATCGTGCGCTCACCCGCTCCGCGGAGGGGCGAGCGCACGAGGACGGAACGGGTGCGACTACGCCGCGGCGAGGCGGCGGTTCACCTCGTCCCAGTTGACGACGTTCCAGAACGCCGCGATGTAGTCGGGACGACGGTTCTGGTAGTTGAGGTAGTAGGCGTGCTCCCAGACGTCCAGGCCGAGGATCGGCGTCTTGCCGTCGAGGATCGTGGCGTCCTGGTTGGGGGTCGAGGTCACCTCGACTGCGCCGTTCGACGCGACCAGCCAGGCCCAGCCGCTGCCGAAGCGGCCGACCGCGGCGTCGGCGAAGGCCGTCGTGAAACTGTCGAAGTCGCCGAAGGCGGCGGTGATCGCGTCACCGACGGCGCCGCTGGGAGCGCCACCGCCGTTCGGGCTGAGGATCGTCCAGAAGAGGCTGTGGTTGTAGTGGCCGCCGGCGTTGTTGCGGACGGGCGTCCGCTTGGCCTCGGGGAGCTTGTCGAGGTTGGTGAGGACCTCCTCGACCGACTTGCCCTCGAGCTCGGTGCCCGCGAGAGCGTCGTTCGCCTTGTCGATGTAGGTCTGGTGATGCTTCGTGTGGTGGATCTCCATCGTCTTCGCGTCGATGTGCGGCTCGAGCGCGTCGTAGGCGTAGTCCAGCTTCGGAAGTTCGAAGGCCACGGTGTGTCCTCTCCTTGCGGTCGGTCGATGTCACATCAGACGATACGACTTTCGGTCATCGCGATGCCGGAAACCCGTCCCCCAGGGGCGTGCGAGGTGTGCTCCGCGTCTGAGCCACGGGATGCGGGGCCCGTACTCGGGCGCGCTCGTCCGTCGCCGGGATGACAGTGGGCGCGGCAGGACTCGAACCTGCGACCCGGGGATTATGAGTCCCTTGCTCTGACCAGCTGAGCTACGCGCCCGTGCGACGGTGAAGCGGCCCGCATCGAAGGTACGTCTGCTGATCGGCGGCCGCAACCCCGCCAGCCGGTGATCCCACGCGGCGACGCTGGTGCATCACGGCCATTGGTCAAACGACCCTCCGGCGCCGGACACTAGTGGTTTCGGGTCATCCGGTTCGCTGATCGACCGTGGCGACGACGTCGATGAGGCCTCACACGGGCTGCCACGGTTGACGGCGGCCCGAAAGGGCAGGATGATCCCGTGAAAAGGGAGGCGGCCGTGGCGGATCATCGGAAGCGGAGGTTGAGGTCTGCGGGCATCGCCGGTGCCGGGCTCCTCGCCGTGATCGCGTACGACCTCGTCCAGCGTAAGCACTCCCTTCTTCGCAACTACCCCGTGATCGGTCACCTCCGTTTCATGCTGGAGGGGATCCGGCCCGAGGTCCAGCAGTACTTCATCGAGCGCAACTGGGACGGGCGACCATTCGACCGCGACACGCGGGCCGTCATCTACCTCCGTGCGAAGGGACTGGACGCCGAGCAGGCGTACGGCACCGAACGGGACGTCTACCGGCCGGGCTACGAATGGCTCGTCCACTCGGCGCGGCCCCTTTCGCGGGCGTGGGGTGGGCACCGCGTCACCGTGGGCGGTCCGGACTGTCGTCGTCCCTACTCCATGTCGCTCCTCAACGTGTCCGCCATGAGCTTCGGCGCGCTTTCGGCCAATGCGATCCGCGCCCTCAACCGGGGGGCGGCGATGGGCGGTTTCCTCCATGACACGGGGGAGGGCGGCATCTCGCCCTACCACCGTGAGTTCGGCGGCGATCTCCTCTGGGAGCTGGGCAGCGGCTACTTCGGCGCGCGCACCGACGACGGCGACTTCGATCCGGTGATGTTCGCCGAGAAGGCGACGGACGAGCAGGTGAGGTGCATCTCGGTGAAACTCTCCCAGGGTGCCAAACCGGGCCTGGGCGGCATGCTGCCCGGCGCCAAGGTCAGCCGCGAGATCTCCGAGATACGCGGGGTGCCGCAGGGCGTCGACTGCGTGAGTCCGTCGGCGCATCGCGCGTTCGCGACGCCGGTCGAGCTGATCGAGTTCGTCGCCCGGCTGCGCGAGCTCTCGGGCGGTAAACCCACGGGTATCAAGCTCTGCGTGGGCTCACGCACGGACGTCCTCGCGATCTGCAAGGCCATCCGCGAGGTGGGTACGGCACCGGACTTCATCACGGTCGACGGGTCGGAGGGCGGCACCGGTGCGGCACCCCTGGAGTTCGAGGACAACGTCGGGATGCCGCTCACCCAGGGGCTCATGACCGTGCACAACGCGCTGGTGGGCACCGGCCTGCGCGATCACATCCGGGTGGGTGCCAGCGGCAAGATCGCGCGTGCGAGCGACGTTGTGAAGCGCCTCATCCAGGGGGCCGACTTCACGAACTCGGCGCGGGCGATGATGATGGCGATCGGGTGCATCCAGGCCCAGAAGTGCCACACGGGGAAGTGCCCGGTGGGCGTGACCACGCAGGATCCGCGACGCGCACGTGCGCTGGATGTCCCCTCGAAGGCCGAACGCGTCCGCACCTACCACGAGGCGACGATGCGGGAGGTGGGTCTCCTGATGGCCGCCATGGGCGTCAACAGCCCGGCCGAACTGCGCCCCTGGCAGCTGCGTCAGAACATCAGCCTTCTGGAAGAACGATCGTACGAGGAGCTCTACGAGTGGCTGCGGCCCGGCGAGCTCCTGGAGGAGGCTCCGCGTGAGTGGGCGGCGGCATGGGAGGCGGCCGATCCGCACAGCTTCCGGCTTCCCCTCATCGGGATGGGGCGGTAGGGAGGGCCTGACCCATCTCGGACGGGACGCGCTGCGACTCGCAGGCGGCGACCGTCAGGACCGGGGGAGCACCAGGCGGGAGAAGAGTCGTTGCAGCTCGCCGGCCGGGTCCTCACACAGGCCGCCGTGTACGGGGCCCGGCTGGATGATCGTCGAGCGCGGGGCCAGGATCCAGCCGAAGCGCTGTCCTCGTGTGCGGATCTCGTCGGGGATGTCGGGCAGGTCGCCGCGGCACAGGTCGCGCACGCGGTCCAGCATCGCGCGTACGCCGGGGATGTCGGCGCCCGGCGCGAGCGCTCTCAGACGGTTCTCATCGATATGACATGACGCGTCCAGGAAGGCCGCGTCCTGGCAGTACAGGACCACGCCGACGTTGACGCACTCGCCGCGATCGACGTGCGGCACCAGGCGCAGCACCGTGTACTGGTATCCCTTCACGCGTCCCCTCCGATCCACGCATCGGGGTTCGTGAGCCGGGCGGTCAGGAGAGCAAGGTAGGCATCCCGGTTGGCGGTGGCGTCGGGAAGATCCGGAGTGGTGGCCAGCCACTCGTCCGGAACCGCGTCCACGGCGGCGCGCAGGGCCGGGGTGACGACGGCGGCGAACTCCTCGTGGCGCGGCCGGACCGCGGGTGCAATCCCGTGAAGCACGTGGGCCGAGAGATCGAACCGCGTATGGGCGAAGCGCTCCGGATCCGGCGCCGTGCTCTCCCAGGAGTGGTGCTGGTAGAGCGCGGCGCCGTGGTCGATCGCCCAGGTCTCCCCGTGCCAGACGAGCAGGTTCGGATTACGCCAGGTGCGGTCCACGTTGGCGGTGAGCGCGTCCAGCCAGACGATGCGCTCGGCTGTGTCGCGATCCGGCGGCTGGGAGCCGTCGTAGCCCAGCGCGCCGGGAAGGAAGTCCACACCGAGGTTCGATCCCAGCGACGCGGTGAGAAGGTCCTGCACCTCCTGGTCGGCCTCGTACCGGGCGATCTCACGGCGAAGCTCGATCACGGCGAGGTCGGGTACCCGGATGCCGAGCGCACGCGCGAGGTCGGCCACGATGACCTCGGCAACCAGCACACGAAGGCCCTGTGCCGCACCCCGGAACTTGAGCACGTAGGTGCCGTCGTCACTGGTCTCGACGATGGCCGGCAACGATCCTCCCTCGCGCAGGGGCGTGACGTATCGGGTGGCGACGAGGTCGGGAAGCACGCCCGCGCAGACTACGTCCACCGGGCGACGGGAGTGGTCACGAGCGCATCCGGCCGACGATTCGGGGGTGCCGGTGACGACGGCCGGGCGCAGTGGGGGTTCGCGGCTCTCCGGTGCCCGTTCAGTCGTGGGGCGTCGTCTCCGGCGCGCCGGGCCAGTAGTGGCTGTCGGGTATCGGGCGGGCGCCGAAGATGGCCTGGCCGATGCGGACGACGGTGGCCCCCTCCTCCACGGCCACCTCGAAGTCACCGGACATGCCCATCGAGAGCCCGCCGGGGCCGATCCCGTCGAGGTCGGTGTCGCGGGCCCGGTCGCGCAGCGTCCGCAGCATGCGGAAGCACTCGCGCACGCGCTCGATCTCGGTGGTGAACAGGGCCAGGGTCATGAGGCCCTGCGGCCGCAGGGTCTCATAGCTCCTCAGGGTCCGGAGGAAGGCGGGGACATCCTCGGGCGCCATTCCGAACTTGGAGTCCTCCGCCGAGGTGTTCACCTGGACATAGACATCGAGGCTGCGTCCCGCGGCCTGCAGGCGACGATCGAGCGCCTCGGCCACGCGCACCGAGTCGAGTGCCTGGAACTCGGTTGCGAAGGCCGCGACGACGCGCGCCTTGTTCGTCTGAAGATGTCCGATGATCGACCACGAGATGTCGAGGTCGGCGAGCGCACGCCGCTTACGGTCGGCCTCCTGGACCGTGTTCTCGCCGAGCTCACGGCACCCGGCCTGAACGGCCAGGCGGATGCGCTCCTCGGGAACGGTCTTGCTGACGGGAAGGAGCCGCACGTCCGATGCGGATCGTCCGGCGCGCTCGGCCGCCGCCGCGATCCGCTCCCGCACGTCGGCGAGGCGCTGCGTGAAATCCTCGACCGTGACGGCTGTCGGATGGCTCATCGTTCCTCGATTCTCGTCGCCGCGGTGCACGCCCTCAGGAACGTGCACCGCATGATCACCGGGCCTCGTGCGGAGGCCGTGGGGATCAGTACCCCAGGGCGAGCATGGCGTCGGCGACGCGCATGAAACCGGCCATGTTCGCGCCGGCCACGTAGTTGCCCTCCTGGCCGAAGTGATTGGCCGCCGTGACGCAGCGGGTGTGGATCGACCGCATGATCGACGTGAGGGCCTCGTCGGTCCGCTCACGCGTCCAGTCGTCGAGAGTGGCGTTCTGCTGCATCTCGAGCGACGAGGTGGCGACGCCACCGGCGTTGGCCGCCTTGCCGGGTGCGAACCGCACCCCGGCCTCCAGGAACGCGCTGATGGCCTCGGGCGTGGAGGGCATGTTGGCCCCCTCGGCCACGACCTGGCACCCGTTGGCGATCAGCATCTTCGCGTGATCACCGTTGAGTTCGTTCTCGGTGGCGCAGGGGAGGGCGATCTCGCAGGGGATCTCCCAGATCGGGCGGTCGGCGACGAAGGTGGCGGACGAACCCCGCCGGCTCGCGTACTCCGTGAGACGCAGACGCTCGTCGGTCTTCACCACACGCAGCAGGTCCACGTCGAGGCCGTCCTCATCCAGGACGTAGCCGCCGGAGTCGGAGCACCCGATGACGCGGGCCCCGAGCTCCTGTGCCTTCTCGGCCGCGTAGATGGCGACGTTCCCGGAACCGGAGACGACCACGCTGCGTCCGTAGAAGGTCTCGCCCAGTGCGGCGAGCATCTCCTGGACGAACGTGATGAGGCCGTAGCCGGTCGCCTCGGTCCGCAGGCGGAGTCCACCGGAGATGAGCGGCTTTCCGGTGAGCACACCCCACTCGTGCCGCTGCGTGAGCCGCCGGTAGTGGCCGAACATGTAGCCGACCTCCCGCTCGCCGACACCGATGTCTCCGGCGGGGATGTCGGTCTGGTCGCCGATGTGGTGCGACAGCTCCGTGATGAACGACTGACAGAACCGCATGACCTCGGTCTCGCTCTTTCCACGAGGATCGAAGTCCGCACCGCCCTTGCCCCCGCCGATCGCCTGACCGGTGAGCGCGTTCTTGAACGTCTGCTCGAAGCCGAGGAAGCGGATGATCCCCGGATAGACGGTCGGGTGGAACCGAAGTCCGCCCTTGTACGGGCCGAGGGCGCCGTTGAAGCCGATGCGGAAACCGCGGTTCACGTGCACGCGCCCGGTGTCGTCGGTCCAGGGGACGCGGAAGCTGACGAGGCGCTCGGGCTCCATCATGCGTTCGAGGAGTCCCGCCTCGGTGTACTCGGGGTGCTCCTCGAGCACGGGGGTGAGGGTCTCGAGGACCTCGTTCACGGCCTGGATGAACTCCGGCTCGTTGCGATAACGGCGGTTGACCGTGGTGAGAACCTCGGTCAATCGTGGATGCATAGTCTGGGTCATGGCGGGCATCCTCTCACCTGAGCCCGTTTCACACCCCTCGGTGCGCCGAGCGATCCTGGCCGGAACGTCCATCGGAGGACGCGCTCTGACGGACCGCCGGGAGGGCACGGCGTTCGGCTGCGGGTCGTGGAACTCCGGTCGCAGGGCCACGAGGTCGTGGCCACGGCGCTCGCGAACGGATGGCGAGTGTCCTGGCCGGAACCTTTAGCATGCTTCGCATGGCGGATACGCACGACGTCACTCCCGACGATTTTCGGGCCGCGCTCTCCCATTGGGCGAGCGGGGTGACCGTCGTGACGGCGGCCGGCCCGGAGGGCATGACGGTCTCGGCGTTCTCGTCGCTCTCACTCGATCCGCCTCTCGTCACGGTGGCCCTGGCCCGGCGCGCCTACGCGCACGATGCGCTGGTGGCCGCGCCCGGTTTCGCCGTCCACATCCTGGGTGAGGACGACGCCGACATCTCCACGCGTTTCGCGAGCCCCGGTGACCGGTTCGACGGGCTCGAATGGGAGGTCGGCCGGCACGGCGCCCCGCTCCTGCATGCCGGGATCACGCGACTCTGCTGTGTGCGGCACGATGCCCTCGACGGAGGAGATCACACGATCCTGGTGGGTCGCGTCGAGCAGGTGGACGTCACGGCCGGAGAGCCCGTCCTCTACTACCGGGGCGCGTATCGCGCGCTCCTGCCTCGCGAGGACTGAACGCTGTCGGACGCGGATCGACCGATCGGGGTCTTCGACTCGGGAGTGGGTGGGCTGACGGTGCTCGAGGAGTGCCTGGTGGCGCTTCCGTCCGAGGACTTCGTCTACTACGGCGACACGGCCTACTTCCCCTACGGGGAGAAGAGCACCGAGGATCTGAGAGCGCGGGCGCTCGCCATCTCGCGGTGGCTGATCGATCAGGGGGTCAAGCTGATCGTCGTGGCGTGCAACACCGCGACGGCGGCTGCTCTGGAGCACCTTCAGACCACCCTCGATGTGCCGGTCATGGGCGTCATGGGACCCGAGTCGCGGGCGGCCGCACAGACCACCCGTGCACGCCGTGTCGGGCTCCTCGCCACCGAGGCCACGGTGGCCAGCGGAAGCTACGAGCGGATGATCCATGCCAACGACGCCGGCGTCACGGTCACGAGCGTCGCGTGTCCGCGTCTGGCGCCCGCGATCCAGGCCGGCACCGAGTGGGGCGACGACATGGTGCAGATGATCCGCGAGTACACCGACCCCCTGCGGGCGGCGGAGGTCGACACGGTCATTCTCGGCTGCACGCACTACCCCATGGTCGAGAAGATCCTTCGCCGCCGGCTGCCCGGGGTGTCCATCGTCAAGGCGGGTGAGGAGCTGGCGCGCGACGTGAACGAGTCGCTTGCGCGGCGCAACCTGCTGCGCCGCGTGGGCGGTGAGGGGAGCTACCGGTTCGCGTGCAGCGGTGACGTCGCCTCGTTCCGCGCGGTCGGCAGCCGGTTTCTCCAGATGCCGATGGGCGTGGTGGAGCAGGTGGTTCCCGAGGAGCCCGGTCAGCCCTGATCCGCCGGGGCCCTGGCCCCTATGCCACCGACGCCGTCCCGTGCGCGCGGAAGGATGCGTCGATGCGGTCGCGGTCGTAGCCCATCGACAGGAGCACGATGAGCTTGATACGTGCCTTGAACGCGTTCAGGAACGACGCGGGGATGGCTCCCGCCCGCTCCAGGGTCTTGCCGCCGCCCTCATATCCGTAGACGGGGAGGATGGGGCCGATGTCCGTTCGCGTCGCGATGACGACCGGTTTGTCGGTCGCCGCGATGATGCCGACAAGCTCGGCCGGGAGATTGCCGGATCCGAGTGCCGCGATGACGACCCCGTCGGCGCGACGCAGGGCACCGATGAGCCCCTCGCCGGTCCATCCGGCGTAGGCCGTCAGGATCTCGACGCGGGCACTGGGTCCCGTGGGGTCGACGGGGCGGCGCCGTTCGGGTTGCGCGAAGTACCGGAGTGACGGGTGCCCGTCCACGGTGTCGATGCGGCCGATCGGTCCGGGGTAACCGCTGAACGCCTCGAGTGCCGTGGTGTGCACCTTGGTGACCGTCCGGGCGTCGAAGATGTCGCCGCCGAAGACGACCATGACACCGCGGTTCGCCGAGAAGGGGTGCGCGGCCGTGTGTGCGGCCGCCCAGATGTTGAACGGGCCGTCCCAGCTGGGCTCACCCACGTGTCGCATGCTTCCGGTGAGCACCACCGGCACGTCGCTCGTGACGGTGAGGTGGAGATAGAAGGCCGTCTCCTCGAGGGTGTCCGTCCCGTGCGTGATCACGATTCCGTCCACGTCGCGATGGATCTCGTGGACGCAGTCGCGCAGGATGTGCATGTGGCGCGGCGTGATGTGCGGGCTGGGAAGCGTGAACGGTTGCAGGACGCGGGTCTCGAGGGGTGCGAGATCCGTGATGCGGTCGACGATGAACCCGGAGTCCGGGCGCAGCTCACCGGCTCCGTCGGGACGGCTCCCGATGGTCCCACCGGTCTGGATGATCGCGACGCTTCGCGGCTGTTCGGTACTCACGGTGAGGCAGGGTAGCCGAGAGACGCTCGCGGAGGTGGCACGAAAGGGTCGCCTTCGCAGGGTGAGGTGGCCGGGGCCGTGTCGCGCCGTGTCATCTCTGGTGCCAGGCGCCCAACAGGAGAGTGGCAGAGTGCACAAGCATTGAAGTGCCTGCTCTTGGAGGCTTTCCGAGGGGTGGATTCCGGGCGTGTCGTGTCGGCTGCCGGGCACCTGGCACGACATCGCGTCGTTCGGGTACCGCGCTTCGCCACGCCGCACGATCACCACGAGCCGGTCGGTCCGACGCCCTCACCGTCGGTCGCCGGCCGCGGCCTCGTGCACGTCGTCGGCGTTGATGCCGAGCAGATAGAGGACCGAATCGAGGTAGGGCACGTTCACGGAGGTGTGCGCCTGCGCCTGCACCACCGGCTTCGCGTTGAACGCGATCCCGAGCCCCGCGGTGGCGAGCATCTCGAGGTCGTTCGCCCCGTCGCCGATGGCCACCGTCCGCGAGAGCGGCAGCCGCTCGCGTTCCGCGAACTCCCGCAGTGCCGCCGCCTTGCCCGCGCGGTCGACGATCGGTCCGGTGAGACCACCCGTGAGGCGGTCGCCTCGCGTCTCGAGGTGATTCGCCCGCACGTAGGTGGCACCCACCTCGCGTCCCAGCGGCTCGACGACCTCGGCGAACCCGCCCGAGACCAGGGCGATCGAGAAGCCCAGTTCCCGCAGCGTGCGGCAGAGAGTGGCCGCGCCGGGCGTCAGCCGGACCTCCGCGCGCACGGCCTCGAGGATCGCGACGGGAAGCCCCTCCAGGGCGGCCACGCGCCGCCGGAGGCTGTCGGCGAAGTCCAGGTCGCCCCGCATCGCGCACTCGGTGATCTCCCGCACCTCGGCGCCACGTCCCGCGTGCTCGGCGAGCATCTCGATGACCTCGCCGGTGATCAGCGTGGAGTCGACGTCCATCACCACCAGCCGGCGGCCGCGTCGCGCCAGCCCGGCGGGGGAGACGGCGATGTCGATGCCGTGCTCCACCGACACGGCCGCGAGCTCCCGGCGAAGCTCGTCACCGCGCGCTCCCGAGACGGACAGCTCGAGCGTTGTGACGGGGGTGTGTGAGAGCCGCCGGATGCCGTCGATGTTGGCGCGATGCTCCCAGAGCCGCTGCGTGACGGCCGCCAGATGGTTGGCGCGAAGCGGTCGGCCGAGGACCGTCACGATCATGCGACCCGTTCGTCGCTCCTCATGGCCGCCCAGGCCCTTCAGGTACTCGGCGGTCAGCCCGAACCTGTCGGCGATGGCGCCCACGCGGTCGGCGATCGCGGTGTCGTCCTCCGCGTCGCTCAGGCCGAGGAGGATCGCCAGGTTGAGGTGCCCGCGGATGACCGCCTGTTCGACGTCGAGGACCCGCACGTCGCCGCCCCGCAGTGCGGCGAACACCGCCGTCGAGATCCCCGGCTGGTCGGGGCCGGTGAGCGTGACGAGGAGTGAGGGGCCGGGTGTCTCGGGATCCGTCGCGTCCGAGGGGGCGGGACGGTCGTTCACGTGGCGGTGCCGTCCGCCAGGGCGTCGAGATGGTCCAGGACCTCGATCATCGTCAGCGTGGCCCAGGTGTGAAGGCGCACGTCCGCGCGATGGTCGTACGGGGTCTCGCCCTGGGTGAGGATGGCCACCTTGCCGCCGCCGCCCTTGACGAGGGCGGGCAGGTCGCTCACCGGGGCCACGGTGAGACTCGATCCGATCACGAGGATGAGGTCGGCCATCTGTGCCTGCTCCAGGGCGGCCTCCATGGCGCGCGCGGGCAGCAGTTCGCCGAACAGGACCACGTTGCTCTTGAGCTGGAAGCCGCAGTGGCATCGGGGCACGCCGTCCGGCGTGTCGTCCGCGAGGGCCAGCAGTTCGTCCGTTGAGACGACATGCTCGCAGCGCAGGCAGCGACCTCCCGACAGCGATCCGTGGATCTCGATCGGGTCGGTGGTTCCCGCACGGCGGTGGAGACCGTCGATGTTCTGGGTGATCACGGCCTTCACGATGCCCCGCCGCTCCAGCTCGGCGACCGCGTGGTGCGCCGGATTGGGCTCGACCTCGGCCACGGCCGCGAAGCGGGGACGATGGAACTCCCAGAACTTCGACGGGTCGCGGATGAACATGTCCAGCGACCCGACGACCATCGGGTCGTGCTTCTCCCAGATGCCTCCCGGCGACCGGAAGTCCGGGATCCCGCTCTCGGTGGAGATACCGGCGCCGGTCAGGACGACGGCGTGCTCGGCCTCCGCCAGGAGCCGGGCCAGATCCAGTGTCGAACTCATGTGCGCACACTACCCCGCATCGCGGTGAATGCGGCGGCCCCCGGACGGGGCGGGCCATCCGTTCACCGGGGCTATTGTGCCGTCCATGCGCTCAGACGGACGTACCCCAGAACAGGCCCGGCCCGCCACCATCCAGCCCGGTTTCATCGAATCCGCGCACGGCAGCGTGCTCATCAGCGTGGGCGGCACCCGCGTCATCTGCACCGCCATGGTCCAGGAGTCGGTTCCGCCCTGGCTGCGCGGCAAGAGGCGGGGGTGGGTCAGCGCCGAGTACGGCATGCTCCCGGGCTCGACCGGCGAGCGCCGGCAGCGCGAGTCGTCGCGCGGCAAGGTGGACGGCCGCACCCAGGAGATCCAACGGCTCATCGGCAGGTCGCTGCGCGCCGTGACCGATCTGGAGGCACTCGGTGAGCGCATGGTGTGGGTCGACTGTGACGTGATCCAGGCGGACGGCGGCACGCGCTGTGCCGGCATCACCGGTGGATACGTGGCGCTCGAGCTCGCACTGCGCGGGCTCGTGCGTGACGGGGTCCTGACCGAACTGCCGCTCACGGACTCCGTCGCCGCCGTCAGCGTGGGCATCGTCGACGACATCCCGCTGCTCGACCTCTGCTACGTGGAGGATTCGGCCGCCGACGTGGACATGAACGTCGTCATGACGGGATCCGGGCGCATCGTCGAGGTGCAGGCCACAGCCGAGGGGCAGACGTTCACCCGTGACGAGCTCACCACCATGCTCGATCTGGCGGTACCCGGCATCGAGGAGCTCCGCGGGCTCCAGGTGCAGGCGGCGGTCGCGGTCTCCTCGTGAGGGTCGCGCTCGCGACGGGGAACCGCGACAAGGTCCGCGAGATCTCCGAGATCCTCGGCGGTGTGGACGTGCGTCCGGCGCCGGCGGGTTTCGACGTCGACGAGACGGGCACCACCCTCCTGCAGAACGCCTGGCTCAAGGCGGCGGAGCTCCGCGGCATGGCCGCCGACGATGAGATCGTCGTGGCCGACGACTCGGGTCTCTTCGTCCACGCACTCGGCGGGCGTCCCGGCGTGTACTCCTCCCGCTACGCGGGGCCCGACGCGACATACGAGGACAACTGTCGCCTCCTCGTCCGGGAGATGGACGGCCGCGACGATCGCGCGGCGTGCTTCGCGACGGTGCTCGTCGCCCTGGCCGGTGACGGCACGATGCTGGTGGCGGAGGGGGCCTGCCCGGGATGGATCACCCGGGAACCGCGCGGTGACGCGGGATTCGGCTATGACCCGGTGTTCCAGCCGCTCGACGACGCGCATGGCCGGACCATGGCCGAGATGTCGTCGTCCGAGAAGGCCGCCATCTCACACCGGGGACGGGCCGTGCGACGTCTGGCGCATGTCATCGGGGCGCCGGTCGGCGACGTGGCAGGATAGGGGCCATATGGGCAGCAACCGACTGACCGACACCGGTCCTCCTCCGTCGGCGCAACGGGCGTCGCTTCCGTTCTCCCGTCAGGTGTCGTGGCTCGTCTCGTCGCTGATCGTCGGGTGGCTGATCGTCTACAACGTCTACCGCTTCGGCGGACGGAGCCCCCGCGGCGCCGCGACGATCTCGCTCGTCATCGGAATCGGGGTGGGGCTGGTCATCTTCGCCGCCGCGCTCGTGATCTGGCGGCGCTTCGGCACCGGGGCGCGTTTCCAGGCCGATCACATGAACGAGATTCCTCCGCCCGCCCGCCTGGACGGTCGTCAGCGGTGGTCACTCGACATCCTGTGGCCCGCCGTCGGCCTGCTCGCACTGGGCACCCTGGTCATGGGCACGATCCTCGCCATCGATTGGCTCGGCGGCGACGAGGGTTCTGCCACCGTCATCGTCATCGCGGTCTGGTACCTCCTCGTGGGCCTGTGGCTCGCGTTCGAGACGACCGAGATCCGGCGAGGACACGGCGACGCCGTCGAGTCGATCGGAACGGCGTCGATCCTCACGGCGGTCCTCGGCGGCGTCGCCCTCTCACGTGACCTGGTCGCATGGGGGCAGGGCGCGCTGATCGTCCTCGCCGGGATCACCGGATTTCTGGCCTACCTCGCCGGTTGGCGTCTTCTCGGGTCGCGGGGCGTGCCGTTCGCCGCGGTCGGTTCGGTCGTCATCGCGGCGCTCGCGGTGATCATCCCGGCGGTTTGGTAGCGATCCTCCGATGATGATCCGCCTGGACTGCCCCTTCTGCGGCGGCGTCATCGTCGACGGCTCGGAGCCGCCGGACGAGGGGCGGTGTGAGGGATGCGGCGCGCGGTTCTCCGGTGGTGGTGACTCCGCCCCCGACGGGGTGGAGCGCGCGCTTCGCCGGTGGGGACGCCCCGAGATCGATGCCATGCGCCTGGCACGTCAGGCGTTCGAGTGGGACCCGGCCGATCCCGCCA
This sequence comes from uncultured Bifidobacteriaceae bacterium, assembly GCA_964434425.1. Lineage (GTDB taxonomy): Bacteria > Actinomycetota > Thermoleophilia > Miltoncostaeales > Miltoncostaeaceae > CALMEC01. The sequence continues at coordinate 9,352 of CAYSVH010000006.1, read as the reverse complement.
CGCCGGTGGCGGTCGTCTCGGACCAGCGCGACACCTTCTACCGGTGGTGGATGTTCGTGCGCGACGGGATGGATCTGCCCGACGTCTGAGGGCCTGCGGTGCGCGGACGGCCTGCGCACCCCGCGCCGTCGGGGGGCGCACCACGCCGCGAGACCGCGAAGCCGGCTGCCTGAGGGTCTGTGGGTGCGTCACACGTCGCTGCCATACTCGGTGGCGGCATGCAGATCCTCGTCACGAACGACGATGGCATCGACTCACCGGGTCTCCTCGCCCTCAAGACGGCGCTGGATCCGCTCGGCGACGTCATGGTCATCGCGCCACAGGCCAACCGCAGTGCCATCGGCCGCGGCATCACCATCGCCCGCCCCCTGCACGTGGACGAGCGCGTGCTGGCGGACGGCAGCATCGGATACGCGGTCGACGGCACACCTGTGGACTGCGTGCGCTTCGCGGCCGTGGGCCTCGTCGACGGGATGACCCCCGACGTCGTCGTGAGCGGCATCAACCAGGGCTACAACCTGGGAGACGACGTCACGTACTCCGGCACCGTGGCCGCGGCGTACGAGGGGATGCTGCTCGGTCTCCCGGCGCTGGCCGTCTCGCAGGGGGCCCTCGACGGCGGCCACTGGCACAACGGCGGCTCGACGTACGAGTTCGCCTTCGGTGCGCGGTTCACCGCGGAGCTGGTCGCGATCATCACCGACGAGGCCTTCCCGCCACGCCGGCTGGTGAGCGTCAACATCCCCGGTCTGCCACCGGGCGCGATCGCGGGTGTCCGTGTGGCGCGGCTCGGACGGCGCATCTACTACGACTCGCTCCAGCTTGTCGACGACGGTGACGAGACCCGGCGGCGCTACGTGATCTACGGTGACGACCCCGCGCATCATCCCGAGGACGGCACCGACTTCACCGCGGTCGAGAGCGGCTTCATCTCGGTGACGCCCATCGTCCGTGACTGGACGGAGTTCGCCTCGATGGAGGCGTTCGATGCGCAGGACCTGGGAGGGCTGGTCGACATCGTCCGCGAGGAGCTCCGCTGATGCGGCGGGGCGCCTTCGACCCGATCCTGTTCGATCTGGACGGGACGGTCATCGACTCCGTGCGCCTCATCCGCGAGTCACACCGTCACGCCGTCCGGACGGTCCTGGGCCACGAGATTCCGGACGCCGCGCTTCTGGCCAACGTGGGCCGCCCGCTCGTCGATCAGATGCATGCCTTCTCACCGGATGACGTCGATGATCTGGTGCGCGAGTTCCGGGAGTGGAATCTCCGCATGCACGACGAGCTCCTCACGCCGTACGAGGGGATGGACGACCTCCTGGCCGACCTTCGCGCCGTGGGCCGGAGGCTGGGGATCGTCACATCGAAGAACCGTCCCACCGTCCGGCGTTCGTTCGAGGTGGTGCCGGTGCGCGACCGGTTCGAGGTGGTGGTCGACGCCGAGGACTCCGACGTGCACAAGCCCGACCCCGCACCGCTTCTCGTCGCCATCGAGCGGTTCGGCGGCGGAACCCCCGCGTCACACTGCTACGTGGGCGACGCGCCGTTCGACATCCGTGCCGCTCGGGCCGCCGGCATCACGGCGATCGGCGTGACATGGGGCTTCTTCCCCCGTGATGCATTGGAGGCGGAGGGCGCGGACGTCGTCGTCGACACCATCCCCCAGCTGCGGGACGTTCTCCTCGGATGACCGATCCCCGTGCACGCGCCGACGAGCTGCGCCGGCTGATCCGGGAGGCCGCGGAGGCCTACTACGTGCGCGATGCGCCCGACGTCGACGATTCGGTCTACGACGACTGGGTACGCGAGCTCGACGCGCTCGAGACCGAGCACCCGGAGATCGGGGAGGCCGACTCGCCCACGCAGACGGTGGGAGCACGTCCCGCGGCGGGCTTCACGGAGATCCGGCACCGCGAGTCGATGCTGTCGCTGGCCAACGCACGCGGTGGGGAGGAACTGGATGCCTGGTATCGGCGTGCGCTGAACGTGCTGGCGGCGGAGGGACGGGCGGACGAACCCCCGGCTCTCGTCGTCGAACCCAAGATCGACGGTCTCGCCATCTCGCTCACCTACGAGGACGGGGTGCTCGTCGCCGCCGCAACACGCGGTGACGGGGTCGTGGGTGAGGACGTGACCGCCAACGTGCGTACCATCGTCGGCCTCCCGCATGAGATGGCGCTTGCTTCGGGGGAGGTTCCTCCCGCGGTGGTCGAGGTTCGAGGGGAGGTGTACCTGCCCCTCGCCGCGTTCGCCGAGTTCAACGCATCGCGAGCCGCCGCGGGGCTGCCCACGTTCGCGAACCCCCGGAACGCCGCCGCCGGCAGCCTCCGCCAGCAGGATCCAGCCGTCACGGCGGAACGACCACTCGCGATGTTCTGCTACTCCGTCGGGTACCGGGACGGGCTTGACGTCGCGACGCAGTCCGAGTGCCTGGACTGGCTGCGGCGGACCGGGTACCCCGTCAACGACGCGATCACCACCGTCAGCGGAATCGACGCCGCTGCCGATGCATGCGCCCGGTGGGAGGAGCGGCGCGGTTCGATCGACTACGACATCGACGGGGCCGTGGTCAAGGTGGACTCGTTCGATCTCCAGCGCCGCCTGGGGTCGGTCGGTCGCGCTCCGCGGTGGGCCGTCGCGTACAAGTTCGCCCCCACCACGGCCACGACCGTCCTGGAGGACATCCAGGTCAACGTCGGTCGTACGGGAGCCATCGTGCCGTTCGCGGTGCTGGCGCCGGTGGCGGTGAGCGGCGTCACCGTGCGGCACGCCACCCTCCACAACCACGAGGACATCGAGCGCAAGGACCTGCGCATCGGCGACACCGTGATCGTGCAGCGGGCCGGGGACGTCATTCCCCAGGTGGTCGCTCCGCTGGTCCAGAATCGCGACGGGTCCGAGCGCCCCTTCGCGATGCCCGAACGGTGCCCCGCCTGCGACACGCCGCTGGCCTCCGTGGAGGGCGAGGTCGTCATCCGCTGCCCCAACCGTTCCTGCCCGGCCCAGGCCGTCCAGTCGATGATCCACTTCGCCTCGCGCGGGGCCATGGACATCGAGGGGATGGGCGAGAAGACGGTGGAGCGCCTGTACGGCGCCGGTCTCATCGAGCAGATCGCCGACATCTACACGCTGACCGTGGGGGATCTGTCCGGTCTGGAGGGTTTCGGTCAGATCGCCGCCACCAATCTGGTGAACGCGATCGAGGACTCAAAGCGGCGCGAGTGGCCGCGTCTTCTGACCGGGCTCGGCATCCGCCACGTGGGTGGCATCACCGCCCAGGCCGTGGCGCAGGTGGCGCCGTCGCTCGACGTGCTCCTCGGAGCGGACACCGAGGTCTTCGCCACGGCGGAGGGGGTCGGTCCGGTCGTCGCCGGTGCGATCGCCGAATACCTGGCGGTCGAGGAGAACCGCGACACGCTGATCCGACTTCGTGAGTACGGGCTCACAACCGCGATGGAGGTCGTGGAGGCCCCCACGGACGGCGCCCTCACCGGGCTCAGCGTCGTCGTCACGGGCGGCCTCGACGCGATGACGCGTGACGAGACCAAGCGGGCCATCGCCGCGGCGGGCGGCAAGCCCACGGACTCCGTCAGCACGAAGACGGCCTTCGTGGTGGTGGGGCGCGATCCGGGCAGCAAGGTCGCGAAGGCCGAGAGGGCGGGGGTGCCGGTGATCGATGAGTCCCGGTTCCTGGCCATCCTGGCCAAGGAGGAACCGGTTCCGGAAGGGCCCTGAGCGTATCCTCATCCTCAACGTGAGGGTGAGAGTACCGGTGGGTGATGTCGGCATCGGTGTGTCGCGGGTTGCCGATAGACGAGAAGAATGACCTGCAAGCCGCGTGTTCCGCACGGTCCTGCGGCCTGCACGGGAAGCTCGGGCCAGAACCGGGCTTCCATGCGGCGTGACCAGTGCGCTCCGATCGCGGCGCCCGCGATGAAGAGCGCGATCGCGACGACCGGCATCCCCAACAGCCCGGCCATGACGACGACCGGGGTGGCCGTCTCGGCCTCCGCTCTCCACCGCCGCGCGGCCACGGCCAGGAGGGCGGTCACGGCGATCGCCGTCACCATCGCGATCACCGCGAACGGACGCAAGGAGGGTTCGCGTCCCGGTGCCGGCGTTCCGACGGTGCGTAGTACGCGTCCCGGCGCCCGAGGCCCCGCACCCAGACTCAGATGAGCGCCACCGCCAGGACAGCGCCGATCCGGGGGATCAGGCCGCGCCGGGCGGGCTGTTGCCGGCCGGCCGCCAGGCCGACAGGTCCGCCGACGAGGGCCGCGAGCAGAAGGACGAGCATCGCGACGCCGATCCTGGGAGGCGCCCGAACGCCGGGGTCAGCGGGAGGCGCCCGCCGGCGTGGGAGCCGGGGTCGGCTTCGTGGGCGGCGGGTCGGCCTTCGGAGGCGGCGGCACGTTGCCGGGCACGTCGGCCGTGCCCGCGGCGAGCATCCTCACCAGGCGTTCCTGCGTGGCGCGGGCACCCCCGATCGAGCTGTCGTTCATGAGGAGGGCGAACGCGTAGCGCTGGCCGTTCTTCGAGACCACGATGCCCGTGAGACCCGAGGTTCCGTTGATGAACCCCGTCTTGGCACGAAGTCGGCTGCCGAGGGCGGGGAACCGGTTGCGTAGGGTCCCCTCGTTGCCGCGCGGGAGAGACGTGACGAGCGCACGTCCCCAGGTGGGGTCGGAGTTCGCTGCGGCGAGGAGCTTGACGAGCGAGTTGGCCGAGAGGCGGTTGCCCCGATCGAGTCCCGATCCGTCGACGAGGCGATCGGTGGGCGACAGGTACCGTCCGAGCAGGTTGGCCGTCGCGCGGGTGCCTGCGGCCGTGGTGCCCGCGTTCGCGGTGGCCGCGCCGATGTTCTTGGTGAGCATCTCGGCGACGAAGTTGTCGCTCGGCGGAAGCATGAGGCGGGTCACGGTCCTGAGCGGCGGCGACTTCGCCACCCCCACGAGGCGCGCCTTCGGCGGGGTGCGTCCCACCTGAACGCCGCCCGTGTGGGTCACGTTCATGGCCCGCATCGTGTCGCGAAGCCTCGCTCCCGCGGTCAGCTGCGGCCGGGCCGCGTATCTGCCCCGGCTGTCACCCAGGTAGCTCTGATTGACGCTGAGCGCGGAGAGCGGCTGGCACTCTCCGTAGTAGCGCCCGGGCCAGCTCGCGACCTTGCGACGCGTGTCGAAGTACGTCTCGTCGACCACGACCGGGCCGTGGATGCGGGTGATTCCGTTCCGGCGAAGTGGTGCGACCATCGCGCTGATCTGACCGCCCGTGCGCTTCAGGTGGCGGCGGTTGAACGCGACGGTCGAAAGCGTGGGGTCGCCGTAGCCCTTCAGGTAGAGCGGTGTCCGAAGGACGGGACCGGAGTAGGTGGCGGTCGCGCCCATGTAGAGGTGCGTCTCGAAGCGGTAGTCGGGCCCGAACGCCTGCAGAGCCGCCGCCGCGGTCACGACCTTCATGGTCGATGCGGGGCGTCGGGGAATGGCCGCCTTGTATGAGGCCACCTCGCGGTGCCCGGTCGCGTCGAGCCGCCAGATGAGCGCACTCGTGTTGGGGTTCTTCGAGGTCCACGACGACAGGGCCTGACGGACCTGCACTTCGGAGGCGTTCGCGGTGCCGGCATGGATGAGGCCGACGAGGAGCGCGCCCACCAGAAGCGCGCGGGGCCGTGTGTACGAGGAAATGGGACGGGGCACGGGATGTGACGCTAGCACGCCGTCGCGGCTGCCCGGCTACCGGTGCGGCGAGCCGTTTCGGACAGCACGCGGCGGCTCCCGGAAGGGACTCGCTCGGGAGCCGCGCGCAGGCGTCGGGGGTGCGGGATGACCTTCAGACCTAGTGCAGATCGAGAAGAAGGTCGGCGTCGTCGGGCATGCGGTGGCCCGTCGCCTGCATCGTCTGGAAGAACAGCGTCTTGTCGATTCGCCCGTGGAGAATCGGCACCGACTCCTCCTGGCACATACGGATCACGTCTTTGCTCTTGAGTCCCAATGCGTCAGACAACTCGTCGGGAGTCAGGTGGATCGCCATTGCCAGAACCTCCGTTGGGGTACGCGGGTGTTCAGAACGAAAAAGGCCCGCCTGCTCAGTGAGCGGGCGGGCCGGGAATCGCGCGGGACGGACTGTCAGCGGCGTCCGATCGGGATGCGTGTGATGGTGTCCGATCCATGACTGGATGTTAGATCGTTCGCTCGGGGGACTTCAAGAGCCGAGGTGGGTTGATGTCGCGATCCCGCGGAATCGACGACCTCAGTACCCGGATCGGCATGCGCCGTGTCCGCATCGTCCGATTCGGCGGACGCACGGCTGCTGTCCCGCCATGCCGATACGCGGCGGGTGGCGAACCAGGTGAGCAGGAACGCCGCCGCCAGGACCAGGCCTCCGGCCAGCGCATCGACGACGTAGTGGTTCGCGGTGCCCACGATGGTGAAGAAGACCAACGCGGGATACGTCAGCGCAAGCGCCCGGACGATGTGGCTGCGCGTGAGCAGTGCCAGCACCACGCCGACCATGAGCGCGTACCCAAAGTGCATGGACGGCACCGCGGCGTACGGATTGAACCAGCCGGAGAGGTTGCCCTGGTGGAGGTCGATGCCGCTGATGAGCGACAGCGTGTCGACGAAACCCTCGCCGCTCAGCATCCGCGGCGGAGCCACGGGGAAGGCGACGAAGACGGCGAGCGCCAGGATGTTGGCGACGAAGAACGCGTTGCGCACGAACGGGTAGACCGCGCGACGCCTCCGATAGAGCCAGATGAAGAAAAGCGCCGTGACCGGAAGGTGGGCCCAGATGTAGAACTGGTTCAGCACCTGCGTCAGGTGGAGGTTGTCGAGCATCCAGTTCTGGATGTTCGACTCGAAGTGCAGGCCGAAGATCTTCTCCAGGTCGATGACGTCGAACGCGTTCTTGAGCGCGACGGCCTCATCGCCGACCACGAGCGCACGCGACGCCTGATAGATGAGGAGCATCCCCGCGAAGAGGGCGATCTCGATCGGCCAGCGACGCTGACGCGTGGCACCCGGCGGGAAAGGCTGGGGCTTCGATGTCGACGAGGAACTCTGCATGCGGACGGCGGTACGGTCATTAGCTGACGAATGGACCGTAGACGAGTAGTTAACCACAGGGCTCCCGGATCGACGGCAAAGCTTCTGTGAAGAAGGGTCCCGCATGGCGGGAATCCGCGTGCTTACAGGGCTTTTCCGGCCTTCCCGCCTTTGGTGCGCGAGCCGGCTCCCTGATGTGTGCCTTCAACGAAGGTAACAGTCCTGACACGCCCTGTCGCGTGGCCGGGGCACAGCGCGGGATGCGGCGGGATGACGGATCGGGCGGGGACGGTGGCGCGGCGCAGCCGGGATCGGTACGATGCATCGGTGCCGTCGGGGTGTGGCGCAGCTTGGTAGCGCGCTCCGTTCGGGTCGGAGAGGTCCCCGGTTCAAATCCGGGCACCCCGATTCATCCTCGACATGAGTGGTACTTCGGGATGATCCGACGGCGCCGCGGCCCCAAGGGGCGCGCGGCAGGGTGAGGGAGCCCCAGATGGGTGGTGACACGGAGGCGCCACGACCTCCGTGGCACCACCCACCTAGATCGGGATGACGCCCTCGACCTCGGGGACGCGCTCCCGGAGTGCCGCTTCGACGCCCAGGACGAGCGTTGCCGTCGACATCGGGCATCCGCCGCAGGCGCCGAGCATGTTCACGTGGACGAAGCCCTCGTCGTCGAAATCGACGAGTTCGATGTCGCCGCCGTCGGAATGCAGCGCCGGACGGATTTCCTCGAGGACCTCTTCGATGCGTGTCAGTACGGCGGACTCGGCCATGGATTCACCTTCGCTGATCAGACGGTGGTTCCGTCCCATGGTAGCGCCGCCGGCCGGCAGACGCCGATGGCGTGCCATGATCGGGGCATGTCGTCCGTCCGCGCCGCCGTCTGCCAGATGACCTCGGGACCCGAGGTCGGCCGCAACATCGCCGATGCGGCCGACCTCGTGACGCAGGCCGCGCGCCTCGGTGCCGAGATGGTCCTCCTGCCCGAGAAATGGAACCTGATCGATGTGGACGCCGGTCAGCTGGCGGGGGCGGAGGATCTCGACGGTCCGTCGCTCACCGCGGCCGCCTCATGGGCGAGAGAACTCGGGGTATGGCTGATCGCCGGCAGTGTCTCGGAGCGCGCACCGGGTGGTGTCACCACGCACAACACCAGCGTCGTGATCGACCCGGATGGGATTCGGCGGGCGCTCTACCGGAAGATCCACCTGTTCGATGTCCACGTGGGCGGGTTCCGGTACCGGGAGTCGGCGGTGACGGCACCGGGTGCCGAAGTGGTGGCGACGGACGTGGCGGGTTGGAGGACCGGCCTCTCCGTCTGTTACGACGTCCGCTTCCCCGAGCTCTATCGCCGTCTCGTGGACGACGGCGCCGAGATACTCACCGTTCCCGCAGCTTTCACGGAGACCACCGGTGCCGCGCACTGGGGGACCCTCATCCGCGCACGCGCCGTCGAGAACCAGTGTTACGTGCTCGCCGCGGGGCAGGTGGGGACCCATGCGACCGGTACCGCGTCGTTCGGTCACAGCATGATCGTGTCGCCGTGGGGTGAGATCCTGGCCGAGGTCGCGGGCGGCGCGGGCGTCGCGGTCGCCGACATCGACCGGGCCGTCCTCGACGACGTGCGGAGCCGGCTCCCCGCGCTGCGCCACCGGCGCGTATGAGATGCCCATATTCCGCCGCGGGGCGGATCTGACGCCGTGGATCTCCGTGTGGGCGCGTACGCCGTCGTCACCGACGACCGTGACCGGATCCTGCTGTCGCGGTGGACCGGCGGAGGGGTGCCCCGCTGGACGATGCCGGGCGGGGGGGCTCGAGCCGGGCGAGGCTCCCGAGGCCGCCTGTGTCCGGGAGGTCCGGGAGGAGACGGGCTACGAGGTCGTCGTGGGCGACATCCTCGGCGTCGACTCGCTGATCATCGACGCAGCACGTCGCCTCACCGGGGACCTCGACATGCAGGCGCTCCGCATCGTCTACCGCGCCACGATCGTCGGCGGCACGCTCACGAACGAGACCGGCGGCAGCACGGACATGGCCGACTGGTTCTCCCGTGCCGATGTCGCGTCGCTGGACCGCCTCTCGCTGGTGGATGTGGCGATGCGACTGTCCGGGCTCACAGGCCCTGTTCGGTAGTCGCCCGCCGTCGTCCGGAGCACGCGCGCAAGTCCGGTGCCAGGCACTTAACTTGCGAGTGCCGAACCGCACAAGCAAGAAGTGCCTGCACCTACGGCACTTCGTCGGCATGCCATCGGATCGCGCAAGTTAAGTGCCTGATGTTATGGAGGGCTTCCTTGTTGTCTCGCGGGGTG
>CAYSVH010000005.1:0-160548 GCA_964434425.1 uncultured Bifidobacteriaceae bacterium | reverse complement strand
CGCACCCCGCGAGACAACAAGGAAGCCCTCCATAACATCAGGCACCGGACTTGCGTGCTGTACCCGTACACGGATGAAGACGCCGATTAGCAGGCGCTTTCCATTCGTGCGATTTGATACTCGCAAGTTAAGTGCCTGGCACCAGACTTGCCTGGCACCAGACGTGCGCACCCGCCAGGACGCCGCCGGACGGATCAGTTGAAGGTGCGGCGGCGGGTGCCCAGGGTGCAGAGCCACACCATCACCGCACACCACAGGAGCGTCCAGAGGACGCTGCCCCATCCTGACGCGAACACGGGGACCGGGATCTCGTCGATTTCGAGCTGGGGTGCGGCGGGACCGCCGTGGCCACGATTGTGCATGTCGGCGATCATCGGCGACAGGATCGCCCGGGGGAGGATCCCGTAGGCGATGTGGACGGCCTCGGTGGCCGACCCCAGGCGCCCGAGATCCGCGGCCGCCTCGAGGTTCACGACGGCCTGGATGACGATGTAGGCCGAGAGACCGACGAACGCCGACACCGCCGGGCCCATGACGGTGCTCACGGCCGCGGCGGCGAGCATCGCGAAGAGGACCGTGATCGTCATGGCGAGGCCGTGGACGGTGAGCGGTCCGTCCAGCCCTCGGCCCAGGGCGAGCGATGCGACCTGCGCGCCGGCGATCCAGACGGCGAAACCGGCCAGGAGCGCCAGGGTGCGCGAGAGGAGACGGCCCAGGGCGATCTCGATGCGCCGGGCGCCACCGGCCGCCAGGAGGCCCAGGTGACCCGACTGGATCGCCGACCAGAACGCGCCGGCGCCGAGCGTGAGCCCCAGAGCGAGGCCCGCGAGGAGGAACACGGACGCGGCGTCGGCGCGGAAGGCGTCGGCCTGCGGCCGTCCCTCCTCACCCCACGCGCCGATGGCCGCGATGGCCATCCCGAGGAGCCCGATGGCGACGAGGCCCGAGTACCACCAGCGACGGACGACGACGGTGAGGTCGGCCCGGGCGATCAGAAGCACGTTGGTCACTCGCCCGCCTCCGCCTCTGCGGTCGTGTCGTCGACCGCATCCGAAGCGGCGTGACCCTCGTCGTCCGCCGTCGCCTCGTCATCGGGCTCAACACCGGTCAGGGCGATCTCGGATGCGAAGAACTCCGGCAGGCCGCCGGGTTCGTGCGAGGCGCCGATCACGATGCCGCCCGACCCGACGGTCCGCTGGATGGCCGCGATCGTCTCGGGAAACTCCCACGGGTCGTCCAGCACGAGCACGTCGGGCGTACCCACGAGGGCACAGGCAAGCGCGAGCCGCCGCTGCTCCTCGACCCCCAGGTCGCGCGCATCATGTCGGTCCGGCGGAATGCCGGCTCGGATGAGCGCGTCGTGCACGGATCCCTCGTCGCGTCGCCCGGTCCGCAGGACGGCGATCGTGGTCACGAGGTGCCGCGGGGCGTGGGTGTCGCTGAACGACCGGCCCTGCGGCGCGTAGCCGATGCGGGCGGCGTTCCGCGGATCTCCGGCGTAGGAGCCCAGCACCTCGATGCGGCCCGTCGCGACGACGAGCCCCAGAACGGCGCGCAGGAACGACGACTTGCCGGAGCCGTGCCCCCCGGTCACGAGAAGCGAGTCACCCGATCGGAGGGTGACGTCGACGCCCGACACGGCGGGTTCGGCGCCGCGCTGGTAGACGACCTCGAGGTCCTCCACCACGATCTCGGTGATGCGTTCGGCTGCCGGTGTCAACCCGCGGCCCGCAGATCACAGGACGGGGTGACGGAGGTGCCCTCCGCCGGGTACATCGTCGGTGCCGCCACGTCAGCCGCCGCGGATGATCGTGAGGACCTCGTCACGACGCCGCGCCATGTCCGCCTCGGAGACCACGGATTCGAGGTTGAGCCGCATGAGCGGTTCGGTGTTCGACGAGCGGACGTTGAAGTGCCAGTCCTCGTACGACACCGAGAGCCCGTCGACCTCCGTCTGGCTGCCGTCGGCATAGCGCTCGCGGAGCGCGGCGAAGACGGCGCCGGGATCGTCGACGGTCGAGTTGATCTCGCCGGAGATGTGGTACCGCTCACGGAACGCCGCGACCAGTTCGGACAGCTTCTTGCCCGATTGCGCGAGGAGTTCCAGGACCAGGAGGGCCGGGACGAGACCGGTGTCGGCGTAGGAGAAGTCCTTGAAGTAGTAATGGCCGCTGACCTCACCGGCGAAGATCGCATCGATCTCACGCATGCGCGCCTTGATGAACGCGTGGCCGACGCGGTACTCGTCGGGGGTGCCGCCGGCCGCGCGGATGGAGTCGCGCACCGCCCAGGAGGCGCGCAGGTCGTAGACGATGGGGGCCGGACCCTGCCGCCGCAGCAGATGCGCGGCCAGAAGCGCCGTGAGGAAGTCACCGGGCACGAACTCGCCCTGATCGTCGATGAAGAAACACCGGTCGGCGTCACCGTCCCAGGCGATGCCGAGATCCGCGCCGTCCTCGCGGACGCGTTCGATGATGAACCTGCGGTTCTCCTCGAGGAGCGGGTTGGGCTGATGGTGGGGAAACCGGCCGTCGAGCTCGAGGTAGTAGGGGACCGCGTCGATGCCGAGCCGGTCGATGACCGCGGGCAGGTACCGCCCGGCCATCCCGTTCGCGGCGTCCATCACGACGCGCAGACCGCGGATGGCCGACGGGTCGACGAACCCCATGCAGGCGTCGATGAAGCGGGTGACCAGCGTCGGGTCCTCGGAACGCGAGCCCGGCGTCGCGGCATCGGCGGCCGGGGTACCCAGCGCGAGTCGTCCGACCTCGCCGATCCCGGTGTCACCGGACAGCGGCACGGCTCCGCGGCGGACCAGCTTGGCCCCGGTGTACTGCGGTGGGTTATGGCTCGCGGTGATGGCCGCACCCGCGTCGAAGTCGCCGTCGGACACCGCGAAGTAGACCATCTCGGTGGCGGTGAGACCGAGGTCGCACACATCCGCACCGGCGGCGAGCGCACCCCGGCAGAAGGCGTCGGCGATGGCGGGGGACGAGAGGCGGCAGTCGTGGCCGACGGCGATGCGCGACGCCTCGGTCACGGCGACGAACGCCCGGCCGACCCTCTCCATGCCCGCCTCGTCGATCTCGTCGCCGTACAGGCCGCGGATGTCGTACGCCTTGAACACGTCGGGGGACAGCGTCATGCGGTGAAACCTTCCCGGAGCAGTTCGTAAGTCTCGTCGAGGTGCTGCGGCATCACCCGCGTGTCACCGATGGCCGGCATGAAGTTGGTGTCGCCCACCCATCGCGGAACGATGTGGAGGTGCAGGTGCTCCTCGATGCCCGCACCGGCGGCGCTGCCCTGGTTCATGCCGAGGTTGAACCCATGGGGGTGCATTCGGTCCTGGAGGACCTCCTGCGCGGCCTGCGTCAGGTCCATGATCTCGGCAGTCGCAGCGGAGTCGAGGTCCGTCAGACGGGGCACGTGCCGGTACGGCACAACCATGAGATGACCGTTGTTGTAGGGGTAGCGATTCATGATCACGTAGGCCGTGCGGCCGCGGAGGAGGATATAGGGGTCGGCGTCGTCGTCGGCCCTCGGAGCGGCGCAGAACACGCATTCGGGACGATCCGCACGATCGGACGTGACGTAGCTCATACGCCACGGCGCCCACATGACGTCATGGTCCATGGATTCCGGATCCCGGGGGCGCGGTGCACCCTGTGCGTCCTTCCAGCATCACCGACACGCTACCGGCTGCGCCGCCATCGCAGGACCCCGCCGCAGGCTCCCGGTCAGAGCCAGCGCCGCCGGTGGAAGAACCAGACCAGTCCGCCGACCAGGCCGACCATGACTCCGCCGATGAAGACGTTGGCCCACCAGTGTCCGGCGAACGGCAGGTGTTCGGTGTTCATGCCGTAGAAGCCGGTGACGAGGGTGAGCGGCAGCATGATCCCGGAGAGCAGGGTCAGGACGCGGATCATGTCGTTCTGCCGGGAACGGATGACGGCCTCGTTGGTGTCGTCGAGTGCCTCGACGACCTCCTTAAAGTTCTCGAGCTCGTCCCAGATCCGCTCGTTCTTGTCGACGATGTCGTCGAAGTAGAGCTCGAGATCGTGCGGCGCGTAGCGCTGGGTCGTGCGTTCCAGGCCGTGCAGCGTCGGTCGCTGAGGCTTGATGATCTTGCGGAAGTTGATGATCTCCTGCTTGGTGTTCGAGATGTCGCGCACCACCTCGGTGCTGCGGTCCTCGAACACCTGGTCCTCGATCCACTCCAGCTTGTGGCCGATCTTCCCGAGGATCGGGAAGCAGTAGTCGTACATGCGGTCCACGAGCTCGTAGATGAGATGCCCGGAACCCTTGGTCATGTGCTTCTCCCGCTCGTTGGGGAAGCTCTGAAGCTGGGACCAGAAGGCCGAGAGCGGCTTGAGGGGCTCCTTCGGGAGCGTGATCAGGAGGTCCTCGGCGACGAAGACGTCGATCTCGGCCGCCTGCATGCGCTGGGTGCGCTTGTCGAAGCGCGGGAAGTGGAGGACGATGAACACGTAGTCGGCGTACTCGTCGATCTTGGAACGCTGCTGACGCCTCGAGAGGACGTCCTCGATGTCCAGCTCGTGGAAGTCGTACGAGCTGTCGAGCCACTGCGCGTCCACCGCGGTGGGACTCTCGATGTTGAGCCAGGTCAGCCCCTCATGCTCGAGGCGCTGGACGTCCGGTGTCGTGCGGGGCGCGGGCGGGCGCTCGTTACGGGCCGCGTCGAGGCGCGACCGGCGGATTTTGGGAAGGCTCGCCATCGTCAACCTGGATGCGCAGCACGCCGTTCGCGGAGAGTTGGACGCTCATCGGGCACAGGATAGCCCACCGTGGCCCGGGCGAGGGTGCCGCGTCGCCGGTTCGTCACCGTTTCGACGGGCGGGATGCACCGTGACGCGGAGGTGCGAACCACCTCGCGCGAGGTGAGGGGACCCGGAGCGCCGATCCTCCATCCGCGAGGTGAGGTGGCCCGCCCATCGACATCGTGGACCTGCTGTCGGGACGGGCCTCGCGACCCCTGGTGTCCCGCGTCAGACGTTCGTGGTCGTTCACCGGCTGCATCTCATCGCGAGGCGATGTCCTCGACCGCTGGAGGATCCCCGATGTTCCGGCGGTCTTTCGTCCGTGCCTCGCCGGAGATTCGCTCGGCGAACACCAACGAACGTCAGACGCAAGGACACGAGACGGCCGATTCCACGGAAATCGCACCGCGGTGCGCGTCCCCGGCGGCGCGGATGCGCCACCGGGCACCTCGGAAAGGACACCACCCTGACCGGTCGGCGTCCGGCGACGCCCGCATCCACCGGTGACGCGCCCCACATCCACAAACCCCGTGGAACGATCTAGTCGATCAGCCCGTGGCGGTACGCGTAACGCGTGGCCTCGGTCCGGTTGCCGACGCCGAGCTTGCGGTAGATGTTGGAGAGGTGGAACTTCACGGTCTGCTCCGTGACGAACAGTTTCGTGGCGATGTCCATGTTGGACAGCCCCTCGGCGACGAGCCCCAGGATGGTGAGTTCGCGGGTGGTGAGGTTCGCCGTGCTGGGTGCGTCGAAGCCGCCGTCGTCGTCGCCGGGGCGGCGGGGTTCGGCGTTGCCGGTGACGCTTCGCAGGTGGACCGTACCGTCGACGACCTGTCGGATGGTGGACGGCAGGTCGAGCGGATTGATGGATTTCACCACGTACCCGTGTGCGCCGCGTCGAAGCGCCTTGTCGACGTGATCCTGGTCATCGAACATGGAGAGGATGATCACCTTGAGCGTCGGGTGCTCCTCACGGATCCGGGACAGCGTCTCGAGTCCGTCGCCGTTCGGCATGCGGAGATCGAGTAGAACGACATCGGGCTGGCAGTCGGGGATGATCCGGAGCATGTCGGCGCCGCTCATCGCCTCCCCGACGACGGTGATGTCGGGGGCGGTCTCCAATGCACGCTTGATTCCGTCCAGCATGAGGCGGTGATCGTCAGCGATCGCCACACGCATGGTGGATTGGGTCATGAGGTCCTCCGCGGGTGCGAGGAGAAACTCTACCGTGCCGGAGACTCCTGTGGCACGTTCTTGCGTGCGTGGCGCCGGACGGCGTCGATGATCGTCGACGCGGCGGTTCCCTTGACGAGGTACTCCCGCGCGCCGCTGGCGAGGCCCGCCGAGACCTCCTGCGTCTTGCTGCCGACCGACAGCAGCACGACGGGCAGATGCGGGTCGTGCTCCATCAGCCGCGCCGTTGCGGTGATCCCGTCGAGTTCCGGCATCGAGACATCCATGAGGATGATGTCGGGGACGTGGTGGCGGGCGTGGTCGATCGCCTGGCTGCCGTTCGCGGCCTCGGCCACGACGACGATGTCCGTCTCGCGGTCCAGGAGCCGACGCAGCACGCTGCGAAACTGCGGGTTGTCATCGGCGATCACGATCCGGATCGACGGCGGGGAATCCGTGGGTGAGGTCATGGCAGGAATGGGGCACGATCCATGTGCGGTGCGAGAGAGAGATGCCGCGTCCGAACGGACGGGAATCGACGCCACCGGAATGGTCCCGGCGAGTACGGGCGTACTCTAGCGCCGACGTACCGCGTTCCATAGCCGCGACAGCCGCCATATCGCGGTCGGCCCATGGCGCGGCGCAGGTGCATTGATGCCCGATCGCCACCGCCCGTGTCCGGGGGCCCGCCGGTCGCCGCCATCGGCGGTGCGTTTCCCGTCAGAGCGACGGTCGCGGCCCCCGTCCCGGTGACGCCGATGCCTCCCGGGTGTGCGGCCGACCGGGTGGCCCAGACCCTAAGATGGACGGGTATGAGTCAGCCGACGTACGATCCCGACGGGGTCGCCGCACTTCTCGCGATCACCACGCCCGGCGAGGATCCGAGCGACATCACCGCGGAACTCAGTCGCCACCTGCGGACGATCGTCGCCGCCCTCGACGGTCAGGCCGCGGTGCTGCAGGCCGTGGACCAGCGGGAGGGGCGCTTCACGATCATCGACTCGGTCAACTTCTCGGGCGATCTGGGCGGTCTCGACGAGGCGCCCGTCGGCGAGGGGGTCGCCGGGCAGGCGCACACCGCGGGACTGGAGATGGACGTCGACCTCGGAGCGCTTCCGCCCGCGTTCCGCGACGCGGGTCTGCGCCATGCCGTGGCGCTGCCGGTGCGAACGCCGGAGCGGTCGCACGGTGTCATCTGGGTGGCGGCGGAGGAGCCACTCTCCACCGACGATCTGCGCCGGCACGTCGCCCGCGTCGGGGCGGAGCGCGTCGCCTCGCTCTTCGAGCAGCTCCGTCTGACCGAGACCCTCGAACGCGCCATGGCGCAGATCCTCGAGGGCGACGAACGCATGCTGGGGCGCATCGGACTCGACATCCACGACGGCCCCACCCAGCAGCTGTCCGTCGCGCTGCTCGAGGTCCAGCTGCTCGAGGCGGAGGCCGACGACCTCGAGAAGGCCGGACAGCCGCTTCCCGACCGCCTGCGCCTTGGCCTCTCACGCATCTACGAGACCCTGGGCGGCGCCCTCCAGGAGATGCGGGAGCTCATCGGTCATCTCCGCCCGGCCCAGTTCGAGAACAACTCGCTGCCGGACGTGCTGCGCAGCGGCGCGCGGTCGTTCGAAGCGCAGGCGGGGGTCGAGGTCGACTTCGACGAGGACGGCGAGTTCCCCGACAGCCGGGTCTCCCTGTCACAGAAGATCACCTTCTACCGGATCATGCAGGAGGCCCTGACGAACGCCGGCCGCCACGGTCAGGCCACGCGTGTGACGGTCCGGCTCCGGGAGGAGCCCGTCGGCATCACCCTCGAGGTCCGCGACGACGGCGCGGGGTTCGATCCGTCCACGGTGCAGCGCCCCAATCCGAGCAACCCGCAAGCCCGCTACGGCCTCTACGGCATGAGCGATCGCGCACAGCTGCTCGGCGGATCGCTCAACGTCGTGAGTGCGCCGGGTGAGGGGGCGGTCATCACCGCGTTCCTGCCCCGGTGGCGAAGCGGCGATCGAGGGCGGCTCGGATCGTACGGTGGCTAGTCCCCGCATCAAGATCTGCGGGCTCACCGATCCGGAGACCGCAGAGGCCGCGTCGCGGCTCGACGTCTGGGCCATCGGACTGGTCTTCGCGTCCCCGTCGCCGCGCCACCTCACCGTGGATGCGGCGGCCGACGTCGCGGCGGCGATCCGCCCGGGTGTCGCCCGCGTCGGGATATTCGTCAGTCCGGCAATTGATGACCTGGTCGAGGCCGTGACCCGCTGCGACCTCACCCACGTCCAGATCCACGGTGACGAACCCGCGGTCGAGACGGCGCGTGTCGCCACGGGGCGCGACGTGATCACCGGGCATCCGGTGGACGGCCCCGAGGCCCTTGAGCGCGCCCGCCGCAGTCCGGCCGACCTGGTTCTCCTCGATGCCTCGGTGCGGGGACGACACGGCGGCACGGGCCGGGTCTTCGACTGGGATCTCCTCTCGGAGGGGATCGGACGCCCGTACATTCTCGCCGGGGGGCTCACCCCCGAGAACGTGGTGAGCGCCGTGGAGGCCGTCGCGCCCTGGGGCATCGACGTGTCGACCGGCGTGGAGAGTTCGCCGGGACGGAAGGACATCGCCCGTGTCACGGCGTTCGTCGAGGCGGTGCACGGTATGACGAGGGAGGAAGCGGGATGAACGTGGCAGAGAGCCGGTTCGGCGCGTACGGAGGTCGGTTCGTGCCCGAGACGGTCATGGGTGCACTCGACGAGTTGGTCGAGGCCCTGCAGACCTACGACGAGGACGACAGCTTCTGGACGGAGTACACGCACCTCCTCGACACGTACGTCGGCCGGCCGACCCCGCTCACCCGCGCCGCCAAGCTGGGTGAGCGCTACGGGGTCGACCGGCTCTACCTGAAGCGCGAGGACCTGTGCCACACCGGCGCGCACAAGATCAACAACGCTCTCGGCCAGGTGCTTCTCGCCAAGCGGATGGGGAAGGAGCGCATCATCGCCGAGACCGGAGCCGGTCAGCACGGCGTCGCCACCGCGACGGCCGCCGCGCTCCTCGGATTCGGCTGCACGGTGTACATGGGACGCACCGACATGGAGCGTCAGCGCCTCAACGTGGTGCGGATGCGGATGCTGGGTGCCGAGGTGCGCCCCGTCGATTCGGGCAGTGCCACCCTGAAGGACGCGACGAGCGAGGCCATCCGTGACTGGGTCACGAACGTGCGCACGACGCACTACGTGATCGGGTCGGCGGTGGGGCCGGCCCCGTACCCGGAGCTCGTGGCCCGGTTCCAGTCCGTGATCGGCGACGAGACGCGCCGGCAGATCGTGGAGGTCGAAGGCGGCCTTCCCGGGACGGTCATCGCCTGCATCGGCGGGGGGTCGAACGCGATCGGGATGTTCCGCGCGTTCCTGGGCGACGCGGACGTCGCCCTCATCGGGGTCGAGGCCGCGGGGCACGGGATCGACAGCGGGGCCCACGGTGCGCCGCTGGCCGCCGGACGGCCCGGCGTGCTGCACGGTTCGTACTCGTACCTGCTGCAGGATCCCGACGGCCAGGTGATGGAGGCACACTCGATCTCGGCCGGGCTGGACTACCCGGGCGTCGGTCCGGAGCACGCGTCGCTTCGCGATTCGGGGCGTGTGCAGTACGTGTCGGCGACGGACCGGGAGGCGCTCGACGCCTTCCAGGAATGCACCCGTCAGGAGGGCATCATCCCCGCGCTCGAGACCTCGCACGCGCTCGCCGTGCTCCCGCGCCTGGCCAAGGAGATCACCGGGCCCGTGGTGATCTGCTTCTCGGGGCGCGGTGACAAGGACGTGGACTCGGTGGCCGAGGCGGTGGGCCTGTGACGGTCTCCGGTGAGAGGCGCATCCGGGAGGCCTTCGACCGGTCGGCCGGCTCCGCCTTCATGCCCTATGTACTGGCCGGCTATCCCGATGTCGCGACGAGCATCCGCTACGCCAGCGCCGTCGCGCGTCACTGTGACCTGATCGAGCTCGGCATCCCGTTCTCGGACCCCCTCGCCGACGGTCCGACGATCCAGGCCGCCGGTCAGGTGGCCCTCGACGCGGGGTGCACGCCCCGGGACGTGCTGCGCGTCGCCGAGGCGCTTCGGGACGGCCCCCCGGTCGTCCTCATGACCTATCTCAACACCGTGCTGGCGCCCGGTGAGCGGACCTTCTTCCAGGAGGCCGCCGCGGCGGGTGTTGCGGGCATCATCGTTCCGGACCTGCCGGTCGAGGAGAGCGACACGGTCCGTGAGGCCGCCAACGCCTCCGGCATCGCCCTCATCGCATTCGCCGCCCCGACCTCCAGCGACCAGCGGATCGCCATGGCGAGCGAGGCAGCACAGGGGTTCGTCTACTGCGTCGCGGTCGCGGGTGTCACCGGCGGAGGGCTCACCGTCGACGACGAGCTGGAGGGGTTCCTCGGGCGGGTGTCGGCCGCCAGTCGGGTTCCGACGGCTGTCGGCTTCGGTGTCAGGACCCCCGGCGACGCCCGGCGGGTGGGTCGCCTGGCGGACGGGGTCATCATCGGCAGCGAGATCATCCGTGTGATCGATCAGGCGGCCTCGCCGGCTGCCGCCGAGCGGGCCCTCGAGGAGTACGCCGCATCAATCCAGGGGGCGCTGGCGGAGGACGCCGGGAAGCACTGACCGGAGCGGGCTCCGCTTCGGAGAGGGGGAGGGCATGGTCACCGCGGTTCGCTGGTTGGTGGTGGGTCTCCTCGGGATCCACGGTGCCATCCACCTCCTCGGGGCCGCCAAGGGGTTCGGACTTGCCGAGGTCGAACGACTGAAGCAGCCGATCGGCACGGTGGCCGGTGTCGGCTGGCTTCTGGCGGCGCTGTTGGTGATCACCGCGGCGGCGATGGTCGCCGCAGGCTCACCCACGTGGTGGTGGCTGGTCGCCGTCTGCGGCGCCGTCGTCTCACAGATTGTCATCGTGACGAGCTGGAACGATGCGAAGGCCGGCACGGTGTTCAACGTCCTGCTGCTCGTGACGGCGGCGTTCGGGTTCGCATCTCTCGGCCCGGTGAGCCTCCACGCCGCACATGCGGAAAGGACCGACGAGGTCCTGTCCGGAGCCCCGGTGCCCGGTCCCGTCGTCCATGAGGAGGACCTGGAGGACCTGCCGGCGCTCGTCGCCACCTACGTACGGCGGTCGGGCGCGGTCGGAAAGCCCCGCGTCACGGCCTTCAGCGCGGACGTGAGCGGCCGGATCCGGAATCGTGAGGATGATCCGTGGATGTCCTTCACAGGACGGCAGCTCAACGTCTTCGGACCCCGTCCGCAGCGACTGTTCTTCATCCGGGCGACGCGCGCCGGCCTCCCCGTCACGGTGTTCCACGATTACCGGGCGGGTACCGCGCGCATGCGAGGGAGGCTCGCGGGGCTGATCCCGCTGTTCGACGCGACCGGTCCGGAGATGGACCGAAGTGAGACCGTCACCGTGCTCAACGATCTCGTCGTATTCGCACCCGCGGCGATCGTCGATGCTCCGATCCGCTGGACGCCGATCGACGACACACATGTCCGTGCCACGTACGCGGTGGGTGGGCAGACCGTCTCCGCCGAGCTTGTGTTCGACGACAGGGGGGATCTCGTCGACTTCGTCTCCGACGATCGCCTCCGCGCCTCGGAGGACGGATCGGAGTTCACGCCCCTGCGCTGGAGCACTCCGCTATCCGCGTATCGCGAGAGTGATGGTGTGCGGCGGGTTACCGGAGGGAGGGGCATGTGGCACGAGGCGGACGAGGCCTATGCCTATGTCGACTTCGTCGTCTCCGGCGTCGTCGACAATCCCTGATCCGGAGTGTCGGCCCCGGTGCCATGGGCGATGGTCGGCGGACTCCGGTTCAGGTCGCCACCACGGGTTCCGCGCAGGAACCCAGCCGCCGTCGGAGCGGGAGACCCCCACGAGCAAAAACCGTGCTCTAGCAGGGGCTTTGGGAAGCTCCTCGGGTAGGACTCGAACCTACAACCCTCCGGTTAACAGCCGGATGCTCTACCATTGAGCTACCGAGGATCGCGTGCGTCTCGCAGTGTATCGGACGCCGACGGTGCCTTCTCAACCGCCAGGCGACAGGTGATGAAGGTGGATCCGGGATCCTGTCTCGTCGCGCCTGCCACTGTACTCGATCGTGTCCGTGCGGACCCGCCACCCGGTCGCGGCCATCGTGTCGAGGAACGCCCGCGCGTCGGGGCGCCGCGGATCGGCGATGACCACCGATCCGGAGGGCGCGCACACGCGCGGTACGAGTGCGGCGAGCGGGGCGGCGTTGCGTGGCTCGTACAGCACGTCGGCGGCGATCACGAGGTCGAATCCGGGCGGCTCGCACAGTGACGGTGGCGGGTCGCGCCAGTCGACCAGTGCGGTGTCGGCGGTGACCCCGGCCGTCCGGGCGTTCTCGCGGGTGAAGTCGAGGGCGGGCCGGTACCAGTCGGTCACCGTGACCCGGGCACCACGGGCCGCCGCGACGAGGGAGGGGAGGGCCAGGCCCGCACCGAGCTCGAGGACCCGGGCGCCGTCGAGGTCCTGTCCGGCGACCCACTCGGCCAGTACGCGTCCGCTCGGCCACAGTTCGGCCCAGTACGGCAGCCGCTCGTCGACGTCGAACTCCTCCTGGCTGATGAGGTCCTCGGCGGATACCGGCATGGTGAGCGTCAGGGTGAGACCCGCGACGGTGATGTCCTCCGTCGTGGTCGCGATTTCGGTCGTCGTCTCGGTCACGACGAGGGAGGCTACTCAACCGGCGGCGCGAATCGCTATCCTGTCCCCTTCCGAACGAGCTGAGCAGGAGCACCAATGAGCGACGACGCCACCGCCGTCACCGACGACGCGACAACCGAGGACGCCCCCGCAGTGGAGGAGCCCACCGTCGAGGAGGCCCCCGAGGCCACGGCGGAGACCACCGACGACGCGAGCGCATCGGCCGAGGTCGAGGAGACCGCCGAGGCCGAGGAGGAGACCGCCGTCGCTGAGGCTGAGGCCGAGGAGCCCGTCGCCGAAGAGTCCGACCCCGAGCCCGAGGCGGCCGCGGTCGGTGCCGGTCTTCCCGACGTCCGCGTCGCCCGCGTCTACGTCTGCGAGCGCGGTCACCGCACGACCACCCTGTGGGGACAGCCGACGGAGTGCCAGGCGCGCCCGGTGCGTACCGCCCCGGTCTGCGGCCTTCCGCTCTACCACATCACCGAGCTTCCGGAGCAGGTCCAGAAGGCTCTGAACCCGCTCAAGGCGTCGAAGAAGGGCGCCAAGAAGTAGTTCCCTCGGGGGAGGGTGCGGTGACCACCGCACCCTCCCCCGACCTAGTGGTGTCCGGCTTTCCCGCGCATCGGGTGCGGGCACAGCATCGGATCGGCATGCTCATCCGGCGTACCCTCCCCGGCGGGCATACCCACGGTTCTACCGTCCGCGCCACTCCGGCCGGCGCTTCTCAAGGAATGCGCCGATGCCCTCCTGGGCGTCGCAGGTCATGGCGTTCGTTGCCATGAGCTCGCTCATCTCCGAGTAGGCATGTGATTGGGGCAGGTCGATCTGGCGATAGAACGCCTGCTTGCCGACGCGCAATGTCAGCGGGCTCGCGACGGCGATCTCACGGGCGAGGGCCCTGGCACGATCGGTGACCATGTCCGCGGGTACGACCTCGTTGATCAACCCCCAGTCAGCGGCCGTCGCGGCGTCGATCGTCGTGCCGGTCAGAAGCATCTGCATGGCCCGCTTGCGGCCGACCGCCCGGCTCACGGCCACCATGGGCGTCGAGCAGAAAAGGCCGATCCTCACACCCGGGGTTCCGAACACCGCCGTCTCCGCGGCGATCGCGAGATCACAGGTCGCCACGAGCTGGCATCCGGCCGCCAGCGCCGCGCCCTGGACGGCTGCGATCACGGGCTGGGGAATGGCCTGCACCGTCTCCATCATCTCGGTGCAGGCACGGAAGATCTCCCTCTCGTCGGCGATGCTCCTGCCGAGCATTTGGCGCAGGTCGTGCCCTGCCGAGAACACGGGACCGTCGGCCTGGATGACCACCGCCCGCGCGTCTGCGCGCTCGGCGATCTCGCGCAGGTTCGCCGTGAGCGCCTCCATCGTCTCGAGCGACAGAGGGTTGCGCCGGTCCGCCTCCAGGAGACGCACGTCCACCACGCCGTCGTCGAACGCAACGGCCACCGTCGGGGAACTGACACTCATCTCGTACTCCTGACATTCGTCGTGTGCGTATCGGATACGCGCCACCATGAGCGGCGAGTCCCGCACCGTCGCGCACGGCACGGGTTCCATGTCCGGTCTCGGACACCGACGCTACATCGTCCGGTGCGCTTGACGCGGAATCCCTCCGACCGCCGGTGGCCGACGGGCGGACCGAGACCCGCCGGGCCGAGGCGAGGGACGCGATCGGCGACATCCCGTGAGGGACAGACGACGGAGTCGACGTTCCCGTGTCGTTCATCTCCGCGGTCCGCGCCCAGGTGGAGCGTCTCCGTCGCCCCCATCGGACGCCGGTGGTGGCATCGCGTCCCGCGGTGGCGATGGCGCGTCGCGTCGGTGTCCGCACCGATGGGCGGCGGACACCGACGGAACGGTGGACCGTCGGCTACTCGGCCTGGGCCTCGCCCACCATGCGGTCGATCTCGGCGAAGCCCTCGTCCCACACCGACGGGTCGGCGATGTCGAGACCCAGCCGGCCCAGGAGCTCGGCCGGCGGTGCGGATCCGCCCGACCGCAGGAAGTCGAGGTAGGCCGCGACGAACGCGTCGCCGTCGCGGCGGTACCGGCCGACGAGCGCCAGCGACACGAGGAGTGCGAACGCGTACGAGTACGTGTAGAAGCGCGTGTGAATGAAGTGGGGGATGTACGACCAGCCGAGCCGGTAGTCGTCCGGGAGGTCCATGGCGTCGCCGTAGTACGCCTCGTTGGCCGCGAACCACGCATCCCCCAGCCGGTCGGCCGTGAGCGTGGTGCCGGCGGCCCGGTGGGCGTACGCCGCCTGCTCGTAGCGGGCGAGCACGACCTGACGGAAGATGGTGGCGAACGCCGCCTCCACCCGCTCGCACGCGAGGGAGCGACGGGTGGCCGGATCCGTCTCGGTGGACAGCAGGTGGTCGTACGTGATCTGCTCGGCGAACGTGGAGGGAACCTCCGCCAGGGCGATGCCGGACGTCGCCGACAGCGGCGTCTGGTGGGCGAACGAGAACTGGAAGTGCATCCCGTGTCCGAACTCATGCGCGATGGTGAGCACGTCCGCCATGCGGTCCGTGTGGTTGAGGAGCACGAACGGTCGGACGCGGTCGCTGATCGGGCTGCAGAAGGCACCGCCGCGCTTGCCGCTGCGGGGCTCGGCGTCGACCCGCTGCTCGTCGATGAACGACGTGGCCACCTCGGCCACGTCGGGTGAGAACGACGAGAAGGCGCTCACGACGAGCGACATGGCCTCGTCGAACCGGACGGTGCGCCCGTCGCCGACGGGGGCGTACTGATCGGCCAGCGTCAGGCGATCGAGCCCGAGGATCTCGGCCTTGGCCCGGAACCAGCGCTGGGCGAGCGGGTAGTGCCGGCCGACGGCGTCCATCATCCCGTCCACGACGGGCGCGGTCAGCTCGTTACTGAGATGCGCCTGCTCCATCGGCCCGGAGTAGGAGCGCAGGCCATCCATCGAGAGGCGGTCGGCCACCAGGGTGTCGTAGCAGTGCGCAACCGTCGGAGCGTGGGGACGCAGCATGCCGTACAGAGCCGTGAGGGCCCGCTGACGCAGGCCGCGGTCCGGTTCGCGGACGTACGAGAGCAGGCGATCGATGCCATGGGGCTCGGGGCCGTCGCCGGCGTCGAAGTCGGTTTCGAGCGTGGAGGTGATCCGGCCGAACAGCGTGTGCCACGCGCTGACGGCGGCGGGCTGCCGCTCGGCGAGCATCCGCTCCTCCGGCTCGGACAGGCGGTGCGGCGCGAAACGGCGGATGGAGCGCAGGTGGTGGCGATCCGCCGCGACCTCGGGCGCCGCGATGAGCGCGTCCGCGCGCGCCTCGTCGAGGGCGATCCACTCGAGTTCGAAGAAGCGCAGCGCGTTGCCGACCTCGACGAACGTGCGGTCCATGAGACCGACGAGGTCCTGGGTCTCGGGATCCGTCGCGTCCACCGACTCGCGGAGGTGGGCGTACGAACCCACACGTGAGAGATCGCGGTCGAGGTCGGCGAGCTCGCTGAGGAGCGTCGCGAGCGTCGGTGCGTCGATGGTGGCGATCGTGCCCCGGTAGCGCGACTCGAACTCCCGGCAGCGTTCGATGGCGTCGGCCACCTCGGCGCGGGCCTGGTCGGCATCGGTGGCGAGGCGGGAGAGGTCCCAGTGGACGCCCTCGGCGTTCGGAAGTGCGCTGTTCGTCGTCATGTTCGAGAAGCTAGATGATTGATTCCACGCAGATCGTGGATATGGGGTGCGTCACCGGTGGATGCGGGCCGCCGCCAGGGGATGCGCCAGGCCGCGAGGTCGTGGAATCGGTGGTTGTGCGTCCCGAGCGGGATACGCGTCGACGGTCCTCCCGTCAGGGCGCTACCGCAGCTGTTCGCGGATTCTCTCGACGGACGCGGCAGGGATGCCGGGGTGACCCGTGTCACCGATCGCGAACGGGCCGTCCGGCCGGTGGAAGTCGGATCCGCCGCACGGGATGACGTGCATGCGACGGGCGATGCCGGCGTAGTCGTCGCGCTGCTCGGGACCATGCTCCGGTCGGTGCACCTCGATTCCGCCCAGGCCCCACGCCGTCAGCTGCTGTACGAACGACGAGAGATGACGGACCGGCAGACGAAGAGTCGCAGGATGGGCGAGGACCGGGCATCCACCGGACTCGCGCACCAGCTGGATCGCCTCGCGCGGCTCGATCCCCTTCTGGGGGATGTGCGCCGGTCGGCCATCGGCCAGCCAGACGTCGAACGCCTCCTGGACGGACGAGGCGTGCCCCGCAGCGACGAGAGCGCCGGCGACGTGGGGCCGCCCCAGACGTCCCCCGGCGCGGGCCTCCACGTTCTCCCAGTCGAGGGGGACGCCGAGTTCGTTGAGCCGCTCGACGATCCGCCGGACGCGTGTGGCGCGAAGCTCGCCGAGCTCGCTCAGCCGCTCGCCCAGTGCGGCGGGTGCCGTGCTCGGCAGATACGCGAGCAGGTGCATCGACCCGTGCGGCGCCGACACGGTGAGCTCGACACCCGGGACGAAGTCGATACCGGCCGCCTCGGCGGCGTCCCGGGCCTCGTCCAGTCCCTCCACGGTGTCGTGATCCGTCAGGGCCAGGGTCGTGATTCCGGCGCGGGATGCGTGTTCGACCAGTTCACATGGTGCGAGGTCACCGTCGGAGGCGGTGCTGTGGCTGTGGATCTCGATCATGCGTTGCGGGGTCCCCGATCCTTCGGTGGCCGGCGGGCGACGGCGCTAACCTTAGAGCCTCATGGCACGCATCCGCCGTACCGATGACACCTCGCGTGTGTACTCCACCGACGAGGGTCGAATCGCCCAGCCGCCGTCACGCGACCGCACGGTGCGTGATCCATCCCATGGGAGGACCACCCGTCCTCCGGATGACGGCGTGGTCCGCGTCGCGCGGACGAAGGCCGGACGTGGAGGGAAGACCGTGACGCTCGTGACGGGGCTTCCGGCCCAGGACGTCGCGGCGGTCGGTGCGAAGCTCAAGAAGCTCTGCGGTTCGGGCGGAACCGTCCGCGACGGCGTCGTCGAGATCCAGGGCGACCACCGTCAGAGGATCGCGGACCACCTCTCGTCGACCTACACCACGAAGATCGCGGGCGGGTGAGCGTGTGATCGACGCGAACGTCGCCCAGATGATCGTCGGTGCCCGTCTTCACCGCTGCTCGTGGGTCGTCGAGGAGCCGTCCCACGTGCTGGGGCTCCTGCCCGAGGGCACCCGTGCACATCCGGACCGGCGGGCGTTCGCCATCCAGTACGTCGTCGACAGCGCGGTCCAGACCACCGGCCTGGGTGCGCATTCCGCCACCCTCGTCGGGGTCGAACTCGACACGATGAGCCCGGACGGAGTGACGCCCACGCGGCTCGTCACCCATGTGATCGCCTCCACACCCGTCGCGCAGCGCTTCTACGCGGAGCGGGGGTGCCATGTGACCGACGGTGTGACCGCTCTGGCGGTGCGACAGGACATTGTGACCGGTGAGACCCGCCTCGAGGGCGGGGACGTCGTGATCCGGACGAGCGCGCGCGTCGGTGCGCCCACCCACTACGAGGCGGGCCACCACCATGTCGTTCTCGTCCCGAACGGTCGTCCCGTCATCTCGACACAACCGTGGGTCGCGACCGTGGCGAGCACATGGTCGCCGCTCGCGGTCGACATGGTCGAGCCGCCCTACGCGATCACGATGCTGAGGCCCGCGCAGGAGCACATGATCGCCGACGGCACCTACTCACCGAACGCGTCGTGGTGCGTGCCCGCGGTGGCCCTCGACCGGGAGCGCCACTCGGACCTCGGAGACCGGTCGGCCTACACGTACAGCTCCACGGAGTAGGGCCAGCCGCCTCACCTTCGGTGGTTTGTGACCGTCGGGGTGACCGCTCATGTCGGTGTGGTGAGAAAGACGGTCTGCCGTGAACCGCGCGACGGAATATGGCGATCTCGCGTGGAGGTCACGGACGGGTGGCGTCAGGAGGTCTCCGAGCCGGTCCGGGCGGGGAGGTCCGACGCCGGCGTCCGCACCGGTTCGAGCGTCATCGGCACGCCGAAGGCACGCTCGAAGATGGCCGTCTCGGGCGATGCCGACCACATCGCGACCGCGTGGTCGGCATCTCCGTGCAGGAGCAGGGTGGCGGCGTCACCGTCGACGGACACCCCCACCGACTGCACCGCCTGGGTGCGGTCGCGCTCCAGCTGCTCGGCGATGCGCAGGCACGCGATCAGCCGCCGGATGCGCTCGTCGTCGCCGTCCATCAGGATCGGACGGAACTCCTCCCAGTTCGGGATCGACTTACGGTGCGAGCGCACGAGCAGGGCGATGATCACGAGCTCCCGCTGATCCCATCCCGGAAGTCCGCTGTTCAGGACCAGGTACCAGCCGTGCTTATGGTGGTCGTGATAGTTGACGATGACACCGATGTCATGCAGCATCGCCGCCGCCCAGAGCCACTCACGGTCGAGCGCATCGCCCGGATGGAGTCCGGCCTCGGCGGTGGCGTCATAGATCTCGGTGGCGATGCGTGCGACGTGATCGGCGTGATGGCGGTCGATGTGGAAGTTGTCGACCAGGTTGAGAACCGTGCTGCGACGCACGTCCGGCACGAGCGGGGGATCGAGCCGATGGAGGCGATGGGCGTTGAAGAGTCCCTCGCGCAGACCCTGGCCGCACACCCGGATGCACTCGGCACCGAGGACGTCCATGACCGTGGTGATCGTGATCGCGCCGCCCAGGATGATGTCGGCGCGCTCACGCTTCAGCCCGGGGATGCGTTCGCGGTCCGCTACCGGCAGCGAGGCGAGCTCCTCGATGAGGGATCCCAGGGCATCGCGGGTGAGGGCGTAGTCGTGGACGATGGAGAGCGGGTAGGCGGATTTCCGCTGCGTCATGGCGGTCAGGGTCCGGAGCGTGCCGCCGGTCCCGGCGAGTTCCTGACCGATGTTCGCGATCCACGGATGCTCGGCGAGGAGGCCGAGCACGTGCTTGCGCTGCGCCTTGATGTCGGCCTTCTTGGACCGGGCGCCCGTGTGGAAGGTCTCGGTCATGCGCACGGCACCCAGTGGAGCGCTCATCGAACGCTCGAGCACGCGGCGGGTGATGCGACCGACCTGCGCGCTTCCGCCGCCCACGTCCAGGAAGAACCCGTCCGTGAAGTCCATGCTGTTGACGATCCCGAGATAGCCGTAGTAGGCCTCGTCCTCGGTCGACAGGACACGCGCCGGGAGCCCGGCCTGGGCGAAGGCGTCGAGGATCTCCCTTTGGTTCGTCGCGTCGCGTATCGCGCTGGTGGCGCCGACGACCACCTCGTCGATCCCGGATCGCTGGCAGTACGTTGCGTACATGCGGGCGGCGGTCACTCCCCGGGCGATGGCCTCGTCGGTGATCCGGCCGTCGACAGCACCCGCCGAGAGGCGAACGGTCTCACGGATCTCGTCGGCCATCGCGTAGGGCCCGTTCGGGCTGTAGCGGAAGACCACGAGCCGGAAGGTGTTCGACCCGAGGTCGACGATCGCGACCCGTCGGGAACGGCGATCGTCGGAGAGGGGCGCTACCCTTGGATGTGATGACGTCGTCACCTCTCCAGCCTCCAACGCTCGACGAGGCGGGTGCGGCGCTCACCGGAGGGGCGCCGGTCGTTCTGGCGTGGCCCACCGTGTTCGACACGCCCACGGCGGTGGAGCGCGTCTGGGTGGACTTCGTCGCCGCGCACAGCCCCGAGGAACGAATGGACTTCCGTCGGGCGCTGGCGTTCGCCCGTGCGCGCCACGGATCGCAGACCCGCCACGGGTCGGACACCCCGTACTGGGTCCACCTGGTGCGTGTGGCGCTCGAGCTCGCCCGGTGGGGCGAGGCCGATCCCGTACTTGTCCAGGCGGCGCTTCTGCACGACGTGGTCGAGGATACACCGACGACTCTCGACGAGGTTGAGCACGGCTTCGGTACACAGGTGGCCGTCCTCGTGGGCTGGCTCACCGCCCCGGAGACCCATGATCGCGACGTCACCGCCCGGTACTACGCCCGGCTTCTCGCCGAGGGACCGGTCGAGAGCCACACCCTGAAGTTGGCCGATCGCACCGACAACCTCCGCAGCATCCAGGCCCTCGTCATGCGCACGGAGGAGGGCTTCCGGCGGTGGGCCGCGCGGTATCTTCGTGACACGACGCGCGACGTGCTGCCTCTGGCCGCGGACGCGCCGTCGATCGCCCGCGTCTCCCTGGTCACGGCCATGGCCGACCTCGCTCCGCTCGTGGACGACTCCATTACCAACGCGTAACACGGACACAACCCGTGGATCACGTCGGATTGGAAGGATCCCCACTGTCAGCGGTACGACCTCACCAAGGAGCGATCGAATGACTCACATGGTTACCGACCTTGAGACTCGTCTGATCCAGGATCTGCTCGACCGCTTGGATCCGCGCCTCGACGAGCCCTGCAACGTCCCCGGATGCACGCATTCCCACGTGCCGTACGACGTGATGTGCGCCGCGGCGTAGTCCACTGAGTTCCTCGGGGCGCGCGCGCATCGCGACACGGTCGCGCGTCCCTCGTCCGGACGGCCGGATCCGTGGGCGATCCGTCGCGGACGTCAAGGACCGGACGAACGGGCGCACACCTCCCAGGAGGCGTGCGCCCGTTCTCGTTCGCCGATCGCGTCGTCCGTCCCGAGGCCCGTCGGCCCGGCGGATCAGGAGTCGTCGGTGAGACGGATCTCGGTCAGATAGGGCGGCCGGCCGGCCGGTGCCAGGGCGATGGTTCCCTCCGCGAGCTCGAGCAGTGCGTCGCCCGCCAGGTCGCGGCGCCAGCCGGACGCGAGAGGTCCCTCGATCCTCCCGTCGAGGGCGCCCATGAGGAACGACTCGATCTCGGATCGGGTTGCGAGCAGGGGAGAGGCCAGGCGCGCCGAGTTGGACCGCGTGCTCACGATCAACTGTCCGAGCGCACCCAGGACCTCGACGCGTTCGAGCAGATCCGGCCGTGGTGACGAAGCGCCGTTCATCTCGGGCGCGGCCTCGCCGCGGGCGACGGCCGCCAGCAGCGCGCGAAGCTGGTCGGAACGCAGGCGTTCGGACGCGCGCGACGCCGTGATCTCGGCCTCGTTCTGAGGACGGCGACGGGCGAGGTCGATGAGGATGCGGTCCTGCAACAGCCATCCCGGTGGACGGTCGCGGCGCGACGCCTCGGTCTCGCGCCACATGGCGAGCTCGCGGAGGACGGCGCGCTCGCGGGGGTTCAGACGGCCGATGCCCTTCACCTTGCGCCAGGCATCCACGGGGTCGGTGAGGAAGTCGGCCGTCGGGCCGTACCTGCGATCGTGCTCCTCGGCGATCCACGACATGCGCTCCTGCTTCGCTGCGCGACTCCGGAGCTCCTCGGCCAGCGGGATGAGATGGGCCACGTCCTCCTGGGCGTAGCGGAGCTGGCCCGTCGTCAGGGGGCGCCGCTGCCAGTCGGACATGCTCTCCGCCTTGGCGAGTCGCACCCGTAGCGCGCGTTCGAGCAGTGTTCCGAGGCTCTGGCCCGCGCCGAGCCCGACGAAGCCGGCCATGAGCTGGACGTCGATCAGGTTCGCGGGACGCGTTCCGAAGTGCATCGCCAGGAGGGTCAGATCCGCCGACGGCGCGTGCATGATCGTTTCAATCTCGGGATCGCCCACCAGTGCCGCCAGATCCTCCAGCGGTGCGCCGGCGATGGGGTCGACGATGGTCACCCGGCTGTCCACGGCGATCTGCGCCAGGCATGGCACGGGGCGGTACGTGCGCTCCCAATGGAACTCGAAGTCGAGGGCGAACCGGCCCGCGTCGCGGATCTCTCCCACGAGATCGAGGACGTCCGTACGCGAATCGATGACCGGAAGCGTTGGCATTGGGCTACCCTACTCGGCCGTGCAGGTCGTCGGACTCACAAAGCATTTCGGTGCGCGAACCCTCTTCGAGGGGGTGTCGTTCACCCTCCAGCCGGGCGAGCGCATGGCGGTGGTCGGCCGGAACGGCGCCGGCAAGACGACGCTTCTGCGCTGCCTCTCCGAGCAGATCGCGCCCGATGGCGGGGACGTGAGCCTGCCCAAGGGTGCCGTCGTCGCGCTGCACGATCAGCGACCGCCGCTGGATCGCGACGTCACCCTGGGCGCCTACGTGGCGGAGGGGCTGGCCGGGCTCGACACGGTGGAGGCCGACCTCCGGGCGCTCGAGGAGCGCATGGCCGCAGGAGACCACGGACCGGACGTCATGGGGGCCTACGACCGCGCGCAGCGGGAGTTCGAGCGTCTCGGCGGCTACGAGTCGCAGTCGTGGCTCGACCGCGTCCGTCGCGGGCTGGGCATCGCCGACGAGTGGATGGACCGGCCGCTGACGTCGTTCTCGGGTGGTGAGCTCACACGGGCGTCGCTCGCCCGGGCGCTCGTGGCGCGTCCCGACGTGCTCCTGCTCGACGAGCCGACGAACCACCTGGATCTGGGATCGGTCGAGTGGCTGGAGGCCGCCCTCGCCGAGACGCAGGCGTCGATCATCATCGTTTCGCACGACCGCTGGTTTCTCGAGTCCGTCACGACGACCGTCCTCGACATGGACCCGGAGAAGCCCCGCGTGTGGCCGATGGGGTACTCGCAGTTCCGCCGGGCCAAGGCCGAGGCGCTCGCACGTCAGGCACAGCTGGCCGAGGCCCAGGCCCGGGAGATCGCCCGGTTGGAACGTTTCGTCGAGAAGTGGCGTGCCGGAACGCGGGCGCGTCAGGCGCAATCGCGTCAGAAGCAGCTCGACCGGATCACCCGTGTCGCCGCACCGTCCCGCGAGAGGGCGATCGCGTTCGGATTCCCGAAGTCCGAACAGCCGACGAGGATCGTCATCGAGGCCGACGGGCTCGCCATCGGCCCGGCGGGCCACCCGCTGGTGCAGGACGCCGGCTTCCACGTCGAACGGGGGTGGAGGGTCGCCGTCGTCGGACCGAACGGTGCGGGGAAGACCACGCTCATCGAGACCCTCCTGGGCCTGCGCAAGCCGCTGGCCGGCAGGGTCAGTCAGGGGCATCGGGTCAACATCGGCTACTTCTCGCAGCACGCCGACGAGCTGGCACCCGAACGCACGCTTGTCGAGACCGTGCTTGCCGGAACCACGTTGAACAACACGCAGGCGCGTTCGCTCCTCGGACGTTTCCTGTTCGGTGCGGACACCGTCGAGAAGCGGGTGGAGATGCTCTCCGGAGGAGAGCGGCGGCGTCTGTCGCTGGTCCAGCTGATCGCCCAGGGCGGAAACGTCCTGGTCTTGGACGAACCCACCAACCACCTGGACATCGAGAGCCGTGAGGCGCTCGAGGAGGCGATCAACGCATACGACGGCACCGTCCTGTTCATCTCGCACGACCGTGCACTCATCGACCTCGTCGCGACGCACACGCTGGCCGTCGAGGACGGCGGCCTGGTCCTGCGCGACGGCGGGTACACGGACCTCGTGGCACATCGGGCGCGGATGGAGGCGCAGGCGGCACCCGCCACACCCGTCGCATCGACCAAGCGCACCGCGTCGAAGCCCGATGAGGCGAGACCTGCCGCGCAGGGCCGCCGGCCCAACCCGCGGCAGGTGAAGAAGCTCGAGGACGCCATCGAGACGCTCGAGGCCGAGCTGCGGCGGGTGGAGGACGCGTTGGGCGACCCCGCGGCGGTCGGAGACCGCGATGCGATCGCCGAGCTGGGCGAGCGTCACCGGAGCCTGCAGCAGGAGATCGCCTGGAAGCTCGAGGAGTGGGAGAAGGTCGCCGGCGGCTAGAGGTCCGCGGTGGTCGGAACCACGGAGTCCGCGGCGCTTCGGTTCGGCTTCGGCAAAGTCGAACGCATGCGAACGTTCATGCCGGGCGCCGCTGGTACGTTCGTTCGGACCCCCGTCCACGACGTGGCGAAACCTGAAGGGGCTCGATGATCGAGGCACGAGATCTGACGAAGCGCTTCGGAACGAAGCTCGCCGTCGACAACCTGTCGTTCTCCGTCCACCCCGGATCCGTCACCGGCTTCCTCGGGCCGAACGGTGCCGGCAAATCGACCACGATGCGCATGATCCTGGGACTGGACCGGCCGTCGGGCGGGACGGTCACGGTCGGCGGCCGCGACTACCGCACGGTCGCCGCCCCGCTGCGCGAGGTGGGCGCGGTCCTCGACGCCGGTGAGGTCGACGGGAAGCGCTCGGCACGTGATCATCTCGCCTGGGTGGCGCGCGCCGGAGGCGTGGCCCGGAGCCGGGTGGATGATCTTCTGGATCTCGTCGGTCTCACAGCCGAGGCGGGGAGGAACATCGGCGACTACTCGCTCGGCATGAAGCAGCGGCTGGGCATCGCCACGGCGCTCATGGGCGATCCCCCCGTGCTTCTGTTCGACGAACCCGTCAACGGGCTCGACCCGGAGGGGATCCGCTGGATCCGCACGCTCATGCGCGGTCTGGCCGATGAGGGACGCACCGTGCTCGTGTCGAGTCATCTCATGAGCGAGATGGAGGCGACGGCCGACCGGGTGATCGTGATCGGTCGGGGGCGCCTCATCGTCGAGACGTCCATGGGCGAGTTCACGGCTCTGGGATCCGGCGCCCACATACGCGTGGTCTCGCCTCAGGCGGATCGTCTGCGTGACGTGATCGTCCGCGCCGGGGGGAGCGTCATCGTCAACGGTGACGGTGCATTCGAGGTGGTCGGCCTCGACAACGCCCGGATCGGTGATCTGGCGGCCGAGGAGCGGATCCCGGTCCACGAGCTCACACCGCGAAGGGCGAGCCTCGAGGCCGTCTTCATGGAACTCACGGACGAGAGCGTCGAGTACCGGTCGGAGGGCGGAGCGGCCGGCACCGACGGGCACATCGACGGAGGAACGCGATGACCACCGACGCACAGGTTCACGGCCGCCGTGCCGGCGACGCCGACCGCACGACAGGTGTCGGCTTCGGCGCGGCGCTCGCGAGCGAATGGATCAAGGCCCGCACCTCGAAGGGCGTGCGGCGGAACCTCCTGCTGGGCGTCCTTCTGGGAGTGGGTTTCAGTGTGCTCATCGCATGGGCCCTCGGAGCGACCTACGACAGCTGGAGCGCCGAGGACGTCGCGACCTTCAATCCCCTCGAGACCTCGCTCGCCGGTGGCCTGTTCACGGCCATCTTCTTCAGCGCGGCCGGGGTGAACTTCGTGGCGAGGGAGTACTCGTCCCGGATGATCCGGCTCACGTTCGCGGCGACCCCTCGCCGGACGCGGGTGATCGCCGCCAAGGCCGTGGTCATCGGCGTCCTCACACTGGCGGCGACGTTCGTCACGACGGTCGCCATGATCGTGGTCGCCCGGCTCATCACGGGGGCCTACGACATGCCGGCCATCACCTTCGGCGATGGACAGGTATGGACGACGATCGCGCTCGTGAGCATCGTCGGGCCCGTCTTCCCGGTGCTCGCCGTCTTCCTCACGTTCATGCTCCGCAGTACGGCGGCATCCCTGTCCACGGTGCTCGCGCTCATCTTCGTCCCGTCCATGTTCGGACCGCTCTTCCCGGACTGGTGGAAGGAGAACGTCATCGCCGCGCTCCCGGGGCCGGCGAGCGACAGCGTCGCGCTGAGCCACATCGTCGACTCGGACCTGTACCTGCCACGGGGTGTGGCGGCGGTGGTCACCGTCGCATGGATCGTGGTCTTCTTCGTCGCCGCCCGTGCGATCGTCTCCCGCCGCGACGCGTGACTCGTCGACGGCCGCGGCTGCCAGGAGGGCCGTGTACCGGGGCGGGGACGGACGCGCGGCCCCGGTCTCCCCGTCGAGCCCGGAGTCCAGAGGTCGCGCGTCCACCGGTGGGCGTGGTGGCGCTATGGCCGCTGACGCCGCGCCGTGACGACGAGGTACTCCCACTCCATGGTGCCGTCGTCGAGGAAGCGGTCGCCCAGCGCCGCCAGATCGGCGTCTAGGGAGGCGATCTTCCCGAGCTCGACGAGGTGGTGCCGCCAGACCGGGCTCTCCCAGTCGAACTGCAGGTGGCTCAGCCAGCACCCGTCGATCAGGAGCGGCGGCCCGGAACCATGGGACGGCGTACGCGATTCTCACCCCGGCGGACGAATGCGCGAAAACGGATCTCCTGGACGGCACCGGCTCTGAGCGTGCCCACGCGCGAAATGGTACTCCGGACCTGAGTCGATCCAACTCAGGGGATCCGGACGATGCGTTCACGAGCGTGTCGCACCGCGGTCCGCGTCGGATGGGCGGACGGCCGTCCGTACCGGTGGTCGCGCCATCCATCGGAGGACGGACAGGGTCGGCGGATAGCCGGGGTCGGCGGACGGTGTCCAGCCGGTACCCTTCCGCAGAGTGACCACGGACTTCGACCACCACCCCGACGAGCGGCCCTGCGCGTGGCACCCCGACCGGCTGACCATGCTGAGCTGTGGGCGATGTGACCGTCCGATGTGCATCGACTGCGCCGTCGAGACCCCCGTCGGCATGAGGTGCCGCGAGTGCGCCGGCGTGCCGTCCGGAGCGCGGGCCGTCGTGCAGCGGCTGGCCCCGCGCCGGACCAACGCCCTGACCATGGGGCTGATCGTCGCCAACGTGGTCATGTTCCTCCTCCAGGAGGCGACGCGGACCCGGGGCGTCGGTGGCCTGCGGGGCGGGGTCACGGAGTGGGGATGGATCTACGGGCCGTGGGTGGCGGACGGTGAGTGGTACCGCATCATCACCGGGGCGTTCCTCCACGGCAGCATCCTCCACATCGTCCTCAACATGTTCGTGCTGTGGCAGCTGGGCACCATCATCGAGACGTCCATCGGATCGATCCGGTTCGGGCTCATCTACTTCGTCTCGGTGATCTGGGGCTCCGCGGGGGCCCTCGTGGCGGATCCCCTGATACCCACGGTGGGCGCATCCGGCGGCGTCTTCGGCCTCTTCGCGGCGCTTCTCATCCTCCAGTGGAGGATGCAGGGGGCGATCTCGCCCGATCTCGGACTCTTCCTGATCCTGAACCTGGTGATCACCTTCACGGTGCCCGGCATCTCGGTCGGGGGGCACGTGGGTGGCCTGGTGGGCGGCGGTCTGGCCGTGCTCGTCCTTCTCGCGGCGAGCGGCGGCACGCTCCAGGGGCTCAGGATCCGTGCGGCGGCCGTCGTCGGTGCGGTGGCCCTCATGGTCGTGGGCGTGGCGATCGGCATCGCGGCGGCCGAGACGACGGGCTTCGGCATCGCCTCGGCCGCCGTGGGGCTCTTTCACCCCTTCGCATGATCTCGCGGGTTCTCCGCCTCGTCCTCCTGGTGATGCTCGTGGCCGCGGTCGCCGGAACGGTCGCACCGACGGCCGGCGCCCACGCGAACCTCGTCGCGACCAGCCCGGCCAACGATCAGGTGATCGCCCTTTCCCCGTCGGAGGTCCGTCTGCGGTTCGACGAGCCCGTCGAGCGTTCGCTGGCATCCGTCACGATGTTCGACGGGGATGCACGCAGAGTGGCGCTGGGACGGCTCGAGAACCTGGGCGACCGGGAGCTGGTCGCGCCGATCCGGGATCCGCTCGACCGCGGGACGTTCACCGTGATCTGGCGATCGATCTCCGTCGACGGACACGCCATCAACGGCTACTTCGTCTTCCACGTCGGTTCGCAGGGACCGGATCCGACGGGGGTGATCGGCGACGTGGGAGAGGGCGAACCCACCCGTGCGCTGGAGGCCACCGATACCGTCACGCGATTCGTCAACCTGGCCCTGACGCTTCTCGTCATCGGCGGGATCGCCACCGGGATCCTGGTCATCCGTGGACGGTCGGCGCCTGTCGAGCGGCGCATCTGGCACGTGGTGGCCGTCTCCGCCGTCCTGCTCGCCCTCGTGGCCGCCTGGGGCGTCCTCGTCCAGGCGGCGAAGGGGACCGGGACCTCGGTCGGCGGAGCCCTCGATCGCGACCTGCTGGGCGCGGTCCTCTCGAGCCCGTACGGCACCGGGCGGATCGTCCAGATCGTCACCGCCGCCCTGATCGGGGTGCTCGCCGTGCTGGTCTCCCGTCGCGTGTCGCGTGCCGGGATGTGCGGTGCGGCGGTGGTCCTGTCGTTCACCCCGGGTCTTGCGGGGCACGCGGGGGCGCGAGGCACGCCGGCCCTCCTCGTGGACGGGGCGCATGTCCTGGCCGCGGCGAGCTGGGTCGGCGGTCTCGCGACGACGTGCCTGGCCGTCGTCCTCGTCCGTCACGACCGTTTCGTGTTCGCCAGGAACAGCCTCGCGGCCTTCTCACGGATCGCGATGGTCGCGGTCGCCGCCCTCGTGGTCAGCGGCGCGGTGAGCGGACTCCTCCAGCTGGGCGGCATCGGGAACCTGTGGTCGACGTCCTACGGGCGCCTGATCCTCGTGAAGATCGTGATCGCCGCGGTCCTGGTGGCCCTGGCGTGGCGCTCACGTCACCGCTCACGCGACGGCGGCGATCCCAGCCGGCCGCTGGGCCCGGTCATCGCCGCCGAACTCGCGCTCATGCTCGTGGTCGTGGCCGTTACAACGCAGCTTGTGGCCCAGCCCCCGGCCCGGGTCGCGGTGCGACTGGCGGAGACGCAGCACACCACGACCCTGCGGCTGGGAACCCTCGATGCGCGCGTCACCGTCGTGCCCGTCGCGGCCGGCCCGAACACCATGACGGTCGTACTGCTCGAGGCCGGACGTTCGGTCGATGCGGACGAGGTACGGGTGGCCGCCACCAACCGCGAACGCGGTCTCGGGCCGATCCGTGCGCCCGCAGTGCGGACTCAGCCGGGGACCTACGTCGCCGCCACGATGCCACTGATCGCCGCCGGCGACTGGGATGTGACGATCTCGGTGCGGCGGGGCGAGTTCGACCAGTGGGACGAGGCGTTCCGCGTCACTCTGCGGTGACGGTGGACGGCGACGTCATGCCGTCTCACCGCCGTTGCGAAGCTCATGCCCCCGCTCGATCAGTCCCGCCACGAGTCGGATCGCCGCCATGATGTCGTCAGGATGACATGATTCGACGCTGGTGTGGATGTACCGGGTGGGGATGGAGACGCATCCGGCCAATGAGCCGGTTCCCGAGATCTGAAGCGCCTGCGTGTCGGTGCCACCCGTGTTGGCGACGTGGAACTGGTACGGGATGTCACGTTCCTCACAGATGTCGACCATCAGGTCGACGAGCGCCTTCGAGGCGATGGCGCTGGCATCCATGAGGCGGATTCCGACGCCCTGGCCGAGTCGCGTGGACCGGCCGGCGGCGGGGGTTCCCGGGCCGTCGTCGGCCGGGCAGGTGTCGATCGCGACGCCGATGTCCGGGGCGACGCGGGTGGCGGCCACGCGGGCACCGCGCAGACCGACCTCCTCCTGCGCGGTCGCCGCCGCGGCCAGGGCGCAGGTCCCCGCCGGCGCCGCCAGGAGGGCCTCCAGCATCACGAACACGCCGACGCGGTTGTCGAGGCTCTTCCCGGTGAGCAGGTCGCCAAGCGGACGGAGCTTCCGGGCGCGCGTGATGCGATCGCCCTGCCGCACCAGGCCGTGGACCTCCTCGGCGGAGCGCCCCGTGTCGACGGCCAGCTCGTCGATCTTCGGTGCGCGCTGGCGGGCGGCCTCGTCGAGCAGATGGACCGGCGTGGAACCCACGACGCCCTGGACGTCCGATCGGCCGTGGACGATGACGCGTTGCCCCACGAGCGTACGGGCGTCCCAGCCGCCGGTCGGGACGAAGCGGATGTAACCGCGCTCGTCGATGTGCGTGACCATGAGACCGATCTCGTCCATGTGCGCGGCGAGCATGAGGGTGGGGCCCTCGCCGTCGCGGTGGCCGATGAGCCCGCCGAGCGGATCGGACTCGACGCGGTCGCAGGTGGCCTCGAGCTCGGGCCGCACCAGGGCGCGGATGCGGTCCTCCCAGCCGGATGTCGCGGCCGTCTCGCAGAGCGATGCGAGGAGCAGGCGCCTCACGGGACGAGGACGAGCTTGCCGAAGTGCGATCCGTCCTCTTCGCGTGCGTGTGCGTCAACGGTCTCGGCGAGCGGCCGGACACTGTCGATGACGGGCACCCACGTCGCGTCGTCGACGGCGGCCAGGAGCGCGGCGAAGTCGCGTGGGCTTCCCATCGTGGTGCCGAGGATGCTGACCTGTCCCACGGTGACGGGCCGGACCATCAGCTCGACCTTGCCGCCGCCCGTGCCGCCGAAGACGGCCATGCGGCCACCCGGTGCCAGGCAGTTGACGGTGTCGGCCCATGTGGATCCGACGGAATCGACGGCGACGTCGACTCCGCCGCCCGTGATCTCCTTCACCTGACCGACCCAGTCGTCGGAGGTGTAGTTCACGCCACCGTCCGCACCGAGCTCCCCGGCACGCTCGAGCTTCTCGTCGCTGGACGACGTCACGATGACGCGTGCCCCCGCGGCCTTGGCGAGGTGGAGGGCGAACGTCGCCACGCCGCCGCCGATCCCCAGGATGAGGACCGTCTCGCCGGCGGCGAGCGCGCACCGGCTCATGAGCGCGCGCCAGGCGGTCAGGCCCGCGAGGGGGAGCGCCGCCGCCTCCTCCCACGAGAGCCGGCCCGGCTTCGGGAAGACGTTCTCGGCGGGAATCGAGATCAGTTCGGCGTAGGTGCCGTCGTCCGGGCCGCCGAGGATGCGGAATCCGGGTGCGGGAGCGGCCTCGCGGTCCCCCCAGCCGAGGGATGGGAGGATGACGACCTCGTCGCCCTCCGCCACACCGGACACCCCGTCGCCGAGCGTACGGACGACACCGGCGCCGTCGGATCCGGGGATGACCGGAAGCGGGGACGGTGCGATCCCCCTGCGGAGAAAGATGTCGCGCCGGTTGAGCGCCGACGCCCGGAGCTCGACGACGACCTCGCCGGGGCCCGCCACGGGGTCGGGTACCTCTCGGACGGCGAGCACCTCGGGTGCGCCGGTCTCGATGAGCTGGATTGCCTGCATGGGTGACTCCCCTTCATCGCCGATGTCTCGCGAGAGGGTAGCGACCCGGATCGTCTCATGTGGTTGGGGCCGGCGGACGCACAAACCCGAGGCCATGGCCAGAGAGTCATGCTCGTGTTCCTCCCGTCATCCATGGGAGGCGGATCCCGCACCCGGTGCGTCCGCTGTACGGCCCACTGGTCGTAAGACCACCAACAACGATAGCGTCGCTCCACGGACGGACAACTGGACGAAGGTCGTGAAATCCCCTGTACGAAAGGGGAGGCCGAGGCGCCAGGGGCGGCACCGTGCGGTTGTTCCTACGTGAGCGTGGCCCGGAGGAGCGGTGCGGGGTTGATGCGGTGACCCGAGCGCTCCCATGCGACGACGAGCGGACCGGCCGCGGTACCGATGGGCTGACCGGCGTTGACCGTGGCGCCCTCCATGATGCCGCCCTCGTACGTGTGCAGCTGCCCGTAGCCGAAACGGTCGCCTGAGCGCATGGTGAGCCAGAAGGCGACGCCCGCCGCCTGCTCGTCGGCCGTCGCGGTGGCGAGACGACCGTTGGCCACCGCCACGACGGCGTCCCCGCGGGCGGCCGTCACCGTGACGGCGCAGCGGATGGCCCGTTCGTAGCAGCCGGTGGGCCCGGGCTTCGCGAAGTCGTCACGGACCCGGGCGGTGGTGGTGCCCGACACCGGGAACACGAAGCCGTCGACCGTCGCCGCCTCCCCGGTGAACGGATCGGCACCGTGCTCCATCGCGGGTGAGGCGATGGTGGGGACCGTCCCGTCCCAGACCCTGAGGTCGGAGGCGGACTCCTCCGCGGGCGGGGTGGCCGTCGGTGTCGCTCCCGGTGACCCAGGCGCACCGGTGATCGCGGGCGTCACCCCGGTGGAGGCGTCGCACGACGTCGGCTGGGCGTTGAGCGTGATGGGGGCGTCCGGGTCACCCCCCAGGCGTGCGTAGAGCGTGCCCACTCCACCGACCCAGTTGGCGTTCAGGTTGGTGGGGTCGTTCGCGACGCCGACCGGCGCGTACTTCGCGCTGATGGTCGCGAGCGTGGTGCGGCCCTCGCCCACGTAGTTCTTCGCGAGGAGCGTCGCCGCGGCCCGGATCGACGCGGCGGGGTTCGGATACACACGGCCTGGCCCGATGCCGAACGGGTTGTTGATACGCGCGGCCGGGCCGTAGACCATGAAGATCGTCTCGTGACCCGCGATCGCGACGAGTGCGCGCGGGTCGAGACCGACGGACGCGGCGGCGTTCACGAACGTCGTGCCCTGACCGGCCAGCGGGCTCCCCGCGTCCGAGAGCACACGGTCGATGCCCGCCGCGTCGAGAGGGCCGACGCAGCTGAGCGAGCCCTTGGGGTCGTCGGGGTTCGCCAGCGCGAGCCCTCCGGCGGTGAACGATGCTCCGAGCGCGAGGGCTGCGGCGACGATGCGACGGCGAGACGGCACGATTCGTAAGGTTAGCGGGGAGGGCCCGACGCGCACACAGAACCCGGTGACGATCCGGAGAGGCCGACCCGCGGGCCGCAGTCGGGCCGCATCGCGATCCGGGCGACGCGGAGAGGCAGAACGGCCCATCGACCCGGACGAGTCGCCCCGTACCGGTGGGATCTCAGCCCGGGGCATCGAGTGGGACGACCCTGTCCATGAGCTCGAGCTCGTCGCGATGGTGCGTCACGAGCAGGACACCGCGGTCGGCCCGCGCATCGATCGCCCCACGGATCGCGGCATGCACCTCGTCGCGCGGCAGATGGCTGGCCGGCTCGTCGAGCACGGCGTAGGGGGCGTGGGAGAGCGCAACCCGGGCCAGGCCGACGCGCTGACGTTCACCTCCGGAGCATCGTGCGCCGAACTCGCCCACGCGCGTGTGCACGCCGTCGGGCAGGGAGTCGATCCACGGGCCGGCCCCGACACGGCGCAGCGCGTCCTCGACGGCGGCGTCGTCGGCATCCGGACGGGCGATCCGGACGTTGTCCGCGATCGACGTGGGGAAGAGGTAGGGGTCCTGGGGCGCCCAGCAGACCGCGGCGGCCCGTCGTGCCTCGTCCATGTCGGCCACGGGATGGCCGTCGACCGCAGCGGACCCGGTGTC
This sequence comes from uncultured Bifidobacteriaceae bacterium, assembly GCA_964434425.1. Taxonomy (GTDB): domain Bacteria; phylum Actinomycetota; class Thermoleophilia; order Miltoncostaeales; family Miltoncostaeaceae; genus CALMEC01. The sequence continues at coordinate 126,961 of CAYSVH010000005.1, read as the reverse complement.
CTGTGCCTGCAGCCCGAGCATCACCCGGGTCAGGACCGACTTCCCGACGCCCGATGCGCCCACGAGGGCGACGCGCTCGCCCGGACCGACGTCGAGGTCGACGTCGCGCAGTATCTCGCGTTCTCCCAGCCGGACGCATACGCGGCGCGCGCTGAGACCCGCCGTCGCGACGGCGGTCGGGGTCGTGGACGACCTGTCACGGTCGACTGGAGCGGGTGCGTCGTCGATCACCGCGGCGATGCGCTCGGCCGCCACGGCGACCTCATTGCGTGCCGCGAACACGTCGGACAGGGCACCCACCGACTCCATGGCGCCGAAGGCCAGCAGCGCGAGCGCCGGCACGGCGTTCGGTCCGAGCCTCCCATCGGCCACGGCGGCGTTCGTGATGAGGAGGACGATCAGGGTCGTGGCCCCGGTCATGACCAGCGAGACGGCCAGGCCGGCACTCGCCCGCGCGGCGTCACGGCGGACGCGCCGGTCGACCTGTGCGCCGAGGGCAGCGGCGCGGGCCGCGCGATCCTCACCGGCACCCCACGCCACGAGCTCGGATGCACCGTCGAGGACGGCGACGAGCTCGCCGGTGAGCGACTCGCGCAACCGTGCGTGCTCCCGTGCACGCCGGCGTCCGGAGGGAACCTCGATCATCCATGTGACGATCACGTGGAGCACGATCCCGGCGGCCAGCGCCAGACCGGCCGTGCGTTCGACCAGAAGGGTCACACCGACCGCGACGACCCCGGTCACGGCGATCGCGACGGCCGGAACGCGAACGCGGACGATCCGGTCCTGAAGGCGTTCGGTGTCGGCCACCAGGCGGTCGAGCAGGGATGTGGACTCGCCGGTGTGCAGACGGGCGGTCATCCGCTCGTACACGTGGACGCGGGTCCCCGTGAGCAGCCGCAGAGCGAGGTCGTGCGACACCAGACGTTCGCCGTAGCGGCCCGCGGCGCGCACCACCGCGAAGAGCCGTACGCCGACGATCGCCGTGGTGAGCGTGAGGATCGGGGGTGCCTGGGAGGCGCGGGCGAGCAGGTAGCCGGAGAGGGAGAGGAGCGCGGGCGACGCCATGGTCGCCAGAGTGGCGAGCAGGCACGCCAGGAGGAACTCCCGGCGACGCCTCGAGGAGCCGATGCCCGTCGTCACGCGGGGCCCGATGCCGGCGGCCGTACTCACACGGCCTCCAGGACGTGCCCGGAAGCCGGTGCGATGCGCCCGTCGCGGAGCTCGAGGACGTCGTCGACCAGATCCAGGACGTCGGGCTCGTGGGTGACGATCACGGCGGACCGATCGCGGACGAGGTCGCGGAGCCCGCCGCGCACCAGCTCGGCGGTCCGCGCGTCCAGATTGGCCGTGGGCTCATCGGCGAGGATCACGCCGGCGCGGCGCAGCACCGCGCGGGCGAGACCCAACCGGCGACGCTCGCCGGCCGAGATGGCGACGCCTCCGTCCCCCACGCGTTCGTCCAGCCCGTTCGGAAGCCCCCGGGCCCATGTGTCGAGACGCGCGACGCGGAGCGCCTCCCACAGGTCGTCGTCCGACGCGTCGGCGCGCGCGATGCGGAGGTTCGCGGCGAGTGTGTCGGGCAGGACCACCGGGGACTGCGGGATCCAGGCGATGCGGTCGCGCCAGGAGGCCAGGTCCGTGTCGGCGATGTCGACGTCTCCGCACCGGATGAACCCGGATGTCGGTGCCTGCAGTCCCAGCAGCAGACGCAGGACCGTGCTCTTGCCCGCCCCGCTCGCTCCGATGAGTGCGATCGTCCGCCCGGGGGCGAGGGTGAGCCCGGCGCCGTCGAGGACGGTGCGCCCGCCGTCGACGACCACCCGTACGCCGTCGAGGGTGACGGGCGCGGCGCCCGGATCCGGGGACGGAACGCCCGCGTGACCGGCCGGGATGGCCTCGGGCACCTCGCAGGCGGCCCGTGCGGCGTCCAGTGTGGCCCTGGCCTCGGCGGCGGCGTGGTACTCGTTGCCCATGTTGCGCAGGGGCAGGTAGAGCTCGGGCGCCAGGAGCAGGACGGCCATGGCCGGCTCGAAGTCCATGCTCCCGTGGACCAGGCGGACGCCCGCCGTGACCGCCACGAGCGCGGTCCCCAGCATCGCCATGAACTCGAGGACGAAGGCGCTCGTGAACGCCGAGCGAAGGGTCGCCACGGTCTCGCGGCGGTAGGCGTCACCCGCCCGCTCGAGCTCTCCGGCCTGGCGCTCGGCGCGACCGAAGCTCCGGAGCACCGGCAGCCCGCGCAGCACGTCCAGCATGTGGCCGCCCAGAAGGCGCATGGCGGCGAGGCGTGAGTCGGAGGCCTTCTTGGCGTCGGCTCCGGCGAGCACCAGGAAGAGGATGAGAAGCGGCAGGGTTGGGAGGAGGATCGCGGCCGAGAGCCAGTCGAGCCAGGCGATGGCGACCAGGGCGGCAACGGGCGTGGTGACGGCGAGCGCCTGCTGGAGGACGACGCGGCCGGCCCAGCGTTCGACGGCATCGCCTCCGTGGACCGTGAGGGTGGCGATCTCACCTCCGGTGCGTCCACCGCGCGATCCGGGGACCGTGGCGAGGGCCGAGGTGAGGATCCTCCCGCGCAGGTCCGCCATCGCCTCGGAACCCGCCCGTCGTCCCGTCACCTCGGCGAACCAGGTGAGCACGGCCCGTGCCAGCATGGCCAGCCCGGCCACCATCACCGCGGCGACGGCGACCGTCCAGGCGCGCTCGGCGACACCGTCTGCCAGAGCGGCCGCCAGGGCGATCCCCTGGACGACGACGGTGATCGAGATGAGGGCGGCGACGACGGACACGCGCGCCCGATGGCGGCGCAGGGTGGGTGAGATCTCACCCATGTCGGTCCGTCGCCGCCGGTGTTTCATCCCTCCTCGCTCGGCTTCTTCGACCACCAGCTGACGGCCAGATGGATCTCCTCGTCGGGCGCCGTGCCGACGCGCTGACGGAACACCCAGTAGGTCCACGCCTGGTACATGAGCACGATCGGCGTCATGATCACCGCGACGATCGTCATGACGACGAGGGTCGTGTGCGTCGAGGCGGCGTCCACCAGCAGGAGGTTCGTCTCCTCACCGTTGGACGACACCATGGCGTTGGGGAAGAGCGTCGCCCAGAGCATCACGAGGGCGCCGGTGATGGTGAGCGATGTGAGACCGAACGCCCAGCCCTCACGTCCGGTGCGGTGCATCGGCAGGACGGCGATGAGTGCGGCGGCGGCCACCGCGGCGCCGATGACGGCCACGACGCGCACCGTCTGAGCGCTCGCGAGGGTCCACACGGCGAAGCCCGCCACGATCAGGACGGTCGGAAGCCAGAGCATCGTCGCGATGCGATTGGCACGTTCGCGCACCGGGCCCAGGGACCGCAGCGCGAGGTAGTGGGCTCCGTGGAGGAGGAAGAGGGACAGGGTCACGAGACCGCCGAGGAGCGCGTACGGGTGAATCAGGTCCCAGAAGCTCCCGACGAAGACGCCCTCCTCGTTGAGCGGGCTGCCTCCGACGATGTTGGCGAACGCGACGCCCCACAGGAACGCCGGGAGAGCGCTCGACACGACGATGGCGAGGTCCCATCGGCGCTGCCATCGCTCGCCGTCGTGCTTGTTGCGGTACTCGATCGCGACCACGCGGATGATGAGCGCCATCAGGATGGCGAACAGGGCCAGGTAGTAGCCCGAGAACAGCGTGGCGTACCACTCCGGGAACGCGGCGAACATGGCGCCGCCGGCGGTGAGCAGCCAGACCTCGTTGCCGTCCCAGACGGGTCCGATGGTCTTGAGCGCCTGACGGCGCTCGTTGAGCGTGCGCCCGACCGGGTGGAGGAGCATGCCGACTCCGAAGTCGAAGCCCTCCAGGACGAGGTACCCCGTGAAGAGGACTCCGATGATGATGAACCACAGCTCAACGAGTGACATTGGTTCTCCTGATGGGTGCTGCCGCGGGATCGTGGATGTGGGGTGCGGTCACGGTGGATACGGGGCTGCGGTCAATCCACCCACCGGCCCCGGCCAGCCACCGGGCGCCGATGGACAGGGTGGTGTCCTTTCCGACTCGCCCGGTGGCCGGCCCGGGGCGGGCGGCTGGATTGGGAGCGCATCCGCGCCGCCGGGGGCACACACCACGCCGCGAGATCGTGGAGGTATCCATCTAGTAGCCGAGAGTGGGGAGGAGGTGCTCGCCTGCCGGGGTCGTGCCGACCGGCTTGGGTGGCGGCTCGGGTCCCGTGCGGATCACCTTCAGGATCAGCCAGACCTCGGCCACGGCCAGGGCGCCGTACAGGAGGGTGAATCCGATGAGGGAGGTCCAGATGGTCCCCGCACCGAGCGGTGAGACACCGTCCGCCGTCTTCAGGAGGCCCTGGACCACCCATGGCTGACGGCCCATCTCGGTGAAGATCCATCCGGCGCTGTTCGCGATGAGCGGGGCGAAGATGGTCGCCACGCCGGCGATCATGAACTTCTTGCCCGGTGCTCTGCCGCGTCTCAGCATGAAGAGGCCGATCGCCGACACCGCGATCATGAAGAAGCCCATGCCCATCATCGCGCGGAAGCTCCAGTACGTGACGGCCAGGATCGGCACGTAGTTGCCGGGACCGTAGCGCTCCTCGTACTCGGCCTGGATGTCGTTGATGCCGCGGACCTCACCGTCGAAGGTGTCGGTCGCCATGAACGACAGGAGCCGGGGGATCTCGACGTTGATCCACAGATCGTTCGGCGTCGACTCGAAGCCGCTCCAGGCGAAGAGCGAGAGTCCCGCGCCGTCCGTCGTCTCGTACAGGGCCTCCGCGGCGGCCATCTTCATGGGCTGGACGGTGGTCATCCACTGCGCGAAGAAGTGCCCGACGACGGTGGTGGCGATGGTCGCGATCAGCGTGCCGCGCAGACCCCACCGCAGAGACGTCATGAAGAACGACTTCTCACGACCCTTGTCCCGGTAGAGCTTCCACGCCGAGACACCCAGGATGAGTGCGCCGGCGGTGGCGATCGCGGCGGTGATGGTGTGGCCGAACGCGAACAGCGCGGTGCGGCTGGTGAGGATCTCGATGAACGAGTCGAGTTCGGCGCGACCGGTCTCGGGGTTGAACGTCGCCCCGACCGGGTACTGCATCCAGGCGTTCGCCGCGAGGATGAAGTACGCGGAGATCATCGTTCCGACGAAAACCGCCCAGATGGTGGCGAGGTGCAGCCGCTTGGGCATGCGGTCCCAGCCGAAGATCCAGAGGCCGAGGAACGTCGACTCGAGGAAGAACGCGATGAGCGCCTCCATCGCGAGCGGCGCACCGAACACGTCGCCGACGAAGCGTGAGTACTCGCTCCATGCCATGCCGAACTGGAACTCCTGGACGATGCCGGTGGCGACGCCCAGAGCGAAGTTGATGAGGAGGATCTTCCCCCAGAACCGCGTCATGCGCAGGTACTCGGGGTTGCCCGTCTTCACCCACCGCGTCTGCATCAGCGCCACGAATCCGGAAAGACCGATCGTGATGGGGACGAGCAGGAAGTGGTAGACGGTGGTTATCCCGAACTGCCAGCGGGCGAGGTCGAGTGTCATCGGATTTCTCCCACACTTCGGGGGGCATTGAGAACGGAGTCACCGGTCGCTCGAGTCGGTGCGCCGTCCGCAGGGGACGACGGACGCCACCCGCTTCTCCGCGAACGGATGAACGGGACAGTACGCGACGGGATCGGCCGGTCGCTATGCAACCGATCGGTGCGCTTCGACGTGGGCGCAGGGTGTGGACGGGGCAACGGACTCTCCTTTGCGAATACGCGCAGCCTGGACCTGCGCGCGGCGGCAGAGAGGCGTCGTGACCTCCGATGCGGACATCGTCGTGAACGTCCGAACCAGCTCGGACGCTACCGGATCGCCGTCAGGCGACTGTCACCGCGCCGCGGGTACGATTGGCCCCGTGACGAGGCGGCGCTCGGAGGGAGAGGCACCCATCATCCGCGCCGACCCGTGGTCGGTCGGCCCGTGGCTCGGCTGGCTGACCATGGCCGCCGTCGTGGTGGCCGTCCTCACCGACCGGGCGGGGGAACACCGCACGACCATCGTGGTGCTGCTCCTGGCGGGGCTCGTCGCCAACGCCGCGACGCTGGCCCTTCCCATCGAGCATCGCACGGTCGGCTCGCCGGTGGGCCGCCGTCTGCTGGACGTGTGGTGCGTCGCGGTCCTCGGATTCGGCGCCACGCTGGTCGTGATCGGCGGTCCGGCCAGCGACTTCGACTGGATGTTCGTGCTGTCGGTCCCGTTCATCGCGCTGGCGCACCGGGGTTGGGGACGCCTGATGTGGCTGGCGGTGGGCCTGGTCACGTTCCTGATCGCCCTGCTCGCGGTGGACGAGCCGTACCCGGCCGCGGGCATCGCGTTCCGCCTGGTGGTGGTGGCCGCCGCCGCCGTGCTCGTGATCGTCATGAGCGAGGCCGTGGCGCACGAGGCGGAGGCCCGCAGCGAGGCCGCCACCCGGGCGGAGCTGGAACACCTGCTGGTCTCCGAGGCCCATCACCGCGTCAAGAACAGTCTGCAGCAGGTGTCCGAGCTCCTGATGCTCGCCCGTCCGGACGACGAGGCGGGTGACGCCTTCGACGAGACGGCGGAGCGCATCCGGTCGATCGCCGGGGTCCATGGCGTGCTGCAGTCCACCGAGGGCACCGACGCCCCGCTCGACGCCGTCGTGCGTCAGGTGGCCGAGGGGATCGGCACAGGCGTCTCCGTCGCGGCGGAGCCGGTGCGGGTCTCGGCCGCCACCGCTCAACGGGTCGGTGTCCTGGTGAACGAGCTCGTCACGAACGCCGTTCGCCACGGCGCACCGCCGGTGAGCGTCGCCCTGACGGCGGGGCCACCTGCACGGCTGGAGGTCATCGACCACGGTTCCGGATACGATCCCGCGGGTGCGAGGCTGGGGCTGCGGTTGGTGCGTCAGGTCGTCGAACAGGGCTTGAAGGGACGGTTGGAGATCATTCGGGACGAATCGGGCGGTACCGTGACGCGCGTGGAGTTCGCCGTGTCCCAGGACGGTGCGACGTGAGGATCCTGGTCGCCGAGGACGATCCGGTCATCGCCCTCGGGTTCGTGCGTCGACTCGAGAAGCTGGGCCACGAGCCGATCGGCCCGGCCTATGACGGTGCGCAGGCCGTCGAGCTCGCCCGCGAGAGCCGCCCCGACCTCTACATGTTCGACATCACCATGCCCGTGATGGACGGACTGACGGTGGCCGCCGCCCTGGCCGAGGAGGGCCTGCGGAGGCCGGTGGTGATCGTGACGGGTGTCGACGACCCCGAGCTCATCGAGCGCTCGGTGGCATCGGGTGTCGCCGCGCTCCTCACGAAGCCGGTGGACGACCGTCAGCTGGGTGCCGCCATCCTGCTCGCGGCGGCTCGTCACGCCGAGCTGCGCCAGCTCGAGGCGGAGGTGGACCGTGCGAACCAGGCCCTGGAGGACCGCAAGCGCTTGGAGCGTGCGAAGGGGCTCGTGATGGAGGGACTCGGGCTGTCGGAGCAGGAGGCCTTCCAGCGGATCCGGAAGACCGCTCGGGATCGCAACCTCACGCTGGCCGAGGTGGCGGCGCAGGTGATCGAACAGGCCGCGCTTCTGAGCCCGAGGCGTCGCGAACCCTAGAGGGCTTGATTCCGGCTCTTCGGGTATTTACGTGGGTGGGTGAGCGCGGCGTGGCGGGCGGGATGGTTGGTGCCACGCGGCATCCGGGGGTCTCCGGGTAGCGTCACTTCTTGTCTAGGAAAGATCGGCAAGGAGAAACCGGGATGCGCGTGGCTTCGCTATTCAAGCGGGTTCTTGGCCTGGGCGCAGTCAGCGTCGCTCGGGTCGAGGTCACCGGAGACGCAGGCGGGCAGGTCGTCGAGATCGAGTTGTCGCGTCGCCGCAACCGCCGGATGTTCTGCTCCGGCTGCGGGAGGCGCTGCCGCGGGATCTATGACCGGCAGGTGCGTTCGTGGCGGCATCTGGATGTGTTTCGGGTGCGGTGTGTGGTGCGCTGTGAGGTCCGACGTGTCAGCTGCCGGGAGTGTGGGGTGACAGCAGAGACGGTGCCGTGGGCGCGGGCGGGTTCTCGGTTCACCCGCGCGTTTGAGGACACCTGTGTGTGGCTGGCACGGTCGGCTCCGAAGAGTGCCGTCTCCCACCTTCAGCGTGTCGATTGGCACACCGTCGGGCGGATGATCGAACGCGTCGTCACTGAACACACGCGGGCCCGGACGGGTGACGGGTTGGACGGGCTCCGGCGGATCGGTATCGATGAGGTCGCCTACCGCAAGGGCCATCGGTATCTGATGTGCGTCACTGACCATGACACCGGCAGGTTGGTGTGGGCGGCCCCCGGCCGCAGTGAACAGACCGCCGCCGGGTTCTTCCAGGCGCTGGGTCCGGAGCGCTGCCGGCAACTGGAGGCGGTGTCGGTGGACCTGCACGGCGGGTGGATACGGGCGATCCGCACCTGGTGCCCCAACGCCCGGATCTGCGCCGACCCGTTCCACACCCGTCAAGCTCGCCGGCCAGGCGTTGGACGAACTGCGGCGCGGCCTGTGGCAGAACCTGCGCGATGAGGACCCTGGACGGGCGGCGTGGGTCAAAGGCACACGGTTCGCGATCCGCCGAAGAGCCGACAACCTCCGACCCCAGGACCAGACGATCCTCGACCAGCTCGCCGCAACAAACCAGGACCTCTACCACGGATGGCTACTGGTCGACCAACTCCGCGCCGTGTACGTCGCCCGCGACCACGACGAAGCCCACCGGCTGCGCGACGAATGGATCTACGCGGCCTGTGTGAGCGAACTCGACCCGTTCATCCGCACCTCCCTCACCCTGGACACCCACCGCGAGTACATCGCCAACGCCATCACCCTCAACCTGTCGAACGCACGCCTCGAAGGAATGAACTCGACCGTCCGGCTGATCAGCCACCGCGCCCGCGGCTTCCGCCGCCTCGATTCCCTACTGGCAATGCTCACCCTCATCTGCGGACGAATCCCCATCCAACTACCCACGTGAATGCCAGAAGAACCTCACATCGACCCCTGTACGGGGCGATGGGAGAGGGCAGCACGAGGCAGAAACTGGCATCGTGGCGGCGCGCTGCGGGAGGTGCAATAGAAGGGCGACTGACTCCCACAAAGATCGAGGTGCGTGCGTGTTGTCATGGGCCGTTCACCCATACTCTTTACCGGAAGAAAACCTCCAATATTGCGTCCATGGCTATGGCTAGCGAACCCAGCACAATGAACCCCCATGAGATTGCGCCGCTGGTCGATGTTTCGATCAGTTCTCGTTCTTCAGCGGTCAGTAACGCAAGACTCTCGTGTTCGAGTTGGGCCCGAGCAAGCTTGTTAATCTGCCGCTTTTTTGCGGTGCGTCTTGGGCCTGAGAGCCCCTCAAGTTCTTGTCGCAATACGTGTCGTTGTTCTTCGTGCACTAGATCGAACGCAAGACCAATGCTGCTCTCGAGCTTCCGCATCCACGTACGTATCTCAAACCAGGCCTGGCGAGTTGATCCGATGAACAGGAAGACCGAGCCAATGAGTAGCCAGATGACGGGATCCATGGGCAGGAAACTATCGCACAGCCACTCAGCGAGGGCCCCCATGCGATGTGACGACGCAGCGACAGCGGCAACACGAGCGGTTACGAGTGGTGCGGATGGAGCACCGAGATCAGAGGAGGAACGACGATGAGCGAGGTCAAGGGGCACGCTGCTTTCCACAAGCACAAGGCGGGTCCGAGGCACCCTGGAACGAAGGCGGGAACGCGTGCTGAGAGGCGCGCGCTGCTGAAGGAGTCGATGCGGCATCTCGACCCGCAAGAGGTCGTGCTGCAGGCGAAGAAGAACAGCAACATCGTGACCGCCGACACGCATCTGAACGTGGCGTACGTGAGCGACGGTGACGGCGGTGTCGAGGTCGCTACGGACATCGAGCGGGTGCTCAAGTACGGCGATGCCCGCGAGGAGAAGACCCGTTATCTTCGAGAGGGCTCGCGCACGGTAGATCTCTTCGTGGTGCACCTGCCGAAGACGATGTGCGTCGAGATCAAGGACTTCTACCCGCGCTACAACCCTGACGGTTCCGAGCGGCTCGACCCGGAGACCGGGGAGCCGATGAGCCGCTCGCGCTGGGTCGCGCGCGATCCCGATGAGGCGATGCGGTACTACCGTGACGCGGTGGACTTTCTCGGCGAGGAGGTGATCCCCGGCGGCATGGACGCGATCCACGGGTGGGTGACCAACGACGACGAGAGCACGCCGCATATCCAGATCATGGGCGACCCGTTCGCGCCTGATCCGAAGGCGCCGGGGATGCTGCGCTCTGAGGCGTCGCGGGCGTACTCCTCGCACCGGGATGTGGTCTGCCCGGAGGGCACGATCTCGATCCACAGGAACAAGGACACGCGGTTCTATCGGCGGCTCGGTGACCCGATGGGGTTCGCGTTCACGCCCGAGGAGCGCACGCAGCTCGAACAGCTCACCGGGAAGCCCTCCGACCAGATCGACCTCGCCGATCTGAAGGCGCTCGACGGGCAGAAGCTCAGCGGTGGAATCGTGCGATACGCAGAGGGCAAGCCCGCCTGGGGCGAGTACAAGATGCAGTCCGCTCAGGGCGCCATGCGAGAGCGGATGATCGCCAAGGGCTACCCGGTCGAGTACGAGCCCGGAGAGCATCACGGACGGGAGCTGCCGAAGGAGGTCTTCGAGGAGGTGCAGGACGAAAAGGCCGAAGCGGCATCGCTGCGCGCCGCCGGTCACGAGGCTATCGTCGATGCCGCCGAGGCTGCGGCCGCCGCCGAGACCGACGCCCAGCTCGACCAGCAGGAGAGCGAGATCGAGAACGCGCTCCTGGCCGACGAGTGGGCCGACCTCGAAGAAGCCGAGGGTGACCTCGAAGAGCGTGCGCAGGATGTCGCCGAGCGGGAAACCGACTGGCTGACCCGCAAGCGCAAGCTCGACGCCCGAGAGGCCGATCTCGACGCGCGAGAGGTTGATCTCGCCCACCGCGACCAGGAGACCGCAGACGCCCGTCTCGCGGCCCAGAACGAGCTTCGCGAGACCGAGGCGCTCAACGCTGCTCAGCGGGCCGAGATCGCCCGCCTGCGCGCTCTGCGTGAGGATGTCGAGCGAGACCTCGCCGCCGCTGGTCCCGCGCCGCAGGCGCCCAGCTACGACGACATGCGGGCCGAGTTCCTCGGCGAGCAGTCGGCGGTCATGACGAAGTACCTCAAGCGGATGCGCAGCAAGGACGGAACCCCGATGCTTGACGACTTCGAGCGGTTCGCCCGCGAGGAGCATGCGAAGCTCACTCGCCAGGGTCAGCCGGTCGGGAGGTACGAGACTTGGCGAGACCGCACCACCGCCGCGCAGAAGAAGCTCACCATGGCGCAGCTCAACGATGCGTCAGTAGGTGCGCCTAGGCAGACCCAGAATCGAGAGTTTGGATCGTGACCAGCAGCATGAGGGCAACGGTGCGCAGCACCGGCGGCAGCCAGCCCCCGCATCCACACGCGAGCACCTCGTGGGAGGGAACCCCTCGCCCGTCAGGTGCTCGGAAAGAATGTAGTCGGAATGTAGTCGGATCGCTCCGCAAGGGAACGACGAAGGCCCCGCCTCCCCAGTGTTTGCTAGGGGAGTCGGGGCCTTCATTTCCGCGGTGACGGTGGGATTTGAACCCGTCGTCACCGCACTCGACGCGCACGGCAGTCTCGCCTGGATCGCCCATCCGGACGAGTGGATGGAGCGGGCGTCGGCCGCGCTCGTCGTCGCCGGCGCGACGTACCTCGTCGATCCCGTCGACACGCCGCACCTCGATGCCTGGCTTGTGGGGCTGCCACCGGTTCAGGGAGTCCTTCGTCTGCTCAACCGGCACGGGCGAGACGCCGATTCGGTGGCACGTCGCCTCGGTGCCGATCTCGTCGTCGCATACGACGGGGTGGGAACGATTCATCCGGAGCTCGTCCTCATCCCGGTGGCCGACTGCGCGGGCTGGAGAGAGGTCGCGATCTGGATGCCCGGCCGACGGGTCCTGGTCGTCGCCGAGACGCTCGGAACCGTCGGGTACTTCCACGCCCGTGACGGCGCCCGGCTGGGGATGCACCCGGTGATCCGCACTTTTCCTCCGCGTGCCGCGTTCGCGGGTCTGGATCCCGTGGCCATCGCCGTGGGACACGGACCCCCGCTCATCGACGATGACGCCGGGCCCCTGATGGACGACGTCCTGGCTGCGGCCCGCCGCGACCTGCCCCGAGCGTGGTGGCACGCTGCCGCCCTCGGAATGCGTCGCCGTCGGTCCTGAGCGGACGCCCGGCCGTCGGCCGGCGGGCTCCACGTCGTAGTGTGGCGATCTCATGACGACGTCCGAGCTCGAGCTCGGGGACTCCGCGGACCGGCCGGAGGACCCCGCCAACCCGCTCCTCGTCCGGCTGCGCCTGGCCCTTCTGGGGCTCTACGGGGTGGTGGCCCTCGTGGTCTTCATGAACGTGGGGATCCCGTTCGACCGCGAGGGCGTGATCCTCTGGACCTGCGGCGCGCTCGCGCTCGCGTGCATCGGCCGGCCCGTGCGCGAAGCCCTGATCCTGATCCGCGACTGGATCCCGTTCACGCTGTTCCTGCTCATCTACGACTACACGCGCGGGGCCGCCGACACCCTGGGCGTACCGGTTCGCGAACGGGAGATGATCGTGGCCGACGAGGCCGCGGGCCTGGGACGGATCCCGACCCTGCGCTTCCAGGAGTGGTTCTACGACCCGGCACAGGTCCAGTGGTACGACGTCGGCGTCACCCTCGTCTACATCTCGCACTTCTTCGCCGTGTACGTGATCGCCGGGGTGCTCTGGGCCCGCAACCGCGAGCGCTTCGGCCAGTTCGTACGGCGGTTCATGGCGCTCACCGCCGCCGGGCTCGTCACGTACATCCTGTTTCCGGCCGTGCCGCCGTGGCTCGCCGCGCGCAACGGTGAACTGGACGAGGTCCATCGGATCAGCGGACGGGGGTGGGGCGTCCTCGGCCTCGACCGGGCCGAATCGGTCCTCAGCAAGGGACAGGCGACCGTCAACCAGGTGGCCGCGATGCCCTCCCTGCACGCGGCGTTCGCCGTGTTCATCAGCGCGTTCTTCTGGAAGCAGGCGAACTGGTGGCTGCGGATCATCCTGGCGGCGTATCCCGTGGCGATGGCGTTCGCCCTCGTCTACTCGGGGGAGCACTACCTGATCGACGTGGCGGTGGGGTGGCTCTACGTGGCCGGGGTGATGATCGGCGTCGCCCGTCTCGAGCGCTGGTGGCGTGATCGTCGTCTCGGTGCCGCCGCGCAGGACGATGCGGAGGCTTCCGGAACATCCTGACCGGCCACGGCGGTAGTCTCGGGCGAGGCGTACACGGAGGAGGAGCGGTGGAGACCAGACGACTCGGTGGCAGCGATCTCGACCTCACGGTCATCGGGCTGGGAACGTGGGTGTTCGGGGGACGATGGGGCGGAGCCGACGACGCCGACTCCCTGGCGGCCTGTCACGCGTCCGTCGATGCGGGTGTCAACTGGATCGACACCGCCGACATCTACGGGCAGCACCGGGCCGAGCGCATCGTGGGCCGGTTTCTGAAGGAATGCTCCGAGGACGTCATCGTCGCCACCAAGTGCGGGGTGGCGTGGGAGACGGAGCCCGAGTTCCGCATCTGGCGTGAGGTGAGCGGCGACTACATCCGCGCCGCCGTCGACCGGAATCTCCAGGCACTCGGTATCGACGTGATCGACCTCTTCCAGGTTCACTGGCCGGTACCCGACGTCGCGGCGGAGGAGACGATGGGTGCCATGCTCGAGCTGCAGCGGGCGGGAAAGATCCGGCACATCGGCGTCAGCAACTACGTGACCTCGGACCTGCAGGCGGCGTGGGACGTGACGCCGTTCGCGGGATTCCAGGTCGGCTATCACCTGATGCGTCGCGAGATCGAGGCGTCGGAGCTTCCGTGGTGCGCCGAGCACGGGGTCGGCGTGCTGGCGTACGGTCCGCTGGCACACGGGCTTCTCACCGGCAAGATGGACCTCTCGACCACGTTCGGCGCCGACGACTGGCGTGCCGGCAGCGAGTTCTTCACGGACGACGCATGGCCGGATCGCCTCGAGGTGACGCGTGGTCTGGCGCGGATCGCCGACGAGGCCGGGCGTCCGGGTGGCGCGGCCGAGCTGGCGGTCATGTGGGTGCTGAGGCGCCCCGAGGTCACCTCGGCCATCGTCGGCGCCCGAAGCGCCGAGCAGGCCGCGGCGAACGCCGCCCTGGCCGGCCGGCCCCTCACCGATGACGAGGCAGCGGCCGTCGACACACTCCTGGCCGACCATCCGAACGCCGACCGGCCATACGGGCACGGGGAGCCCCCGACCCGCTGATGGCCGGACGAGGGTGTGCATCCCTCAGCGTCTCATGCACACCCTCATCGCGGTGACTACTTCCGCGGCAGACCGCAGATCACGTGCACCTCGATCTTCGATCCCGTGCTCGTCGCCAGGTCGACGCCGCTCGGGAGCCGGAACTGGAAGTTCATGCCGCGTCCGTTGGGTGTGAACTGCGCGCGCGACACGTAGGGTGTCGCCCAGCGTCCGTTGCCCGAGATCAGCCGCTGGGTGTACGCATCGAGCTTCATTCCCCAGCCCAGCACACGACGGGTGCCGGGACACATAGCAGCCGTTGTCGCCACCCCGTTGGCGCCGATCGCGGTGTTCCGCTTGAGCTTCGTCACGCTGGCGGCCTTGACGCACGCCATGTCGACGTACGCAGCCTCGGCCCAGGCGACCCGCTTGATGGCGTCGGGCACGCCGAACGCCTCGACCTTCCAGCCACGCGGGCCGTTGGGGATCGACGAGAAGGCTCCGAAACCCGGTGCGTAGTCGAGGATCGACTGCATGCCGGACGGCGCGAACCCGACGGGGCAGGTCAGCGCGCCGCGGGCGGTTCCCATGCCGTTGTAGCCGCCGCCGGGGATGTGGCGGGCGGCCTTGCGCAGATGACGCACCGTGACGTTCTTCGCACAGAGCACCTGCATGCGCACCTTCGCGACACCGGGCGGACCGACCACGAAGGAACTGCCGGCCGCGGGGCCGAACGACTGGGAGGTCAGGTAGTGGGTGCTCGAGATGATGCCCTGGCCGATGGCGCGCTCACCATTGCGGCACATGACCGACAGCCGCTGGTCGTGGGGGATGGTGATGCTGTTGTCCGAGACGGGTGCGACGCGCTTGGTGAAGGCCTTCGCCTGGATGCGGACGGTGGGCGTCGCGGGCGGCTTCTTCGCCTGGCCCTCGGCCGTCGGGGCCGCCGCGAGCGCGAGCGCCGCGCCGAGCAGCGCGACTCCGAGGAGCGGGGCCGTTGATGTTCCTCTGAGGATTCCCATGACGGGAGTCTAGGCACGATCCGTCCGAAAGACAACAAAAACTCACAACCGGATCGGGGTGGCGTGACGCTCTGACGGCGGCGAGCGGGCTGGTTCCGTCGGGCCTCCACCGTGCGCTCGTCCGGCCGGGATGCTTAGATACAAAGGGCCGCATGAACTCCGACGCCATGAAACGAGCCGAGGCCCGCCTCCAGATCCTCGAGGCGGAACTCCGCGATCTGCAGCTACGTCATGACCTGGCCGAGGATGGGAACGAGCGCTCGGACGGTCATCACCACCCGGCTGAGGCGGCATCCGACGCCGAGATGCGCGAGCATGATCTTCGGCTCCAGTCGCGGGCGAAGGAGCGCATGGGGCAGATCGAACGGGCCCTCACGTCGATCGCGGACGGCACGTACGGCATCTGCGTGGAGTGCGGGAAACCGATTCCCGACGGGCGCCTCGAGGCCAAGCCCGACGCCGAGCGGTGCGTGCCGTGCCAGACGAAGGCCGACCGCTACCGCTGAACGATCCGGGCTTCGCGTTCTGTCCGCGGTGCGCGGCGGAGCTTCCCGGACCGCGGCCGGTGCGGTGCGCGTCCTGCGGGGCCGAACACTGGCGGAACGCGAAGCCCTGCGCCGGGGCTCTGGTGACGAACCCTGCCGGTGAGGTGCTCCTCGTTCGTCGGGCGTTCGCGCCGTGGCTCGGGTGCTGGGACATCCCCGGCGGCTTCTGCGAGCCGGACGAGCTCCCGGCGGACGCGGCGGTCCGGGAGGTGTTCGAGGAGACCGGGCTGCGCGTCGAGGTGACGGGCATCGTCGGCATGTGGATCGATCGCTACGGCGACGGCGAGGGCGCCGACACGACGCTCAACTGCTACTTCGCGGCGCGGCCGGTGGGCGATCTCCGGCTCGTGGTGGATCCGGCCGAGTCGAGCGACGCGCGGTGGTTCGCGGGGGGTGATCTCCCGACGGAGATCGCCTTCCCGGATCACGCACGTCAGGTGCTGGACACCTGGCGCTCGCGCGGCGCCGCGACGCTCTGAGGAGAGGGCCGCTCGTCCCGGGCGTCGTCCCGTTCGGACGGTGGATGGCCCAGCAGCCAGGCGATCGCCGCGGCCGTCGCGAAGAGCAGCGCCACGATCGTCACGTGGATCAGGATGATCTCCCAGGGAAGCTGATTGCGGTACTGGTACTCACCGACCAGGATCTGAACGATGAGCAGCGGGGCGAAGATGAGCGACAGGGGCCTCACGGCGCGGTCGCCGACGCCGTTCGTCCACAGCCACAGCAGGAAGAACACGCTGCAGATGACGAAGGCGAGCACGACGCGGGCGTGAAGGGCGACGGCGTCCGCCAGGTTCCAGAAGCGGATCTTGACCTCGGGATCCCCCGGGTGGGGGCCCGAGGCCGTCACCAGGACGCCGCTGAGGATGACGGCGACCAGGACGCCGAGCATGACGCCGGCCACGGTCTGGCGGCGCCGGTCGAATCGACGGGCCGTCCCGCGGCGCAGGTCGCGGGCGCGCATCAGGGTCGCGACCCCGGCACCGAGGGCGACGAACGAGAGCAGGAAGTGACAGGCGACGGCCAGAGGGTGCAGGTCCAGGTAGACGGTGAGTCCGCCGAGGGGTGCCTGTGCCGCGGCCGATGCGGCACCGACGAGCGCCCACATGCGCAGGCGCGGATGGGTCCCCACCACGCGGCGGGCCAGGAGGTAGGCGATGATCGCCGCGGCCACGACGACGGCCGACAGGATGCGGTTGCTGTACTCGATGATCGTGTGACCCTGCATCGGCGGCACGATGCTGCCGTGGCAGCCCGGCCAGTCCGGGCACCCGAGGCCGGATCCGGTGAGCCGCACCAGCGCGCCGCTGGGGACGATCACGATCAGGAGGATCACGGAGGTGATCACGGCCCGGTGGAGGGTCACCGGCGAGACGGGACCGGTGAACAGGCGTCTCAGAAGGCGGCGCTCGGCGGGCATGGGGCTCATCCTAGGGCGATCCGTCCGGTGCAGGGCCATCGATCTGAGGGGACGATGGTCACAAGAACGGCCCGGTGCGGTTCGCCTCGCATCCCCATCATCGGGGCATAGGAACCACAGCGTCTCTATAGCCTCGTGCCGTGCGTCGTCTCGCCCTGGCCCTCCTGATCCTGCTGTCCGTGTGCGCGGCGACGGCAGCGGCACACGCCCGGCCGACGTCGGTGACCGCGGACGCCGGCGGCCTGGTGGTCGCCCTCGAGTCGGCGGTCGAGGGGCGCTTCCTCACGGTCGCGGAGCCAGGCGTCCGGGTGAGCCGTGACGCCGCCGACCGCCACCTGGTGCGACTGGAGCCCGCTCCCACGGCACCCGTCGAGGTCCGGGTCCTGTCGACGGACGGTCACGCGACGCGGATGACCGTCGACGGCACGGGGGTGATACGCACATCGGGCCGCGACCCGGTGCCGGCCCTCATCGGCCGGGGTGTCCTCCTGGCAGCCCTCAGCCTGTTGCTGGGATTCGCCGTCGTGCGCCATTTCGTGGTGGAGAGGGGGCGGGACGACCCGATCCGGCCACCGGGAGCGCGACGTGAGACCGGCGGGCTGACGGTGAGGGAGGTTCCGGCGGCCGTGTGGCGCGTCATCGTGGCCGCGGGCGTCGTGGCCGCCGTCACCGTCGTGGCCGCGACGCTTCAGCGCCTGGACGAGGGCGTGTCGTCGGCCGGGACGTTCCTGGTGGGGACACGGCTCGGCATGGTCCTGGTGATCCAGATACTGGCGATCGTCATCGCCTGCGTCGCCCTGTCGCGCTCGGCGTCCACGGGTCGCACCGCGACGGTGGTGGGCGGGGCCTGCGGTGTCGCGCTCCTGGCCGTGAGCGCGACCGGGCACGCCACCGCGGGATCGGACGCCGCGCTCGGCTTCGTCTTCGACGGCGTCCACACGCTGGCCTCGGCCGTCTGGGTGGGCGGACTGGTCGCGCTCGTGGTCGCGGTGGGGAGGACGGATGCCGTGCCGGACACCGCCCTGCCGACGGTGGCGGCCATCGTCGTCCGTTTCTCGGCCGTGGCGCTCATCTGCGTGGGCGCGCTGGTGGTGACCGGCGTCTACCGGGGGCTGGCCGAGCTGCCGTCGGTGTCATCACTCACCAGCACGGGATACGGCGTGACGCTTCTCGTGAAGCTGGTGGTGTTCGCACTCATGCTCGTGGTGGCGTCCTGCAACCGCTTCGTCATCCACCCCCGTCTGGAGCGCGCGGCGCTCGACCTGGCGGACGACGATCGCGGCGCGGCCGCGCTGCTGCGCCGCAGCGTGCGCGCCGAGATCGTCCTCGCCGTGGCCGTCCTGGCGACGGTGGCCGTCCTCATCGCCACGCCGCCGGCCTGATGGGTGATTCCACGATCCCGTGGAATCACCCATCCAGCTGATCACCGGTCCCTGGCGTGATCAGTACGAGCGGGCCACGTAGATGCGCTCGACCGCCGGCCGTCCGGTGAACACGCAGGTGCCCTCCACGGGCCCGGCGTCCATCGGGGTGTTGCGGATGGTGAGCTTGAGCGCCTTGAGCCGTGTGACGACATCCTCGAGCTCCGCTCCTGTCGGCCGGGCCCAGGGAAGCTCCACCCAGCCGGGGTGGTGGGCGTCCTCCGCGTAGAAGTCCGCGAGGGCGTTCAGATCGGTGATGTCGCGGCGGATGCTGGCGTCGCGGCGTGCCAGGGCGTCGTCGTGCAGTGAGCGCTGGACGTCGTCCAGCTCGGCGGCCGCCGCGGAGACGAACGCGTCCCGGGTCATCACCGTGAAGTTCGTCTTGCCGTCCTCGCGCCACAGGCGGTCGCGGCGGATGACCGACACGTTGCCGCCCGACACGTCACGGGCGCCGATCTCGAGGAGGATGGGCATGCCCTTCCTGACCCAGGCCCAGCGCTTCTGCGTGGCCTTGCCCTCACGCCTGTCGAGCAGGACGCGCACGGGCTCGTCCAGCGCGGTGAGCCCGGCGAGATCCCGTCGCAGCTCCTCGCAGTAGCCGAGGATGGCGTCGTCGTCGTCGTCGTCGCGGAGCATGGGGATGATGGCGATCTGGTGGGGCGCGATCGCCGGGGGCACGCGCAGCCCGTCGTCATCGCCGTGGGTCATGATCACGCCGCCGATCAGACGGGTCGAGACCCCCCAGCTCGTGGTGTGACAGAGGGTCTCCTCGCCCTCACGGCTCTGGTAGGTGATCCCGGCCGCCTCGGCGAAGCCGGTGCCCAGGTAGTGGGAGGTGCCGGCCTGAAGTGCCTTGCCGTCCTGCATCATCGCCTCGATGCTGTAGGTGGCGACGGCGCCGGGGAAGCGCTCGTTCTCGGGCTTCTCGCCGGCGATGACCGGCATGGCGAGCACGTCCTCGGCGAAGGTGCGGTACATCTCGAGCGCCCGCAGCGTCTCGCTCATGGCGTCGTCGCGGTCGGCGTGGGCCGTGTGGCCCTCCTGCCAGAGGAACTCGCTGGTGCGCAGGAACATGCGCGTGCGCATCTCCCAGCGCACGACATTGGCCCACTGGTTGGTGAGCAGGGGCAGGTCACGCCAGCTCTGGACCCAGCGCGCCATGGCCGCCCCGATCACGGTCTCGGAGGTGGGGCGGACGATGAGCGGCTCCTCCAGCGCGGCCTCGGGATCGGGGACCAGCGAGCCCTTGCCGTCTCCGATGAGCCGGTGGTGGGTGACGACGGCCATCTCCTTGGCGAACCCGTCGACGTGCTCCGCCTCCTTCGCGAAGTACGAGAGGGGGATGAAGAGGGGGAAGTAGCAGTTGTCGACCCCGGCGGCCTTGATGCGATCGTCCATGGTGCGCTGGATGCGCTCCCAGATGCCGTAGCCCCACGGCTTGATGACCATGCAGCCGCGGACCCCGGACTCCTCGGCCATTTCCGCCTCGGTGATCACCTCCTGGTACCACTGGGCGAAGTCGGCGTCGCGGGTGATGGAGAGTGCGTGGCGGATGGGGGGCACGGGCTCGGGTGTCCTGGTTCGTCGGGTCGGGCATGGTCGTCGGCGACCATCTCGGGCGCACATCTTCGCCGATGCGTGCCGACGACGTCGGAGGACGATGACGACGGGCCGTCTCGGGCGGGGATCGAATGTCCGTACGACGAACGGCGTGCCGTGGCCGTAGCGTGTGCCCATGTCTGCGATGCCCGAGACCCGTCCGGTGGTCGTGATCGGCGACCTGATCGTCGACGAACTGGTCGAGACGATGCCCGACGGACAGCGTTCGATCACCTATCCGGGCGGCGCGGGGTGCAATGTCGCGATCGACCTGGTCGCCCTGGGGACGCCGGCGATCCTGCTGGCCGAGGTCGGCGACGACCCGGCCGGACAGGAGCTGCGGCGCATCGTCGGAGAGCGTGGTGTGGACCTGCGTCCACTGAGCACGTCGCGACCGACGGGGTGGGCGACCTCGTCGCGGATCGACGGCGAGCCGACGTACGCGTTCGCGGGCTCCGTCTGCGACCGGCGGTTCGCGGTGAGCACCGAGATCGCCGAGGAACTGGGACCAGGGCGGCTTCTGGTCGTCGCAACGTTCCCGTTCGACGACGCCGACCAGGTCGACGACCTGCTTGCGTTGGCCGCCGACGGGGGGCACCGTCTGATGGTGGATCCCAACCCCCGGCCTCAGCTGCTGCGCGATCCGGCCGCGTTCCGCACCGGGTTCCTGCGCGTGGCCGCGGAGTCGGCGGTCGTGAAGCTGAGCGAGCAGGACCATGCGGTTCTGGACCTCCCGTCCAGCCACGAGTGGTGCGAGGGGCTGTTCGCGTCGGGTGTCGAGGCGGTGGTCGTGACGCGGGGTGCGGCCGGCATCCGGGTGGACCTCCCTGAGGGCGCTGCCGTCGAGATGCGGATCCCGTCGGGCCCTCCTGCGGTGGATGCGATGGGTGCGGGGGACGCCGTCCTCGCGGTTCTTGCGGCGTCCGTGAGCGAGGCGGGCTCTCCGGGCGAGGTGGTGTGGCCGACGGTCCTGGACCGGGCGGTCGCCTTCGCAGCCAGGATCGTCGCGGAACCGGGAGGCCATTCGGACGTCGTCCCGATCACCCCTCCACCGAGGGCGCGGATCCCCGAGAACGCGGCTCCTCACCCTCGCACCAGATGATTGATTCCACGTTCTCGCGGCGTGGTGCATGCCCCCGGCGGCGCATCCGCGCAACCGATCCATCCGCCCACCCCAGGCCGGCCACAGGGCGGCTCGGAGGGGGCATCACACCGACCGTCGGCGCGCGGCATCCGAATCCCGTGCAGATCCCTCCGCGGGAGCATCCGGGCACGTGAGCGGGGTCACGCTGAACCAGCTGCGCCGCTACGCGGTCGCCCGAACCCTGTTCCGGCCGACCACGCTGGCCACGGCGGTGCGGCGGCTGGGATTCGTCCAGGCCGATCCCATCCGGGCCCCGGCGCGGGCACAGGACCTCATCCTCCGGCACCGGGTGTCGGGTTACCGGGCGGGGCAGCTGGAGCGTTCCTACGCCCGGCTGCCGCTGGAGGAGGACGCCTTCGTCAACTACGGCTACCTACCGCGCGATGTGGCCCGGCTGATGCACCCGCGCTCGCCTCGGAGGGACTGGACGCCGGAGCAGGAGCGCGACGCCGCCGAGGTGCTGGAGTTCGTCCGTGAGCGCGGTGTCGTCCATCCGCGGGAGGTTGCGGCCCGCTTCCGGCACGGGCGCATCACCAACTGGTTCGGCGGCACGTCCAACGCCGGGACGCAGCTGCTGGACGGGATGCACCATCGGGGCATGCTGCGGGTCCATTCGCGGGTCTCGGGCACGCGCACCTACGCCGTCGCCGAGACGCCCGACCGCGTCGTCGATGCCGTCGGCGGCCTCACCCGGCTGCTCGACCTGGCCGTGGGGCTGTACGCACCGGTGGCGCGCGCGACGCTCGGGCAGCTCGCGTCTCTACTGAAGTACGGTGCGCCGCAGTGGATGCCGGCCCGCACGGCCGTTCTGACGGCGGCCCGGAACCGGTACGCCTGGGCCTCTGTCGACGGGCATGAGTACTGCTGGCCGGCCGACGAGGACCCCGCGGCCCGGCGGTGGTCGCCCCGCAACACCGTGCGTCTGCTGGCACCCTTCGACCCGATCGTCTGGGACCGCCGCCGGTTCGCGCACCTGTGGGGCTGGGAGTACCGATTCGAGGCATACACGCCGGCGGCGAAACGCATCCGGGGCTACTACGCACTGCCGCTCCAGTGGCGCGACCGGGTGGTCGGCTGGGGCAACCTCGCCGTGCGGGGCGGGGCGCTCACCGTGGAGCTGGGGTACGCGGACGGTGCGCCACCCGAGCACCCGGCGTTCTCCGCGGCGCTGGACGACGAGCTGGACCGGATGGTGGTGTTCCTGGGCCTCGACGGCTGCGGGCGCGATCGGACGTGACGCACGGGCTGAACGGATCGACCCCATGATCTGATACGTGGCGCATCAGATCATTTGGCGGTACACGACGGGCGTGGCGGGTCCCGATCGAGCAGAACCCTCAAGTGTTGATCGACCCCGTCGACAGGTCGCACGGGGCGTTTCGAACGGGGGTCGGTGCACGTCACGGTGCACGGCCGAATAAGTGGCCTCTCTGCAGGGGCTTTCGTCCGGGGGAGAGGGGGTCGACGGCGGGGGGGACCCCCTCGCGAAACGGAGGGAGGCGGGAGGGACCGGGGAGGTCTTCACAGAGCGCGCCGCATGCCGAAGACTCCGCCACGTTCACCGACGGAAAGAATCCCTTCATGCGACACATCCGGCTCCTGATACTGATGCTCCTCGCGACACTGGTCCCGGCGGCGGCATCCGCCTCCGTGCGGGTCACGGTTCAGCCGGGCGAAACCCTCGACGCCATCGGCCAGCGCTACGGCACGACGGCTCAGGCGATCGCGAGCTACAACGGGATCTCGGACCCGGCGATGATCATCGCCGGCACCCGCATCGCGATCCCGTCGGGGAGTGGATCGACCACCTACGCATCGTCCCCGTCCCGGTCCGGTGGACACACCGTGCGGCCCGGTGAGAACCTCGGTGCGATCGCGGCGCGCTACGGCACGACGGCTCAGGCGATCGCGAGCTACAACGGGATCTCGGACCCGGCGATGATCATCGCCGGCACCCGCATCGCGATCCCGTCGGGGGGTGGATCGACCATCTACGCATCGTCGTCATCCGGCTCCGGTGGGTACGTGGTCCGGCCGGGCGACACCCTCGACGCCATCGGCCGACGCCACGGCGTGAGCGCCCAGGCGATCGCTCGCGCGAACGGGATCACGGATCCGGGCATGATCGTGGCCGGCCGACGGCTGTCGATCCCCTCCTCGTCCGGACGACCGGGCTCCACGCCGTCGATCGTGTCGTCGTCCGGCGGTGGACACACGGTGCAGCCGGGTGAGAACCTCAGCTCCATCGCCGCGCGCTACGGCACGACGGCCCAGGCCATCGCGCTGGCCAACGGTGTCACGGACCCCCACATGGTGGTCGCCGGTCGCACCCTTCGCGTGTCGGGCCTCCCCCGGATGCGCAACGCGTCGATGTCGAACGCGTCCGGTGGTCCGGGCACGCACACCCTGCGGCCCGGAGAGAACCTGGGTGCGGTCGCTGCGCGCTACGGCACGACGGCCCAGGCCATCGCACGGGCCAACGGCATCGCGGACCCCGACCGGGTGGTCGCGGGAACCACGATCCGGGTCCCCGGCGGGTCCGGCGGCGCGTCGGTGAACACGACGTCGCTGACCCCGATCACGGCCGCCACGGCCGGATGGAGCGGGCACCCCAGGCGGGACCAGGTCGCCGCGATGATCAACCAGAGCGCCGCCACCTACGGCGTGGACCCGGCGCTGGTCCGGGCCATCGCCTGGCAGGAGAGCGGTTGGTGGCAGGGAGCACGGTCGAGCGCCGGCGCGGTCGGCGTCATGCAGCTCATGCCCGACACCGCGCGCTGGCTGGGACCGTCGGTCATGGGACGCTCGATCGATCCCACCAATGTGAAGGACAACATCGACGGCGGGGCGGCCTACATCGGCTACCTCCTCCGTCGGGCACCAAGCCGTGACCTCGCCATCGCGAGCTACTACCAGGGACTGAACTCGGTCACCTCGCGTGGGCTGTACGAGGACACCAAAGCGTACGTCGGGTCGGTGAACACGCACTACGGCGTGCGGTGACGGGAGGCCTCCCGGGGTCGGTGGGCGACGCCCGCCGACCCGTCTCCCGTCCACGGCGGGATATGAGATGAGCGCTCGCACGGCCTCGCGGCGTGGCTCACGCCCCCGGCGACACCCGGCACCGACCGGTGACGCACCCCGGATCCCGCCATTCACGTGGGATCACCCGTCCGGTGGGATACTCGGGTCATGCACGACATGCCCCTGGACCTCGAACTCGCGGGCGGCAGCACCGCGGAGATCGCCGAACTGGCACAGCGGGCCGACGCGGCCGGGTTCGACCGGCTGTGGGCGCCGGAGCTGTACCGCTCGTCCACCGTTCCGCTGGCGCTGGCCGGAACGGTCACGAAGCGCATCGAACTCGCCACCGGTATCGCGCTCGCCTTCACGCGCAGCCCGTTCGTCTTGGCGCTGGAGGCGCTCGACCTGGATGCGATCAGCGAGGGGCGCACCGTCATCGGGCTGGGCGCCGGGGTCCGCCGCCTGAATCAGGACTGGCACGCGGTCCCGGAGTACGACCCCCCGGTCGCACGGATGCGCGAGACCATCGCCGCGGTGCGCGAGGTCGTGTCCTCGCTGGCGGACGGGCGTGATGCGGCGAGCCCCGGTGACCACGTGTCGATCCGGGTGGTGGGATACCGGCGTCCTTTCGCCGCTCAGCGTCGGAGCATCCCGATCTGGTTGGCGGCCGTCCTGCCTCGCATGGCGGCGCTGGCGGGTGAGGTGGCGGATGGCTTCCTCGATCACCCCGCGACGTCACGGCGGTGGCTGGACGACGTGCTGCGCCCGGCCATCGCCCGGGGGGCCGAACGGGCCGGGCGTGAGCTGCCGCCGATCGCGGGCGCCATCATCGTGGCCCGGGACGATCAGGACCCCGAGGGGGCACGGGAGGCCGCCGCGCTCAGCATCGGGTTCTACGCCACGGTGCGCACGTACGAGCGGATGTTCACCGAGCACGGGTTCGGAGATCGGCTGCAGGCCATCCGCCGCGCCTTTCTGCGGGGTGAGTCGGCGGAACTCGCCGACGTGGTGGGCCGCGACATGGTCGACGCCTTCGCCGCCGCCGGGACCCGGGAGGACGTTCGGGCCGCCGTCGCCCGGTATCACGGACACGCGGACCGGATGTGGCTGGTGGCGCCCCATCACCGTCAGGATCAGCGGGCGATGCGGCACTGGCAGGAGGGAATCATCGACGCCTTCGCCCGCGCGTGACGGATCCGCTCACCGAGTACCGCGACAAACGCGACTTCGCCCGTACCCCGGAGCCCGACGGGCATGTCGCCGCGGGTGAGGCCGACGGACCCCGCTTCGTGGTGCAGCGGCACGCGGCACGCGCCCTCCACTACGACCTGCGGCTGGAGCACGAGGGGCGCCTGCTGTCGTGGGCGGTGCCCAAGGGGATCCCCCTGCGACGTGACGCGCGCCGGTTGGCGGTCCGCACGGAGGACCATCCGCTCGCCTATCTCACCTTCTCCGGCGACATACCGGCGGGCGAGTACGGCGCCGGCCGCATGACGATCTGGGACCACGGCACCTACAAGCCCCTTCTCATCGGCGAGGACGAGATCAAGGTCGTCCTCCACGGGGCCGTGCTCACCGCCGAGTACCACCTGGTGCGCACCGGCGAGCGCGAGGGCCGCGGCGAGTGGCTCGTGTTCCGCGCCGCCGCGGCCGGCGACGGCCCGCCCGACCCGGTGCGCCGCTTCCGTGAGATGCGTCCGATGCTCGCGCAGACGGCCGACGAGGCGTTCGACGACGACGCGTGGTCCTTCGAGGTGAAATGGGACGGCTACCGGGCGCTGGCGCTGGTCACCTCCGACGGAACGGAGCTTCGCAGCCGCACCGGGCGCGATCTCACCGCCCGCTTCGCGGCCCTGGGCGACCTGCGGCGCTCGATCGACGCCCAGGAGGTCGTTCTGGACGGAGAGATGGTGGTGCTGGACGCGGACGGGCGCGCCGTCTTCCAGGACCTGCAGTCGGGACGTGGCACGGCGACGTTTGCCGTGTTCGACGTCCTCTACGTCGACGGCGAGTGGATCGAGGACCGTGCGTACGGTGAGCGCCGGGACGTGCTTCGACGGGTCGTGCCGGCCCCGTCGGCGCGGATGATGGTCTCGGACGACCTCGTGGGCCAGGGGCGGTCGCTCTTCGCGGCGGTGGCGTCGCACGGAGCGGAGGGGATCGTCGCCAAGCGACGCGACAGCACCTATCGTCCGGGGGCGCGCAGCCGGGACTGGCTGAAGATCAAGCACCGCCTCGAGATCGAGGCCGTCGTCTGCGGGTACACCCCCGGCGAGGCCTCTCGGCGATCGACGTTCGGCGCACTCATCCTCGGTGAGCGCGACGGCGACCGGCTCGTCCCCGTCGGACACGTGGGATCCGGATTCAGCGACGCCTCGACGCGCGACATCCGTCGTGCGCTCGACCGCATCGCGATGGAGGCATCGCCCTTCGACGTCGACGTCCCCCGACCCGAGGGAGCCGTGTGGGTCACTCCGCGCATCACGTGCCGCGTGGCGTACACCGACCGAAGCGCCGACGGCCTCCTGCGCCATCCTGTCTTCCTCGGGCTGGTCGAGCACGAGCCGGATCCGGTCGCACACCGGGTCATCGGTGCCGATGCCCGGGAACTGCGTCTGCGCGACGGTGAGCGGGAGATCCGGCTGACCAACCTCGCGAAGCCCTTCTGGACGGCGCCGCGCATCACGAAGGGCGACCTGCTGGACCACTATGCGCGCCTGGCTCCGGTCCTTCTGCCGCACATCGGCGGGCGGCCGTTCGTCATGAAGCGATACCCGGACGGCTGGGATGAACCGCACTTCTTCCAGCACCATCTGCCCGACGGGGCACCCCCGTGGCTCACGACGGCGACGCTCCGGAAATCCGACGACCGCATCACCTACGCCGTGGTGACCGACCCGCTGAGCCTTCTCTGGATGGTGAACCTGGGCTGCATCGACCTCAACCCCTGGCACGCCCTCGCCGAACGGCCCGACATGGCGGACCACGTCCTGTTCGACCTCGACCCGCCGGACGGCATGCCGTTCGCCGCGATCGCCGAACTCGCGCTCGTCATCCGGGGTGTGCTGGACGATCTCGGGCTGCGTTCGCACTGCAAGACGTCGGGATCGCGGGGGATACACGTGATGGTGCCGGTGACGCCGACGCCGCACGAGGCCGTCCGGCTGTTCGCCGGGGTGGTGGCACGGCACGTGGTGGCCCGCCACCGCGACCGTGCGACGGTCGAGACGGCCATCGCCCGCCGGGGAAACCGCATCTACATCGACGCCAATCAGAACGGATACGGTCGCACCATCGCCAGCGTGTACTCCGTCCGCCCGGTGGCCGCCGCCACCGTCTCGACGCCCGTCACGTGGGACGAACTCGCCGACGGCGTTGATCCGGCGCGGTTCACGATCGAGGCGGTCGCCGAACGTGTGGGACTCTTCGGCGATGTCTTCGCCGGAATGCTCGACCGCTCACAGGATCTGTCGGCCGCCGTGGAGCGTCTCGATGCGTCGTAGAGGTATGGTCGCCGCCGTCCTCGCCGGCCTGATCGCGGTGGGCGCCTCCGGATGCGGCGACCCCGATCCCGAGGGCCCGGCGTCGGAGAGCGGTCAGTACGCCGGTATGAACGGGCCGCTGGGCGCGCTGGTGGACTTCGCCGCATCCGACGCCACCGTGGCGCGCCTGAACGACGTCATCGAACGGGACGACATCAACGGCACCGTCGCCGTGGCGTCGATCGTGAACCGCTCGAAACGTCTCGTGCCCATCCCGACCTTCACCGCGCATCGGCTCGACGGGCGGTCGTCGGTCCTGGCCCGCGCCGATCGCGACGCGCGGTTCGTCGACGCGCGGGTCGGGGGATCCGGTACCTACGTGCCCGCGGAGGGTGCCGTCACCGTCTATCTCGTGATGCCCGGCATCACACGCGACGTGGTGCGCATCGGCATGCGCGAGGGGATCGAGACCGAGGTGATGCTGGCCCCGCAGCGGGCGGACGGGGCGCAACCGGGCAGGAGATAGCCGAGAGGTCGGCTGTCGCTACGGCGTCCTCACGTGCCCGTTCTCCACGTACCACGCATAGGTGCGGCGGAGGGTCTCCTCGATGGGCGTGTACCGGAGTCCGAGTTCGCGCGCGGCACGCGATCCGTCGTATGCATGCCCGTGCAGGAGGGTGCGCATCATCTCGGGGCACAGCGGTGCCGGCCGCCGGCGGACACGGCCGATGGTGCCCACGACCGAGGCGAGGCTGCGCGCGGCTCGCGGCGGGATGATGCGGGGCGGGTCGGTGACACCGGCCACGTCCCCCATGAGTTCCACGGCCTCGCGCACCGTGAGGGTCACGCCGGACAGGATGTAGCGCTCGCCCGCCGCCCCCCGGCTCTCGGCGAGAAGATGGCCCTCGGCGCAGTCGGCGATGTCGACGACGCTCATCTGCGAGTCGATCAGCGCCTTCAGGGTGCCGTTGAGGTACCCGATGAGAAGCTTCGCGGTGCCGCGTACACGGCCGGGGCCCTGGACGGACGCCGGGTTGACGCTCACCAGCTCGAGCCCGTGCCGGTCGGCCGTCTCGAACGCGACGAGCTCGGCCTCCCACTTGGACCGCTCGTAGTGGGACAGGAACTCGGTGCGGTGCGGGGTCGCCTCGGTCGCCACCACACCGGACTCCTCACCGATGGTGGCCGCCGACGACGTGTGGACGACCCGGCGTGCCCCGGCCCGGGCCGCGGCCTCGACGACGTTGCGCGTGCCGTCGACGTTCATGGTGTAGAGCGGTTTCGGATCGGGCAGGCAGAACGCGTTGCGGCCCGCCACGTGGTAGACGACGGCGCAGCCGGCCGTGGCGGCGTCGAGTGAGGCCGGGTCGAGGATGTCGCCGCGCACGGGCTCAGCGCCCATCGCACGGAGGGTGGCCTCGCCCTCCGTGCTGCGTGTGAGCGCACGGACCGTCCTGCCGTCGGCGATCAGGCGCTCGAGGATCGCGGCGCCGACGAAGCCCGTCGCGCCGGTGATGAGGACCGTGTCAGGCATCGCTTGAGGGGGACTCGCCCTTTCCTCCGAGGTGGATGCGCGTCTCGGACCCGTTGAGCAGCCGGCCGATGTTGGCGCGGTGGCGCACGAGCACCAGGAGCGACATGACGCCGGCCAGCACGATGTACTCCCAGTCGTAGCCGAAAAGCCAGGTGAGCGGGGTGAAGATGAGGGCCGCGACGACGGCGGCCAGCGACGTCATGCGCCCCACGGCCACGACCAGCAGCCACACGGGCAGGAGAACGGCGGCCACGAGGGGGAGGAGGCCGATCACCACACCGCCCGCGGCGGCCACGCCCTTGCCCCCCTTGAAGCGCATCCAGACAGGGAAGATGGCGCCGGCCATCACCGCCGCACCGGCGGCTATGGGCCAGGGGTCGTCCAGCAGCAGGCGTCCGATGACGGCTCCGGCCACGCCCTTCCCGATGTCGAGCGCCATGGTGAGGATCCCCCAGCCACGACCGAGGTTGCGGAAGGCGTTGGCGGCCCCGATGTTGCCGCTGCCGACCGTGCGGAGGTCGACGCCGCGCATGCGGCCGATGATGTGGCCGAACGGGATGGAACCGAGGATGTATGCCGCGACGAGGGCGATCGTCAGGTTCACAGGCGTTCCAGCGTCTTGGTGCCCGTGGGCTTGCCTCCGAAGAGCCGCCGGCGCGCCATGATGAAGTAGTACGCACCGGACAGGATGGTGAGGAAGAGGGCGATGTAGAGGAGGATGTCCTCGACGAGCTTCGGCCCCCCGGGTGCGATGATCCAGGCGAGCGCGATGCTCTGGCTCGTCATCTTCCAGCGGCCCAGGTTGCCGGCCGGGATGATGAGGTCCTCCGTGGCGGCGATCATGCGGAGGCCGGTGACGGCGAACTCGCGCGAGATGATGATGATGGCCGCCCACGCCGTCATCTCGTCGATCTCGATCAGCGCCACCAGCGCCGCGGTGATGAGGAGCTTGTCGGCGAGGCTGTCGAGGAACGAGCCGAGGACGGTCACCTGTCCCAGCGAGCGGGCCATGCGGCCGTCGACCCAGTCGGTCAGGACGGCGCCGACGAAGACGCCGAACGCCCACCAGCGACCGCCGGGGATGCGGTCCGGATCCATGAGCAGGAGCACCATCAGGCCCGGAATCGCGATCACGCGAAGCCAGGTCACCGCGAGGGGTGCGTTCAGGAGCGGGCTGGACACGGGCGGGATGATACGTGGCCGCGGTGACCTCACCCGGGGCGGACCGTCATCGGTACCGAGCGTGGCGATGCGCCCCCGGCGGATGAGGGGCGTCGCCGGGCGCCGATGGTCAGGGTGGTGTCCTTTCCGAGTCGCCCGGTGGCGAATCCGCGCCGCGGAGGGGGATGAAACCACACCGCGAGACCGTGCAGGTCAACCATCTCGCGTCCCGCGTCAGGAGTTCGTGGTCGTTTGCCGGCTGCATCTCATCGCGAGGCGGTGTCCTCGACCGCTGGAAGATTCCCGGTATTCCGGCGGTCTTTCGTCCGTGTCTCGCCGGAGATTCGCTCGGCGGACACCAAACGAACGCCTGACGCAAGGACACTAGACTCGCCCCGAACCGATGCTCCCGACGCCGGAGGGTGCTGTGCCAGCCAATCGACTCGCAGTGGTCACGGATGCGTTCGACCGTGCCATCGCCGCCGGCCGACTCCAGGACGCCGGCGATCTCATCCGGCGGCTGGAGCTCCGGAGCACCGAGCCACTCGTCCCGGCCACGGTCGCCCGCATGCGGGGGCAGCTGGCACTCGCACGGGACGACGTGCCCGGCGCCGTGAGGGCCCTCACCGACGCGGTGGCCCAGGTGCGGACCCTGGGACGCATGGACCTGCTGGCCAGCGGGTGGCTGACCGACCTCGGCGTGGCGCTCCAGCGTTCGGGGGATCTGCCCGCTGCCCGCGAGGCCCTCGACGAAGCCGCCGGGTTGGCCGATCGGATCCGTGGCGCCGACTGGGCCACCGTCCGCGCTCTGCGCCTCCTCGCCATCATCGCGACCGAACAGGGTGACCACGCGCACGCCGCGGACGCACTGGCGCAGGCCGTCACGGCGGCATCGGGGGCACGACCGGTCGACCCGGACGTCACAGCCGTCGTGCGCCGCGAATGGGCGACGGCGCTGACCGCCGCGGGTCGTCCGGGTGACGCGAAGGAGGTTGCCGCCGGGGGCGCTCCGGCCCTGGAGGGGGCGACCAGCCCACAGGTGCAGGAGCTCACCCCGGAGCAGCGCGCCGCAGAGCTCGAGTCCGCCATGGCCGAGCTGAACGAGCTCATCGGCCTGACGGACGTCAAGCAGGAGATTGAGAGGCTCACGGACCTCATCAGCGTCCAGGAACGCCGGAAGGCGGAGGGCAAGAAGGTCCCCGACGTGGGTCTGCACCTCGTCTTCATCGGACCGCCCGGCACGGGCAAGACGACCGTGGCCCGGCTCATGGGGCGCATCTATCAGGGGCTGGGCGTCCTGGCCTCCGGCCACCTGGTCGAGACGGATCGCGCCGGGATCGTGGCCGGGTATGTCGGACAGACCGCGATGAAGGTCGACGAGAAGGTCACGCAGGCCCTCGACGGGGTGCTGTTCATCGACGAGGCGTACACCCTGCACGGCGGTGGCCAGCAGGACTTCGGGCAGGAGGCCATCGCGGCGCTGCTCAAGCGGATGGAGGACCACCGCGACCGGCTCGCGGTCGTCCTCGCCGGGTACGACGAGCCCATGGCCCGTCTTCTCGACAGCAACCCGGGTCTGCGGAGCCGCTTCTCGCAGATCCTGCAGTTCGCGTCCTACTCGGCGGAGGAGCTGGCGGGCATCTTCCGGAGCATGATCGCGAAATACGACTACGTGCTGTCGACTGAGGGCGACGCCCGGTTGACGGAGGTGACGGTGCTCATGGTCGAGAACGCCGGCCCGACGTTCGGGAACGCGCGAGAGGTGCGGAATCTGTTCGAGGACGCCATGCGCCTGCACGCCGGGCGCGCGGCTGACGATCCCGCTGTCGACATCTCGACCCTCGGTCCCGAGGACCTCGTGTGGCCGTCGCCGGCGAGTCCGGAGGCCGCGACCCTGGCGCGCCGTGAGAGCGCCGCGTCCGAGGGACAGGGCACCACGGCCTGACCGGGAGGGCGGGAAGGGACGACGCGCCTCGCGTCGAACGAAACCCGCGATGCCACCTGACGCCCACACCCTTGCCGAGCGGCTCCGCCGCGAGTACGAGTCCTTCAGCCCGGCGCAGCAGGCGCTCGCCCGGTACCTGGTGGACCACATCGCCGAGCTGCCCCTCCTGTCCGCCCATGAGATCGCCCATGCCGCGCACTGCAGCCCGGCCACCGTGGTGCGGTTCGCCCAGGCACTCGGATACTCCGGCTACCCGGAACTGCAGCGCACCGTGCGTGCCGCGCAGCGCCCGGCGCTGCCGCCGCGCCGCGCGGGTCAGCTGGGGCTCTTCACGGGTGGCGACGGCATCAAGAACCTGTTCGCGGCCGATCACCTGGCGCTGGACGACGCGCTGTCGCGCCTCGGTGCGGACGGCATCGCACCGCTCGCGGCCGCACTCGCGGCGCGAAGCCCCATCGTGATCGCCGGGGAAGGGCACGCCCGCCCCGTCATCGCTCTTCTTGAGGAGCGGATCGAGCGGGCCGGCCGGCCCGTCGTCGTGATCGAGAGCCTCGAGCCCCGCTTCCGTGCGCGGCTCGGCAGTCTCGAGAAGACCGCCGGGGTGCTCGCCGTGGCCGTGGGCCGTGAGATCACCGTTGCCGACGCCGCACTGGAGGCGGCACGGACCCAGAACCTGCCCGGCGTGTCGTTGGTCGACTCGAGTCTGTCGCCGGTGGCGCGGGCGGCCGTGTCGCTCGTGGTGCCCGCCGACGAGCGCGGGGGAGGGGCACCGGGACTCGTGGCGTTCGTCGCCGTCGCCCAGGCCCTGGCCGACGCCATGGCGCCCCAGGCTCCGGCACGCACGTTGAGCGCGGTCGAGGCCGGTACCGCCGCGGCCGGCTAGCAACGCCTACCCGGCGATTCGCAGATCGACGGTCCCCGTATCGATCGATGCGGAGACCACGTCGACCTCCAGGTGAGATCCGGGTGAGGCGCGTCCGACGGCGCGGGCCGCGACCCCTAATAGCGGCAGATGGACGAGAACCATGTCGTCGTCGGCCTGGTCGATGGCGACGCCGGCCACGCGCCCGCCCACGTGCGTGCTGAGGACCGCGGCCTCGACGGCGTCCACGCAGGCACGTTCCACGCCCCCGGCCCGGCGTGCCGCCCGCGACATGAGCTTGGGCAGATCTCCAAGACCCTCGGAGACCCACTCCGGGACCGGCCGGCCGCCGTGGAGGGCCTCGCATGTGACGAGGGCGAAACGATCGACCAGGCGTCGCAGCGGTGCGGTCACATGGGCGTACGGGGTCGCGAGGGCCGCGTGGACCGGCGGAGCGCCGGGTGACGCCGTGCCGTCGATCACCGTGTACGAGGCTCCGCGGAACAGCCGGGCGGCCCTGTGCACGAACGCCAGGTGCCGCGGGTCGGACCGATCGAGGGATCGCAGCATCTCTCCGTACGTCCGCGCCGGGGGCCAGTCGATCCCGAGCCCGGTCGCGACGCTCCGCAGATCCCTCTCGGCGGCCGGGTCGGCGGGTGGCATGGTCCGCAGGATGCCCGTACCGGCCTCGGCCATCATGGTCGCCGCCGAGATGCCGGTGAGGAGCGAGATCTGGGCGTTCCACTCCTCCACCGCGAGCGGGGGGACGAACCGGACGGTCCATCCACCGGGCTGCCGGACCACCTCCTGATCCGGCAGTGCCAGGCTCGCGCCGCCACGCGCCATCTCGATGTCGGTCCGCAGTCGCCCGATCTCGCGGAGGAGCACGAGTTGTGGATCCGGTGAGCCGTGGTCGAGCACATGCTGAACCGACGGGTAGTCCATCCGGGCCCGGCTGCGGACCTCCATCCGAACGAGGTCGACGTCGGCGATCTCGCCCGATCCGTCCAGTCGCATGTCCCAGACGTAGGCGGACCGCACGAGACCGGGGAGCAGGCTGGCGGCGTCCTCACTGAGGATCGCGGGATGCAGGGGCGTACGCTCGTCGGGGGCGTAGACGGTGACGCCGCGCTCGCGCGCCGTGCGGTCGACGGCGCCGCCCGGGCGGACGAACGCCGGCAGATCGGCGATGGCGTATCGCACGCGGAATCCGCAGCCGTCCCGCGACAGATGCATCGCCTGATCCAGATCGCGGCTTCCGGGCGGATCGAGGGTGAAGAACGCGGCGCCACTGGTGGGAAGGCCGTTCGCCGGTGCCCGTGCCGCCTCACGGGCCTCGGCCACGACGTCGGCGGGGAACCCGGCGGGTACGTCGAACTCGGCACGGATCGCGGCGAAACGACGGACGAGCGGCGAGCCGGGGCCATCGCCCGTGACGTGACGACGCGTGTGCATCGGGAGAACCTACCGCCGCGGTCCGATCGCGGGCGCCGACCACACGCGTTAACGTGCCGATCCGCACGAGACGTTTTCCGCGGGTCGTGAGAACCACCTGAAGTGCAGGAGGAAAGCGTTTCCTCCCGATCCGGGTGAGGCCGCTGGTGCCTGGCACCAGCGGCCTCACGTCGACCGAACGGACGCGGTGCGCGAGTGGCGGCATCGGCTATGACGGAGCCGTCCGCCGGGCTCATCGGACCGCGCGCCGTCGCCACCTGGCCGGCCCGCCCCGGCCGAGGGGTCCACGGCGGGGCGCGGGCGGTACTATTCGCCTGTTCACAGGGGTCGACCGACGGGAGCCAGTGTTGTCGAAGGAAACGCCGAACGGGCGCGTGGGGACCATGCGTGCCAAGGCCGGGCTCGCCCAGATGTTGAAGGGCGGCGTGATCATGGACGTCACCACACCGGTTCAGGCGAGGATCGCCGAGGACGCGGGTGCCTGCGCCGTCATGGCGCTGGAGCGCATCCCGGCCGACATCCGCGTGGCCGGCGGCGTCGCCCGCATGAGCGACCCGTCCGTGATCGCCGCCATCCAGGACGCCGTGTCCATCCCGGTCATGGCGAAGTGCCGCATCGGCCACTTCGTCGAGGCCCAGATCCTCCAGTCCCTCGAGGTCGACTACATCGACGAGAGCGAGGTGCTGACGCCGGCGGACGAAGCCAACCACGTCGACAAGCACACGTTCACCGTGCCGTTCGTCTGTGGTGCGACGGACCTGGGCGAGGCGCTCCGCCGCATCGCCGAGGGTGCCGCCATGATCCGCACGAAGGGCGAGGCCGGCACCGGCAACGTGGTGGAGGCCGTCCGGCACATGCGGACGATCCGCGGTGAGATCAACCGACTCGCGTCGCTCCGTGAGGACGAGCTCTACGTCGCCGCCAAGGATCTGCGCGCCCCGTACGAGCTGGTCAGCGAGGTCGCCCGTGAGGGACGTCTGCCCGTGGTCAACTTCTCGGCCGGCGGTGTCGCAACCCCGGCGGACGCCGCGCTCATGATGCAGCTGGGAGCCGACGGCGTCTTCGTCGGGAGCGGCATCTACAAGAGCGCCGACCCGGCGCCGCGGGCCCGCGCCATCGTCGAGGCCGTCACGCACTTCGAGGACCCGGACGTGCTCGCGCGAGTGTCGACCGATCTGGGCGAGGCCATGGTCGGCATTGGGATGGAGACCCTGCGCGAGGATCAGCTTCTTCACACCCGCGGTTCGTGAGCGACCTCTCGATCGGGGTGCTCGCGCTCCAGGGGGCCTTCGTCGAGCACCAGGCCCTCCTGGAGTCGCTCGGGGTCACCACGCGCCAGGTCCGCACCGTCGATCAGATGGCGGGTCTGGACGGGCTCGTCATCCCGGGGGGCGAGAGCACCACGATCGGGCTGATCGGAGGTGACAGCGGCCTGGTCGAGGCCATGCGCGGCGACATCCGCGCCGGGCTTCCCGTCTTCGGAACATGCGCCGGCATGATCATGCTGTCGCGCGCCACGACGGACGGACCGCAGCCACTCATCGGGACCATGGACACCGAGGTCCGGCGGAACGCCTTCGGCCGGCAGATCGCCTCGTTCGAAACGGATCTCCGCATCTCCGGCATCACCGGCGATCCCTACCCGGCCGTCTTCATCCGCGCGCCGTGGATCGCGTCGTACGGTGACGATGTCGCGATCCTCGCGTCGGTGTCCGGCCACCCGGTGGCGGCACGCCAGGCCAACATGCTCGTCACCGCGTTCCACCCGGAGCTGACCGACGATCCCCGCGTGCACCGGCTGTATGTCGATATGGTGCGGGGCGCAGACACGGGAGAACCGAAGCAGACCGTGGGAGGTGGGATACGTGTCGGGGCACAGTAAATGGGCCACCATCAAGCGTAAGAAGGGGGCCGCCGACGCAAAGCGCGGTCAGCTCTTCTCGAAGCTGTCGCGCGCGATCATCGTCGCGGCGAAGGAGGGTGGACCGGACCCGGCCGCCAACGCCACCCTCGCGAACGCCATCCAGAAGGCGCGCGACGCGTCCATGCCCAAGGACAACATCGAGCGCGCCATCCAGCGCGGTGCGGGCAGCGGTGACGGCGAGGACTACGAGGCCGTGCTCTACGAGGGATACGGACCCGCGGGTGTCGCCATCATCTGCAACATCCTCACGGACAACCGCAACCGCGCGGCCAGCGACGTCCGCTACATCTTCACGAAGCACGGTGGATCGCTCGGCACCCCCGGCAGTGTGGCCTGGCAGTTCGACCGCAAGGGCATCATCCTGGTCGACGGCGCGAACGTCGACGAGGAGACCCTGATGGACCTGGCACTCGAGGCCGGCGCCGAGGACATCGCCGAGGACGGCACGCAGTGGCAGATCACCACGGAGCCCACCGAGCTCATGGCGGTCCGGTCCGCCCTTGACGAGGCGGGCATCGGCTACGCCTCCGCCGAGCTCAGCATGGTCCCCAAGACAACGGTCCAGCCGGACGAGAAGGAGGCGCGCCAGCTCCTCAAGCTCGTCGACGCGCTCGAGGACAGCGACGACGTGCAGGACGTGTACGCGAACTTCGACATCTCGGAGGACGTGCTGGAGGCCGTCGCCGGATAGCGGTCATGGCCTCTCACCGTCCCATCTGACGGACGTTCCGCACTCTCGATGACGGCCTGGCTCCACACGTCGGGCGGTCCGGGCGTCGTTGTCCGGTGGGGTTCGGTCGCTGCTCCTGATGCCCGCTCCCCGTGGATCGGTCGCGAGGCTCCGAGCCGGTCGCGCCGCCGGCCGGGGCAGGATCAGACTTTCGGCCGGTTTCCCGGCGGGGCGCTCCATCCCTACATTGAGGGGATGACTGGTCCACTGCGGTCCCTGCTGGAGGAACCCCGGCCCTCGGCCCCGCCGGTTCGGGTATGGCGGGACTGGGTGCTTCTGGCATTGGTGACGGTCTGCGCGGTGCTGGAGGGCGTCCTGCGTGATGACCTGCCGCTACGGGGGCTGTCGGTGGCGATGACGATCGCGCTGGCGCCGCTCGTGCTCTGGCGGCGCACCCACCCGCTGGCGGTGGTCGCGACCACCTTCGGCGTGGTCACGCTCGTGGACATCGGCCTGATCGCATCCGGCGGACCGGATCTCGACGTGCACACGATGGTCTACGTCCTGGTGCTGGCCTACGCGCTCGTCCGGTGGGGCTCCGGGCGGGAGGCGGTGGCGGGCCTGGCGATCATCCTGGTCTCGGCCACCATGGGATTCGTCGTCGAATGGCCCGGCGCCGCCGAAGCGATCGGAGGAGGCGCCGTCCTGATGTCCGCCTTCGCCCTGGGCTGGGCCGTGCGTTCCCAGCACGGTGCCCGGGAACGACGACTGGAGCAGGTGAAGTCCGAGGAGCGGGTGCTCCTGGCGCGCGAGCTGCACGACACGGTGGCCCACCACGTCTCCGCCATCGCCGTGCAGGCGCAGGCAGGGCGCGCTCTCGCGGCGACCAGCCCCTCGTCGTCACTCGAGGCACTGGAGGTGATCGAGGTGGAGGCGTCGCGCACGCTCGCGGAGATGCGGGCGATGGTGCGCGTACTCCGCAACGAGACGCCGGCCGACTACACCCCGCAGCCCGGTGTGGCCGATCTCGGGCGGCTGTCCGGGGACTCGCCCGCCGGGCCACGGGTGGAGGTCACGGTCTCCGGTGACCTTGGCACCCTCCCGGCGGCGATCGACGCCGCGGTCTTCCGGATCGCCCAGGAGGCGGTCACCAACGCACTGCGTCATGCCCGGAACGCCACCCTGGTCGGCGTGCGCGTCTCCGGCGACCGGTCGACGGTCAGCCTCGTCGTCCGCGACGACGGTGATCCGGGCGCCGCCGATCCCGCCCCCGACACGGGGTTCGGGCTCACCGGGATGGCCGAACGTGCGCTCCTCCTGGGTGGCGCGTGCCAGGCCGGTCCCTGCCCCGGTCGCGGCTGGGCCGTCAGCGCGACACTGCCGCGGAATGTGCCGGCATGAGCATCCGGGTGCTGGTCGCCGACGACCAGGATCTCGTTCGGACCGGACTGCGGCTGATCCTCGGCACCCTGGACGGCATCGAGGTCGTGGGGGAGGCGCGCGACGGGCGGGAGGCGGTCCGGCTGGCCCGCGAGCTGCGTCCTGACGTGTGCCTGATGGACATCCGGATGCCCGTCCTCGACGGGGTCGAGGCAACCCGTCAGCTGGCCGGACCGGCCGTTCAGGACCCGGTCGCGGTCGTCGTGATCACCACCTTCGACCTCGACGAGTACGTGCACGGAGCGCTTCTGGCCGGGGCCACCGGCTTCCTGCTGAAGGACGCCGGACCCGAGTTGCTCGGCGAGGCCCTCCGGGCGGCCACCCGGGGTGACGCGCTCATCTCACCCAGCATCACCCGCCGGCTGCTGTCGACGTTCGCGGGCACAGGTCGGGTGGATCCTCCCGCCCAGCCCCTCGAACCGCTCACCGAACGGGAGGAGGAGGTGCTCGTCACCATCGCGCGGGGGCGCACCAACGCGGAGATCGCCGACGAGCTGTACATCAGCCTCAGCACGGTGAAGACCCACATCGGCAGCATCATGGCCAAGCTCGGCGCCCGCAACCGGGTGGAGGTCGCGATGTGGTGCTACGAGACGGGCCGGATCCGCCGGTAGAACCCCCGGAGGGGGCCGGTTCGCACCCTGAGCCGATCCACCACGAACCGGCGGTATCCGGACCCCGTCTGCGCGCTTCCGGATACCGCCGTTCGCGTGTGACTACTTGACCTCGGACCGGCGCAGTGACAGCAGACCGACGACGACGGGAACGACGATCCAGATCATGGTCGTCGACCCGAGCATCGCCCACTCGTCAGCGGTGTTCGTGACACCCTCGAAGAGCGCCACCTGCGTCTCGTTCCAGTCGATCCACGGCTGCAGGTCCTCGAACCGCGAACGCACCTGGGCCAGGAGGGCGAGGATGCCCGGCATGACCAGCGAGACGACGAAGTAGGCGACGATCGCGGCCGCGGAGTTGCGCAGCACGACACCGAGTGTGAAGCCGATGGCCATGCCGACCAGGTTGCCGAGCGCCATCTGGGTCGCCATGGACAACGAGATGTTCCACACGGTGTCGACACCGGCGAGCGCGGAACCGGCCACGTTGCCGAGGGCACCCGCGACGAAGGCGACCGCCACGGAGCCGAGGCCCACCAGGAGGGTCGCGATCGCCTTGGCACCGATGACGCGTCTGCGGTTCGGCACCAGCGTGAACGTGGTGAGCCCGCTTCGCTGGCTCCACTCGCTCGTGACGGCCAGGATCGCGATCATCGGCAGGATCACCGACATCGGAAACCCGCTCGCCCGCGCGAAGGTCGCGTAGGTGATGTCGCTGTCGGGGGCGACGACGACGACCGAAGCGGTCGCGATGGGCGACAGGACGGCGATGCTCACCAGCAGCCAGAATCCCGAGCGGGTGGTGAACATCTTGCGCAGCTCGACCATGACGAGTCGGGTGAGGGGCACGGGCCGGGCGGTCCGG
Source organism: uncultured Bifidobacteriaceae bacterium (assembly GCA_964434425.1). Taxonomy (GTDB): domain Bacteria; phylum Actinomycetota; class Thermoleophilia; order Miltoncostaeales; family Miltoncostaeaceae; genus CALMEC01. The sequence goes on along the minus strand of CAYSVH010000005.1, from coordinate 86,490 downwards.
CGGGTCGGGGTGGCGTCCAGGGGGACGGTGGTGGCGGTCATGCGGCAATCACCTCGCGTTGGGTGTCGGCGGTGAGGGACAGGAACATGTCTTCGAGCCCGGCGCCCTCGGCGGACCGCAGCTCGACGAGGGCGATGCCGGCGGCAAGGGCCACGGCGCCCACACGGGCGGGGTCGGCTTCGGTGCGTACCGAGCCGTCGCCGGCGAGCGTGCTCGGAATCCCGGACCGCTCCAGAGCGTGGGCGAGATCGCGTGGTGAGGTCGACCGGGCGAGCGTCCCGCCTCTGGTCAGAAGATCCTCCTTGGTGCCGGCCGCGACGATCCGTCCGTTGCCGATCACGACCAGGTCGTCGGCGATCACCTCGATCTCGTGGAGCAGGTGCGAGGACAGGAGCACCGTGCCGCCCCGCCGGGCGAAGTCCGTCAGGAGTTCGCGCATCCACCGGATTCCCGCGGGATCGAGCCCGTTGGCGGGCTCATCCAGGATCAGGACCCGGGGATCTCCGAGGAGTGCGGTGGCGATACCGAGCCGCTGGCGCATGCCGAGGGAGTAGTTGCGCACGCGGCGCGTGGCCTCGGTGGGTGTCAGGCTCACCAGCTCGATCATCTCGTCGACGCGGGCGCGGGGCAGGCCCATGGTGTCGGACGCGATGGTCAGGATCTCACGTCCGGTGCGGCCGGCGTGCTGGGCCGAGGCATCGAGGAGGACGCCCACCTCGAGGCCGGGGTTGGGGAGACAGGCGTACGGGACGCCGCCGATGGTGGCCGAGCCGGACGTCGGGGAGGTGAGACCCACGATGACGCGCATCGTGGTGGACTTGCCGGCGCCGTTCGGACCGAGGAAACCGGTCACGCGACCGGACAGAGCGGTGAAGGAGACGTCGTCGACGGCGGTGAAGCCGGCGTATCTCCGGGTCAGGGATTCAACGGTGATCATGGACTCAATCCTCGGCGCATCGCATCGCGCGCACATCGGACCCGTGGCCGGTCTTGCCCCGACCGAAAGTACGGGGCCGGGACCGTGCCTTCGGCCGAGTTCAGGGGAGGAGGCGACCGACGCAGTACGGTGGCGATCCGGTTCGCGAAGGACGACCGTCACGGGTTCGCCGAGCCGACCGGCAACTCGTCCAGGAATCACGAAGGGAGGTGCGCCCGGCGACCGATCCCGAAAGATGAGCCGATAGAGGTCCTGATGAGCCGCTCATCGTCGGGGATTCCCGGCTTGTGCATGTGATCGTGATGATGTCATCATTGGCACATGTCACTCATTCAGATACGCAACGTACCCGAGGAGCTGCACCGTCGGCTGAAGGAACGGGCCGCGCGTGAAGGGATGACCCTGTCGGACCTGGCGCTCGCCGAACTGCGCCGCTCGATGGAGCGCCCCACCCGGGCTGAACTGCTCGACCGTCTGGCCGCGCTTCCCAGCCGGGACTACCGAGGTGAGACCGCGGCCGAATCGATCCGGGCCGAACGCGACGCCCGGTGATCGTCCTCGACACCTCAGCGGTCGTGGAGATGCTGCTCAATCTTCCGCTGGGGCCCGCCGTCCGTGAGCGGATCGCCGCTCGCGATACGACCCTGCACGCACCGCAGCTGCTCGTCGTGGAGGTGCTGCAGGTCCTTCGTCGACGAGCCGGAGCCGGACTCACGACGACGGAGGAGGCCGCGGTTGCTGCGGAGCTGTTCGATCAGCTGGACGTGCACCTCTACGACCATCGCCTGCTGAGTCGACGTATCTGGGAACTTCGGTCGAATCTCACCGCGTACGACGCCTCGTACGTCGCGTTGGCCGAGATACTCGATGCGCCGCTACTGACGACCGACGCAGGTCTCGCCGGAGCGCCCGATAATCGTGCACGGATCGATCTCGTGAGCTGACAGGCCGTCTGCCGTTATCCCGTAGAGCCGTCGGATGCGGGAGGGGATCGAAAAAAGGCGGTCAGTGAATCGGCGAGATGGCTGCAGAGAATCGGCGAGACACATGCGGCGAATCGGCGAGATGGCTGCAGTAGATCGGCGACGTCACCGCGGTCGATCGGGAGCGGGGTGGGAGCTTCATCGTCGGGCTGGTCCTGCACACGGGCACCACGGCCGGGCCGTTCGGCGACCGGATCGCCGCGGTTCCGATGGACATCATCTGGACGGCGTGACATCGTGCGGGCTCGCATCCGGGCGCGACGGCGATCCTGATGCCGGCAGGAGTCGACCGGCCGAGAGGGTACATTTGTTCGATGATCCTCGGAATCGACCCCGGCCTTGCGAACACCGGATGGGCGCTCGTCGAGCGCTCCGGCTCGCGGCTGCTCGTCCGCGACAGCGGAACCCTCACCACCACGCCCCGCACGGACCACGTGGAGCGTCTTCGCATCCTGTTCGACGGGATCGGCGAGATCGTGTCGGCCGGTGGCGTGACGGGCGCGGCGATCGAGTCGTGGTTCGTGCATCCGGTCAGCACGGCGGCGATGGGGGTGGCCGAGGCCCGCGGTGCGGTCCTCGTGGCCGTGGCGTCGGCCGGTGTCGAGGTCGCCGAGTATCCGCCCACCGAGATCAAGGCTGCCGTGACCGGCAGCGGCCGCGCCGACAAACGCCAGATCCGGCTGATGGTCGAGCGCCTCACCGGTGCCTCGCCGACGACCGACCACGCCGCCGACGCCGTGGCGGCCGCCATCTGTCATCTGCATCGTGCACCCCTTCAGGCCGCGGTCCGGGCGGGGCTCGCGGGGCGCGGACGATGATCCGTTCCGTTCGCGGGCGCCTCGCCGAGATCGAGGCCGACACGGTTGTGGTCGAGGTCGGGGGTGTCGGTCTCCTGCTTCGGATCTCGGGTACCACGGCCCGTGCGCTCCCGTCGCCCGGCGAGGAGGTGTCGCTCGCGGCGCACCTCGTCGTCCGCGAGGACGCGCTGGACCTCTACGGGTTCTCGACCGTGGACGAGCGGCGCCTGTTCGAGGCGTTCGTCGGCGTCAACGGAGTGGGCCCGCGCATGGCGCTCGCCATCTGCGGGGTCGACTCGCCGGACGATCTGCGCATCGCGCTGGCCCGCGGCGACGCGGCCAAGATCCAACGGGCCCAGGGTGTGGGCAAGCGCACGGCCGAGCGCGTCGTCCTCGAGCTGCGCGAGAAGGTCGCCGCCCTCGTTCCCGCCGACTCGGGCCCCCGCACGATCACGGCGGCCGACACGTTCCTGTCGGCCCGCGACGGTCTGGTGGGTCTGGGATTCCGGGCCGAGGACGCCGACGAGGCCCTGGCGGACGCTCCGGCGGACGCCACCGTCGAAGACCTGATCCGTCACGGCCTCGGCAAGCTGGGACGATGAGCGCATGAACGACGACCCGCGACTGGCCGACCCCGGCGAGGTGCCGGGAGAGGACGACCTCGATCGTTCGCTCCGGCCGCGCACGCTCGAGGCCTTCGTCGGCCAGGCGGCGCTGCGCGAGAAGCTCGGCATCTTCCTGGAGGCCGCCCGGCAGCGGGGAGAGGCACTCGACCACGTGCTCCTGGCCGGGCCACCCGGACTGGGTAAGACCTCGCTGGCCGCGATCCTCGCGAACGAGATGGACGTCGCGTTCCACCAGACGAGCGGCCCGGTGCTCGAGAAGAAGGGCGACCTCGCCGCGGTGCTGACCCAGCTGGCGGACGGCGACATCCTCTTCATCGACGAGATCCACCGTCTCAACCGCTCCATCGAGGAGACGCTCTACCCGGCGATGGAGGACTTCCAGCTCGACGTGATGCTGGGACAGGGGCCATCGGCGCGCACACTGCGCCTCGACCTGCCGCGCTTCACTCTCGTGGGCGCCACCACGCGCACCGGCCTCCTGGCCGGGCCGCTCCGCGACCGCTTCGGCGTGGTCGAGCGCCTCGACTACTACGGGGCGGAGGACCTCGCCGGCATCATCCGGCGTTCGGCGGGGCTGCTCGACGTGGCGATCACCGACGACGGGGCCGACATGCTGGCCGGCCGCTCACGGGGCACTCCGCGCATCGCGAACCGGCTCCTGCGACGGGTGCGCGACGTGGTCCAGGTCCGCGGTCACGGTGCCATCAACGAGGATGCCGCGGCCGAGGCCCTTGCCCTTCTCGAGGTGGACGCGGCCGGCCTGGACGAACTCGACCGCAAGATCCTGCGGGTCCTCTGCGAGACGTTCGAGGGTCGGCCGGTCGGTCTCGGAACCATCGCCGACGCGGTGGGGGAGTCGGCCGACACCGTGGAGGACGTCTACGAGCCGTACCTGCTTCAGGAGGGCCTCATCATCCGAACGCCGCGGGGACGTCAGGGGACGCCGCGGGCCTTCCGGCATCTCGGGATCATCGAGCCGCGTCGTGACTCCGACGGCCAGCAGGGACTCTTCTGACCGGGGCGTCCGTCCCGCGGGGATGACCGTTCCCCCCTCCGACGACCCCGTGGTCGCCGCGCTGCGGTCGGCCGGGTGCGTGTTCGCGGAGGACGAGGCGGCGATACTCCGCGAGAGCGCCCTGAACGAGGAGCATCTCGGCGAGCTCGTCCGGCGCCGGGTGTCGGGTGAACCCCTCGAGCCGCTCGTCGGCTGGGTCGGCTTCATGGGACATCGCCTGTCCCTCGCACCGGGGGTGTTCGTTCCGCGACAGCGGACCCGCCTGCTCGCGGTGGCCGCCGTCACCGCGGTGCGGCGGGTCCGGGGACGGCCGCTGTTCGTCGAGGCGTTCGCGGGCGTCGCCCCGGTCGCGGTCGCCGTCCACGCCGCCATACCGGACGCCGAGATCCACGTGACGGACATCGACGAGAGGGCCCTGGCGCACGCCCGTCACCAACTGCCTGCCGCGGACGGAGTCCATGCGGGGTCCGTACTCGACGGGCTTCCGGGTGAGATCCGCGGGCGGATCGACGTCATCGCGGCGGTGCCGCCCTACGTGCCCGACGGAGAGGCGGAGTTCCTGCCGCGCGAGGCGCGCGACTTCGAGCCCGCGTCAGCGCTGTTCGGCGGGGTGGACGGGCTCGATCCCGTACGGGCTCTCAGCGCGTCGGCACCCGCCTGGTTGAGGCCGCATGGGCGCGTTCTCGTCGAGATGAACCATGTGCAGTGCGACGATGCCGCGGCCCATGCCGAGCGCCACGGATTCCGTGCACGGGTGATCCACTCAGATGACGGCCAGACGGCGGTGCTCGTCCTGTCGGCCGGGTATGCGAGTCGCTAGGAGGCCGGTACCGGCGCCGCGTCCCGGGTCACCACGGCCACACGTGCCACCCGCGGGTTCTCCGGCAGGACCAGACGCGTGAGGGCGTAGGCGACACCGATGCAGACGAGTGAGCCCACCGCGTCCAGCCAGTAGTGGTTCGCCGTCGCCATGACGGTGATGAGCATGAACCCGGGCCACAGCCAGACCAGGTGCTTCCAGCGTGAACGCACCAGGAGCATGATCGCGAACGCGAACAGAAGCGGCTGACCCACGTGCATCGAGGGCATGGCGGCGTACAGGTTGCGGAACGGCTCGAACCAGCTCAGGCTGCCGCCCATCTGCACCGACTCGGAGGTGGTGTCCTCCATGCCGAGGTTGTCCATGAACCGCGGCGGGGCGAGGGGATACAGCCAATAGCCGACGACGGCGACGAAATTCGCCAGCCAGAACCAGGTGAACATGAAGCGCATCCGGCTGTTGCGGAAGAAGAACACCCAGAGGAGGAACCCGATGTAGCCGGCGGTGTAGGCGATCGTGTAGAACCACGTCGTCACGAACCGCCCACCGGGGATGGCATGCACCGCCGACTGGACGTCCGGTTCGATGAAGAGCCCCAGTGCCCGCTCGGCATCGATGATCTGGCGGGCGTGATCGTAGGGCCGCTCGGCCCCCACGGCCGGTGCGACGAAGTCCCGCGCCGCCTCGTACGCCACGAACAACAGCAGGAACGCGAGGCCGTACCACAGGAGAGTGGGCCACACGCGGCGGGGTGCGTCGCGTGGCGGGGTGTCGGCGACGGGTGCGTCCGGTGCGGTGGCGGCGTCGGTCACGGCGGGCCACGGTAGCAGGATCGTGCGGATACTCCGAACCCTTCTGCTAACGTCGAAGGTCGCCCGAATCCCACGAACAAGGCCTCCACGCATGCAAGCAGCCTCACCGATCATCCTCTTTGTGATGATCATCGCGTTCATGTACTTCTTGGTGATCCGCCCGCAGAAGCGCCGCACGGCACAGCTGCAGACCCTTCAGTCGAATCTCAAGCCGGGCGACGAGGTTGTCACGATGGCAGGGATCTACGGGATCGTGACCGAGCTCGAGGACGGCGGCACGCTTCTCCTCGAGGTCTCCGAGGACACCGAGATCCGCGTGGCGATGGCGTCGGTGAGCGGGTTGGTAAAGGATGAGGCCACGATGCCGACAGATGCATCAGTGATGTCGTCCTAGCCTCTGCTCGATCGATCCCCAGCCGGAATGAGCTTCCGAGACGGATCCGCGCGCCCACGACGCGTCGCATCCGTCTCGCTCACGGCGCCGCGATACATGATCGTCGGTGGCTCCACGGCTGACCGCCTCCCCGTTTCCCGTCGCCTGACCGGAGTACCGACCGAATGACCCTCCGCAAACGATCACTGCTGTACGCGCTGGTGGTGCTGGGCCTCGCCGCAGTGTCCCTCGTCGTGATCGCGATGAAGCCCACCGTGCTCGGCCTCGATCTGCAGGGCGGCGCGGAGGTCATCCTGAAGGCGAGTCCGCGAGGCGACGACGACGTCACCCCCGATTCGCTGCGGCGGGCCGTCAACACGATCAACAACCGCGTCAACCGCCTCGGCGTCAGCGAGCCCGAGATCCAGGTGCAGGGATCGGACAAGATCCGCGTCGCGCTCCCGGGCATCGAGGACGCCGCGGTGGTTAACGACCTGGTGAAGAGCGCGCAGCTCCAGATATACCCGTTCGAACGATCACTGGTCGGATACGAGCCGCCTCCGGGCGGGCAGGGCGCACCCCAGGGCGTGAACCCCACCCAGGACCTCTACGCACTCATCCAGTTCGCCAAGTCCCAGCCGCCCGGGGATGTGCCGCAGGGATCCCAGCCCTCCTACTATCTGTTCCGGGCCGGTGAGCCGAGGCGCGTGGTGGCCGGCGTGGAGGGTGGACCCTTCAACTCCCGTGACACGCTGGAACGGCGCATGGAGACGGCCGATCCCGTGCTCTTCCAGCAGTGGCAGGCGAATCCGACGAACTTCGACATGCAGGTTCTGCCCGCCGGTTTCGTCATCCTGACCGACGCCAGCGCCTTCGACGGACCGCATGAGGAGGCGCCGCTGTGCGGCGTCGACAACGGTCCCTGCATGCTGTTCTACGACCGCCCCGGTGCCTCCGGACAGGACATCAGGGGCGCCAACATGAGCATGGACAGCCTCAACCGCCCCGCGGTGGCCATCCAGTTCACCGGTGACGGACGCGACCGCTTCGCCGAGCTGACGCGGCAACTGGTCGACGACGCGCGTAATGAGGCGCGGCCGCCGACCGACCCCGATCGCTTCCATCACTTCGCGCTCGCCCTCGACGGCGTGGTCATCTCGCGTCCGTACGTCAGCTTCGTCGACAACCCCAACGGCATCGACAGCGAGAGCGCGGAGATCGGCGGCGGCGGGTTCTCGGAGAGGTCCGCGCGCACGCTCGCCGACCAGATCGCCTCGGGATCGATTCCCATCCGCCTGGACCAGGTGAGCACCTCGACCGTGGGCGCCACGCTCGGAGAGGAATCGCTGCGGCAGGGTCTGCTCGCGGCCTCCATCGGTGTCCTGCTCGTGGTGCTCGGCCTCATCGCCTACTACCGCCTGCTCGGTGTGATCGCGACGATGATCCTGGTCATCTACGGGATCTACCTGTTCGCGATCGTGAAGCTGATACCCGTCGCCCTGACGCTGCCGGGCATCGCGGGAGTGATCCTGTCGATCGGTGTCGCCTCCGACGCCAGCATCATCATCTTCGAACGCGTGCGCGAGGAGATACGGCAGGGCAGACCCGCGCGAACATCCGTGCTCTCCGGTTATCGCCGAGGTATCACGGCCATCGTGGACGGAAACATCGTGACCCTGCTCACGGCCGTCTTCATCTTCCTGCTGTCGACGTCGGGTCCGCGTGGATTCGCGTTCATGCTCCTCATCGGTGTGCTGCTCGCGCTCTTCACGGCGATCATCGCCACGCCCGCGGCGCTCGGACTCCTGGTCGAGTCGCGCCTCTTCAAGAACGAGAAGCTGGTCGGCCTCGAGTCGCGGGAACCCCCGTGGCGCATGAAGGTCGTCGAGCGCTGGAAGTTCTGGATCGGGATCTCGTTCATCCCGCTCATCCTCGGCCTGGCCATCGTGTTCACACGCGGTCTCGAGCTGGGCATGGACTTCACGGGCGGGTCAAAACAGCAGATCGCGTTCACGCAGGAACAGCCGTCGGAGGACGCCGTCCGGCAGCTCGTCGCCGGACTCGGGTACCCCGAGGCCAAGGTGCAGAGCTTCGAGAGCCAGAATCAGCAGGGCTTCACGATCGTCACGGACGAGCTCACCAGCCAGCAGAGCGATGAGATGCGCATCGCCTTCGAGGAACAGTTCCCCGGGGCGGAGAGACTTCTGTCGGAGAACGTCGGACCGACCTTCGGTCGTGACGTCGTGCGCAACGCCCTGTGGGCGATCTTCTTCTCGTTCTTAGCGATCACCGCATACCTCACCATGCGATTCGAGATCAAGCTGGCACTGCCGGCCCTCGTGACCGTGGTGCACGTGGTGTGGTTCTCGATAACCGTCTACTCGATCGCGGGCAAGGAGGTCACCGGCGAATCGGTGGCCGCGTTCCTCACCATCCTCGGTTACTCCCTCTACGACGTCGTCATCGTGTTCGACCGCATACGTGAGAACGAACCGCTCATGCGCGGCCGTCCGTACCGTGAGATCGTCGACCGCTCGGTGCACGAGACCCTGACGCGGTCGATCATCGCGATGCTGTCGACCCTGCTCCCGGTCCTGGCGCTGTACTTCTTCGGCGGTGACTCGCTGAACGACTTCTCGTTCGCGCTCCTCGTCGGAATCCTGACCGGTGGTGTCTCGTCGCTGTTCATCGCGGCACCCCTCGCCGGTCTCTGGAAGGAACGTGAACCGGACCAGCGCAAGCTGGCCGCCCGTCAGGCCAAGCGCGCGGCCCGTGCCGCACAGGTGGACGCCGACATCATCGATGTCGCGGCGCTGAAGCGGGCCGAGGCGGCCATGGCGGGGGCGGAGACCCCGGCAGCCGACACGCTGAGCCTCGGGCCGCTGGGAGACGAGGGTCGCGAGGACGCGCCGGTCGCACCGAAGACCGACGAGCCCTCCGTCGATGACGCAGCCGACGAGGCCCCGTCCGGCGATGAACCGGAGGGGTCCGAGCCGCAGGAGGACTCGGACGACACCGACGGCGCGCCCGAGTCGTCCGACACCGCGTCCTCGGACTCGGATGGCGACTCACCCAAGGCGCCACCGCCGCCGGAGCGTGAGCGTCGTCACCGCAACGTCCAGAGGAAGCGCCGGCGGTAGGAGGCGCGTCGGGTCATCGAGCCGTGAATGGTTGATGCCACTGGGCCGTGGCATCAACCAGCTGAGATGGTTGATTGCTCGGGGTCGTGGATGTGGGGTGCGTCACCGGTGGATGCGGGGTGCCGGTGGGCGCCGAAGGGCATGCCGGTTCGCCTGTTCGAGTCGCCCGGTGGCGCATCCGCGCCGCCGGGGACGTGCACCACGCCGCGAGACCGTGGAATCAATCATCTGACAGGAGTGGCCACCGAAAAGGCGAAATGAGGCGCATGCGTCTTCGCCTCGTCCTCTCCGCAGCGGTCGCCGCCACGGCGATCTACGCCGCCGTCCTCCGGGACTTCCGGCGCAGGCCGTCCACCGGGTCCGCCGACGATGCATCCGAATCGGACGTCACCGATGCGACGGCGGGGGACACCCCCGGCAGCGTGTTCCTGACGCCGTTCGCCGAACCGTCCGCGTCCGACGAGCCCGCCGTCACCGCGTTCGGCGGCGGCCGGGCATACGTGGATACGCACGAGGCGCCGACGTCCCGTTTCACGAGCCGTCGCCGCACGTCCGGCGACACGATGCCCTCATCCCGGACCGCGACGTCGCGTGGCACGATGGCCGCGCTCGACGCCGCACCTCAGCCGACCGCCGTGGCCCTGGGCGGGTCCGACGCCGCACCGGGCCGTCGGAGCGAGCCCGGGAACGCGCTCGGCACCGTCCCGGGTGATGACGAGGCCGTCCGGCTCACCGCGGACCGGGCGGACGAGGCGGTGTCCCGCATGCCCTCGTCGACGCGCACCCATACCCTCGTCGATCCCGACGGATCCATCGGCGGTGCACCCCGCCCCGAAGGGGTGATGGTCGGGCGCCGGTTCCGCCGGTCGGACGAGCCGGCGAGCCGCGCGGAGGGCGAGCGGGACACCCTCGCGCCCGACACCGACGCTTTGGGGGTCTCCGGTGCGTCGTCCCACGCACCGGAGGATGAGCAGGTCCCACTCATGCGTCCCCGGTCGACGGGGGTCGTCGGACATCTGCGGCGTCTGGCGCGGTACGTGGAGGAGGGGGGAGCGGAGCGTGCGGAGCCGGATGCGGGCCCGGCGCCCCTGCCGCTCGACGACGCCGCTCGATACGCGACACCCCATCGCGATTGCCGGACGGACGACGTAGCCCCGGTCTCCGGGGAAGCCGCCGGTGTGGTGCCGTTCCCCGTCCGGCGCACCGTGGCCAGCGGTGAGTTCTCGATCTCGGGGATCGCGTACGGGCCCGGTCAGGGGACGGTCACCGCCATCACCTACTCGCACCCTCTCGACAGCGCCGTGCCGGCATCATGCATCGAACTCGTGGTCGACAGCATCGCCAACGTGGCACCCGGAGGGCTGTGCGTGATGGACGAGAGTGGCTTCGCGCCGAACGGCGACGGGTTCGTCCTCGAGCTCCTGTCGGCCGAGGCCGGAATGTTCGCGGCGCGCGGCACCTACCTCGTACGGGCCTCGACGGCCGATGGGTGATTCCACGATCCCGATGCATTCCGTGCCGTCTACTCGGAGAAGCCCGGCGACCGATTCGTCTCAAGGTCCCGGGACCACGAGCCGATATGGCCTACTAAGCGCCGCCAGCCATGCCTCCTCAACGGCGGTCGCACGACACGGGAGTGATTGACGCGATGTCGTTCCTCAGCGAACTCACCACGATTCAGCGCCTCGGCCTGGGCGGAATCGTGATACTCCTGCTGCTGCTGGTGGTCGTCAGACGCCGGCAGGCGGCCGCGGCGGCCGGATCCTCCTCCACCGAGAAGGCGAAGGCCGACAAGCCGAAGAAGGCCGAGAAGGCGAAGAAGGCCAAGGCCGAGAAGCCCGCCAGGACGAAGCGATCCCGGAGAGGCACGGACGACGGCGGTGGACGCTCATCCAAGCGTCGACGCCGCGGGGGCGCCGGTGAGGATCCCGTGGCCCCGTCCGAGTCCGTCGCCGCTCCGTCGGCCGCCCTTCCGGTCGTTCCCGTCGCGTCCCTCGAGCAGGAGACGCCCGCCCTGGTGCCTGCGGATGACGCGGCCGAGATGCCACCCGGGTGGCCCCTGCCGGGTGAGGCCCGAGCCGACATGTTCGACCCTCCGTTCGCCGATGACGACACCGCCGTGCTGCCGACCGAGCCCGTTCCGGGTTCCGATGTCTTCGATCCCGCGGCCGTGGGCGGCGAGCCGGACGCCGCGGCCATGGCCTGGCCGACGGAGCAGCCGCTTGATCCCCCGATGCCCGGCGGCGACGAGGTCGACCCGACGGGGCAGACCACGGAGTGGGCGCAGCCGGATCCGATCTGGACGCCGGACGACGAGCCGGCGATTCCATCGGCGCAACCGGAGTGGGCGCAGCCCGACGACGCGGAGTGGGTTCCGGCGGATTCGGAATGGACGCCGAGCGACGATGCCTCGGCGCGGCCCGCGTATCCGGAGTGGGCGCAGCCCGAGGGGGAGTGGTCGTCGGACGACGGGTCCGACGGGAATCCGTCCGACGGAGACTGGGACGAGACCGTGGCGGCCGGAGCTGCCGACGGAGGCTGGGCGCAGCCCGAGGCGCAGGAGTGGTCGTCGTTCGAGACGTTCGACACGGATGCCGGCGGCGACATGTCCGAGGCCCCTTCGGACATGTACGCACCGGCCGACGACTGGAGCGCCGATGACAGCGAGTTCACGTCCGTCGACCAGCTGGTGAGCGAGGCGACCGGCATCGGCATCGATCCGGCGTACGACTCGGGTGCCGCACCGGAGGCGTTCTCGCCCACACCGCCCGAGGCGGAGATCACCGAGACCGGATGGCAGCCGGTCGACGAGACGGATGTCACCCACTCCCACCCGGTTGAGATACCACCCGTGTCCGCCATTCCCGTCGACGGAGTCGGCGGCTTCGATCCGGACGCCGTTCTCGCCGCCCTGTCCGGCGAGGAGCCGTGGCCGACGGCCGCTGCCGGCACCGGAGCCTTCACGATGAACGGTCATGACACCGCGCCCGAGCCGCCGGTGGCAACGGGACAGGACGACTCCGTCGACGACGGGATCGAGGACCTTCCCACGCGTCGTCCGGCCCTCGAGACGCTGCACCACCTCTCGGCGGGCGGCGGTCGTATCCGCTCCGACGAGGCCGGGTTCAACGATGCCGGTGGGGACGAGCATGTCGCCGCCGCACCCGCCGACCCGTCCGAACCGGCGACGCCCACCGACCAGCGGCAGGCGGAACCGGTCGTGAACGCGGATGTCGACGACGCGCCTCACCCCGAGCCGACCGCGACGCCGGGCGAGCAGTGGATCACGTACGCCGCACCAGGGACGCCGGCCGCCGCACCCGCCGGCGACACCGCGACACCTGTGCAGCCCTTCGTGCACGCCTCGGGTCCGCGGCAGAGCTGGGCGGGGATGACGCCGGCTCCGGTGAAGCCGGCCGAGACGCTCAGCCCGGTTCAGCGGTGGGCCCGCCTTCGACCGTCATCGGGTCCCGCGCCACGTCCCGCCGTACCCCGGGCCGTCGCACCGTCGCGCCCGGTGCCGTCACCCGGCTCCGCCACCACCGAGGGCGATCGCGGTCTTCGTCGTGGACGGTTCGCGCTCGGCGGGCACGCGCTGCACCCTGGACAGGAGACCGTCAGCGGGGTCACGTACCGCTCCGAGGTGGTGCCACCTCCCACGCGCTGGCTCCTGGGGCCGGTCACCGGTCCGGTCTCTCCCGGAACCCTCGTCCTGATCATCGAGGGCCACGTCAACTGCGACGCGACGGACCTCGAGGTCGTCATGGACCCCGGGTTCGCTCCCACCGTAGACGGTTTCAGCCTTCGCCTGCGCGCGTCGCAGGAGGGCTCCTTCGCCGCCAGCGGCACCTACGAGATCCACTGACCGCACCCGCGTGCACGGGTGGAGGGACAACGTCCCTCCACCCGTCGCCACGTCGTGAATCGGAGCCCTCGCGGCGGCGTTCCGACCCCGGCGGTGCTTGCTAGCCTCGTCCCCACATGGGATACGGGGAACGACGTCAGACGATCGCGCGTGTGCGCCAGATCTCGGAGATTGCGGCACGCAACGGTTTCGGTTTTCTCCTTCACAGCCGTAGCGCACGTCGCCGTGTCGATGAGACGCCTCCGCACGGCAGCCGGGGAGAGCGTCTCGCATCGATGTTCGACGAACTCGGCCCCACGTTCGTCAAGTTCGGACAGATGCTCTCCACGCGCCCGGACCTCCTGCCCCCGGACGTGGTGTTCGAGCTGCGCCGTCTGCAGGACCGCGTGGAACCCTTCGACTCGAAGGTCGCGAAGGGCGTCGTCGAGACGGACATCGGTCCCATCGAATCGCACTTCGCGTCGTTCACCGACGAACCCCTCGCTGCGGCCAGCATCGGCCAGGTCCACGCGGCGACGCTCCTGGACGGCCGTGAGGTCGTGGTCAAGATCCAGCGGCCGGATGCGGCCGAGACGATCAACGCCGACCTGGCGCTCCTCGAGCACATCGCCCGGGTGGCGAAGTCGCGGGTCAGGCGACTGCAGTTCGTCGATACCGTCGCCGTCGTGGCCGAGTTCCGACGGGCCATCCGGCAGGAGCTCGACTACCGCATCGAGGCGCGCAACATCCAGGCGGCACGACGCGGCTTCGAGAACGACGAGACGGTCGTCATCCCCGAGGTCATCTGGGAGGCCACGTCCACCCGGGTTCTCGTCATGGAGAAGATTACCGGCGAGACGCTGAACCATATCGACATCGACTCATGGTCGGCGGAGGACCGGCGCACCCTCGCCGCGCGCATCAGCGAGACCTGGATGACCATGGTGTTCGACCACGGCGTCTTCCACGGCGACCCGCATCCGGCCAACATCGTGGTGCAGGGCCCCGACCGCATCGGCCTGGTCGACTTCGGCATGGTGGGACAGCTCTCCGTCGAGGACCGCCAGGCGGCCGTGCACCTCTTCATCGACATGGTCGAGAACCGCATCGACCGTCTCCCGCGTCGGCTCCGCGACCTCGGTCTGCGCTACCCGATCGAGCGGGAGGACGAGCTGCGTGAGCAGCTCGGTGTGATCATGCAGCGCTACTGGGGGGTCACCCTCGAGGACCTCGACGTCCGCGAACTTCTTCGTGACGTGCTGCAGACGGTGTACCAGCTGGGCATCCGGTTGCCGTCCCGCTGGGTGGTCCTCGACAAGACGCTCGCCACGCTGGCGGGGGTCGCCATGGACATCGCTCCGGACTACAACGTCTTCGAGACAGCGCGTCCTCATGCCCGGCGCCTCGTGATGAACAAGTATCGCCCCGACGTGCTCGTCGGGCGTCTGCGCAACCGGGGTGACCGCTATCGCGACGCGCTTTTGGAGCTTCCGTTCCAGGTGCACGACCTCATGGACGAGCTGCGTGAGGGGGAGCTCAAGATCGCCATCCAGCAGGAGGGCTTCACCGAGTCGACCGAGCGGGCCCTGGGCGCCAGCAATCGCTTCGCGATGGCCATCCTGGCGGCCTCCATCTTCCTCGGTTCCGCGATCATGGGCGCGTTCGGCAACGCCGGTCCCGATGTCCTCGGGGTCAACATCCTGGCCGCCATCGGCATGGGCGTCGGCTCGGTACTCGCGATGATCGTGATGGTGGGCGTGCTGCGAAGCGGACGCTGGTAGTGGCGTGGACCGCCGACCGGGTGAGGTTCGACGAGGTGGAGGCGCTCCGCCGGGCACTCGACTGTCCCGAGGCCATGGCGTGGGTGCTCGTGCGCCGGGGGCTCGCCGACCCGGATGAGGCCCGCGCCTTCCTGACGTCCGAGGGCGACCTCGAAGCCCCCGAGGCGATCCCCGGCATCGCCGAGGCCGCCGATCGCCTGGCACGGGCGGTACGCGCCGACGAGCGGGTCGTCGTCCACGGCGACTACGACTGCGACGGCATCTGTTCGACGGCCATCCTTCTGAGCGCGCTGCGTTCGCGCGGTGTGCGCGCGCGGCCGTTCCTGCCCAGCCGCTTCACCGACGGCTACGGGGTGAACCTGGCGACGGTCGAGCGTCTGGCCGATGAGGGGTGCGACCTCCTGGTGACCGTCGACTGTGGGACGACGGCCGTCGAGTCGCTCACCCGTGCGGCGGAGCTCGGCATCGCGAGCATCGTCTGCGATCACCACCTCGCGGGAGGCGTGCGTCCCCCGTCGATCATCGCCAACCCGGCGCTGGGCCACGGGACCGACGTGCTGCCCGCGGCCGCCGGCGTCACCTTCAAGCTGGTGCAGGCGCTCGGCGCGCGGCTGGACGGCGACCGTCTCGCTCCGCCCGACGACCTCGGGATCGACCTGGTGGCGCTCGCCACTGTGGCCGACGCCGTGCCGCTGATCGGGGAGAACCGCCGCCTGGTCGCCCGTGGCCTCGCCGCCATCCACCGGCGTCCACGTCCGGGCATCGCCGCTCTCTGCGCCGCGTCCGGGGTTTCGCCCCGCAATCTCACCGCGCGCGACCTGGGATGGAACCTGGCACCGGCCATCAACGCCTCGGGGCGCATGGCCCACCCCGAGCAGGCACTCGACGTCCTCCTGGGCGATGACAGCCCGGCCACCGGCGCCCGTGCCAAGGCCCTCTGGGACCTGAACATGGAACGCCGCGAGGTCGAACAACGCGTCACCGCGGAGGCCATCGAGATCATCGAGGCGTCCGACCCGGAGGTCCGTGAGGCTCCGGCGCTCGTGGTCAGCGGGGACGGCTGGCACGAGGGCGTCGTCGGCATCGTGGCGTCGCGTCTGGTCGAGCGCTTCGGGCGGCCGTCCATCGTGGTCAGCGTGGCGGACGGGCAGGGGAAGGGTTCCGGACGAAGCGTCCCCGGGGTCGACCTCCATTCGCTGGTGGCCGGCGCGGCGTCACGCCTCGAGCGCTGGGGCGGGCACGCGGGTGCCATCGGTCTGCAGCTGCCGGCGGAGGAGGTGCCGGCCTTCCGACGGGACCTGGTCCGTGCCGCGCAGGGCGTGACCGGCGAGATCGCACGGGCGCGCATCTGGGAGGTCGACGCCGTCGTGGGCGCCGCCGACCTCACCCTCGGGGTCGCCGAGGCGCTCGACGCCATGCAGCCGTTCGGCACCGGCAACCCCGATGTGCGCCTGGCCGTCCCCGCTGCGGTCATCGAGAACGTCGGTACGATCGGACGTGATCGCCAGCACCTCCAGGTGCGTCTGCGCGTCGGCGGCGCCTTCACCCGGGCCATCGGCTGGCGTCAGGGCCGTCGGGGAGCCGCCCTGTCGGTCGGCGCCCGCGGAGACGCCATCGTGCAGCTGGGCATCGAACGCTGGCAGGACATGGTCGGTCCCCGCGTGACGCTCGACGCACTCGAGACCCTCGATCCGGAGGTGGACGCGTCCGCCGAGCCGGTGACCACGACCCGGATAACAGCCGAACGCGTCCTGGCACCGTCGCCGCATCCCGTTCCCGCCGGGAACGGGGCTCCGCGCGGCGTGCGGGACCTTCGCGACAGGGGCGCCGCCATCGCCACCATCGCCGCGCTCGCGGGCGCGGACGACGGCGTGGTCGTGGTGGTGGCCGACGTTCCCGGTCGCCGGATCATCATGGACGACCTCCTCCGTCCCGACCGCCTGGGCATCGACGATCACGTCGTCATCGACTCGCGGCGCGACGTCGGTGCATCGGCGCCGCCAGCCGGCCATGGCCGTCCGCTGATGGCCCTGGTCGACTACGACGGGCTCACCGCGCTCGACGGTCGCGCGGCGCTGCACATCGTGGCGCTCGATCCGCCAACGGACGCGGTGGCCGCCGAGCGGCTTCGCGCAGGATCACGGGACCGGTGGCTGCATCTCGTGTGGGGGGACGATGAGCGCGGCTACGCCGAGCACGTCATCGAGGAGGATGCGGCGCTGCGCGATTCGGCGGCCGACGTCTGGCGGGTGGTTGCCGACGGACGTCCGCACACATGGGGTCCCGCGCTCGACGGCGACCTGCTGCACGGAGGTGCGTCGCTGCACCGCGTCCTGACATCACTCCGCGCGCTCCACGAGATCGGCCGTATCGAGGTGACGTCCGAGGCGCTCCGCGGTGTGCCGGACGCCCCGCCCGCACAACTGGAGGACGCACCCGCCGCCCGGTCCGTCGCGGAGCACCGTGCGGCGGCGCTCGCCTTCCTGGCCGAGGTCGATCGCTTGGCCTTCCTCGGCGCCACGATATCCTCAGTCTGATGTCAGAACTCGTGATCGATGGAGAGACGGTCGACACCACCGCTGTCGACGAGGTGATCGAGGAGGTTCGGCGCCATCACCCCGACGTGGACGCCGACATCATTCGCCATGCCTACGTGTTCGCCGAGGAGCGCCATCGCGGCCAGCTGCGGCGGTCCGGCGAGCCGTTCATCTCGCACCCGGTGGGCTGTGCCCAGATCTGCGCCGAACTCGGGGCGGACGCCGACGCCATCCAGGCCGCGCTGCTTCACGACACCGTCGAGGACACCGAGGCCACGCTCTCCGAGGTTGAGGCGCAGTTCGGCCCGGATGTGGCCGCCCTGGTGGACGGCGTCACCAAGCTCACGAAGATCCACTTCGAGAGCCAGGAGGAGCACCAGGCCGAGAACTACCGCAAGCTCATCGTCTCGATGTCGAGTGATCTCCGCGTCCTCGTGGTGAAGCTCGCCGACCGGCTGCACAACATGCGCACGCTCAGCTACATGAGCAAGAACAAGCGCATCCAGAAGGCGCGCGAGACGCTCGAGATCTATGCCCCGCTGGCGCACCGCCTCGGTATCCATGCACTGAAGTCCGAGCTGGAGGATCTTGCCTTCGCCGCGCTGCACCCCCGCCGGTACGCGGAGATCCAGCAGCTCGTCAATCAGCGGCGAGCCGATCGGGACGCGATGATCGCGGACGCCGGTACGTTCCTCGACCGCGAGCTCCGCGACGTCGGCATCGAGCCCATCGAGATCATCGGGCGCGCCAAGCACATCTACTCGATCTACGAGAAGATGACCGTGCGCAGCAAGGAGTTCAACGAGATCTACGATCTCACCGCCCTGCGGGTGATCGTGGACTCCGTGAAGGACTGCTACGGCGCCGTGGGGATCATCCACTCGCTGTGGAAGCCCATGCCGGGGCGTTTCAAGGACTACATCGCCATGGCGAAGTTCAACGGCTATCAGTCCCTGCACACCACCGTGATCGGGACGAGCGGCCACCCGCTCGAGATCCAGATCCGGACCCCCGAGATGCACCGCGTCGCCGAATACGGTGTCGCCGCGCACTGGCTCTACAAGGAGACCGGGGCGACCGAGAACTCTCCCGCGTGGGTCGGCCGGATGATGGAGTGGCAGGAGGACACGAGCGATCCGGACGAGTTCATGGACACGCTGCGGTCCGACCTCTACCACGACGCCGTCTACGTCTTCACCCCGAAGGGTGAGGTGCGCGAGCTGCCGGCCGGGGCCACGCCCATCGACTTCGCCTACGCCGTCCACACCGACGTCGGCCACCGCACCGTCGGCGCCCGGGTCAACGGACGGATCGTCCCGCTCTCGCACCGGCTGACCTCCGGTGACTTCGTCGAGATCCTGACGAGCAAGGCGCCCCGTGGCCCGTCGCGTGACTGGCTGAACCTAGTGAGCACCAGCAAGGCCCGGTCCAAGATCCGTGCGTTCTTCCGGCGCGAGCAACGTGACGACGCCGAGCAGCAGGGCCGCGACATGCTGCACGAGCACATGCGCAAGGCGGGCCTGCCCAATCAGAAGATCGCCGGATCGCCGCTCCTGCACCAGGTGATCCAGGAGATGGGCTTCCGCAAGGCGGAGGACTTCTACATCTCCATCGGCTCGGGACGCACCTCGGTCCAGACCGTCGTCAACAAGATCCTCGCCCGTCTCAAGCAGGGCCAGGGTGTCGAGACGGAACACGCGACGGCCGATCTGGAGCGCCGTCGCCTGCGTTCGCGCACGGCGCAACCGTCGAGCGACCTGGGGCTCTCGGTCGACGGCGTACCGGACGTCCTCGTACGTCTGGCGAGCTGCTGCAAGCCGGTGCCGGGCGACGAGATCCTCGGCTACATCTCTCTGGGCCGGGGAATCACCGTCCACCGCGACGACTGCCCCAACGCCAAGGCGCTCCTGAAGAACCCGGAGCGTTTCACCACGATCTCGTGGGTGGGGCCGTCGCAGCGCAGCTTCAACGTCGAGATCGCCATCGACGGATGGGACCGCCCGCGCCTCCTGGAGGACCTCTCGCGGACGGTGTCGGAGGCCGGCGCCAACATCATCTCGGCGCAGTGCGTCGTGGAGGACCAGATGGCGCGGGCACGCTTCACGGTCGATCTGGGCGACGTGGAGGAGCTTCGGAGCCTGATCTCCGGGCTGCGCAACGTCGAGGGCGTGTTCGACGCCTACCGCGTGACCCCCGGTCACTAGGGCAACGCGTCGACGCGGGCGCGTGCGGCCGATGACCACCATCCGGCGACCGCAGACGTCACTGCGAGTGATCCTGGCCGTGCTCGCGCTCGGATGTCTTCTCGTCGGGGTGACGTCGGCGCGGGCTTCGGTGCAGGACGTGATGACCGACTACGACGACAACAACGGCGTCATCACCCGCTGCCACGACCGCGAGGATCTGATCGCGGCGCGGCGCGTCGACGTCGCCGAGGGCTACGGCGACCCCCAGGGGGCGATCGACGCCGCTCTCGCCCGGCCTGAGCTCGTCGGCACGCCCGAGCGCCCGTGCCCTCCGGCCACCGACACCGAGGCGGCGGGTGGCGGGGGCTGGGGAGGACGCCATCTCGGCGTCGTCATCGGTCTGCAGGGCATCGTTCTGGGAGCCGTCCTGTGGCTGCGGCGCCGCAGGCTACGGCGGTTCGCGTCGGCCGGCGGCAGGCGACTCCGCGGAGTGCCGGGCAGTGCCTGGGGGGTGCTGGCCGTCTCGGTCGCCACCGCTGCGATCGTCGTGGGCGCGGCGACCCTCCGGGGTCCGCCGGCACCGACGGTCACCGTGATCGAGCGTCCCGTCCACGCCCCGACGGCGGCCATGCAGGACGATCGGCTGGTGACCGAGCCTCCGCAGCCTCCCCGTTCGGGTGCGTTCATCCGGTCGCGCATGCAGGCGATGGCGGGACTCGGCGCCCGGACGGTGCGTGTGGACCTGCGCTGGGACGTCGTCGCCACCTCGGCGCCCATCGTCGCCGGAACGGATCCGGACGATCCGTCCTACGACTGGACGACCTACGACCGGATCGTGTCGGAGGCCGCACGGGCCGGATTGAGAGTCTTCTTCACCGTCTGGGGCACGCCCGAATGGGCGGCGGACCCGGCCGTGCCCGCCATCGCGACCGATCCCGCCTGGGGAAATGTGCGACCGCGTGATCCGGCGGAGTTCGGTGCGTTCGCGACCGCGGCCGTATCGCGGTACTCGCCCCGGGGCGTGCGTTCGTGGGAGGTGTGGAACGAGCCGAACATGAACATGTTCCTGCGCCCGCAGTACGAGCGGAGGGGCGAGGAGTGGGTGGCGGTGGCACCCGAGACCTACGCGGCGCTGCTCGCGGCGTTCGCCCGGGGTGCCGGCGCCGCCGATCCGGACGCACGCATCGTGCTCGGGGGGCTTGCCCCCGTGGGGGACCCCTGCGGAACGGCCTGCAGGGTGGGGGACGGAACGCCGGCGCGCCTCGGGCCGGGACAGTTCCTGCGGGCGTTCGCGGCACTGCCGGAACACGCGCTCATCGACGTCGTCGCGATCCACCCGTACCCGTCGGGTCCGCCGCCGCGACCGGGAGACCCACCGCGCACCCGGAAGATCGACGTCGACAATCTCGCGGACCTTCAGGCGGCGCTTCGCGGCACGCCCCTCGTGGATCTGCCGGTCTGGCTCACCGAGTACGGATGGCAGACGGAGGGGACGCCGGCGATGCGGTACGCCGTGACACCCGCCGAACAGGCCGACCGCGTCGCCGGGGCGCTTGCCCTGTTCAACCGGTTTCCGCGGGTCGAACTGGCCTCCTACTACTTCCTCCAGGACAACGGGGCCTTCAACTCCGGCCTGTTCGCGAACGCCGAGAACGACGCCCTCACCGCTCCGAAACCGGCGACCGCGGCTCATGCGCTGCCGCTCGCACGGGCGGGGGGAGAGGACGACAACGTCCACCTCGTGGGGCAGGTACGCCCCGCGCGGGGACCCGTGACCGTCGTGCTCGAACGCGAGGTGGACGGCGGATGGCGCGAGATGGCCACCGTCCCGACCCGCGCCGACGGCACGTTCGCGGTGGCGATCGACCCCCGGGGACACGACGTGACGATCCGGACGCGCTGGACCGATGCGAGCGGCGCGGACCGCACCGGCCATCCGGTGCACGTGGAGGGCTGAAACCCGGACACCACGTGGCGTCCGGGTCCGTGGGGCGGAGAAGCCGGGTGTCGGACGCCGACCCCTGCCGCCGGAATGCGATACCAGCAATCCGTGGACTTGCGGGGGACCTTCTCCGTTCGGCCACTGCGGGACGGAGAGCCCGGTGTCCGGCACGAGGCTCTCCGTCCGGGCCGGGAAGGGCGAACATCGCCGGTCCGGCCGTCGCCGTCGGCCGGACCGGTCGGACGATGCCCGGCAGTCCGCCGCCCGGGCCGTTCAGGATCATCCGCGGCGAGTGCTAGCCTCGTCCGTCGTGGATAAATGGCTTGAGCTCCTCACACCGTCGGCCGCCGCGCTGGCGATCCTCTTCGCCATAGCGCTCGTTATCCAGTCCATCCGCCACGGCCGGTCGCTCCGCCGTCTGGAGTCGCGACTGGCCGAGCGTGAGGGCGCGGGTGCGCGCATATCGCTCGACCGTCTCCGTGAACTGCAGAAGAAGAAGCGTCGGTCCACGGCCGCCACCGACGACACCGATGCCGAACCGACGGTCGCGGGGGTCGCGGTTCCCGCGCAGGCGGGGCACGACGGCGATGAGGAGATCGACGACCACGTCGGCGAACCCGCCGGACGCTTCCGGTGGCAGCCGGTCGCGGCTGCCGTCGCGGTCCTCGCCGTCGTCACCGGAACCACCTGGTACGTCTTCTTCCGGGGCGACGACACCGGGACCGCGTCTCAGCCCACCACCACCCTCAGCCAGACCGGCACGGGTACCGGCACCACACGGACGAACACCACCCTGGCGACGCCGAACGAGGTCGTCACCCGGGCGTCCGCCACCCCCAAGCCGCTGCCGAACGGGCGGGGTGCATACACCGTCAAGGTGCTGAACGGATCCGGCATCACGGGACTCGCCGCGACGATCACCCCGATCGTGCAGGGCCATGGATGGAACACGGTTCCCGCGGGGAACCTGGCCTTGCAGACCGAGGCCGAGTCCTACGTCGTGTACGTGACGCGCGCCAAGATCGACGTCGCGGACAACCTGGCCAAGGATCTCGGCCTCACCACGCTCGGACCGGTGGACGGGGTCAACCTGACGAGCGAGGACGACGCCGTCGGCGTCGATGCACTGGTCATCCTGGGCAACGACGGCTTCGCCCAGAACTACCGGCCGTAGGAGCTCTGGTGGAGGCACCGCCGAACGGGGCCGGCGCGCATCACCTCAGGGCGCGTCACCGGACAGGCCCGGAGTCTCGTGCATCGGCAGTTCAGGGAGAGCGGTGCGGCGCCTCCGATTCCCGGCATCGGACGCACGGGAGCCGGTGTCCGCAGCCGGATCAGTCGGCGTCCGACGCCGTCGGCTCGCCAAAGCCGCCGCCCCCAGGGGTCTCGATACCGATCACGTCGCCCGCGGAGACGGTGCCCCGCCACTTGGCCGGCACCGGTCGGCCGTTCAGCGTGGACCTGCCCGGGGCCCCGTCTCCACCGCCGTGAGATCCCGATGGGGCGGATCGGCGGCGCTCGGCAAGGATTGACACCTCGGCGGGCGCGAGCATCTGGATCTCGCGTTCCAGGCCGTCGCCGCCGCGATGCGCACCTGCACCGCCCGTACCGCGACGGATGCCGTACGTGAGCACGCGGACGGGAAAGGTCACCTCCAGCACCTCGACGGGCGTGTTCCGCGTGTTGCTCATCGCGACGTGGACACCGGACGGGCCGTCCGCGTTCGGCGAGGCACCCTGGCCGCCGCCGATCGTCTCGTAGTAGCTGAAGGCGTCGGTGCCGATGACCAGGTTGTTCATGGTGCCCTGGCCCTGCGCGGTGACGGGGATCGCCTGGCCGAACGCCGCGAAGAGGACGTCGACGATCCGGCTGGACGTCTCGACGTTCCCGGCGGCGACGGCGTGGGGTGAGGCCGCGTTCACGAGACTGCCCTCCGGCGCGGTGATCCTCACCGGGGCGAAGGCCCCCGCCGACGAGGGGATGTCGGGGTCGGTGATGGCCCGCACCACGAAGTGGACGGCCGATCGGGTGACGGCGAGAGGACAGTTCACATTGCCCCTCACGGCCGGCGAGGTGCCGGTGAAGTCGACGTGAAGCTCCGAACCCTCGACGGTCACGCTGACGTGGATCGGTATCGCGTCCTCCGTGACACCGTCTCCCTCCATCGACTCGACGGCCGTCCAGCGGCCGTCCGGCATCGAGGCGATCGCCGCCCGCGTGCGTCGCTCGGCATACGCCACCAGCGCATCGAACGACCGCAGCACCAGAGCGAGGCCGTTCCGATCGACCACCTCGTGCAATCGGCGTTCCGCCAGGCGATGGCACGCCAGCTGGGCCGCCAGGTCACCACGCCGTTCGTGACCGGTCCGGCTGTTGGCCACGATGACGTCGACGACGTCGTCGTTGGTGTGGCCGTCCACCACGATCCGGGTCGGGGGGATCACGATGCCCTCCTGGATGAGCTCGGTCGACCCGGCCGGCATGCTGCCCGGCGCGATTCCGCCGACGTCGGCGTGATGGGCCCGGCTCACCGAATAGGCGACGATCTCACCGTCCACCGCGACGGGCGCGACGAGCGTGATGTCGGGAAGATGGGTCCCACCGCGATACGGGTCGTTCAGCGCCCAGACCTCACCGGGGCGTGGCCCTCGTTCGCGGACCGCGGCCACGGCCTCGGGCATGGCTCCCAGGTGTACCGGGATCGCGGCGGCCTGGACGATCATCCGGCCGTCGGCGTCGAAGACCGCGGTGCTGCAGTCACGGCGCTCCGTGATGTTCGGGCTGAAGGCCGCACGGACGAGGGCGGCCTCCATCTCCTCGGCGATCGCGAGCAGCGCGTTGCCCAGGATCTGAAGCGTCACGGCGTTCATCTCAGCGCTCACAGATGACCGCCCCCAGATCGCCCTCGCGGATCGTCCATCCCGCAGCCAGCCATCCGGTGGCGCCGTCGAGGGTGAAGCTCTCACCGGCGGCCGCCGGCAACCGGCGGGCAGGCGTGGTGATCGTCGGCACGACGGGCGGACCCGACGCCGCCAGACGCACGGTCACGACCTGGACGGGCCGTCCCGGATCGCTCGCGCCGGCACGCCGATCGTGTTCCTCGTCGAAACGCCGCCGCACGGCCGCGGTGGGCTCATCCGGATCCCACGACACGCTCACGGAGTGCGTCTGACCGACGTAGCGGCACTCCAGGCGCCATTCGCGGCCGGCCGGGGCATCCGGGGGCACACGATCGGTCAGCGACCGCGACGCGGCGCGCAGTGCGTCGGCCTCATCCAGGGGCAGGAGAACGGTCTGTGACAGATCACGCCGCTCCGGAGCCATGACCAGTCCGAGGGCCGCCAGGGCCCCGGCACCGTGCGGGAGGATCACGCTGCGCATTCCCATCCCGTCGGCGACGTCGCACGCATGAAGGGGGCCGGCGCCACCGAACGCGATGAGGGCCATGTTGCGGGGATCCACACCGCGTTCCACGCTCACCACGCGCAGCGCACGCACCATCTCGTTGACCGCGACGGCGACGATGCCCGCGGCGCACTCCTCGACCCCGAGCCCGAGCTCCTCCGCCAGGCGGCCCACGGCGGAGCGGGCGGCGTCGCCGTCCAATCGGAGATCGCCGGAGAGAGGACGATCCGCGGGGATGCGACCGAGCACGACGTTCGCGTCGGTGACCGTCGGCTCGGTGCCGCCGCGTCGGTAGCTCGCGGGACCGGGGACCGCACCGGCAGACTGCGGCCCCACGCGCAGGGCGCCTCCCGAGTCGATCCAGGCGATGGAGCCCCCGCCCGCCGACACCGTGTGGATGTCCAGCATGGGGAGATGGAGGTCGTATCCGTTGATCTGTGTACCGGAGGTCCGCGCGGGCTCCCCGTCGATCAGTGCGACGTCGCAGCTGGTGCCGCCCATGTCGAAGGTGAGCGCACGGCCACCGGCCAGTCGCTCGGCGACGTGGGCGGCACCGATCACCCCCGCGGCCGGTCCGGACAGGACGGTGAGGGCGGCGTTGCGCGCAGCGGCCTCGCGGCCGATCGTTCCGCCGTTCGACTGCATGATGTCGCTGTCGGGCAACCCGGCCGCTCGCGTGCGCTCACCCAGACGGCGGAGGTACGACCCGAGGACGGGACCCAGGGTCGCGTCGACGCACGTCGTGCTGAAGCGTTCGTACTCGCGGATCTCGGCGCTCACGTCGCTCGAGATGCTCACCGCCAGATCGGGGAACCGCTCCGCCAGCCGGGCGGCGATGCGGCGTTCGTGCTCCGGGTGGCGGAAGCTGAACAGGAGTCCCACGGCGACGGCGCGCGCTCCGCTTGCGGCGACGTCCTGCAGGGTCTCGGCGAGCGAGTCCTCGTCCAGCGGCGTGATGACCCCGTCCGGCCCGCAGCGTTCCACGACCTCGAAACGTCGTTCCGACGGCACGACGGGATCCGGATGGGCCGAATCCAGGCGGTACAGGTGGGCGCGATCCTGCCTCCGGATCTCGACGACGTCGCGGAACCCGGCGGTCGTGATGAGGGCGGTGGGTGCTCCGGTCCGCTCGAGCAGGGCGTTGGTCCCGACGGTCATCCCGTGGGTGAACCGCACGACGTCACCGACGTCCCGGCCGGCGAGGTGGAGCGCCGCGATCACCGCCTGCACGACGCCCTCACCCTGATCGCCGGGGGTTGTGGGCACCTTGGCCGTCACCACGCGGGTGCCGGTGATGACGGCGGCGTCGGTGAACGTGCCACCGACGTCGACGCCGACGAGAACCCGCGCGGACTCTTCGCTGACCGACCCCATCGGACGGCAGCCTATAGATGGTCCGTTCCGCGGAATCATGGGGGGCACCGACGTCCACCGTGCCGCGGGTGTCGTCGGCCGTCGGGAGACGGACCGGTGGCCGGAAGGGGCGGACTCGATGCGTCGCCACGACGTCGGCGTAGGATCGGAGGATGGTCACCCTGTACCAACTCGAGCGCTGCCCCTGGTGTGCGGCCGTGCGACAGGCCATCCGCAACGTCGGGATCGACGACTACCGGATCGTCAACGTTCCCCACGACCGGGAGAAGCGCACCGCCGTGACGGAGCTCACCGGCCAGCCCCGGGTTCCGGTGCTCGTCGACGGCGACCAGGTCATCTGGGACTCACGGCGCATCGTGCGGCATCTCTACGCCGCCCACGGGGGCCCCGAACGCGCGCGCTCCATCGCGGAGCTGCCGGACGACGTCGGAGGTCAGCACACGGTGAAAACGGGTTGAATCCGGCCCGCCCGCGGGGGCGAGCGTCGCGCGTCAGAGGTTCTTCATCGGTGTGGGGAGCGATACCCCGTCGGGACGAGGAAGAGGAGGTGCCCATATCGGTCCATATGGGTGCCGACGATGACAACGCCACGCAGCGGAGCCGCCCGAGAACGGGTCATCTGATCCCGGCATGGGTTGCAGCCGCCAGACCGCGAGGAGACCTCTGACGCGGGCGGGCGTCGCGCGTCAGAGGTTCTTCATCGGTGTGGGGAGCGATACCCCGTCGGGACGAGGAAGAGGAGGTGCCCATATCGGTCCATATGGGTGCCGACGATGACAACGCCACGCAGCGGAGCCGCCCGAGAACGGGTCATCTGATCCCGGCATGGGTTGCAGCCGCCAGACCGCGAGGAGACCTCTGACGCGGGCGGGCGTCGCGCGTCAGAGGTTCTTCATCGGTGTGGGGAGCGATACCCCGTCGGGACGAGGAAGAGGAGGTGCCCATATCGGTCCATATGGGTGCCGACGATGACAACGCCACGCAGCGGAGCCGCCCGAGAACGGGTCATCTGATCCCGGCATGGGTTGCAGCCGCCAGACCGCGAGGAGACCTCTGACGCGCGACGCTAGGACGCGACGCGGCGGGAGTACGCACCCGGGTAGGTGCCCTGAAGGGAACGGGCGGACGACTGTGCCTCGCTCTGGGTGGCGTAGTGCCCGGTGAACACCGCGTAGTAGCCGGGGCGGAGTGAGCTGTGGTTGTCCGAGACGAGCACGCCCGCCTCACGTCCGGTCGCGTTGACCCGCTCCGCGAAGCGATCGGCGTCCGCCCTCCGCGTGGTGCTCGAGAGGATCACGGTGTACCCGTCACCGCCGGTCCAGTCGTCGGAACCGGAATCGGGATCCTCGGTCGTGCCGGTCTGACCCCACGGATCGTCGTCCGTACCGGTCGTGTCCGTGCCGGTGGTGTCGGTCTGGCCCCAGGGATCGTCGGTAAGGGTGGTGTCCGTCGTCTCGGTGCCCGTGGTGCTCCACGGATCGTCCGTTCCTGTGGTGAAGGTCGGCAGGTCGGAGGTCGTCGTATCGCCGGTGAAGGTGAACGGCGGCATGTCGGTGATGATGCCGCTCGTATCGGTGCCCGTTCCCACGGACGCCGACGAGTCTTCCTTCGTCATTGCCCAGATGAGCGCGCCGCCGCCCACCGCCAGGGCGAGCAGGGCCGCCACGATGACGGGAGCGGTCGTGCCGCGCCGACGCAGGGGTACGGCGGCACCCGTCGGCGCCCCGCACTCGAGGCAGTACTGCTGGTCCGGCTCGACGGTCGCGCCGCAGTCGGGACAGACGGGCGCGGCCGACTCCGGGGTGGCGTCGTCGGTCGGAGCGGTGGCGTCGTCGCCGGACGGGGAGTCGTCGTCGGGCACGATCAGGTGCTCGTCGCTCATCTCGCCTCCTCCGGCATGTCGATGACGGAGGTCGGTGTGTCCTGCGGGACGACCTCCGGCGGGTCCGGCGGAAGAACCCGTGCGCCGCACCGGAAGCAGAAGGCGGCCTCGTCCTGGAAGGGAGCACCACAGCTCAGGCAGTAGCCGGCGGTCGGTGCCACCCCCTGGCGGCGTCGGCCGTTGAGCGCGATCAGCTTCTGGTCCAGGTCGGCGATCTTCTGATCGAGTTCGAGCACGAGGTCGGCGCGACGATTCACCAGTCCGGGATCCTCCATGCCGCGGCGACGAAGCTCGACGGCGAGGCCACCGACGTGGTAGACGGACTGCTCGCGTTGATCGAAGAGGTCACGGCGCTCACGACGGAGGGCCGCGATGGAGGGGGGACGCCCGCCGGAGGCCGGTGCGTCCGCGTCGGGTGACGGCGGATCGATGCTGGGAGCGGGCGGCGGCCCGGCCAGCGGCGCGACGTCGGCCGCGGCAGCCGCGACGGAAGGAGCCGGCGGCGGCCCGATCTCCTCGGGGCCGACCTCGACGTCGTCGACCATGAATCTGGGGGGTGGGGTATCCGTCACGCGATCGTCAGGTTAGTCCACATGTCCGGACCACACGTGTGCCGCGGTCACGTGGTGGCGGGCGACGCCGCCTCATTCTGGGGTGGAACGACGGTGATGTTGGCGGCGAGCGTCGAGGCGCCGTTCACGTGGTACTGGACGTCCACCTGGTCCCCGCGGAGGTCTCCGTAGACGCCGACACCGATGCCGAGCGTCACCTTTCTCCAGAATCCCAGCTTCGGCTGCGGCCGGACGGTGCGACGGATACGGATCCAGCGGCCGTCCGCGCTCCACTGGTCCGCAGGAAGCTCGACCGAGTTGATGAAGACCTTGAAGGGCGCCTCGGCGTCCTGGGGGAGCGGAACGCTCCAGATTTCTTCGCTCATCGGTGCCTCGGTCTCGGATCGGAGGTTGTCGTCGACGGGCGCGAATGATGGCACACGGTGCACCGGCCGGAGGCCCTCCGTGGCGCACGTCGGCCGCGATTTCCGCGGTTCCCGACCGGCCCGTTCAGGGGCCGAGCAGCGCCGACGACGGATCGGAGCCACCGTTCATACCCGGTGCGTCCGGCGCACCCGGGTACCGGGTGAGGGCCTCGCGCTCGGCGTCGGTGAGCGGTCGCGGTCGTTGGAGCCCGTCGGTCCGCACCATCACCGCGGAGCCGCGCGCGCGAAGGACCCCCTCGTAGAGGACGCGGTGGCCGACCGTGATCGACGTCCTGCCCGCCTTCACGGCCCAGGTCTCGAGGGCGATCTCGCGGGCCGTTCCCGGGACCTCGGCGATGTAGTCGCACTCACTGTGGGCCACGAGGAACGCCTCGACCGGCTGGAAGCCCAACGCCTCGAAGAAGCCCCAGCGAGCCGTCTCGAAGAACGAGAAGTAGACGACGCTGTTCATGTGTCCCAGGGTGTCCAGATCTCCGTAGCGGAGCTGGAGGAACTGCGTCATCACACCGCGTGTCGATTCGGGTTGCTGACTGTCCACGTGTTCTCCCTGTCCTTTCGCGGCACACCACGCCCGCCGCGCCACGTCGGCACCGCACACCGTCGCTTTCGCCGGGACCACATCGCGACCGGGAATCGGGCGATGTGGGACTTGGCGCGCGCGGCAGGATTCGAACCTGCGACCTTTGGCTCCGGAGGCCAACGCTCTATCCAGCTGAGCTACGCGCGCCGGTGTGCGTGCCAGTGTACCGGAGATGCCGTCCCGAGAACCCACCGGCGCCTCCACGGGGTCACTGACGGTCGCCGTGGTGAGCGACACCCATCTGCCGCGCGGCACGCGCGAGCTTCCCGACGCCGTGACGGTCCACGTACAGACGGCGGACCTGGTCGTCCACGCCGGCGACTTCACCTCGCCGGACCTCGTCGAGCGCTTCCGCGCGATGGGGCCGCCGCTGGTGGCGGTCCACGGCAACGCCGACGAGCCCTCCGTGCGTGAATCCCTCCCCGCGACGGCGACCGTCACCTGCGGCGGGATCGTGATCGGCGTGGTGCACAACGGTGGGCCCGAGTCCGGACGGGTGGCGCGTCTTCGACGCCGCTTTCCGGAGTGCGGCATCGTCATCTTCGGCCACTCGCACATCCCCCTCCTGGCGGGGGACGACGACCTCACGATCCTGAACCCGGGCAGTGCCGCGGACCGCCGACGCCAACCGCACCACTCCATGGCGCTCATCCGGATCACCGCGGGTGAGGCTCGAGTGGCGTTCGTGCGGCTGGACGACCCGGTCGGCCCGCTTCCCGGCGCGTTCGTCCGCCGGGCCGGCTGATTCCGGATCCATAGGATGCGCCCATGGATTTCAGTGTCACCTTCCTGGGCACCGCGGCGTCCGTGCCCAGCCGGAGGCGCGGCGTCGCCGCGACCCTCGTATCGAGGGGAGGTGACCGGTGGCTCATCGACTGCGGCGAGGGCACGCAGCGGCAGATGCTGCGCTCGAACGTCGGCCTCGTCGACATCGACCTCGTACTGCTCACGCACCTCCACGCCGATCACGTGCTGGGTCTGCCCGGCCTGCTCAAGACGTACGGGCTGCGCGGGCGCGAGAAGGCGCTGCGGATCATCGGTCCCCCCGGTCTCGAGGCCTTCTTCGACCACCTGAACCCGGTTGTCGGCCGCACCCCGTTCCCCCTGACCCTCATCGAGGCCGGCGCGGAGGTCGTGCACGACGGGCCCGACGTGCAGATCGAGGCGTTCCGCACCGACCACGCCGTCCCCTCACTCGGATACGCGGTCTTCGAGGACGACCGGCCGGGCGTCTTCGACGTGGACGCCGCCTGCCGTCTGGGGGTGCCCTCCGGGCCGCTGTTCGGCCGATTGCAGCGCGGGGCGACCGTGACACTCGAATCGGGCGTCGTCGTCACGCCCGACCAGGTGATGGGCGAGTCCCGAAGCGGCCGCGCGGTGGTCGTCTCGGGCGACACGCGTCCCTGCGAGGCCACCGTCGAGATGGCAATCGGAGCCGACCTTCTCGTCCACGAGGGCACCTTCCTCGAGACGGATCGGGACCGAGCCGTCGAGACCCGGCACAGCACCGTCGCCGAGGCCGCGGAGGTCGCGCGGCGGGCGGGGGTGGCGCTCCTCGCGCTCACCCATCTGTCGAGCAGGTTCATGCCCCGTGATGCGCGCGCCGAGGCCGAGTGCGTCTTCCCGCACGTCGTGGTGCCGAGGGACTTCGACCGCATCGAGATCCCGTTCCCCGAACGTGGCCGGCCGCATCTGGTTCGGTGGGAGGACGAGGTGCGGGTGGGGGAGCCGGCCGACGCGGATGAGTCCTCACACACCATCTGAGCGGGCGCAGACCATTCCCGGTGGGCTCCGTGTCGGGTGGTGGGTGAATCACACGTCGATGGACCGGGACTTCGGTGTGGCCCGCGAGGGCGTGTGCGACGAGCGGTCGGCGCCGTGACGTGAAGATCCGGTCAGATCCACGCGAAGAATTCGCCCACCTGATCCATACCGTTTTCCTGCAAAGTGCGTGCAACTGACAACTTTTCGACTGATTGTCACAGCTATCGCAGGTTCTGCAACACGGATTTCGGAACAGTGCACGAAGTGTTTCGCCGGTGGGCCGGACCCCGTCGAAATCGGTGCATATAGTTGGCCCGCACGGGCAATGCCGTCACCCCGACAGACGCTGCACAAGGAGCTCTCCCATGTCGTTCCGTTCCGCACTCACCAGGCTCGCGGCCGCGTGTCTTCTGACCGCCGCGTGGAGCGCGACGGGCACCGCGGCGACCCCCGTGTCCAATCCCGACGTACAGCTGACATGTGGCGGGAAGATCATCATGGTCCTCGACGAATCGTCGTCCATCCATGACGCGAACGCCACCGGAAGCGTGCGCAACGCCGCCATGGCCTTCGCCCAGGGCATCTCGGGAACCGGATCGCAGCTCGCCATCGTCGAGTTCGGGACGCGTGCACGGACGCCGATCGGCTTCACCACCGTGAACTCCGGTGCCCTGGCGCCGAGTGGCCCCATCTACCGCTACGTGCACGCCCTGCCCGGAGCGCCGGATGGGGGATACAGCCCGCCACCGTCCAGCGAGTTCGGCGTGGAGTACACCAACTGGGAGGACGCCTTCCTTCGCGTCGCAGAGCTGAACGGCAACGAGCCCGCACCGCTCGTCATCTTCATCACCGACGGCGACCCGACGGCGTTCAACACCGGTGGCGGCAACGTCGCCATCCAGCAGCCCGTCGACGGTCCCGCGCTCCACAACGCCATCACGAACGCCAACGCGGTCAAGCGGTCTCCCGACGGCGCGCCGCGCAGCCACGTGCTCGCGGTGGGTGTCGGTCCCGGTGTGCAGTCGCCGGCGAGCCTCGGGCGCCTGCAGGCGATCTCGGGGACCGACGCACCGGTCACCGACGTCACGCAGCTGAACATCCGCACCGACGACGTACTGGCGGTTCCGACCTACGCGGGCCTCGAGTCGGTCCTCATCAGCCTGGCCCGCTCGCTCTGCCAGGCCTCCATCACCATCCGCAAGGAGGTCGACAACGCCAACAGCGGCCGGTGGACGGCCGCCGGGGCGGGATGGACGTTCCGCGCGCGGGTGGAGCCCGCACCGACCTCCTGGGTGACGCCGGCGTCGCCGACCGCGGGACTCCCCGCCGACACGACGCGTCAGGTGACCACGCGGGCCGACAGCGCCGCGGACTTCCGCTGGAACATGGCCACTCCGAATCCCGCCGACGTGACCATCACCGAGGTGCAGCGCACGGGCATGCGCCTCGCACAGATCATCTGCGTGCGCACGGACGCCGAGGGACGGACGGTTCAGACGCTCCGGCCGGCCATCCGGTCGAACACGAACTGGAGTCTCCCGGTGCGTGGTGGTGACGCATGGACCTGCACCGCGCGCAACAACCTGGCGCCGACCCGGCTGGGCATCACCAAGCACGGTCCGGCGACGGCCGAGGCCGGCCAGCTCGTGACCTACCGCGTCCAGGTCCGGAACGTCGGTCGCCTCGTCGCGCGCGGGGTCACCGTGACCGACACCATCCCGGCCGGCATGACGTACGTCCGGGCCTCCATCCGGATGCGTGTCGTCCGCGGCCAGGTCACCGCCAACATCGGCAACCTGAACCCGGGACAGACCCGCACCTTCACCATCACCTTCCGCACCTCGCAGTCGGCGGGTCTCCGCACCAACGTGGTCCAGGCACGCGCGCTGAACGCGAACCGCGTGGTCGCCCGGGCCCGCACCCGCGTGGCGACGGTGCGCGGCGTGTCGCGGCCGGTGCCGGCGGTGGTCGGCTGACCGTGTGATTCGGTGGGTGGCGGGTGCTCCGGCATCCGCCACCCACCTTGGGGGTTCTCGGCACGCGCCCGGCACCGACGTGCGAGCACCCCCACGGCGTGACGAAACACGCTCTGAGCGGCCGCCGAGCACGTGATGTCGTGACCGCGTCCGACGGCTCGAGCTACGGTGATCGTCGCCCCGTCTTCGGGGACGCGGTGAGCCAGCGAAGCCCGGTTCGAATCCGGCACTGTGCCGCAACGGTGAAGCCCCGCACTGCGTGGGGATGAGTCCGGTCGCCTGGTTCTCCGTGTGCACGCTGGAGCGTCCTCGAGATCAAGGACCGTCCGCGAGTCGCCGTAACCGGCGCTCTCCGACCCCCTCTCGTCGACGCGAACGAGAGACGAGG
The DNA here is from genome assembly GCA_964434425.1 of uncultured Bifidobacteriaceae bacterium. Taxonomy (GTDB): domain Bacteria; phylum Actinomycetota; class Thermoleophilia; order Miltoncostaeales; family Miltoncostaeaceae; genus CALMEC01. Next base: position 52,331 of record CAYSVH010000005.1, on the reverse strand, counting down.
ACACGAGAGAGATGCAGACGAGCTACACGGTCGGAAACCGCACCTTCCAACTCGACGCGGCGCAGGCCGAGGCTGCGCTCGCGGCCAAACGCGTCGTCGGTGGGCGGGAGACGATGGCGTTCAACCTCCTGCCTCTCCGATATCGCTGGGCCTACGACCTCTACCGGACGATGAAGACCAACCATTGGGAGCCCGAGGACATCCCGATGGCCAAGGACATCGAGCAGTGGCGCGACGCACGCGCCCTCACCGATGTGGACCGCTGGATCATCCGGATGGGCGTCGGTTACTTCAGCGCCGCCGAGGGCATCGTCGGCGACAACATCATCCACGTGATCCGCGAGCTCGTCACCGCATCCGAGATCAAGCTCGTCCTGGGACGTCACGCCCACGAGGAGAACATCCACGCCGACTCGCTGCTCTACATGATCAGTTCGCTCGGGATCAACCCGCACGAGTGCGAGGCGATGTTCGAGGACATCCCTACGATCCGCGAGAAGAACCGTTTCGTCACCGAGACCAGCCACGCGCTGCGGCGCGACCTCGACATGAGCGACCCCGCCAACCTGCAGCTGCTCGCCAAGAACATGTTCGTGTTCGGCCAGTGCATGGAGGGGACCCAGTTCTACGGTCTCTTCGGGATGATCCTGTCGCTCTACCGGCAGGGGAAGCTGATCGGCGTCGGCACCATGTTCCGCTACACGCTCCGGGACGAGTCCAACCACATCGAGCTCCTGCGCCGGCTCCTGGCGGAGCTCGTCAACGAGAACCCGCAGATCTGGACCCCGGCCTTCAAGGAGGAGCTGCGCGAGGTGATGCGCGAGGCCGTGCGGCTCGAGCACAGCTTCATCGAGGACTGCCTGCCCGTCGAGGGCGTGGGGCTGTCGAGCGCCGACTTCTCGCAGTACATCGACTACATCGCGGACCGGCGCCTGGTGGGCGTGGGGCTCGCGCCGTTCCACGAGACGCCGCTCGAGAACCCACTGCCCTGGCTGGCCGAGCTGATGGACGTCCGCAAGGAGCAGAACTTCTTCGAGGGGCGTGTGACCGAGTACCAGAAGGCGTCGGCGCTCGCCGTCGCGTCGGACGACGAACTGTAGGAGGACCCCATGCTGATCGACTTCGCAGAGATCATCGGCGACCTTGAGCTGAAGCGCGCGGCGCACCTCCCTCAGGAGTCGCGACCGCTGCCCGACGTGACCACGGCCCTCGGCGACACCGAGATCTTCCTGCCGCCGGTCCGGCTGGACCGCGAGGACGGCAGCGAGAGCGCGCTGGCCCTGGAAGACATCGCCGGACTCGTTGCCGAGGCGCTCGGAGCGCTGGCCGCCGCGTCCGGCGAGGAGCAGGCCGACACCGTTGCGGGGCGCGCCATCGTCCGCGCCATCACGGCACGTGTCGCCGAACGACTCACGCAGGACGCACCGGACCGGCTGAGCGCCGAGGACCTGCTCGCCCTCGTCGAGGCCGCGCTCATCGAGACCGGTCACATCGAGGTGGCCAAGGCGCTCGTCATCTGCCGGGCGGCCAACGCGAACGAGGAGACCGCGTCGCCGACCGACGCGCTCCAGGTGGTGCGCCGATCCGGTGAGGTGACGGCCTGGAATGCCGCCAAGATCGAGGCGGCCATCCGCAAGGCCTTCATGTCACTCCATGCGGATCCCACACCCGCGACGGCGCTGACCGAGCGGATCTCGGAGCGTGTCCGCGGGCTCGGCGAGGCCTACGTCACCATCGAGACCATCCAGAACCTCGTCCAGGAGGAGCTGGTCCTCGGCGGCTATATGAAGGTGGCCGAGCGCTACATCGTCTACCGCGCCGAGCGCGCCATGATCCGTGCCCAGCAGGCCAAGCTCGCGCCGCAGGCGCCGACGCGCCCGCCGGTCCCGATCGTCGGGGAGGACGGCGAGGAGATCGCCTGGGACGGTGCCGACCTCGTGCAGCGCATCGCCTTCGCGGCCGACGGCCTCGACCTCGACATGGACCACGAGGAGCTTGAGCGCGAACTTCGCCGGGCGGTGCGGCCGGGCATCCGTCTGACCGATCTTCGTCGCCTCATCGTGCTGAACTCCAAGACCCTGGTGGAGCGCGACTCCGAGCTGTCCAAGTTCGCCGCCCGGATCCTCCTCACGTACATCTACGAGGAGACCCTCGACTGGGACATCCTCCGCGACGGTGTCGACGGGCTGGCCACGGCCCACCGCGCCGCGTTCCGCGGCGTGCTGGAACGCGGCGTCGAGATCTCGCGTATGGACGCCGCGCTGCTCGAGTTCGACATCGACCGACTGGCGGCCGACCTCGACCCGAGCGCCGACCGGGAGTTCGACTTCCTGGGTGTCCAGACGCTCTACGACCGCTACCTCATCACCGACAAGACGGGTGCCAGCCCGGTGCGCATCGAGGCGCCGCAGATCTTCTGGCTGCGCGTCGCCATGGGCGTGTGCCTGGCGGAGGCGCCCGAGGAACGCACCGCGCGCACGCTGGACCTCTACCGCATGTACCGCGAGCGCCGCTTCTGCTCGTCCACGCCGACGCTCTTCAACGCCGGCACCCCGCACTCGCAACTGAGCTCCTGCTACCTGTACCACATCCAGGACACCCTGGCGTCCATCGTCGGACGGGGCATCGGCGAGAACGCCATGTGCTCCAAGTGGGCCGGCGGCCTCGGCGGATCGTGGACGGCCGTGCGCGGCACGGGCTCGTTCATCGAGTCGACCAACGGCGAGTCGCAGGGGGTCGTGCCGTTCCTCAAGATGCACAACGACCAGCTGGTGGCCGTCAACCAGGGCGGCAAGCGCGCCGGCTCGGGCTGCGCGTACCTCGAGGTGTGGCACAACGACATCCGCGAGTTCCTCGAACTTCGCCGGAACACCGGCGACGAGCGACGCCGCACCCACGACATGAACACGGCGTGCTGGATCCCTGACCTCTTCATGAAGCGCATGGAGGCCCGCGAGGCCTGGACGCTCTTCCGGTCCAACGAGGTGCCCGACCTCCACGAGGTCTATGGCACGGAGTTCGAGCGCCGCTACGTCGAGTACGAGCGACGTGCCGAGGCCGGCGAGATCCACGGCGAGGCGATCCCGGCCCTCGACCTCTGGAAGGCCATGCTGTCCATGCTGTTCGAGACCGGGCATCCGTGGATCACCTTCAAGGACCCGTGCAACGTCCGGTCGCCCCAGGACCACGCCGGCGTGGTCCACTCGTCCAACCTCTGCACCGAGATCACCCTCAACACGGGCGAGGACGAGACGGCCGTCTGCAACCTCGGCTCGATCGTCATCGACGAGCACCTCACCGAGGACGGCGAGATCGACCACGAGCGGCTGTGTGAGACCGTACGGATCGCGGTGCGCGCCCTCGACTCGGTCATCGATGTCAACTTCTATCCCACGGAGCCGGCGCGTCTGGCGAACATGCGTCACCGTCCCGTCGGCCTGGGTGTGATGGGCCTGCAGTACGCCCTGTACCGCAAGGGCGTGCCGTTCGGATCCGACGAGGCACTCGCCTTCAACGACGAGATGATGGAGGCGATCGCCTACTACGCGTACGAGGCGTCCAGCGACCTCGCCGCCGAGCGCGGCCGGTACTCGTCGTACGAGGGGTCCAAGTGGTCACGCGGTCTTCTGCCGCAGGACACCGTGGACCTGCTCGCCTCCGAGCGGGGCGAGCAGATCGAGGTGCCCCGCGACGGCGTCATGGACTGGGCTCCGATCCGCGCGAAGATCGCCGAGCAGGGGATGCGCAACTCCAACGTCATCGCCATCGCGCCCACGGCCACCATCGCCAACATCATGGGCACATCGCCGTGCATCGAGCCGATGTACAAGAACCTGTTCGCCAAGTCGAACCTGTCCGGCGACTTCATGATCCTGAACCCGTTCCTCGTGGCCGCTCTCAAGGAGCGCGGCCTCTGGAACGCCGAGATGGTTGCGGACCTGAAGCGTCACGACGGCGACCTGGACCTGGTGGCCGTGCCGGACGACCTGCGCGAGCGCTATCAGACGGCCTTCCAGATCGAGAGCCGCTGGCTGATCGACGCCGCCGCGCGCCGGCAGAAGTGGATCGACCAGTCGCAGTCGCTGAACCTCTTCGTGCTCCGGCCGGACATGAAGACGCTCAGCCACATGTACCGCCACGCGTGGCACGCCGGTCTGAAGACCACCTACTACCTGCGGAGCCTCGGGGCGTCGTCCATCGAGAAGTCGACGGTGTCGGCCGCGGTCGCGGTGCCGGCGGAGTCATCAGAGGAGCCGACGGTGCCGGTTCCCGCCGTGGCCGATCCCGTGGGCGGGGGAGAGCTCATCTCCGTCACCGAGTCGGCCCTGTCGGCATCGGCGTGCTCGATCGAGGCGATGGAGAACGGCGAGATCTGCGAGTCCTGCCAGTAGGCGAGAGACGGGGATCGGTGACGCCGGCGTCGACGTCCGGCGTCACCGATGCGGATGCGGCGAGCCTGATGTCGGACACGAATCCCTCCGCACCACCTTGCGCAGGGCACGGGGCCATCCCGATCCGCGGGCACCCCGTACATCCGTGACGGCAGCCGGAGGGCCCGTGCCCGACACCGGCTTCCGTGAGACCCTCCTCAGCGCCAGCCGAGTTCCGGGGCCACCAGCTCAAGGACGTTGCGGATGAGGTCGGCGTTGTAGTCGACGCCCAGCTGATTGGGGACGGTGAGGAGGAGGGTGTCGGCCGCGGCGATGGCCTCGTCCTTCACCAGATCCTCGATGAGCTCGTCCGGCTCCCCGGCGTAGGTCTTGCCGAAGCGCGCGTAGCCGCCGTCCAGATAGCCGACCTGGTCCTCGCTCATCCGCTCGCCGCCGAAGTAGGCCCGGTCGGCATCGCTCACGATGGGCATGACGCTCCGGCTCACCGATACCCGCGGCTCGCGCTCATGCCCCGCGGCGGCCCATGCGTCGCGGAACTTCCGGATCTGCTCGGCCTGGAGCTCGTGGAAGGGGACACCGGTGTCCTCCGTGAGGAGGGTGGAGCTCATCAGGTTCATGCCCTGCTCGGCCGTCCATTCGGCCGTGGCACGCGTCCCGGCACCCCACCAGATGCGCTCGCGCAGACCGGGCGACTGCGGCTCGATGCCGAGCGGGCCGGAATGCGGATTCGGGAACATCGGCGTGGGATTGGGCTCCGCGAAACGGGCGCCCGAGATGGCGGCCAGGAACACGGACGTGTGCTCACGCGCCATCGTCGCCGAGTCGTCGTCCTTCGGCTCGTAGCCGAAGAAGCGGAACCCGTCGATCACCTGCTCCGGTGAACCCCGGCTGATGCCCAGCTGAAGGCGTCCGCCCGACAGCAGGTCCGCGGCACCGGCGTCCTCGGCCATGTAGAGCGGGTTCTCGTAGCGCATGTCGATGACCCCGGTGCCGATCTCGATGCGCTCGGTGCGACTGCCGATGGCCGCCAGGAGGGGGAAGGGGGAGGCCAGCTGCCGCGCGTAGTGATGGACGCGGAAGTAGGCACCGTCGGCTCCGAGTTCCTCGGCGGCCACGGCGAGATCGACGGACTGCAGGAGCGCATCGGAGGCCGACTGCGTACGGGACTGCGGAGACGGTGTCCAATGTCCGAAGGAGAGGAATCCGATGTGTTTCACGTGTCCCCGGGGTCGCGGGCGTTGACGCGTAAGACGATGACACATACCGGCGATCCGCCGTCGCGCCGGCACAGGAGGGACGACCGCCATGGAGGAGGGCGCCGCCGACACGCCGAAGTGCACCAGATGGTTGGTTCCAGCGAAGAGTGGATGTGGGGCGCGTCACCGGTGGCTGGTCTGGGCTGGGCGGGTGGAATGGTCGTGCGGGGCGACGGCGGGCGCCGAAGGCGCATGCTGGTTCGCCTGTTCGAGTCGCCCGGTGGCTGGTCTGGGGTGGGCGGGTGGATCCGGTACAGCATCCGCGCCGTCGGGGGCGTGCACCACGCCGCGAGACCGTGGAATCAATCATCTAGACTGACCGACCGACCCGGCGATCGTCCGGTGTCGTCCACCAGGCGCACCCTGCGCGGACGGGTGAGGTTCTCCTCGTCGTGCGCAGCCGTCAGACGCCGCTTCCGGAAGAAGCTTCTTGATCGAACAGACCACCATGGCCCCGTCGTTCGCGGCCGCTCTGCAGACGCGCGGATACACGACGCTCACCCCCGTCCAGGAGGCCGTCCTCGGCGTGGGGCAGGAGGACCTGCTCGTCTCGGCGCAGACCGGTTCGGGGAAGACCGTGGCCTTCGGCATCGCCGTGGCCCGGACGATCCTCGGCGACGACGCGACCTTCGAGGACGTGGCGGTGCCGCTGGCGCTCGTGGTGGCACCCACCCGGGAGCTCGCCCTGCAGGTGGAGCGGGAGCTCTCCTGGCTCTACAAGGGGACGCGTGCCCGCCTCGCGACCTGCGTCGGCGGCATGGACTACCGGACGGAGCGGCGCACCCTGGGACGCGGCGCCCACATTGTCGTGGGCACCCCGGGCCGGCTCCGCGACCACATCACACGGGGTTCCCTCGACCTGGGCACGGTGCGGGCGGTCGTCCTGGACGAGGCCGACGAGATGCTCGACCTCGGCTTCCGTGACGACCTCGAGTTCATCCTCGCCGCCGCACCTGATGACCGGCGAACGCTCCTGTTCTCGGCGACGGTGCCGCGGTCGATCGAGGACCTCGCCGCGCGCTTCCAGCGGGACGCGAAGCGTGTCACGGTGACGAGCGAGACGGACCAGCACGCCGACATCGAGTACCGGCAGGTGATCGTCGCCGCAGCCGACCGTGAGAACGCGATCATCAACACGCTGCTCTTCCACGACTCGCAGAGCGCCATCGTCTTCTGCCATACGAGGGAGGCCGTGCGACACCTGGCCAGCCGGCTCGGGGACCGCGGCTTCTCGGTGGTGGCACTGTCCGGCGAGCTCAGCCAGGGTGAGCGCACCAACGCCCTTCAGTCCATGCGCGACGGCCGGGCACGGGTCTGCGTGGCGACGGACGTGGCCGCCCGCGGCATCGACCTGCCGAAGCTGGACCTCGTGATCCACGCCGACATCCCGTCCAATCCCGATACCCTGCTCCACCGCAGCGGACGCACCGGCCGCGCGGGGCGCAAGGGTGTGTGCACTCTGATCGTGCCGGTTCACCGGCGCGGGGCGGCCACACGCGTGCTGCGGATGGCGAAGCTCACCGCCGAGGTGGCGGCGGCCCCGACGATCGCCCAGATCGAGGAGCGCGACCGTGAGCGCATCCTGAACGACCCCTCCCTCAGCGCCGCACCGGAGGCGGAGGAGCAGGGACTCGTCCGGGCGCTCGTGGACGCCCATTCCCCGGAGGCCCTCGCCGCGGCATACGTGCGCCTCCAATCCGCGTCGCGTCCGTCACCGGAGGAGCTCATCGAGGTTGACCTGCACCCGAAGCGCGAGCGGCGTGAGGGACCGGCGGGTACCGGTACGGGGGCGAAGGGCAAGGCCCCGCGCGATCACCGTTCCTTCGAGGGTGGGGTGTGGTTCCGGGTCTCGATCGGACACCGGCACCGTGCGGATCCCCGCTGGCTTCTGCCGCTCATCTGCAAGTCCGGGAGCGTGAAGGGCCGCGACGTCGGGTCCATCCGCATCTACGACACCGAGACGCAGTTCCAGATCACGCGCGAGCGGGCCGAGGCCTTCGCGGCCATGGTCGAGAAGAACGGGACGGGCGAGGCCGGCATCACCATCCGCCGTGTTCCGAAGGGGCAGGAGGGTGCGCCGCCGCGTCGCCCGTCGCGGCGGCCGTCGTCCGGTCCCGGCGGCCGTCCGCCGAAGCGCACAGGCGCGGCCGGCGGTTCATCGAAGCGACGTTTCGAGAAGCCGTACCGCCCGCGCAAGGGAAAGTAGACCGTGTGGCGCGACCTCGCCGCCGTCAGTACGCCTTCGCCAGCAGCCCTCCGTCCACCAGGATCTCGGTACCCGTGATGAAGGATGCGTCGTCCGAGCAGAGGAACGCCACGGCCTGTGCGACCTCCCGCGGGTCGGCGATGCGCTTGACGGGGTAGGCACCCTCCATCTCGGCTCGCGCGGCGGCCGGATCCGGGCTCGCGGCGAAGTACTCAAGGATCATCGGCGTCTCCATGTCGCCCGGAAGGACGCTGTTGCAGCGGATGCCCACGGGGGCGTAGTCCACGGCGATGGCACGGGCCAGTCCCACCACGCCGTGCTTCGTCGCACCGTACGAGGTGAGGAACGGATCGCCGCTCAGGGAGAGCATCGAACCGATGTTGACGATCGATCCGCCCCCGTTCTCACGCATGTGACGGATGGCGGCCCGGCAGCCGAGGAAGGTGCCGCGCATGTTCACGGCGTTGAGCTCCTCCCATGCCTCCAGGCTGGTCTCGTGGAGCGGCCCCTCGGGGCCGAGGATGCCGGCGTTGTTCACGTATGCGTCGAGACGGCCGGTGCCCTCGAGCGATGCCGCCACGGCGGCGTCGTGCAGGGCCTCTTCGCGGACGTCCCCCGCAAGGAACCGGATGTCGCCGGGGAGGTCGGCGGCCGCCTCCTCGAGGGTGCGACCCTCCTCGGCGTTGCGCCCGATGCCGACGACGAATCCGCCCTGTTCCGCGAAGAGCAGAGCCGTCTCACGGCCCAGGCCCTTGGTCGCGCCGGTCACCACGATCCCTCGTCCTTCGAAACGCTTCATGTGCTCTCCCCTGATGTGTTCGGGGCGAGAATAGTCGTCACAGGGGACACCGGTCGGCGAATCGACCTCAACCACGGCCCCGCGACGGGGATCACCCGGTGACGGGGACCCGCACCGTGACTCTCTTCGGCGGCTGGATGCGCACGACGCGCCGCGCGACCACGGTCCGGGCGTTGGCCGCCTGGGCGACCGCCCGGTTGACGGTGGCACGGCTCTTCGTCGAGCGGTCGATCCGGATCACCACGCGATAGGTGCGTGACCGGCCGATGGCGAGCGTGCGGATCGGCGCGAAGCAGAGACGCCCGGACCGCAGACGTCCGCCGCCGCGCCGGGCGACGCTGACGTTCGCCGCCAGCAGGTCGCAGACCGCGACGTTGCGCGCCGGTCCGTTGCCGGTGTTGCGCACACGGATCGTGTACGTGACGAGCCCGCCGGCCCGGACCACGCTGCGATTGGCGGTCTTGGTGATGCGGAGGCGAGGCCGGCCGACCGTGGGGACGGTCACGGATCCGCTCATGACCACCGTGCTGTGTCCCGGCGGGGTCGCACGAACCGTGGCCGTGTTGACGACGCGTCCCCGGTTGAGGTCCGCGACCGTGATCCGGTACGGCGGTGCCGTGCAGGTCATGGACGCCCCCGGAGCGAGCGCGGTCGCGGGGCAGTCGACCCGGCGCACCAGCGGATCCGTGACGACGATGTCCTGCAACGGGACGTTGCCCGTGTTCGTGACGAGGAAGCGGAAGTCGATGGTGTCGCCGGCGTCGACGCCGTTTCCGTTGCGATCGACGACCCCTCCGGACGTCTTCGTGAGGTGGATGGCGGGAGCGGGCGGCACAGGAGCCGGGGGCGGCACGGGCACCGTCACGGTGGCCTCGGCGCTGACCGGGTCGCCGCCGGGCGATGTGCCGCTTACGACGGCGCGGTTCACGATCTGACCCGCCGCGACGTTGGCCTCGGTGAGGGTGTACGGGGCCGCGGTGCAGGCCATGACCCCACCGGGGACCAGGACGGTTGCGGGGCAGGTGATGCCGGTGACCATGGGGTCGCCGATCGTGAGGTCGGAGATCGGCACGTTGCCGGTGTTCGTGACGACGAACGTGAAGGTGACCGTGTCTCCGGGGCTGTTGCCGTTGCCGTCCACGTCGACGATCGCACCGGACCGCTTCTCCATGCCGAGCGCCGGCACGGGCAGGGGGGTGGTCGTCGTGTCGGTCGCCGTGACGGGGGAGCCGCTCGGCGGCGTTCCGGTGACGGTGGCCTGGTTGACGACCTGGGCGGCCGCGATGTCGTCGGCCGTGACGGTGTAGACGACGGGATCGCAGGTGCGCGTCTGCCCTGGAAGCAGAGGTCCGGCGGGGCACGTCACGGCGCCGACCTTGGGGTCGCTGACGGTGACCGGGTCGAACGGCACGTTGCCGTTGTTGGTCACGGTGAACGTGTAGGTGATCGTGTCGCCCGCGCTGTGGCGGCCATCGCCGTTCGCGTCCACGACGGGGCCGGCCTGCTTCTCGAAGTCGAGGACCGGTGAATGAACGGGCGTGGTGACGCTGTCGGTCGCGGTGATCGGGTCGCCGCCGACCGGTGTCCCTGTGGCGGTCGCCGTATTCGTGATCTCCGTCGCCGTGACGTCGTCGGACGTCAGCGTGTAGGTCACCGGACCGCAGACGCGGCTCGCCGCGGGCGCCAGTGGGCCGGCCGGACAGGCGACGGTCCCCAGCATGGGGTCGTCGATGCCGATGCCACCGAGGGTCACGTTGCCGGTGTTCCGGACCAGAAAGCCGTAGTCGATCGTGTCGCCGGCGTCCACCTGGCCGTTGCCGTTGGCATCGACGATCGGTCCCGCGGTCTTCTCGAGCGCGATCCGCGGGTTGGGCACCATGGAGGTCGTCGTGGAATCCATGTCCGTCACGGCGGGTCCGGTCGGCGGAGTGCCCGAGGCGGTCGCCGTGTTCTCGACGACGGTGTCGTCCATGTCACCCTGGGTGATCGTGTAGTCCACGGGACCGCAGGTGATCGCATCGTCCGGGGCCAGCGGACCGACCGGGCAGACGACAGCGCCGACCTTCGGGTCGCTGACCGTGACCGGGTCGAGCGTGACGTTGCCCGTGTTCTCGACGACGAACGTGTAGCGGATGACGTCGTCGGCGCTCGGGCCGTCCCCGTCCGGATCGATGAGCTCGTCCTGCTTGTCCAGCGTGATCGCCGGGCTCGCCGGAACGGGGGTCGAGGCGGTGTCGGTGCCGGTCACGGCCGGTCCGGTGGGCGGGGTTCCGGACGCGGTCGCCGTGTTGTCGACGACGCCGGCGTCCACATCGGCCTGGTTCAGTGTGTAGACGGCGGGGCCGCACTCGACGGTGGCACCCGGTGCGAGCGGTCCGGCCGGGCAGACGACGGCGCCGATCTTCGGGTCGCTGACGGTCACCGGGTCGAGGGTGACGGTTCCCGTGTTCTGCACGGCGAAGGTGTACGCGACGGTGTCGCCGGCGTCGGGACCGTTGCCGTCCACGTCGGTGACGGGTCCGGCGTCCTTCTGGAGGGTGAGCGCGGCCGTGGTCGGCACCGGGGTGGTCGTGGAGTCCGCGTCCGTGACGGCCGGTCCGGTGGGCGGGGTTCCCGACGCGGTGGCGGTGTTGTCGACCGTCCCGGCGTCGAGGTCGGCCTGGGTGAGGGCGTAGACGACCGCGTCACATGTCACCGTCGCACCGGGTGCCAGCGGACCGGCGGGACAGGTCACCGCACCGACCTTCGGATCGCTCACCGTCACCGGGTTGAGGGTGACGGTTCCCGTGTTCTGCACGGCGAAGGAGTAGGTGATCGTGTCACCGACATCAACGCGACCGTTGTCGTTCGCGTCGGCGATCGTACCTGCGTCCTTGTCCAGCTCGAGGCTTGCGACCTGCTCCACCGGGGTGGTGGTCGAATCCGGCGCGGTGACGTCGTCGCCGATCGGCGGAGTGCCCGTCGCGGTTGCGGTGTTGTTGACCGCACCGGCATCCACATCCGCCTGCGTGAGCGTATAGGCCACCGCGTCACAGTCCACCGTCGTACCGGGAGCCAGCGGTCCGGCCGGGCAGACGACGGCACCGACCTTCGGGTCGCTGACGGTCACCGGGTCGAGTGTGACGGTTCCCGTGTTCTGCACGGAGAAGGTGTACGCGACGGTGTCACCGGCGTCGACGCGGCCGTTGTCGTTGGCGTCAACGATCGCACCCGCCGTCTTGTCGAGCCTCAGGGCGGGTGCACCGCCGATCGGCGTCGAGGTCGAGTCCGTCCCGGTGATCGCGGGCCCGTTGGGCGGTGTTCCAGACGCGGTGGCGGTGTTGTTGACGGCACCGGCGTCGATGTCGGCCTGCGTGAGCGTGTAGATGACCGGGTCGCAGTTGACCGTTGCACCCGGGGCCAGCGGACCGGCCGGGCAGACGACCGCGCCCACCATGGGGTCGCTCACGGTGATCGGGTCGAGCGGGACCGTCCCGATGTTCTGGACGGCGAGGGTGAACGTGATGGTGTCACCGGCATCGATCCGGCCGTTGTCGTTCGCATCGACGACTGCCCCGGCGCCCTTGTCGAGGGTGAGGCTCGCGATCTGGTCGATCGGGGTCGAGGTGGAGTCGGTGTCGACGACCTCGGAACCGGACGGTGAGACTCCGAGGACCCCGGCGATGTTCTCGACGACACCGGCGGTGACGTCCGCCTGGGTGACCGTGTAGGTGACGGGACCACAGGTGACGGTCTCACCGGGTGCGAGTGTGTTCACGGGGCAGGTGACGATGCCGCCGAGGAGCTGGTCGGTCACCATCACCGGGTCGAGGGTGACGTTCCCCGTGTTCAGGACGACGAACGTGTAGGCGATGGTGTCGCCGGGATCGGGTCGCCCCGAGCCGTTGGCATCGACGAGCGGTCCCGCCTGCTTGTCGAGCGTGATCGACGGGGCGCGGGTCACCGGTGTCGTGGTGGAGTCCGTGTCCGTCACGGCGGGACCGGTCGGCGGCGTGCCGGTGGCGCTGGCCGTGTTGTTGACGACGCCCGCATCCAGGTCGGCCTGCGTGAGGGTGTAGAGGGCCGCGTCGCAGTCGACGGTGGCGCCCGGTGCGAGCGGTCCGGCGGGGCAGGTGACGGCGCCGAGCATCGGGTCGCTCACCGTCACCGGGTCCAGGGTCACCGTGCCCGTGTTCTCGACGGCGAAGGAGTAGGTGATCGTGTCACCGGCATCCACGCGGCCGCTGTCATTGGCGTCAACGATCTCACCGGCCGCCTTGTCGAGCCCGATGCCCGGAGTCGGCGCCACCGGCGTGGTCGTCGAATCGGTCCCGGTGACCGCCGGCCCGGTGGGCGGTGTGCCGGTGGCGGTGGCGGTGTTGTTGACGACGCCGGCGTCGACATCCGCCTGCGTCAGGGTGTAGACGACCGCGTCGCAGTCCACCGTCGCACCCGGGGCGAGCAGACCGGCCGGACAGGTGACCGCACCGAGCATCGGGTCACTGACGGTGATCGGGTTCAGGGTCACGGTGCCCGTGTTCTCGACGGAGAACGTGTAGGTGATCGTGTCACCCGCATCGACGCGACCGTTGTCGTTGGCATCGACGATCTCACCGGCCGTCTTTTCGAGCCCGATGCTCGGCGTCTGGGCCACCGGAGTGGTCGTCGAATCGGTGCCGGTGACGTCGTCGCCCGTGGGCGGGGTCCCGGTCGCCGTCGCCGTGTTGTTCACGACACCCGCGTCGAGATCGGCCTGCGTCAGGGTGTACGTGACCGCATCACAGTTGACGGTGGCGCCCGGGGCCAGGGGGCCCGCGGGGCAGGTGACCGCACCGACCATCGGGTCGCTCACCGTGACCGGGTCGAGGGTCACGGTGCCCGTGTTCTCAACGACGAACGTGTAGGCGATCGTGTCACCCGCATCCACGCGGCCGCTGTCGTTCGCATCGACGACATCACCGGCCGTCTTCGTCAGCTCGAGGCTCGGAGTCTGGGCCACCGGCGTGGTCGTCGAATCCGTCGCCGTGACGTCGTCACCGGCCGGCGGGGTCCCGGTCGCCGTCGCCGTGTTGTTCACGACACCCGCGTCGAGGTCGGCCTGAGTGAGGGTGTAGAGGGCGGGGCCGCAGTTGACCGTCGTACCCGGGGCCAGGGGACCGGCCGGGCAGGTCACCGCGCCAACCATGGGATCGCTGACCGAGACCGGGTCCAGACTCACGGTGCCCGTGTTCTCGACCGCGAAGGAGTAGGCGATCGTGTCGCCCGCATCCACGCGACCGCTGTCATTGGCGTCGACAATGGCACCGGCCGTCTTGGTCAGGCTCAGCGACGCGGACGACGCGATCGGCGTCGACGTCGAATCGGTCGCCGTCACGGCGGGGCCGTCCGGCGGGGTACCCGAAGCGGTCGCGGTGTTGTTGACCGCACCGGCATCCACATCCGCCTGCGTCAGCGTGTAGACCACTGGGTCACACTCGACCGTCGCACCGGGAGCCAGCGGACCGGCGGGACAGGTCACGGCTCCCACCATGGGATCGCTGACGGTCACCGGGTCCAGGGTCACGGCGCCCGTGTTCTCGACCGCGAAGGAGTAGGCGATCGTGTCACCCGCATCCACGCGGCCGTTGCCGTTCGCGTCAACGATCGCGCCCGCCGTCTTGTCGAGCCCGATGCTCGGAGTCTGGGCCACCGGCGTGGTCGTCGAATCCGTCGCGGTGACGTCGTCACCGGTGGGCGGAGTGCCCGTCGCGGTTGCGGTGTTGTTGACCGCACCGGCATCCACATCCGCCTGCGTCAGCGTGTAGACCACTGGGTCACAGTTCACCGTCGCACCGGGAGCCAGCGGACCGGCGGGACAGGTCACGGCGCCCACCATGGGATCGCTGACGGTGACTGGGTCGAGGGTTACGGTGCCCGTGTTCTCGACCGCGAAGGAGTAGGCGATCGTGTCACCCGCATCCACGCGACCGTTGTCGTTCGCGTCCACGACGTCACCGGCCGTCTTCGTCAGATCGAGGCCCGGAGTCTGGACGACCGGGGTCGTGATGGAGTCGGTGCCGGTGACGTCGTCACCGGTCGGAGGGGTACCCGTCGCCGTCGCCGTGTTGCTCACCACACCCGCATCGAGGTCACCCTGGACGAGGGTGTACGGGGCTGCGTCGCACTCCACCGTCGCACCCGGAACCAGCGGACCTGCGGGACAGGTAACCGCACCCACCATGGGATCGCTGACGGTGACCGGGTCGAGGGTCACGGTACCGGTGTTCTCAACGACGAACGTGTAGGCGATCGTGTCACCGGCGTCCACGCGGCCGCTGTCGTTCGCATCGACGACATCACCGGCCGTCTTCGTCAGCTCGAGGCCCGCCACCTGCGCCACCGGAGTGGTCGTCGAATCCGTCGCGGTGACGTCGTCACCGGTCGGCGGGGTACCCGTCGCCGTCGCCGTGTTGTTCACGACACCCGCGTCGAGGTCGGCCTGAGCGAGCGTGTGGAGGACCGGGCCACAGTTGACCGTCGCGCCCGGGGCCAGCGGACCGGCAGGACAGGTCACCGCACCGACCATCGGGTCACTCACGGTGACGGGGTCGAGGGTCACGGTTCCCGTGTTCTCAACCGCGAACGTGTAGGCGATGGTGTCACCGGCATCGACGCGACCGTTGTCGTTGGCGTCGACGATCGCACCGGCGCTCTTCGTCAGCTCAAGGCTCGCCGCCTGGACGACCGGCGTCGACGTGGAGTCCGTCGCGGTGACATCGTCGCCGTCCGGCGGGGCACCTGTCGCCGTCGCCGTGTTGTCGACCACACCGGCATCCACATCCGCCTGCGTCAGCGTGTAGACCGCCGCGTCACACTCGACCGTCGCACTCGGAGCAAGAGGGCCCGCCGGGCAGACGACCGCGCCCACCATCGGGTCACTCACCGTCACCGGATCGAGGGTCACCGTACCGGTGTTCTCAACACTGAATGTGTAGGTGATCGTGTCGCCGGCATCGACGCGACCGTTGTCGTTGGCGTCGACGATCGCACCGGCGCTCTTCGTCAGCTCAAGGCTTGCCACCTGGACGACCGGCGTCGACGTCGAATCGGTCGCAGTGACGGCGGGACCGTCGGGCGGGGTACCCGATGCCGTCGCGGTGTTGTCGACCGTCCCGGCGTCGAGGTCGGCCTGGGTGAGGGTGTAGACGACCGCGTCACAGTCCACCGTCGCACCCGGAGCCAGCGGACCGGCCGGGCAGACGACCGAGCCGACCTTCGGGTCGCTCACGCTGACCGGGTCGAGGGTAACCGTACCCGTGTTCTCGACCGCAAACGTGTAGGCGATCGTATCGCCTGCATCGACGCGGCCGTTGTCGTTGGCGTCGACGATCGCACCGGCGCTCTTGTCGAGGATGAGCGACGCGACCTGCGCAACGGACGTCGACGTCGAATCGGTGTCCGTCGCGTCGGGACCGTCGGGCGGGGTGCCCGTCGCCGTCGCCGTGTTGTTGACCACACCCGCATCGACATCCGCCTGCGTCAGCGTGTAGACGACCGCGTCACAGTCCACCGTCGCACCCGGGACCAGCGGACCGGCCGGGCAGACGACCGCACCGACCAGCGGGTCACTCACCGTCACCGGATCGAGCGTGACCGTACCGGTGTTCTCAACGGCGAACGTGTAGGCGATCGTGTCACCGGGGTCGACGCGACCGCTGCCGTTCGCATCGACGATGGCTCCCGCGGTCTTCGCGAGCGTGAGGTCGGCACTGGCATCGATCGGCGTCGACGTCGTGTCGGTCTCGACCAGCTCCGAGCCCGTGGGCGTGACGGCGATGACACCGGCGACGTTGTCCACGGCACCGCGATCCACGTCGTCCTGTGTGATCACGTAATCGACGGGTCCGCAGTCCATGCTCTCGCCGGGCTGGAGGAGGCTCGCCGGGCAGGCGATGGCCCCGCCGAGCATCGGGTCCTGCACGGTCACGGGATCCAGGGTCACGTTCCCGGTGTTCTCGACCACGAACGTGTAGCGAATGGTGTCGTCACGGCCGGTTCCATCACCGTCCGGATCGATCACGGTCGCCTGCTTGTCGAAGGTGAGGGAGGGAATCCGCGCAACCGGGGTCTGCGTCGCATCCGTGTCCACCACCTGGACACCCGACGGGGAGGACCCGGTCGCACCGGCCAGGTTCGCGACCTCACCGGCGTTCACGTCCGCCTGCGTGAGGGTGTAGGTGACCGGACCACACGAGATGCTGGCCTCGGGCGCAAGGACAACCGCCGGGCAGGCGATGGGCCCGCCGAGCATCGGGTCCTGCACGGTCACGGGATCCAGGGTCACGTTGCCGGTGTTCTCGACCACGAACGTGTAGGCGATCGTGTCACCGGCATCCACGCGGCCGCTGTCGTTGGCGTCGACGATCTCACCGGCCTGCTTGTCGAGGGAGATACCCGGGATTCGGGAGACCGGTGTCGAGGTCGAACTCGTCGACTCGACGGGCGGGCCCGCGGGCGGCGTCCCGGTCGCGGTGGCGGTGTTGTCGACGACGCCGGCATCCACATCCGCCTGCGTCAAGGTGTAGGCCACGGCGTCACAGTCCACCGTCGCACCCGGGACCAGCGGACCGGCCGGGCAGACGACCGCACCGACCAGCGGGTCACTCACCGTGACCGGATCCAGGGTCACCGTTCCCGTGTTCTCAACCGCGAACGTGTAGGCGATCGTGTCACCCGCATCCACACCACCGCTGCCGTTCGCGTCGACGATGGCGCCGGCCGTCTTCGTCAGAACGAGGCTCGCCGCCTGGACGACCGGCGAAGAGGTGGAGTCGGTGTCGGTGACGTCGTCACCGGTGGGCGGGGTTCCCGATGCCGTCGCGGTGTTGTCGACGACGCCGGCATCCACATCCGCCTGCGTCAAGGTGTAGGCCACGGCGTCACAGTCCACCGTCGCACCCGGGACCAGCGGACCGGCCGGGCAGACGACCGCACCGACCAGCGGGTCACTCACCGTGACCGGATCCAGGGTCACCGTTCCCGTGTTCTCAACCGCGAACGTGTAGGCGATCGTGTCACCCGCATCCACACCACCGCTGCCGTTCGCATCGACGATCGCACCGGCCGTCTTGTCGAGCTCGAGGCTCGGACTCTGTTCCACCGGAGTGGTCGTCGAATCGGTGTTTGTGACGGTAGGTCCGGTCGGCGGGGTTCCCGATGCCGTCGCGGTGTTGTCGACCGTGCCGGCATCAAGGTCGGCCTGCGTCAGTGTGTAGACGACCGGGTCACAGTCCACCGTCGCACCGGGAGCCAGCGGACCGGCCGGGCAGACGACCGCACCGGCCTTCGGGTCGTCCACCGTGACGGGGTCGAGGGTCACGGTTCCCGTGTTCTGCACGGCGAAGGAGTAGGCGATCGTGTCACCCGCATCCACACGACCGTTGCCGTTGGCGTCGACGATCGCACCGGCCGTCTTGTCGAGCTCGAGGCTCGGACTCTGTTCCACCGGAGTGGTCGTCGAATCGGTGTTTGTGACGGTAGGTCCGGTCGGCGGGGTTCCCGATGCCGTCGCGGTGTTGTCGACCGTGCCGGCATCAAGGTCGGCCTGCGTCAGTGTGTAGACGACCGGGTCACAGTCCACCGTCGCACCGGGAGCCAGCGGACCGGCCGGGCAGACGACCGCACCGGCCTTCGGGTCGTCCACCGTGACGGGGTCGAGGGTCACGGTTCCCGTGTTCTCAACCGCGAACGTGTAGGTGATCGTGTCACCCGCATCCACACGGCCGCTGCTGTTGGCGTCGACGATCGCACCGGCGCTCTTCGTCAGATCAAGGCTCGCCGCCTGCACCACCGTCGTCGACGTGGAGTCGGTGTCCGTCACGTCGTCACCGGTGGGCGGAGTACCCGTCGCCGTCGCGGTGTTGTCGACTGCACCGGCATCGACATCCGCCTGCGTCAGGGTGTAGACGACCGCGTCACAGTTCACAGTGGCGCCCGGAGCCAGAGGCCCTGCGGGGCAGGTCACCACACCGACCAGCGGGTCACTCACCGTGACCGGATCCAGGGTCACCGTGCCCGTGTTCTCAACCGCAAACGTGTAGGCGATCGTGTCACCGGCGTCGACGCGGCCGCTGTCGTTGGCGTCAACGATCTCACCGGCCGTCTTGTCGAGGGAGAGGGACGCGACCGCGTCGATCGTCGTCGACGTGGAGTCCGTACCGGTGACGGCGGGGCCATCGGGCGGGGTTCCCGACGCGGTCGCCGTGTTGTTCACGGCGCCCGCGTCCACATCGCCCTGGATCAGGGTGTAGACGACCGCGTCACAGTTCACAGTGGCGCCCGGAGCCAGAGGCCCTGCGGGGCAGGTCACCACACCGACCAGCGGGTCACTCACCGTGACCGGATCCAGGGTCACCGTGCCCGTGTTCTCAACCGCAAACGTGTAGGCGATCGTGTCACCGGCGTCGACGCGGCCGCTGTCGTTGGCGTCAACGATCTCACCGGCCGTCTTGTCGAGGGAGAGGGACGCGACCTGAGAGACCGGGGTGGATGTTGAGCTCGTCCCCGTCGCCGGCTCACCAACCGGCGGTACGCCCGTCGCCGTCGCGGTGTTGTTCACGACACCCGCGTCAAGGTCGGCCTGGGTGAGGGTATAGACGACCGCATCACACGCGACCGTCTCCGTCGGAGCCAGCGGGCCGAGGGGACACGTCACCGGACCGACCTTCGGATCGCTCACCGTCACCGGGTCGAGCGAGACGGTGCCCGTGTTGGTGACGGCGAACGTGTAGGTGATGGTGTCGCCGGCATCCACGCGGCTGCTGCCGTTCGCGTCGACGATTGCACCGGCCTGCTTGTTCAGCGAGAGGGCGACCTCGGCAGGAATGGCGGTCGACGTCGTGTCCGTGGCGGTCACCGGGTCGCCCGTCGGCGGCGTCCCCGACGCCGTGGCGGTGTTCTCGACCGCACCCGCATCGACATCCGCCTGAGTGAGCGTGTAGACGACCGGCGTGCAGTCGACCGTGGCACCCGGAGCCAGCGGACCGGCGGGACAGGTCACCGTACCGACCTTCGGATCCGCCACCGTCACGGGATTCAGGGTCACATTGCCGGTGTTCGTCACCACGAACGTGTACGTGATCGTGTCACCGGCATCCTGGAGGCCGCTCTCGTTCGCATCGAACACGCCGGCGGCGGTCTTGTCGAGCGTCAGCGCGGGGGCGGGGGGAAGGGGGGTCGTCGTGTCGTCCGTGCCGGTGACAGCCGGGCCGGAGGGTGGCACACCGGTTGCCGTCGCCACGTTGTCCACGCGGCCCGCATCCACGTCCGCCTGGGTGACCGTGTAGACGACGGTTGAGCAGGTGACCGTGGCCCCGGGTGCCAGCGGACCGGCGGGGCAGGTCACGGTACCGAGCATCGGATCCGAGACGGTCACCGGATTCAGGGTCACGTTGCCCGTGTTCGTCACCACGAAGGAGTAGGTGATCGTGTCCCCGGCATCCGGACCGTTGCCGTCCACATCGATCAGTGACCCGGCACTCTTGTCGAGTGCGACGGACGGGGTTCGGGCGATGGGAGTCGACGTGTCGTCGTCACCCGTCACGGCCGGACCGGACGGCGGCGTACCCGACACCGTCGCCGTGTTGTTCACCACGCCCGCATCCACGTCCGCCTGGGTGACCGTGTAGACGACGGTTGAGCAGGTGACCGTGGCCCCGGGTGCCAGCGGACCGGCGGGGCAGGTCACGGTACCGAGCATCGGATCCGAGACGGTCACCGGATTCAGGGTCACGTTGCCCGTGTTCGTCACCACGAAGGAGTAGGTGATCGTGTCCCCGGCATCCGGACCGTTGCCGTCCACATCGATCAGTGACCCGGCACTCTTGTCGAGTGCGACGGACGGGGTTCGGGCGATGGGAGTCGACGTGTCGTCGTCACCCGTCACGGCCGGACCGGACGGCGGCGTACCCGACACCGTCGCCGTGTTGTTCACCACGCCCGCATCCACGTCCGCCTGGGTGACCGTGTAGACGACGGTTGAGCAGGTGACCGTGGCCCCGGGTGCCAGCGGACCGGCGGGGCAGGTCACGGTACCGAGCATCGGATCCGAGACGGTCACCGGATTCAGGGTCACGTTGCCCGTGTTCGTCACCGCGAACGAGTAGGCGATGGTGTCACCCGCATCCGGACCGTTGCCGTCGACGTCGACGAGTGAACCGGCCTGCTTGTCGAGCGAGACGAACGGAGTCCGCGGTACGGACGTCGACTCGGTGTCGGTCGCGGTCACCGGACCACCCGTCGGCGGGGTTCCGGTCGCCGTTGCCGTGTTGTCCACGATACCCGCGTCCACATCCGCCTGCGTCAGCGTGTAGGTGGCGGTGCAGGTGCGCGTCGCGCCCGGGGCCAGAGCTCCACCCGGACAGGTCACCGTGCCGATCTTCGGATCCGACACACCGACCGCGTTCAGCGTCACGTTGCCGGTGTTGGCCACCGTGAACGTGTACGTGATCGTGTCGCCGGCATCCGGGCCGTTGCCGTCCACGTCGTTGATCGACCCCGCCTGCTTGTCGAGGGAGATCGACGGGTTGGACGCGATCGGCGTGGACGTCGAATCCGGGCGGATCAGGACCGGTCCGCTGGGCGGCGTGCCGGAAGCGGTGGCCGTGTTGTCGACCACACCCGCGTCCACGTCCGCCTGCGTCAGCGTGTACGTCCTCGAGGTGCAGTTGCGGCTCTGACCGGGTGCCAGCGCGCCACCGGGGCACACCACCGGATTCAGCAGGGGGTCCGACACGGTGACGGGGTTCAACGTCACGTTGCCGGTGTTCGTCATCGCGAACGTGTACGTGATCGTGTCACCGGCGTCCGGGCCGTTGCCGTCCACATCGTCGATCGGCCCCGCCGTCTTGTCGAAGACGAGGTTCGGACTCCGTGTGACGGGCGTCGAGGTCGATCCGGTGGCGGTCACGACGGGTCCGCTGGGCGGCGTGCCCGAGGCTGTGGCCGTGTTGGTGACCACACCCGCGTCCACGTCCGCCTGCGTCAGCGTGTACGTCCGCGAGGTGCAGTTGCGCGTCTGGCCGGGGGGCAGCGCCCCACCGGGACACGTCACGGGAGGGGAGACCATCGGGTCCGAGACGGTCACGGGGTTCAGGGTCACGTTGCCGGTGTTCGTCACCGCGAACGAGTACGTGATCGTGTCACCGACGTCGTGTCCGTTGCCGTCCACGTCGTTGATCGGACCCGCTCCCTTGTTCATGGAGATCGACGGGGTGCGGGTGATCGGCGTCGACGTCGTGTCCGGCGGCGAGGTCACGGCCGGTCCCGCGGGTGGCGTTCCGGACGCAGTCGCGGTGTTGTTGACGGCGCCCGCGTCCACATCCGCCTGGGTCACCGTGTAGGTGGCGGTGCAGGTGCGCGTCGCGCCCGGGGCGAGAGTGCCCGGCGGGCAGGTCACGGTGCCCACCTTCGGATCGGTGACGCTCACGCTGGTCAGCGGCACCTGCCCGGTGTTCTGGAGCAGAAACGTGTACGAGATGGTGGAGCCGGCGGTGTTGCCCGTCGGGGTGCCGGCCTGCTTGTCGAGGCTGATGGACCGCGTGAGCGGGGTGTTGGTGACGGTGCACGTGATGCGGGGGAGGACGCCGCTGGCGGCCGAGGGAAACGCCAGCGTCCAGGTGCCGTCCCCGGTGCGGGTCGGGATGATCGTCGACCCGTTGACGGTGTTGACGCAGGTGATGGAGTTCGCATACGCCCCGAGAACGCTCGGGCTCACGGTCTCGGTCAGGGTGTACGTGGTACCGGGGATGCCGACGACCGGACCGGCGATGGCGTTCTGGAGACCCGTCGTGTTGCCCGTGGTCGTGGCGGAGTTGCCCCCGGTCAGCCCTCCTCCGGTGATCGTGAGGGTGAACTGGTCCGACGTCTGGACGCGTCCGTCGATGATCTTGCGCAACTGCAGCGTCCCGGGCGTGTCACAGTCACCGAGGTCGCCCAGGTTGATACCGCCGGTGAAGTTCACCTGGCTGAGAACCGCGCCCGTGTTCGGGTCGTGGCGGTAGAGGGTGCCGATGTCCTGCGTGTAGAGATAACCGTTGGCATCGAAGATGACACCGACCGGCCCCTGCCCCGAGAGGGAGAGCATCTGCGAACCGCTGAGCGCGGTCGGATAGCTCTGAGGGGTCGTCGGGACGTCGCTGATCCGGTAGAGCTGCGCCTGGAGGGGTGCGGACTGGTTGGCGGCCACCAACAGCAGGTTGCCCTCGTGGTCGAATGCCATGTCACCGTTCGGCCGGGACTGCGGCGTGGTGAAGGTCCCGACGTATCCGACGGACGTGTTCGTGGTCGTGTTGAACGCGTAGACGTGCTGCAGGGTGCCGTTGGCGCTGTCGGCGTGGGAGAAGTAGTACCAGCCGTTCAGCGGGTTGATGGCACCACGCGGGATACCCGCGGCGCCGCCGCCGACGATGGCCGGTCCGGTGTAGTTGCTGTGGGTG
This sequence comes from uncultured Bifidobacteriaceae bacterium, assembly GCA_964434425.1. Classification (GTDB taxonomy): domain Bacteria; phylum Actinomycetota; class Thermoleophilia; order Miltoncostaeales; family Miltoncostaeaceae; genus CALMEC01. The sequence goes on along the minus strand of CAYSVH010000005.1, from coordinate 29,226 downwards.
TTCGTCGCCCCGTCGTACCGACGGATGGTCACGGTCTGACCGTTGTTGCGTGCCTGGTTGTCCGTGGTGTAGGCGACGCCGTCCGACCGCATACCGAGTGCGTTGACGTTGCTGTTGTTCGGGTAGGTGGTGATCTGCGTGGTCTGCCCGGTCGCGAGGTTCACACGTCGGAGCGACGGGGTCGTCTGCCCGGATGTCGTGCCGTATGTGAAACCGGCCTCGCAGGTGAGCGCCTGTGCGTTCGCCGTCTCACCCGAGCTCAGGTAGAAGCCGGCCGCCACGATGACGAGAAGCGCCGCCCGTATCACCCGCGTCGAGATCGCGTCGACGAGGGTCCGCGGACGGCGGGATGTCCCCCAGGAGTCGCCTGTGCGGCTCGGGGTCATGGGCGCCGGACTCCGAACCGCCGCGGACGGGTGCTCTGCCGGAAGCGACGCGTCACGAGGTGACCCGACCTCGCTCCACGAAGAGTGTGCACTGTGAGGCGTTGTCGGCCCGGAGGTCGACCTTCACGGCCCACTTCGCCGACTTCTTCGGCGCGAGGTTCCGGACGATCGCCGAGCCCCGGGCGCGGACGTCGGAGCGATCGTTCACCCAGCTGACGGTGATGGCGTAGTCGGTGGCCTTCGCCGTCGAGTTCGTGACCGTGCCGTTCGCCGTCACGGCGCCGGGATCGGTCGGACAGTCGTCCATCCTGACGTCACGGCGCGCTCCGGCGGCATCGCGCACCGTCGGGACGTCCGGCAGATCGGGCGGTGAGACGTTCGCCGTGCTCACCTGCGTCACGTCGGTGGTGCTGGTGTCGGTGCCGCCACAGCCCGCAACGCCGAGCACGAGGGCGACGGCGACAGCGGTCAGAGGCAGGCGGCGGATGCGGTCAGGACAGTAGGAGGCTGCGGAATCCACGGTTCGCCTTGGTTTCGGATGGGGAGGCTACCTCTGAAGGTGACCATCGGCATTTTGTGGGATTCCCTTGAGTATGGGCGTCTCGCCAGACGACATCTCCCGTGCGCGAACATAACTGCACTTTGCGTGCGTTCGCATCCGGCGCACGAATCGGACGAACCGGCCCACCGGGCGGCGTTCCACCGACAGCCGCAACCGGCGACCATGCCGTATCCAGCCGTGGAACACTCCCGTTACCCGGCCTCTTCTGACAGCGCAGCGCGACAGAGCGCAAGCGAGCGCGACCGGGAATCGGACCGCAGGCTCGAGGTGAGCGTCACGGTCGCGTTCCCGCATACTCACGTGAATGTCGAGGGTTGCGCAAAGTCTCGAGTCTCTCTCGAGGCTCAGCCCTGTGGGCTTCGGATCACGAGCGACGCACGCGAACGCCATGAGGGCCTCATGTCGGCGATCGATTCTCGAGGAGGCACGGTCGCCGACGCCGGGCAGACGGCGGCATGGGGTGCGCGTATCCGGCGGTGTCGCAGGCATCGCATCCCTCCCCTGGTCCGATATCCTCCACCCGTGTCTGGCCAGGATCGGAACGACGAGCGATCCCCCGTCGGACGCTCCACACTCCTCGGGCAGCTCTCCCAACCGCTTCGCACCTATCTCAGCACCGAGGCGGGCAGCGCGTGGCTGCTCCTCACGGCGACCGTCGCCGCGCTGATCTGGGCCAACAGCCCGATCTCCGGGACGTACGAGAGCCTCTGGCACACCTACGGCACGATCTCGATCGGCGACGCCGAGCTCTCGATGACGCTGGTCCACTGGGTGAACGATGCCCTCATGGCCCTCTTCTTCCTGGTGATCGGGCTGGAGGTCCGCCAGGAGTTCTCGGTCGGATCGCTCACCAACTGGCGCCGCGCCTCGCTGCCCGCCCTCGCCGGTATCGGCGGCATCGTCATCCCCGCGCTCATCTTCCTCCTGATGGCGCCGGCGGATGCCCGGACCGGCTGGGGAATCGTGATCGGCACCGACACGGCCTTCATGCTGGGTGCCCTCGCCGTCGTCGGACCGAACTTCTCGACCCAGCTGCGCATCTTCCTGCTCACCCTCACGGTGATCGACGACATCGTGGCGGTCAGCGTCATCGGCATCGCGTACTCGGACACGTTCGACGCGAGGTACCTCGGCCTGATGGCACTCATCGCCGTGGTGCTGGGGTCGCTCGACCGCTTCGGGGTCTGGCGGATGACCCCGTACATCTTCCTGTTCATCGGGCTGTGGCTCGCCACACTGGGCGCGGGCTTCCACGCCACGATCGCGGGCATGCTGGCCGGCCTCCTCATACGGGCGCACCGGCCGAAACGGTCCATCGTCGAGATGGCCGCCGATCGCGCGAAGGCCTTCCGTCAGTCACCTCATATCGAGCTCGGCCGCTCGACCCGGAAGGGCGTCGCCCGGGCCCTCTCGGTCAATCAGCGGCTGCAGGCATACCTGCACCCGTGGACCAGCTACGTGATCGTCCCCCTGTTCGCCCTGGCCAACGCCGGCGTCGACCTTCGGGAGGGGGTGCTCGCGCAGGCCATCCGATCCCCTCTCACCTGGGCCATCGTGGCCGGTCTGGTCATCGGTAAGACGGTCGGCATCTTCGTCAGCACCATGGTCGGCCTCCGCCTCGGACTGGGGGACCTGCCCCGGGGTGTCGGGTCGCGACAGGTGCTCGGCGGCGCCGCTCTGTCCGGCATCGGGTTCACCGTCTCGCTCCTCATCGCGTCGCTCGCCTTCCGCGACCATCCCGAGTTGCGCAGCGAGGCCACCGTGGGCGTCCTCATCTCGGCCGTCCTGTCGGTCACGGTGGGTGCCATCGCCTTCTTCATCGACGCGCGCCTGCGGGACGAGGCGGACACCGAGGTCCCCCGCTCGCTGTCACCGGAGGTCGACCCGGACCGCGATCACATCCGGGGGAACCCCGACGCGCCGCTCACACTCGTGGAGTACGCGGACTTCGAGTGCGTCTTCTGCGGCCGCACCACCGGCGTCTACTCGGACCTCCGCGAGAGGTTCGGCGACCGACTGCGGTACGTCTTCCGGCACCTCCCGCTCCCCGACGTCCACCCCAATGCCGAACTCGCCGCCCGCGCCGCCGAGGCCGCCGCCGAGCAGGATCACTTCTGGGAGATGGCCGACGTCCTCTTCCGGAATCAAGACGAGCTCGAGTACGAGGACATCGCCGGGTACGCCGCCGACCTCGGGCTCGACGTCGAGTGGTTCCTCCGCGACCTCGAGTCGGAGGCGATCGCCGACCGCGTGCGCGCCGACGTCTCGGGAGCGGAGACGAGCGGGGCCACCGGCACCCCCACCTTCTTCATCGAGGGCCGCCGCCATCTCGGCCACCACGACAGCGAGACACTGGCACGCGAACTCGAACGGTCGCAGGAGCGGCACTAGATGGCTGGTTCGATGGGATCAGCCATCGAGGAGATAGCGGCCCATACCCGCCACGGCGCTCCTGTCGGCATGACGTGTTCGGGCCCCTCCCCCGTCGCGGTGGCTGAACGCCGCCAGGCCCGGACACCGCTTGCGGTAGATTCGGACCGCGTGGCCGAGTGCCCCGTGTGCGTTTGACGCACTTCATCCCGAGAGGAAGACCATGCACGCTCGAAAGCTCCTCGTCTCCGTGGCGGTCCTCGCCGCAGCGGTGACGGTCGGCGCCGGCTGCGGCGAATCCCAGAAAACCGCGGAACAGGCACTCTGCGCCGACCTCGCGTCCTTCCGCGCGAACGTGACGATCCTCAGCGAGACGTCTCCGCTGACCGACCTGGCGGGATTCCGTCAGGCGCGCGAGAACGTCCGCGAATCGTGGCGCCACCTGCAGGACTCGGCGGCCAACGCGGGTGCCTCGCATTTCGATGACGTCTCCGACGCCTGGGACGACATCCGCGCGACCGTCGACGACATCGACAACGTGAGCGAACTCCGTGCCGCGCGGACGCAGCTCCAGGCGGATCTCACCCGGTTCGACACGTCGACCACCAAGCTCGTCGACGCGATCAAATGCCCCGACACGGGCAACTGAGAGAGGGCGTGAAGAGATGACATCGACAACAGCACCCGACGCCATGGACTACGGGAACAACCGGGACTGGGGACTCGGTCTCGCCGCCGGGATCACGATGATCCTGATCAGCATCCTCATGTTCACCGTGCCCGCCGCCGCCGGACTCGCCGTGACCGTCCTGCTCGGATGGATCGTGCTCGCCTCCGGGATCATCGGAATCGTCGCCGGGATCGCGCACCGCCGGGAGGGTGGCCTGTGGGTGAACCTGATCCTCGGGCTCCTCGCGGTGGGCGCCGGCCTGCTTCTCATCTTCCGTCCGCTGGCCGGAACCGTCACCCTTGCGACCATCCTCGTCCTCTGGCTGATCGTCGACGGTCTGATCGGGACGATCTTCAGTCTCGTGCTGCGCGGCCCGGACTGGGGCTGGTGGCTGGCATCGAGCCTCGTGAGCCTGGTCCTGGGCGTGGTCCTCTTCGGGACCCTTCCGGTCGGTTCGTTCTGGATCCTCGGTACGTTCCTCGCCGTGGCACTTCTCTTCCGGGGTATCGCCCTCGTGGTCATCTCCCTGGAACTGCGCCGGCGCACCCGCGAGGCCTGACTTCGCGGACGACGCACCGGACGCGACGGAAGGAAGCACGTACGCCGGGTGTCCGCCCGGCGTACGGTCGGGGGGCGGATGGACAGCCCCACCCGCCCCGGTGTTCACCGCCTTTGCACCCGGCCCACCCCGAGGAGTAGAGTCCCTCGCGCGTATCCCACTCGGGTTGTGCCGACCTGAGCGGGTTTTCACGCCCTGGGATCTGGTAGGCTGCCGCGTCTATGGGGAGACACACAGGACCGGTCGAGCGACTCTCGCGACGCGAAGGAGTCGAGCTCTACCTCAAAGGACTTCGCGCCCACAACGGTAAGTCGGCGCTTGAACGACGCGGACCTCTTCCGCCCGGCGAGCACGGTGGTGCCCGTCAGCGGAAGCAGTCGGTCTACGGCCAGCAGCTTCGTGCGAAGCAGCTCTGCAAGCGCTACTACGGTGTGCGCGAGAAGCAGTTCCGCCGGTACATCAAGGGGGCGCAGCGCTCCCGGCAGATGACCGGTGACGCACTGCTCGTGGCACTGGAGCGCCGGCTCGACAACGTCGTCTACCGGCTGGGCATCGCGTCCACCCGGGCACAGGCGCGTCAGTTCGTCGGGCACGGGCACATCCTGGTGGACGGACGTCGCGTCGACATCGCGTCCTACCCGGTGACGCCGGGCCAGACGATCCAGCTGAAGCCGCAGAGCCCCGTCGAGCCGCTCGCCCGTCAGGCGACCGAGCTTCTCGGCACCATGGCACCCTGGCTCGAGGCCGACCTCGACGGACTCCAGGGCCGCGTCCTGCACCTGCCGTCGCGTTCCGAGATCCAGGTGCCCATCGAGGAACAGCTCATCGTGGAGTTCTACTCCCGCAGGTAGATCGCCTCGCGGCGTCGCGGAGGGCTTCGTGCTCGCCGCGGCGCCGCTTTTTCATGCCCGTTCGGCCGGGTCCGTTCGTCCGCTCGGTCGACGGCAGTGATGCGTCATGCGCGCGCGCAGCAACCGAGGCCGATCCGGCCCCGAGGTGACAGGCGGTCAGGGCAGGTCGACCCGGATCCGGTAGAGGTTCGGCCAGTTCTTCCCGGTGACGTACCAGTCTCCGGTCTCGGGATCGACGGCGATGCCGTTCGTCTCGTTGGCCTCCGATGGCTGCTCGGCCGCGAGCGCGGCCACGTCGAGCGTGTGGGTCACCCGGCCCGTCGCCACGTCGATGACGACGATGGTCGTCGTCATCCAGACGTTGGCCGCGACGCGGCCGTCGCCCAGGTACTCGAGTTCGTTCAGATCCACCTGTGGCGCACCGTCCCGCGTCACATCAACGCGGCGGATCTCCTCACGTGAGCGCGGGTCGAGGATGCGCAGTGTGCTCGTGCCGTCCGACATGACCAGCTCGTCACCCATGGTCGTGAGGCCCCAGCCCTCTCCTTCGTAGGTCCAGCGCCCCGCGGGTGCGAGGCGGGTGCGATCCCAGATGAGACCGACGCCGTCACGCCATGTGAGCTGATGGATGCGGTCCCCGTGAACGGCGACGCCCTCACCGAAGAAGGTGGGCGGAAGCGCGCGCCGCATGCGCACGCGTCCCGTCGTGATGGTGACGCGACGGATCTCGGACCGCCCCTCGAGGCCCGTCCCCTCGACGAACTCCCCGTCGTCCACGAGAAGCCCCTGCGTGAACGCCTCGGGATCGTGCGGATGGCGGTCGACGACCGTGTACGAACCGGCGACCACCTCGCGGGCCGTCGTCTCGGGCGCAGCGGTGCCGCCGCAGCCGGCGAGCGCCACCGCGAGCAGGAGGATGCCGAGAATCCGCCTCACGCCACCTCAGTCGCCCTGGTGGGCCAGGATACCGGCGACCAGGGGCGTGAACGAGCCGGCGATCTCGTCCGCACCGTGCCGCTCCAGGTCACGCCTGCGGCCGAATCCCGTCAGCACCGCGTACGTCTGGGTACCCGCGGCCTTCCCCGCCTTGACGTCGACGGTGGTGTCCCCCACCATCACCGCGTCGGCGGCCTCCACGCCCAGTTCCTCCAGCGCACCGAGCACCGGTTCCGCGTGGGGTTTGATGCGGCGGTGGGTCTGGCTGGTCACGACGACGTCCATGTAGGAACGCAGGGCGTGCTGATCGAGAAAGCGCTCGACCTGCCGGGTGGGTCCCGCCGACACCACCCCGATCCGCACGACGTCGTGAAGGCGTTCGAGGGACTCCCGCGCATCCGCGACGATGCTGGTCTGCCCGCGCGGGGCGAGCCAGTCGATCAGCCGGTTGATCGGCCCGTCGACGTGCAGGCGGTCGGCCAGGCCCAGAACGGCCTGGGCCCGGTGCTCGACCCACACGACGACGGGGCGGGCCCAGCGGGCCGCGCGTCGCGAGCCGACGATGCGCCGCAGCACCCTCTCGGTCGCGTGGACGAGCTCATCGTCCGTGTCACGGAGGGTGCCGTCGATGTCGAACAGGACGGCCCGGACGCGGGAGTAGTCGAGTGACATCTCCGCGTGCCGAGCCGTCTGCCGTACGGTCCGCGAACCTAGTAGCGGTAGTGGTCCGGCTTGAACGGCCCCTCGACGGGGACGCCGATGTAGTCGGCCTGTTCCTGGCTGAGGGTCGTCAGCTTCACGCCGAGGGCGTCGAGGTGCAGCCGGGCGACCTTCTCGTCAAGGTGCTTGGGAAGCACGTGCACCTGACGGCCGTACGCCTCGGGCTTCGCGAAGAGCTCGACCTGGGCGATGACCTGGTTGGTGAACGAGTTCGACATCACGAAGCTGGGGTGGCCCGTCGCGTTGCCGAGGTTCAGCAGGCGTCCCTCCGACAGGACGATGATGGCGTGCCCGTCGGGGAACACCCACTTGTCGACCTGCGGCTTGATGGTGATCCGCTCGACGCCGTCGGTGGCCTCGAGGCCGGCCATGTCGATCTCGTTGTCGAAGTGGCCGATGTTGCCCACGATGGCCTGGTGCTTCATCCGGGCCATGTGGTCCGCGGTGATGATGTCCTTGTTGCCGGTGCAGGTGACGAAGATGTCCGCCTCGCCCACCACGTCGTCGAGCGGCTTCACCTCGTAGCCCTGCATGGCCGCCTGCAGCGCGCAGATGGGATCGATCTCGGTGACGATGACGCGCGCGCCCTGTCCCTTGAGCGATTCGGCGCACCCCTTCCCCACGTCGCCGAATCCGCAGACGACGGCCACCTTGCCGCCGATCATGACGTCGGTCGCCCGGTTGATCCCGTCGATCAGGCTGTGGCGGCATCCGTAGAGGTTGTCGAACTTCGACTTCGTGACCGAGTCGTTCACGTTGATGGCCGGGAACAGGAGCTCCTCCCGCTCGGCCAGCTGGTACAGCCGGTGCACGCCCGTGGTGGTCTCCTCCGTGACCCCCTTGATGCCGGCGGCGATGTCCGTCCACCGTCGCGCGTCCTCACCGAGCGAACGGGTGAGGAGCTCGAGGACGACGCGGAACTCCTCCGAGTCGGCGCCGGCGGGGTCCGGCACGGCACCCTTCGCCTCGTACTCGACGCCCTTGTGGACCAGGAGGGTGGCGTCGCCGCCGTCGTCCAGGATCATGTTGGGCCCGCCGCCGTCCGGCCAGAGCAGCACCTGCTCCGTGCACCACCAGTACTCCTCGAGGGTCTCGCCCTTCCACGCGAAGACCGGCACGCCACGGGGGTCGTCCGGGGTGCCGTCGGGGCCGACGGCGATGGCGGCGGCGGCGTGGTCCTGGGTCGAGAAGATGTTGCAGCTGGCCCAGCGTACCTCGGCACCGAGTGCCGTCAGGGTCTCGATGAGAACGGCCGTCTGCACGGTCATGTGGAGCGAGCCGGTGATGCGGGCGCCCTTCAGGGGTTGCGAGGGACCCATTTCGCGACGGGTGGCCATGAGTCCGGGCATCTCGTGCTCGGCCAGCTCGATCTCCTTGCGGCCGAATTCCGCCAGCGAAAGGTCGGCCACCTTGAAGTCGTGCGCCACCTGCATGTCAGTCATGAAATCTCCTCGGGCTCTTCCCGTGAATCGCGGATTCTGCGGCGGCGAACGCTAGCAACCGGTCCACCGGACGGCCGGTCTCGACGGTTGATTCCACGGTCTCGCGGCGTGGTGTGTGCCCCCGGCGGCGCGGATGCGCTCTCGATCCACCCGCCCGCCCCTGGCCAGCCACCGGGCGACTCGGGAAGGACACCACCCTGACCATCGGCGCCCGGCGTCACCCCGCATCCACCATGACCGCACCCCACATCCACGATCCCGTGGAACCAACCATCCCGATGATTGGTTCCACGGTCTCGCGGCGTGGTGCACGCCCCCGGCGGCGCGGATACGCCACCGGGCGACTCGGGAAGGACACCACCCTGACCATCGGCGCCCGACGACGCCCCGCATCCACCATGACCGCACCCCACATCCACGATCCCGTGGAACCAACCATCTAGCGGATCGCCAGCGGGATCTCCAGACCCGTCCATTCGACGCTCTGACCGTTGCGGGCATTCCCTTTCCAGTACGGCCGGATGACCACCGACTCGGTCGGGCGCAGCACGACCTGGAAGGTGCCGTCCTCGCCCGTCGGGACGGTGCGGAGTTCCCTCCACGTGTTTTCGTCCACGGCGCGCCACTGGATGATCACCTCCGTCGCCTTCCCGTGAGGGCGGACCTGTCCGGTCACGGTGACCGGACCGCCGGAGGCGACGGTTCGCGGAGTGGCCTCCATGGGGAGCGCGAAGGCCGCGGCCGCCGGCTTGGCCGTACCCTCCTGGTCACGAAGGCCGGTGTTGAACTGACCGTTGTCCTGGACGAAGTAGTAGGTGCCCATCCGCACGCGGGGGTTCGCCCGGAGGATGGTGAAGGCGTGGACCACGTTCTCGGCCTGCTGCTGCGGTGTCACGGTGAACGTCATCACGTCGGACGGAACCGTCTGCCACCCGTACTCGGTCGCCCAGACCGGCTTGCCCCTGAGGTACGTCGCGTCGATCGCCGTGAAGAGGTCCTCGAAGTTCGTCAGGTCGATCGCCGTGGGCGATCCCTTCGGCGTGGGCCGGCCCGTCGGGTACGGGTGGTGGCCGACGGCGTCCATGTCGGGCCGGCCGGCCTCGTCGAGCCCCTTCAGGAAGTCCTGGGGCGACAGCCGATTCGGCTCGCTCTCGGTGTCCGGGCAGGAGAGCCCGCAGCGGTCTCCACGGGGAGCCATGACCGCCCCGGCGATCTGGGCCTCCGAGTCCACCTTCTTCACGCGGTCGCGGAACTCGTTCAACATGGCGGCGTAGGTCGCCGGGCCGATGGCCACCCATTGACCGTCCCTCTGCTCGTACTGGGGACGAAGGTAGAAGTTGTGGTTCGACTCGTTCCACGCCTCCCACATGTGGACGCCCTTGGGTGCGTACCGCTTCGCGGCCGCCGCACCGAACCTCCCGAACGCCTCGGCGGTGACGGGCCGCCGGTTGCCCCACGCCCCGCCGGGCGGGTCGCCGTCGACGGTCTCCGGCGTGGCCGGGTCGGCCGCCCACGCGGGGGTCGACCAGATGGTGAACTGGATCTTCACGTTGTGGCGGTTGGCCGCGTCGACGATCGCGTCGTAGCGGCTCCAGTCGTAGGCCGGGTCGTCCGGGTCCTCCGCATCTGCGGGCTCGGCCGTCGCCACACGGCTCCAGAGGAGGTCGACCCGCGTCACCGAACCTCCGACCCGGGCCATGTACGCCATGCGCTCATCGAGGAACGCCGCCACGTCCTGGCCGGGCGGCGGATCGTGGAGGACGCGGTCATCCTGAATCGCCGCGAGCGGCGAGCTCAGGTTGTTCGCGTCGTCACCCTGCTGATCCGTGGTGGTCGGGGAGTCATCGCCACCGCCACAACCGGCGATGGCGAGGCAGGCGAGAAGGGCGGTCGCGAGGGGTGTCGGTCGGCGAAGGCGCATGACGGCCACCATATCGACGCACGCGGAGCCCGAACGGACGTCCGCGGTGCGGGGTCCCCGATCTGGGAACATCCCCGGCGACATGAGCACGTCCGTCGTCATCGGTCTGGTCTTCGCCCTCCTCACCGCCGTCACGTCGGTCGTCGGATTCCTCATGAAGCACCGAGGGGCGGTCAACGCACCGCAGATCGTGGTGTCCCAGCCCGTGCGCTCGTCGCTGCGCCTGTTCCGATCGAGGTGGTACACCGCCGGGATCCTCGTCGCCATGGGGTCCTGGGGCTTTCACGTGGCGGCGCTGGCTCTCGCTCCCATCTCGCTGGGGCAGGCCGTCATCGCGGGAGGGCTGGTGTTCCTCACGGTGTTCGCCGACCGCGTCTTCGGGCTCACCGTGACGCGGCGCGAGTGGATCGGCGTGGCACTGGCGGCACTCGGGCTGGCCGTGCTCGCCGCGTCCCTCGACGCCGAGGCGGGTGCCTCGGCGCATCACGACTACGAGTGGCCCATCCTTCTCACCTATACGGGCATCGCGATACTCATCGGGCTCGGCGCGGCCCTGCTGTCACGCGAGATCCCGCACGGCGGTCCGCTCCTCGGCGTGGCGGCGGGCCTTCTGTGGGGTGCCTCGGACGTGGCGATCAAGGCGCTCACGAGCCACTTCGACGAGGGCCTCGCCGCCACGTTCCTCAACCCGTTCGTGCTGATCGTCATCGCCGCCTCGCTGGTGGGCCTGACGGTGTCGGCCCGCAGCCTCCAGATCGGCCCGGCGGTCGCGGTCATCACGGTCACGGCCGCCGCGGCGAACATCACGACGATCGCGTCGGGTTCCATCGTCTTTGACGAACCCTTCCCCGACGAACCACTGCACATCGCCGTGCGGGTCGGCGCCTTCCTTCTCGTGATCGTGGCCGCGGCCCTCACCCCTCCCCGGGCCGACGGAGGAGCAGTGGACCGGCAGGAGCCGGATGCGACACGGGTGTCGTCGTAGCCGCCTGGGCGGGCGTTCTCACGGACCGCCCAGAGCCCGGCGTGGACACACGGTTCCGATCGGCGGCCGGGAGTCACAGAGAACCTGATCGTCGGTTCACCCTTCGCCAGGGAGCGGGTGGAGCGCCGGGCTTACCGGCCGACGATCTCAGGTTCCGGTCCCAGCTGCCGATCACACCGGGGATGGGATGGCGGTCCCGTCCGGACCGAAAGGGAGCATGCCGTGGAGCACGAGAAGGAGCGGATCGTCGCGATCATCGCGGCCGTGGGAGCCGTGGTCGGCGCCTTCCTCCCCTGGGAGACCGTGCTGACCGCGTTCGGGCGCCTCAACGTGAACGGGATCGACGGCGGGCGCAGCGGGGTCATCACCGCCGGCATCGGCGTGCTCACCGTCATCTTCCTGGCCCTTGAGAGGGAGAAGCTCTGGCCCGCGATGACCGCCGGAGCCGGTGGTCTGGTCATCACGGTGATCGGGTTCGATCAGCTTTCGTCGAGCCGGGACGCGGTGACGCAGCTGACCGCCGAGGGGCAGGGTCTGGCCCACGCGTCGACGGGTGCCGGCCTGTATGTGACCATCGCCGCCGGGCTCCTCCTGATCGCCTGCGCGTTCTTCGCCTATCGACGGGACCGCGCCCTCTACTACTTCTGAGCCCACGTCCGAGGCGGAGCAGGCACCGGACCGGTCCGCACGTGCGGCTACTCGGAGGTGTCGAGACCCTCGTCGCCGCCGGTGTCCATGTGCAGGCCGCACTCGGTCTTGGACGAGGCCGACCACCGGCCCTCACGGCCGGTTCCCGGGAGGGTGCAGTACGTGCACCCGATGGAGGCGTATCCCCTGTCGTGCAGCGCGTTGTAGGGCAGATCGCGTTCGCGGATGTACTCCCAGCACCGGTCGTCGTCCCACTCGGCCAGCGGGTTGGCCTTCCAGAGACCGTGCTGCGCGTCCCACCCCAGCTTCGGAGCGTTCGCACGTGTGGGCGACTGATCGCGACGCACCCCTGTGATCCAGCATTCCGCCTCGCTCAGCGCGCGGCCCAGCGGCTCCATCTTGCGGATGCCGCAGCAGCGATCCGGTGCGGATTCCCACAGCTTCGGGCCGAACCGAGCCGCCTGCAATCCCATGGACGGCCCCTCGAAAGCCGCGATACGGGTTCCGTAGCGCTCCTCCACCACATGCCAGTAGTCGTACGTCTCGGGAAAGAGGACGTGCGTGTCGAGCGCGAAGACGCGGGCGTCCGGCTTCGCCCGGAGCAGCATGTCGAGGAGGATCGTCTCCTCCTTCTGGAACGAACAGGCCAGCACGAGCCCATCGCCGAACGTCGCGACGAGGGACGCGACCAGGTCGGCGGCCTCGAAGGACTCCGAGTCGGGAAGTGGCGAGATCGGGTTCGGTGCGGTGGTGCCCATTCATCCGAGGGTAACACCGAATGGGGTGCGGCGACGTACGGGAGGACCGGAAACCCCGCCGTGGCACGGGAATCACTCGATGGGTGACTCCACGGAAGAGTGGATGCGGGGCGCGTCACCGGTAGATGCGGGGCGTCGCCCGGTGCCGAAGGGCATGCCGGTTGCCTGTTCGCGTCGCCCGGTGGCGCATCCGCGCCACCGGGGACACGTACCACGGCGCGCCTCCGTGGAACGACTCATCTAGTCTCCGCGTATTCAGGATGACGATGCCGAACGGTGACAGCCCCCACTCCTCCCCCGGCGGACCTCGCGGGGCGACGTTCTCCGAGAACGCTCCGGCCGGCGCGGTTGGGGGCGAAAGCCCCGACGGGCCACGCAGGCTCGGGTCCGGAGCGGAACTCCGCCGGCAGTGGGAGCGGTTCGGTACGCTGGCCACCGTCGTCGCCGTGCTCACGGCACCGGCGGTCTTCCTCGCGCTCACCCGCCGCTTCGATTGGTCCAACGGCGCCGCCGTGGTCATCACGATCCTCACCGTGGTCGCATTCCGGGGACTGGTCGACCTCGCGGCACACCGCCTGATACCCCGCCCCAGCCTGTTCGCGGATCCGGACGCGTCGCGCACGGCGGACGCCGCCGGCCGGCGGCGCCTGTGGTTCTGGCGCTTCTGGTACCGCACCGCCCTCTGGCTGGGTCTGATCTACCTGGCGGTGGTCGGGATCATCCTCCTCGTTCAGCTGGTGGAAGGTTCTGTGGACGTCGGCAGTGCGTTCGCGCTTCCGTTCACCACCATCGGCGCGCTGGTCAGCGCCCCCGGATCCACCGCCAGCTGGATCGGCCTCGCCGTCAGCATCCCGATCATCTTCCTCGTCAACACGCTGATCTTCCTCGGCCCGCTCGCATACGCCGGGATCCGCCAGATCAAGAAGTACGAGCCCGGAGACGCCGACTGGGACGAGGACATCGAGGACGTCCGCGGACAGAGCCAGGCGAAGCGGGCGGTCACCGAGATCGTGACCCTGTGGCAGTCCGGCGAGATGTTCACCGAGTCCGGTGGCACGCCCGAGCGCGGCGTTCTGTTCAACGGTCCCCCGGGAACGGGCAAGACGATGCTCGCCCGCGCAATCGCGACCCGCTTCAACGCGCCGTTCGTCACGGCGCCCGGTCCGGCGTTCTCCCAGTCGTTCATCGGCGTGGACGTCATCCTCGTCATGTGGCTCGGGTGGCGTGCGCGCCGGCTCGCCCGCAAGTGGGGCGGCCAGTGCATCGTCTTCATCGACGAGGTCGACGCCATCGGCGGTCGCCGTTCGTCGCTCGTCTCGCAGCCACCTCCCTCGATCCACGACCGGCACTTCCACGGACCCATGGGCGCCATAACGCCCACCGGCGATCTCGTGCTCGAGACGCCGGCCTGGCGCGACCGCCTGTTCGAGGCGCGGGCCGAGGCCGCCGCCCGGCGCCCGTCGTTCTTCGGGCAGATGAACCGCCGGCTGCGCGAGTTCGTGTTCCCCGGCCTCGGCGGTGGCGGAGGGGCGCAGGGCGGGCTCCAGCAGCTCCTCGTCGAGATGGACGGGGTCCGCGAGCCGAGCGGTGCCCGGAAGTTCCTCGTCAACCGCATCAACACCCTGCTCGACGCCGTCTACGTGATTCCGCGGAGCATCGGCCCGGTCCGCCTGCGCCTGAAGCCGGCGCGTCCCCGCAAGGAGGACGTGTACTTCATCGGGGCCTGCAACGTACGCGTCAGCACGCTCGACCCGGCCCTGACCCGCCCCGGACGATTCGGTCTGCAGGTCCTCTTCCACACGCCCGACGTCGACGACCGGCGCGACATCATCGACCTCTACCTGGACCGGGTGGCACACGTCGAGGACCTCGACCGCTCCGATCGTCGTGACGAGCTGGCGCGCATCACCATGGGGCACTCCCCCGCCATGATCAAACAGGTGTGCTCGACAGCGCTCATGCGCGCACACTACGACGACCGTCGCGAGCTGGACTGGGACGACCTGGTCGCATCGGTCGCCACCATCGAGGCCGGCATCGACCGCGGGATCGACTACATCCCGTCGGAGGCACGGGCGATCGCCATCCACGAGGCGGGGCACGCGGTGACCGGCGCGTACTTCATGACGACCCACGAGGCGACACGGCTCTCGATCCGTTCTCGGGAGGGGACCCTCGGCCACCACATGATGGTCGAACGTGAGCGGCGCTACTCGCGTTTCCAGAACGAGGAGTTCGCCGATCTGGTGTGGACGCTCGGTGCGATGGCATCCGAGTACGTCTTCTTCGGCGAGACGAGCGAGGGCGTCTCGGGTGACACCGCGGCCGCCACCACCAAGGCGGCCATGATGGTCGGCGCGATCGGCATGGCTCCCATCTCCCCTTCTCTGGAGGACATCTCCGACCCCGTCGAACGCGAGATCGCCGAGCGGAAGCTGGTGCGGCGGTTCGAACGCATCGGGACACGGATCGTCAACAGCTCGTCCGCCGGCAGCACGCTCGAGGGTGACCCGGTGGCGGCCGCGCTCGACGACCGCGACAAGCGTGCCATGGTCAATCAGTTCCTCGGCCAGGCGTTCATGACCGCCTACTGGTTCGTCCGGCACAATCGTCGCGGCACAGAGCTCGTGGCCGACGCCCTGGCGGAACGCGGTGAGCTCTTCGGCGACGACGTGGTTCAGCTGGTCGCGAAGGCCGATCTCTCCATGCCCACCATCGACATGCGGGATGAAACCCTGTGGCCTCGATTCTGAATCGCCGGCGCGATCACCGGGGACGGTTCACCGTTCTCCTGGTCGTCCTCGGCGTCGTCCTCGCCGGCGCCGTTGTCGCGGCCGTCATCCTCTCGCAGCGCGACCGTCCGTCCGCCTGGTCGGACTTCACCGCCGAGGACGACGACCCCGTCCGGCGTGCCGAGTTGGTCGCCGACCACGTCGCGGCGATCTACACCGCCGACGGCGGCGACCCGCTCACGACCATCGCCGCGGGTGAGGACGTCATCAGCGATGTCGCGGCCCCCAGTCAGACCGTCGCCGTCGCCGCGGACTTCCGGGGTGCACCCTTCTCGTTCGAGTCGCAGAACGTCCTCTTCTTCCGGATCTGCGGTCCCGCCGCGGACTGCGGGTTCGGCGAGGGCGAGACCTCCACGGCCCTGACCGTCGTCTCCCTGCAGGCGAAGGAGCTCGCCCTGCGGGCGCTGAAGGACGTTCCCGAGGCGACGGCCGTGGTCGTCGTCGTCCCACCTGACTTCCTGGAGATCTCGGGTCCGGTCGACGAACGGCCCGACACCGTCTTCTACTACCGGCGCGACGACCTCAGCGAGGAGCTCGATCGGCCGCTGCGCGACACGGTGCCGGAGCCCCGGCGTCCCGGCGAGCTGACGGACGACGACGTCTCGGAGACGATGGAGGCGCTCGCGCCGTCGCTCTACACGCTGCGTTACAAGCCGACGGGCGACAACACCGGGGTCATCTACGAGCTGACACCACCCCCACCACCCGAATGAGGCGTGGCCGCTCCGGCCGGTTCCGGAGCGGCAGGCGACGCCGTGTCCTGTCTGGTGCCAGGCACTCAACAGGTGCGTGCCGAGCCGTACACGACGCGAAGTGCCTGCTATTCGCGCGCTTCGACCGGATCGCGGCGCCGCCCGTCACCTCTGGTACCTGCCACCTGACCTGACAGGGCTCCGAACACGCGGCGTGCGGGTCCCGCGACCAGGCCCTACGGCCTCTCCTCGCGCGGGCCGTTCGGGATGGGCAGCCGCGTCGCGGTTTGCTGGACCTCCGCGTCGTGACCGCGGGCACGGAACGCATCACGCAGGGACTCCAGAACGGCGGGTTCGCCATGGGTTGTCAGGAACCGCGCCGCGTCCCCCGCGGTGGCGGACCAGTCCAGCAGCTCGGTCCGGTCCGCGTGCGCCGACAGTCCGTTGATCGTGACGATGCGTGCCTTCACGGCGAGCGTCTGTCCCAGCACCCGCACCTCTCGTGCGCCGTCGACCAGCTGCCGCCCCAGTCCTCCCCTCGGCTGGAAGCCCACGATCATCACCGTGGTGTGCGTGTCCTCGAGGTGAGCGCGCAGGTGATGGAGGATGCGCCCTCCGCTCATCATCCCGGACCCGGCGATGACGATCGCCGCCTCCGATGACGCGTTGATGGACTTCGAGTCCTCGACGGAGCGCGTGTAGCGCAGATGCTTCGGGGCGAACGGATCGCGGCCCGTGGCGGCGATGGCACGCACCTCGTCCGAGAGCTCGTCCATGCAGTCCTGATAGACGTCCTCGACACGGTCGGCCAGCGGCGAATCGACGTACACGGGGATGGCCGGCACCCGTCCCTCGTCCTCCAGCCGGGCGATGTGGAACAGGACGTCCTGGGCCCGCTCGAGGGCGAACGACGGGATGAGGATCTTGCCCCGTCGGCGTACCGCCTCCTTCAGGACATCCGCGAACTCATCGATGGTGGCCTCGAAGTCGCGGTGGTCGCGGTCGCCGTAGGTCGACTCGATGACGACGACGTCGGCGGGCGGGCAGTGCGCGGAGTCGGGCAGCACGTCCTTGCGGGCGTTCCCGAGATCCCCGCTGAACACCACACGGGACCCGCCCACCTCGACCAGGAAGCTGGCCGAGCCCGGGATGTGCCCGGCCGGTTGGGCCGTGACGCGGACGCCCGCGGTCGCGAACGGGACCCCGTAGTCGATGGGTTCGATCGCCTCGAGCACGCCCCAGACATCGTCCTCGTCGAACGTGGGCTCGTCGGGCGTCTTCCCCCTCCGAAGCGCACGCGCCCGGTCCTCCGCCTGGAGCTTGGCCGCATCCAGCAGGAGGTGCTGGGCGAGCATCGCCGTCGCCGGGCGCGCGTATATCGGGCCGCGGAAGCCCTTCTTCACCAGCTGGGGCAGGCGACCGCTGTGGTCGAGGTGGGCGTGCGTAAGCAGGACCGACCGGATCGCGTGAGGATCGAAGCCGAAGGGCTCACGATTGAGGTCGAACAGCGCTCGGGACCCCTGGAAGGAGCCGCAGTCCACGAGGATGCTCTCCGTCCCGGTGTCGAGGAGGTGACACGACCCCGTGACGGTCATGGCGCCCCCGTACGAGCGGATCTCGAAGGGGCCGGTCACGGAACCCGGTGGCGGCGGGGATCCGGCCTGTCCTCACGCTCCCGTTCCTCGCGTTGACGGCGCTTGACGGCCTCCGCCTTCGTCGCACCGATGACCGCCACGGTGCCGATCAGACTCCAGAAGATCGAATAGCTGATCCCCCGCCCGAGGGGCTGCCGCAACGGTCCGAGGTGGAAGACGAGCATGATGGCCGTGACCACGGCGAAGGCCACGACGATCTGCACCACGATGGGGAACGACTCCCAGCGACGAAGGAAGCGCTGCATCAGCTACCGGGCACCGTCTCGGAGTCGTACTGGACGAGAGACAGGACGTCGTAGCCGGTGAGCCGGTCCATGCCGGGAAGGAAGGTGAGCTCGACGACGAACGCCACCCCCGCCACGACGCCGCCCAGCCGCTCGACCAGGTCGCACTTCGCACGGGCGGTGCCTCCCGTCGCGAGGAGGTCGTCGTGGACCAGCACCCGCATGCCCGGGGTGATGACGTCGTCGTGCACCTCGAGGGTGTCGATGCCGTACTCGAGCTCGTACTCCTGGCTCACGGTGCGGCCCGGGAGCTTGCCGGGCTTCCGGGCCGCGGCGAATCCGACGCCGAGGTCCCGGGCGACCCCGCCGCCGACGATGAAGCCGCGGGCCTCCGCCCCGAGGACGATGTCGACCTCACGCGGGCGGGCCCAGTCGGCGATCTGCGTGACGCAGGCGCTCAACCCGGCCGGGTCCGCGAACAGCGGCATGAGGTCGTAGAAGAGGATCCCCTCTTTCGGATGATTGGGGATCTTGCGAATGATGGCATTGAGATCGAAGGCAGACGACACGCGCGTTCCTTTGTGGATGGACATTCCCGCGACACCGGATCAGCGTCCGCACAGAGAAGATACCCGGCGGTCCGGCAGCGGCGACGTATGCCGGCCGTGCACCACGGACCCGGGAACGTCACCCGATGCCCGTGACCTGACCGCGGGGTACCCGTGGCGCATCCGCGCCCGCCGGGGACCGCGGTTCAGTTGCCGACGATCCTGCGCAGCTCGGAGATGAGCATCAGGTGGCGCAGGTGGGATGCGAGCGCGGCCAGGTTCTCAAGCTCAGCCGTGGCCTCGCGTCGCCGCTCGGGGTTCTTGGAGCGCAGTCCCGCGGCCAGCACCTGCTCAAGGAGCCCGGCCTCACGTTCGGCCGCGACGCGGAAGATCCGCAGGTGGCGCGGCTCGACACCGAAACCGGCCAGCTCGAGGGCGGTCTGCACGATTTCGCGGTCCGTCTCGGAGTAGCCCTCCCCGTCCTCGGACGAGTTGATCAGCCCGTACTGCTCGAGCGCCTGGATGAGCTGGGGCGGTGCTCCCGTGCGCTCCACCACCTCCTCGACGTCCACGCGCGCGCTGGGCGCGGGCTCGGAGAGGTTCGCGCGCTTCAGCTGCCGGGCCTGGTTGGAGACGCTGAACGATCCGGAGGTCGACGACTCCAGTTCCTGGCGGATCACGCGGAGCGGCAGGAACTCGTCGCGCTGCAGCCGCAGGATCGTCCGGAGGCGCTCGACGTCGTTCTGGGTGTACTTGCGGTATCCGCCCTCGGTCCGCTGGGGCGTGATGAGCCGTTGATCCTCCAGAAAACGAATCTTGGAGATCGAGATTGACGGGAACTCGGCCTTGAGTTCCTTGCACACCCGACCGATCGTGACGCCCTTCTCGGGTGTCGAGGTTCCGGGGTCGGTCACCGTATGAACACCAGTCTGAACTTCCCGATCTGGATCTCGTCCCCGCCGAGAAGCGTCTCGCCCTCGTCGATGCGCCGGCGGTTGACGTAGGTGCCGTTGAGGCTGCCGAGATCGGTCAGCTCCACGTCGTCGCCCACCGTCACCTCGGCGTGCCGCCGCGACACCGTGACGTCGTCGAGGAAGATGTCCGCGTCGGGATCGCGGCCGAGGCTCACGGTCGTACCCGCCGTGAGGCGGAAGACCTGTCCGGACACTCCGCCGCCCGAACGGATGGCGAACGCCGGCCCCTCCACCGTGCCGTGCTGACCCGAGACGACGTCGCTCGCCGGATCGGGGATCGCGAACGGGCCGGTGGTCTGACCCCCCGGTGACTCCTGCGGCAGACGCGCTCCGCATCGCTCGCAGAACGTGTGTCCCTCGGCGCTCTGATGGAATCCGCAGTCCGGGCAGTACATCAGCCGCCGTCCCTCTCCGGGCTGAGCGCCCGCTCGAGGTCCTCGATCTCCTGGGGCGACAGCGTGAGGGGGACGTCCCCCGTCAACCTCCGCTGGAGGTCCGTACGGGCGAGTTCGATCTGGCCGTGCAGGAACCGCCGCTGGAACGAGATCTCACGTTCACGCCGCCTGAGACGGTGGATCTCGTCGCGCAGCTCGACGTCGCTCAACGCGGCGAAGTCGGTGGCGGAGGAGGAAATTCCGTCGTTTCCGGGTTGTTCGGGTGTGGCCATCGTCCGGCAGCATAGCCGACAGGGACCAAAACCTCATGTGGAGCCTGAGACTCGCAATCGTCGTGCCGCGTCGCGCCCGTAGTTGATGATCGTTGCGATGGAGATCACCACCGCGATCCAGAAGAGCACGTCTCCCCCGGCCCAGGTGCTGAGGAGGCACACGCCCGTGGCGACCATCGCGACGAGGGAGCTGGTCTTGCCCCAGAAGTCGACCCTCATCTCGACACCGCGACGGGCGAGCCACACGAAGGCGATCACGGCACCGGCGTCGCGGATCAGGATGATCGTCGGCAGCGCCCAGTGCAGCCGATCGAAGGCCAGGAGCGCGACGAGCCCGACGGCCATGACGAGCCGATCGGCCAGGGGATCCGCGATCCGGCCGAAGCGCGACTCGGCGTCGAGGTGGCGCGCAAGTGCCCCGTCGACGAAGTCGGTGATCGCGATGCCCGCGAAGAGCCACGCCACGAACGCCGACGTGGGCCCGGACTGTGTGGCGACGGCCCAGATGAGAACGGGCAGCCCCGCGAGGCGGCCGATGGTGATCGCGTTCGGCAACCATCGGAGCCGCGTTTTCCAGGTGACTTCGCTCACGTGAAGTCGGGGCGAGAGGATTTGAACCTCCGACCGCCCGGCCCCCAGCCGGGTGCGCTACCAGACTGCGCCACGCCCCGAAGCCCCGTGAGGCTAGCACAGCGGCAGCCCTCCCCCTCCGGTCCGCGAGCGGTGATCATGCGGCTCCGCCACAGCCGGCCCCGGGAGAAACGGCTCCTCGCCGCCGGAGACCGATCGGCCATCCGGCGACGTGCTCTCGCGCCCGGCGGGACGTCGGGCGCCGGTCCACATGGCGCGCACCGGTACGAGCCGTGAGAACCGGCCCGGCGTGTCGTCAGGGAGTCGGCGAGGCGCCCCGGAGGCGGCGTTCGATGTCGCCCCACTCGGGCGCCAGGGCGGGCAGTTGCCGCACGCATTCGGCGATCCCATCGGCCTGGCGTCGAGCACGGTCGGCCAGCTCCGCGTCGCGGGCGCCCTCGCGCTCCACCTCGGCGACCGCGTCCTTCACGCTCTGTGGCACCTGCCGACCGTAGTCGGAACACTTCCGGTTGGTGTTCTGATCGAGTGTGGAGAGCGCTCCCCGCACACGATCCGTCGCACGGTCCACGTCGTCCTTCCACGGGGCGGTCCAGATCACCCCGAAGGATCCCGCCACCAGCAGGCCGATGATGATCCACTTGATCACGAGATGGTTGATGCCACGGGGTCGTGGATGTGGGGTGTGTCACCGGCGGATGCGGGGCGTCGCCGGGCGCCGAAGGGCATGCTGGTCGCCTGTTCGAGTCGTCCGGTGGCTGGCCTGGGGCGGGCGGGTGGATTGGTCGTGCATCCGCGCCGCCGGGGGCGTGCACCACGCCGCGAGATCGTGGAAGCGATCATCTCTCGATGGTTGATGCGTCGGTCAACGGGAAGCGACGGGCCACGTAGGCCTCGACGAGGCCCATGAATTCCTCGGCCAGTCGCGGCCCCTCCAGGGTCACGTGCTTCTCGCCGTCCACGTACACCGGCGCCCGCGGCTCCTCGCCGGTGCCCGGCAGGCTGATGCCGATGTCGGCGGCGCGGCTCTCCCCGGGCCCGTTCACGATGCAGCCCATGACGGCCACCTTGAGATCCGCCACGCCTGGCCGGTCCGTGCGCCAGGTCGCCATCCGCTCCTCCAGGCGCGCCTCGATGGCCTGCGCGAGCTCCTGGAAGACGGTGCTGGTCGTACGCCCGCAGCCCGGACAGGCCGTGACCTCGGGCCGGAACGAGCGCAGACCCAGGCTCTGCAGGATGTCCAGGCAGACCCGGACCTCGAGGGAGCGGTCGCCTCCGGGTTCGGGCGTGAGCGACGCGCGGATGGTGTCGCCGATGCCGCCCTCGAGGAGGACCGACAGCGCCGCGGACGTCGCGACGATCCCCTTGGTCGACATGCCCGCCTCGGTGAGACCGAGGTGGAGCGGGTAGTCGCAACGTCCCGCGAGATCACGGTAGACCGCGACCATCTCGGTCAGACGGCTGGCCTTGCACGACAGGATGATGCGGTCGTGTCCGAGGCCGATCTCCTCGGCGGCCTCGGCCGATCGCAGCGCGCTCTGAACCATGGCCTCGCGGACGACCTCCTCGGCGCTCTTCGGAGCGTCCGAACGGGCGTTTCCGTCCATGAGGTCGTCGAGGAGCTCCGGATCCAGCGAACCGGCGTTGACCCCGATCCGGACCGGTTTTCCGTGGTCGATGGCCGCCTGGACGATCTCGGCGAAGTTGCTGTCGTGCCGATCGCGCCGGCCGACGTTGCCGGGGTTGATGCGGAACTTGTCGAGCGCGTCGGCGCAGTCCGGGAACTCGCGCAGCAGGGTGTGTCCGTTGTAGTGGAAGTCACCGACGAGGGGAACCGACACGCCGTGGTCGTCGCGAAGCCGGTCGCGGATCTCGGCGACCCTCGCCGCCGACGCGCGGTTGTTGACGGTGATGCGGACGATCTCGGACCCCGCATCGGCCAGCGCCGCCACCTGCCGGGCCGTGGACGGGGCGTCCGCCGTGTCCGTGTTCGTCATCGACTGGACGACGACCGGTGCGTCGCCACCGACGGCCACGTCGCCGACCATGCACGTGACGCTCGTCCGCCTCATCGCTGGAAGCCCTCCCCCGTCAAACGGCTGATGTCGTTGCTGAACGCGTAGAACGCGAGGATAAGGATCAAACCGATGCCGATGATCGACGCCCGCTGGTACGTGGCGATCGACAGCGCCCTCCCACGGATGCGTTCGGCGAGCGCGAAGACGATGTGTCCCCCGTCCAGCGGCAGGAGCGGGATCAGGTTCATGATCGCCAGGATGAGGCTGATGATCCCGACGAATCGCAGTATGACGCTGAGCCCCTCGGAGGCGAACTCGTTGTAGGTGGCGCCGATGCCGATGGGCCCCTGCACCTGCTCACGCACCTCGTCATCGGTGAAGAGTCGTCCGAGCGCCTTCACCTGTTCCTTGGTCAGGTATCCGGTGAACTCGACGGCGTTCCACAGGCCCTCGGCGGGACCGTCACGGATCACGCCCTGCTGGTACCGGTCGAACATGACGCCGATCCGGCCCACGTCGGGGTCGTCGGGGTCCGACGTGAGCGGGGGCGTGCGGACCGTCTGGCTGACCCCGTCGCGGACGAAGGTGACGTCGACGGACTGGCCGGGGTGGCGCTGGAGCTCGGTCCGTGCCCGCTCGACGCCGGCCTCGACCCCATCCCCGTCCTGCGGGATCACGACACCGTTCACGGCGGTGATGCGGTCCCCCGCCTGCAGTCCCGCGACCTGCGCGGGGCTGTCCGGGGAGACGCTCCGGATCTGGCCGTCCAACCGGTAGTCGGGCGTACCGATCCAGAAGGCGAGGGCGAAGGCCACGATGGCCACGATGATGTTGGCGACGGGCCCCGCGAGGATGGTCGCCACCTTGCGGGGCGTGGTCGAGTTGCAGTAGGCCCGCTTCGCGAGTTCAGGCGACATGGGCACATCGCGTCCCAGCGTCACGTCACCCTGATCCGGCCACCGCCCCACGCGGAACCAGCCCTCAAGCGTCGGCTGGATGCGCCGACGTTCCTCGCGGGCCCGTTCCTCCTCACGCACGATCTCCTCCGCCCGCGGATCGTCACGCGGAACCGTGATCGTCTCGCGCTCGACCAGGGAGTCACGGGTCATCCCGGTGATCGCCACGTAGCCGCCGAGGGGGATCCAGCCGATGCCGTACACCGTCTCGCCCCGTTTGAACGACCAGATCGGCCGACCGAAGAAGATCGAGAAGCGCTCGACCCGCATGCCGCACCACTTGGCGACGACCATGTGACCCATCTCGTGGAGCAGGATCAGGACCATGAGGATGGCCACGAAGACGAGGACGTTCACGAGCGTCATGCGCGGACCGCCAGTGCGCGGGTGACGTGGTCGCGCGCCGCGCGATCGGCGTCGAGGACGACATCGAGGCTGCTTGCGGCTGCGGTGTCGTGTGTCTGGAGGGCCGCATCGACGAGATCGGCGATGTCGAGGAAGCGGATCCGTCCGTCCAGGAAGGCCGCGACGGCGACCTCGTTCGCGGCGTTCAGGACGGCCGGCGCCGTGCCGCCGGTGCGTCCGGCCTGGCGGGCCAGCGCGAGGCAGCGGAACGTGTCGGTGTCCGGCGCCTCGAAGTCGAGTCGGCGGCCGAAGAGGTCGGCGGGATCATGGGTCGGCGGACGCTCGGGCCAGGTGAGTGCGTGCCCGATCGGGATCCGCATGTCGGGCGGGCCGCAGTGCGTGATGACGCTGCCGTCGACCATCCGGATCATGGCGTGCACGAACGACTGCGGATGCACCACCACCTCGACCTCCTCGTCCGTCAGATCGAAGAGGTGCCGGGCCTCGATGACCTCGAGGCCCTTGTTCATGAGGGTGGCCGAATCGATGGTGATCTTGGCGCCCATGGTCCAGGTGGGGTGGGCGAGCGCGTCGTGCACCGTCACCGAGGCCAGCTCGTCACGACTGCGGCCGCGGAAGGGCCCTCCGGACGCGGTGAGGATCGTCGACCGCACGCGCGTCCGATCGACGTTCTCGAGGAGTTGAAAGAGGGCGGAGTGTTCCGAGTCGACCGGCAGGAGGCGCGCACCGGTGCGCTCACGCGCCGTGCGGACGAGCTCGCCGCCGACGACGAGGCTCTCCTTGTTGGCGAGGGCCACGTCGATGCCGCGATCGAGGGCGGAAAGGGTCGGGCGGAGACCGGCCGCGCCGACGATGGCGTTGAGGACGATGTCCGGCGCCGCCACGTCGATGAGCGCCTCGAAGCCGGGATCGGCCAGGATCGTGCCCGTGCCGGTGGTGCAGCTGGTGTGGATGTCCCCGTGCGCAGCGGCCTGCCGGGCGAGGGTGTCCTCGTCGCGACCGCAGGCGAGCCCGCACAGCGTCAGATCGTCCGATCCGTCGATCACATCGATGGCCTGGACACCGATGGACCCCGTGGACCCGAGGATGAGCACGCGCTTCGGCATCGGTGAATCGTAGCTGGCACGGGAGTATTCCCGCCGGAGCCGGGTGGGAGCGGTCGGTCGCGGCGAGCACGGCTTCTGCCCCGGACCTCGATCCCCCATGCGGACCTGACGACCGCCGGGTTCGTTGTGTTAGCAGCGGGTTAATGGTGCCTGGCACCATTAACCCGCTGCTAACACGGCGCCCAGGTGTGCGTTAACCGCACACGGACGGGCGGGGATCAGCCCACGAGCCACACCGTCGCGTAGAAACCTGCGACCGACGTGAAAAAGAGCGCATCGAACCGGTCGAGCACTCCGCCGTGTTCCCCCAGCAGGCGCCCGGAGTCCTTGATGCCCAGGTCGCGCTTCATGAGCGACTCGAACAGGTCACCGAAGTAGGCGACCACGCAGATCACCGCGCCCAGGATGATGGACTGGTGCCAGTCGATCCAGTCCATCCAGATGCCGGCCACCGCCACCGACGCCGTCCCGCCGATGATCCCGACCACGAACCCCTCGACGGTCTTCTTGGGTGAGGTGCGGGGCGCGATGGCGTGGCGGCCCAGAAGCCGTCCCCCGAAGTACGAGAACGTGTCGAACGTCCAGGTCCCCACGAGGATGTTCGCGACGGCGGCCGCGCCGAAGTCCAGGTCCCGCAGGGCGATGAGAAGCGCCATCGGCACGCCGATGTAGATCGCGCCGAACGCCGTGAGGGCGACGCGTTTCGTCACGTCGACGCGCTCGGCCAGCATGAGCCCGCCGACGGCGGCCAGCACGACCGACGCGCCGACGCCCACGAGCGCCCCGCGCTCCGGGATGTCGAGGGTGGCGGCCAGCCCGACACAGATCAGCACGCCGGTATACGCCGCCCAGCGCACCGGGCCCGTGCCGGCCAGAAGCCCCAGGAACTCGGTGACGGCCAGCCCGGCGACGACCGCGATGGCGAGGGCGAAGACCCAGCCGCCGAGCCAGACGGCGCCCACGGCCAGTGCGATTCCGGGGACAGCGATGAGGATGCGGTTGATCACCGTGCGCCGAACCTCCGCTGGCACTGGGCGTAGTGCTCGATGGCCGCCTCGAGATCCTCCGGCGTGAAGTCGGGCCACAGGCGGGGACTGAAGTACAGCTCGGAGTACGCGCACTGCCACAGCAGGAAGTTCGAGAGCCGCTGCTCACCGCTCGTGCGGATCAGGAGCTCCGGGTCGCGCAGCCCGCTCTCGGCCATGACGGACGAGAACTCCTCCTCCCCTCCCTCCTCGCCGTAGCGGGCGACAAAGCGCCGGGCCGCGTCCACGATCTCGCTGCGTGCCCCGTAGTTCATGGCCACGAAGAGACGGAGACCGCGGTTGCCGGCCGTCGACTCCTCCGACATGGCGATGCGCTCCTGCAGCTCGCCCGGGAGGTCATGCAGCCGCCCGATGAACGTCATCCGCACGTTCTCACGATTGAGCTCGTCCGTCTCACGGTCGATCAGCTCGCTGAACAGACTCATCAGATCGTTCACCTCGTCCTCGGGCCGCGACCAGTTCTCCGTCGAGAACGAGAACACCGTGAGCTCCTCGACGCCCATGTCGGACGCGGCGCGGACGATCCGTTTGAGCGCCTTCGCCCCCTCCCGATGCCCGGCGGCGATGGGTCGGCGGTGCTCACGCGCCCAGCGGGCGTTGCCGTCCATGATGATCGCGACGCCGCGCGGCACCTCGTTCTCCGGACCGCGCCGACGTTCGTCGTGACGGTCCATCCCCAGAAGGGCGCGCGCCGACCGCGCGCGTGAGCGCAGCCGCCCCCAGAGCCGACGCTTCGCCTCGACCACTACACCTCGAGGATCTCGGCCTCTTTGCGCGCCAGGGCCTCGTCGATGGCCTTCACCTCGGCATCGGTGATCTTCTGGACCTCGTCCGACGCGCGCGCGACGTCGTCGCGGGTGATGTCGCCCTCCTTCTCCTGGCGCTTCACGTCGTTGAGGACGTCGCGACGGACGTTGCGGACGGCGATGCGGGCGTCCTCCGCCATCTTGTGTGCGAGCTTGACGTACTCCTTGCGTCGCTCCTCGGTGAGCGGCGGCACGGGCAGCCGGATCACCTGACCGTCGTTCGAGGGCGTCAGGCCGAGCTGTGCCTCCTGGATGGCCTTCTCGATGCTCTTGGTGAGCGACTTGTCGAACGGCTGGACCGTGATCAGGCGTGCCTCGGGCACGTTGATCTGCGCGACCTGGTTCAGGGGCATCTCGGATCCGTACGCGTCGACGACCACCTTGTCGAGCACACTGGCCGACGCCCGACCGGTGCGGACCGTGTGGAAGTCGTCCTCCAATGCGCTGAGCGCGCCACCCATACGACGGCGGGCGTCCGCAATGAGCTCTTTCATCGCTCCTCTTTCGTCGTGGAGACAAGCGTACCGACTCGCTGGCCGTCCAGGATCTTCCGGATGTTCGCCTCGTCCGCCATGTTGAAGACGATGATGGGGAGGTCGTTGTCCATGCAGAGTGTCAGCGCGGTGGTGTCCATGACGCGCAGACCGCGCTCGATGGCCTCCATGTGCGAGATCTCGGGGATGAGCTCCGCGTTCGGGTCCTCTCGGGGGTCCCGGTCCATGACGCCGTCGACCGCGTTCTTCGCCATGAGGATGCACTCGGCGCCGATCTCAAGCGCGCGCAGAGCGGCGGTCGTGTCGGTGGTGAAGAACGGATTGCCCGTGCCTCCGGCGAAGATGACGACGCGGCCCTTCTCGAGGTGACGCATGGCGCGACGCCGGATGTACGGCTCGGCGACCTCCTGGATCGCGATCGCCGACTGGACACGGGTGCTGACCCCGATCTTCTCCAGGGCGTCCTGGATGGAGAGCGCGTTCAGGACCGTGGCGATCATGCCCATGTAGTCCGCGGTCGAGCGGTCCATGCCCCGGGCGGCTCCCGCGACCCCGCGGAAGATGTTGCCGGCCCCGACCACGATGGCCGTCTCGACGCCCAGGCGCACCGTCTCGGCGACCTGACGGGCGACGGCAGAGATTCGCTCGGGATCGATGCCGTACTGGCGTTCCCCGAGGAGCGCCTCCCCCGACAGTTTGAGGACGATCCGGCGAACCGCCGGACCGTCCCCGGACGTTCCTGCGATGTCGCTATCCGCCGAGCTCATAGCGCGTGAAGCGACGGATTGTGAGGTTCTCACCGAGCTTGGCGGCGAACTCCACCCGGAGGTCCTCGATGGAACGCGGCTTCTTCTCGCCCTGGTCGCGGACGAACTCCTGGTCCAGGAGCGAGATCTCCTTGAGGTGCTTCGCGAGCTTGCCGTCGACGGCCTTGTCGCGGAACTTCTCGTCGACGCCCTGCTCCTTGGCCTGCTCGACGTAGACCGCCCGCTCACGCTCCTTGTAGTCGTCCGGGATGGCGTCGCTGGAAACGTACAGCGGGTCCAGCGCGGCGATGTGGAGGGCGACGTCGTGGACGAACTCGTGGAAGTCGTCGCTGCGCGCGACGAAGTCGGTCTCGCAGTTGATCTCGACGAGAACCCCGACGCGTCCGCCCGCATGGATGTAGCTGTGGATGGCACCCTCGCCCGCCTCGCGGTCACCCCGCTTGGCGGCGTCGGCGGCACCCTTGGCCCGCAGCAGGTCGCGCGCCTTCTCCTGGTCGCCTGACGTCTCGGCCAGGGCGGCCTTGCAGTCCATGATCCCGGCACCGGTGGCGTCGCGGAGCTCCTTGACCTCCTTCGCGGAGGGTGTGTAGTCGCTCACGCTCCGGCCTCCTCACCCTCGGGGGTGCCGTTCGTGCTCTCAGCAGCCGGTGCGGCCTCAGCAGCTGGCGCGGCCTCAGCAGCCGGCGCGGCCTCAGCAGCCGGCGCGGCCTCAGCAGCCG
>CAYSVH010000004.1:0-176887 GCA_964434425.1 uncultured Bifidobacteriaceae bacterium | reverse complement strand
GCAACCCACGAACAATCATGAGGAGGCGCCGACCCCGGCGCTCCATACGGTCTAGGGTGGGCCCCATGGATCTCGGGATTGCGGGGAAGAGGGCGCTCGTCACCGGCGCCAGCCGGGGGTTGGGACGGGCGATCGCGGAGGAACTGATCGCCGAGGGCTGCGGCGTCGTGATCAGCGCCCGGGGCGAGGAGCGGCTTCGCGTGACGGCGGACGCGATCGGAGCGGTACCCGTGGTCGCCGACATGGCCGATCCCTCCGGTCCGGCAACCGTCGTCGCGCGCGCCGTCGCCGAGCTCGGTGGCGTCGACATCCTCGTCGCGAACGCCGGCGGTCCGGCGACCGGCCCCCTGATCGACGTGTCCGAGGCGGACCTCGACGAGGCCATCCAGAAGAACCTCCTGGGCACGATCCGCCTGATCCGTTCCGCCCTTCCGGGGATGCGCGAGCGCCGCTGGGGCCGCATCGTCACGATCACCAGTCGCACGGTGAGGGAGGCTGTGGACGGGCTCGCGCTGTCCAACGTGGCGCGCGCCGGCGTCGCGGGTGCGGTGCGGACACTGGCCCGCGAACTGGCGGCCGAGAACGTACTCATCAACAACGTGATGCCGGGATCGGTCCGCACCGACCGCCTCATCGAGATCTACGGCAGCGACGAGGCCATCGACGAACGCGGCCGCACCACTCCGATGGGCCGGGTCGGTGATCCGCGCGAACTGGCCGCGTCCGTCGCGTTCCTCACGAGCGAACGCGCGTCGTACATCACCGGTGTGTCACTTCTCGTCGACGGCGGCGAGGGAACTGTCATCGCCTGACGTCCGGTGGCGCATCGGTCGCCGCGGTGTCGGCGGACCGACTGGCGAGATGATTGCCTCCGCGACCTGGTGGCGTGGTGCGTGCCCTTCGTGGCGCGGATGCGCTACCGATCCACCCGCCCACCCTGGTCGACCGTCGGGCGGCCCGGAAAGAACACCAGCCTGTCGGTCGGTGCCCGGCGACGCTTCGCATCCACCGGTGACTCAGGCGCCGCCACCCACGAATCCGTGGAATCGATCGTCTAGACGGCCGGCGCCTCGGCGGCGGTCTCCACCTCACGACCGATCGTGCCCGAGCGCAGGAGGTTCGCGTACTCGAGAAGGTGGCGGTCGGGGAGGAACGCCCGCTGCACCCGCGTTCGTGCGGCGGCGCCCAGGCCGGCGGCCAGCGCGGGGTCCGACAGCAGCCGGGAGAGGAGCCGGCCGAAGCCGTCCAGATCGTCCGGATTGCCGAGCAGCAGTCCGTCGCGCTCGTCGGCGATCAGATCGGTCAGACCTCCGACCCCGCTCGCGATGACCGGCCGTCCCTTCCACATCGCCTCGGCGGCGGTGAGGCTGAAACCCTCGGCCCGGCTCTTCTGGACCACCACGTCCGCGGCAACCTGCAGTGCGTTCACGATGTGCGCGGTCACGTCGTCGTCGGTGGGCGGCAGCGTCAGGATGTGGACACGGGAGCGCTTCTCCGGCGCGAGGTCGTCACGCAGGGAACGGCAGCGGGCGAGCGCGGCCGTCTCCCGCGCGTCGCTCAGGTGGGGGTTGCCGGGGCCGCAGAGCACCAGGTGCACGTCGTCCGTCATCGCCGTGTGGTGAGCGAAGCCCTCGAGCACACCGGGCATGTCCGTGCGGGCGTCCCAGTCCCCGATCTGGACCACCAGGCGAGCCCCGGCGGGGAGCGGCCCGTCGTCCAGGAGGTCGAGGTGCGGAAGGGGCCGCATTCCCCGGGTCTCGGACGGATACTCCGTTGCGTGCCCGTCGCCGAGCACACCGACGCGTGCCAGCGTTGCGCGTGCCTCCTCGTTCGTGAGCGGAAGATTCCGCGTGGCGCTGGGATCGATGCTGGGGCTGATGACGCTGACCGGGATGTCCCGCAGGCCGGGCGGCAGCGACGTCGTATGGCTGAGCACGATCTGCCGCGCGTGTGCAAGGAACGGTTCGAGAAACGACCAGGCACGTGCGGTGTGCGCGTTCGGGGAGTCCGAGCCGGTGTGGCTGCGCCAGACGACGCGTCCGCCCCACGCATGGATGAACGGGATGAGCGCCGAGGTGCCGGGGTCGTGCAGTACGAAGATGTCCCGAAGCGTGAACTGGTCCGCGCATCCGGCGAATGCGGCCCGGGCCGTCTCCTCGAGCAGCCGGCGCTCGTCCGCCCCGAGTGGCCCACCGTCGCCCGGCAGCCCGTGCAGCGCATCGCGCAGCCGGCGCGACACGACGGCGTGGTCTGGCGAGGCGTCCAATGCGTAGCCCGCCACGGCGATCCCGGCGCTCGAGCCGAAGCCGAGGATGCCGTGGACCATCTCGCGAAGGGCGCCGGTCAGCGGCGCCTCGGTGATGTCGACGACGCGTCGCCCGTCCAGCGCAGCCCTCATGTGGCGGGCAACCGATTGCAGCGCGAGCCAGCGCTCGTTCCCGATGGCGGGGGCGAGCAGGCGAGGATCACGCGGTCTGATCGCGACGGGCTTCACGCCCCGTGATCCCCGGCCGGGTTCCGGGGGTTGGTCTCCGTGGCCCGGCGCGGTTCGAACGCCCCGTCCGCGGGGTGCACGCGCGGATTACCCCTTGTTCGCGGCCTGCTGTTGGATCATCGCCTCGGCCGCCTCGGGGCTCTCCTCGTAGTAGACGCGGTTGATCTCCTTGTAGATCTCCCACTGCGCCGGAACGTCGTCCTCGGACATGGTGGCGTCGACCGGGCACGCCTCCACGCAGGCGTCACAGTCGATGCACTCGTTGGGGTCGATGTAGAGGATCGTGGTCTCCTCGTGCCCATCCTCGCCGGGAGCGGGGTGGATGCAGTCCACCGGGCAGACATCGGCGCATGCGGTGTCCTTGGTGCCAATGCATGGTTCGGCGATTACGTACGACATGGATCGTGCGCTCCTGAGACGGAAAATAGGGTAATCAAACCAGGAGTTTAGCAATTGGATCCCCGGGGAGATCCCCCGCCATCCGATTCGGGACAGATGGCCGCAGGGGTAGGCTCACACGATGACGACCCTGCGCTTCGGGGCGTTCTTCGCCCCCTACCACGAGCCACGTGAGAACCCGACATTGGCGCTCGAGCGCGATCTGGAGACGATCGCCCTCCTCGATCGCCTCGGTTTCGACGAGGCATGGATCGGCGAACACCATTCGACCGGATGGGAAACGGTCGCGTCACCCGAGATGTTCCTGGCGGTGGCGGCCGAGCGGACGCGGCACATCCGGCTGGGCACCGGTGCGGTCAGCCTGCCGTACCACCACCCCCTCATGGTGGCCGACCGAATCATCCTCCTCGACCACCTGACGCGGGGACGCATCGACTTCGGCGTCGGCCCGGGCGGTCATCTGAGCGACGCCATGATGCTGGGGCTCGACCCCGCGCGTCTCCGCGACATGCAGGCGGAGTCGCTCGCGGTGATCGAGCGGCTCTTCCTGGAGACCGAACCCTTCTCGTACATCGGGGACTGGTTCCAACTGCACGATGCGGTCCTGCAGCTCCGGCCGTTCCAGGACCCGCACCCGCCGTTCGCGACGACCAGCATGGAGTCGCCCTGGGGCATGCAGCTCGCCGGTCGTCACGGAGCCGGCGTCCTGTCGCTGGCCGTCGGGCGCGGGCCCGCGGGACCCATCGACCTCCGTGCGCACTGGGCGATCGCGGAGGAGAGCGCGGAGGAGGCCGGACGCCGGGTCGACCGCCGCGACTGGCGTCTGGTGGTCCCCGTCCACCTGGCCGAGTCGCGACGCGAGGCGGTCGAGGCGATCCGCGACGGTGCCGGCAGGCACCAGCTGGACTACGTCACCGGCACGACCGGTCGACCGAGCCCCGTGCCCGGACCGCACGAGAAGGTCGTCGATCAGATGATGGAGCGCGGCGGCTGGGTGGTTGGGACCCCCGACGACGCCATCGCCTTCATCGATGGTCTGGTCGAACGCAGTGGGGGTTTCGGCGCTCTCCTGATCTGGGGGCACGAGTGGGCCGACAGTGCCGCCACCCGTCGCAGCCACGAACTCTTCGCCCGGTACGTCATGCCCCGGTTCACGGGTGCCCTGGCCGGACTGGAGGCGTCCAACCGGTTGGTGCGTACGAAGACCGAGGCGCTCGATCGGGAGCGCACGGAGGGTGTGCAGCGGGCGCAGGAGCGCTATGAGGGGACGCGGCCGGGGGGCTGAAGGAGCCGCTCATCGGCCGGAGCCCCCGTCCGTCGATGTGCGAAGACGGTTTCCTGAGACAGTCATCGGTGGAATATCCGAAAACCTGACTTTGCAATGGGAGTTGCGATGCCTATGATTACACCGTAAACATCGGGCGCCGACCATCGTCGTCCGACCGCACACACGAAAGGGGCTTCTCATGTCCAGCGTGCCCGATGCATCGTCAGTCCCCGATCTCCCGGTCCTCCAGACGCTCGGAAACCGTCGCAGCATCCGGTACTTCGACCCCGAGCGCAAGGTCGAACGCTGGAAGATCGAGACCATGCTCCAGGCGGCCCGGTTCTCGTCGTGCCAGGGCAACATCAACTGCACCGAGGCCGTCGTCATCGACAAGGAGACGTGCGAGCTCTGGGAGGACCTCGAGGAGTGCGTCTCCGGGTTCAACGTCCAGCTGATGAACCAGTCGTCCCATCTCATTCTCTGGCTCACCAACCTGAACGCCTGGTACGGACGCGCGATCGACGGCATCGGCAGTCTGTCGCTGGTCGGGGCGACCACGAAGTATCACGGCTGGAACTACGACTTCTCGATGACCCAGACGGTGCCGCGGCTCATGAGCTTCCCGGTCGAGCGCACGGAGATCCTTCTCCGTTTCGAGACGGGGCAGGCGGTGGCCAACGCGATCACCGCCGGGTTCGGACTCGACGTCGGCAGCATCCTCGTCGCCTTCGGCCGCAAGCCCGGCGGCGTCGAGAAGGTACTGGGGCTCCCCCCGCACTACCGTTTCACCTGGGGGCATGTGATCGGTTACCCCAAGGAGGACGTCAAGGCCGGCGGCCAGCGGCCGCGCCTCAAGATGGAGAAGCTCTTCCATGAGAACGAGTTCGGCAACCCCTTCCAGTCCGATCCCGGGACGGTCGAACTCCTGAAGGAGAAGGGTCTCATCCAGCCACAGGCGCCGCTTCCGGGTCGTATCGAGGAGGTCGACGCCCTCGCGAGGGAGTTCGGTCGCGACGAGGGCTTCCTCCACTTCCCGGCCCGCGAGATCCAGCGGCTCATCAACGACGATGATTGGGACTTCGGCCCGGCCATCAGAGAACGCGCCCAGTGGCTTCTCGACAACGAGGATCTTCCGGAGTACCCGGAGGAGATGCGTGAGACGTTCCAGAAGCTCCTCACCGAGCACGGCCTGGACACCAGCAAGTACCTGCCGTCGGAGTAGAGATGACCTACACCGACCTATTGGTCGATCAGTCCGGGGGGAGGTTGACGATCGCGATCAACCGCCCCGACCGGCTGAACGCGTTCCGGGGCATCACGTTCCGTGAACTCGCCGAGGCGTTCGAGGACGCGGCGGACGACCCGACGGTCGGCGTCATCGTCCTCACCGGTGTGGGGGACCGGGCGTTCTGCGTCGGCGGTGACGTGCAGGACCCGTCGGCGGACATCGTCGAGAAGCGGCGGGGCAACCGCATCGCGGATCGTCTCGGCGCCGCGATGCGCAACAACGGCAAGCCGATCATCGCCCGCATCCGCGGCTACTGCATCGGGGGTGGCAACGAACTCAACATGGTCAGCGACCTGTCGATCTCCGGCGAGTCGGGGCGCTTCGGCCAGGCGGGCCCCAAGATCGGTACCGCGCCGCTGTGGTGGGGATGCCAGTACATGCCGTTCGTCGTCGGAGAGAAGAAGGCGCGCGAGATCCTCTTCCTCACGCGTCAGTACGACGCGTACGAGGCGCTGCGGATGGGGCTCGTCAACGCCGTGGTCCCGGACGACGAGCTGGATGCCGAGGTCGATCGCTGGTGCGATCAGATCCTCCAGCGTTCACCGCAGGGACTCCGTCTGGCGAAGATCGCGCTGAACGCGGCGTCGGACAGCGTGTACTCGTCGATGCAGCACGGCTACGAGCTGATGTCGCTGAACCACGTCTACGGTGAGGAGCCGGCGTACGGCATCGCCGCGTTCCAGGAGAAGCGCTCCCCCGACTGGCGGCGGTTCCGCGGCGGTGAGGGGCCCGAGCCGGAATCCGGAAAGGAGTAGCGATGGGTGAGTGGAGCGACTGGTACCTGCACGAGAATCCGCGCGAATGGATCCTCAGCCACATCCTCCGCCGCCGGGCGCAGGAACACCCGGACCGGGAGTTCCTGCGCTACGGCGACGGCGAGTGGGTCACATATAGTCAGATCGACAATCATGTGGATCGCATCGCCGGTGGGCTCGCCGATCTCGGGGTCGCGAAGGGTGACTCCGTCAGCGTCATGCTGCCCAACTGTCCCGAGTACGTCCCGATCTGGTTCGGGATCCTCCGCGCGGGCGGGGTGATGAGTCCCATCAACACGGCCTACAAGGGCGACTTCCTCACCTGGACGATCACGCTGGTCGAGGCCCGGATCCTCGTCATCAGCGACCAGTTCCTGGACCGCCTCGATCTGGTCAAGGACGAGCTCCCGCTCCTGGAACGCGTGATCGTGGTCCCATCCGGGGCCGCGGAGGGACCCGATCCGTCCGTTCCGTGGACACCGTACGCGGACCTGCTGCAGCACGCGCCGGTGGCCCCGGACGTCGAGCTCACCTCGACCGACGACGCGCGCATCATGTTCACCTCGGGCACCACGGGCCGGTCGAAGGGCGTCATCAAGCAGAACGCCGCCGACTACTTCTCGGCCCGAAGCGCGCTGGAGGCCATGCGCGTGCGCCAGGGGGTGGCGCTGGAGGACCTGAAGGACGAGGTCTTCTTCACCTGCCTGCCGCTCTTCCACTCGAACGCTCAGGTGCTGTCGGTCTATCCGGCGCTCGTCGCCGGTGCACGGGTGGCCATCACCGAGCGGTTCTCCGGCACGCGGTTCTGGGATCAGGTGATCGACGCCGGGGCCACGATCTTCAACGGCATCGGGGCGATGCTCTACTTCCTGTGGAATCAGCCGCCGTCCGAGCGGGATCGCGCGCATCGCGTGCACACGATCTCGGCCGCGCCGGCGCCGGCGGACATCTACGACGCCTTCGAGGAGCGCTTCGGCGTCCGTCTGGCGGAGGGCTACGGGCTCACCGAAACGGGCGTGGCGACCATGATGGACCCCACGAAGCCCGTGCGGAAGGGCTCGTGCGGAGTGGCCAATCCGGGGTACGTCGTCAGCATCGTCGAGCCGGGCACCGACTGGCCGCTGCCGCCCGGCACCCCGGGCGAGATCGTCGTCGACCAGCGGATCCCCAACATCATCATGCGTGCCTACTACGGGATGACGGACAAGACCGCCGATGACTTCCGCAACCTGAAGCTGCACACGGGGGATCTCGGTCGCATGGACGAGGACGGCTACGTCTACTTCATGGACCGCGTCAAGGACTACATCCGCCGGCGCGGCGAGAACGTCTCATCGATGGAGGTGGAGCGCCAGGTGGAGGACCATCCCTCCGTCGCGCGTGCGGCCGCCATCGGCGTGAAGGCCGATGAGGGCGCATCGTCGGAGGACGAGATCCTCATCGTCTGCGAGGCGAAGGGCGAAGTTCCCGACCTCGAGGAGTTCACCCGTTGGATGGCCGAGCGCATGCCGTACTTCATGGTTCCGCGCTACATCCGCTTCATGGGCGCGCTGCCCGTCACGCCGACGGCGCGGGTCCGAAAGACGGAGCTGCGTGACGAGGGCGTCACCCCCGACACGTTCGATCGGGTGGCGGCGGGCATCGAGGTGAAGCGCTAGAAGGGGTGGCAGCACGGGCCGGCGTCGCAACGCGTCGTCGACGGGGTGGATGTGAGACGCCCGGCCGGCCTGTCCGGCCTCAGGTGCGCGTGGAGGTCGCGCGATAGTGCCGGTCGCGCCGGCGAAGGATGAGCGCACCGATCGTCGCGGCGATGAGCGATCCGGCCAGGACGCCGATGCGTGCGTGGTTCGTGCGGTCGGTCCCCGTGCCGAAGGCGAGCTCGGAGATGAGCAGCGACACGGTGAATCCCACGCCCGCCACGAACGCCACGCCGATCACGTCCGTCCATGACAGACGCTCGTCGAGCCTCGCACGCGTGAACCGTGCCGCCAGCCATGCGCCACCGGCGATGCCGATGCTCTTGCCCAATACCAGTGCGAGCACGAGACCCAGAACCACGGCGTCGCCGGCCGCCGATCCGAGACCTCCGCCGGTCACGGTCACACCCGCCGCGAAGACGGCGAAGACCGGAACCGCGATGCCCGCCGAGAACGGCTGCACCGTATGCCCGATGACCTCACCCACCGACGTCTCTTCGCGTACGCCGTCGATCCTGCGTCGTGAGCCCGGCAGGGTCAGCCCCAGCAGGACTCCGGCGACCGTCGCGTGGACGCCCGCCTCGTGGACGAAGAGCCATGCAACGATCCCGAGCACCGGGAGCAGCCACCACCAGCGCCGCCGGCCGCGTGCCACGACGGAGAACAGGGCGATGGGGACCAGCGCGGCACCAAGCCATGCAAGGCCGATGTCCGAACTGAAGAAGATGGCGATGATCGTGATCGCGATGAGGTCATCGATGACCGCGAGCGTGAGGAGGAAGGCGCGGAGCGACGAGGGCAGGTGCGATCCCACCACGGCGAGAACTGCCAGGGCGAACGCGATGTCGGTCGCCGTGGGAATCGCCCATCCGCTCCTGGCCGTCGTATCACCGGCGGTGATCGTGAGGTAGAGCAGGGCGGGGAGGACCACCCCCCCGATCGTGGCCGCGATCGGAACGACCGCGCGGCGTGGATCGCGCAGGTCTCCCTGGGTGAACTCCCGCTTCACCTCGATGCCGGCGACGAAGAAGAAGACCGCGAGCAAGAGGTCCGCCGACCACTGTGCCACCGTCAGCCCGAGGTGGAACTCCAGCGGACCGAGGTTGAGGGAGTCCGGCCCCACCCGTGTTGTACGGACGCTCTCGTAGACATCGCTCCACGGGAGGTTGGCCCAGACGAGCGCGATCGTCGCGGCGATGAGAACCAGGAGGCCGCCCGTCGTCTCCATGCGGAGGATCTCGCGGAACGTCCGGCCGTGGGTCCATCGGGACGGCGAGAAGATGCGCGGGCGATCGTCATATGGTCGAGGCATCGGTGAACACCTTCTTCGCCGACCAGACTTCCCGGCTCACCGTTTTCGATTGGGTCGTGCACGGCTCTCGACGCGTGGAGGGGCCGGCCGCGAACGCGTCCGGACGATACACGGGACGATCCCGCCCGCCGGCGTCGGTCACGGGTGCCGTGTCATGTCGGGGGCACCCGCATGGGGATCGACGCGCGATGACAGGTGTCCGGACGCTCTTGGGGAGTCCGTGGCTCCCGTTGTGGCCGAACCGCAGGAGCGGTGCGCACACGCAGTACGCGGCTCGACGGGCCGCCCGGCGTGCGAAGACGCCCTCTCCCATCGTCCGGACCGTCGCTGCGACGGGGCGCCGTCACCTGTCCACGTGTCCACGACGGACACGTGGACAGGTGATGACCGGACCTACGGGCGTGTCAGAAGGATCTGCCGGTTGGTCATCACGCGACCGGGCGCGGTGATCCTCACGGTCACCTTGATGCGCTTGAAGCGCTTCATCAGCGCCTTGCCATCCTTGGTGAGCGTCATCTGGACCGCACCCACACGGTTCGACCGGACGGTCGCCAGCACGACGACCCGCGGCTTGCCCTTGGGTGTGACGCGGACCCGTGTGGTCGTCCGGACAAGGACCAGCGTCTTTGGCGCCGTACGTCCGGCCAGCGTGAGCGTGAGCCGGTTCGTCTTCGCGTTCAGCCTCGCCCGCGTCAGGTTGGGTGCCTTCACCGGCGGCTTCTTGGCCGGCGGAGGCGGCGGGGGTGGCGGATCGGCAGGCGGCGGTGGTGGATCGGTGACGGTCAGCGTGGTGGGGAAGCTGAAGCCGGGCAGATCGTTCACCGGCCCGCCCTGCACGCAGGACGTCCCGGCGTTGAACCGAACGCTCACGGTGCCGAGCGCGGTGGTGGGCGGCAGGGTCGCGGATCCGGTGAAGCTGCCATTGGGAGCTGCCTGGACGCAGCCGAGCACCTGCTCGTTGACGACGATCGCCACCTTCTGACCCGTTCCCCCGACACCGATGTAGCTCTGCCCCTGGAACGAGAAGGATCCACCGGGGTGGGCGGTCGGGGTGGTCAGCGTGACCGTCGGCGGTGGGGTGACGATGATCGTCCTCTGGACGGATTCCCCTCCCGCGGTCACGGCCACCGTGTACGTGCCCGGTGCCACGCCGACCGGCAGGTTGACGCGTGCGGTCGCCGGGAGGGCACCGGCTGCATCGGTTACGAGCGGGGTCCCGGGAGCCTGGCCGGCGACGGTCACCGTGATGGGTGTGCCGTTCAGCGTCGCGGTCACCGCGGAGTTCGGCGGCAGCACGGTGGACTGCGGTGTGAGCTGTGCTCCCGCACGGAACCTCGTACCCGTCTGGAAGCCGGACGGGCCGGTGAGGCCGAGTTTCAGGTCCTCACGGATCGTGAACGGGATCTTGTAGGTGATCGGAACCGTGACGCTCCCCGAGTTCGGGAACGGGCTGTCGGTTGCGAACGCACCGGAGAGGATCCTCAGCCAGTGCGTGCCGGCGTCAGGACCCATGAGCGGCCCCTCGGGAGTGATGTCCGACGGAACGACGACGTGACCCGACCACTGACCGGTGTTCCGATGGACTTCGAACCAGATGAGCGCCTCGTGATTGGAGATCGCGTCGGGCGTCCTGGCATCGTCACCGCCGTGGCCCCATTCCGCGCGGTCGACGTCGTATGGCTTGATCGCGACGAGCGGATTCCCGGTGCCGGGGTTGATCGGGAAGAACCCCGAACCGCGTAGCTCCAGGACCTGTCCGGGTACGAACTCCATCGAGTGGATCCCGACGAACGTCACCGAAACCCCGGGGTTGCTGGGATCGTTGACCTGGATGTCGGCGGTGGCGACACCCTGCCCCGCGAGGAAGGCCGTCACCGCCGCGATGGCGGTGATGACCCTCCTCGCGTGCCGCCTCGGGGGACGGCACACGAGAGTGGGTCGACCGGTCATCGCACGGTGACCTTCCGCGAGACGGCCTGGATGTTGCCGTGGGGCGTCGGAAGCCGGAGCGCCACGGTGTACGAACCCGGGCGACGCACGGCGCGGAACGTGACGATGCTCTTGCCCTTCGCCGAGACCGGTGCGAACTGCGACAGCGTCTTGTATCCGTTACGGGCGACGATGACGCGCGCCCGACCCTTGCCGACGTTGGCCTGGGTGACCGTGCAGCGGACGATCGTCTTCTTGGCGCCGATGCGCTGGCAGGAGACCGCCACCTTGCCGGCCGTCCTGGCCTTCGGTGCGGCTGGCTTCGGGGCCGGGGGCTGCTCGGCGGGTGGTGCGGGCGGTGCCGGCGGGTCGGCCTTGGGCGTCAGGTCCAGCCATGCGAGGGCGGCATCGTTGCGCTTGGGCACCGCGCCCCCGCCCAGAAGGCCGCTTGCGGTGACCTTCAGCCCGTTGACCGCGAGACCCCAGAGGTGGTCGCCGTTACCGCCGAAGTCGACCTTGATGATGCCGTTGTCACCGACCGACGTGTCGAACGTCCCGTCGGCCTTGAACACGGCGATGAGGCCCGAGGTGATTTCGGGTGCCGCCTGGGTGGCGGTGGCTCCGACCGCCACAAAGCGGCCGTCCGGCAGGCCGGCGACGTTGCGGAAGCGGTCGGCGCCGTTGCCGACACCACCGTCGAATGAGACCAGCCCGCCCTGGGCGGCGGGTCCGAACGTGGTGTCCCACGTACCGTTCTGGTTGATGCGGTAGAGGATCGCGTCCGTGTTGCCGGACGACTCGGCGCGGGCACCGTAGGCGGCGATCACGTACTTGTCGCCCTGCGGGACCATCGCGTACGCCTCGGCGCGCCCGGTCGAGGGCGGGAGGGGGACGTTGGCCGAACCGTTGGTTCCGAATGTCGGGTCGGGGGTTCCGTCGGCCAGCGTCCGGAAGAGGATCGGCCGCTGCGGGTTGCCACCGTATCCGGCGATGATGAGCTTGCCGTCGGCCTCCACCAGGCCGTGACGCGGGTTCTCATCGATGTCCGGGGCTCCTCCGACGGCGACGCCGGCGTCGCCGTAGGTGGCGTCCAGCGCGCCGGCCGTCGTTACCGAGATGATGGCGAGGTCGGAGAAGGCGCGCGTCGGGTCACCCGAGTCGGTGCCCTTGGAGGCGAAGATCACGAGGCGGCCGTCGGGCCGGATCGCAGCACCGTAGGCCTGGTCGGCGCGGATTCCCGTGGCGCGGATGCCGTCGCTCAGGTCGATGCGAAGGACCCCGTTGGTCCCGTAAGCCGTATCGAGCGTACCGTCCGGGTTGAACCGCGAGACGTAGATGTCGTTGTCGCTGAGGTTGTCCTTGCCGGAGTCGGCGGGCGTCTCGGCGTGTGCGACCACGATGATCTTGCCGTCCTCCTGGACGACGACGGCACGGCC
The DNA here is from genome assembly GCA_964434425.1 of uncultured Bifidobacteriaceae bacterium. Taxonomy (GTDB): domain Bacteria; phylum Actinomycetota; class Thermoleophilia; order Miltoncostaeales; family Miltoncostaeaceae; genus CALMEC01. The sequence goes on along the minus strand of CAYSVH010000004.1, from coordinate 164,310 downwards.
GCTCTCGCTGGTGCCCGTCGGTGCGTTGCCCACCGGTCCCGCCTGGAACGGTCCGGAACGGAAGTTCTTGGTCACGATGCCACCGATGCCGAAGCTGGTGTCCAGCGTTCCGTCGGCCTTCGTCTTCGTCAGTGCGACCACCCGGTCCACGACGGCGGCCGAGTCGACGTACCCGACGTGATAGACGCTTCCGTCCGGCCCGATCGCGCTGTCCTGGTACTGGTCACTCTCGCCGACGCTGAGCGGCGTGACCGCCTGGCCACTGCCGGAGTTCGTGTTCGGTACGGCCACACCCGCGCTCAGCGCGAGGCCGGTTCCGGCGAGCACGGCGAGAGCGCCGACCCGTCTCCTGTTACCAACGTTCTTCCTCAACCCCAGCTCCTCCGTCGTTCCGAGTTGAAAAGGGGAGGGGCGATGTCGCCACTCGACCCAATTGTTAGGTGACCCTAACCTATTTCGGTAACGGTCGTTGCCGTTTTACGACATCACCCGGACGCCGGGCAGCGAGTGGCGGTGGCGGCGTTCCGGACGGGCGGAGGCAGACGCACCCCCGGATCGGTAGGGGACCCTAACACGTGATTCGCGTCCGAACGACAGATTCGCGTGCGAACGAAATCCGGCGTTCGCGACGAACGCCGCGTCCGGACCGAGACCGCCCGTCACGACGGTGGAACGCGGTTCCTGTCCTGCCGGGCGATGGACGCCGGTCGTGACGCCGGCGCCGCCGGCACCGGTGCGGTGGCAACGCCGGTCGGAGGAGGTGCGGTTCGCTGCCGACGCCCGCGAACGTCATCCCGGCGAGCCGGCGGCCACGACCTCCTGCACGGTCCCGTCGAGGGACGTCACGAAGACGCGTCCCTGCCCGGACGCATCGATGGAGACCGGCTGGGTCAGGCTGACGGACTCCGTGCGCGGCGTGCGGTCGCCGTCGGCGGCGACGCTCCACACGGTTCCGCTGCAGAAGTCGGTGTAGAGGAAACGACCGTCCAGCGCGGGGATACCCTGGTCGCGGACCACAGCGCCCCCGGTGATGGAGCAGCCGTCCGCGTGGGTGTACTCGGCGACGGGGTCCGTGAGCTCGCCGACGTCGTTCAGCACCGACGGGCCGGCGGCGTCGCGCGTGCCCTCCTTCGCCTTCCACCCGTAGTTCAGAAGGCGCGAGCCCTGCGGGAACACGTTGATCTCTTCCACCGCGTTCTGGCCGACATCGGCGATCCAGGCGCTCCCGGTGTCCGGGTCGAAGGAGAACCGCCAGGGGTTGCGGAGACCGAGTGCCGCGATCCGCCAGCGCGGCTCGGCTCCTGCGGCGTCGACGTCGACGCGAAGCAGCTTCCCCAGCCGCGAGTCCATGTTCTGGGCACGGTTCTCCGGGTCGTCCGCGCTTCCGCCGTCACCCAGCCCGAGGTAGAGGAGCCCGTCCGGGCCGAAGGCGAGGCTGCCGCCGTTGTGGTTCGAGTACGGCTGCTCGACGGTGAGCAGCGTGCGGGTGGGCTCCGGGTCGATGGCGCCGTCGAACACGCGGTGCTCGGCCACGAGGGTGTTGCCGTCGGGGTCCGAGTTGTGGATGTAGACCAACGGCCTGGACGCGAAGTCGGGGTGGAAGGCGAGGGAGAGCAGCCCCTGCTCCTGCCCGTCGCTTCGCACCCGCGACGAGATGTCCAGGACCGGGTCCGAGGCCGCCCGACCGTCGCGGATCGCGCGGATGGTCCCACGGCGTTCGAGCACCCACAGCTCGTCGTCGGCCCCCGGTACGGAGAGGGTCTGAACGGGTGAGTCGAGACCCGCGACCACCGGACGGAGCGCGATGCCCGCTCCCGGCGCCGTCGCGGTCGTGGAGGCGTTCGTCGCCGGGGGCCCGCCGGTCCGGGTGGTCGCGTCGTCACCGCCGCATGCGGCGAGCAGACCGATGGATCCGGCCAGGAGCAGGGTGAGACTCGTGCGGAACATGGATCGCCTTTCGCCGGGGTGCGTCCCGCCAGGATGCCAGTGATGCCGGAGAGGATGGACACAGGGTGGTGGGTAGAGCGTGAGGAGCGAGGCGCGGCCGGATCGTCGTCCCGTCTCCCGATCGAGGTGCCGGGTTCCCGTCGCGATCAGCGAGCCGCCCGCATCGGAGGTCTCCGGCGGTCGGGGCGGTCTATTCCATCACGAGGCCGTGGCGAAGTGTGCTCTCGGTCACGACCTGCGGCTCGACGAAATGGAGCGCGTAGTCCGGGCCGCCGACCTTCGCGCCGATGCCGGAGCGGCGGTTCCCGCCGAACGGCTGGCGTGCGACGACGGCACCCGTGACCTGTCGGTTGACGTAGAGGTTCCCGACGGGGGAGCGGTCGATCACCCTGTCGATGACCCTTGGGTTTCGCGTGAAGATTCCACCGGTCAGTGCGAACCGCGAGGCGTCCACGATGTCGAGTGCGGCGTCGACGCTCACGACGGCCTCAGAGGTCAGAACGGGTCCGAAGATCTCCTCGGTCACGAGCGACGATCCGGGCGGCAGGTCGGTGACGACCGTCGGCGGACAGAACCACCCGGTGCTCGGGACCACATCCTGCTGCGCGCCGATGCGTCCCTGGCGGGCGCCCGTCGCGATCGCCGCGAGAACCCGTTCCTGGGCCGCCCGATCGATGACCGCGGGCACATCGATCGAGAAATCATCCGCCTGGCCGACGCGCAGCGACTCGACCGCCCCCCTCAACCGTCCCAGGAGCGTCGGAGCGACCGCTTCGTGGACGAGCAGGCGCGCCGCGGCGGAGCACTTCTGGCCGGCGAAGGCGAAAGCCGACCTGATGACCTCCGGTACGACCTGGTCCAGATCGGCGTCCGAGTCGACGATGATCGCGTTCTTGCCCCCCATCTCGGCGACGACACGCTTGACGTGACGCTGCCCGTCCGGGGTCTCCGCGGCGGTGCGGATGATGGAGAGCCCGACCGGTTCGGATCCGGTGAATGCGATCGTGTGGACGCCGGGGTGCGCTACGAGGGCGGCGCCGGTCGCGCCCTCACCGGGCAGGAGCTGGATGACGTCGTCGGGTACGCCACCACGGCGGAACGCATCGACGAGCCGGTGGCCCGAGAGCGGCGCCTGCTCGGCGGGCTTCAGGATGACCGCGTTCCCGGTGGCGAGCGCGGTCGCCACCAGGCCGGCCGGGATCGCGAGCGGGAAGTTCCACGGTGCGATGGCGGCCGTGACGCCCCTCGGGCGGTAGCGCAGGGTGTTCCGTTCGCCGGGTAGCTGCATGAGCGCTCGGCCCGCGGCGAGCGCCAGCGCCTGCAGGACCGCGTACTCGATGTGGTCGATCGCCTCGCAGACGTCGGCGTCGGCCTCGGGCCAGGGCTTGGCGCACTCCCGCACCTGGATCGCCGCGTTGGTGTGACGCTCGGCGCGGATCAGGCGCGCCGCGCGGCGGAGCGCGTCGGCGCGATCCTCCGGCGTCCGGTGCGCCCACTCCGGCTGGGCGCGGGCGGCACGGGCCACCGCCGCGTCGACGTCCGCCGCGCTCGCCACTCCGGCGGTCGCCACGAGCCGATCGGGGTGGCCCGGGTCGGTCGAGTCGATGCCCTCGGCGGCGCCCCGGTCGGATCCGACCAGTAGCGGCACGGACCGCGGGAGCGTTGCGTCGAGGCGGGCGAGTGCGTCGACGAGCGCCCTGCGGTTACGCTCGCGGCGCAGTTCCAGGATGGGCTCGTTGACGAACGCGCTCACGGAGCCGTGAGCAGCTGATCGATCGGCACGCCCCGGCCGTGCGCGGCCAGGACCGACGTGCTCGCGGTGTTCTCGAGCAGGCGCCGCACCAGGTAGGCCATTCCCATGACCAGATCCCCGACCGGGCAGTAGACGCGGGTGCGGATCCCGTGCGCCGTGAGCGCGTCCGTCAGATCGTCGCCGAGTCCCTGCAGCACCTGGATCTCGATGTCGGCGTCCTGGCCGCCGGTGAGCCGGTTGTACGCGATCGCGTGTGACACGGACCGCAGGTTGTGGGACGCGACGCCCAGCCGTACACCGGGGCGGGCGTCGATCAGCGTCCGGGTCAGGTGCTCGAAGTTCCGGTCACTGTCGGCCTTCTCGGTGAACACCGGCGGGACCCAGCCCCGCTGGCGGGCCTCGGCGACCTCGTGGTCCCAGTACGCACCTTTCACGAGACGGATCGTGAGCGGCACGGTCCGCGGATTCGACCGCACCCACTCCAGTACGCGGTCGACGAGCGCGGGTGACTCGCGCAGATACGCCTGGATGACGACCCCGGCGGACGGTCCGTCCCGGAACCCCGGTTCGGCGAGCAGGTCGAGCACCAGGTGCATCGTCGTCTCGAGCGTGTCGACCGACTCCATGTCGATGTGCAGATGGACGCCGGCGTCGCGGGCCTGGTGGAGGAGCGGAACCAGACGGCGGGCGGCGTCGTCGGCGCCGAGCTCAGGGGCCTGCGACCGGATCAGGGGCGTGAGCGCCGAGACCTTGACCGAGACGTTCGCACGTGGGATCGGGCCGGCGAAGTCTCGCTCCAGGGCGGGCCGGGCGGGCCATGCGGGCACGATCCCGGCGAACGTGGTGATCGCGTCGGCACAGCGCGCGGCGTAGTGGTCCGCCTCGTCCTGGGTGACGGTCGCCTCGCCCAGCAGGTCGAGCGTCGCGCTCGCGCCGTCGCGCCACAGCTTCGCCAGGTGACCGGATGCGGTGCGCGGAGACTCCCCGACGATGAAGCGCTGCGCCAGGTGTTTCACACCGGCGGCGGCAACGCTGCCGACGAGCTTCTCGCCGACGCGCACGCGGCCGAGTGCCTCCGGGGCCCGGACGACGACCGGAGGGTCCTCGACTTCCCCGAGCAGGGCGGTCAGGTGTTCGGTGAGCTCCTCGGGCGTGCGGCAGGCCGGGGTCGCGTCGACGAAGCGGAAGAGCGCGGCCCGTACGTCGGGCCGGTCGGTGACCAGCTGCATCATCCGCTGGTCGACGGTGCGGACCGGATGCCGGATCACGGACGGGTATGCGTCCGACAACGCCTTCCCGATCTCCCTGATCGACGCCTCGAGCCCCTGCACGAGCTGAGCATACGCCGAGTGCCATGATCTGAAACGTCGGCGGTTCGAGCCGCGGACGAGGCTGCCACAAGTACCGGCCTCATCTCCGGACAGTGAGGCGCGGCCCGCCTGACCGCGCGGAGTGGCATCATCGGGGCCAGCAGATCGACAAAGGACGCAAGAAAATGGCGCACTACGTGTTCGACATCAGGGAGCGGGCGACGCACTCGCTCGTTGCCGATCAGCTGCGAAGTCTCGCCGATCAGGTGGCCGCGGGCTCCCTCGAACTGGCATACGACGAATCGCATCCGCCGACCGTCATCGTCGATCCGGTCGACGTCACGGTCGACCTGCTTCAGCATCGGCGTGAGGTCGAGCTCACCATCCGGATGCGGTGGCCCAAGGAGGACGCTGAATAGCAGGGCCTCGCCGGGATACCCGGATCCGTGGTGGGCAACGCCATGCGGGTGCCCTCAGGACGAGATCGCCCTGTGACCCGCGCCACGTCCGTCCGGCCGCGTCCTGAACGCCGTTCGCGGAGGGCGTCATCACCCGGGACGGCTCCGGCTATGCGGCGACGGGCACGGGTGCGACACGCACGATGGCGGCGGCCACCTCATCCAGAGCCAGGGCGGCCGGAGACCCGGGCCGCGAGAGCACCAGGGGGGTTCCGTCGTCGCCCGCGCGGGCCACATCCGACTCGAGGGGGATCTGTCCGAGGAGCGGGACCCGCAGTTCCTGCGCCAATGAGGCGCCTCCGCCGCCGGACAGGATCTCGTAGCGGACGCCGGTGTCGGGTGCCTCGAACCAGCTCATGTTCTCGACGACGCCGATGACGTCGATGTTCACGCGGGACGCCATGGTCGCGGCACGCTTGGCCACCCGCTGGGCGGCGAGCTGCGGGGTGGTCACGATGAGCATCCGCGCGGTCGGTGCGAGATTGGCGAGCGAGAGGCTGACGTCACCGGTGCCGGGCGGGAGGTCGACGAGCAGGTAGTCCGGGTCGTCCCAGAAGACCTCGGTGACGAAGCTGGTGAGCGCCTTGTGCAGCATGGGGCCGCGCCAGATGACCGGCTGGTCGTCGCTCGCCATGAAGCCCACGGACATGATCCGGACCCCGTGCGCCTCCACGGGGAGGATGAGGTCGTCGTCCAGCATGACCGGTGTGCGGTTCGTCCCCATCATGCGGGGGATGGAATACCCGTACACGTCCGCGTCGAGGAGCCCCACGGTGTTCCCGCGCGACGCGAGGGCGGCGGCGAGGTTCGCGGTGACGCTCGACTTGCCGACGCCGCCCTTGCCGGACGCGATCAGGATGACCTGGGTGCGGGCGCCCTCCGCGAAGGGCGAGCCGCGGTGCTCTTTGCCGATGAGTCCGCCGCGTACCCCCTCGCGCTCCTCGGGGGTCATGGTGTCGAGACCGACGTGCAGCGTTCCGACGCCGGGGAGGGGGGACACGGCATCCGCCACGCGCCGCTGGATCTCGGCCTTCAGCGGGCACCCGGCGACGGTCAGCTTGATGGTGACGGCGACGCGATCACCGTCGACCGTCACATCGCCCACCATTCCCAGGTCGACGATGCTCCGGTGGAGCTCCGGATCGAGGACGCCGCGCAGGGCGTCGACAACGGATTCGCGTGTCAGGCTCACATGAACATCCTGGCGAAGGGTTCTGCCGACTCGAGGGTGACGTTCCACGGGCCGTGGCCGGGGAAGATGAGCGTCTCGCCGGGGATCTCGGCGAACACGCGCTCGAGGCTGCGCATCATGGCCGCGGGGTCGCTGCGCGGGAAGTCGGTGCGGCCGATGCCCTGGGCGAACACGAGGTCGCCCACGATGGCCACGCCCGAGTCGGCGTCGTACGCGACCATGCAGCCCGGGGAGTGGCCGGGCGTGGCGAGCATGGTGAAGGTGACGGCTCCCAGGTCCACGGTGTCGCCCTCGTCCAGCAGCCGGGCGGGGATGACGCCGAGAGTGGGGGGCGGGAATCCGAACAGCGCCGGGTTGAACGGTGCCGGTGCCTCCAGCCAGTCGGCGTCCGCCGAGCTCACCCAGACCGGAAGACCCTCGTTCTCCCAGACGTGGTTCTCGACGACGTGGTCCCAGTGGCCGTGGGTGTTCAGCACGCGGACCGGTGTGGCGTCCAGGCGGGAGAGGGTCTCGCGCACCCAGGGTTCGCTTCCGGCGGCCGGGTCGACGATCATGGCATCGCCCCCCTGCTCGGTGGCGACGACGTACGTGTTGGTGGCGACGGGTCCGAATGTTCCGGCTCGGATGATCATCCATTCACCTTAGATGATTGATTCCACGGTCTCGCGGCGTGGTGCACGCCCCCGGCGGCGCGGATGCGCCACCGGGCGACTCGAACAGGCGACCAGCATGCCCTTCGGCGCCCGCCGGCGCCCCGCATCCACCGGTGACGCACCCCACATCCACGATCCCATGGAACCAACCATCCCGATGATTGATTCCACGGTCTCGCGGCGTGGTGCGTGTCCCCGGTGGCGCGGATGCGCCACCGGGCGACTCGAACAGGCGACCAGCATGCCCTTCGGCGCCCGCCGGCGCCCCGCATCCACCGGTGACGCACCCCACATCCACGATCCCATGGAATCAACCATCTGGCGAAGGGTTTCTGCCCCAAACCCCCGATGTCCCCGGGTTTGCGGGTCCTGTGACCTCCGCTCGGTGCCCGCTGGACGTAACGGTCGGCTACCCGCACTAGAGTGGTCGTATGCGAATCGTGGTCGGATCCGACGAGCGCACCACGCTCACCGATCGTGTGGTGGCCGATCTCGAGGCGGCGGGGCACACGGTGGACCTCGTCGGTCCGCTCGCCGGCGGAGACGACGAGTGGGCCTCCGTGGGCGCACAGGTGGGGCGGGGCGTCGCATCGGGTCCGCCCGATCTGGGGGTGCTCTTCTGCTGGACGGGCACCGGCGCCTCGATCGCGGCGAACAAGGTGCCGGGGGTCCGGGCGGCGCTCTGTGCGGACGCGGAGACGGCGCGCATGGCACGCCGCTACAACCACGCGAACGTGCTGGTGATGTCGCTCCGGCTCACGTCCGACGCACTGGGTGGCGAGATCCTGACGGCGTTCCTGGAATCGCCGGACGGCGACGAGGAGTTCGACCTCCGCAACGTGGCCGAGATCGGCCGGCTGGACGGGAGCCTCGGGACGACCGAGTAGGGGTCCGCGCGGTTCTCGGCGGTCAGCCCAGGAGCGATCCCGCCGAGTCCGGGTCCAGGACCCGGTCGGTGGACGGCTCCACGATCGTGACGGCCTCACCGAACGAGGTGAACCGGACGTCGAACTGGAACTCTCCCTTCGAGAGCTCCGGGACCGCGGTGACGCGACCGTCGAACCGCAGGTTCACCAGCACGCGCCGCGGCAGCAGGTCGGTGGTTCCGATCCACATCTCGACGGAACGCTCGGTCAGCGCGCGGCGCACCTCGGGGATGGAGCGACGGATCTCGTCGGGTGTCACCGTCGAGTTCGGCAGCCGCGCGAGGGCGTACAGGGTGTCGCGGCTCACCACGTCGAGGTCGACCTCGCCGGTCATGTGCACGGTCTCGACCCCGTCGATCTCCTCGCGGCCCTCGAGTCGCGGGGACGTTATCCACATGAGAAGGCCCGACGGAATGAGCCCCGGGCGCGCCACCCGCACCTGCTCCTCGGGAACGTCGACGCGGTAGTCGGTCCCCAGGAGGCCCACGAAGACCCGGCCGTCCACCTTCGTCACGTTCCCCTGCACGGAGGGCAGCTGCGCCAGCTTCGCGTCGAAGTCGACCGCCGCGTCGCGGTCGTTCACCATGCCCTGCCCGGACGCCTCGATGCCCCCGGCGAGCGTCTGGACGACCATCGACGGCGTCCGCGGCCCCGGTGCGACGCTTCCCTTCCCGGATCCGCTCACGGTGAAGCGGAACTGGGTCTGGCCGGCGGAGGCGCCCTGGGCGTCGGTGAGGATCTGGTCCGGCGTCCGGTTCTCGGTGAGGTCCCTGTCGGATCCACCGCAACCCACCAGGGTCAGGGCGGCGGCAACACATCCCAGGACGCTCAGTCGTCTCCACATGTGACCTGTATACCACGCCGCCCCCGTGGGCTCCTTAGACTCCGCGGCATGGATCGGGACACCACCGGCAGCAGCGGACGCAGAGGCGCGGATGGGTGATCTCTGGGTCACCCCGATCGGCGTGGGTGCGGCCTACTCCCGTCCCGGCGAGATCCAGAGCGCATACCTGATCGGGGCAGGACGGACGCGCCTCTGCTGCGACCTCGGCGCGGGTGCGTTGAACGCTCTTCAGGAGCATGTCGCCCCGGAGGATCTCGACGCCCTCGTGATCAGCCATCTCCACGCCGACCACTGCGTCGATCTGTTCGCCCTGCGCATCCACATGCACTGGGGGCCGGGCAGAGGACGCCGCCTCCGGGTGATCGGGCCGCCCGGTCTGCGCGACCGGCTGGTGGGGTTCGCCGGTGCGGAGGGCTGGGACGAGTGCTTCGCGTTCGACGTTCTCGCACCACCGCACGACACGCGGACCGTCGGCGAGGCGGACCTGACGTTCCGCGAGGTGCCCCACAGCCATCCCACCTTCGCCGTCCGCGTCGCCCACGGCGGCCGTTCGGTCACCTACGGAGCGGACTGCCGGCGAAACGACGAGCTGGCAGAGCTCGCGCGGGGCGGGGGAGTCCTCATCGCCGAGTGCGGCGACGGCGTCGACGAGCCGGACGACACCGTCCACATGTCGGGGGCGGACGCCGGCGCCGTCGCGGCGGCCGCCGGCGTGCGGCGCCTCCTGCTGACCCACTGCTACCCCGAGCACGACCGTCCGGCGACCCTCGAGGCGGCGCGCCGGGCGTTCGCCGGGGAGGTCGCCTGGGCCGAGCAGGGCACGCGGGTGGACGCCTCGTGATCCGGTGGATCCGAAGCTGGCCGCCGCGCACGAAGGCCGTGGTCCTCAGCCTTCTCGTCGCCGGTCTCGGACAGGTGTACCTGGGCAGGTTCGGTCGCGCACTCGTCTGGTTCGCCGGTGTCGTCGCCGTTACCGTCACCCTCGACCGTGGAGACGCGTCACAGTCCGCGCGGGCGGCCTTCGGGGTGGCGATCGGAGTGCTCAGCAGTCTCGATGCCGCGGCCATCGCTCCGTCACGTCCCAGGGAGGATGACGGGGACGGGTAGCGGTGGGTAGAGTGTGCCCGGTATGGGGATCGACACTTCAGGGGGAGCGAAGCTCTCCGACCGCGACGTCCAGTCACTGTGGCGGCGGTACAAGGAATACGCCGACCAGAACGCGCGGGATCAGCTGATCCTCAACTACGCGCCGCTCGTCAAGTACGTGGCCGGCCGTATGAGCGCCGCACTCCCCTCGCACGTCGACGAGGCCGACCTCATCTCGTACGGTCTCCTCGGACTCATCAACGCGGTCGAGCGCTTCGACCTGAAGCGCCGCATCAAGTTCGAGACCTACGCGGTCACCCGCATCAAGGGCGCCATCATCGACGAGCTCCGGTCGATGGACTGGGTCCCGCGCTCCGTCCGCGCCCGCGCCCGAGAGATCGAGCGCACGTCGGTGGCCCTGGAGCACAAGCTGCACCGCGCCCCGACGGACGAGGAGATGGCGAAGGCCCTGGGGGTCACCGTCCGCGAGTTCCAGGACAACCTCACCCAGATCGCCAACTCGTCGCTCGTCGCGCTCGACGAGGTGTGGAGCGGATCGAGCGGCAACGAGACCATCGCGCTCATCGACACCATCGGCGACAGCGCGTCCAGCGACCCCGCCGCCGCCATGGGCGAGACCGAGACCCGCATCACGCTGGCCGACGCCATCGCGGGGCTGCCCGAGCGCGAGAAGATCGTCGTGTCGCTGTACTACTACGAAGGTCTGACGCTCCGCGAGATCGGTGAGGTCCTCGGTGTCACCGAGAGTCGCGTCAGCCAGCTGCACACCAAGGCCGTCCTCCGCCTGCGGGGCAAGCTGAGCGACGACTAGATGGTTGATTCCACGGAAGCGTGGATGTGGGGTGCGTGCACCACGCCGCGATTTCCGTGGAATAGCGTCGCTCCCGTCAGGAGTCCTCGGATGACGCCGCTGCGGGGATGTCGAGATGCGCCGGGCGGGTCGGTCGTGGGCTTTCGGCGATGAGCGCTGATCGTGACCCGATCGCAGAGGCCCGCAACCAGTGGATCCGGCACGGCTGGGCCCACGCCGCCGACGGCATGGCGATGGTCACCGCGCTCGTGCGCGCCCAGCAGCTCCTCATGGAGCGGATCACCGTGGTGCTGCGGCCGTGGGACCTGACCTTCGCCCGCTACGAGACGCTTCGCGTGCTCGCCTTCACCCGATCGGGTGCGATGCCCATGGCGCGACTGGGTTCGCTCCTGCAGGTCCATCCCACCAGCGTGACGAGCGCCGTGACCCGGCTCGAGCGGCAGGGCTTCGTCGAACGGCGTCATGATCCGGAGGATCGCCGCATCGTCCTCGCATCGATAACGCCTCAGGGCCGTGTGGTGGTCGAAGAGGCGACGGCGGGGCTGAACGAGGAGGTCTTCGCCGGCCTCGGGCTCACCGCCGACGAGGTGTCGGCGTTGAGCACACTCCTCGATCGGGTGCGCGAGACGGAGGGCGATCCCGTCTGACGCCGCATCGCCCGATGCGACGGGCGGCGGAGGGTTCCTGTCTGGACGGCCCGTGTGCGGAACGGCCAGGGATCACAGGTGGCATAATGCATGGACGTCCAACTATTGGATATCAAATGATCACTCCGGTACGAGACCCGATGAACGCACTCCACATCCCTCAGCATCACGTCCGCATCGTCACGGCGTCGAGCCTCTTCGACGGGCACGATGCGGCGATCAACGTCATGCGGCGCACCTTTCAGAGCCAGGGGTGCGAGGTCATCCACCTGGGGCACAACCGCTCCGTCAGGGAGGTCGTCGACGCCGTCGTCGACGAGGACGTGCACGTCGCCGCCGTGTCCTCGTACCAGGGGGGGCACATCGAGTACTTCGAGTACCTCGTCGCCGCGTTGCGGGAACGCGGCATGGAGCACGTGCGGGTGGTGGGCGGGGGCGGGGGCGTCATCGTGCCCGAGGAGATCGAACGGCTGGGCCGGTCGGGTGTCACGATCTTCTCGCCGGACGACGGCATGCGGATGGGGATCGCGGGCATGGTCAACTCCGTGGTCGCCGCCGGCGACCACGACCTGTGGACCGAGCGTCCGGCGCGGGCCGTCGACGTCATCGGCGGCGACCGGACGGCGCTCTCCCGGGCCGTCACCGGCGCCGAGGGAGGCCGGCTGCACGACGATGAGATGGATCTCCTGCGCATCCACGCGGACGAGCTCCGGCCGCCTGTCCTCGGCATCACCGGGACGGGCGGATCCGGCAAGTCGTCCCTGACGGACGAGCTCATCCGCCGGTTCCGCCGCGATGACGACGATGCGCTCCGCATCGCGGTCATCGCGGTCGACCCCAGCCGGCGCCGCGGAGGTGGCGCGCTCCTCGGCGACCGCATCCGGATGAACGCGCTCGACGGCGACCGGGTCTTCTTCCGCTCCCTCTCGACCCGCGGGGCGCACGAGCTCCCCGACGGGTTCGCCGACGTCATGACGGTGATACGCGCCGGGGGATTCGACCTCGTGATCATCGAGACGCCCGGAATCGGACAGGGAGACGCCGCGATCGTCCCCCACGTCGATGCGTCGCTCTACGTGATGACCCCGGAGTTCGGTGCGTCGTCGCAGCTCGAGAAGATCGACATGCTCGACTTCGCCGACGCGGTCGCCGTCAACAAGTTCGAACGCCGCGGCGCCGAGGACGCGCTGCGCGACGTGGCGCGCCAGCTCATGCGGAATCGTGAGGCGTTCGGCGAGGGGCCCGATGCGATGCCGGTCTTCGGCACCCGTGCGGCCGCCTTCAACGACGACGGGGTGACGGGGCTCTACCACCACCTGCGGGGCGTCCTCGTCGATCACGGGCTTCGCCCCTCGGGCGGGGGCGTCCCGTCCGTGCACGTGCGCCGGTCATCCGGTGTCCACCATGTCGTTCCCGTGGATCGCGAGCGCTACCTGTCGGAGATCAGCGGGGTCGTTCGGGCGTATCACGCCGACACCGACCGCCTGGCGGACGCCGCGCGGCGCGTCCAGCGGCTGGCGGCCGCGCACGACGACCTCGTCGCCCATGGCGAGGATGCCGAGGGCGTGAGCCGGCTGCTCGAGGCGGTGCGTCGTGAGCTTCCCGGCGACGTGCGCGACCAGATCGCCGGGTGGCACGAGGTGGTGGCCCTCTACACGTCCGACGACCCTGATCGCTCGGAGGGCGGCGATGCGACGGCGCCGTTCGCGCACACGTCGCCGTCCGGAACCCGCATCCCGCGCGTCGCCATACCCCGTCTCGACGACCACGGGGACCTGGTCCGCTTCTGGCGCTCCGAGAACCTCCCGGGGCGATTCCCGTTCACCGCCGGCGTGTTTCCTTTCCGTCGCGACGACGAGGAGCCGGCGCGGATGTTCGCGGGGGAGGGTGATCCTCACCGTACCAACCGGCGCTTCCACATACTCGCCGCCGGCAGCAGGGCCACACGCCTCTCCACCGCGTTCGACTCGGTGACGCTGTACGGGCGGGACCCCGACCCGCGCCCCGACGTCTACGGCAAGGTCGGGACCTCGGGGGTCAGCGTCGCCACGCTCGACGACATGCGGGTGCTCTACGACGGCTTTGACCTCCTGGCGCCCAGTACGAGCGTCTCGATGACGATCAACGGGCCGGCGCCCACGGTTCTCGCCTTCTTCCTGAACACCGCGATCGATCAGGCCGTCGACGCCTTCGTCGCGCGCGAGGGGCGTGACCCGTCGGACGAGGAGCGCGCGTCACTGACGACGGAGGCCCTCGCCACGGTGCGTGGCACGGTGCAGGCGGACATCCTGAAGGAGGACCAGGGGCAGAACACCTGCCTGTTCTCCACGGAGTTCGGGCTCCGGATGATGGCCGACGTGCAGGAGTGGTTCATCCAGCGGGGAGTGCGCAACTTCTACTCCGTCTCCATCTCGGGGTACCACATCGCCGAGGCGGGGGCGAACCCCGTCACGCAGCTCGCGTTCACCCTGGCCAACGCGTTCACCTATGTGGAGGCGTACCTCGCGCGGGGCATGCACGTGGACGACTTCGCACCGAGCCTGTCGTTCTTCTTCTCAAGCGGCATGGACCCCGAGTACTCGGTGATCGGCCGGGTCGCGCGGCGCATCTGGGCGATCGCGCTGCGCGACCACTACGGCGCCGGTGAGCGTGCACAGCGGCTGAAGTACCACGTGCAGACGTCGGGGCGCTCGCTGCACGCGCAGGAGATGGCGTTCAACGACATCCGCACCACGCTGCAGGCCCTGACCGCCGTCTACGACAACGCGAACTCCCTCCACACCAACGCCTACGACGAGGCCGTCACCACTCCGTCGGAGGAGTCCGTCCGCCGAGCGCTCGCCATCCAGCTCGTCATCAACCGGGAGTGGGGCCTGGCCATGAACGAGAACCCGATGCAGGGCGCCTTCATCATCGATGAGCTGACGGACCTGGTCGAGGCGGCGGTGCTCGACGAGTTCGATCGCATCACCTCGCGCGGGGGCGTGCTCGGCGCGATGGAGACGGGATACCAGCGGGGACGCATCCAGGACGAGTCGATGGCCTACGAGGTGAGGAAGCACGACGGGTCGCTCCCGATCGTCGGTGTGAACACGTTCCTGCCCGCGGTGCCCGACGAGGGCGCCGATCCTGCGATGATCCCCCTGGCGCGGGCGACGGACGAGGAGCGCCGCTCCCAGCTGGAGCGGGTCCGGGCGTTCCGGGACACACACGCCGACGCCGCACAGGCCGCCCTCACCCGGCTGACAGAGGCGGCGCTTGCCGGTGAGAACACGTTCGGGGTCCTGATGGACGCCGCACGCGTGTGCTCCCTCGGCCAGGTCACGGAGGCGCTCTTCGACGTCGGCGGCGATTACCGGCGCACCGTCTGACGGCCGTCTGCCGTGATGTTTCCCCCCGGAACGTGGGGGGTAACACGGACCTAGATGACTAGTGCCACGGAGATCGCGGCGTGGTGCGTGCCCCCGATGGCGCGGATGCGCCACCGGACACCTCGGAAAGGACACCACCCTGACCGTCGGTGTCCGGCGACGCCCCGCATCCACCGGGAACGCGCCCCACATCCACGCCTCCGTGGCACCACTCATCTAGGGACCCCCGAACGCGAAAGGCATGACCATGGCGCACATCGACTCGGCTTCGATCCGCAACGTCGCCGTCCTCGGCCACCGCGGTTCGGGTAAGACGAGCCTGGTCGAGGCCATGCTCCACGCGGCGGGTGCGACCGGACGGATGGGATCCGTCGCCGAGGGGAGCACGGTCACCGACTTCGACGAGGAGGAGCAGCGCCGCGGGATGAGCATGACCTCGTCGCTCTGCCATCTCCTGTGGCGCGACGTCGACATCACCCTCATCGACAGTCCCGGGGAGTCGTCCTTCATGGCCGACGCCCTCACGGCCATCCGGGCCTCGGACTGCGCGCTCATGGTGGTCAACGCACAGGAGGGCGTGGAGGTCATGACCGAACGCCTCTGGGAGCGGTGCGAGGAGGCGGGGCTCGCCCGGGCCGTCGTCATCAACATGCTCGACCGCGAACGGGCCGACATGGATGCCGTCATGGACGGGCTGCGCGAGATGTCGCCGGGGTGCATACCGGTCGAGATCCCGATCGGGTCCGGCCCGGACATCGCCGGGGTGATCGACCTCATCGACATGAACGCGACCATGTACACCGATGGGCCCAACGGCACGGTCGGGGAGATCCCGGAGGACTACCTCGAACGCGCGCAGGTGGCGCGCGAACGTCTGATGGACATCGTGGCCGAGGCGGACGACGCGCTCATCGAGAAGTACCTCGCCGGGGAGCCCATCACGCACGACGAGCTGGTGCACGCCATCCACACCGGCATCCTGGGCCGCAGCGTCTTCCCGGTTCTCTGCGCCGCGGGGGGACGGGCCGGGTTCGGGGCGGATCGGATCCTCGACGCGATCGTGGACGAGCTTCCGTCACCACCCGAGCTCGGCCCGTGGACCGGCGTGGACGTGGACAGCGGCGACGAGGTGGCGATCCCGCTCACCGATGACGGCCCGGCCGTCGTCTACGTGTTCAAGACCGTCGCCGACCCGTTCAGCGGCAAGGTCAACATGTTCCGGGTGATCTCGGGGGCGCTCGCGTCCGACACGGCGGTGACCGACACCCGTACGGGCAACCGCGAACGCGTGGGCACCCTCATGCGCATGCAGGGAAAGGACCACGAACCCGTCAACGAGCTCGGGCCGGGGGGGATCGGAGCCGTGGCCAAGCTCAAGGACGTCACCACGGGCGACGTCCTCACGACCGGGGACGCACGCTTCGTGCTGCGTCCGATCTCCGTCCCGCCGCCGGTGATGACCTTCTGGATCACCCCCCGAAAGCAGGGGGATGACGACAAGGTGGTGGCCGCGCTGCGGCGCCTTCAGGAGGAGGATCCGTCCCTCGACCTCCATCGCGACGACGAGACGGGCGACCTCATCGTGGGTGGCCTCTCCCAGATGCACGTCGAGGCGGTGCTCGACCGCATGGCCCGGCGCTTCGGCGTTGAGGTCGACCTGCACCGTCCGCACGTCCCCTACCACGAGACCGTCACGCGTCTCGCGGAGGCCCAGGGCAAGCACAGGAAACAGAGCGGTGGACACGGTCAGTTCGCCGACTGCCGCATCCGCGTCGAACCGCTCCCTCCGGGCACCGGCTTCGAGTTCGTGGATGCGGTCGTCGGAGGCGCCATCCCGCGCCAGTTCATCCCCGCCGTCGAGAAGGGCGTGCGGGACGCGCTGGCCGAGGGGACCGTCGGCAGCTTCCCCGTCGTCGACGTGCGCGTCACCGTGTACGACGGCAAGCACCACTCGGTCGACTCGTCCGAGATGGCGTTCCGCATCGCCGGCTCACTGGCCATGCGGGAGGCCCTCGCCGCCGCCGGGTCCGTGCTGCTCGAGCCCGTCATGAGCGTCACCGTGACCGTGCCGGACGACGCGGTCGGCGACGTCATGGGCGACCTCTCCGGGCGGCGGGGCCGTCCGCTCGGAATGGAGGCGAAGGGGCATAATCAGGTGGTGCGGGCCGAGGTCCCGATGGCCGAGATGCTCTCGTACGCGCCGGACCTCCGGTCGATGACCGGCGGACGCGGCGACTATGCCATGGAGTTCCTCAAGTACGAGGCCATGCCCGCACATCTGGTCGAACGAGCCGTTGAGGGGAACGAGTGACGCAATCGAGCCGGTCCGATGAGCCCGCGGTGCGCGATCTTCTGGATCGCCTCAACGACCTCGCCCCGTTCTGGCGTGCGGAGGAGTGGGACAACGTCGGGCTTCTCGTCGGGGAGCGTTCGGCACCCGTCAGCGGCGTCGTCGCGGCGCTCGATCTGCGTGATCACGTGATCGACGAGGCCGAACGGATCGGCAGTAACGTCATTCTGACGCATCACCCCGTCGTCTTCCCGTCGATCACCCGCGTGGTCGACTCGGACCCGGTCGGGCGTCTCGTGCTGCGGGCCGCGCGGGCGCGGATCGCGATCGTCGCGGCGCACACGAACCTGGATTCCGCGCGCGGGGGCCTCAACGACATCATGGCGGCTCTCATGGGGATGGACGGGACGCGCCCCCTGCGTGAGGCGGAGCCGCATTCGCCGATCGGCCTGGGACGCATCGGACGGGTCGACGCGACGCTCGGCGATCTGGTCGCGCGAGCCGCCGACGCGTTCGGCACGGGTGCGGTCACGGGCGTCGCGGGTGATCGCGACCGGCGGATGACCACCGCGGCCGTCTGCACCGGGAGCGGAGGGTCGATCATCGACGACGCCCGCGAGGCGGGTGCCGACGTCTACATCACCGGTGACCTCAAGTATCACGATGCCGACCGGGCCGGGGAGATGGCACTCATCTGCGCGGCGCACGGGGCCGTCGAGTCGGAATGCCTTCGCCGATGGGTCGGCGCCAACGCCGACGTTCTGGGCGTGCCGATCCGCCTGGCGGGCGGCTCCACAGACCCCTGGCGGGGCCCGGCCGACTGAGGCGACGACGCGCGGCGGACGGGCGGGAGGCGTGCGGGGCCGATGCGATCGAAGCCGCGGTACGCCGCGACAGGCGTCCCGGCCGCATTCGCCCGGTGTGAGGGCGTAGCTTTCCGTCGGAAGAATCAAGGGGGGATGCACGGCGTGCAGTGGTACATCAGAGCGTTTCGGCGATACGCGACCTTCTCGGGTCGGGCGTACCGACAGGAGTTCTGGCTCTTCTTCCTGTGGAGCCTGGTCGCCTCGCTGTTCTTCTCGATCATCGATCGGGCCGCCGGACTCCCGCTGATCGCCTCCGGACCGTACGAGATCGGCCTGTCGCAGCTCGCGTACACGGTCGTCGCCGCATGCCCCACCCTCGCGGTGACGGCGCGGCGGCTCCACGACACCGGTCGCAGCGGCTGGTGGCAGCTGATCGGTGTGATCCCGGTCGTCGGCCTCCTCGTCATGATCTTCTGGCTCGCCACCCCGGGGATCACCGGCGAGAACCGGTACGGCTCCGATCCCCGAATCGGGGACCCGCTCCGTGAGGGGTGATGCCGTGCGGGGGCGGCACGGACCGGCGATCGCGGTGAGCCGGTGAGCGACCCGGCGCACCGGCCGCCCGACGTGGAGGCCGTCCGCCGTGCCATGGCGGACGACGCCGCGGGACACGAGCGTGAACCCGTCGATCGCGTGATGGACGTGGATGCCGGCGTTCCCTGCCGCATCTACGCGCCGCGGGCGCCGCGGGGCACCATGCTCTTCGCGCACGGCGGCGGTTTCGTCTTCGGCGATCTCGACACGCACGACGCCCACATGCGGCGTCTGGCCAACCGGACCGGCTGGGCGGTCGTCGCCGTGGACTACCGCCGTTCGCCGGAGCACCGCCATCCGGCGGCCGTCCAGGACATGGAGGGCGTCCTCCGGTGGTTGGGCGAGGACGGGCCCACATGGAATCTGCCCACCACACCCGCCGTCGTCATCGGCGACAGCGCGGGCGCGAAGCTGGCCCTCGTCCTCGCACTGCGTCATCCGGGGCGCTTCGCCGCGGCCGTGTTCGTCTATCCGTTCGTCGATCCGCGCCTCCGGTTCGTGTCGACCGCGCCGGAGCACCGGAATGCGGTCGCCGACGCGCAGTGGTACTGGGAGCGCTATCTCGGTGACGGCGTCGCCCCAGCCGATCCCGAGGTGAGCCCCATCGACTCCCCGGACCTGGGGACGCTTCCCCCGGTGCTCGTGGTCACGGCGGGACGCGACTACCTCCGCGGTGAGAACGAGGAACTGGCGCGGCGCATCGCCGCGGCGGGTGGCGAGGTCACCGTGGACCACCACCCCGAGGTCGAGCACGGCTTCTGGCGCAGGGCCCATCTCCACCCGGAGTCGGAGGCCTCACTGGCCACGATCGCTGCCTTCCTCGGTCGCGTCGCGTAGCCCACGCGGCACGCGCAAGGGCCGCCGGTGGGAGGGGTGGGGCGTCGGCCGGGCCGGGATCGCGCGTCCATCGGGTGGCTCCGGACAGGGAGCCGCGGAGCGCACGGCGTCCGTGCACGTCGTACCGGGATCGCCGGCGGGGGACCCCGCCCGCCGACGGGCCGCACGGCGCTCGAGCGTTGCGGTATACTCCCCCAGCTTCGCGGATGTAGCTCAGTTGGCTAGAGCGTCTGCTTGCCATGCAGAAGGTCGAGGGTTCGAGTCCCTTCATCCGCTCTCCCGCCCCGAAATACCGGGCGTGCCCAAGGCGACGTGGCGAAGCTGGCTAACGCGGCGGTCTGCAAAACCGTTATTCACCGGTTCGAATCCGGTCGTCGCCTCTGACCGGCAGTATCTCGCCCGCGATGCGGACGGGGTACGCAGCCACCGTGAGCCGGGGCCCGCGTCTGTCAGGATGGCCTCCATGAACCGCTCGTGGGTGATCGCCGCTCTGTCCGCCTTCGTGGTGGCGCTCGTCCTCATCGGCGTGTTCTGGACCCTCGTCGTGCCCGTGGCCGTCCTGCTGGGAGCGGTCGTCGTCGGGATCTTCGGGGGCGGCGTGTACTACGGGCTGGTCCGTGCGCGTCGCTCCAGCGAGCGCGACTGACGGCCGGATCTCCGGGGCGGTTACGGCGTCGGACAGAGGGTGCGGGCCCGCTCCGGTGGGGTGCGGCCGGACCGGGCGTGGCGCGATGAGCGGCGAACGCCCGAAATGAGAAACGGCCCGCCACCGTGGTTCGGAGGGGGCCGTTCTCTTGGGGGCGCCTGCGGTCGGTGAAGGGGGGGACCCGAACGAAGGCGTGGGGGTTACTTGATGAAGAGGATCTCGCTGTACTTCGGCAGCGGCCACAGGTCGTCGGCGACGATCTTCTCCAGCCTGTCGGCGATCTCCCGCACCTCGCTCATGGCGGGGAGGACCGAGTCGCGCATGTACTCAGCGTGCCGGATGAGGGGAAGGTCCGGCGGGTGGTCGATGTTCGCCTGCTCGAGGTCCTTGATGGCGGGTACGAACTCCGACACGAGGCCGTCCAGCTCGGACACGAGCTCCTCGATGCCGGCGTTCTTGAGCTCACCCAGGTATCGGACGGCGGCCGGAAGCAGGATCGTGCGTGCGATCGTGGCGGCGGTCTCCGCCTCGATGTTGAGCGTCATCGTGTACTGCTCGACCAGCACGTCGTAGCGCGCCTCGATCTCACGCGTGTTCAGGACTCCGTAGCGTGAGAAGACCTGGATGGACGGCTTCGAGATGAGCTCGGGAAGGGCGTCGGGGGTGGTGCGCAGGTTCTTGAGGCCGCGCTTCTCCGCCTCCTGGTGCCATTCCTCGCTGTACCCGTCGCCGTCGAAGACCACCTTCCGGTTGGCCTTGTAGCTCTTGCCGAGGACACCGGCGAGGACGTCGTCGACGTGCTTGCCGCCCTCCATCGCCTTCTCGAGCTTGTCGACCAGGTCGTCGACGGCCTCCGCGACGATGGTGTTGAGCACCGTGTTGGGGAGGCTCGGCGACTGGTTGGAGCCGAGCGCGCGGAACTCGAACTTGTTGCCGGTGAACGCGAACGGGCTGGTCCGGTTGCGGTCACCCGAGTCGAGGGCGAGGTGGGGGAGCACCGGGGTTCCGAGACCCAGCACGGACTCCGGGGTCGTGGCTCCGCCCTTGCCGCCCGCGAGCTTGTCGAAGACGCTCTCGAGCTCCGAGCCGAGGAAGACCGAGATGATGGCCGGCGGTGCCTCGTTGGCGCCGAGCCGGTGATCCTGGCCCGCGCTGGCGACCGTGGCACGCAGCAGGCCCTGGTGCTTGTTGACCGCCTGGATGACCGCGGTCGCGAAGAAGAGGAAGAGCTCGTTCTCGAACGGGTTGTCGCCCGGGTCGAGGAGGTTCATCCCCGTGTCGGTGCCGATGGACCAGTTGTTGTGCTTGCCGGACCCGTTGACGCCGGCGAACGGCTTCTCGTGCAGGAGGCACACGAACCCGTAGCGGGGCGCGACGTTCTGGAGCACCTGCATGGAGAGCTGCTGGTGGTCCGAACCCACGTTGGTGCCCTCGTAGACGGGTGCCACCTCATACTGGTTCGGGGCGACCTCGTTGTGGCGGGTCTTGATGGGGACGCCCAGGCGGGCCAGGGTGTCCTCGACCTCCAGCATGTATGCCAGCACGCGCTCCGGAATGGATCCGAAGTAGTGGTCGTCCATCTCGTGGCCGCGCGGGGGCTTGGCGCCGAAGAGGGTGCGGCCCGTGGTGATGAGGTCGGGGCGCTCGTAGTAGTACTGCTCCTCGACGAGGAAGTACTCCTGCTCCGGGCCGATCGTCGTGAAGACCCGCTGCGTCTCGGTGTCACCGAACAGGCGGAGCGCACGGAGGGCGGCCGACGCGAGCGCGTCAATGGACCGCAGGAGCGGGATCTTGTTGTCGAGGGCCTCACCGGTCCACGAGGCGAACGCCGTCGGGATGCAGAGATAGGCCCCGTTGGGGTTGCGGAGGATGAAGGCCGGGCTGGTGGGGTCCCAGGCCGTGTAGCCGCGGGCCTCGAACGTCGCCCGGATACCGCCGGTGGGGAAACTGGACGCGTCCGGTTCGCCCTGGATCAGCTCCTTGCCGCTGAACTCGGCGATGGCCGTGCCGTCTCCGACCGGGTTGAAGAAGGAGTCGTGCTTCTCCGCGGTCGAGCCCGTGAGCGGCTGGAACCAGTGGGTGTAGTGGGTCGCGCCCTTGCCCATCGCCCATTCCTGCATGGCCTGGGCGACCGCGTTGGCGATCGACGGGTCGAGCCTCTCGCCACGCTTGATGGTGCGCTGCAGCGCCTTGTACATGTCCTTCGACAGGTGCCGGCGCTGGGCGGCGGCACCGAAGACGTCGTCGCCGAAGATCGTTGCCTCCGGCGCGGTCAGATCAACCGTGTCGACACTGGCGCCGTTGGGGCTCCAGCGTGCGGCGAGCACGTTCGGTTGACGTTTGGATGGCATGCGGTGTTCCTCCTTCACCGGCCTTCCCTCTGGTGGGCGATCCGGTTGTCTGCCTGCGTGGGCGCGTGCGCCCCTGTCCTGCGATAGGGGAAGTTCTACATGGGCCCACTGTGGGGACGGATGTGCCACATGGCCAAAGGTGCATACCGGGGCTTCTCCATGTGGCGAAAATACCTGCAAACGGACAGTTTGCGACGTCGGGCCCGGGCGGACGGACGTGGGGGGCGGTGCGGTGCGACGCCGGGCCGTGTGCGCGACGACTGCGTGGCAGACGGCACGGGTCCGGAACCGTCGATGGCCGGCCTACTCCTGTTCGCGCAGGTGGTCCTCCAGCCCCGCGTCGGCCGCCTCGGCCATCCGGCGGATCTCGTCGCGGTGCGCACGCAGCCGGGCGGCGAGTCCGTCGTCGGACGTGGCCAGGATCTGTGCGGCCAGAAGGCCCGCGTTCTGCGCGTTGTCGATCGCGACCGTCGCCACCGGGACACCGCGCGGCATCTGCACGATCGAGAGCAGCGAGTCCATCCCGTCGAGGGCGGTGGCACGGACGGGGACGCCGATGACCGGGATGACGGTGGTGGCCGCCAGCATCCCCGGCAGGTGGGCGGCGCCTCCGGCTCCGGCGATGATGACGCGGAGCCCGCGATCGGCGGCCTCCGTGCCGTAGGCGATCATGCGGTGGGGCATGCGATGCGCCGAGACGACGTGGATCTCGTTCGGCACCCCGAGATGGTCGAGGACCTCCCTGGCGGCCGCCATCACGCGCAGGTCGCTGTCGCTGCCCATGACGATGCCGACGAGCGGTGTGCTCACAATGCGACCTCCGATGCCGCCTTGCGGGCGCGCATGAGCGCGTCCTCGATGGTGGTGCCCAGCGCCGTGACGTGCCCCATCTTCCGCCGGACGCGGTTCTCCGCCTTGTCGTACAGGTGGAGGTGCGCACCGGGAACGGCGAGCGCGTCGGTCACACTGGGGTCGGACGGACCCTGACGTGTTCCCAGGAGGTTCACCATGACCGCGACCGGCCGGCGCATGGTGACCGATCCGAGCGGCAGGTCGAGGACCCCGCGCAGGTGGTTCTCGAACTGCGAGGTCTCGCAGGCCTCGATGGTGTAGTGGCCCGTGTTGTGGGGGCGTGGCGCCAGCTCGTTGATGGTGATCGAGCCGTCCTCCGCCTCGAACATCTCGACGCCCATCACGCCGATCGCGTCGGCGGCACGCGTGGCGGCCACGGCGATGTCCTCGGCGATCTCGGCGACACGGGGATCGATGGGTGCGGGGACGAGGACCTCGTGGCAGACGTGGTCCTGCTGCCGGGTCTCGGTGACGGGGTACGGGATCACCTGCTGGCCGCCGGGACGACGCGCCACCATGACCGCCAGCTCGCGTCGGAAGGGCATGAACTCCTCCACGAGCACGCCCTCGCCCCGGTCCAGGCGCGGGAAGGCGTCGCGGGCCTCATCGATGTCACGGCATGTGGCGTTGCCGTAGCCGTCGTAGCCGAGAGTCCGTGCCTTCATCATGAGCGGAAAGCCCAGCGTCCGGCCGATGGCGACGAGGTCGTCGGCCGTCTCGGCGACCTCGAACCGCGGTACGGGCAGATCGTGATCTTTGAGGAGCTGCTTCTGGCGGGCCTTGTCTTGCACGATGCGCACCGACGCGGAGCCCGGCCGCACGGGGGTGCCGGCCGCCTCCACCGCGGCGAGGGCGTCGGCGGGGACGAACTCGTTCTCGAGGGTCACGACCCGTGAGACCTCACCCAGGCGGCGCACCGCGTCCGGGTCGTTCCAGTCTCCCTCCACCAGCCCGTGGGCCACGCCTGCGGCCGGTTCGCCGGGGTGTCCCAGCACAGCGACGCGGATCTGAAGGGGCCATGCCGCGAGGCAGGTCATGCGCGCCAACTGCCCGGCACCGGCGATGCCGACGTCGTAGAGGGGGTCCGGGGCGCTCACCGCAGAGAACCTACCAAGGCGGGGGGATCCCGACCTCGCGGGACTGCTAGACTGCCGCCTCGGTTGGACCCCGAAAGGGGCGATTAGCTCAGTTGGGAGAGCACCAGCTCGACAAGCTGGGGGTCACTGGTTCGAGCCCAGTATCGCCCATACCGAAAGCTCCGCAGATGCGGGGCTTTCGTCGTTCATGGACCGTTGCAGGCGATGGTTCTCCGCGTTCGTCAGAGGCCGCCGTCATTGGGAGGACGCTTCCGCCGGAGCGGACCCGATCCCGACGAACCGCAGGGTGAAGCGGCGGTTGCAGTCGGGGCAGTGGTGCGTGGCGGGAGGAGCCTCCGGACGGAGGTCCTCCTCGCCGCAATACGGGCAGAAGAACGGCTGCGCGCGCGTTCCCGGCGTGGACGAGCTCATGAGATGGTTGATGCCCCGGTCTCGTGGCGTGGTGCGTGTCCCTGGAGGCGCGGATGCGTTCCCGGTCCACCCGCCCGCCCCTGGCCGGCCACCGGACGCCTCAAGAAGGACACCACCCTGTCCTTCGGGGTCCGGCGACGCCCCGCATCCACCGGTGACGCACCCCATATGCCCGATCCCATGGAATCGCCCATCAGACCAGCGCCGGATCGGCCAGCTGCAGCCACTCGGGCTCGGCGCGGCTGCTCCACACGTGGAACGGCTCGTCGGGCTCCCGGGTGTCGAGGAAGCGGCGCAGCACGTCCTCGATGTAGTCCTCCAGGCGGTCCGACGGCACGCGGACGCCCTTCGGCCGTCGGCCGAACTCCGCGTCGGGACCCAGGTGGCCGCCCACCAGCACCTGGTAGCCGGGCACGCGTTCGCCGTCCGGACCCGGGACCAGCGAGCCGAGGAGGCCGATGTCCGCCAGCTGGACGCGCGCGCACGAGTTGGGGCAGCCGTTCATGTGGATGCGCAGCGGCTGGTCGAACTCCGGGATCCGCTCCTCGATCTCACGGATGAGGCGATCGGTGCGGTTCTTCGTCTCGGTGACGGCGATCTTGCAGAACTCGATGCCGGTGCACGCCATCGCGCCGCGCCGCAGCTCGGTGGGGCGCACCTGCAGGTCGAGCGCCTCCAGGTGATCGGCCAGCTCCTCCGCACGGGAGGGATCGACATCGATGATGACGACCTTCTGCTGCGTGGTGAAGCGGATCTGACCCGACCCGTACTCGTCGGCGAGATCGGCGACCCGCGCGAGCTCCGGTCCCGAGGTACGCCCGGCGCGCGGGGCGGCGCCCACATAGACCCGCCCGTCGGCCTGCCGCACGATGCCGACGTGATCGCGCTGGGCGGTCGGCGACGCCTCCGCCGCCGGTCCGTCCTCCAACGGCTCCGCCAGGTACTCTGTCTCGAGGACCTCGCGGATGCGCTCCGGCCCGACCTCGCCCACCAGGAACTTGAAGCGGTTGTAGTTGCGCGTACCGCGGAATCCATGGTCGCGGAAGACGCTCGTCACGCCCTCCCACACCTCGACGACCCGCTCCGGCGGTACGAACACGCCGAGGCGCTGGGCCATCCGGGGTGCGGGGCCGAGGCCGCCGCCGACCCACAGGTCGAAGCCGACCCGCCCGTCCGCGTGGCGCACCCCGACGAAGGAGATGTCGTTGATCTCGTGCTCCGCACAGTGGTCGGCACACCCCGACACGGAGGTCTTGTACTTGCGCGGGAGGTTCGAGAAACGGGGGTCGCCCACGAAGCGGCGCTCGATCTCCTCGACGAAGGGCGTGGCATCGATCAGCTCGCGGGCGTCGACACCGGCCAGTGGGCAGCCGATGGTGGTTCGCGGAACATCCCCGCAGGCCTCGGCCGAACTCAGCCCGACGGCCTCGAGCGCATCCCAGATCGCCGGGATGTCCTCGATGCGGATCCAGTGGAACTGCACGTTCGCGCGGTCGGTGACATCGGCGAAGTCCTGGCCGTGGCGCCGCGAGATGTCCGCGATGACACGCAGCTGCTCGCTGGTGACGCGTCCACCGGGGATGCGCACGCGCATCATGAAGTGTGAGTCTTCGACCTCCTCCACGTCGCCGGTGGCCCCGGCCTTTCGCTGGGTGTAGAGGCCCCACCACCGGAAGCGTCCGCGCAGATCGTCGGGATGGATCGCGTCGAAGCCCTCCTTCGAGTACCGCTCGATTATGCGCTGACGGACGTTCAACCCGTCGTCCTCGCGCTTGAGCCGCTCTGTGTCGTTGAGCGGTTCCCGACTCCCGGTCGCCCACTGCCCTTCGCCCTTCCGCCCCATACGACCTCCGAGGTTAATTTCCATAAAACCAACTGGATTTTTTATGTATAGCGAAAAGGTGCGCGCCGACGTCCGCCTCGCACGCGGCGAGCGGGCGTTCCGTACCGGGCACGCGACGTCCACGTCTCAGGTGCCGAGCGGGTGAGCCCCCTGCTGAACGGCGCTCTCCGGGTTGCTCGCACTCCGGCTCGAGTGGACACCGGGTGCCGGGTACGTGGTCTTCAGCGATGGACCCGGTCCGTGCCGCGTGGATCTCCGATGCCGTCGCCCGAGGCCACGGGGAAGGGGTTGACGGCCACCCGCGCGAATGTTCCCTCTGTGAAGGTTTCCAATCGTCGAACGACGTGCCGGCCGGTCCGTGCGGAGCGGCGGCGCCGGCCGCACCGGAGGGACGCGATGACCGTTCGGCGGTCCACGCCGTATCCTGCGGGGACGTCGCCGAGGCGAGGGAGGTGCATGTTGCGGGATCTGGCCATCCGGTGTTGCCATGCGACCGCGTCGGGTGCACCCGTGACCCGCCATGCGGACCGATCGCCCCGGTCGGGGGTGGCGGATGCCTGACCCGACCGCATCGGCCCGGCGCCTGCGCGAGTTCCGCGCGACGCTGCCCGGGCGGGGCCCCGATCGCCATCTGAGTCGCGATCACCTCGCCTACCAGGTGGGGATCAGCACGGCCACCCTGAAGGCGTGGGAGACCGACGGCATCCCGCGGGCCGACATCCTTCAGCGCCTGCACGAGCTCACCGGGGTCTCTCTCGACTGGCTGATCCTGGGCGTGGGGGAGCCCTTTCACGCCGGACGCGCGCCCGAGGACGCGGCCGGCCTCCATGAGATGCGCGGTGAGGAGACACAGGCGGACCGCATCACGAGCGTCGAGGGGCGCGTCGACGAACTGCTCACCTGTCAGCTGGAACAGACACAGCTCCTCGAGCGGATGTACCGGATGCTGAGCGGAGATCAGGCCGAGGAGTGACCGTCCGCGGGGGAGGTGTTCCGGCGGTGGACAGCGCGGAAGGACTCCGCGCGATCGGGGCGAAGCAGTCATCGTCGCCGCGCCTGCGTCGCAGTCACCGGTTGTCTGCTCCGAGTGACGTGTCGCCAGCGATGGCATGGTGGGTTGTCCCCAGCACTTGTCCACCGCCTGTGGATAGTCACTATTGATATCCAACAGGTGACAGAGAAGCCGTGGATAATTCGCAGTGAGCGTTCCCTGGCCGGTGAGCACCACCGAAAAGGTCGGGGAGAACGGTCACCGATGGTTCACCACGGACCGGATCCGGGACGAGACGGACCCAATCCGCCCACCCGTGACCAGGCCGCAACGCTTCCCGTTTCGAGCGCCACGACCATCGATAAATCGTGATTACCAGGTAAGAGTGGAAGACTCTCACTCTGAAGCAGAGATTGAGAGACAGTATTCGCCCCGCCGAACCGATGGGCGGGTGCGCAATCCGCTGTGCCCCCGGAGACCCGGTCGTTCGCCGGGCTGCGGCCGACGCGGGGCGGAGTTGGCTCGACGGTTCTTCGGAGTCGGGATCGCATCGGCGGCCGATGTGTCAGAAATGATCAGGCGATGTGTGTCAGGTGAGAAATAAGCGCTGGAGGAGAACCAGCGAAAATCTGCTCGTTCAGGAATACCGGATGAGGCGGTGAGCGAAGCTTCGCCACCTACGCGGTCGTGCGGCCCCCCCGACCCGGTGCGGAGGACGAGCCCGTATGGCGCGTGAGACCGAGGCCTCACGCGGAGCCGTCTCGCCATCGCCGCACCATGACGCCGTCGGGCACCGTCCGGCAGGATGATCCTGCGCGCGCCGACCACAGTCGGTACGGCAGCGGGATACCACGACCACAGGCGGTACGGAGGTGAGGCCATGACGGACCTCGACGATCTCATCGGCGGGCTTCCCATCGACCAGATCGCGCAGCAGCTGGGTGTCGACGCGGCGACGGCGCAGGCCGCCGTCGCCGCCGTGATCCCCGCGCTCGCCGGCGGCATGGGGGCGAACGCCCAGGACGCCGCGGGTGCGGAGTCGCTGCAGAACGCACTGCAGAAGCATGACGGCGCTCTCCTCGAGGGCGGCGTCAACATCGACGACGTCGACACGGACGACGGGCAGAAGATCGTCCAGCACGTGTTCGGGGACAACCGCGATCAGGTGACCCAGCAGCTCAGCGGACTGGGCGGGATCGACAGCGGGATGGTCAAGAAGCTCATGCCGCTCCTCGCGCCGATCGTGATGGGCTATCTCGCGAAGCGGATGCGTGGCGGCTCCGGAGGATCGTCCGGAGGCGGCCTCACCGACATCCTCGGAGGACTGGTCGGCGGGAAGTCGGGCGGAGGCGGCCTGATGGACATGCTCGGAGGCCTGCTCAGAGGTAGGTGACGGTACGGCGGGATCCGGGGGCAGCGCCCGGGTCCCCGCCGGTGATCGGCGGCGGTCGTCGCCGTATGACCCGTCACGATGCCGGTTGGGCGCGGTGGCCGTCCGCTCGACCGCGGCACCGAGCCGGTCCGGGCGTCGATCGGGCCCTCGCCGGTCCGGCCGGCGCGAGCGGTCAGTCCTGTTCGCGCACCCGCGGATCCTCACCCCACAACCGCCCGTCCGGGCGCGCCAGGGTCGCCAGGTCGGCCATGTCCTCGTCGGAGAGCACGATGTCGATGACCGAGAGATTCTCGATCTGGCGGGACGACGTGGCCGCCTTGGGCACGGGGGCCACGCCGATCTGCAGATCCCATCGCAGGACCACCTGGCCACGCGTGTATCCCGTGCGCTCGGCGACAGCTCCGATCACGGGATCGTCCAGAAGGCCCCGGTCACGTCCCAGCGGACTCCACGCCTGCGTCACGATCCCGCGTCCGGCGTCGTACTCACGCTGCTCGCCCTGGGGAAGGTACGGGTGGAGTTCGACCTGATTCACGGCGGGGATGACGCCCGTCTCGCGGACAAGGCGGTCGATGTGCTCCGGGAGGAAGTTCGAGACGCCGATCGAGCGCACCAGTCCCCGCGAGCGGGCCTCGATGAGGGCGGTCCAGGCCTCCACGTAGCGGTCACGTGACGGATTCGGCCAGTGGATGAGGTACAGATCGAGGTGGTCGAGCCCCGTCCGGTGCAGCGAGTCCTCGACGGAGGCGATCGCGAGGTCGTATCGGTGATATCTGCCCGGGAGCTTGGACGTGACCCGGATCTCGTCGCGCGGGATCCCGGATCGCCGGACCGCCTCGCCCACCGCGTCCTCGTTCTCGTAGCTCACCGCGGAGTCGAGCAGCCGGTAGCCGTTCCGCAGGGCGCCGACCATCGTCTCCACGCCGCGGTCG
This sequence comes from uncultured Bifidobacteriaceae bacterium, assembly GCA_964434425.1. Taxonomy (GTDB): domain Bacteria; phylum Actinomycetota; class Thermoleophilia; order Miltoncostaeales; family Miltoncostaeaceae; genus CALMEC01. Next base: position 134,248 of record CAYSVH010000004.1, on the reverse strand, counting down.
CCCTTCACGAGGTACGTGCCGAGCCCGATGACGGGGATGTCGGTGCCGTCGTTCAGGACGACCGTGGGCACGCCGGATGCGGTCATGATCTGCCTCCTCCATCACGGACGACACGATCCGCCGCCCGAAGCCCCTCCCATCATGCCGCGACGCCCGGCGGTGCCTCAGTCGTTCGTGATCGTGACCCTGGTCCCGCCGCCCACGTGCTTCGCGATGTAGGCGAGTGCATCCGGTGCCAGGATCACGCACCCGTTGCTCGACGGCCGACCGACCCGGCCGATACCGCCGCCTCCGTGGATGCCGATGCGGGCGTCGCCCCCCATGAACGAGCGGAGGACGCGGGAGTGCGCGTTCAGGGCGATCACGTGGCTGCCGTACACACCGCGCAGGTCGGCCGGGGTGGGCCACACGTCCCAGACGGCGAAGGTGCCGGTCGGGGTGGGGGTCGGACCGCGGCCGATCCCGGCGCGGAAGGTGCGGATCGGGTCGTCTCCGCGCATCAGGATCAGGCGGCGCGACGTGAGATGCACCTCGATCCGAAGGGCGGACCGCCGCACCGCGACGTCACGGGCGCGGACCCAGCCGGTGCTCTCGTTGGGGCGTGTGATGAGCTGCACGCGGACCCATTCGACACCGCGGCCGTCGCGGAACGCACCGGTCGCCATCACCGTGTGGCGCGTGCTGTTCGCGCCGCGCCGATCGAGGCGGGCGACCACGCGGCCGGATGCGGAGGGTTCGGCGCGTGCGACGGTCTTCCGGCGCATCGTGGCCGTCCACGTCCCGTCGCTGCTCCCGAGCGGTGTGGCGTGCCGGACGGGCGCCGCACCCCGCACGTCGCTCAGCGGGATCGGTGTGGCGCCCGCGACCCCGGCCGTTCCGAAGAGTGCGGCGACCACGAACACCACGCGTCGTGCGACGCGCATCCCTGCGCCTGTCATACCGACCCCTCCATGGGCTGGTCACATCCGTCCCCGCTCTATCGGCAGGCGATGGCGACCACCTGACGGCGGGAGCCGATCACCGCGACAGCGCCGGAGGGCTCCCCGCTCAGGAGGGTGCTGCGCTCACGCTCCTGAACCGCCGCAGGCGCAGGCTGTTGGAGACGACGAACACGCTGGAGAGCGCCATGGCGGCCCCGGCCAGCATTGGGTTCAACAGTCCGAACGCGGCCAGCGGAATGGCCGCCGTGTTGTATGCGAAGGCCCAGAACAGGTTGGTCTTGATGGTCCGGAGGGTCTTCCGGGACAGGCGGATGGCGTCGACCGAACTGCGCAGGTCGCCGCGGACGAGGGTGATGTCGGAGGCCTCGATCGCGGCGTCGGTCCCCGTGCCCATCGAGAGCCCGAGGTCGGCCTGGGCCAGCGCGGGCGCGTCGTTGACGCCGTCGCCGACCATCGCCACGGTGCCGCCCGCGCTCTGCAGTTCGCGCACCACGTCGACCTTCTGGCCGGGCAGGACCTCCGCCACGACGCGGGAGATGCCGACCTCGTCGGCGATCCGCTCGGCGACCGCGGTGTTGTCTCCCGTGAGCAGGATGGGTGTGAGGCCGAGGTCCCGAAGCTCACCGATGGCGCGCTCGCTGGTCGGCTTCACCGCATCCGACACCATGATGATCCCGCGTGCGGCGCCGTCCCAGCCGGCGGCGACGACGGTCATCCCCTCGCCCTCGGCGCGGGCCTTGGCCTCGGCGACAGAGGGACTGAGCGCGAGTGACCACTCCGTGAGGAACGACTCGCGTCCCACCACCACGGCGTGCCCGTCGACGATTCCCTGCACGCCCTTGCCCTCGACGTTGGCGAAGTCCTCGGGGGTCGGCAGGACCCCGGCCTCGGCCGTGGCGGCGACCGCGACGGCCTGGGCGATGGGATGCTCGGAGGCGTCCTCCAGTGCTCCGACGAGGCGAAGGAACCGCTCGCGGTCGACTCCGGGTTCGGTGACCACATCGACCACCGTCATGCGCCCTTCGGTCACGGTGCCCGTCTTGTCGAGCACGATCGTGTCGATCCTCCGGGTGGATTCGAGCACCTCGGGGCCGCGGATCAGGATGCCGATCTGGGCCCCGCGTCCCGTGCCGACCAGGAGAGCGGTGGGTGTCGCGAGTCCCAGCGCGCACGGGCAGGCGATCACGAGCACGGCCACCGCGGCGGTGAACGCCGCGGCGGTCGAGAACCCCGCGCCGAGCCACGCCCCGAGGGTGATGACGGCGATGCCGATCGCGATCGGGACGAACACTCCGGAGATGCGATCGGCCAGACGCTGGACCTCCGCCTTGCCCGTCTGGGCCTCCTCCACCAGTCTCGCCATCTGCGCCAGCTGGGTGTCGGCTCCCACACGCGTCGCGCGCACCACCAGCCGCCCCCCGGCGTTCACCGTCGCGCCGGTGACGGCCGTGCCCGGCGACACCTCCACGGGGACCGACTCGCCGGTCAGCATGGATGCGTCGACCGCCGAGGTCCCCGAGGTGACGACGCCGTCGGTGGCGATCCTCTCACCGGGACGGACCACGAACTCGTCGTCCACCGCGAGGTCGTCGATGGGGATCCTGGTCTCGACGTCGTCGCGGAGGACGGACACGTCCTTCGCACCCAGTTGGAGCAGGGCGCGAAGCGCCGCTCCGGCCCGGCGTTTGGAGCGCTTCTCGAAGTAGCGGCCGGCGAGGATGAACATGGTGACCCCGGCACCGACCTCGAGGTAGATGTTCGCGGCTCCGTCCGACGGCGCGATGGTGAACTCGAACGGGTGGGTCATGCCCGGTTCGCCGGCGGTGCCGAAGAAGAGGGCGTAGAGCGACCACAGGAAGGCGGCGGACGTGCCCATCGAGATGAGCGTGTCCATGGTTGCCGTGCCGTGGCGCAGGTTCATCCAGGCGGCCCGATGGAAGGGCCACGCGCCCCAGACGATCACGGGGGAGGCCAGGGCGAGGGACGCCCACTGCCAGTTGGTGAACTGGAGCGCGGGGACCATCGCCATCGCGATGACCGGGACGGTGAGCACGACGGAGACGACGAGTCGGTGGCGGAGCGAGGTGAGCTCGGCGTCCTCCGGGACGTCGTCGGTCGTGTCGGCCGACCGGTCCCGGGCGGTGCGGGGGACGGCCGCGGTGTAGCCGGACTTCTCGACCTCCGCCACGAGCAGCGTGGGATCCAGGTCCTCGGGGTAGATGACCTTGGCCTTCTCGGTCGCGTAGTTGACCGTCGCGGTGACCCCGTCGAGCTTGTTCAGCTTCCGCTCGATGCGATTGGCGCACGATGCGCACGTCATCCCGCCGATTTCGAGTTCGACGCTGGAGCGGCCGTGATCCGGTGCGGTGGTCGTCATGGTGCGTCTCCGTGGGATCCGTGGGAGTCGTCGTGCGATCCGCCGGATGCGGCGGACGGCGGGGCGTCGCGTGCCGGCACCGCGTCGACGACGAAGGTGGCCGTGCGCACCCTGCCGTCGATCTTGACGTCGAGATACAGCAGGTAGCGACCGGGGGTCGGTGCCTGCGCGGCGAAGGCGATGGTCGGGCCGGACCTGGCGTCGGGTTCCGGGGTGTCGCCCGTGGGATGGACGTGCAGGTAGGCGAGGTCGCCCTGCCGCAGCGCGACCAGGTGACCGAAGGCCCCCAGATACGGCTCCAGCGTCGTCACCGGCCTGCCCGAACGGGTGATCGAGACGACGAGGTCGCGCGAGGATCCGGCGACCAGGTCACCGTGGAGGGTGAGGTCCAGATCCTCGATGTGGTCGTGGGTGACGGGTGCGGAAGGGGGCGACGGATGGACCGTTCCGGTGACGTCCACGGTGCGGGTCAGCGTCAGGCTGTCCGGTTCCGCCGCGCCGCCCGGGACGAAGTCGGCGTACACGCGGTACGTGCCCGCGGCACTCCAGCGCCACGGGATCGACCAGGTTCCCGTGGTCCGGTCGAGCGCGGGGTGGACGTGGCGGAAGTGGGCGCCGTCCGAGCGCACCACGATGAGATGGAGGTCCTTCTCGTGCGATGTGCGAAACGTCGTCAGCGGCGTCGTGTCGTCGCCCAGGATCCGGAAGGAGAGCCTTCCGTCCTCGCCGGTGGAACCGGGTGCCCGGATCGGGGAGAGGTGGAAGCCGCCGCCGGACATCGCGACGCCGAGGATCACGGCTCCGTGATCGGCCGCGTCGTCTGCGGAACCGTGGTCGTCTCCGTGGGCGTTCTCCTGGCTGCGCGCCTCCCATCGCTCGACGGTGTCCTCCGACACCACCCGATCGGCGATCACGTAGGCGATGCCGAACGCGGCGAGTGCGCCGAGTCCGTAGAGGGTCAGTCGTAGCGGTGCGTTCACGGCATCCGCACCGCCGAGTAGCCGGCCTCCTCGACCGCGGCCAGGACCTGGTCGTCCGTCACTTCGTCCGATGAGGTGATCACGAGGCTGCCGGTGTCCGCGCTGACCCGGACGTCGTCGACACCGGCGATCTCGCCGACCTCTTCGCGGACCGACAGCTCACAGTGCCCGCACGTCATCCCGGTCACCCGGTACGCGATGGTCTTCATCAGGAACTCCTTGGTCATGCGTCGCCCGGCCGGGGTGACGCGGGTCGTGGAAAGTGGTCGGTCAGGATCGGACGAGGCGGGCGATGGCGGCGGACGCCTCCGTCAGCTTCGCGTCGGCCTCGTCGCCGCCCCCGCGGACGGCGTCGGTCACGCAGTGGGCGATGTGGTCGTCCAGGAGACCGAGGGCGAGGGACTGCAGCGCGCGTGTCATCGCGGACACCTGCGTGAGGATGTCGATGCAGTACTTGTCCTCCTCGACCATGCGCTGGAGACCGCGCGCCTGCCCCTCGATGCGCTTGAGTCGGCGCAGGTAGTCGTCCTTCGCGTGGTGATAGCCGTGCTGGTGGGTCGCGTCCATAGATAAAACCCTACCCCCCTAGGGTATGAAGGTCAAGGGGCGGTGCATGGGGGCGACGTGTGCGTCTGGGGGGAGTAGGCCGCTGGTGCCTGGCACCAGCGGCCTACTCGAGGGCGCCGAGGATCTCACGAACTGCCTGATGTGCAGGTAAATCAGCGAGTGCCGTGTGATGGGGTGAGGCCGCTGGTGCCTGGCACCAGCGGCCTCACCCGGGTGTCACAGCGCAATCGATCGCGGCGGGTTGGACCCGCGGCCCCAGCCTCGTGCGTCAGCCGTGGAAGAGGTGGCGACTGCGCTTCGGGGCGGGGCGCAGGACGAGACCGGCGACCAGGATCACGCCGCCCACGACGGCCGTGATGACCCCCCACGTCGACAGGGGTCCGGCGAACGCCGACCAGATGGCGGCGGCGACATCGGCGTGGACCGGGTCGGCTGCCGACCGCGCCACCCGACGGCCGAGGCGGGTGGCGATCACGACGGCGACGCCGGCGACGAGCACGGACACGCCCACTCCGGTGGCGACCGTCGTTCGCCGGCGTGCGAGCAGGAAGGCCGACGCGAAGCACAGGGCAGCGGCGATCGGAAGGACGACACCCAGTGTTCGCGCCAGCTGGAGCGTTCGCGCGACCGCCCCCACGCCGTCGCTCCGGACCACCATGATCGCCTGACCTCGAAGGAACTCCTCCGTCTGAGTCGCCACCTGGGGGTCGATCGCGGCAAGGTGTGGCGTGAGCACCTCGGTGATCTCGTCGAGGGGAAGACGGATCTCCTTAGTCCTGCCATCCACCAGGAACGTCGTCGCACCTCGCACCGCGGATGCGAACGCGGTGCGGAACGCCGGCTGCTCGATGGCCTGATCCACCGCGCGCGAGATGTCCTGGTCGGTCATCCGGCCGTGTACGTGTGCCGGCATGCGTTCGCGCACGGTGTCCGTGATCCTGGTCGAGAGGCGCTCCCGTATGACGGGGTCGTCGAGCGCGGTGAGGGCTCGGTCGCTCAACCCGGACGCGCTGAGAAGCTGGACGCGGACGAAGAGCAGGATGAGCCCGATCGTGAGGATGGCGCAACCGGCGACGACGGCGAGAGCCGCCAGCACGGGGTGGCCCCGTCGGGCGTGCCTCCCGGAGGGCGGCGCGTCAGCGAGAGCGGATCGGGTCACTCGCCGGGCCCCCGGGCCGAACGCCTCGTCGCGGTCCGGCGAGCGTACGCGCCGACGGCACGATGCGCGCGCTCAATGCCCGTGCGTCCGGTACGGGCACATCCTGTCTCCACGTCACGGCGGGTTCTCCTCGCGATACCGACGACGAGCCGCGGCGCCGCGATGCTCGATGTGTGATTCCGCGCGATCGTGGTGCGGGGTGCGTCACCGGTGGATGCGACGCATCCGCGCCGCCGGGGGGCGTACACCACGCCGCGATCTCCGCGGAATCACACATCTCGTATCCCGCGTCAGAGGTTCGTTTGGTGTTTGCCGAGCGGATCTCCGGCGCGGCACGGACGAGAGACCGCCGGAGTACCGGGAATCTTCTGGCGGTCGAGGACACCGCCTCGCGATGAGATGCAGCCGGCGAACGACCACGAACCTCTGACGCGGGACACTAGGGGCGGACCAGCGCCGGGTGCAGGCGGTCCGCCCCCCCGGCACGGTAGAGGCGAGCCGGACGGCCACCGTGGTGGATGCGCTCCCCGGTGTCGACGACCAGATCGTCGGTGGAGAGGATCTTGCGGTGGAAGTTCCGCGGATCGAGCTCGGTGTCCCAGATCGTCTCGTACGCCTGGCGAAGCTGGCTGATCGTGAAGTCCTTGGGGCAGAGCTGCGTGATCACGGTGGAGTGCTCGACGCGACCGGCGAGATCCTCAAGTGCGTCACCGATGACGCGGTGATGGTCGAACGCCAGCTTCCGCGGCGACTTCAGGAGGTCGCGGGTGGGGACCCATTCGGCTGCGGCGGCGTCGGAGCCCGCGGTCGTCTTGGGATGACCGTTTGTGAGACCGACGAAAACGATCGACACCGTCCGACCCCGGGGATCGCGCTTCGGCTTTCCGTATGCGCCCATCTCATGGAAGGAGATGCCACGCGGCGCGATGCCGGTCTCCTCGGTGAGCTCGCGCTTCGCCGCGGCGAGCAGGTCCTCCTTCTCCTCGACGAAGCCGCCGGGGAGTGCGAGCCGCCCCTTGAACGGCTCCGCCCTGCGGCGGACGACGAGCGTTTCGAGAGGGCCATCGGCGATAGTGAAGAGCACCGTATCGACGGTAACTGAGTACTTCGGTGTGCGTGCCATGGGCTCCATCATAAATGTCATGGTGACGTGGCTTGCCTCACAGACCACGCGACCGGGTGAACACGGCGGGAAAGCTGTGTGTATCACGGCGCGCGCGCGGTTGCTCGGGACCGGGGTCCATCGCGTCACCATGCGGTGATCTTCGTCACGGTCTGATACGCGACGGGTGTCCGCCGTCGGCGCATTGCGGGTCCGCACAGAGTTCTCACAGGAAAATCTCAGAGAGGCGGACTAGTCTCGACGCCACGACACAACGGGGGGTGACCGATGGGGACCGAGCAGACCGAGGGGCGCGTGCTGGTGGTGGACGACGAGGAGAGCATCACGCAGCTCCTGTGCACCGCGCTGCGCTACGAGGGCTTCGAGGTGGATTCGAGCGACTCGGGGCGTGGTGCGCTCTCGAAGGTGGAGTCGTTCCGACCCGACCTCCTGCTGTTGGACGTGATGCTTCCTGACCTCGACGGCTTCGAGGTGCAGCGTCGTCTGCCCGACGGACCCGGGCGGTTGCCGGTCGTCTTCCTCACCGCGCGACGCGAGACGGAGGATCGGGTCCGCGGGCTCACCATCGGTGCCGACGACTACGTCACCAAGCCCTTCAGCCTGGAGGAGGTCATCGCGCGCGTCCGTGCGGTCCTGCGCCGGACGAAGGGGGAGGCCGGCGACCAGCGGCGGCTGAGCTACGCCGACCTCGAGCTGGACGAGGACCTGCACGAGGTCCGGAGGTCGGGAACCGTGGTGGACCTGACACCGACCGAGTTCAATCTGCTGCGCTACCTCATGACCAACGCGGGCCGGGTCCTGTCGAAGCCCCAGATCCTCGACCACGTGTGGCACTACGATTTCGGCGGTGACGCGAACGTGGTGGAGACCTACATCAGCTACCTGCGAAAGAAGATCGACGTGATCGGGGAGCCGCTCATCCAGACGGTGCGGGGTGTGGGCTACAGCCTGAGATCCCGTGCGTAGTCCCCGCTCACTGCGGGTGCGGCTGGTGCTCGTGGCCGTGCTGCTCACCCTGCTGGGCCTGGCGGTGGCCGGCGTGGCGACGTACGGGGCGCTGCGGAGCTTCCTGATGGACCGGGTCGATGTGCAGCTGAAGGAGGCGCCGGTCCCTCGAGGGATACGGATGTCACCGGGCTACTCACCGGATCCCATCGGCTCTCCGAAACAACCCGAGAAGCAGCGGGCCACGGGTGCCGTCTACGACACGGACGGCCACATCGTCGGTGAGCCACCGGTCGGCATGCCGACGTTCCTCGATCTCCGCACCGGGTTTCAGAACGTCCGGATCCAGGGGCGGCCGTTCAGGGCCTACGCACGCGACGTCAGCGTCACCACGCCGGGTGAAGCCGGGTTCACGGAGGCGCGATACGTCGCCGTGCTCCCTCTCGCCGACGTGCACGACACACTCAACCGCCTCGTCCTGATCGAGGTCCTCGTCGGAATCGCAGCGCTCGCGGCTGCCGTCCTCGCCGGATACGCGCTGGTCCGGGTCGGCCTGCAACCGCTCACGGACATCGAGCAGACTGCGGGATCGATCGCCGCCGGCGATCTCTCGCAGCGGATCGCGGATGAGAACCCGGAGACGGAGGTCGGCCGCCTCGGCCGGTCGCTCAACGTCATGCTGGGACAGATCGAGGAGTCCTTCGCCGAGCGCGAGGCGTCCGAGCGGCGCCTGCGCCAGTTCGTGGCGGATGCGTCGCACGAGCTCCAGACCCCGCTCACCTCCGTGCGCGGCTACGCGGAGCTCTTCCGCCGGGGCGCCGCCGACCGCCCGGAGGACCTCGCCACAGCCATGCGGCGCATCGAGGCCGAGGCCGAGCGCATGGGCGTTCTCGTCGACGACCTCCTGCTCCTCGCCCGCCTCGACCAGGGCCGCCCGCTCGACGACGCGCCCGTCGACCTCGTGCAGCTGGTGCGCGACCAGGCCGGAGATCTTCGCGTCGTGGCGCCCGACCACCCCGTGACGGTGACCGCGCCCGACGCCGTGCGGGTGAGGGGTGACGAGGTCCGCCTGCGGCAGGTCGTCACGAACCTCCTCACGAATGCGCGGACGCACACCCCGCCGGGCACCCGTGTGGAGGTGTCGGTCCGCAGGGATGGACAGGACGCGGTGATCGTCGTCTCCGACGACGGACCGGGCATCGCGGCCGAGCATCGTGAGCGCCTGTTCGAACGGTTCTTCCGTGCGGATCCGTCCCGTGCCCGGGCGAGCGGGGGGAGCGGCCTCGGACTCTCCATCGTCGCGGCCATCGCCGAGGCGCATGGCGGATCGGTGTCCGTCGGAAGCCCTGAGGGCGGTGGCACGGCCTTCATGGTGCGCATCCCCGTCGGGGGCGCGGGGGCGGACGGTTCCGGTGCGCCCACCGGGTAGTCCGTGCGGCGTGCCGAGACGGGAGGGCGGCCGAGCGTCTCGCGTCGATGACCCCGGCGATGCACTGGGCCGTTCACACGCGGTCTGTGCGTTTTCTCACGTGACGGGGCGGTCGGGCCCCCGGGATGGGTGATGGACGACTGCGCCGTTCCCGCCTCGCCGGTGGGCTTTTCGCATGCCGTGGTGGCCGTGCTCGCCGTGCGGATGTGGACGCATCGCCGCCTGCGCACGGTCCCGGCAGGCCTGCGGCCGCAGGCTCCCCGTGTTTCAGGGTGGCGTCACGACAGAGGCCGTCCGGTGGTCGCGTCCGGCCGAAAGCTCTGAGAAAAGAACCTGGAAAACGGCACCGAAACCCGATGTGCGCGGCCTGGTCGCGGCACGGCCCGCGTCCGCGCCGGGTGCCGGATCGGGCCGGGCCGCCGCACCCGTGGCATAGGATGCTGACCTTCAACGGCCCCGTGGGACCGCTCCATCCGATTCCTCCGCGGTTCGCTCCGCCTGTTCCGGATGGGCCGTATCCCCGCAGCGTCGTGGGAAACATCCGTCGGGACGGGGCGCTACGCTCTTCCCTATTCAGTTTGTCGATGAGGAGGATCTGGGTTGAACAAGTCTGAGTTCGTTGCCGCAATCGCGAGCCGTACCGGAGGCACGCAGGCGGACGCCGCGCGCTTCCTGGACGCTGCTCTCGACGAGATCCAGGGGACCCTCGCCAAGGGTGGCGAGGTGTCGATCACCGGTTTCGGGAAGTTCTCGACCAGCGAGCGCGCCGCGCGTCAGGGCCGCAACCCGCAGACGGGCGAGCCGATGTCCATCGCGGCGTCGACGCTCCCGAAGTTCACTGCCGGTGCCGTCCTCAAGTCGGCCGTCGCCAAGAAGAAGGGCAAGAAGAAGTAGTCGTGCGGGTGGGTGGAGCGGATCGCATTCGCTCCACCCACCCATCGATGCCTTCCGGGATCGTTCGACGGAGCCACCAGTGTCCCGCGTCAGAGGTTCGTGGTCGTTTGCCGGCTGCATCTCATCGCGAGGCGGTGTCCTCGACCGCCAAGAGATTCCCGATATTCCGGGCGGTCTCTCGTCCTTGCCTCGCCGGAGATTCGCTCGGCAAACACCAACCGAACCTCTGACGCGGGACACTAGCGCAGCTGTCCCTCGGCTCTGAGGTGGGTGACGATCGAGCCTGAGATGGCCGTGGCGATGAGGTCCGTCCGTCGAAGGAACGCCGCATCCGTTCCGGTCGCCCCGGTCTCGATGATGACGCGCGCCGTCGCGTTCGTCCGGCGGAAGCCGTAGTAGCTCATGACGTTGGGGTTGCCCTTGGGCGATTCCAGCCGAACGGGACCGCTTCGTGCACCGTTCGCGCGTGTGAAGACCTTCGCGTACCGTGAGCGCATTCTCAGCGCGAGCCGGTGCGACCGTGCCTGGACGTCCGCGGTGATGGCCGTTCTCTGTCGATGGGGCGCGCTGTCCGGATACGGCGTCGTCCGCGGAATCCCCCAGCCCTGGCCGCGGGAGTAGTACTCAGGGGTTCCTCTCAGCGCATACCCCACCGCGGCGCGGCCTCCGGGTATGTCGTGGTGAATCGACACGAACGCCGCCGCGGGCGCGGCGAGCGGCGTGACGCGTCCCGGGGTGTGCCGCGCGTCGACGCCGGCGGCACGCAGCTTCCTCTCGACCGCGGCGGACACGCGGCGGTTGAACGCGATCTCGCCGGGCGCTCCGGTCTGGATCAGGTAGCCGGGTTCGCGGGGCGCCTCGTGCCCCGCCTGCACGTAGACGATGGGGCGCGGTGGCGGAGGCGCCTGCTGGGCGATCGCGGGAATCGCGGCGACGGCGGCGGCGAGTGCGATCACGCCCAGAGGTCGTCTCGGTCGAAGAACGCGCGGAGAGCATCTGTCGTGGCGGCGGGATCCTCCTCCGGCAGGAAGTGTCCGCACTGCAGCGGCAGCGGCGTGACGTCCCGTGCCTGCTCCCTCCACGTGGCCGGCACGTCGTACAGGCGGTGCATCGCCCCGAGCTGGCCCCACATGACGAGGAGCGGGCATTCGATGAGGCGGTCGCGGTCCTCCGCGTCGTGCACCAGGTCGATCCCGGCGGCGGCGCGGTAGTCGTCGCAGCTGGCACGGATCGTGCCGGTGTCGAACGCATCGGCGTAGTGCGCGATGTCCGCGTCGTCGAAGGTGTGGTCGGGGCCGCTCCAGCGGTCGAGCGTCATCCGGAGGAACTCACGGGGCGCCGCACCGATGAGGACCTCGGGGAGTGGCGGTGGCTGGCTCAGGAAGAACCAGTGGTAGTACGCACGGGCGAAGTGCTGGTCGGCGTCCTCGAAGAGGGTGAGGGTCGGCACGATGTCGAGCACCGCCGCGGCGACGACGCTCTCGGGGCTGTCCCGGCACATGCGGTGCACCACGCGTCCCCCGCGATCGTGCCCGGCCACGGCGAACCGCGTGAACCCGAGCGCGCGCATCACCGCCAGCTGATCGACGGCCATGGCGCGCTTCGCGTACGCGGATCCGTCGTCGGGACCGGCCGGCGCGTCGCTCTCGCCGTAACCGCGCAGATCGCTCATCACGACGGTGAACGTCTCGGCCAGTGCCGGCGCGACGTGGCGCCACAGGTGCCGTGTCTGCGGATAGCCGTGCAACAGGAGGAGGGGAGGGCCGTTGCCGCCGATCTCGGAGGCGATGGTGACGCCGCCGACGTCGATGCGGTGGGATTTGAATGTGCCAGCCATGTGGGCATCAAACCACGGGTGGACGTTCGACGGCGAAACACGCCTGGCCCGAGTTCCCGGCCGGCGTCCCGGCGGGCGGAGCACGCAGCGGACGCGGTGCGTTTCCGATCGGCCCGGGCCGGGTATCAGACGCCTACGGGCCCCCCGGGGGCAACAGACCACCAAGGAGAATCGAATGACCGTCGCCAAGGTTGAGGAGATCAGTTCGATCTCGTCCAAGAGCTTCGAGGACGCGGTTCAGCAGGGCATCGCCCGCGCGACCAAGACCCTTCGGGGTGTGAAGGGTGCGTGGGTCAAGGAGCAGTACGTCAAGGTCGACGACTCGGGCAAGGTCACCGAGTACCAGGTGAACATGAAGGTCACGTTCGTCCTGGAGGGCTGACCGACCGTCGGCGCGGGCTTGTCGTCTCGCGTCCGTGAAACGGTGCCGGTGGACGACCTCACCCCGATAAGGGGAACGCAGGTCGTCTCGGCACCGGCGGCGCGCCGTCCGGGTGGTGACGGCCCGAGGCCGGCGGGATGATCCCGGCTACGACGTGGGACGACTCGATGCGGGTTCCTCGGCCAGCCGGTGCTCGGCGAGTGCCTCACCGGTCTGTACGCGCCACAGCGCCGCGTAGAGGCCGCCCCGGGCGACCAGCTCCTCGTGCGTTCCGGACTCGACCACGCGGCCGGCCTCGAGGACGTGGATGCGGTGGGCGCCGCGAACGGTGCTCAGACGATGGGCGATCACCAGCGTGGTGCGACCCTCCGAGACCTGCTCCATGGAGTGCTGGATCGCTGCCTCGGTCTCGTTGTCCACGGCGGACGTGGCCTCGTCCAGGATCAGGACGGCCGGATCCCGCAGGATGGCGCGGGCGATCGACAGGCGCTGACGCTGCCCGCCGGAGAGCTTCTGGCCGCGCTCGCCGATCAGGGTGTCCATGCCCTGCTCGAGCCGGTCGATGAATTCGGACGCCTCGGCGAGTCGCGCGGCCTCGGCGATCTGATCCGGTGACGCGTCCGGTCGTCCGTAGGCGATGTTCTCCGCCACCGTGCCGTCGAACATGAAGACGTCCTGGCTCACCAGTCCCATCACCCCGCGGAGATCGGTGAACGCGACGTCGCGTACGTCGCACCCGTCCACGGCCACGCTCCCTGCCGTGGGGTCGTAGAAGCGGAGCAGGAGCTTCACGATGGTGCTCTTGCCCGACCCGGTCGATCCCACGACGGCGTGGGTCTCACCGGCCGGCACGTGGATCGCGACGCCCCGGAGGACCTCCGGACCCGTCGCGTACCGGAAGTGCACGTCGTCGAACCGGATCTCACCGCGCACCGGTGTGGGTAGACGTCTGTCGCCGGACACGATGCCCGGCTCGATGGCCAGGAGATCGAGGATGCGGCGCGTGGACGCCATCGCCCGCTGGTAGAGGTCGAACGTCTCGCCGAGGCGGGTGAGCGGCCACAGCAGGCGCTGCGTCATGAACACCAGCACCGAGAAGAGGCCGACCTCGAGGTTGCCGTTCAGGGCCGCGTGACCACCGATGATCAGCGTGCACGTGAAGCCGGTGAGGATGGCCATGCGGATCAGCGGGACGAACGCGGACGAGAAGCGGATGGCGTCGCGGTTGGCCTCGCGGTATGCGTCCGACTCCGCCCCGATACGCCCCACCTCGCGCTCCTCGGTCGTGAACGCCTTGATGGTCGCGATGCCGCCGAGGTTGTTCGCAAGTGACGCCGAGAGCTGTCCCACGCGTTGGCGCACCTGTGCGTACCGGGGCTCCAGGCGGCGCTGATACATGAACGACCCCCAGAGGATGACGGGGATCGGTGCGAACGCCAGCAGGGCGAGCAGGGGGCTGATGATCGTGAACACGGCGCCCACGGCGATGACGTTCACGACGGTCTGGATGATGTCGCGCGCACCGGTGTCGAGGAAGCGCTCGAGCTGGTTCACGTCGTCGTTCAGGACGGCCATGAGGCCGCCGGTGCTCGCGTCTTCGAAGTACCCGAGCTCCAGCCGCTGGACGTGCGCGTACGCGTCCATGCGCGCCTCGTGCTCGACCGTCTGGGCCAGATTGCGCCAGAGGATGGAGTCCGCGTACTGCGTGGCGGACTCGAGGATCCACACCAGCAGGTTGAGTCCTCCGAGAAAGAGGAGCTGGTGCCACCGGTCGTCGATGCCCGTCCACCGAGCGACGAGGGAGTCGTCCGCCTGGACGACGACGTCGATCGCGAACCCGATGAGGATCTCGGGGAAGATGTCGAACAGCTTGTTGAGCACCGACATCGTCACCGCGAGCCAGACCCGTCGGCGATGGGGACCGGCGTACCGGAACAGTCGCCGGAGCGGTGGCGCGGTATCGATGGGCGCGGGGCTGGTGATGGACGGACCTCGTGGACGCCGGCGTCCACGTCGAGGAGGCCCGCGAAACGGGAGCCGCGGCCGTCCCCCGGACTTTTTTGCGCCGGGGGTACAGGACCGTCAAGTGGGTGCCGATAGAGGGTGTGACCTCCGCCATGGATGGCGGGGTCATCATGAGTCAGGGAGGATACGTCACCGAAGCGATTCGCTGACACACGGGGGACTGGTCGCCGTCACGGCTCACCCGTCCGCCGTCCGACCGGCTCCGCGGGCGGTCTCCGCTCGCGGTTACCTGCGTCAGAGGTCCCCCCCGTCCGGTGCTCCGGGCGGTGCGGAGGAACCCAGGGGGTGTGTTCTGGGAGGCGCACACCCCCGACGCAGGCTTCATCACTCCGCGACCCGTGCTCTTGAATCCCGGCCGTCCGAGGCGGACAATGGGGCACCGTGAGCTTCCTGTATGACGATCGGGGTGCCCTCCGACGGCTTCGCGTCGGGGTGCTGCTGGGGGTCAGCCTGCCCATGGCCCTGTTCGGCCCCGCGCTCCTTGCGGCGGTCCCGTCCATCACCGACAGCACCCTGTGGCGCGGTGCCCTGGTGTTCCTCACCGTGGCCCTCTTCAAGGTCCCGCTGATGATCCTGCTGTTCGGTCTCATCCTGAAGAACAGGGAGTGGCCGGGGCGGCGGGTCAGGTGGAGTGACGACGAACTGGCCGAGATCCTCGCCTCGTTGCGAACCCGGGCGGCGGACGTCGACCGCTACGCCGACGCCGAGAGCCGTCTGGTGCGGCTCTCGAAGGATGCGTGGCATGTGGCCGACCAGCTCTCCGGTCCGCGGCAGGTCGACGCCCTCACCGTGGCGCTCCAGATCGACGAGCGCCTCATCACCCTGCGTCGCGTGACGTCGCGCGATGGTTGACGTTCCGCTCGACATCCACTTCACCCGTACCGGGGGGCTGCAGGCCGGGATCGATCGCACCCTGCCGGCCGTGGACCTGACACCCGAGGAGGTCGCGGTCTGGCTGGGCGTCGAGCCCCCGCACGTCCCGTACGTGCGACGACCGTCGCGGGACGTCGCCCACTACCGGATCGAGTTCCGGCGCGGCGGGGAGCGGCGCGTGGTCGAGCTCACGCACGACGCCCTCGACGTCCATCTCGAGCCGCTCGTCTCCCGTCTGGTGAAGCTGGCCGAGGGGCGGTGACCCGTCGACGCCGGCCGGCGTCGACGGCGTGGGTGAACCCGGCTCCGTCTATCGCCCGGGTGCGGCGCGTGCCCGCGTGATCATGCGCTCCGCCGATTCCCGGTCCCCCTGTCGCAGGTACCAGAGCCCGGCGTCCAGGGCCGTCGCGCCGTACCAGGCCTCGATGCGGACCCGCACGTCCGCATCCCCGTACCCCTCCAGCATCGCGGCCGTCACCGGCGGCGGCGTGTCGTTCATCGTGATCAGGTAGGCGAGGTCCTCGGCTGGGTCGCCCATGCGCCAGAACTCCCAGTCGACGAAGACCGGGGCGGGAGTCCACAGGATGTTGTCGGCGGCGAGGTCTCCGTGGAGGAACCGGAAGGCCGGGGGTCCGGTCCCCGTGTCGCGCAGCAGCCGCTCACCGACCGTATCGGCCAGGGAGCGAAGACCATCGGGGACGGGCTCCAGGTCGGCCAGCCGGGCCCGGGCGTAGGCCGCGAGCGAGTCGGCGGGGCCGTCCCAGACATGGCGACCGCCGACGGTGGCGTGGCGGGCGTCGTGCAGCCGCCGGAGGGATGCGCCGAGTCTCCGTGCGTCGTCAGCGCCGAGCCCGGCCGGCGGGCGGGGCTCGCCGGCGATGTACGTCATCGTGACGGAATCGGCCGTGTGGTCGACCAGGAGTGGCGCGAGCCCCGTGCCGGCCATCTGCCGGAGCGCGTCGACCTCGCGTGCGATCGCGTCGGACGGACCGTGTTTGGTGACGACGGCGGGATCGCCGCTCACCTCGAGTCGGAAGCGGCCTCCGCCGGCCAGTCGGGGGCTCGTCGGCATGGGTCGATCCTGCCAGGCACATTGATACCCTGCGCCGCGTGCACGTACTACTTCCGGACGGAACATCACTCGACGTGGCCGACGGCGCCACCGGGCATGACATCGCGGGGACCGTCGGTCCCGGTCTTGCCAAGGCGGCCGTGGCCATCCTGGTCGACGGCGAGATACAGGACCTGGCGCTTCCGGTGCCGGAGGGCGCGTCCGTGTCGATCGTGACGCCGAAGCAGGAGGACGACTACCTCTACCCGATGCGCCACTCGGCGGCGCACGTGATGGCGGAGGCGGTTCTCAGCGTCGTTCCGGGCGCGAAGTTCGGTTTCGGCCCGCCCATCGACGACGGCTTCTACTACGACTTCGAACTGTCGCGGCCGCTGACGGAGGACGACTTCCCGGCGATCGAGGCCGAGATCAACCGCATCATCAAGGCGAAGGCGCCGTTCCAGCGCAGCGTCATGTCGATCGACGAGGCCCACGCGTTCTTCGAGGATCTGGACCAGCCGTACAAGGTCGACCAGGTGGAGGAGCTCTCCCGTCAGGGTGAGACCGAGGTGTCGATCTACCGCCAGCGCGAGTTCGTCGACCTCTGCCGGGGACCCCACGTGCAGGACACCGGTCGCATCGGCCCGGTCAAGCTCCTCTCGGTGGCCGGCGCGTACTGGCGCGGCAGCGAGAAGAACCCGATGCTCACGCGCGTCTACGCGACCTCCTTCCGCAACCGCACCGAGCTGGACGCGTATCTGGCGCGCATCGAGGAGGCCAAGAAGCGCGATCACCGGCGCATCGGCCGCGAGCTGGAGCTCTTCCACTTCGACGAGGCCGGTCCGGGCTTCCCGTTCTTCCTGCCCAAGGGCATGGTGGTGGTGAACGGCATCCAGAAGGCGATCCGCGCCGAGCTGGACGCCATGGACTACGACGAGATCAAGACCCCCACCATCCTGTCCGAGACCCTGTGGCACAAGAGCGGCCACTGGGACCACTACAAGGACAACATGTACTTCACGGAGGTGGACGAGCAGGGCTTCGCCGTGAAGCCGATGAACTGTCCGGGCGCCTGCCTCGTGTTCCGCAGCCGTCGTCGCAGCTACCGCGAACTGCCCCTGCGCCTCGCCGAGTTCGGACACGTTCACCGGCACGAGCTGTCGGGCGTGCTGCACGGCCTCTTCCGTGTGCGTGCCTTCACGCAGGACGACGCGCATGTCTTCTGCACCGTGGACCAGATCCAGGACGAGGTGAAGAAGATCATCGATCTGACGGACCGCTTCTACGCGAAGTTCGGTTTCGAAGAGGTCGGTCTGCACCTGGCCACCCGGCCCGAGAAGGCGGCGGGCACCGACGAGATGTGGGAGGCCGGCGAGTCCGCGCTCCGCACGGCGCTGGAGGGCCGCGAGTACTCCATCAAGGAGGGTGACGGCGCCTTCTACGGGCCCAAGATCGACTTCCAGATCACGGACGTCATGGGCCGCGCCTGGCAGCTCGGCACCTGCCAGCTCGACTTCTACATGCCCGGGCAGTTCGATCTGCACTACACGTCGGCCGACGACGTGGAGGAACGGCCGGTCATGCTCCACCGGGCCATCAGCGGATCGATCGAGCGCTTCCTCGGCATCCTGATCGAGCACACCGGCGGCGACTTCCCCGTCTGGCTCGCGCCCGTCCAGGTGCGGGTGCTGCCGATCGCGGATCGTCATGCGGACGCCGCCTCGGCCGCCGTCGACGTGCTGAAGGCGGCCGGCGTGCGGGCCGAGCTCGACGCGCGGTCCGAGTCGGTGGGTCGTCGGATCCGTGACGGCGAGCTTGCGAAGGTGCCGTTCCTCGCGATCATCGGCGACAAGGAGGCCGAGACCGGCGAGGTGTCGGTGCGCGCACGTCATCGCGGGGATCTGGGCACCCGTCCCGTGGCCGAGCTGGCCGCGTCGATCGCCGCCGAGGGATGATCGGCGTGGCCGGCGGAGGTCGTGAGACCCGCCGGCGGAGGTTCACGCCACGGCATGCTCGGACGTCTGCGTCCGTTACCACCGCGTCACGGAGTTGACACGCTGATCGCGTAACCGTTCACACGTCCCGGCCTAGTGTCGGACGCGTGAATGAGACCCGACAGACGGGGCAGGCAGGGGTCGAGACCATCGGCGTCGCGATGGGACTCGCATTGCTCGTCCTCATCGGCTGGCAGGCCATCGTCGCCGCGCACACGTGGCAGACGGCGCAGAGCGCGGCCCGGGTCGCGGCGCGGGCGGGGTCGGTCCGGGCGCCGGTGGAGCGGGCGGCGCTGGCCGTGCTCCCCGATCGCCTCGCCAGGCGCGCTTCCATCACCCGGGTCACCGAACCCGGTGGCCGCACACGCGTCCGTGTCCGCCTGGCCATACCGTCAGTGCTGCCATGGCTGGGCGGCCTGGGCACGGTCGACGGTTCCCAGGAGGTCGACGGATGAAGGGCCGCCAGGGGGGACAGGCCGCCGTCGAGGCCATCGCCGTCGTGCCGCTCATCGCGCTGGTCGTGGTGATCGCATGGCAGCTCGCGGTCCTCGTGCGGGGTTCCCTCATGGCCAACGAGGAGGTGCGTGCGAGGGCGCTCGCGCACACCGGCGGCACGGGCGTCGTCAGCGTGCGGCAGGCCGTGCCGTTCCTTCTTCCGGGATCCCGGAGGATGGTCATCACCGCGCGCGCCCGGATCGACGTCCCATGAAGCGACCGGTCCGGCCCCGTGGGCGAGCGGCATCCGAGGCCGGCCAGGCGGCGCCGGTCGTGATCGGGTTCGGCCTGCTGCTGATGTTCCTCAGCGCCGTCGTGTTCATGTTCGGACGAGCGCACACCGCGAAAGCGGTCGCCCAGACCGCGGCCGACCTCACGGCCGTGCAGGCCGGACGTCTCATCCGGGACGACCTGGTCCGGATCGCGGCGCACGAACCCGGCGAGCGGACGGCGTGGCGACGTTCGCTACGTCAACGCGCCGCCGGGCTGGCGCATGCGAACGGCGCGGCTCTTGTCCTACTGACGTTCGCCGGCGACGATCACTGGCCCCCCACGTCGGTCCAGGTGACGGTCGAGGGCCCGGGGCCGGCATCCACCCGCCTGCGCGCGTCTGCTCGCGCCGAGATACGCGCGGGTACGGGAGGACTTCCCGAAACGGATGACGGTCCACGCCGCGGCGAGTACCGCGGCCCGCTCGTCTACCGCGACGGCAAGCCGACCTGCCCGGCGGTGGCCGCGGCGTTCGACCGCATGCACGCCGCGGCCGCCCGTGCGGGTGTTCGCCTCGTCGTGAACAGCGGGTACCGCTCGGATGCCGAGCAGGCGGTCCTCTTCCGTCGCAACCCCGATCCCAAGTGGGTGGCCCCGCCCGGTCGCAGTCGTCACCGGGAGGCCACCGAGCTCGACATCGCGGGCACACCGGGAGCCTGGGACTGGCTGAGCCGCTACGCGACGCTCTTCGGATTCGTGCAGCGTTATTCCTGGGAGCCATGGCATTTCGGCTATCGCCCCGGGTGCGGCACCGCTCTCGACGACGTCGTCGAGAGCGGTCAGCATCGGCTGTCGACACCCACCGCATCTCCACGGGATGGCGCCGGCGTCGGTCCGGGTGCGGCGTCACTGCCCGAGTGGACACCCGCCCGGTACCGCGATCTCATTCTCATCGGCGCACGGCAGGGCGGCGTACCGCCGGTGGTGCTCGCCTCCCTCCTGCGTCAGGAGTCCGGCTTCAACCCGCGGGCGGTGAGCCCTGCGGGGGCGCGGGGGATCGCCCAGTTCATGCCCGGCACGGCCCGCGGAATGGGTCTCGCCGACCCCTTCGATCCGGAGCAGGCGATCCCGGCGGCGGGGCGATACCTGGGGATGCATCTGCGGCGGTTCGGCTCCATCCCGCTCGCGCTCGCCGCCTACAACGCCGGGCCGGGCAACGTCGAGCGGTACGGCGGCGTCCCGCCCTTTCGCGAGACCCGGGCCTACGTGGCACGGATCATGGCGATGGCCGGCGATCCGACGCTGGCGTCGCCGGGTGAGGGCGGGGCGACGGTCGAACTGGTGAGGATCGATGGCAAGCTCGTCTGACGAGTCCGGCACCTGCGTCCGGCCGGGGAGGGTCCGTATGACACCCGGTGGACGTCGCCGGGGTGCGTGGACGGGGACGGCCTGCCCTATCGGCGGTGGACGGCAACGCCGGGGAGGGCGTCCGACGGGGTGCCGGCGGCATGCCGGCCGGGCCCATCGGCGCGAATCGGTGGGGTGCCGTGGATCCGGGCGATGGACCTATACTCGGTGGATGGCCGCGAACCCTCAGATCCGTGCGCAGCTCGCGGCCCTGCCGGATCGGCCGGGCGTGTACGTCTATCGCGATGACGCGGACGCGGTCCTCTACGTGGGGAAGGCGAAATCGCTGCGAAAGCGGGTGCTGTCGTACTTCCGGGCGCCCCTCAGCCCGAAGGACCCCGCCTCGCTGCGCCCCCGCCCCGACGCGCATGCGCGCACGGGCGAGATGGTGGAGCACATCGACCGCGTCGAGGTCATGGTCACCTCCAGCGAGAGCGAGGCGCTCATCCTCGAGGCCAACCTCATCAAGCGCCACCGTCCTCCGTTCAACATCCGGCTGCGGGACGACAAGAGCTACCCGTACATCGCGATCAGCATGGACGAGGAGTACCCGCGGGTGTACTTCACCCGCGAGCGCCACCGACGGGGGCGTGTCTACTTCGGACCGTTCTCCAACGCGGCGAAGACCCGCGAGACGCTGAACGCCCTCGCGCGCATCTTTCCGTCGCGTCCGTGTGAGGGGCCGGAACCCGGTCGCTCCAGCGGCGTTCCGTGTCTCGACTTCCACATCAAGCGGTGCCTTGCCCCGTGTATCGGTGAGATCAGCAGGGAGGACTACGCGCACCTGATCGAGCAGATCATCGCCTTCCTCTCGGGGCGCTACCGCGGCCTCGAACGCGAGCTCGAGGAGGAGATGCGCGCCGCGGCCGAGGAACAGCGGTTCGAGCAGGCCGCCATCCACCGCAACCGCCTGGCCGCCGTGCGACACCTCATGGAACGCCAGCTCGCGAAGGGCGAGTCCCTCGGCACCATGGACGTCATCGGCCTGGCGACCGAGGGCGACGCCGCCAACGTGCAGGTGCTCCAGGTCCGGGACGGGGTCATGCAGGACCGGCAGTCGTTCCACCTCGAACTCTCCGGAGAGGACGACGCCGCGGCCATCGTCGAGGCGTTCGCGATCGAGTACTACACGCTCGCCATGGTCATCCCGCCGCTCGTGATCGTCCCGAGGGGCGCCGACACCCCCGCACTCACCGAGCTCCTGACGTCCCGGCGCGGACGACGGGTCGAGGTCCGGCACGCCGAGAGGGGCGACAAGCGACGCCTCCTCGAGCTCGCCGAGCGCAACGCCACCTTCGCGGTCGACCAGGATCGACGCCGCCACGAGGCGGCCGTCGCCCGTCGACGCGACGCATTGGCCGAACTGCAGGAGGCACTCGACCTGCCGGCACCGCCGGTGCGGATCGAGTGCTACGACATCAGCAATCTGGGTGCCTCCCACACCGTCGCGTCGATGGTGGTGTTCGAGCACGGAGCACCGCTCAAGGCGCACTACCGCACGTTCTCCACCCGCATCGACGGCGGCCCCGACGATTTCGCCCGGATCGAGGAGGCCATCACCCGCCGGTTCCGGCGCTACGTCGCCCGCGACACGGACCCCTCGTTCTCGCGGCGACCCGGTCTGGTCCTCATCGACGGGGGCAAGGGCCAGCTGGCGGCGGCCATCCACGGACTGGAGGAGGCCGGCGCGGAGGACATCCCCATCGCATCGCTGGCCAAGCGCTACGAGGAGGTGTACCTGCCGGGTCAGAGCGCTCCCGTCCCCATGGACGAACACTCGGCGGGCATGCGCGTCCTGAAGGCGATCCGGGACGAGGCACACCGCTTCGCGCTGAAGAACCATCGCGGGCGGCGTGAGCGTGGAGCGACCGGAAGCGTGCTCGATTCGTTGCCGGGGATCGGTCCCGCCCGTCGCGCGGCCATCCTCAAGCACTTCGGAAGTCCTGAACGCTTCCTCAAGGCATCGGCGGAGGAGATCGCCGGGGTGCCGGGCCTGCCACGTAGGGTGGCGCAGGAGGTCTACGACAGACTTCACAAGACGACGTCGCCGGACGGCGTCGGAGTCCTCACCGAGGAGGAGATCGCATCGAGCTGACGGTCATCACCGGCATGAGCGGGGCGGGCAAGAGCCAGGCCATGAGCGCCTTCGAGGACGACGGCTGGTTCTGCATCGACAACATCCCGCCGCGCATGATCCCCGCGCTCGTCGACATCGCCGGACTCGAGGGCACCAACCTGGCGCGTGTCGCCGTCGTGTGCGACGTCCGGGGGCGCCATCTGTTCACACCGCTGCTGCGGATCCTGAACGAACTCGACGCGCGCGACGACGTCGATCTGCGCGTCATCTTCCTCGAGGCGTCGGTCGACACGCTCCTCAACCGCTTCCGCGAGACCCGCCGCCGCCATCCCGTATCCGGAAGCGGTGGAGTGCTCGACGGCATCAGCAACGAGCGCGAGCTGCTCGAACCGCTGCGCGACCGCGCCGACGTGGTCATCGACACCTCGAACCTGAACATCTGGGATCTCCGTCGCCAGCTCGGCGAGGCCACCGGGGTCGCGCCCGGATCGCGGCTGTCGATCTCGTTCCTGTCGTTCGGCTTCAAGCACGGCCTCCCGCCGGACGTGGACCTGGTGTTCGACGTGCGGTTCCTGGCCAATCCGTTCTACGAACCCGGACTCAGCGAGCTGACCGGTAAGGACGAACCCGTCATCCGGTTCCTCGAGCAGGTCGACGGCTGGGACACCTTCGTCGCCAAGCTCAACGACCTGCTCGACTTCCTTCTGCCCGCCTACGCGGAGGAGGGGAAGCGGCACCTCGTCGTGGGCTTCGGATGCACCGGAGGCCGTCACCGCAGCGTGCGCCTCGCCGAGATGACGTGCGAGCGCTACCGGGAGATGGGATACGACGCCACCGTCGACCACCGGCACCTCCACCGTCCGTCGCGCCCCCAGCTCGACGCACCCGAAGGCGCTCGCTAAATGCCGCGCCCGCACATCGTCGCCCTGGGGGGCGGCACCGGCCTCTCGAACCTCCTCCGGGCGCTGAAGGCGGAGGACTGCGACATCACGGCCATCGTCACCGTGGCCGACGACGGCGGTTCGTCCGGTCGCCTGCGACGCGAGCTCGGGGTGCTGCCCCCCGGCGACATCCGCAACTGCCTCGTCGCCCTCGCCGCCGACGAATCGCTGATGGGGACCCTCTTCCAGCACCGCTTCGTGGACGGCGACCTGGCCGGCCACCCCTTCGGGAACCTCTTCCTCGTCGCCCTGGCGGAGGTGACGGGAAGCTTCGACCGTGCCATCGAGGAGTGCTCGCGCGTACTCAAGATCAACGGCCGCGTCCTGCCCACCACGCTCGATCACGTGCGCCTCTGGGCCGAGCGCGACAGCGGTGAGGTCGTGTGCGGAGAGACGCAGATCGGATCCGGCGCGGGCGCATGTCGCCGCGTCTGGCTCGACCCCGTGCCCACGGCCTACCCCCCCGCGGTCGACGCCCTCCTCAACGCCGACATGGTCCTCCTCGGGCCGGGGAGCCTGTTCACGAGCGTCCTCCCGCATCTCGCGATCCCCGAGATCGTCGACGCCCTCCGTCGCACGCGGGCGCAGCGGGTCTACATCGGCAACGTCATGACCCAGCCGGGCGAGACCGGGGGCTTCGACGCCGCTGCGCACGTCCGCGCCGTCTGGGGCGCCACTGACGGGGCACTTGACACCGCCGTGCTGCACGAGGGCCCGATCGACGCCGGCCCTCTGGCGCGCTACGCGGCGCAGTCCCAGGAACCGGTCATCGTCGATGAAACGGCCTTCCACGACATGGATATTCGTATCGTGACGCACTCTCTCGCGGAGGAGGGGGAGGTCGTCCGGCATTCCCCGAGGGCGCTGGCATCCGCAGTATGCGGGCTCCTCGACGTCTCGCGATCTGTATGAGAAAGCTTGCGACGCTTGCAACCAAGTCCCGGATGTGCGTAGTCTTCTGAGCGCATCACGCGTTTGGGGGGTGGCAGTGCCACCGGGACAGCTGGTTCACGTCGGTTCGGGAAGGGGGAAACTGCCCGGACGATGTCGAATGTCACGATCACCCCAATCCGGGGTGTCGCGCGGTCAAACCAGTTCTGTTGACATGTTCTCTTCGACCGCGTTGACCTTGCTTATCTCTCCAAGGAGTCGACTCAATGGGTCCTCGCGCTAAGGCTATTTTCCCGCTGGCGCTGGTCATTGGTGTTCTGTCTTTTCTCTGGACGGAGTTCTCCCTGAACTTCACGTTCCAGTGGGTGACGGACGGTGACCTCGGCATCGGAATCGGACTTCCGTCCAACTTCCACCTGATTCTTCCCACGGCGTTCATCGCCTGGGGCATGTTCTTCGCGGCCGGTGGTGACAACGCCGCGTTCGGCAAGATCGTGACGGCCTCCATCTTCGGTACCGTCGCCGCTCTTGTCACCATGGGTCTGTCGTTCAAGACCGCTGACTTCCCGGACTTCTGGGGCATCGCGCTCTGGGTGGGCGTCTTCGCCTTCATCCTCGTGATGGTCCTCGTCCTCGGCGACTGGTACTACGTCGCCGGTACCTTCCCCGCATTCGCCTCGGTCTTCCTCTGGTGGATCGCGACCGGCCTCGACGGCTGGTCCGCCAACGGTGGTGGCGTCGGCAACTCCATCGAGGCGCTCGGTGACCCGGCAACGGCCGGAGCCGGTGCCTTCGGTGGTGTGCTCTCCACGACCTGGGGCTGGGTGTTCTTCAACTCCCTGGTCACCCTGATCTGCGGTGCCATCCTGGGCATCCTGTCGGCCAAGCTGGCCGCAGCCCTCACCCCGAAGCCCGCCGCGGCGGAGGAGGCCTAGGCCTTCCGACGCTCCGCGCGTCCTTCGGTTCATCTTGGGGGGCCTTCGGGCCCCCCAAGTGCTTTTCGGAGCCGGCCGGACCGGAAACGGGCGGCGCTCATCGACGTCCGCACAGGATCCGGCGTCGTTCCCCCATCGCGCGTCCACGGCTCGGCCGCCTGCGTCCCAATATGACGATCCCGATCTCCCGGTCGGCGGATCTCGATCGCCGTGGGGGAACGGACCCCGCCGGCTCGGAGATCGCGTATGATCCGCCCGTTCGGACCGGACCGTCCGATCGCGACTCGCAGCACATCATGGAGGAATGCGCCGTGACCATAAGCCCCGGAGTCCACACGTGAGCGCACCGTCATCCGGTGCCGGGCGGCGGCGACCTCGCCCCGCGTTCGTCAGAGGCCTGGCACGCCGGGGACGGATCGCGGTCCTGGCACTCGTCGTCGTGATCGTGGGAGCCTCCCACGCCGCCTCACAGCGGCCGGGAGCGGGTCCGACGGCCGCTGCCGCGCGGTCGGCGGCATCAACCCTGCAGGCCCCGGCCCCGGCCGCCTGCCCGAGCCGGCCGCGGTTCAACAGCGTGATCGACACCAGTGGCCGGACGTCCTTCCACTACCGCACGCAGCAGGGACAGGTGATCCTGGGAGCGCGACGCCGGGGGACCGATCGGGTTCGCACGCTCATGCGCACACCTCAGGGCCGCTCACGCCTGCCACGGGTCGAACTGACGACCGATCGCGTGGTCGATGCACGCCGCCTGCCGTGGTTCGCCCAGAAGGTCGGGCCCCGCCGGGTGGTGGCCGCCATCCTGGCGGACGCCGACCACCGTGCCTACTCCGGTGTCCGTCTCGCGTACGCCCCGAGGACGGGCACGTTCGCCAAGCTCATCCTCCCCGCGGGAAGCGTCCGCAACGGCGCGTCACGGTGCCGAGGCGTGACGGGGTATCCCACCATCTACGCGCAGAACATCCGTCGCGGCGCGACACCCGTCGCCCCTCGCCCGGCGACTCCGGCCACGCCGTCGGGCCCGACCCCGACGGTCGACGTGGGACCCGCCTTCCGGCTCGTCCTGGCGGTCCCGCGCGACCAGCAGGAGCCGGCCGGTGCCGTCGCCGCGATGCGGAACGAAGCCGACGAGGTGACGGCGTGGTTCGGCCGCCAGACGGCGAACAACGCCCGGCCCCGCTGGATTCGCATCGCGTCCGGCCAGATCGACGTCCGCGTCGTCCGTCTTCCGAAGACCACGGCGCAGTACAACACCGACGGTCACGGGGCCGTGCTCTCGGACGTGAGGGACACGGCGCGGCCCACGGAGGGGACGGTCGTCGACCTGGTCTGGATCAACGCCGGCATCCCGTCGCAGCATCCGTGCGGGGTGTCCACCGGACGGACGGGAGGAGCAACGGAGGGCGCCGTCTTCTGGCAGTCCGCCTGCGAGATCGTGCCGAGCCTGAACTCGACCTGGCCGTACGGGGGAACGTACCTGCTGGCACACGAGATGACGCACCTCTTCGGCGCGGCACGCAGCTGCGCTCCCCACCACGACGGCACCGGTCACGTCACGGACTCGGTGAAGGACATCATCAGCGCCATCGGCCGTGATTGGGGAGACCTCCAGCTGGACCCCGGGTACGACGACTACATGTTCACGAACAACGGGTGCGACATCACGCGCAGCCCTCTGTGGACGGTGACACCCACACGTCTCAGCCGCTGAGCGCGGAGGGGGGGTGACGTGAGGGGCGTGCGTGCCTGCTCGCGCACGAGATGACGCACCTCTTCGGTGCGGTGCACGACC
Organism: uncultured Bifidobacteriaceae bacterium; assembly: GCA_964434425.1. GTDB lineage: Bacteria > Actinomycetota > Thermoleophilia > Miltoncostaeales > Miltoncostaeaceae > CALMEC01. The sequence goes on along the minus strand of CAYSVH010000004.1, from coordinate 106,923 downwards.
GCGCTCCCCACCACGACGGCACCGGGCACATCACCGATCGGCCGAAGGACATCCTCGCCACGGCCCTGCCGGACTGGGCGGACCGGTATCCGCAGCAGCGAACAGATGAACGAATGGCGGCGCGTCGGCGATGGCCTCGCCGCTCACGCCGCGCTCACCGGCGCTCCGGCTCGACCCGGGTCACGACGACATGTTCACGAACAGCGAGTGCGACATCACACGGAGCCCGATGCGGACCGTGACGCCCACGCGGTGAGGTGCCGCCTCTGGGCAGCCGATCACCGGACGTGCGGAGGCCGATGCGGATCGCGCGAGGATCGATCCACGGGGCGCGGGCCGGCACGGCGTCAGCCGGTCACCGGGCATGCGCTCCACAGACCTCGCCTCGCGTCGCGTGCCTCGCGTTCGGCGCGCACGAACGCCGCATGACGGGCGAAGGGGTGACCGCGATACACGTATACCGTCGCGGCCCCGCGCCGCAGGAGGGTCTCGTTGACCGACACGGACTCACCGCGCGGGTGCACGTAGGCCAGCAGCCTGTCGTGGCGGTCGCGCACGTCCTGCGTGGGGTCGGTCTCGAGTCGCACGGCGGTATCGGCGGGCAGGAGCTCCTCGGCGGTCCGTGCCGCCTCATCGCCGAGACAGCGCCGAGCCGGGTCCGGGTGGTCCGTCTCGGGAGCGTCGATCCCGATCAGCCGGACGCGTTCCGTCCGCGACTCACCGATGTCGACCCGGATGGTGTCACCATCGGTCACCCGTGTGGCGGTGCCCGTGACGACCGCGCCCGTCGGTGGCTCCGCTTCGACGTCGGGCGGCGACGGAGACGGTGCCGAACGGTCACCGCATCCCACGAGGAGACAAGCGGCGATTGACACCACGAATGGGGTGCGGGCGACCACAACGCCGGTGTCCCAGGGACAACGGACGTTGGTAGGCTCGCCCTGCATCCGCGAACTCACACAGGAGCTGGAATGAGTCTTCGAGTCGGAATCAACGGGTTTGGCCGCATCGGTCGCAACGTCTTCCGCGCAGCACGCGACGCCGATGACGGCGTCGAAATCGTCGCCATCAACGACATCACCGATGCGCCGACCCTGGCACACCTCCTGAAGTACGACTCGGTCTTCCGCCGCTACCCGGGTGATGTCGAGGTTGCCGACGACGCCCTCGTCGTCGAGGGCAAGAAGGTCGCCGTCCACTCCGAGCGCAACCCCGCCGACATTCCGTGGGCGGACCACGACGTCGACGTCGTCATCGAGAGCACCGGCATCTTCACCGCGCGCGACGCGGCCGCCGCCCACCTCGGCGGCAGCGTGAAGAAGGTCGTCATCTCCGCTCCGGCCAAGGGCCCGGACCTCACGGTCTGCCTCGGCGTCAACGACGACGAGTACGACGCCTCCAAGCACGACATCGTGTCGAACGCGTCCTGCACGACCAACTGCCTGTCGCCGGTCGCGAAGGTCCTCCACGAGCTGGTGGGCATCAAGCGCGGCTACATGACGACCACGCACGCCTACACCAACGACCAGCGGATCCTCGACTTCCCGCACTCGGATCTCCGTCGTGCCCGCAGCGCCGCGCTCAGCATCATCCCGACCTCCACCGGTGCCGCCCGGGCGATCGGCGAGGTCATGCCGGAGCTCAAGGGCGTCCTCGACGGATTCGCCATGCGCGTTCCGGTCCCGGACGGCTCGGTCGTCGACCTCACCTGCGAGGTCGGTCGCGACACCTCCGTGGAGGAGGTCAACGCGGCGATGAAGGCGGCCGCCGAGGGGCCGATGAAGGGCATCCTCTCCTACACGGAGGACCCCATCGTCTCGGCCGACATCGTCGGCGACCCGCACTCGTCGATCTTCGACGCCCAGCTCACCATGGTGAACGGGAACTTCGTCAAGGTCGTCACCTGGTACGACAACGAGTGGGGCTACTCGAACCGCGTCGTCGAGCTCTGCCAGAAGCTCATCGCCGGCTGAGCGATGGCCCTCACCGACATCACGAGCGCCGGCCAGGACTGGGCCGGCGCGAAGGTCCTGGTCCGGTCCGATCTCAACGTCCCGCTGGACGACGGGCGGATCACCGACGACACGCGCATCCGGGCGTCGGTCCCGACCATCACGCACCTCCTGGACGCCGGAGCCGCCGTCGCCGTCTGCAGCCATCTGGGGCGGCCCAAGGGTGAGGTGACGCCCGAGCTCTCGCTCGCGCCCGTCGCGGAGCGTCTCTCCGAGCTCCTCGGCGTCCCGGTCGAGCTCGCCTCCGACAGCGTCGGTGACGCCGTTCGCGCGAAGGTCGACGCACTGCGGCCCGGGCGGGTCCTCCTCCTCGAGAACCTCCGCTTCCACGCGGAGGAGGAGAAGAACGACCCCGCGTTCGCCGCGGCCCTGGCCGCCGGCTTCACGCGGTACGTCAACGACGCGTTCGGTGCCGCGCACCGCGCGCATGCATCCACCGAGGGCATCGCGCACGTCCTGCCGGCGACGGCCGGTCTGCTCCTGGCCCGCGAGGTGGAGTTCATCAGCGGCCTGCTCGAGGCTCCGAAGGAGCCGTTCGTCGCCGTGCTGGGCGGATCGAAGGTCTCGGACAAGCTCCCGCTGATCGAGCACCTGCTGAAGGTCACGGATCGCATCCTCATCGGCGGTGCGATGTGCTTCACCTTCTTCGCCGCCCTCGGCGACGGAGTCGGCAAGTCCCTGCACGAGGACGCGGAGACGCAGGAGCTGGCACGCGATCTTCTGAACCGCGCCGCGCAGGTCAACTGCACGCTGCAGCTCCCCGTCGACATCCTCGTCGCCGACAGGTTCGAGGCGGAGAGCAGACGCGAGATCGTCCCCAGCGACGCCATCCCCGCCTGGGGCATGGGCGTCGACATCGGGCCGCGCACGGCCTCCGCATACGCCGAGGCCATCGCCGGTGCCGGCACTGTGTTCTGGAACGGGCCGATGGGCGCGTTCGAGATCCCGCCGTTCGCCGCGGGCACGCGGGCCGTCGCCGACGCCATGGCCGCCGCGTCGGCCACCACCGTGGTCGGAGGTGGCGATTCCGGCGCCGCCGTCGCCCAGTTCGGGCTCGACGACCAGTTCACCCACGTCTCCACAGGTGGCGGGGCATCCCTCGAGATGCTCGAGGGCCGGATCCTCCCGGGCGTCGCCGCCCTCACGAAATCATGAGCACACGCACCCCCATCGTCGCCGGCAACTGGAAGATGTTCACGACGGCTGCCGACGCCACCGCCCACTGCCGATCCCTCGCCGAGCTCGTCGCCGACGTCTCGGGCGTCGAGGTCGCCGTGTGTCCTCCGTACATCGCGCTCGAGGCCGCGGCGACGGCCGCCGAGGGTTCCGGGATCAGCGTCTTCGCACAGGCCGTGCACGAGGCGGCCGAGGGAGCGCACACCGGTGAGATCAGCGCCGGGATGATCCTGTCGACCGGGGCCACCGGCACGCTCGTCGGTCACTCCGAACGGCGGGCCGCGGGTGAGACGGACGACCAGGTGGCCGCCCGCGTGCGCGCCGCGCTGGATGCCGGGCTTCGCGTCATCATGTGCTGCGGTGAGTCGCTCGAGCAGCGCGAGGCCGGCGCGACGCTGGACTGGCTCACCGGGCAGGTGCGCGCCGGCCTCGCCCAGGTCTCCCCGGATGAGCAGGACGCGATCGCCATCGCCTACGAGCCCATCTGGGCGATCGGCACCGGCCGCGTGGCGAGTCCGCAGCAGGCGGAGGAGGCGTGCGCCCACGTGCGCAGCGTCGCCGCCGAGCGCTTCGACGGGGACGGCCTGCGCGTCCTCTACGGCGGGAGTGTGAGCCCCGACAACGCGGCCGAGCTCTTCGCCCAGCCGAACGTGGACGGCGGCCTGGTCGGTGGCGCGAGCCTCGATCCCCAGAAGTTCGCCGCGATCGTCCGGGCCGGCGCACCCGACTAGCCCATCTGAACGGAGCCACATGGCCTCTCCACTCGTCCTCGTCGTCATCGACGGATTCGGAATCGCGCCCGAGGGCCCGGGGAACGCCGTGGCGCTCGCGTCGACGCCCAACCTCGACGCGCTCGCGCGTGAGGGGTCGGGCACCCGCCTGAACGCATCGGGGCTCCCGGTCGGCCTGCCGGACGGCCAGATGGGGAACTCGGAGGTCGGTCACCTCAATCTCGGTGCCGGCCGGCGTGTCGCGCAGATGCTCGTCCGAATCGACGAGGCCATCGCTGACGGCTCGATCCAGGACGTGCCCGCGCTCGTGGAGGCTATGGACGTCGCACGGGGCAACGCCCTGCACCTGGTCGGGCTCATCGGCGGCGGCGGTGTGCACGCCAGCCAGCGTCACCTCGACGCGTTGATCGCCATGGCCCGCGCCCGCGGAGTGGCGCGGGTGTACGTCCACGCGCTCACGGACGGCCGCGACTCGCGACCGGACGACGCACTGGGGTACATCCAGGCGCTGGAGGGTGACGGCGTCACCGTCGCGACCGTCTGCGGCCGCTACTGGGCGATGGACCGCGACAGGCGATGGGATCGGACGCAGCGTGCCTATGAGGCCATGGTGCACGGCGAGGGTGAGCGAGCCGACACGGCCGCCGCGGCCGTTCGCACCAGCTACGACCGCGGGACCACCGACGAGTTCATCGAGCCGTGGGTGATCGGCGACCCGTCGTCCGGGCGCGTCCGTCCCGGTGACGCGGTCATCTACTGGAACTTCCGTCCCGACCGCGCCCGTCAGCTGACACAGGCCCTGTCGGATCCGGCGTTCGACGGATTCGACCGGGGCTCGGACTGGCCGGCCCCGCACATGGCGACCATGACGCGCTACCGGTCCGAGTGGACGCTCCCCGTCGCCTTCGAGTCCGAGAACGTGCGTCAGGGACTCGCGGAGCACGTGAGCGGCATGGGCCTCCGCCAGCTCCACATCGCCGAGACCGAGAAGTACGCGCACGTCACCTACTTCTTCAACGGCGGTCGTGAGGAGCCGTTCGACGGTGAGGACCGCGTGCTCATCCAGTCACCCCAGCACGTCGCCACCTACGACGAGGCGCCCGAGATGAGCGCCGCCGGCGTCGGTGCCGCCGTCGTCGAGGGCATCCGGTCCGCCGACGCCCCCGAGCTCGTGATCGTGAACTTCGCCAACGCCGACATGGTCGGTCACACCGGCGTCGTGCCGGCCGCCGTGGCGGGCATCGAGGCGGTCGACCGCTGCATGGGCGACATCCGCGCCGCGGTGCGCTCGGTGGGCGGCCTGCTGGCCGTGACCGCCGACCACGGCAACTCGGAGGTCATGATCGAGCCGGACGGCAGCCCCAACACGGCGCACACGACGAACCCCGTGCCCCTCTGGATCGACCGGCCCGGCCTTCCGCTGCGGGAGGGCAAGCTGGGCGACGTCGCCCCGACGCTGTGCACGCTGAACGGCTGGGACATCTCGCCGCTGATGACCGGAGAGGTCCTCACCGGCTGAATGGTCGATTCCACGGAATCCCTCATTGAGGACGGGTGACCGGGGCCGTCGGGCCCGTCCTTCATAATGAAACACATGTTCGATTCCCCCGTGCCGCGCGGCCGTGACGGTGCCGCCACCCGCAAGGCACGTGGAGCGTTCTTCACCCCGCAGGAGATCGCCCGTTTCATCACGCGCTGGGCGGTCCGTGATCCGAGCGACGCGGTGATGGAACCGTCGGCCGGGGACGCTGCCTTCCTGGTCGAGGCGGTGCAGCGGCTCCGGCGGCTGGGAGGACCCGCGGCCGGCCCGCCGGTCGTCCACGGCGTCGAGATCCACGGGGAGAGCGCCGACGCGGCGCGGTCGCGGGTGGAGGCCGCCGGAGGCGTGCCCGAGATCACCGTCGACGACTTCTTCATGGTCGAACCCCGGCCGGTGCACTCGGTCGTGATCGGAAATCCGCCGTACATCCGGTACCAGGACTTCACCGGCGAATCGCGCGCCCGTTCACGGGCGGCCGCGCTTCGGGCCGGGGTCTCGCTCAGCGCGCTGGCGTCGAGCTGGGCCGCGTTCACGGTGCACTCCGCGCTCTTCCTCCGCCCGGGCGGCCGCATGGGCCTCGTCCTGCCGGCCGAGCTCCTGAGCGTGAACTACGCCGCCCCGGTCCGCCGGTTCCTGTTCGAGAGCTTCCGCACCGTCGAGCTCGTGCTGTTCGGCGAGCAGGTCTTTCCGGAGGCCGAGACGGACGTGGTGCTCCTCCTCGCGGATGGCTTCGGTGAGGGGCCGGCCGGTCATGCCAGGATCTTCGAGGCCACCGACGCCGCGGCACTGGATCACCTGGGCGGTTCGCAAACGTGGACGCCCGTCGATCCCGCGGCCAAGTGGACGGGTCTCCTGGTCGAGCCGGCCGCGGCCGAACCCCTGGCCCGGCTGCGCGAGGCGGGACGGTTCACGGTCCTCGAATCGTGGGGGGACACGACCCTGGGGATGGTCACCGGCAACAACCGCTACTTCACGCTGTCACCCGCACGCGTGCGTGAGCTGGGGCTCGCGCGCCGCGACCTGCTCCGTCTCTGCCCCCCCGGCAGCACTCACCTGCGGGGCCTCGAGCTCTCGCGCGAGATGATGACCGCGCTCGGACGTCGCGGCCATGCGACCTGGCTCTTCGCCCCGTCCGACGATCCGTCGCCCGCCGCCCGCGACTACATCGAGACCGGCCATCGCGCGGGTGTCGACCAGGCGTACAAGTGCCGTGTCCGCACCCCGTGGCACCGCGTGCCGGTCCAACGCCCGGCGGACCTCCTCCTCACATGCATGAACGCCGACTCACCACGGCTGACGACGAACAGCGCCGGGGTCCACCACCTCAACTCGGTCCATGGCGTCTATCTGACGAAATCGCTGCGGCAGCTGGGACGCGAGTTCCTTCCCCTCGTGGGCCTCAACTCGGCCACGCGGCTGAGTGCGGAACTGGTCGGACGCTCGTACGGTGGGGGCATTCTGAAGCTTGAGCCCCGGGAGGCCGATGTCTGGGCGGTTCCGGCGCCAGAGCTCGTCGCGGCCTGTGCCGACCGGCTCCGTGAGGTCCGGACGAGGGTGACCGAGCTGCTCGCGGACGGGGATCTGCCAGGCGCCTCGCAGATCGTCGACGACGTGGTCCTCATCGGTACCGGGGCCGTCACCGCGGACGATCTGGCCGCGATCGTCGAGGGGCAGGCCGCCATGGCGCGCCGACGGGAGGTCCGGGGACGCAGTGGGCGATGAGCCGTCCATGAAGTGGCGGGCGTGGCGTGAGTTCGACCGGATCGTGGCCGATGCCGCCCCGGAGGGAACGCACAGCAACCCGTGGCTCGGCACGGGCCGGGACGCGCCGGAGTACGTTCCCGACGTCGTAACGCTGAAGCGGCTTCTGGCCGTTCCGCTCGCGCTCCGGGCGCCCACCACGACCGGTGTTCCGGCGCTGGCGCTGGACGTCTGGCTCTCGTACGAGCTCCGGCGCGCCGGTTTCGACGCGGACGCCGTCTGGCCCCGGCCGTCACCGCCCCGGGTGCTGCCGGCTCCCATCGTCAGCCTGCTGGGGCACGTCACCGCCACCGAACGCGAGGCGCTCTGGAAGCGTCTGCGCGCGAAGACGCCTCCGTCGGGGACCGCGGCGTCCAGCGCGATCATCCTCGGTAAGAACTACCGGAAACAGGTCGACGTCGGCATGTCGGGCTGGGAGACGGGTCCCGAGCTGCTCATCAGCACCAAACGCATGGACTCCAGCTTCGGCAAGAACGCCGCGAACCGGGTGGAGGAGTCGTACGGCGACGCCAAGAACCTGCGCCTGCGGCATCCCCTCGCGGCGCTCGGGTTCGTCTACGGGCTGCGCTCCACGGTCTTCGACGAGTCGCCCGACACGGCCGAGTGGCTCATCGACCTCCTGCAGAAGCTCGGGCGTGAGGATGACGCCTACCACGCGGTCTCGCTCATCGTCATCTCGTACGATGACGCCGTCGCCGTCAATCGGGAGTCGGATGATCCGGGGGACGGCGACGATCCGCTGGTCGCCGCCGGACTCGCGTCGAGCGACGATCCGGCGGGCGGCGACGCCGATCAGCTGCGGCTCGTCGGTGCCGCCGTGGAGACGCCCACCGTCGATCTCCGCACGGATCTCGTGCCGCCCGGACTTCAACCCGGAGCGTTTCTCACCGAGATGGTGACCCGGGTACTCGACGCGACCCCGGTGAACCTCCATCGGGAGGCACGTCGCCGGCGTCGAGAGGCGCCGGAGGCAGCGACGTCCTAGCGTCGCGCCCGGAGGCGGTCGATACCGGTGATGGATGGCGGCGCGGCAGCGACGTACTCCGCCGGGGGTTCGCCCGCGCCGACGGGGCGTTCGGTGGCGGATATGTTGTCGCGCACGTCGCAGGGGCATCAACCGAGTGGCTTCAGGAGGCGGAGCGGCGCGTGCGCCGTGCCGGATTGAGGTCCGGGCAGACGCGGCGCGCCGTCATGGAGGTGCTCGCGGCCGACGGCCAGTGCCTCATGGGCGCGCAGGACGTGATCGATGTGATCGCCAGTCGCAACGTCGGGTGGCGGGCGTCGGTCTACCGGGTGCTGGACGATCTGTATGAGTTCGGCCTGCTTCATCGCATGGACGGCCGTGATGGTGCCGCGCGTTTCGAGATCGCGCATCCCGATCCCGACGATCACCATCATCACGCCGTCAACGAGGAGACGGGAGAGATCACCGCGTTCGGTGATCCCGTGCTCGAGGCCTCGATCCATTCCATCGCGGATCGCCTCGGACTCGAGCTCACAAGCCACGACGTGGTGCTTCGCGGGGCACCCCGGGGAGACGACTCCGGCACGTCCTCCTGAGCCGGGTGGAGCGAACCATCCCGACGCGGAGGGGAGAGGCCCGCGACCCCATGGCTAGCCCGCGGTCAGGCCGGCAGCGACATCGTGCGCCTGCGACATGATCTCCGCGACGATCTCCCGGGCGGGCTGGTCGACGACGCCGAGTGAGGCGGCCTGGCCGCTCCAGGTGGATACGCGGTCGGCGACGCCGCGGGTGGCGGAGTCGCGCCGCAGGTCGGCCAGGGCGATTCCCTGCGTCGGGTATCCGAGGTTCGGGTTGCCGGCGGCCTCCAGCTCGGCGACGAGGACGTTGGGGAGTCCCCGGGCGGGGCGACCGCTGAGGCCGGTGATGATCCGCGCGTCGGTGTCGGCGGCGGACGCCAGGCGGGCGCGATAGGCGGCGTTCGCGCCACTCTCGGCGGCGAAGAGGAAACGCGTCCCGAATTGCGCGGCCTGAGCGCCGAGGGCAAGTGCGGCGATCAGTCCGCGTCCGTCCATGATCCCCCCGGTGGCGATGACCGGTACATCGACGGCATCGACGACCTGGGGGATGAGCGCGAGCGTTCCGACCATCGCCGGATGCTCGGGGTCGGGCACCGCGAAGTTGGACCGATGCCCCCCGGCCTCGCCTCCCTGCGCGATGATGCCGTCGGCACCCGAGGCGACGGCCGTCCGCGCGTCGGCGACCGTTGCCACCATGGCGAGGACCGGCAGCCCGGCGTCGCGCGCCAGCGGCACGACGGGGGCGGGGTCACCCAGGCCCGTGGTGATGACGGCGGCTCCCTCCTCGATGGCCATGGTCACCAGATCCAGCGGCTTCGCGGAGGCGGGCGGCGGTGCGGGATCGACGGGGAGGCCGAGGCGCTCGCGCACCGGGGCCAGTGCCGCGCGGTGTTCGTCCTCGGTGACGTTGGGCGGCGTCGGCTCGGGCAGCAGCACGTTGATCGCGAGGGGGGCGTCGGTGAGTGACCGTGCGCGGCGCATCGCGTCGCGGGCGGCGTCAAGGGTCATCCCGGCCAGGCCGAAGTTCCCCAGCCCGCCGGCGTCGCTCACGGCGGCGACGAGCTCGGGGGTGGTCGGTCCGCCCGCCATCCCGGCCAGGATGATCGGGCGGCGGATGCCCAGGAGGTCGCAGAGCGGCGTGTGAAGGGCCATGGCCGAACGCTATATGGGTGATCCCATTCGGGTCGTGGATGATGGCGCCTGATTCACCGGTGGATGCGCGTGTCGCGGGGGGCGGGGCCGCCGCGACCCGTCAGCGTCGGACGAGATCCGCGGGCAGCCGGGCCACGTGGATGCGCCCGGTGCCCCGGAACCCGTGCCAGAAGCCGATCCACACGCGGGCACCGTCGGTCGCCGTGGTCACCGCGATCTCCCGCGATGACCGGCCCACCGTGCGGACCGGGCCACCGTTCAGGCGCCGTGCGCGGATCCAGAAGTCCTCGGCGTCATGCTCGATCCACACCAGCGTGCCCGCGGCCAGAGACGGTGAAATCACCTGCCGGCGCCGGCGCGTCGTGAACAGGTCGGTGACCGGGCCTCCGTTGATCCGCCTCATGAGGATGCGGCTGTTCAGCCCGGACGCCTGGTGCCACACGACGACCTGTCCGGAGATGGAGGGACGCCCGAGGTCGACTCCACGACCCACGCGGGTCAGCACACGGGCGCCGCCGCGCAGATCACGAAGGACGAGCCGGGAACCGCCGGGGACGATCTCGACGTACGCCAGACGTGTCCCCGACAGGGCGGGATGGGTGATGCGGCCTGTGAGACGGTGGAGGATCTCGCCGGACCGCCAGTTGCGCACGTCAAGGCCCTCGGGCGTCACCAGAGCGATCGTCGTGCCCGAGATCGCCGGTTCACGCACCTCGGGAATGCCGATCCGCTGCTCTCCGGAGGGGAAGATCTCGACGCGTGGGGGCTGCCCGGCCGCGTAGACGGTGACCGCCGTCACGTCGCCGGAGACCGCCGGGTCGGCACGGCCCGTGGGAGAGGGGAGACCCGCCTGCGCGTCGGCCGTCGCCGGCACCAGGACCACGGCGAGGAGGGCCAGAACGATCGCGTTCGCGGCGCGCAGGGCGGTCTGCCCTCGTCGGGACAGGAGGTCGAACAGGCCGACGGGACTCGCCGCCATCGCACCGCGCGTGAGTCCGAAGGCTCCAAGCGCGATGGCTCCGATCATCGGATCGCCGACGGCGAGGGCCGCGATGACGACGGCCCAGTAGGTGGCGACGAGCTGATACGTGCCGAAGCCGACGCCCAGGATCGCGCCGTAGCCCGATGTCCAGAGAGGGAGAGGAAGAACGCGCCGCCATGGTTCGGGGACCTGCCGGCGAAGGACCGGGATGGGATATCGGAGTACCCCGGCCTCGCGGAGGGCGGCGGCGACGATGAGCCCGATCGCGATGAACAGAAGAGGGCGGCTGCTCGGCAGAAGCGATCCGATCCCACCGGCCGCCGCTCCGACGGCGGCCGCGACGACGATCGCGGTGACCGTGAAGATCACGAGCCCGATCCACTGCGAGCGGCGACTGCCGCAGCCGTCGGGGGTGAACGTCTCCGCCATGGCGTACGTGCAGGGAGACCACGCCGTCGAGATACCGGCGATCACTGCCGCGGTCACGATCGTGGCGGTCAGCACGGCATCCCCGTGTCGTAGTAGACGACGCAGAAGACCTTGCGCTTGCCGCGGCAGTATCCGGTAACCGACCGATCACCGTTGATGCGCCGGGGACTCACGGAACAGCAGTCCCACAGCTTGCGTATCTGGCCGTCACAGCACCGGTACCAGGATCCCTGCATCACGGCGTCGTTCAGCCGGTAACGACGTCGCACGCCGTCCTCGCAGAGGCGGCTGCGCGGCGCCGCTGGCAGTGGCGCGCCATTCGGGCCGCGCAGCCGCTGACCGGTCTCGTCGACCGGCTGACCCCGCCCGTTGACCAGGCGTCCGCGGTCGTCGACGGGGCGACCGTCCTTCGGACGGACCGGCCGTCCCATGCGGTCGACGCGGGGGAGGCGGAAGGGGCCGGGGCATGACCCGGTGGTCCAGTAGTGGCCGCAGAAGCCGAACCAGTCGCCGTGGACCGGCTCGGTTCCGGGCACGCGCCGCTGCTGGGCGTCGGCCGTGGAACGACGGGTGGCGGCACCCATGAGCGCGGCACCGAGAACGCCGAGGAACGACTTGCGGGTGGTGGACCCGGCCAGTCGACGAGCGGCGCGATCGGCGAGATCAGGCTGCTTCTGCGTCACGCTCCACGCCGGCGTCGATTACCCATTGGATCTGCTCGAGCGTGTTCACGAGGCCCTTGGAACGAACCACCCCGTCCACGAGGTAGACGACGTAGGGCGTGCCCGGGACGCCCCACTCCTCGAAGATCTCGGGCTCGTCGTCCTCGCGGATCCACCGGACCGGGATGCCGTCGCGGTCGATGGCGCGAAGGCCGGGAAGGACGTTGATGCAGATCCGGCAGTTGAGGGAGACGAAGGCGACCATTTCGGGCCCCATGCGGGTGAGCTCGACGAGCATCGGTGCCACCTCTCCGACGTCGGGACCCTCCTCCATGAGCTCGAGCGCCGACTGTGGCGCGATGCGCATCGAGAGGACGCCCACCTGCCGGTAGAGCGCGATGACGGCCAGGCTCAGTCCGATGACGAGGACACCGAGCACGGCGACGGCCGCGGACTGGAGGGTCTCGGGCCGGGGGTCGACCGACCCGCCGACTCCGGTCGCGAGGATCACGCCGAGGGCGCCGATGACGGCGGCGCGGGTGGCCAGGAGGACGGTGCTGGACTGGCGTGTTCCGCCGAAGCACCCGCAGCTGGCGCTGCGGCGGCCCTGAACGCGGGCGCGCAGCATGGCGATCACGAAGACCGCGCTGATCGCGGCGGCGGTGATCCCGGCCCAGGCGGTTGCACGTCCCGAGGCCAGCCAGATGGCCGCCGAGATCTCCACCACCGCGATGGCCACGGCGACCGGGGTGCGCGCGCGCAGAGGCACGCCGTGCTGTCCAAGGGTGAAGGAGAACCGGGTGAGGGTGACCAGCTTTGCGATGCCCGCCCACGCGAACAGGGTCGCGAGGAGAAGGCGCAGTGCGTCGTCCATGCGGGAGGATTTCGCCGCGCGCCGCCGGTGCCCTGCCCGGCTCCGACAGCGGGTGATGGGATGGCCCCGCATATGGGTGCGACGGTCGATTCCGCCCATGTCGGGGATGTGCGGCCGTGAACCCGGCACCTGACGGGCCGTCGCCGGACCCTCATGAGGTCGCGGATCGGTCGTCCAGATGTGGTGATCATGGACGTTGTTGGCGGGGACGGCACCGACGACCAAGACCGTCACGATCGCGTCGGTCACCACGACCGGCCATGCGACGGCCACCAGGGCGGCGCCGCGGAGCGACACCGCGCCTCAGACGACGGGGGCTTGCGCCCATCCCGGCCACGGCCTCGGCGGCCGTGCGCGTACCGATCCTGATGTATCGGCGTGTCGCCGACCCGAGGCCCATCCGAACCGCGAGTGAGCGCACCCTCAACGTGCCGCCCCGGGACTTCACCGCGCAGATGAACTGGCTGACGGCTCAGGGATACACCACGATCACCCCGTCACAGCTCTACGAGGCGCTCGCCGATGGGACGCCGCTTCCGAGGGAGCCCGTTCTCCTCACCTTCGACGACGGCTGCGTCGAAATGTCGACGACCGTGCTCCCGATCCTCCGCCGGCGGAAGACGGTGGCCACGGCCGACATCATCACGAGCCGCGTGACGCATCCCGACCGGGCGTTCATGACGTTCGAAAGCGCTGAAGCGGATCGACGCCGGCGGCATCGAGGTCGGTTCACACGCCCACACCCATCCGGATCTCACATCGCTGTCGGATACCGCCCTCCGCGGAGAGCTCCTCCGATCCCGGCGTCTCCTGGAGAAGGGCCTGGGTCACCCGGTCCAGTGGCTCAGCTATCCGGCGGGCCGCCACGATGCGCGGGTCGAGGCGATGGCGCGCGAGGCCGGCTATGTGACGGCGGGCACCACGGCTCCGGGCGTCACGCAGAGTGCGGCGCGCCCGTATGCGCTGACGCACGTGAGGGTGAGCAAGACGACGGGCGTGGCGGGCGTGAGGGCGGCCCTGGGCGGCTGAGTCACCGGCAGGAGACCGCGGGACACTAGCCGCTCCGTACGGGTAGGGAATGCGCATCCGGCTCGCGCTCAGCGGCGTCGCCGACCATGGCGAACCACGCGCCCTGGGGATCGGTGGCCACGGCGATCTGCCGACCGTCCGGGTTCTCGGCCGGTCCGTGCATCACGGTGCCCCCGGTGAGCCCGATCCGTCGCAGCGACTCCGGAAGGTCGGGCACGCCGAAGTACGGGAGCCATACCGATGAGGGTACGTCCTCTCCGATCCGCATCACGCAGCCGATCGCGTCGCCGTCGTGCTCGATGGTCCGGGCGGAGCCGACGTGGGGCATCTCGTGCGTGGTCCCCGTCGTCCATCCGAAGACCTCGCCGTAGAAGGCCAGCGCGCCGCCGGGGTCGCGGCTCATCAGCTCGTGCCAGTTGGGACGGGCACGCCGAACGGCCTCCCCGCCATCGTCTCCCTCGCGGCAGATCACACCGAACACCGCGCCGGTCGGATCGCAGGCGATGGCGAACTCGCCGATGCCCGGTGCCTCGGAGGGGGGCCGGAGGAGCTCGCCGCCCGCCCGCGGGATCGCCTTGGCCGTGGCGGTGCAGTCGTCGGCGGCGAAGTAGACGACCCAGGACGGGGGCGGGTTGCCCACCTGGTTCGCGGTCAACATCAGCCCGGCCGCGGCCACCCCGTCCGCGATGGCGACCGTGTAGGGCACCTCCGTCACCCGTGACCCCGTCACGGTCCAGTCGAGGACCCCTCCGTAGAAGGTGCCCGCCGCCACCAGGTCGGTGGTGCCCAACTCGTACCAGCACGGCCGGCCGGTCAACGATGCCTCCACGTGCGGAAGTCCCCCAATGGTCGATGTCGTGGCTCCGCCATCTTCGCAGAGCACAGGCCCGTCACATCCGGTGGTCCCGACCGTTCTTTCGGCGGTCGGGACCACTCCCGATGTCAGCTCAGCGCGTCCACCACGTGGTCGATGCACTGCGTGAGACGTTCGACGTCCTCGGGGTCCACGGCCGGGAACATCGCGACGCGAAGCTGGTTGCGCCCAAGCTTGCGGTAGGCGTCGGTGTCGAGGACGCCGTTCGCGCGGAGTACGTTCGACACCGTCGGTGCGTCGATGGCGTCATCGAGGTCGATGGTGCCCACCACGGGGCTCCGTTTGGCCGGATCGGACACGAACGGGGTGGCGTAGTCGGTCCTCGCCGCCCAGTCGTAGAGGATGCCGGACGACCGGTCGGACCGGCTGGCCGCGAACTCGAGCCCGCCGTGGGCGTTCATCCAGTCGAGCTGCTCGGCCAGGAGGATGAGGGTCGCGATGGCCGGCGTGTTGTACGTCTGGTCCTTGCGCGAGTTGTCGAGTGCCGTCCCCAGGTGGAGTCCGGCGGGGATCCAGCGGTCCGACGCCGCGATCGACGTGATGCGCTCGACGGCGGCGGGGGAGCACGCCGCAAGCCACAGGCCGCCGTCGGACGCGAAGCACTTCTGCGGGCTGAAGTAGTAGACGTCGAACTGGGACGCGTCGACGCGGATGCCGCCCGCACCGGACGTCGCGTCGACGAGGACGAGCCCGTCAGCGCCCTGCGGCCGGATGATCGGCATCGCGACCCCGGTCGACGTCTCGTTGTGCGTGAGCCCGTACGCGTCCACATCCGGGTTCGCCACGGCCTCGGGATGATCCCCCGGATCGGCGGTGATGACCTCCGGATCCTCCAGGTGCGGGGCCTCCTTCGCGGCCTTGGCGAACTTCGACGAGAACTCACCGAAGCTCAGGTGCTGGCTGCGCCGTTGGATGAGGCCGAAGGTCGCGGCGTCCCAGAAGATGGTGGCGCCACCGTTGCCGAGGAGGACCTCGTAGCCGTCCGGGAGGGAGAGAAGTGACGACACACCCTCACGCACACGTCCCACGAGTGATTTGACCGGCTTCTGCCGGTGGCTCGTTCCCATCAGCGTCGGTGCGACGGCTGCGAGGGTCGTGACCGCCTCCTGGCGGACCTTCGAGGGGCCGCACCCGAACCGGCCGTCGGCCGGAAGGATGGAGGAGGGGATGCGGATGTCGGGAGTCTGAGTCGTCATTGGTCCCACTATAAGGGTGGCTCCACGGGATCGTGGATGTGGGGTGCGCCGCCGGTGGATGCGGGGCGTCGCCGGGTGTGGAGCGGCAGGGCGGTGTCCGTTCCGCGTCGCCCGGTGGCTGGTCAGGGGCGGGTGGGTGGATCGGGTGGCCGGTCAGGGGCGGGGCACGCCGCACGATCGGGCCGTCACCCGCTACGTCCGCCGCACGCGTACGATCCCCGTCCACACTCCCCGCTCGTTCCCGAGCGAGACGAGCTCGTGGCCGGTGTCGTGGCACCACGCCGGAAGGTCGACCTCGATCAGCGGGTCATCGGCGAGCAGACGCAGTTCGTCACCGTGCCGGGCCGCCTCGATCCGCCGCCGCAGGAGCCGAAGGGGCGTCGGGCACCAGGTGCCCAGCGCGTCGACCGTCGTCACGTGCGGACGCCGATATCGCGGAGGGTCCGCACGGCGTCCGCGAACCCCGCGATCGCGATGTCGATCTCGCCGTCCGTCGTCGACGGAGACAGTGTGAACAGGACGGCCGAATGGACCCAGGGCGTCTCCAGACCGATGGCCTCGAGGACGGGGGAACTCTTGCCGGCGCCGGTACAGGCCGAGCCCGGCGACGCGCCGATTCCCCGGACGGCCAGCATGAGGGTGAGTGCCTCGCTGTCGGCGCCCCGCACCGAGACCTGGATGTGGCCGGGAAGACGTTCGTCCAGGGGAGGGCCGTTGAGCCGGACGCCGTCGACCGCCAGCAGACCGCCGGCCAGGCGCTCTGCGGCCGCTCGGAGCCGTCGGGTCCGCTGGGCGCGTCCGCTGCGCGCGAGGTCGGCGGCGACCCCGAGGCCGACGACGGCGGCGACGTCGACGGGTCCGCCTCGCTTGCCCCATTCCTGCGCGCCGCCCTCGATCAGGGGATGAAGGCGTGCTTCGGGTCCCGCCCAGAGCGCGCCGGACCAGCGCGGTCCTCCGAGGGGGCCACCACCCAGGGTGACGAGGTCGGCTCCGAGCTTTGCGACGTCGACGTCGAGGAGCCCGGCGGTGAGCGCCGCGTCGACATGGACCGTGGGATGGGTGCCGTCGGCCGACGCCGCCGGGACGAGGTCGGAGAGATCTGTGAGCGTGCCGATCTCGGCCTGTGCGTGCGTCAGACAGACAAGAACGGTGGCATCGGTGACGGCGCCGCCCAGATCGTCGGGTGCGATCCGCCCCAGGTGGTCCACGTCGACGAGCGTCAGCGAGCCACGACCCCGGGTGGCCGTCCGGCAGGCCGACAGGGTGGCGGGATGCTCCATGGCGCTCGCGACGATGTGGTCGCCGTCGCGCGAGCGGGCCGCGAAGGTTCCCTTGACGGCGAGATTCCGTGCCTCGACGTCGCCGGCGGTGAAGATGATCCGGTCCGGCTCGGCGCCGATGAGCGCGGCGACCGAGGACCGTGCCTCCTCGACGGCGGTGGCCGGTGCACGGCTCCAATCGTGGAGCGCCTCGGGGTCTCCGAACTCGTCGAGTGCTGCGACCATGGCGTCGCGGACGTCGGGGAGGAGGGGTGTACCGGCCTGGTGATCGAGGTATGCACGGGGGTGGTCCTCTACCATGCCCGGGATTGTAGGCGCATCGACAGGAGGGCTCTGTGGGAGTAGGACGACGTGGATGGATGTGCACCACCGCGGTGATCGCATCGATGCTGGTCATCGCCGGATGCGGCGGTGGTGATTCGGAGACCGACGCAACGGGCACGGCTGCGGACACCACCCCGGTCGTCACGGACACCACGTCCGTGACCGAGTCGCGGACCCCGACGCAGACCGCCCCCGCCCAGGGGTGCCTCTCCGCCGACCAGCAGCCCGACCCCGGTCAGAAGGAGCAGTTCGAGAAGGCCGAGGACGTCCTCACGCCCGGACCGGCGACGCTCATCATGGAGACCTCCTGCGGTCCGCTCACCATCGAGCTCGACCGGGAGGCCGGCGGACCCATCCCGAACTCGATCGCGTTCCTGGCGAGCAAGGGGTTCTACGACGGTCTGAGCTTCCACCGCGTCGTTCCCGACTTCGTCCTCCAGGGCGGCGCCCCCGACGGCAACGGCAGCGGCGGACCCGGCTACGAGGTGGTCGGCCC
Source organism: uncultured Bifidobacteriaceae bacterium (assembly GCA_964434425.1). Classification (GTDB taxonomy): domain Bacteria; phylum Actinomycetota; class Thermoleophilia; order Miltoncostaeales; family Miltoncostaeaceae; genus CALMEC01. The sequence goes on along the minus strand of CAYSVH010000004.1, from coordinate 88,863 downwards.
GGTACCGCAGGGCTATGAGTACAGGCTCGGTGACGTCGCCATGGCGAAGACGCCCACGGCCCCCGCGGGTGCCAGCGGGTCGCAGTTCTTCGTCGTCAGTTCCGAGAACGGCGCCGCGTCTCTCTCGATGCAGCCCGACTACGGCATCCTGGGCCGGGCGACCGATCCCCGTTCGCTGAAGACGATCCAGAACATCGCCGACCTCGCGATCACCGATGGCCCGCCCAGCCAGCCCGTCTGGATCATCTCGGCCAGGGTCGAGCAGTAGGGAAGGCACGCCAGACCGCCGCTCCGCGCCTGCAGGTCGTCTGCGTGGGTGGGATCCGTCCCCCTCACGCGGACGCCGCGGCGGAGTACGAGGGGCGGGTGGCCGACCGCGTCGCGTTCCGTGTCGACGAGGTCGCGTCCGAGCCGCTCCAGCACGGCGAGGACCAGGTCCATCGCCGTGAGGGCGGGCGCATGGCGGAACGGATCATCGACGGGGCGTGGGTCGTCGCACTCACTCCGGAGGGGCGCGCGCCGCGGTCGAGCGAGGCGTTCGCCGCATGGTTGGCCACCCGTCTGGAGGTTCCGCGTCCGACCACGTTGCTCATCGGCGGCGCCGCCGGCCTGGCGCCCGACCTTCTTCGGCGGGCCGATGAGCGCCTGTCCCTGGGGCCACTGACGCTGCCCCACCAGCTGGCGCGGGTGGTCCTCGCCGAGCAGATCTACCGGGGTCTCGCCATCGCGGCGGGGCATCCGTACCACCACTAGATGAGTGGTGCCACGGAGGCGTGGTGTGGGGTGCGTCAGGTCGTCGGCGTGAGGTCGAGCAGGGTCAGCCGGGACGACTCGGTGAAGGTGGCCGGCCCGCGGAGGGAGAGGCGCCGGTCGATGCGTGCGGGCAACCGGTCCTCGGTGAACCAGGTGGTCTCGGTCCACGTGCCGGTCAGATCGCCCCCGAGGGTGAAACTCACCGTGACCGGCGAGACGGACACCGTGGAGCGTCCGATCCGCATCATGCGATCCGGTCGCCGCGTGGCGGTGCCCGTGAGCGTCGCGTCCACGCCGATCGGCGCGCCGGAGAGTCCCAGCTCACACCGGATCGGGACGCTGGGCGTGGACGCCGGGAGCACGACGGCGGGGTCGCATCGCATCGTGGCGGTGTGCGAGATGGCCCCGATGGTCTGGTGCTTCAGGTGCTCGTCCAGCGTGAGTGATCCATCGCCCGCGGCGCAGTACCGGGTCTCCTCGGTGTGCTCGGCGAAGAAGTTGACGCCGAAGGTGAAGCACCGGTCGTCGGGGTGGACGACGCTCGCGGTGATGGTCGCGGGGATCGTGCGGGTCTCCGTCGGCAGGGGACCGAACTTGACGCGCTCGTTCCCCTCGGCCGAGTACCGGTAGACGCCGACGGCGGGTCTCGCACCCCGTGGTCCGCTGTCGGTCAGCGTGCCCGTGGACCGTCGACGGAAGTCGTCGAGGGCGTCGTCCTCGGTGAGCGGGGTGGTGCCGCGTGGCCAGACGAACCAGGCGATGGTCCCGATCAGCGCGATCACGAGCACCGCGACGGCGATGAGAATCCTTCTGCCGATCCTCATCGGACCTCCCCGGTGTCGGTGAGGCGGCGGTGCGTGCGAGGTACCGGTCGCCCGCGCTCACCCCGGCATCGCGATCGGCGGGGCCGCGGCCCGGTCGGCCGATCGTCCGGGCACGTCGCGACGGTCACCCGGGAACGAGGGGCCCTGTCGGTTGTCATGACGCGCACACTACCCAGCGGCCGCCGCCCGCCGACCTGATAGGAACCGGCACATGGATCACGGAGAGCTTCCCGCCGGTCTGGCGATCACGCGCACCACCCGGGAGTTCGACACCGATACGGTGCCGGACGGCCTGCTTCGCGCCCATCGGATCGGGGCCGGCTCATGGGGGCGGCTTCGGATGCTGGCCGGGGCGCTCCGTTTCGTCTGGGAGGAGACCGACCGCGGATCGGTCGACCTCGCCCACGGCGACACGCTCGTCATCGAGCCACAGGTCTTCCACCACGTGGAGCCCGAGGTGGATGCCCGCTTCCTCATCGAGTTCCATCGCCGTCCGGATCCGCCGGAGGACGACGGCCGCACGTCGAAGGAACGCATGCGCAGTGGCGACCTGTACCGGGCCGACGATTCCGAACTCCACGACGATGCGCTCCGCGCCCGCCGGTTCGAGGTCGCCTACAACACGTCGGCTCCGGAGGACGAGGCGGGGCGTCGCGTCCTCCTCGAGGAGCGTCTGGCGGGGATCGGCGTGGGCACCGTCATCCGCCCGCCCTTCCACTGCGACTACGGATCCCACATCACCATCGGTTCGCACTGCTTCGTGAACCTCGGCCTGACGGCCCTCGATGTCGCACCGATCACGATCGGCGACGACGTCCAGATCGGCCCGAACGTCCAGCTGCTCACGCCCACACATCCGGTCGATCCTCTGCTGCGCCGCGCGGGGTGGGAGGCGGCCGAGCCGATCGTGATCGGCGACAACGTGTGGCTCGGCGGCGGTGTCGTCGTGCTCCCGGGGATCACCATCGGTGACGACACGGTGGTGGGTGCCGGATCCGTCGTGGTCCGGGATCTCCCGGCCCGGGTCGTCGCCGTGGGCAACCCGGCCCGGGTCGTGAAGCGGATGGTGCCCGGCGACGCCTGATGGGCGGCCGGCGTCCACGTTCGCGTCGCGGAGCGAGGGCTCCGTGGCCACCGTCGGACCTGGCCGGCGCCACGCGCATCGCATGTCGCGGCGCGCCCGACGCCGACAGGACTGCGCCGGTGCGGCACGAATGTCGTGCCGAGCCCATCCCGAACGCGGATCCCCTTGACCGACGAACCGGCCCCACAACACGACCACGCGCTTGACCGGGACCCGGACGAACCGCACCCGCTGCCCCGCATGCTGGGTGCCCTCGTCATCTGCCTGGCGCTGGCCACGCTCGTCACCCTGATCGTCACGTGGCCCGGCGGGCGCGAGATCGCGTCACCGTCCGGGCAGAGCCTCGACACCGTTCTCGCGACGGTCACCCGGGTGGAGGAGGAGGCCTGCGGGTCACCCGGCGTGGAGGGGTGCCGTCGCGTCACCTTCACCGTCGAGGAGGGCGATTCGCGCGGCGACATCGGGTCCGTCTCGGTGGGCGGCGCCCTTCACCAGGACATCGCCATCTCGGCGGGCGACCGGATCCGTGTGATCGAGACCCCGGAGGAGAGCCTCGGTCCCATCGCGGGCGTGGAGGTCGAACGGTGGTCGTTCAGCGACTTCGACCGGCGTGTGCCGCTCCTGGTCCTGGCGCTCCTGTTCGCCGGCATCGTGCTGGTGGCCGGGCGCTTCAAGGGGGCGCGTGCTCTGCTGGGCCTCGGGCTGAGCCTGGTCGTGGTACTCACCTACCTCGTGCCCGGTCTGCTCGGGGGGCACAACGCCGTGCTGGTGGCCTGCACCGCCGCGCTGGCCGTCATGTTCCTCACCATCCCCCTGGCGCACGGCTGGGGGCTCACCACGATCGCCGCGACGCTGGGCACCGCGGCGAGCCTCGGTATCACCGTGGCCCTGGCGGTGATCTTCACCAACTTCGCGCGCCTCACCGGCTTCAGCGACGAGGCCTCCGGATATCTCTCCGCGACGAGCTCCACGATCTCCATCCAGGGGCTTCTGCTGGCGGGGATCGTGATCGCCGCACTCGGTGTTCTTGACGATGTGACAGTAAGTCAGGCGTCGACGGTGCTGGCGCTGCGCCATGCGAACCCGGCGCTGGGCTTCGGTCAGCTGTTCACCCGGGCCCTCGCGGTGGGGCGGGATCACATCACCGCGACGGTGAACACGCTCGTCCTGGCCTACGTGGGCGCGAGCCTTCCCACGCTCCTGGTGTTCACCGTCGTCGACGTGTCGGCCATCCAGGCGATCAACGGAGAGAACGTCGCGTCGCAGATCGTCGGCACCCTCGTCGGATCCATCGGTCTCATGGCGGCCATGCCGATCACAACGGCTCTGGCGGCGGTAATGGCGACGAATGTGGATGCCGAGGAGATCGACCCGCACGCCGGTCACGCGCACGGCTAGCGAGCGGGTGGCGGAGGGTCGGCGGCGGAGCCGGTGGCGAGGTCATGCTCCTCGCGTCGGACGAGCACCCCGTCGTTCCCGGCGGTGAAGTGCGCCTCGTCCATCGCCACGCGTGCGGAATCGGTCGAGAGATCCAGGACCATGAGCCCGTTCGCGAACGACAGCGGCCCGTCGAACTCCCATGCTCTGGCACACGTTCGCGTCACTCCTGCTGCACGAGGGGTGCGGCAGGTTCATCGTCGCCGACCAGATGGGGCACCGCTCCCTCCCGCTGCTGGAGGACACGTACGGCCACATCATCAAGGGACTGAGACGGAACATCTCGATGAACGACGCCATCACCGAAGCCCGCAACCCGGAACCTGATGTGCGATCAAAGTGCGATACGGGGAACGTCGTCGACCTCGCCGCCCACCCGCAGGCCAAGAAAACCGCCTGATATGCAGGCGATTCGCGCGAAGCGGACGACGGGGCTCGAACCCGCGACCTCAAGCTTGGGAAGCTCGCGCTCTACCAGCTGAGCTACGTCCGCACGCGGGTTGGAACGGTACCAGACACCCCGGCGGCCGACCGGCGCGCGGCGTCGCTCCGCGATCCCACCCTACGGGACGGCCGGCATCCGGTCCCGCTGCAGCGGCTCCGGCAGGAGCCGTTCGTTGGCGGTGAGGGCCTTCCCTCCCCAGCGTTCCCGGTAGTGGGTGATGATGCGGCGGTGGTTGGCCGGGAGATACGGGACGACCTCGAGCCGCGCCAGGAGCTGCAGGTGGTAGGTGTGGTACACCTGCGGGGCCCGGCCGGGACGGGTGAGGCTGTACTTCGACCATCCGTCGCCGTTGTCGTACCGGTGCAGGTTGCGGACCATCTCGATGGTCCCGCGTTTCACGAGGTCCTGAGCGAGGTCGCGCAGGGGGTACCACTCGGGGTCGGTCCTGCCGAGGGTGTCGGCCTGTCCCTGGAACCGGTGGAGGCTCACGATGGCCTGCACGAAGCCGTTGAGGACGCGCATGCGGTCGCCGTTGGCGTATGCGTATTCCAGGTACCAGAGGCCGCGGCCCGGTCCGGGTGCCATGAGCCCGCCGCTTCGGTAGTCGACGCCGAAGGAGTTCAGCATCTCGCGGGCCTGCGTGCGGGCACGTTCGCTCTGGGCGGTGGTTGGCCGGTCGGGCAGAGCCGGGATGATGAGCGTGAGCACCAGGCCGGAGCCCATGGCGTCCCGCCACGGCGCGCGCTCACCGTCGGGTGCGGTGTACGACGAACGGATGGTGCGGACGCGGACGCCGTTGGGCAGCCGGCGGACGTGGGTGGCCGCCATGATCTCGGCCGTTCCACGGCGAAGCGCGGGTGTGTTGCCCCGGATGCGCATGCGCAGGATGTCGCGTGCCGCGCGCACCCAGTTGGGGTAGAGCCCCTGACCCCGGTAGTAGGTCCAGAGGATGGATGAGCCGGGCGGGCGCACCATGCATCCGGCGCAGGGGACGAAGGTGCGGTTGCGGACCCACCAGGCGTTGACCCGTTCGACGGTGCGGCGCATGGGAGCGGGAGCCGCCGAGTCGGGGAGCTTCACGGCGGGATAGCCGCGGATGGCCTGAGCCGTGTCGGGCGTGGCGACGACGGAGGCGCCCGCGGCCAGGCAGACGAGGGCGGCGGCGACGGTTGCGACGCGTCGCCGCGGAACGAACGAGGGCAGGCTCACGGGGCGGGAGATTAGTCGTGGCGGCCGACTCCTTCATCATCGCCGGGTGCGTCACCCCGCCGCTCGGGTCGTTCGGAACGGCGTTCGTACGGAAGCGGTGGCAGATCAGGAGGGTGAAACGATCCGGGTCGGTGGCGACCAATGCGGGGTGATGGCGCGTCTGGCGGCGTCCCACGCTCGGATGCGCCCGCGGCAGCGTGAGGTGCTTTCCCTCGCCGCCGTGGCCGAACTCACCGTCCCCGAGATCGCCGAGGCGCGGGTGATGTCCTCTCCGCTGGTCGGTGATCGGGGGAAGATGACACTACGCGCCTGGGACATGAGCGGAAAATGAGGTCCCCGTGTCTCCTGCTCGGATGGTTCGCGACTGAGCGCCGCTCGGCTGCTCCCCGGCTCGATGCGTTCCGTTCCCGGAGGCTGGCGGCACCGTGCCACGATCGCGTTCTCACCGTCCCCGCTCGCTAGGCTCCCCGGGTCGCAAGCGCACAAGGAGCCACGAATGCCGACCCTTCCACCCCCGGCCGACACGGGTACGACCTACACCGCCACCTTTGACACCAGCGAGGGCAGCTTCACCGTCGAGCTCTTCGCGGCGGATTCACCCCAGACCGTGGGCAACTTCGTCGGGCTCGCCAAGGCCGGCTTCTACGACGGCCTCATCTTCCACCGTGTGATCAAGGACTTCATGATCCAGGGCGGATGCCCCGACGGCATCGGCACCGGTGGACCGGGCTACAAGTTCGCCGATGAGATCAACGACCACAAGCTGGTCAAGGGCTCGCTCGCCATGGCGAACGCCGGCCCCAACACCAACGGTAGCCAGTTCTTCATCGTGACCGCCGACTCCACCCCGTGGCTGGACGGCAACCACACCAACTTCGGTGTGGTCATATCCGGTCAGGACGTGGTCGACGCGATCGGTGTTACGGCAACCGACCGCGGGGACCGTCCCACGACCCCGGTGACCATCAACTCGGTGACGATCACCGAGGGATGATCCCATCGGATGGTGGCGGTCGGCGTCCCGTTCGATCGTCACCCCGACCGTCGCCGGTTCTCCACGCCCAACCGGCGACGGTCGGGGTGATCGTCGGTTCGGCACCGGTTCTCACCGGGATCACCGATCGCCACCCACCGCATCGGGAGGCACCCTGCGTCGTCCCACGTCAACGATGAAGGTCATGTGGCTGGGCACCTACGAGCGCGACTACCCCCGGACGCGCGTCCTGATCGCGGGTCTCCGCGAACGGGGAGTGGAGGTGGTGGAGTGCCATCGCGCCGTCTTCGAGCGCAGCACCCACAAGCTCGCGGGCGGGCTTCGTCCGCTGTCCCTCGCGGCGACCGGTCTGCGCTGGCTCGCGGCCTGGGCGACCATGCCGTTCGGTGCCGCTCGGGCGGGAAGGGTCGACGCCGTCGTTGCGGGCTACCTGGCCCAACCGGATGCCGGGCCCGCATGGATCGCGGCGCGCGCCAAGCGGGCGGTGCTGGTCGCCGACATGATGATCTCGCTGGACGACACGCTCTCGGGTGACCGCGGCGTGGTGGGCAGACGCGCCGGCCGGGCTTTGGCCGCGATCGACCGCACCACCCTCCGCCTGGCCGACATCGTCCTGGTCGACACGGAGGCCCACGCACGCTTCTTCGCCGAGCGCTACGGCGTTCCATCCGGGAAGATCGTCGTCGCCGCGGTGGGCGCGGATCCGGAGTTCTTCCCGCCGTCCCCGCCACCGGACGGAGATCCCACGGCGCTCTTCTACGGGAAGCTGTCGCCGCTTCACGGAGTCGACACCGTGCTGGCCGCCGCCCGGATGGCCGGCGTGCCACCGCTGCGCATCATCGGCGACGGCCAGCTCGGCGGATGGCTGCGCGATGAACTGGATCGGGACCGCCCGCCCGGTCTGCGCTGGGATCCCTGGGTGCCGTATCCGGCGCTCGCGGGGGAGATCGCGGACGCGGCCATCTGCCTCGGCGTGTTCGGGACCAGTGAGAAGGCGGCCCGCGTCGTGCCGAACAAGGTCTGGCAGGCCATGGCCGTCGGGCGCCCGGTCGTGACCGCCGACACTCCGGGCATCCGCGAGGTGCTGCTCCACGGCGAGAACGGCCTCCTCGTGCCGGCGGGTGATGCGGACGCACTGGCCGATGCCCTGAGAACGCTGGCGGACGATCCCGGCCTGCGTCGGCGTCTGGGGGCCGCCGCCCGTGCGACGTACGAGGCCCTGGGCACTCCGGTGGTGGTCGCCGAACCGGTGCAGCGGGCCCTGGAGAACGCCCGCGCCGACCGGTCCGCTACCGTGGATCCGCGATGAGCGAGACCGATGTCACGGCGCACACCTGGGGTGACGCCCCGGAGTTCTACGGCCCGCGCCACGACTACCGTGAGGCCGTGGTGCTGCGGCGTCTTCTCCCCGCGCTGTCCGGTCGGAGGGTGCTGAACGCCGGAGCCGGCGCGGGCAGCCTCACCATGAGGATGATCGACGCCGGCCTGGAGGTCACGTCGGTCGACGCGAGCGCCGCCTTCTGCGACCGCATACGCGGAATGCTCTCCGCCCGAGGTCGGGAGGAGGCCCATCCGGTCCTGCGATCGGAGCTCGGCACAGGCGCGCTCGACCTGCCGGCCGGGGAGTTCGACGGTGTCGTCTGCGCCGAGGTGCTCGAGCACCTCGACAACGACCGGGAGGCGCTCACGGAGTTCGCCCAGGTGCTTCGCCCGGGCGGTTTCCTCCTGGTGACCGTTCCCGCGAATCCCTATCGCTACGACTGGACCGACCAGTGGGCGGGACACCGGCGCCGCTACACGGTGGAGGGGCTCCACGAGCGCCTGGCCGCCGCGGGCTTCGTCGACATCGACGTGCTCGGCTGGGGTTTCCCCATGACGGGCTTCTTCCACCGCCACGTCTACCGGCGCGTGATGCGCCGGCGCATGGAGGCCGGTGGCGGGGGCGGTGTGGGGGGAGCGCCCCCGGGCCTCGCGTCGAAGGCCGTCCGTGCGGTGCTCGAGATCGACTCGTTCTTCATCGGCCGGCGGCCCGGCTACCACGGGCTGATCGCGACGGCGCGGCGCGGCGACGACCCGGGCACGTAGCGAGGCCGAGTACGGCCGAAGGGTTCCGTCTACCGGTGACGACGGGTGCCTCTCGCGGCCGGGGTCACGGAGGGACGATTTCGCCGCACAGACCGGTCGCCGGCGCACAGCCGGGTGCCGACCCGGTCTGAGACGCTGCTACTCTGCCGCCACCGATCGCCGCCGTGGGAGAGACGGTTTCGAGCCGTCGCCGAAGGAGCAACCGCCCCGGAAACTCTCAGGCACCCGGACCGTGGTGGCGCGGTGACGCTGGAGAGAGGATGGCGACATCCCGCCGATGGGGAAAGCCCGGATCCCGGGTGCATCTCTCAGGCAAACGGACAGCGGGGGCGCTGACGACGCACGCCCACACGAGGAGCACCTCGATGTCACCCTCCCACCGCACACTGCGGGAGCTCGAAGCCCACGGCGACTTCGCCGCACGTCACATCGGACCGTCGCCCGACGAGGTCGAGCACATGCTCTCGGTGGTCGGCGTCGCGTCGCTCGACGAGCTGATGGCCCAGACGGTGCCCGCCGGCATCCGCCTCACCGAACCGCTGGACCTGCCGGACCCGCTCACCGAGCCCGAGGCCATCGCGCGCCTCCGCGAGATCGCGTCCGAGAACCGCGTCGTCACCTCCATGATCGGTCGCGGCTACAGCGACACCGTCACCCCGCCGGTCATCCAGCGGAACATCCTCGAGAACCCCGGCTGGTACACGGCGTACACGCCGTACCAGCCCGAGATCAGCCAGGGGCGGCTCGAGGCGCTCCTCACCTTCCAGACCGTCGTGTCCGAGCTGACGGGTCTGCCGCTCGCCAACGCGTCGCTGCTCGACGAGGGCACCGCAGCGGCCGAGGCCATGACCATGTCGCAGCGCATCGCCAAGAAGCGGCCGCCCGTCTTCTTCGTCGATGCCGACTGTCATCCCCAGACCGTCGACGTGGTTCTGACGCGCGCCGAGCCGATCGGCATCGAGGTCGTCGTCGGTGACCCGGCAACCGATCTGCCCGATGACCTCTTCGGTGCACTCCTGGCGTTCCCGGGGTCGTCCGGCGAGTTGCGCGACCACGGCGACGCCATCGCGCGCGTCCACGAGATCGGCGGCATCGTGACCATGGTCGGCGACCCGCTCGCCATGGTGGTGACCCGATCACCCGGTGAGCAGGGTGCCGACATCGCCGTCGGCTCGATGCAGCGCTACGGCGTGCCCATGGGTTTCGGTGGACCGCATGCCGGATTCATCGCCACGTCCGACGCCTCTGCGCGGTCCCTGCCCGGCCGTCTGGTCGGCATGTCGATCGACGAGGGCGGGCGTCCCGCCCTGCGCCTGGCGCTGCAGACCCGCGAGCAGCACATCCGCCGGGAGAAGGCCACCAGCAACGTCTGTACGGCGCAGGTCCTGCTCGCCGTCATGGCCGGCATGTACGCCGCCTGGCACGGTCCCGACGGCCTCCGTCGGATCGCCCGGCGGGTCGAGCGCCTCACGGCGATCTTCGTCGCCGGCCTTCGGGAGGGCGGGGCGGAGGTCCTGAACGACACCTGGTTTGACACCGTCCGGATCCGCGTGGCCGACGCCGACGCATGCGTTGCCGCGGCGCTGGGCGAGAACATCAACATCCTCCGCGTCGACGACGCGACCGTGGGCGTGAGCTTCGACGAGGTGTCAACCCGGGCCGAGGTGGAGGCCCTCTGGCGCGCCTTCGGCGTGACGGCATCGGTGGACACCATCGACGCGAACGCACCGACCGGCATCCCGCAGGACCTCGCGCGCACCGGGGAGATCCTCGACTTCCCGGTCTTCTCCAGCTACCACACCGAGCACGAGATGCTGCGCTACCTCCGGCGCCTGCAGGACAGGGACCTGGCACTCGACCGCACCATGATCCCGCTGGGCTCGTGCACCATGAAGCTGAACGCGACCTCCGAGATGCTCCCCATCACCTGGCCGGAGTTCGCGCGGATCCACCCGTTCGCGCCCTCCGACCAGACCACCGGCTACCGCCGGATGATCGACGAGCTGGAGGCCGCGCTCTGCACCGTCACGGGGTACGACGCCGTGTCGCTCCAGCCGAACGCCGGATCGCAGGGCGAGCTGGCGGGTCTCCTCGCCATCCGCGCCTGGCACCGGGCAGGCGGCGACGACGAGCGCACCGTGTGCCTGATCCCGTCGTCCGCCCACGGCACCAACGCCGCGTCGGCCGTCATGGCCGGGATGACGGTCCGAGTGGTCGCCTGTGACGACGCCGGCAACGTCGACCTCGACGACCTGCGCGCCCACGTGACGGCGGTGGGCGACCGCCTGGCGGCCATCATGATCACCTACCCGTCCACCCACGGCGTCTTCGAGGAGGCCGTCGAGGAGATCTGCGCGATCGTCCACGCGGGCGGCGGGCAGGTGTACGTGGACGGCGCCAACCTCAACGCCATGGTGGGGCTGGCCAAGCCCGGGCACTTCGGCGCCGACGTCTCGCACCTGAACCTGCACAAGACCTTCTGCATCCCGCACGGCGGCGGAGGACCCGGCGTCGGACCGGTGGCGGTGCGGGCGCACCTGGCACCGCACCTGCCCAATCACCCGCTGGTCGCGGAGGCCGGTCCCGCCACGGGCGTGGGACCGATCTCGGCCGCGCCGTGGGGATCGGCCGGCATCCTTCCCATCCCGTGGGTCTACATCGCCCTCATGGGAGCGGACGGGCTTCGGCGCGCCACCGAGGTGTCGATCCTCGCCGCCAACTACATCGCGCGTCGACTGGATGAGAAGTACCCCGTCCTCTACACCGGTGCCGACGGCCGCGTCGCGCATGAGTGCATCCTCGACCTGCGGCCGGTGAAGGACCGTTCGGGCGTCACCGTCGACGACGTCGCGAAGCGCCTCATGGACTTCGGCTTCCACGCGCCCACCATGTCGTTCCCGGTCGCCGGTACGCTCATGGTCGAGCCCACCGAGTCGGAGGCCCTCGCCGAGCTGGACCGCTTCTGCGACGCCATGCTCACGATCGCCGACGAGATCGACCGCGTCGCCGACGGCACCTGGCCCGCCGACGACAACCCGCTCATCCGCGCACCGCACACCGCGGACGACGTCTCCGCCGGCGAATGGGGCCGGGCCTATCCGCGCGAGCGGGCCGCCTACCCGGTGGCGTCGCTTCAGGCAACGAAGTACTGGCCGCCGGTCGGCCGGATCGACCACGCCCACGGCGACCGCAACCTGGTCTGCTCGTGCGCGCCGATCGAGGCGTACGCCGAGGGCTGACTCCGGGCGCCGGCCCGGAATCGGCCCTCGGCCGGGCTGGCGATGTCAGTGCGATGGGTGGTCGGCGGGCCGCAGTCGCCGGGACGGGATGAGCGCCCAGGCCACCCAGACGGCGACCAGCGTCACGATCGCGGCCGCGAGCGACGCCACCTGCATCGCATCCACGAAGGCGCCCATCGCCCCTTCGGTCGCGACGGGATCGTCCTCCAGGACCGGCAGCGCCGTGGCGAGCGAGTCCTGGATGTGGACGACATCGGCGGGGCTCGTTCCGCCGGGGATCGGCACGGCGGACCGGTACAGATACGTCACCACGGAGCCGAGCACCGCGATGCCCAGCCCGACCCCCAGCTCGTAGGCCGTCTCGCTCACGGCGGAGGCGGCCCCCGACTTCTCGGGCGGCGCGGCCGAGACCACCGTCTCGGTGGCGAGTGCCGTCGCCATGCCCATCCCGAGTCCGATGGGGACGAGGGCGAGTGCCAGCCAGACGTAGTGCTCGGCCTCCAGCGCGAGCGCCATGGCCCCGAGCCCCACGGAGATCAGCAGCAGGCTGATGCCGATCGACCGTCCCGGCCCGAGCGTCCGGAGGGCCACGCCGACCAGTGCGACCACGACGATGGTCGCAACGGTGGCGGGGAGTTCGGCGAGGCCGGCGACGAGCGGCCGGTACCCCCGCACCAGCTGGAGATACTGGGAGAAGAAGAAGAGAAAACCCATCATCGCGAACACCGAGATGAACGTCGACACCACGGCGCCGGTGAAGGCCGGCACGCGGAAGAGCGTGATGTCGACCAGAGGCGCGTCCAGCCGCATCTGACGGCGGACGAACAGCCCGCCGGCGACGACGCTGACCGTGACCAAGACGATCACCGGCACGGACATCCCCTCGGTCACGGCCTGCTTGATCGCGTAGACGAGCGGCACCAGGGACGCCATCGACAGCGCGGCCGACAGCAGGTCGAAGCGCCCGGGATCCGGGTCGCGCGACTCGGGGAGGACGATCGCGCCGGCGACGATGAGCACCGCCATGATCGGCAGGTTGATGATGAACACCGAACCCCACCAGAAGTGGTCGAGGAGCACACCGCCCACCACCGGACCGAGCGCCGCGCCTCCGCCCATGGCGGCCGCCCAGATGGCGATGGCGCGTGCGCGCTGGGCCGGGTCGGGGAAGATGTTGCGGATGAGGGCGAGGGTGGACGGCATCAGCGTCGCGCCCGTGACGCCCAGCAGGAGCCGGGCGACGATGAGCATCTCGGGGGTCGTGGACCATGCGGCCATGGCCGACGCCGCCCCGAATCCGGCCGCACCGATGAGAAGGAGCCGCTTGCGGCCGATGCGGTCGGCCAGCGCGCCCATGACGATCAGCAGGCCGGCGATCGCCAGCGAGTAGATGTCGCCGATCCACAGGATCTGGGAGGCCGACGGCGCGAGATCCTCGGTGAGGGAGGGGACCGCCAGATAGAGCACCGTTGCGTCGACGGCGAGGATGACGATGGCCAGCGTGAGCACCGCCAGCGCGATCCACCGGCGTCGTGGCGAGAGGGGTGACGAATCGGACGGGGCGTGGCTCATGGCGACTGGAAACTATACCGTCTAGTCGGTAAAGTTTTCGAGGGTGCCCCGGGCATCTGGCGACCTCGCGGCGACGGAGGAGGGTGATGGGACGCACGGCAGGCCGGTCCGCCGAGAAGACGCGCAACGACATCGTCGCCGCGGCCTCCCGGCTGATCGCCGAGCGCGGCGTGCTGGTGTCGCTCGACGCCATCGCCCGCGCGGCCGACGTCTCGAAGGGCGGGCTGATTTATCACTTCCCGTCCAAGGACGACCTCTTCCTCGCGATCGTCCGCGCGTTCTGCGACGGCTTCCGCGACCGCGTCATGGACCACGCGGAGACCGAGGATGACGGTCCCGGTCGCCTGACGCGTGCCTACGTGAACGTCAGCCTCGATCCCGGCCTGCTCACCGGCGACGAGAGGATCCGGCTCGTGATCATCGGTCAGCTCATGTCCATCCCCGAGGCGGCGGAACTCGCGGCCGAGGACGCCCGCAGGTGGGATCGCGACCTGGCGAAGGACGGTGTGTCACCGGGCGTGCAGCAGATCGTGATCTCGGCGAGCGACGGGGCTGGGGGTGCGCTTCTGTGGGGCGGCACGCCGGAGGCGGAGCAACTCGCCCGGCTGCGCTCCGGCCTTCTCGGCCTGGTGGAACGTGACGTGCGGGGTGGCCGACCGGACTGAACGTCCGGGCGGGCGTGGCGGCAACCGGACTCCGCGGCACGACACCGCGGAGTCCGGTCAGCCGAGGGCGAGATGGCTGGTTCCACGGATCCGCGGGACCAACCATCTCCCTCCTCTACCTCTTGAGCAGGTCGCGGATCTCCCGGAGAAGGGCGACGTTCTCCTCGACCTCCTCTTCCTCGGCCTCCTTACCGCGGTTGCGGCGCTCGATCATCGTGTTCATCGGGACGACGAACACGAAGTAGACGACGAGGGCCGTCAGCAGGAAGACGATGAGCGCGTTGATCATCGCGCCGATGTCGATGAAGGTGGCGGCGTTGCCGTCGTCACCGAGCTGGATGCCGAGACCGTCACCCACGCTGCCACCCCCGATGCGCGTGAGGATCGGATCGACGAGCGCGCCCACGACGACGTCGACCACCTTGGCGAAGGCCGTGCCGATGACGACCGCGATGGCCAGGTCGATGACGTTTCCGCGGGTGATGAAGGTCTTGAAGCCCTGAATCATGTTCTCTCCTGTTTCGGGAGGCGTGGCGAGGGGTTGTTCGGACGTGGATGGACGGTGCCCTGGGGCACGCCGAAGCGGGGCGAGCATAGCCCCGGGCGCCGGCGACATGGCCGTCGCCGCATCGCCACCGGCCGGCCGGAGCGTTCGGTGCAGGGCTCAGGAACGGGCGCGTGTCGCGATCGTGTGCGGGCCCGATGTCCTCGGGGCCGGTCCTGGGTCAGCCGACCACCCGGGGAACCGGAGCGCGTCGTGCCGGGAGGATCGTCAGCGGCGCACGGAGCGTGAGCGGGGTGATCGTGGTGCCGGTGAGCCGCACCTGGTTCGTGCGGAGGCCGCGGGCCGTGCGTGCCGCCCGGAACCTGACGACCAGCGTGACGCTCGAGCCGGCACGGATCACCCCGATCCGCCAGCGCGGATGTGACCGCGAGAAGGTGAGGCGCGGGGCGCTTCCGGCGACGGCGAGACCGCGGGGAATGACCTGCTGGAGGGTGAGGCTGGTGACGTTGCGGCGACTCAGGTTCGCGATGTGCACGTGGTAGGTGGCCAACTCGCCGGCGCGTATCCGGCGGGGACCGCGAATGGTCATGCGCAGCCGGGGCGGACGTGCGACCGGCTGACTGGGAACGGCCGGTCCGGGGTTGACGACGCCGGCGGTGACGGAGGACCGGGTCACGAGCTGGGCGGTGCTGGTGACCGTCGGCTTCAGGCGAACGACGTACGCCGCCGACACCGTCTCCTGCGGGGCCAGCGTCGGAATCGACACCGTGATCGTCCGGGGCGCCCGGAAACGGGCCGTGCCCCGGGTGATGAAGAGGCTGCGGTTGATGAACGTGCCGACGGACGGGATCAGCTGGTCGAACGTCACGTTCGTGGCCGACCCCCGGCCGGTGTTCGCGATCGTGATCGTGTACTGGACGAAGTCGCCGGGGCCGATGAGTCCGTCCCCGTCGGCGTCGTACACGAGGACGAATCGCTCGGTGATGACGACGTTCGGCGTGCGCGGGACGTTGGTGACGGTCGTGCCCACGACGCCCGACGACGCCGTCCGGGGGAGCCCGTCCGCGAATCCGTGGAACTGGGCGTGCGCCTGGTTGGCGAACACGGTTCCGTCGGCGAGATCGGCGTTCACCACCACCTGGAACGAGAACGTCGCCGTCGTCCCCGGCGGCATGACACCGCCCTGGGAGGAGTCCGCTCCGACGCCCAGGCGGGCGACGACCTCGCCGCCCGTGATCTCGGCGACGTCATCGGCGCTGGCGTCAGACACCGGCACCCCGTTCACGCCGAGGCTGCCGGGCACATACGCCGTGCCCGCCGGGACGGCGTCGCGGGCGATGACGTCGCGGGCGAAGCCGACCCCGGTGCTCGACGCGGTCACGTTGTAGGCGAGGACGTCACCGGGTTCAACATCGCCGCCGTTCACGTCGACGACCGTCTTCTCGAGCGTGAGTCCGGGGGGCGCCGAGACGACCGTCGTCGAGGTCGGTGCCGTCGCCACGAGGACGGGTCCGCCGACGACGCGCGTGTAGCGCACGGTCGCGCCGTGGGTGATCGATGTCCCGTCCATCACATCGTCGTCCACGCGCACGTCGAACGTGACCGTCGCGGTGCCCCCTCCCGGGGCGATCTGCCCGCCGGTGGTCGCATCGGCGCCGGTTCCCAGGCGGAACGTGCCGCCGCCGGGACCGATCTCACCGCTGTCGTCACCGGTGGCGTCCGTGCGGGAGACCCCGTCGATCGTCAGCGTGCCCGGGACGAGGGTCGTCCGCGGCGGCAGCCCGCTGGTCGCGACGACGTTGGCCGCCGGGCCGGTGCCGACGTTCACGGTCGTGAGGGTGTGGCGGAGGATGTCGCCCGGCTGGACGTCGCCGCCGTTCAGATCCGTCGCCGTGACGTTCGCGGTGAGCACCGGCGGGAGGATGGTCACGGTGGTGTTGAGCACGTTCGACAGGGCGACACCCGGCACGTACGTCGCCGTCGCCCGGTTCGAGATGACAGAGCCGTCGGCGAGGGTGGGGTTCGCCCGCACCCGGAAGGTCACGACGCGGGTCGCCGTCGTGCTCGCCGGCATGGTGCCGAGGATGAACGTCGGGGTCCCCAGCACGATCTGGGCTCCGTCGGCGTCGATCGCGTCGGTTCGCGCGACGCCGTCCAGCACGAGGCTGCCGGCCACGTACGTGGTGCCGGCGGGGATCGGGTCGGTCACGACGACGCCGGCGGCCGGCAACGGAGGGGGGTTTCTGGCGACGATCCGGTACTCCAGGATGTCGCCCGGTTCGACGACCCCGCCGTTCACGTCGGTGACCGATTTGACGAGGCCGACCGGGAGGGCGGACGCCGGGCCCGCGGCCCACAAGGCGACGAGGGCCGCGACGACGAGAGGGATGATCCTCCTGGACGACGCGGCCCTCATGTGGCCGGATCCGATCGTGACTGCTGGTGCCAAGATCTCCCTCCCCGATGGCACCGGGCGACCGAAGTCGACTACGGCAGGGGGAGCTCTCCGATGTTGCGAAGTACGCCGACGGTGGGCGCCATGGTGCGGAACGCGTCGTCCTTCTGGAGGACGCCGACCGTGTAAACGGGAACGTCGCTCATGCGTGCCAGCATCGATGCGCAGTCGCGTGAGCGCGGAACGCGCTTGTAGGTCGAGACGAGGGCGGCGTCCGGCGTGATCTCACCGGCCTTGTTGAGGGGCTCGGGCCAGTCGACGCCGCAGGTGACGACTTCCCAGCCGGCTTCCGTGAGGGCCTCGATGGCCTTGTCGGTACCGGGGAAGCGGACCTTGCCCTCCTTGTTGAGGACCTCGTCGGTGGGTGCGGTGACAAAGAGAAGTTTCGGCATGGCGGCATCCTACCCATTTTCGGACGACCGTTCGGGTCCGAATCCGGCGGTTGATCTCGCCCGTTTCATTCCCGGAAACGAAATCGTTGCAAAGGGTGCGAACGCCGCCGCGGTCCGTTAGATTCCCGTTCGGCATCGTGTCCGCAGGGGCACTCGGTGCCTGTCCAAATGCTCGAGGTTCGCAAGCTGACCAGGGGGTCCAATGTCCGTTTCCGCGTCTGACATCAAAGACGTCTCCGTCCTTCAAGCCATCGGCGACCGGCGCACCATCCGGTACTACGATCCTGACAAGAAGGTCGAGGACTGGAAGGTCCAGACCATTCTCCAGGCGGCGCGCATGTCGTCGTGTCAGGGCAACATCAACGCCACCGAGGCGATCGTTGTCCAGAAGGAGAACTGCGACCTGTGGGACGACATCGAAGAGTGCGTCTCCGGGTTCAACGTCCAGATGATCAACCAGGCTTCACACCTGATCTTCTGGCTCACCAACCTGAACGCGTGGTACGGCCGCGCCAACGACGGTCTGTCGACGCTTGCCCTCTCCGGTGCTCTCAGCAAGTACCACGGCTGGAACTACGAGTTCACCATGACTCAGACGGTCCCCCGCCTGATGAGCTTCCCCACCGAGCGGACCGATGCGCTCCTGCGGTTCGAGACCGGACAGGCTGTCGGTCAGGCAACCGTCGCCGCCGCGTCTCTGGGTGTCGGATCCTGCCTCCTCGCCTTCGGCCGTAAGCCGGGAGGTGTGGAGAAGGCGTTCGGTCTCGCGCCGAACTTCAAGCTCACCTGGGGCATGGTCATCGGCTACCCGCTCGAGGATCGTACGGGCGGCGGTCAGCGTCCCCGGATCAAGTTCGAGAAGCTCTTCCACGACGGTGAGTACGGCAAGCCCCTTCCGATGCTGGACGGCCTCAAGGAGGTCCTCGGCGAGAAGGGCATGATCCAGGAGCAGGCCCCGATCGCGGGTCGCTTCGAGGAGATCGACCGGCTCGCGGAGCAGTTCCACCGCGACCCCGGCGTCGTCTCCTGGCCGGCCAAGGAGATCAAGCGCCTCATCGCCGACGATGACTGGGACTTCGGCCCCAACATCAAGAAGCGCGCCGAGGACGTCCTCGCGCAGGGCGACCTGCCGGACTACCCTGACGAGATGCGTGAGACCTTCGAGAAGCTCATGTCGGAGCACGGCATCGACGCCTCGAAGTACCTCTCGTAGTACCACGCTCATCTGAGCATCGATCGGCCCGGGGTGCTCGTCACCTCGGGCCGATCGTGATTTTTGGGCGCTGTGACGATGGGGTAAGGCGCGGTACAGTGTCGCGCGACGCGAGCGCCCGTAGCTCAGGGGACAGAGCAGCGGCCTTCTAAGCCGAATGTCGGAGGTTCGAATCCTCCCGGGCGCGTCCACTTCTTCCCTGCTCTTAACGGTTTTTCCCGGATTCATCGACGGGGGCTCGGATTGTTAGGAAATGCGTTCTCGGACCATGGGGGGCCATGGGGGAACGACACGGACCATGGGGGAGACCATGGGGGGATGTGTCTGTGGCCGTGACTCACGGAGGCGGCTCGGGCTGCCGATACGGTGTGTATGAAGCCCGCCGCCGTCGTTGCGATGTGTCTTGCGATCGCGGGTGCCGTCATGTGTGGCGGTGTCGCGATCCACGAGTGGAACTACCGCCAAGAGAATCCGCAGGCGCAGCTCGCCGACGTCCTGATCGTTCTCTCCTTGGGCGCGGCTCTTGGGTGCGCGGCTGTCGCGGTGGTCGCCTGGCTCGTCGGCCGCTCGGACTCGTAGCCCGAAACGGGGAGCGGCCTCCTGGGCGCGTTAGCGGTTGGCGTGGGGTCGGATGTTCAACTCCCCCGGCCGGGTTCATTCGCGTTCAACTCCCCCGATGGCGGGGGGAGTGAGACATCCCTGTAGTGCGGGGATATCGGGGGTCGGGCGACCAACTCCCCCACTCCACGGGAGACAGGGGGAGTTGGTCGCCGTGGCGCTCCTACGCCATCGCTAGACGCCGACCTTCTCAAATGCGCTCAGAGCGGACGGGACCTGCGCCGCTTTCCAATCGTTCATCTTGACCCCTTTGTGTGCCTCGGCATCCGCTTCGGCGGCGGCCTTGAACGCTGGATCGCCGTCGAGCCGCTCGTAGAACGTCTCCGCGACATACACCAGGGCATTCCGATGCTTGAACCGGTCAAACAGGTAGAGCAGCGACATCAGCTCAGACGCATCGAGGTCGTCAAGAACCGGTGGATAGTCCTCAACCCGTTGTGCAGCTGCTTGGAGGCGCTTCGTCGTTCGCCAATTGTCTCGCAGACCCATTCTGTCTCCTAAAGCGGCGTCAGCTGTGAATCTTGTCGGCAGCTTGTGCATGGTGGTTGAGTTCACGCTGAGGAATCGAGTGCTCGGCGTCGATGGTGTGCGGTACCCTCGGTGTCATGACGAAGGCGGAGCAGCGAGAGGCAGCTGACATCCTCGATCGGCTCGTGGGTGTGCTCACCGAACCGCGCGAGGACGAGGCCGGTGTGACGGCCTCGTCGGGCGTGGTGGCTAGCCTGCGGGGCTCGGCTCTGACGCTGCGTGAGCTGGCCGAGCCCGCGTCCCGCTCCTAGTTCTTCTCCGCGCGCTTGAGGGCGCGTTGGATGGTGGAGGGCCACCACTGTCGGCCTCCGCGTGGTGCGGGGACGCCTTCGGCGTTGAGGGTGGAGGCGATGGCGGCGAACGTCTCGCCGGCGTCACGCATCCGGCGGGCGCGTTCGATGACGTCGGGTGTGATGTCGGGGCGCCGACCGAGGACGACTCCCTCGGCCCGCTTCGCGGCGAGTCCCTCCCTGGTGCGCTGTCCGATAAGTTCCCGCTCAAGCTCGGCGACGGCGGCGATGATCTGCGCGGTGAACCGGCCTGTCGGCGTGCCGGTGTCCAAGCCGATGTCCAAGCAGGCGAGGGCCCATCGTTGGCGTTGGCTGTCGTCGAGGACCTGGCAGAAGTCGCGGACGCTGCGGCTGAGGCGGTCGAGCTTGGCGACGACGAGGCCGTCTGCCTGCCCGGTCCTGAGGGATTCGAGGGCGTGGGCGAGGCCGGGGCGGTTGCGCATGCTCTTCGCGCTCACTCCCTCGTCGGCTTCGATGGTGACGAGGTTCCAGCCGCGTTCGCGGGCTGCGGCCTCGATCGCGCGGCGCTGAGCCCGGAGGCCGGCGCCTGAGCGCTTCTGCTCCTCGGTGCTCACGCGGACGTATCCGATGATGCGGAGGGGCTGCTCGGTACCCTTGGTGCTGGTCATGGGGGTTTCTCCCTTGGCCTGGGGCCGGGGCGTTGCCGCGCCACCGGCCCACCTGATCTAGTGAGCCTACTATAGCGTAATCGGTCGTTTACGCAACGTTGGCGGAGTCGGTACCCTCGTAGCAGGTGAACCGACGACAGGGGAGGCAACGATGGTGACGATGACCGGACGTGAACTGCAGGTCGCGAGAATCGCGGTCGAGGATGAGGTTGTTCAGCCCGCTGTTGGTGGGGATTGGACGGACGGAGATCCCGATCTTGTCGAGGAGCGGGACCGCTACCTCGATGTGCTCGCCGTCGTCGGAAGGCTCGGCGACCCTCGGACCGCCGTCACGATCGACGGTGAGGCGCGGCAGGTGCTCGCCCTCGTGGTAAAGACGGTGGCGAGCTGCACGCTTGCGGAGCGGGCGCTGTGCGGAGGCGACGACGCCGCGGAGGATGATCTGCTTGTCGCCCGTCGCCTCGTCTCCCGCCTGCTCGGCGAGGACTGAGACGAGACCCCACCTCCGCTTGATGGGGATCTCGGATTGTGGGGTGCCTCTCGTCGATGCGACAAGCTGCCGATACTCTGGGTGCATGGCCATCGTCGGGAACATGAACGAGCAGTGGCGGCGCGCTATCGAGGACTCGGAGCCCGCGGTCGACGGGGCGGATCTCTGATGCATGGCGTCGCGATCGGGTGGGCGATCTTCTTCTGGGGTGCGGCCGGTGTGTTCCTCGTGATGCACCGGTTCCAGGACTGGCGCGACAAGCGCAACCCGGAGCGCGTGGTTCGCAGGGACCGGAAGATCATGAAGGAACTCGATGCGAGAGCCGAGATCAACCGGCGGGGTGAGGAGAAGTGGGGACGGAAGTACGACGAGGACGGTATCTCTCTGTGGCCTACGGGGGCGTGGACGATCGTCGAGCGTGAGATCAAGGCGGAGCGGCGTGCCGCGAAGAAGGCGGAGAAGGTCACGAAGAAGGCCGCCCGCTGAGTCGGCATCGTCAAGTTGACCGCTGAAGTCGTCATCGACCTCATGAACATCGGGCTGCGTGAGGCGTCCTACGTGTTCGGCGTCGGCATGATCGTCTACCTCGCCTGGGAGGGCGTACGCCACCTCCTGCGCCGATGGCAGGAACGAGGCGAGGACAGGGACTGAGAGCCGATCCCCACCTTCTTGGAATGGGGGTGGGTGTCTTGGGACGGGGTGAGATGACGATCGGTTTCCCGCCTTCCGTCGACCCCCACCTGAGCTGCCCGGTCGACGAAGGTCGCCCGCGAGGTGGAGTAGACGCACCCCCCACCCCCGGGGCGGGAACGGAAACGGGCAGGGGCCCCATTCTCTTTCGGACCCATCGGGCGCTGAAGGGTCCCCCGACATTCTCGACACTTCCGACACTCGTGGCTCGGAAGCAGAAACTGTCAAGTGTCGGACTGTCGGAGGGTCCCCTGGTGTTCTCTGGGTGATGTCGCGTAGTCCGGTCGGAGTAGCCGAGTTGGGTTACGCGGAGAGGGTCCCTTCCGGCGTGCTGTGACTGTTGGCAAGGGTCCCCTGGAAAACCACCCTGGGATGAGGGTGGGTGACGGGGTGCGGTGGGGTGCTTGGACGCATGCCTCGCGGGCACCGCGTCTCGCGTGCGTGTGCGGGGTACGCCTGTGCAACTCTGTGGGCATGTCGATGATGGGGTTTGAGGAGATGGCGGTGGGTGCGATTACCTCGGCGCTTGAGGCTGGGTATCGCGCTGCTGCGTGGGGTGTGAGGACTGCTGGTGATGGTCGGGGTGGGAATGCGCGTACTTGGATGGGTGAGGGATCGGTCGAGGCGCGGGTGGTGCTTTCAGAGGGTGCCGGGCCTGGTGTGGTTCCTCTCGCGTCGGTCAGTGACCGCGTGCTCGGCGGGGATGGGGTATCGGACATTCAGCGGCCCGATCCCAGCTTGCTCTTCTGGGAGGGGGTGGCGATCGTGCCGGTGCTGGACTCCGGCTGTGTCGTCGTGATTCATGCTCGCGACTATCGGGGTCTGGGTAGCGCCATCCTCGGTTCGTCGCGGGTCGCGGGTGGCGAGGAGTTTGGTGCGGTGATGGCGCGGCGACTGCTGTCGTCGTCGATCGCAGGTCAGGCAGGCCGTGCTCGAAAAGCTGCGGAACGCATGGGTGAGGAAGTTAGTCGTCCTGGGGATGATCTTCGTGCGGTGGTAGCAGGTGCGGTAACGGAGTACCTGGGTACGAGGGCTAGCGGTGACGGTGGTCCTGCCGTGTCGGAGTGGTCGGTGATCGCGTTCAGTTCTGAGGCCGGTGCGCACGTGCTCGCTGGGTCAGCGCCGGGTGGCGATGGGTCTCGGCGTGGGCGTCTGAATGATGCGGTGGTTCGGGCGCTCGAAGTGGACGCATTCGGGAGTGGGGTTCACTCGCCGCGGTCAGCGCGTGAGGTTGTCCCGCTTGATCCAGAGCGAGATCGTGGTGAGGACTTCGCGGCTGCGGTTGAAGACAGGCTCTGGCGTGATGACCTCTTTGCGCGGGCGGACCTCTCGGAGCGGGAGCGGGATGCATTCGACCTCCGACATGTCGAGGGCTTGACAGAGCGGGAAACGGCGGACCGCATGGGGTGCAGGCCCGGCACCGTGAAGTCGCTAACCAACCGCGCTCGACAGAAGTTGAAGAAGGCTGCGGGGATGTAAACCTTTCCCCGCAGTGGCTGCCCTGACTAGGAAACGATCTAGGAGGGCAGATCTTTGCGGACCTTCATTGCCGTCTATCGCGGCGAGACCGTATCGAGCGCGCGTCTCGTAACTGCGAGTACCGATCCCGGGCTGGTCTCGGAGGTTGTCTCCCGTCTGCTCGACGCTGGAGCGGTGGACTCAGATCCGGCGGTCGCGGAGGTTGAGAATGGACGGCGGCAGGCCCTGCGTGTGATTCAGGGCGAGGCCGGTTCCGATAGCAAGGGGCCTCGGTGAATCCCCCGGCGGCGGTTGCCGCGCGCGCCGGGGTGTTCGATGAGCATGGCAGGCCCGTTGACTTCGCGCTGCTCAGCCCGGAGGAGTGGGAGCGCGTCGCGAAGGCTCTGCGTCACTGTGATCGCGCCCTGGTCGATCAGGTCGCGGCGCTGTGTGAGAGGTACGGCACAGCTGAGGATGTCGAGGCTCTGCGTCGCGTGACGCCGGTTCCTGGGGGTTGGCAGGACTTCGAGCTGACGGGGGCTCCGGTACTCGAAAAGGGGGGTGCGGTATCACCCTGGCCTGGCGCTGGGTTCGTCCGGCTCTCCGACGTTGTGGAGAGCCAGATCGAATGGCTGTGGAGCCGGCGTATCGCGAGGGGCAACGTCGTTGTGCTCGCTGGTGACGGTGGCCTCGGCAAGAGCACGCTTGGTCAGGAGATCGGGGCGCGGGTGACGAAAGGGGATCCGCTCCCCGGTGGGGTGGCGGACCGTCCTCGTGGCGTGCTGATCCTGACCTCAGAGGAGCATACGAGCGCGGTCATCACTCCTCGTATGCGGCTCATGGGCGCTGACCTCGAACGGGTTGCTGTCCTCGACCCTGACGAAGCGCAGATGACGTTTCCGTCTGGTGGGGATCTCCTCGAACGGGTATGCCGGGATGGTGACGTCGGGCTCGTCTTGATCGACACGGGCCCCGCGTTCATGGACGCAGACCTGTCGTCGAACCGTGAGGAGCACATCCGGCAGTTTCTCCGTCCTTTGAAGCAGACGGCGGAACGCCTCGATCTCGTCGTGATCGTCATCGCTCATCTGAACAAGGCGTCGGGGATGGCGGCGGGTGATCGGGTGATGGGCGGCAAGGCGTGGCGCAACGCACCGCGTCAGATGCTGATCGTGGGTCCCCCGCCGAACACAGATCCCCGTTCGTCAGGTGAGCGGCTGGTCGCGGTCGAGAAGTCGAATCTTGGTTCGTACCCGCCGGCTGTCGCGTTTTCCTTGGTGCCCGCGCCTGGTGACCCGTCGCGGGCCGTGGTGGAGTGGGGCGGGGAGGTCGAGGGGGTCACGACGGCGGACCTGGTGGCCAGCTCGACAGAGGGCGCCAGTGGTGACGATGAGGACGCGGACGTTCTGCTCGACATCTTGGCCGATGGCCCGCTTGGCGCTCGGGACTTCGAGAATGAGGCGCGCGAGGCCGGGATCTCCAAGCACAGGTTCGAGGAGGTGCGGGCGGCGTTGAAGCGGGACGGCCGGATCGAGCGGGAGCAGGTGCCGCGCGTTGGGTCGCGTGGCGCTGCTCGGTGGCTGTGGATGACCGCCGGTTCAACTCCCCCGACCAACTCCCCCGGCGTGACCAACTCCACGGAAGGCGGGGGAGTTGAACATCCCCGTAACGACGGGGATTTGGGGGGTGTAGCGATCAACTTCCCCGTTCCCGCGTGGACTGGGGGAGTTGAACATCTGGGCCTCGCGACTGGCCGCGATCTTCGCCGCTGGGACCAGATGGCGATCGACGAGGACGGTGCATCGTGACGCCGGCTGAACGGCGGTACACGGCGGCGGTCGCGAACCTCCGTGCCCTCGGTCGTGGTGCCGATCCGGTCGAACGGATGGACGCCGTCGATGAGGTCCGTTTGGCGAGGGCTGATCTTCCGACTGGCTACGGCTATCAGCGTCATTTCGACATGGTGGGTGGCCGGTACGGCGCATACCTCGTCGGTGTGCGGCGGAATCGTCGGCGGGGGTGGTGAGCGTGACCGTCTGCATCGAGTGCCTGCTGTCGGTTCCTTCCGTCGATGGCGCCGGCCGGTGTCCTACGTGCCGGTGCCATGTCCTCGTCGATAAGCAGTTCAACCGTGGGTGGCGTGCCGGGTGGGCGGCAGCGCTTGCGATCCACGGCCTCGTCGAGGATGACTCTGGGGAGCCCGATGAGTGAGCCGGAGGTCTTGGACGTGGCCGCCGTAATGAAGCGCTACCGGCTCGGTGATCGCCGGGCCGCCCGGCGGGTGATGGACAAGGCCGGTGCGTTCAAGGTGGGGGCCCGGCTCCTGGTGCACGCGGACCGGCTCAGGGCGTACGAGGACAGCCTCGTCAGCGCGCGTCAGGTCGACGGTAGTCCGGAGTCTCCCGCGGCGTCTCGGGGCGTGTCAGAGCGTCGACGTTCTGGACGCTTGGAGCGGGAACCGCTGCCGGTCGACTGGTGGCGTGAGGCGTCCGGACATGAGACGGTCGAGCCGGGCAACGAACGCGGAGGGTGAGTCGTGGGTGAGCGTGCGCGGCGTGGGTGGCGGGAACGGATTGAGGCGGGCTTGTATCGGGCTCATCGTGTCGGTTGCGTGTCGTCGGTTGACCGTAAGGCCGGCAGGCGGTGCGGGTGTCCGTTCGAGTATCAGGCACCGGGATACGAACCGGGGACGACTCGGACCGTGACGTTCCATGGTTCGGTTGGTGACGCGCGGTCCGCTCGTCGTGCGGATCTTGCCGCTGGCCGTCCTGATGCTCCTGTCGAGCGGGTGGCGAGTGATGACCTCCGTGGGTTCGCTGCGTCCTATCTGGCGGCGGCGGCTCCTCGTCTGGCTCCGTCCTCGGTGCGGACGACGGCGGATGCGTTCAGGCTGCGCGTTGATCCTGGCCTGGGAGGGCTTCGGCTTGAGGAGCTGACGCGGGAGCGGCTTGAGGTGTGGATCGCCGACCTGGTGAAGGGCGGAGCCTCCCGGGATCAGGTGGACAAGGCGCGCAAAGCGTTGCGGGTGATCCTGGCGGCGGCTGTTGAGTGGGGTCGCCTGTCGGAGAATCCGGCTCGCGGGTTGCGTCTGCCGAAGGCGTCGGCGGACGAGGGGGAGGCGGTACGTCGTGTGCTGTCGGAGGGTCAGCTCCGGCTTCTGTTGTCGGTGGGGGTGACGTCGAAGGTCACAGGGAAGGTGAACCTCCGGGTTGAGACGATGCTCCGCGCGGCGGCGGAGGCGGGGCTGCGGAAGGGTGAGGTCGTCGGGTTGCGGTGGGGTGACCTGGATCTGCCGGCGCGGCGGTTGACGGTGGCTCGGAGTGTTTGGCAGGAGCCGAAGGGCCGCGACGGTGAGCGTCCTCGCCGGATCGTGAAGGCACCGAAGTCCGGCAAGCCTCGGACGGTGGCGATCTCCCCGGCGTTCGCTCAACGTCTCGGTGAGTGGTTCGCGGTGAGCGTTGTTGAGCAGGGCGGGGATGCAGCCGGGTACGTGTGGCCGGGAAGGGGTGGCGGGCCGATGGGGGCGGGGACGCCGGGGCAGGCACTCGGTCGTGCCCTCGTGCGGTCGGGTCTTGTCGGAGGCGACGGCTCTCCGCTCCTGTCGTTCCACGGGTTGCGGCACTCGTGTGCGTCGATCCTGATCGCTCGTGGTGTGCCGTTGACGGTGGTCGCCCGGCAGCTCGGGCACGCGAACCCGAACATCACCGCGACGATCTACGCGCACCTGCTCGACGAGTCGCAGTTGGACGACGCGGCGGCGGTGTTCGACGTCCCGAAAGATGCGGGCACCATGGGGGAGACCATGGGGGGACTGCGACGACGCTATGAGAATCGTGGGATTAGCAGGAAGATCAGCGGAAACAGCTAGCGGCCTTCTAAGCCGAATGTCGGAGGTTCGAATCCTCCCGGGCGCGCTACCGACGGTGCGGGATCAGCGGGCGGTTCTCCTCACGCGGGGAGACGGACGATGCGCCATATCGGGTCGGACACGGCCCGTCGACGCCGAAACGAGAGGCACCCCGGCGAGCCCGGCCTCCCGGTAGCCATCCTCGGTCATCGAACCCCCATGGGGCCCTCGATGACCGCGAAGGGGCGAAGCTCGCGCCCGGCGTCGCGTCGGGCGCGAGCCGAAGGGTTACGACCCGATGCCGACGGACGGGGTGCCCGTGACGGGGACCAGCGGGAGGTGCGCGACCCCCTTCTCGGCGCAGGACCGACGCCACTCCTGGGCGGTGATCGTTCCCTCGATGAGCGCATCGGCCGCCTCGAACGGCCGGATGCGGGCGCGCCCGCGGCTGGCCGTGACGGGCCCGCCCGGCTCGCCCGACAGGAGGAAACCGTCGTCGGCCAGCGCCACGGCGAGGGCGGCACCGATGGTCCAGGCGGCTCCGCGACGTGCGTCGTCCAGTCGCAGCGCGCGGCCGTCCGGTGCGCCGAGCCGCACGGCGAATCCGGCGGGGTCCGCCGCGAGCACCGGCAGATCGGACACCGTGAACCCCGCGAGCTGCGCGCCCAGCCGTGAGAAGTGCTCGCGCCATTCGGGCAGGTGCACCTCGCGGACGACGTCCTCCCAGGCGATCGGTGAGATGGCGCGGACGGCGTCCGGAGGGAGGACCGTCAGCAGGAGCGCCGTCTCGATCGGTTCTGTGTCGCCCAGGAGCGTGAGCGCCGGGCCGCCGTCGTCGCCTCGGTCCTCGGCCCGCAGGGCGCGAACGGCGGTGATGCGATCCCGCAGCGTCGGATGGGTGAGCGTCGCGTCGGATGACTCGACGCGGAGCCGCTTGACACCCATCTCCGCGATGAGGCCCCGCGTCGGCGGCTGCATGCAGAACCGGTGGAAACCGAGGGCCAGAGCGGGCCGGTACCCCTGTCGCAGGGCGGGGCCCAACTCGGAATGCCAGAAGATGTCGTACGCCAGCTCGAGCCCGCCGAACCGGCTGAGGGTCTCGGTCACCCGGCGGCTGCCGACCGCGGCCGCCGATGCCGCGTCGGCGGCGTACTCGTTGGTCTGGAGGATCGGGCCCGTCTGCCGGACGAACCATCGGTGGAGCCCCTTCATCAGAATGCGGGCGGGGTTGCGCGTGGCGCGTCCGGTGCGTCCGTGACTCCATCGGGTGAGCAGCGCGTTCATCCGGACCACCGCCCGCCACACACAGGTGTCGTCTCCGCGGGTGTGCGCGAGTTCGTGCGTGACGACACCCACCAGCTCCCGTTCGTCGAGGGCCGCGAGAAGGGGAAGGCCCAGGTTGAGGATCCGACGACCGTGGATGCGGCCGATCGACGCCTCGAAGTCGGTTGTGATCCGCACCTCGTCCGGCATCGGCACCCGCATCTCCTCCGCCGACCGCCGGATCGCCGCGAGCAACCGTGGATGCTGGACCGCGTCCACCGCGACGCCCACCGGACCGGTGTCGACACGTGGCGGCACAAGGGTCGATCCGACGATGAGACCGAGCACGATGCCGGTCGCTCCGATGAGGATCTCATCGCGCCCGATCATCACGACGCCGGCAGCGATCGCTCCGATCGCCGCGACGGCGATCAGGAGGATCACGGCGCTGACCGTCGCGATGGCCGTCGTTGCGCGCCCGCGCGCCTCGCGGGCCCGCGGCACGCCGGGCCCGAATCCCGCGAGGGGCGGGGAGGCGTCGTCACGTCGACGCGAGGGCGGCTCGATGACACGGCTGAAATCGCCCTCCACCAGCTGGCGGACCGGGCCCCATGCGGTCAGCGCGGCACGTGCATCGGTGGGGTCGCATGCCTCCAGGAGCGCCCCGCCGGCCGCGCGATCGAGACGCGGAAACTGGCCGCGGTGATCGAGGTTCACGACCCACGCGCGTCGGACCCGCGGTGTGAACGGCCGATCGACGACAACGGCGATGTTCGGGGTTCGCTGTGTGGAGCCGCAGTAGGGGAGGAGGGACCCGGACCCGCGCACGTACAGCCATCCGATGGCCTCGGGCTCGGTCGTCGGCGACGCCCAGGCGAAATCCCGCGTGATGACGAAGCGGTCGTTCGGTCGATGCGGGGTGAACGAGGCGGGATCGTCTCCGTCGTCCACGGTGATCGCACGGATGTTCGCCCGGGGGATGCGGAGCGGCTCCCGGAGGAGCGACGGCTGGTGCACGACGAGCGCATCCGGCCAGAGCTCGGCGCGCGCCCGGCCGGGTGCCGCCCGGCGAAGCGATCGTCCGACGGACACGCTGAGCAGCAGGAGCACCGCGCCCGCGGCGATCGCCGGTACCCGCGCATCGCCGCGGAGCGCCTCCACCCCCGCGACACCGGCGGCGACCAGGGTCAGCACGAGTACCGCGATCCAGTCCGCACGTCGTGAGGCGGGCACGAGCGGGATCACCGCCGATGGATGCGTCGGCGCGGGTCGTCCGAGGGGTTCAGAAGGGGTGGTCATGTATTCGTGGTGGCGGGAGCCCTCCGTGTCGTCACAGGCTACGCCGTAGCCCGGACCGTGGATCGTCCACCCGGGGTATCCGTGGGCGTCGCGGCGGCTCCTCCGCCGGATGACTCCGACGGGGTCGGATCCGAGCTGTCGGCCGCCGAACCTTCCCTCTACCGGAAACCCCGTATTCGGCGCTCGACGGGCACAAAACGCCGCTCCACCGGATAACCTCTCGCGAAGCCCGCCGACCCTGTCCGACGGACCGGGGTTTCGGGGCCACCATCGTCACCAGATCGAGGTTATTTCCGGGACGTTTCGACATCGCCTGAGGAGCCCCGCATCCCATGTGGGCGCGCATCGACGGAGGTATCTCCCCAGATTCCGGGGAAATCATCGTACGAAGATCGCAACTCCTGTGACGATCCGTTGCACCCGGTTGGAATGTCATGTAGGAAACGCCATCCCGACTCTCAGGGGACGAGTCAGGACTCGCGGTCAGCGACCAAGCAGAAGGGGAAATCGGATATATGGGGGAGACGAACACCCTCACCATTGGCGCACCTAAAGAGAGCGTCGAAGGTGAACGACGAGTGGCCATCACGCCACAGGTCGTCGCGGGGTACGTGAAGGCGGGTTTCCGGGTACTGGTTGAGGCGGGCGCGGGCCAGGCGGCCGGCTTTCTCGACAGCGCGTACACGGACAAGGGTGCCGAGATCGCATCGCACGATGCGGTGCTCGACGCCGACGTACTCGCGACCATCCGCGTACTCGACGATGATCCGCAGAGTCCGAAACGTGACCGGATCAAGCCCGGCCAGGTCATCATCGGGACCGCCCGCCCGTTCGCGGCCCCCGAGGTCGCGGCCGCCGTGGCGGAGAAGGGCGGCGTGCTGTTCGCCCTCGAGCTGATCCCGCGGACCACCCGCGCCCAGAGCATGGACGTGCTCTCGTCTCAGGCGAACATCGCCGGCTACAAGGCCGTTCTCCTGGCCGCCGGAGCGCTTCCCAAGATGACCCCGATGCTCACCACCGCGGCGGGCACCATCGCCCCGGCGAAGGTCTTCGTCCTCGGCGCCGGCGTGGCCGGCCTCTCGGCCATCGCCACGGCGCGCCGCCTCGGCGCGGTCGTCGACGCGTACGACGTGCGCGCGGCGGTGAAGGAGGAGGTCCAGAGCCTCGGTGCCCGGTTCGTCGAGTACGACCTCGACACCGGTCAGGAGGGTGAGGGTTCCGGTGCGTACGCAACCGCGCTCACCGACGCGCAGATCGCCAAGCAGCGTGAGCTCATGACCCAGACCCTGAGCGGTGTGGACATCGTGATCACCACCGCCCAGGTGCAGGGCGCCAAGGCCCCGGTCCTCGTGACCAAGGAGATGGTGGCCGCAATGGCGCCGGGGTCGGTCATCGTCGACCTCGCCGCCGACCAGGGCGGGAACGTCGAGGGCTCGAAGCCCGGCGAGACCGTCGAGGTGGACGGTGTGACGATCATCGGTACGTCCAACGTCCCGGCGAGCGTCGCCCATGACTCCAGCCTCACCTTCGCGAAGAACATCGCGAACTTCGTCGCGCTCATCGTGAAGGACGGCGTCCTCGACCACGCGGTCGACGACGACATCGTCCGCGAGACCATCACGACGAGCGACGGCCAGGTCGTCCACGCACGCGTGCGCGACGTCCTCGGCCTCGAACCGCTCGCCGCTCCGGAGCCCGCTCCGGAACCGCCCGCTCAGGACAGCGACGCCGCACCCGCTGCCGAAACCACCAACCAGGCGTAAGGAGGGACCGTGCCCAACGAAGTCATCAACCTGATGGCCCCCGACGTCGTTCTTCAGATGTCGAACGACGTCATCATCACGAGTCTGTTCATCTTCACGCTGGCCGGGTTCCTCGGACTCGAGGTCATCCGCCGGGTGCCGAAGCTGCTCCACACCCCGCTCATGGCGCTCACCAACGCGCTGTCGGCCATCTCGCTCGTGGCATCCATGTACATCCTCGGCCGCGCCGAGACCTCCTACTCGGAGATCATGGGGTTCATCGCCGTGGTCTGCTCCACGATCAACGTCGTCGGTGGCTTCCTCATCACCGACAAGATGCTCCGGATGTTCAAGCGTCGTGAACCTGCCAAGCCGCTCCCGACGAATGAGGTGGGCGACTAATGAGCAGAAACGACTGGATCAACCTCGCGTACCTGGTCGGTGCGATCGGTTTCGCGCTCTCCCTGAAGTGGATGTCGTCGGCGCCCACCGCGCGGCGCGGCACCTTCGCCGGTGAGGTGGCGTTCGTCGTCGCCGTCGCGGCGACGCTCGCGAAGGACACGATGACCGATCGGGGCTACGTCCTCATCGCCATCGCCCTCGTCATCGGTGCCCTCATCGGTATCCCGCTCGGCCTCAAGGTCCCCATGACCGCGATGCCCCAGCGGATCGCCCTCTCGCACGCATTCGGCGCCCTGGCGGCCGCCCTCGTGGGTGCCGCGCACTACTACCTCGACTGGGGGCATTTCGGCAAGTTCGAGATCGGCGTCCTCGGATTCGAGATGATCCTCGGTGCGCTGGTCTTCACCGGAAGCCTCATGGCGGCCGGAAAGCTCCACGAGATCTTCGGGCAGCGGCCGTTCGTCTTCCCCGCGCAGCGGTTCATCAACTTCGCGCTCCTGGGTGTGGCCGTGGCCATGGTCATCTGGATGATGTGGAACCCGGGCGATACGTTCCTGATCCCGGTGATCCTCGTCGTGGCGGCGATCTTCGGCATCATGCTGATCCTCCCGATCGGCGGTGCCGACATGCCGACCGTCATCGCGCTTCTCAACAGCTACGCCGGTCTGTCGGCCGCCGCTCTGGGAATCGTGCTCGAGAACAACCTCCTCATCGTCGCCGGTGCACTCGACGGAATGTCGGGTCTCATCCTGGCGATCATCATGTGCCGCGCGATGAACCGCTCCTTCACCAACGTCCTCTTCGGGGCGTTCGGCCAGGAGGCCGCGGCCCAGGAGGGCGGCGAGCAGGGCGTCTACCGCTCCGCGTCCTTCGACGAGGCGGGCGAGCTTCTCAAGATGTCGCGCAACGTCGTCATCGTCCCGGGCTACGGCATGGCCGTCGCCCAGGCGCAGCACAAGGTGGCCGAGCTCACCGAGGCGCTCGAGAAGGAGGGCATCGACGTACGGTTCGCCATCCACCCGGTGGCGGGTCGTATGCCCGGTCACATGAACGTGCTGCTGGCCGAGGCCAACATCCCGTACGACAAGCTGCTCGACATGGACGACATCAACTCGGACTTCCCGCAGGTCGATGCCGTCATCGTCCTCGGTGCGAACGACGTCGTGAACCCCGCGGCGCGTCACAACAAGAACAGCCCGATCTACGGTATGCCGATCCTGAACGTCGACCAGGCGCAGACGATCTTCGTCGTCAAGCGCTCCATGCGGCCCGGATTCGCCGGCATCGAGAACGAGCTCTTCTTCAACGAGAAGACGCTCATGGTGTTCGGTGACGCCAAGGAGGTCGTGTCCGAGCTGGCCATCGAGGTCTCCGGAAAGCGGGACGCCATCTCGGTGTGATCGACGTCCACATCTCGTGGTGCTCGTGGGCCCGGTCCTCCACAGCGGAGGACCGGGCCCACGTCGTTCTGGCCCTGGGCGGCACGAGGTGCGGACATCGGCCGTGCCCGGCCGCGGGCCGGTATCGGCGGAACGGGACGGGCCGTTGCGGCGGCGTTTACGCCGCGTCGCCGGTGGCGCTCGGCTCAGGCCGTCGACCCGGGCCCCGGACGCTTCGGCCGGTCACCTGTCGCCTGTCGCCTCGCCACCGCCCGTGGCATCGGCGGCCTGTTCGCTGCCGGCGTCGACGAGGGGGCGGAAGCGCTGCTGGGCCCCCTGTTTGCTGAGTCCGTAGAGGGCGCCGATGGAGCGCCATGTCGCACCCTCCCGGCGCGCGGCGATCACGGCGCGTGCCTCGAGCCGCTCCAGATCCTCCCGTCGCTGGCGGATCTCGTCCAGTCGTGCGATCGGGTCGGAGATGTCCTCCAGGGTGCGGACGACGCGATCGAACCGCTTTGCGACTCCCGAATCGGCCATGGGTCCCAGACTACTTGTCGTTCCTTGCGGTCAACGATAGGTTGACCGCTACGTCAACGATGGGTTGACGGAACACCGCATCGCCGACGGCGTGCACGATCGTCGTGAAGGGGAGGTGAGATGAGCAAGAAGAAGGACAAGAAGGACAAGAAAAAGGGAAAGAAGAAGGACAAGAAGTCGAAGAAGGGCAAGAAGGGCAAGAAGAAGTAGCCGCGTGGGGCCACCGTCCGAGTGGGACGGGGGCCCCGCACATCCCGGCCGCTGCCGGGACGGTCAGACGCCGCGGTGGATGAGGAGGGGGAGCACGGCTCGTGCTCCGTCCTCGCGCAGGCGTGCGCCCGCGACGGTGACCGCCCACCCCGAGACGGAGCGATCCACGACGAGCAGGACGGCCGCACCCGTCACGTCGACGTCCGCTGATCCGACGGCATCGCGCCAGTGCGCCGCCTCCGCCGGTCCCGGCATGCCGGGCGATGCGGGGCCGGTCGCCGGCATGCGTCCGAACGGCAGTCGTCCGGCCCCGGCCAGGTGTTCGCCGACGGACGCGGCCAGAGGGCCGAGGGTGCCGTCGGCGGTGAGGGCGACGACCGCCTCAGGACGTGCACTCCAGTCGAGACTCCACGCGGAGAGCGCCCTCACCGCGGCGTCGGCGACCTCGCTGGTGGCGGTCGCGTCACCGGCTCCCGCCGCTGAGAGCGTCTCGGCCCACTCCGGGGCATCCGCGTGGATCAGCACGCGACCGGGTTCGGACATCCGGTCCTTCGGGATCCGGCCACGGCTGCCGAATGCTCCACCGGGCCACATCCTGCGCGGTTCGAGCAGATGGGTCCGCGCGCGCAACCCCGTCGCGATCCGGCGAGCGGTCTCGACCTGTGGCTCCTCGTCGAGTGGGGGCGGGAGCACATCCAGGCAGACGGAACACCGTCCGCAGGGGGCGGCGCTGGGATCATCCAACGACTCCTGGAGGAGCTGCATCAGGCAGCGCCCGCCGCGACTGTACGTGCGCATGATGTCCGCCTCGCGGCGACGGGTGTCGACGATGGACGCGTAGTGGTCCTCGTCGAAGTACCACGGCTCGCCGGTGGAGATCCAGCCCTCCGTTGTGCGCTCGACCGACCCGTCGACCGCCAGCTGCTTGACCATCAACTCCACGCGGGTGCGGCGGATCCCGGTCTCGGCCTCGAGCGCCGGAACGCTCATGGGCTCGCCCGAGCGCGCCAGGGCGGTCAGGAGGCGCGACATCTCACCGGGGTCGGGAATGCTGGATGTGGCGTACCAGTCCCAGATCCGGGCATCGTCCGGCGACGGCAGGAGGACGACGGACGCGTGGTCGATGCTGCGCCCGGCGCGTCCGATCTGCTGGTAGTAGGCCACGGGTGTCGGCGGCCCACCGACGTGCACCACAAAACCGAGGTCCGGCTTGTCGTAGCCCATGCCGAGCGCGGACGTCGCCACCAGCGCCTTCAGGCGGTTGGCGCGCAGATCATCCTCGCGGCGCTCACGCGTCGCCGTATCGAGCTGGCCGTGATAGCCCTCGACGGCCACCGCGTCGCCGTGCACCGTCCTCACGGCCTCCACCATGCGGTCCACGTCCGCGACGGTCAGCGCATAGACGATGCCGGATCCCGGCAGCCGCGGAAGATGATCGACCACCCAGGCGTACCGCTGAAGGTGGGAGAGGGAACCCACCACCGACAGCTGGAGGCTGGCCCGGGCCAGGGGGCCGCGCAGGACGAGCGTGTCGGCCCCGAGCTGGGCGGCGACGTCGTCGGTGACCCGTGCGTTCGCGGTCGCCGTGGTCGCCAGGACGGGCGTCGCAGGGTTCATGCGCTGGAGCACCTCGGCCACGCGCCGGTAGTCCGGACGGAAGTCGTGGCCCCAGTCGGAGATCGCATGGGCCTCGTCGATGACGAGGAGCCCCAGGTCACCGGCCACGGCGTCGAGGACCCGGGCCCCGAAGCCGGGGTTGGCCAGACGCTCCGGCGAGACGAGAACGACGTCGACGTCGCCCGCGCGAAGCGCATCCTCGATCGCGGTCCAGTCACCGGTGTTTCCCGAGTTGATCGTCGCCGCGCGCAGCCCGGCGCGCGAGGCGGCGTCCACCTGGTCACGCATGAGGGACAGCAGCGGGCTCACGACGAGGGTCGGGCCACCGCCCGCCGCGCGCCGCAGGGCGGTGGCCACCCAGTAGACCGCCGACTTCCCCCAGCCGGTCCGCTGGACGACCAGGACCCGTGCGCCCTGTTCGTCCTCGGGTGGCGTGACCAGATGTCCGACGGCGGTGGCCTGATCCGGTCGCAGGCGTGCGCCGGTGCCCGCGAGGGACTCCATGACACCGGTGACCGTGGGATTCTCGATGAGTGACGACATGATCGGCCAGCCTAGTGTCCCTGAGTCAGACGTTCGTGGTCGTTTGCCGGCTGCATCTCATCACGAGGCGGTGTCCTCCACCGCCAGAGGATTCGCGATATTCCGGCGGATCCCGAGTCCGTGCCTCGCGGGAGATTCGCTCGGCAAACACCGAACGAACGCCTGACTCAGGGACACGGGACGGTCGATTCCACGGGATGCCGTCGGGATCACAGAGGATCTCCGGTTCCGGCACAGACGCGAATGGGATGTCACCTCACGGCCGGCCCACCGTGATCGCGACCTTCCCGCACACCATCCCGCTCGCCAGTGCCGACATGGCCTCCGCCGCCCGCTCCAGCGGGTACGTGGCGTGGACGTGGGGAACGAGACCCCCGTCCACCATCCGGACGATCCGCGCGATGCTGGCGGTGTCGCTCTTGGCGATCAGCACCGCGTATCGCTGCCGCCGCACGATCATCCGAAGGCGGTTGCGGAACGG
The DNA here is from genome assembly GCA_964434425.1 of uncultured Bifidobacteriaceae bacterium. Taxonomy (GTDB): domain Bacteria; phylum Actinomycetota; class Thermoleophilia; order Miltoncostaeales; family Miltoncostaeaceae; genus CALMEC01. Next base: position 51,968 of record CAYSVH010000004.1, on the reverse strand, counting down.
GCGACCGAAGCCGCCGGTCCATGCGCCGCCCTCCTCGTTCCCCACGAACACGATGGTCCCGGTGGGGGCGAGGATTCGGCGGAGGCGCCCCAGCGGTGCACCGCCGGCGATGTCGAGAACGGCGTCGTATTCGGCGTCCTCCGCCGTGATGTCGATATGACGGTAATCGACCACCCGATGGGCTCCCCAGAGGGAGACCATCGCCGCCTTCGCGTCGCCGCAGACCGCCGTCACCGCCGCGCCCCGGGCGACCGCCATCTTCACCGCGAACGATCCGACACCGCCGGATGCCCCGATGACGAGAACCCGCGATCCCTCGGTGACACGCGCCGCGTCAAGCGCCTGCAGGGCCGAGGTCCCCGACTCCGTCAGCACCGCGGCATGGGCGGAGTCGATCCTCGTCGGTGCCGCGGCGAGGTTCTTCTCGGCCGCGACGGCGAACTCGGCCAGCGAGCCCTTCGCGATTCCGGCCACCCGGTCGCCGACGCGAAGCGCGGTGACTCCGGCACCGACGGCCTCGACGGTCCCGCAGACATCCATGGCCGGCACCGACCTCCGAGGGCGGCGGATGCCCGTCACCAGACGCACGAGCCGGGGGAGGCCGGTCGTCAGGTGCCAGGTGCCGCGCGAGACCGACGCGGCGTGGACCCGCAGAAGCACATCGCGGCGGCCGGGCTCCGGGCGGGCGACCCTCCCGTACTCGAGGACCTCGGGCCCGCCGTACGAGCGTTGGATGATCGCGGCCATCGTCCCGTCCTCGGAGGGTGACGGGCCGGCGTCCGCCGGTCGGCGCGTCTCGGTCGCATGCTTGGAGGTCATCGTTCCCATCCTCGATCGGTCGCTCACACTCGTATCGTACAACGTACGATACATAGTACGGTAGCATCGGGCAATGACACGACCCCGAGCGCCACGCAACACACTCACGCGCGATCGCATCGTGGCGGGTGCCCTTGAGCTTGCGGACCGCGACGGCCTGGACGCCCTCACCATCCGCGCTCTCGCCGCCCACCTCGGGGTGCGACCGATGGCGATCTATCACCACGTGCCGAACAAGGACGCCATCATCGACGCGCTGGTCGACGCCGTTCACGGGGAGGTTCAGGAATCCGAGTCCGGTGGGGGATGGCGTGACCGGCTGGCCCACCGGTCGCGGTCGCTGCGGAGCGCGCTTCGCCGTCATCCCTGGGCCGTGTCGGTCATCGACGCGCGCCCGAACCCCGGTCCCCGGACGCTGCGGACGCACGAGGCGGCGCTTGACACCCTGCGCACCGCCGGTTTCTCGCTGGCGGCGACCGCGCACACCTGCGCCATCCTCGATGCGTTCGTCTACGGCTTCGTCCTCCAGGAGGTCATGCTGGAGTCGGTCGGGCTGGAGGACGCGACGGATGACCTCATCCGGGAAATCGACCTGGTCGGCCACCCGCGCATGGCGGAGTTCGCCGCCGAGCATGTGTCGCGTCCCGGCTACTCCTTCGCCGACTCGTTCGAGGTCGGGCTCGGCATCCTTCTCGACGGCGTCGAGGACCTGCGGGATTCGTCGTAGCGGCATCCCCATGATGGCCGGGGATCGCCGCCGGCACGGGGTCGCGGACCTGTCTCAGCGGGACGGCGGGTGCAGTCGGCCGAAGCACTCACGTGCCTCGCGGTAGCAGCGGAGGAGGCCCGATGCACTCGTGTCCGTACCCTCCCACCAACTGATCCGGGCGGCGCGGAAAACGCCCGCAGCGACCTCGAGCGTGACCCGGAGCGCGAGATCGTCCCGATCCGGGTACGCCGCCCGGAATCGCTCGAGGAGACGCTGGCTGGTTGCGCACTCGCGTGCGAGGGCGACGTCCCGGATCTTGGGCTCGCGCACGATGATGCGCTGTGTCGCCAGGAACGTCTCCGGTGCCGACTCGATCAGGAGCGCGACCCGGTGGTCGTAGAGGTCGTCGAGCGCGTCGAGTGCCTCCCCGAAGTCCGCCGGCGGAACGAAGACATCGACCAGTTCCTCGAACCGGTGATAGCCGAGCAGGATGGCGTCGTCCTTGGTCGGGAAGTACCGGAAGAACGTCCGCTGCGAGATCCCCGCCGTCTCGGCGATGTCGTCCACCGTGGTGGCGTCGTAGCCGCGCTCGTCGGTGAGGCGCACCGCGACCTCGTGTACCTCCTGGAGCGTCTGCAGCCGACGTCGTGCGCGCAGGTCGGAGGTGGGTGCTGCTGATGCGGTTCGGGGGATGACACGCCCTCTCCTCGGGTACACCGTCACACCCAGATTATCAGCGGGTGGCAGTGGCTGACAACTTGTCTGTTGCTGCTATTCTGTGCGGCCGTTCGTCTCTCCGCTCGCCCGAGGAGGGCTCCATCAACGCGACACACGAGGACGCCGGATCCGGCGTCGCCAGCGGCGGCGCGGTCGACCCCGACTCCATTCCGCGCCATGTGAAGGCGGTCATCGCGCTTCTTCTGGCCTCGACCTTCATCGTGATCCTCAACGAGACGCTCCTTGCCGTGGCGATCACGCCGCTCACGGAGCAGCTCGGGATCAGCACGTCCACGGCACAGTGGCTGACGACGGCCTTCATGCTGACGATGGCCGTGGTCATCCCGGCCACCGGCTCCATCCTCGATCGCTTCAGCACCCGGGGCGTCTACTTCACGGCCATGTCCCTGTTCAGCGCGGGGACGGCGTTGGCGCTGGTGGCACCGGGCTTCGAGGTTCTCCTGGCGGGTCGCATCGTCCAGGCGGCCGGCACCGCGCTCATGATGCCGCTCCTCATCACGACGGTGATGACGTACGTTCCCCCGTCGCGACGCGGGGCAACCATGGGACTCATATCGATCGTCATCGCCGTGGCCCCGGCCATCGGGCCGTCCGTCTCCGGGCTGATACTCCACGTTCTCGACTGGCGCTGGTTGTTCGCGCTCACCCTGCCGTTGTCCATCGCCGCGCTGCTCCTTGGGCGGCGGCTCATCACCAACATCGGCGAGCAACGTCCCGTGCATTTCGACCTCGTGTCGGTGCTTCTCTCGGTGGTCGCGTTCGGCGGCCTCGTCTACGGGCTCTCGAGCATCGGCGAGGCGGCCGTCGGAGACGTCCCGATCGCGCCCCGCTATCCCATCGCCGTAGGCGCGCTCGCGCTGGTCGCCTTCGTCCTCCGTCAGCTCGGTCTGCAGCGCCGCGACCGCGCGCTGCTCGATCTGCGTGCGTTTCGCACGGGGACGTTCGCCATCGCCCTCATCCAGCTTCTGATCGTGATGGGATCGCTCTTCGGCGCGATCATTCTCATCCCGATCTACTCGCAGGAGGTGCTGGGCTACGACACCTTGGAGACCGGGCTGCTCCTTCTGCCGGGTGGCATCGCCATGGGCGCCGTCGCCCCCGTGGTCGGGCGGATGTTCGACCGATGGGGTCCGCGTCCGCTGGTGATCCCGGGGTCGATCGCCGTCAGCGCATCCCTCTGGTGGATGACGACCCTCGACGCATCGTCCGGTGCGATTCGGGTCGTGCTGATCCACGTGGTGCTGAGCATCGGGATCGGCTTCATGATGACCCCGCTCTTCACCAGCGCGCTCGGGGCGCTGCCCAGGAACATCTACTCGCACGGCAGCGCCATCCTGACCACGCTCCAGCAGCTGGCCGGGGCGGCCGGGACTGCGCTCTTCGTCACGCTGTTCATGACGGGGACGATGGACGCCGTCCGCGGAGGCGCCACCGAGGTCGCGGCGAAGGTGTCCGGGGTCCACGAGGCGTTCGTCACGGGTGCACTCCTCTCGCTGGCCGCCGTCCTTCTGGCGCTCTTCGTCCGAAGGCCCAGGCCCGCACCGCCGATGCCCGCTCCCCCGGTGCCCGAGACGGCCGCGACCGAGGTGCCGTGATCACCGGGGCGTTGCCGAGCTGATCGGCCGCCGTGTCCCGGCGCAACCGTTCTGTCGGGACACGGGTCGTCGCATCCGCGCCGCGTGCGCCGGAGCATGGGGACCGGTGCGGGCGACGGGAGCACCGGGCGATCAGCTCTCCGTTCGATCGATAGCTTTCGGCCCCCGCGATGAGTTCCGGACGTTCGAGGAGTCTGAGTTATCGATGGCACATTCAGATCTCGCGATCGAGGCCTCGGGCCTCGTCAAGACATTCGGTGAGGTGCACGCCGTGGAGGGCGTCGACCTCGCCGTCCGCCGCGGCTCCGTCTATGGGGTGCTCGGCCCGAACGGCGCGGGCAAGACGACGACGATCCGCATGCTCGCCACCCTCCTCGTTCCGGATGCCGGCAGTGCGCGCGTCCTGGATCACGACATCCGCACCGAGGGTGATGCGATCCGAGGTCTCGTCAGCCTCACCGGGCAGATGGCCTCCGTCGACGAGGACCTGACGGGCCGCGAGAACCTGATCCTCCTGGGCTGGCTGCTCGGTCTCCGGCGCCGGGCGGCGAAATCGCGCGCGGACGAACTGCTCGATGCGTTCGGTCTGAGCGAGGCGTCGGGCCGGCTGGTGAAGAACTACTCCGGCGGCATGCGCCGGAGGCTCGACATCGCGGCCAGCATCGTCGTCACGCCCGAGCTCCTCTTCCTCGACGAGCCGACGACCGGACTGGACCCACGTTCGCGCAATCAGGTCTGGGACATCGTCCGGGCGCTGCGCGCCGAGGGCACCACCGTGCTGCTGTGCACCCAGTACCTCGACGAGGCGGACCAGCTTGCGGACGGCATCGCGGTGATCGACCGCGGCACGGTGATCGCCGAGGGCACGCCGGGACAGCTGAAGGCATCGGTCGGTTCCGGAGCGCTGTACGTCCGCCTGCTCGATCCCGATCAGCGCGAACGGGCGTATGGCGTGCTCGCGACCGAACTCGGCACCGTGCACCGCGAACCCGACCCGTCGGCACTCAGCGCGCCGTGCGCCGACGCGGACCAGGGTGCACAGGCCGTCGCGGCCCTCACGGCCGCCGGAGTGGGACTCGCCGGATTCACGCTCGGCCAGCCGAGCCTGGACGAGGTCTTCCTGGCGCTCACCGGTCACACGGCGGCGGAGTCCGACACCAGCGATTCGGCCGAGGAGCACGTGGCATGAGCGACGACACGTTCACCACCGACGAGCGGGCGCTCCGCACGGCCCTCTCGTCGAGCGCGCGTCCGCCGCGTGTGTCGGCTGTGAGCGCCGCCCTCGCATTCGGATGGCGCGGCATGCTGAAGGTCCGTCACGTCCCCGAGCAGCTGCTCGACGTGACGATCACTCCCGTCATGTTCGTCCTGATGTTCACCTACCTGTTCGGCGGTGCGATGTCCGGTTCGACGGCCGAGTACCTCCAGTACATCCTTCCGGGCGTGCTGGTGATGTCGGTGCTCTTCACGACCGTCTACTCCGGCGTGTCGCTCAACACCGACCTGACCAAGGGCGTCGTCGATCGCTTCCGGAGCCTCCCGATCAGTCGGCCGGCGCCGTTGATCGGCGCGTTGCTGGGCGACACGGTGCGCTATCTGGTGGCCGGCACGGTGATCGTGGTGCTCGGCGTGGTCCTCGGCTTCCGGCCCGGCGGCGGGCCGCCGGGTGTGCTGGCGGCGCTGGCGATCACGATCCTGTTCGCGTTCGCGCTCTCGTGGGTCTTCACGACGCTGGGCCTCCTCATGCGCACGCCGAGCGCGGTGATGAACGCGGGCTTCATGGGCATCTTCCCGCTGACGTTCCTTTCGAACGTCTTCGTCGACCCGACGACGTTGCCGGGGCCTCTGGAGGCGTTCGTGAAGGTCAACCCGATCTCGATCCTGGCGGACGTGAGCCGTGGTCTGATGGAGGGCAACGCGGACGGCACGGACATCCTCATCGTGCTCGGTACCGCCGCGCTGCTGACCGCCGTCTTCGCGCCCCTCACCGTCCGGCTCTACCGGACACGGAGCTGAGGCGCGGGACCGCCGTCCGATTCAGGACGGGTTCATGTTTCGGTGGTCGCGGATTCGGTGCGTCCGGTCCCCGGACCGTCGCCTCCCGACGTCCCGCGCGTCCTCATCAGCGAGTAGAGGATGGTCGCGCCGAGGACCACGACGATCACGATGAGCGAGACCCACGGGGCGATGTGGACCACGGGCTCCAGGAGCATCTTCGTCCCGACGAAGGCGAGGACGATCGCGAGGCCCCAGTTGAGGTACTCGAAGCGCTCCATCATGTTCGCGAGCAGGAAGTAGAGGGCCGTCATCCCCAAGAGTGACATGGCGTTCGCCGCGAATACGACGTAGATGTCGCGGGTGATGGCCAGGATCGCGGGGATCGAGTCGAGCGCGAAGAGGAGGTCGAACGCGGCCACCATGAGGAACGCGGCCACGAGCGGGGTCGCCACCCGGTGCCCGGCACGACGGGTGACGAACCTGTCGCCGTCATAGTGCTCGGTGAACGGGATGATCCGGCGGAAGATCCGCATCGCGAGCGTCTTGCCGGGGTCGATCTCCTCGTTGTCCTCCTTCAGCATCCGGATGGCGGTGAGGATCAGGAAGGCCCCGAACACGTAGATCATCCAGTGGAAGGCGTCCAGCAGCTGGGTGCCGGCCACGATGAAGATGCCGCGCAGCACGATCGCGCCCACGATGCCCCAGAAGATCACGCGTCGCTGCAGCGGTCCCGGGACCTTGAAGTAGACGAAGAGCATCGCGAAGACGAACACGTTGTCCATCGACAGCGACTTCTCGAGCAGGAAGCCGGTGAGGTACTCGCCACCCGCGGCCCGGGAGTCCATCGCGATGATCACGAAGGTGAAGAGCACCCCGATCGCCATCCAGACGCCGCTCCAGATCGCCGCGGTCCGGAAGGGGATGTTCTCGCCCTTCGAGCGGCGGCCGAAAAGGACCAGGTCCATCACCAGCATGACGACGACGGCGACGCCGAGCGTCGTCCACGCAATCCAACCGACCTCCACTACGGAGCCTCCTGATCTCTGATTCGTCGATCAGGAGGTCTCTCCCAGACCCGTGCATCTGCACGGGCCCCGCCTCGCCGGGCCGTGGGCCGTCCTGACGACGAGGGCGTTGGTGGGATACTCCCCTCCAGGCGCGATATCTGCGCGCCCGTCAAGCGTACCAGCGGTGTCCGGCGCGGCGTCCGCACCGCGGCGGATCGCCGACGTCGGTAATCGTGAACGGCGACCGGAGCGCGAGGGACCGTGTCGCCGCGCGCGCCCGGTTCCGACGTGTCGTCGTTGAGGGAGACGTGCGCGAATAGCAGGCACGATGTCGCTCATCGCACCGATGCGCATGCGTCGGGTGCCCGGCACCAGAGACGACAGACGACGGGAGAACGGGCGGCGGAAGAGGACGACGCCCGGTGCGTCGGCCGGGAGGGTTCAGGCGCGGTCGGCGGTGCGGGCCAGGCCCGCGGCGATCTCCGGACCGAGCGTGGCCACCGGGCCGATCACGACCACCGAAGGATTCCCGATCCCCTCGGATGCGGCCTGCACCGCGATCCGGTCGAGCCGGCCGCGGATGATGCGCTGACGCGGCGTGCCCGCCCAGTGGACGACGGCCGCGGGTTCGTCGGCCGGTCGGCCACCCTCGACGAGGGCGGGGACGATCCGGTCGAGGTGGCGCATCGCCATGAGGAGGACGAGCGTGCCGGGCACACGGGCCAGGGAGGACCACCGCTCCGCCGCCGCCGTGCCCCCGGGGTCGTCGTGCCCGCTCACGATCGTGACCGACCGGGCGATCTCGCGGTGCGTGACCGGGATTCCGGCCGCGGCCGGCGCGGCCAGGGCGCTCGACACGCCGGGGACGATCTCGACGCAGATCCCGGCGTCGGTCAGGGCCAGCGCCTCCTCACCTCCGCGACCGAAGACGAACGGGTCGCCGCCCTTCAGCCGCACGACGCGCTTCCCCTCGGAGGCCCGATCGATGAGCAGGCGGTTGATCTCGTCCTGCGTCATGCCGTGCCGGCCCGGCTCCTTGCCGACGTCGACGGATTCGCACGACGAGCACGCCAGCGGTACGAGGGCCTCGGTCCCCAGCCGGTCGTAGACGAGCACCTCGGCGGTGACGATATGGCGCAGCCCGCGAACCGTGATGAGATCGGGGTCGCCGGGCCCGGCGCCCACCAGGGCGACGTGGCCCGTCATTCGGTGACCCCGCTCCCGACCGGCGCGTTCAGGCACTCGATGAGGAGTTCCGCCGCGGCGCGGTGGTCGCCCTCGGCCAGCCGGTCCACGATCCCCGCGTCGAGGAGGCGCTCGACGGCCTCGGCACGGGACGGCATGTCCCGGTACCGCTCCTTCAGCTGTTCGCGCGTCGCCCGCAGCATGTCGACGAGATCGCCCCACTCGGGACCGATCGCTCGCTCGATCTCCTGACGGACCCTCCGGGCGACCACCGGGCTCGCACCGCCCGTCGAGACCGCGACGGCCAGTTCGCCGTGTCGCATGATCGACGGCACGATGAAGTTGCACAGCTCGGGGACGTCGACCACGTTGGCGAGCATCCGCCGGTCCTCGGCGTCGTTCCAGACGTGCCGGTTGGCGTCTCCGTCATCGGTCGCCGCGATGACGAGGAAGCAGTCGTCCAGGTCTCCCGTGCGGTACGTCCGCTGATGGAACTCGTCGATGGCGCCGGCCGCGACGAGCGCGCGGAGCTCCGGGGTGACGGTCGGCGTGACCAGGCGGATCCGGGCGTCGGAGGCCAGCAGCTTCTCGGTCTTCTCGGTGGCCACCGGCCCCCCGCCCACGACGAGGCAGCGCCGGTCGGTGAGGTCGACGTATGCGGGGTAGAAGGTCGGCATTCGACCACGATGCCGATCGTCGTCGGGTGCGGGTACGGACGACCGGCCAACGCGGGACCCAGGTGAACTTGCCATGAGGCCACGATACAGGTAAAAAGCCTGTAATCGAAACCGTGTTTGTCCTGTTTCCTGGGCGGCTTGCCCTCGCGCCGCGTCGTCCTAGAATGTACCCTTATGGCAATGATTCAAAGTCTCTATTGCTCAGGCGCCGCGCGCGTTGACTGAGTTCCTGCTACTGGCGGTCTTCGGGCTGGGGGTGGGCATCCTGATCGGCACGACCGGAATGGGCGGCGGATCGATCATGACCCCGTTGCTCATCCTCGTCTTCGGCATCAAGCCGACCGTGGCCATCGGAACGGACCTCGCCTACGCGGCCATCACCAAGACGGTGGGTGGCTGGCGGCACTGGCGTCAGGGAACCGTCGACTTCCCGCTGTCGTTCTGGCTCGGGATCGGCAGCATCCCGTCCGCCATCGGCGGCGTGTGGGTACTCCAGATCCTGGAACGCCACACCGGCGACCACTTCGACACGGTCGTGATCGCGATGCTGGCCTCCGCGCTGCTCCTGACCGGCATCGCCGTCTCGTGGCGGGCGCTGTTCGGCACCGATGTGGAGTCCCGGGAGCGTGAGACGATCGATCTGCAGCGGCGCCACAAGGTCGCGGCGGTCGTCACCGGGGCGGTCGTCGGGTTCGTCCTGGGTCTCACCTCGGCCGGATCCGGTGCCCTCATCGCCGTCGCCCTCATCCTGCTGTTCCGGTTGACCCCCCACCGGGTGGTGGGCACCGATGTCTTCCACGCCGCCATCCTTCTCTGGGCCGCGGGCATCGCCCACTTCGTCTCAGGAAACGTCGACCTGGTGATGGCCGGGAGCATTATGGTTGGATCTCTCCCCGGCGTCTGGCTGGGATCCCATCTCGCGATGCGCCTCCCCGCGGAGGGGCTTCGCCCCGCGCTCGGGATCGTGCTTCTCGGCGCGGGACTCGCCGTACTGACCAAGGCAGGGCTCGCGGTGCCGCCGATCGTGATCGTCGGGGTCCCCGCAACCCTCGCCCTCCTCGCGTGGCTGCTCCACATCCGTCGCAGCCGTGTGGTGATCGGAGGAACCACATGAGCGTCCACGAGCATCTCGACATCCTCGAATCCGAGGCGATCCACATCATGCGCGAGGTCGCCGCCCAGTTCGACCGCCCTGTGCTGCTCTTCTCGGGCGGCAAGGACTCGGCCGTCCTCCTGCGGCTCGCCGAGAAGGCCTTCCGCCCGGGTGGATTCCCGTTCCCGCTGATGCACATCGACACCGGACACAACTTCCCGGAGGTCATCGACTACCGCGACCGCTACGTGCGGGACCTCGGCGAGCGTCTGATCGTCGCGTCGGTTCAGGAGAGCATCGACACGGGTCGCGTCGTCGAGGAGACCGGGCCGCGCGCCTCGCGCAACAAGCTTCAGACCACAACGCTGCTGGATGCGATCGAGGAGCACGGGTTCGACTGCGCGATCGGCGGCGCCCGGCGGGACGAGGAACGCGCGCGTGCCAAGGAGCGTGTGTTCAGCTTCCGCGACGACTTCGGTCAGTGGGATCCCCGCGCGCAGCGTCCCGAACTCTGGAACCTCTACAACGGGCGTGTCCGCAAGGGCGAGCACGTGCGGGTGTTCCCGCTCTCCAACTGGACGGAACTCGACGTGTGGGAGTACATCGCCCGTGAGAACGTGCCGCTTCCGCCCATCTACTTCGCCCACGAGCGCGAGGTCTTCAGCCGTGACGGCATGCTGTACGCCGCAAGCGAGGTGGTGGAGCGCATGCCCGGCGAGGACCCGTTCACCACGTCGGTGCGGTTCCGCACCGTCGGCGACATGAGCTGCACCGGGGCGGTCGCGTCGACTGCGGCGACCCTCGAGGAGGTCGTCGCCGAGATCGCGGCGACCCGAATCACCGAACGCGGCGAGACCCGGGCGGACGACCGCGCGAGCGAAGCCGCGATGGAGGACAGGAAGCGCGTTGGCTACTTCTGATGTGAGCGTGGGGATCGGCGACCGCGTCGACCTCTGCCGGTTCGTCACCTGCGGGTCCGTCGACGACGGGAAGAGCACCCTGATCGGGCGGCTCCTCTACGACTCGAAGCAGGTGATGGCCGACCAGCTCGAGCACGTCGAGGACGCGAGCGCGCGTCGCGGTGACGGATACGTCAACCTGGCCCTCCTGACGGACGGACTGCGTGCCGAGCGCGAGCAGGGCATCACCATCGACGTGGCGTATCGGCCGTTCGCGACCCCCGAGCGGCGCTTCATCATCGCCGACTGTCCGGGGCACGTCCAGTACACCCGCAACATGGTGACGGGTGCTTCCACCGCGGATCTCGCGGTCATCCTGATCGACGCCCGCAACGGCGTGGTCGAGCAGACGCGCCGCCATTCGTTCATCTGTTCGCTGCTGCGGATTCCGCGTCTCCTCGTCGCGGTGAACAAGATGGACCTCGTCGATCACTCCCAGGAGCGGTTCGACGAGATCTCGCGTGACTTCCTCGCGTTCACCGAGGGATTCGACGTCGACGTCGACATCGTGCCCATCAGCGCCCTGGCGGGTGACAACGTGGTGGACCCGTCTCAGGAGATGGGCTGGTACACCGGGCCGACCCTGCTCGGGCGCCTCGAGACCGCGCCTCTCGACTCCGCCGTTCAGCGCGACGAGCCGTTCCGCTTCCCCGTGCAGTGGGTGGTGCGCCCGCAGTCCGACGAGCATCACGACTACCGGGGGTACGCGGGCCAGATCGCGTCCGGGGCCGTCCGGCCGGGGGACGACATCATCGTCCTTCCGGGAGGCCACCGCACCACCGTCGCCGCGGTCGAGACCGCCGACGGCGGACTGGACCGGGCGGAGGCGCCGCTGTCGGTCGTTATCCGGCTCGCCGACGACATCGATGTCTCGCGCGGCGACATGCTCGTGGCCGCCGAGCGTCCGGCCGAGGTCACCCGCGAGGTCGTCGCGGACGTCTGCTGGATGAGCGAGCGTCCCCTCGTGGGGCGCGGCCGCTACCTGGTGCGGCACACCACACGTGAGGTCACGGCGATCGTGGACCGGATCGTCCACCGCGTCGACATCCACACTCTCACCACGGAGCCCGCGGCAGAGCTCGAGCTCAACGACATCGGCCGCGTCGTGCTGCGTACGAGCGGTCCTCTGGCCGTCGACACGTACGCGGCGGACCGTGCCACCGGGAGCTTCATCATCATCGATGAATCCAGCAACGAAACGCTGGGTGCGGGGATGGTCACGGAGGTCCGCGCCGCCGGTTAGCATGCCGGGTCATGCCTCGGGAAGCACTTCAATCCGTCAGGTGGACCTTTCTCACCAACCACGCGCACGTGCTCATCTGCGTCGCGCGTGATCCCGGCGTGCGCCTCCGGGACGTCGCCGAGCGCGTCGGAATCACCGAACGCGCCACCCAGGGCATCATCGGTGACCTCGTCTCCGCCGGCTACGTCGATCGCCGGCGGGTGGGGCGTCGCAACCACTACTCGATCCGTGAGGATCTGCCCCTCCGCCATCCGCTCGAGCGGCAGCACCAGATCGGTGACCTCCTGGACCTGCTGAGCGTCGAGGTGGGATCGCGGGGCGTCGGCCGGTCGGGCCGCGACGAGGTGTCGGACGGCTGATCCGTCCGGCGTCGTACCGGTCGGTGACCGATGCGCGACGGATTCGGCCGTCGCCGGATGCTCGACTATCCTGCCGGTCATGAACCGACTCCAATACGACACACAGGCACACGACGCCGCCGCGAACGACGCCGTCCTCCAGGTCGAGACCCGGTCCTACGCGGCCGTCTTCGGGTGGACGATGGGCCTCGTCGGCCTCGCCCTCGCGTTTCTCGCGGTGGGTGCGTACCTCGGCCGCGACCTCTCCCGCGGAGCCGCCATCGGCTGCTCATTCGCCGGTCTGGGCATGCTCCTCATCGCCAGTTTCGGTGGTCAGCGCTTCCGCGTCGGCCGCTTCGGCATGGGATGGCTGTTCGCCACCGCGGCCGCCATGGGACTCGGCCTCGGCCCCCTGCTCGCGTACTACGCCAGCGTCGAGCGCGGTGTCCTGACCGAGGCCCTCGTGGGCACCATCGCCACGGTCATCGGCATGGCCGCCTTCGGCACCTTCCTCAGCAAGGACCTCGCGGCATGGATGCGCCCGGTCAGCCTGATCGTCTTCGCGCTCTGCGGTGTCGCCATCGTCTGGACGGTCGTCGCGGGACCCCTGAGTCCCTTCATGAGCCTGCTGATCTTCGGAATGTCGGCCCTCCTCCTCGTGATCGACTTCAACTACCTGCGCAAGCACGCGACGGAGGCCGACGCCATCTGGCTCGCCACCGGCATCTTCGTGTCGATCGTGAACATCTTCCTGTCGCTCCTCAACATCCTGAGCGGCGACTGACGACGACATGTCGCGGGGCCGTCGGTGCGGACACCGTCCGCGTCGGCGGCCCCGTCGTGCGTTCGGGCCCGGGATCACGCGGTCGACGGTGATGCGGCCGGCCGGCCACGGCCGTCACGCCAGGCCTCTCAGCCGGCCGGAAAGGCCACCCGGACGACCTCGCCGCTTCCCAGGACCTCCTCGCCCGTCGCCGTGACGACGCGGAGGCGTCCCATGCCGTCCAGGCCCGACGCCGTCCCCCGGATCTCGCGTTCGCCGACCTGAACCACCACGCCGGTCCCGGCCAGGGCGTCGCGGCGTGAGAACTCGGCCAGGATCTCGTCGGGTCCATCGTCGAGCCATCGGCGGTAGCGGTCACCCAGCGCCGAGAGGATCCGGGAGGCGACGGCGGTGCGGGCCGTCACAGGGGCACCCACCGAGACCAGCGATCCGGCGCTCCAGCGGGCGTCGGCGATCGGCGGGGCACTGCGCACGTTGACGCCGATGCCGACGACGGCCCAGGCGAGACCGGACTCGTCGGCCGCCGACTCACAGAGGATCCCGCAGATCTTCCGGTGGTCCACGATGACGTCGTTCGGCCAGACGATCGTCGACTCCGGATGAAGCGCCTCGGCGACGGCGACCGCGACCACGATGGGGAGAAGTGCCACATCGGCCGCGGCGACGGGGGGACGCAGCAGGACCGAGAAGAGCAGGGCCTCGTTCGGACCGGCCACCCAGGCCCGGCCCCGACGTCCGCGTCCCGAGGTCTGGACGTCCGCGCCGATGACGAGGCCCTCGGGTGCCCCCTCCCGCGCACGGGCGGCCACATCGTCATTGGTCGATCCGGTCGACCGCACCCAGTGGACGGGTCCCGCGAGCGGAGACGTGAGGGCCTCCTCGACCATCGCGGGGACGACGGGGTCGGCGCCGGGGCCGAGGACGTATCCCCCGTGGACTCCCTCGATCGCGATGCCGTCCCGGCGGAGGGCCTCCACATGGCGGTGGACGGCGGCGCGTGAGCAGCCGAGGGCGTCGGCGATGACCTCGCCGCTCACGCCGCGCTCACCGGCGCGTGCGATCGCGGTGAGCACATCCGCCCGGCGTTCGTTGGTGGTCGCCATCCCGGTCACTCTAACGACGGCGATGGGGACGTCGTCGACGTGGGGGCCGTGCGTCGGGCGCCGGGGCCGCATGTCCGGACCGGTGGATGGTCGTCGTGCAACTCGTGTGCGATCGGACCCCTCCATCGCCGCGACGTGTGCCGATCTCCCTGGGGCGCGGCCGTCGTCCCCTCCGGTTCTCATGATCATGCATCGACGGCATGAGCGGACCGGCCGCCTGCGGGGTTCGGCCGCACGTGGGAAGATGATCGTATGAGCAGCGACATCCTTCCTTCGGACCAAGCCCGCGCCGGTCGTGCCCTCGCGCGCATCTCGCGGGACACACTCTCTGAGGCGACCGGGCTCACCGTCGAGCAGATCCGGCGGTTCGAGGTGCGCGAGGCGTCGATCACCGACGCGGAGAACCATCGTCTTCGCCGTGCGCTCGAGGAGTACGGCGTCGACTTCTTCCCGGACGACGACGTCGGTGGCTACGGTGTGCGCCGCCGCTTCGGGGTGAAGACCACACGCCGTATCGAGAACTGGGAGGCGGAGGGCGGCCTCACCGCCAGCGACGACATCTAGTTCCACGGTGTCGGGCCGACGGGATTCTCGCCGCGTTCGGGCGGACCTCCCCGCGCTCCCTTGGTGATCCGGTATCGTCACGCCTTCTCCATCAATGGCGTGACGACTCCCGTTGTGGCGCCGCCGGCACCTCCGTCCGGTTCGGGAAAGGCCCCTCCATGTCGGGACAACGCATCGCGCGCATCGCGGTCTTCGCGGCACTCGTCGCCGTCTTCGGGTTGACGCCCGCCATCAGCGTCCCGGGGATCTCGGTGCCCGTCACCGCACAGACGTTCGCCGTCATGCTGGCGGGACTCATGCTCGTGCCGGTCGAGGCGTTCCTCTCGCTGTCGCTGTTCCTCGGGCTCGTGGCCGTGGGGCTCCCCATCCTTCCGGGGGGGCGCGGGGGCCTTGCGCCGTTCACCTCGCCGTCGGCCGGTTTCCTGATCGGATTCCCCATCGCGGCGGCAGCCGTGGCCGTCATCGCGCTGGCCATCCGCCGTGCCCGGGAACCGCGGACCTCGTCCGGACAGATCACGCTCGGCATCGTCGCGTCGCTGCTCGGAGGCGTCGTCGTGCTGTACACCATCGCCATACCGATCGGGGCCATGAACAGCGAGGCCTCGCTCGCCGGTTTCGCCCGGGCGAGCCTGGTCTACATCCCCGGCGACATCGTGAAGGCCGTCGCGGCGTCGATCGTGGCCGCGGCCGTCTTCCGAGCGGCTCCCTTCCTCGCTCCCCGTGTGGCACGGGGAGGCGTCCGGACGTGAGCGCATCCGCCTCCCGGTCACTGGTGGGGGTGTCGGCGCTCCTCCGGCCGACTCGAAGCGTGATCCGCGATGCCCGCGGCGAGATCGACGGGAGCCACTTCCGGCAGATCGCGGACGAGATGGTGCGGTGGTCGGCGACCTGGCCGACGTCCGGGACGGGTCGCCATGACGTCGCGCTGCTCACGCCACCGACCGGGGACTCGCTGGCCGTGTTCACGGGCCTCTCGACGGCCGGATGGGCCGTCGGCGTGCTCGATCCCTCCTGGACGGCGTCCGAGAACGAGGTGGCCGTGCGTCAGCTGGATCCCGTCGCCGTCGTCGTCCCGGCGCATGAGGACGCCCTCGGCCAGTGCCTGGTGGCGGCGGGATGGCGCCCGATGACGCATCCCGACGGGGGATGGATCGCGCTCCTGTCGGCCCGGCACGCCCGTGGCGTACCCCCCGGCGAACCCGGGCCGGACACCGACTTCTACGTGGGGTTCACGTCGGGAAGCGCCGGGACCCCCAAGGCGTTCGCGCGTACGCATCGATCGTGGTGCGAGAGCTTCCGGGGCCTCGACACGCTGGTCGACATCAGCGAGGACCATGTGGTGGCGGTGCCCGGACCGCTGTCGAGCTCCCACTTCCTGTTCGGTGCGCTCCACGCGCTCCATCGCGGTGCGCACATCGACCTGCGGGCGCTGCCGGTCGGCCGGCCCTGGCCCGGAGACCATGCCCCCGATGTGATGTACGTGGTGCCGTCGCTCCTGGCGCGGGCGCTCGTCGCCGCCGGTCCCGGCCGCGCGGGACCCGCGTATCTCATGTGCGCCGGCGCCCGGCTCGACCCGGCCACCGCCGGCCACGCGGCGGCGGTGTGGCCCGACTCCGGAATCGTCGAGTACTACGGGGCGTCCGAGCTCTCATTCGTCTCGATCCGCCGACCTGGCGACGGCACGCCGACCGGTTCGGTGGGACGGGCGTTCCCCGGGGTCGAGATCACCATCCGTGATGAGGATGACCGCCCGCTGCCCATCGGACGTCCCGGTCGTGTCTTCGCCCGCGGCCCGCTGGTGTTCTCGGGCTACCGGGGCGCGGTGCCCGCCTCGGCGGCCCATCGTGCGGTCGACGGTGCATGGACGGTCGGCGACATCGGTCATATCGACGAGAACGGCCACCTCTACGTGTCCGGTCGCGGATCTGCCCTCATCATCACCGGCGGCCTGAACGTCCAGCCGGAGGAGGTGGAGGAGGTGATCCGCACGTGCGACGGCGTCGCCGACAGCGTGGTGGTCGGGCTTCCGGACAACCGGTGGGGTGAGATCGTGGTGGCCGTCGTGGCCCGCGACAACGGCGGGACGCCCTGTCGTGCGCGACTGCGTGAGGAGGCCGCACGCCTGTCGACCGGCAAGCGGCCCCGCCGCTACCTCGCCCATCCTGAACCGTTCCCGCTCCTGCGGTCGGGGAAGGTCGACCGTTCCGCGGTCCGTGAGGCCGCGCTGGCCGGGCGGCTGGAGGAGATCCGATGAGCGGTGAGCGTGCCGTGGTGGTCGCGGCACGCCGTACGCCGTTCGCCCGGCTGGACGGCGCACTCCGCGAATGGACCGCCGACGCGCTCGCATCCCGTGTCGTCAGCGGGCTCCTTGAGGGACTGCCCGACGTTGTGCCGGACGACGTGATCATCGCGACCGCCACGGGGCCGGGCGGCAACCTGGCCCGTCGGTCGGCGCTCGCGGCCGGCCTCGACGCGTCCGTTCCCGGACTCACCCTGGACCGTCAGTGCGGAGGAGGACTCGACGCCGTCACGCTTGCATGCCGGCTCGTCGAGTCGGGTGCGGGCACGGCCTACGTCGCGGGAGGCGTCGAGAGCATCAGCACGTCGCCCCTTCGCTCGGGGCCGCCCCGAGAGGCGCAGGTCGGCGGACGCGGCTTCTTCCCGCGGCATGCGTTCGCCCCCGACGGGTACGACGATCCCGGGATGGCGGCGTCCGCGGAGGATGTCGCCGGGGCACGCGGCATCCCGCGCGAACGTCAGGATGCGTATGCCGCCGAGAGCCACGCCCGCGCGGTGGCGGCGCGTGAGGCGGGCGTGTTCGACCGCGAGATCGTGCCGTGCGTCGTCGACGACGTGACCGTCTCGGACGACGAATGCCCGCGCGCCACGCTCACCGCCGGCCGGATGGCGCGCATGCCGTCCATCGTGCGTCGCGACGGGAGCGTCACGGCGGGCAACTCCAGTCAGCTCGCGGACGGTGCCGCCGCGGTGGTTGTCCTGGCCGAGTCCCGTGCCCGCGCCCTCGGGCTGGGCGGGCTGATCCATCGTGACAGCGTCACCGTCGGTGTCGACCCGGCGGTCCCGAACCTGGGTGCCGTCGCCGCCGCCCGGCTTCTCGGCCGGCGCGGACCGGCGTTCGACCCGCGCGCGGCGACGTGCGTGTCCATGACCGAGGCGTTCGCCGTGCAGATGCTCGCCACCGTCGACGATCTGGGCCTGGACACGGCACGCGTGAATCCCCGCGGCGGGTCGATCGCCCTGGGACATCCGTGGGGGGCGTCGGGCGCGCTGCAGGTGGTGCGGCTCGCGACGGACCTCGCCAGTGCCGACGGTGCGTCCGGCCTCGCGCTGGCCGCCATCGCCGGCGGCATGGGATCCGCGGCCTGGTTCGAGGCGGTCTCCGCATGATCGCCCTGCGCGACGTCACGGTGACCACGGACGACGGTGCGACGCTCCTCCGAGAGGTGACGACCACGATCCCGCACGGCCGCACGGCCGTCGTCGGGGCGAACGGATCGGGAAAGACGACGCTCGCGCGGCTGTTGAACGGCCTTGCCCGCCCCTCGAGCGGCACCGTCGAGGTGGACGGGCGCGACGTGGGGGCGGACCGCCGCGGCGTCCAGCGGCATGTGGGCTTCGTCTTCGCCAACGCCGACCACCAGATCGTCTACCCGACGCCGCTCGAGGACGTCGCCCTCGGCCTGCGCGCCCGAGGCGAGCCGAAGGACGTGTCCCAGGACCGCGCGCGTCGTGCCCTGGCGGCCGTGGGCATGGCGGATCGGGCGGATCAGGCCATCCACACGCTGAGCGGGGGAGAGAAGCACCTGGTGGCCCTCGCCGCGGTGCTGGTCCTCGAGCCGGATTGGATCGTCATCGACGAGCCCACGACCACCCTCGATCTGGTGAACCGTCGCCGCGTGGTGGACGTGCTCCTCGGACTGCCGCACCATCTTGTCGTCGTGACGCACGATCTGGGCCTCGCGGCCCGGCTGGACCATGCACTCCTCGTGGCCGACGGCCGCGTGGACGCGGAGGGCGATCCACAGATGGTGATCGGCGCCTACCGCGCGGCGGTGGAGGCATGACCGGCGAGCGGCGCCTGGCGCACCGCGGCCTCGCCTGGCCCGGCGACTCGTGGCTGCACCGGACCCCCGTCGGTGCAAAGGTGGCCGCCCTCGTGGCCGTCTCGGTCGCTGTGATCGCCGTGGGACGTCCCGATGTGTCCGCGGCCGTCGCCCTGGCCGCGCTCATCGCGGTGCGCACCGCCGGCGTACCGGGACGCGTCGTGGTGCGACAGCTGGTCCCGATCGCCGTGATGGCGGTCATCATCGCCGTCGCGCAACTGGTGGTGGGCGATCCGGGCATCGCGCTGGCGGTGGCGATGCGCATCATGGCCGTCGCGTGCGTGGCCGTCGCCGTGACGCTCACCACCACGGCACCCGAGATGGCCGACTGGGTCGAGCGCACGCTGCGACGGCTCCGGCTGCCGGCGGGCACGGTCTTCCGCGGGGGCATGCTCGTCGGCATCGCCGTGCGGAGCATCGACCACCTCGTCCAGGTGCTGGGGTCGGTCGGGGAGGCGCGACGCGCACGCGGGCTGAGGCGCAGCACGCGGGCCCTCGCCGTCCCCACGGTGATCGCGGCCGCTCGATACGCTCACGGAATGGGGGAGGCGCTCGAAGCCCGCGGCCTGGCGGCCGTTGACGATCACCCGACATGAGCGGGCCGTACCGGATGGTGCACGGGATCACCTCCACACGGGACGGCGGCCGGGCCACATGGACACCCTCGGGAGGTGAGATGGGCGACGCGACGGGACGTCCCGGCACGGTCCCGCCGTTTCTCGTCCTCGAGGCCATGGCGCAGGCGGCGGGGCTCCTGATGAACGCATCCCATGGGGAGCGCTGGCTCCTGGCCGGGATCGTGCGTGCCGATGTCGGCACCCCGGTGTGGGACGTCCCGACCACGCTCCGCTGCAGGGCGGGCCGGCGGCGCGGTCGTTTCGCGCGTGTACACGTGGAGGCGGACCACGGGGTCGGGGGGACGTCGACGGCGGACCTCCACATGGCCATGCTCGACGCCGCCGCCGATGCCATATGAGCGCCGTGCCGGAGGTACTGCGCATCGCGCCCTTCCGGCGCTTCTGGCTCGCCAGCCTCGCGTCGAACGCCGGCTCGTGGCTGCAGATCGTCGCCGCCGGCTGGCTCGTCTATCAACTGACCGGGAGCCCCGCCGCCGTCGGTGCGCTCGCCCTCGTCGCCCGCGCGCCGGCCTTCGTCCTGTCGGGGTACGCCGGGCAGCTGGCCGACCGCTTCGACCGCCGCATGGTCGGCATCCTGACGTTCGCGTTCCAGGCGGTCGGATCGGGGGTGCTCGCCGTCGCCACCGCGTTCGACGTGCGGTCGGTCCTCCTCATCTACATCACCACCTTCATGGTCGGCATCGGTTTCGCCCTCGGCCTGCCGGCGATGCTGGCCATGGTCGGGGTCCTGGCCGGACGCGAGCGGATGGCCGACGCGATCGCCCTCAATGCGGCCGGCATCAACGTCGCACGGCTCGGCGGTCCCGCGCTCGGCGGGATCGTGCTCAGTCTGGCGGGGCCGGCGTGGTGCTTCGCCCTCAACACCGTGTCGTTCCTGGCGCTGGTCGGCGTGCTGGCGGCCTTCCCCGCGTTTCCGCCCGCGCATTCCGAGGGGCGTCCGCGCCTTCGCTCGGCGCTCGGATACGTGCGCCGGAACGCCGCGCCTCGGCGTCTTTTGATCGGCATGGCCGTGTTCGCAACCCTCGCCGCGCCCATGCAGGAGCTCGCACCGGTCATCGCCGACGTCCTCGGCGTCGAGGCCCTCGGGCTGGGCTTCCTCCTGGGCGCCATGGGAGGCGGTGCGCTCGTCGGTGCCTGGGTCCTCTCCCGACTCGGTCGGACGGGATACCCGCGCCACCACGCGCTTCCCACGGCGACATGCCTGTTCGCGGTGTCGTACGCGGTACTCGCGCTGGCTCCCTGGTTCTGGCTCGGGATGGTGGCGATGACCGTCTGCGGCGTCTTCTGGATCTGGATGTTCATCGCGACCAACGCCGCGATCCAGCTGGAGACCGCACCGGACATGGTGGGGCGGATGCTGGGGCTGTACCAGCTGGCCGTGCTCGCCCCGATCGCGGTGGGATCACAGCTCGCCGGTGTGGTGGCCGAGGTCGTGGGAATCCGCTGGACCCTCGGGGGATGTGCGGCTCTCCTCGGAGCGTGGGGGATCTGGAGCGCGACGCACCGTGTCCCGCAGATCGACGGCCAGGCGGGTCCCGTGGAGAGCGGCCTCGTGGAGGGGATCGTGGCCCGGCGCCATCGTGGGGGTGGGTGATGGCGGGGCGGGTGGGTGGTGGGTTATCTCAGTGAGGCTCGGGGGGCCTGGCGGACGGTCAATCCACCCGCCCACCCCGTCCAGCCACCAGGCCCCGGGCTTCGCGCAGGGCCTCGCACTAAAGGCCGGTGATGTGGCCGTTGGGTGCGGGCATACGCGCACCTGCCGTTGATCCTCGTTGCGTCGCCAAGGACCGACGGATCGTCCGTGTACGGCAGGTACCGACTGTTCCCGCACCCAAGGACCTGCGAAGGATCGTCACGAGAGGCCCGACGCAGGAGGGACTGGCGGTTGGCCGGGGCGGGCGGGTGGATAGCCCTCCGCCAGTCCCTGAGTCCGCAACTCGGCGCAGCCGTCGGTCTGGATAGACTGGCCCGATCGTGGACGAGGTGCGACTCACTGAGCGTCTGATCGAATTCGACTCCTCCACCTCCCCCGGGCTTGAGAACGCCCTCGACTTCGTCGAGGGGTGCCTCGCCGGGGCGGGGGTGAACGTCGAACGCCGCCAGCTGCGCGATCGCGAGTGCCTGGTCGCACGCGTGGGAACCGGCCGGCCGCACGTCATCTTCAACGGCCACATCGACGTCGTGCCGGGGCACGACGACCAGTTCGTGCCGCGGATCGACGGCGACCGGCTGTACGGCCGGGGCGCGTACGACATGAAGGGCGCCCTGGCCAGCATGATCCTCGCCATGGGCGACATCGCGGCCCTGGGCCTCGACGCCACGGTCGAGCTCATGATCGTGCCCGACGAGGAACGGTCGGATCCCGGCCCCAACTGCACCGAGATGCTGGTGGACCGGGGACTCCGCGGCGACTTCGTCATCTGCGGCGAACCGACCGACCTGCACGTCGGCGTCCAGGCCAAGGGGGTACTGATGATGCGGGCGATCGCGACGGGCGTTGCCGCTCACGGGTCCACCCCGTGGCTGGGGCGGTCCGCGGTCCTGGACGGCGTCGCCCTCTACCGGGCGATCGAGGATCTCCCCTTCGCGTCCCAGTCGACCGAGCTCTTCGCGCGTCCGTCCGTCAACCTGGGCCGTATCAGCGGGGGAGACGCCATCAACAAGGTCCCCGACGAGTGCGTCCTCGACATCGACGTGCGGTACCTGCCGGGCCAGGACCCGGACGACATCCTCCGCCAGGTCCGTGAGCTGGGGGACTGGGACGTCCAGATCGTGCTCGAGCGCATGCCGGCGTGCGTGGATCCCGCCGATCCCTACGTGCGCAATCTCTGTGACGCCGCCTGCCTGTTCGAGCCGAGCGCCGTCTCCGTGGGGCGCGACGGCGCGTCGGATGCCGTGGCGTTCCTCGCCGTCGGGATCCCCGCCGTCGAGTTCGGGCCCCGTGGTCGTGGTCACCACGGACCCGAGGAATACGTCGAGATCACCAGCCTGCGGCACTATCGCGGGGCACTTGTGGAGTTTGCGCGACGCCTCGGATCCCCCGGGGCGTCGGTTGACCGTGAGGTGACGACCGCGTGAGCACATCCGATCCCACCGCGTCCGGCGAGCGTCCGCTCGATCACCGCGACGCCACCTTCTACCGCGTGCCGCGTCGCCGCCGGCCGCTGCTCGCGGTGTTCGGATGGTTCGCGTTCGTGCTCCTCACCGTCGGTGGTGCGACCCTGCTCTTCGCCGAGCGCTACGCGAACTACGCGCTGTCGAACCCCGCGAACGACTCGGTCGAGATCCGCAACGCCTCGATGGCGTTGTCGGCGGCGCCGAAGAACCTGTCCGACAAGCCGCTGAACGTGCTCGTCATCGGATCCGACGTGCGCCCGGAGGACGGCGGGGGAGGGCGGAGCGA
Source organism: uncultured Bifidobacteriaceae bacterium (assembly GCA_964434425.1). Classification (GTDB taxonomy): domain Bacteria; phylum Actinomycetota; class Thermoleophilia; order Miltoncostaeales; family Miltoncostaeaceae; genus CALMEC01. The sequence continues at coordinate 28,991 of CAYSVH010000004.1, read as the reverse complement.
CACGATCATCCTCTTCCGCCTCGACTTCAAGCGCGAGTTCATCTCACAGCTGTCGTTCCCGCGCGATCTCTACGTGCAGATCCCGGGACACGGGCCCGACAAGATCAACGCGGCCTACTCGGTCGGTGAGACGAAGCTCGTCATCGAGACGGTCAAGAAGCTCACGGGCGAGACGGACATCCCGTACGTCTTCAACGTCGACTTCGACGCCTTCCGGCAGCTGGTCAACGACTCCGGAGGCGTGTGGCTCGATATCGACCGTCACTACTTCAACGACAACTCGGGACGCGACAAGTACGAGCCGCTCAACATCCCTCCGGGATACCAGCGCCTCAGCGGTGCGGACGCGCTCGACTACGTCCGCTACCGTCACGGCGACTCGGACTTCGGTCGCATCGCTCGCCAGCAGCTCTTCCTTGCCGAACTGAAGCGCGAGACCCGCGGCGCCCGGGGCCTCGACAACGTGGTGGATGCCGTCCACAAGCACGTCAGCACGAACCTGGACTCACCCAACCGGCTGCGCCAGCTGCTGCAGTTCGGGCTCGGCGTCGAGAAGGGCCGGATCGCGCGCACACAGATCGAGTCGTCGGGGGGCAGGACGCTGGCGAACGGCCAGGCCGTCGTCGACACCACCGACGCCCTGATCCAGAAGGCCGTTGAGCGGTGGCGCAACCCCGAGTTCGTCCAGCAGACGGCGTCGGGTGCGAAGACGGCCGCACCGACGGACGTGCTCGTCTCGGTCTACAACGGCACGCCGCGCCTCAACCTGGGTCTGCAGGTCGGCAAGGCGCTCGAGAAAAAGGGCTACCGCGTCTACGTCGGCAACAACGCACCCTCCAGCTTCCCCTCCACTGTCGTGTACTACACGCCGGGGCGTGAGGCCGAGGCCCGTGCGCTCGCGGTCCAGTTCGGCCCGAATGCCACCACGGGTCAGAAGCGTGAGGGCATGGACGCCGACATGGACCTCGTCGTCATGGTCGGCGCCGACTACTCGGGCATCCGCAAGCCGGCGGCCCCGAAGAAGAGCACGGTGAAGCCCGACACCGTGACGACGCTGTCGCTCAAGCCGATCGTCCAGCGCTTCCGCCGGGACACGAAGGTGGATGCTCTCGTCCCGATGAAGCTGCCACGCGGGGCGGAGGTCGTGTACGTCCGCCGGTACAACATCGAGCGCGGCGATCTCGGCACACCCAACGCCCTCACGATGGTCCTGCGCCTGCCCGGCTACTCCACGTACGGTGGCAGCGGCTACGTCACCATCACGCAGACGAGCATGAAGGATCCGCCGATCGTCAAGACCACGGAGACCGAGGACCGCCAGGGCATGCGGACGTGGTACGACGGCAAGAACATGCAGCGGCTTCTGTGGACGAAGGGGAAGACGACCTACTGGATCACGAACTCCCTGGACATGAAGCTCACCGCTGCGACGATCCGTGACATGCAGACGTTCATGGTGCGCCCGGCCAACGCGAAGCTCAAGAAGGGCCAGTCCGACAACAAGGTCAAGATCACCGAGAAGGGACGTACTCCATAGCGCGCATCGGGATCATCGGGGTCGGATACGTCGGCCTCGTCACCGGTGTGTGTCTTGCGTCACTCGGACACGACGTCGTGCTGCGTGACATCGACCCCCGGCGGATCGAGGGGCTCCGTGACGGGCGCATCCCCATCTACGAGCCGGGTCTCGAGGAGCTGATCGCCGACCATCGCGAGCACCTCACCTTCACGCTCGACATCGCCGAGCTCCTCGATCGCGCGGACATCGTGTTCATCGCCGTCGACACGCCGCCCAGCTACAGCGGCGACGCCGACCTCTCCCGCGTGATGCGAGTCATCGACGAGATGACCGAGGCGGGCCTCGACGACCAGCGACACATCCTGGTCATGAAGAGCACCGTCCCCGTCGGCACCGGCGAACGCGTCCGGGCGGAGCTGGCGGCGCGTGGACACGCCGAGGTGGGCTACGTCGCCAACCCCGAGTTCCTGAAGGAGGGTGCGGCGATCGCCGACTTCCTCACCCCGGACCGCGTGGTCGTCGGTGCACACCGCGAGACTGCCGGTGAGCGCGTGGCCGAGCTCTACGGGCCGATGGGGGCACCCGTCATCCGCACCGATGTCGCCACGGCCGAGATGATCAAGTACGCCTCCAACGCGTTCCTCGCAACGAAGATCAGCTTCATCAACGAGATCGCCAACGTCTGCGAGGAGGTCGGCGCCGACGTCGTCACCGTCGCCGACGGCATGGGACACGACCCGCGTATCGGCCGGTCGTTCCTGAACGCCGGCATCGGCTTCGGCGGCAGCTGCTTCCCCAAGGACGTGTCGGCGCTGAAACAGCTGGCCGGCAACTCGGGCTACCACTTCCAGCTTCTCACGGCGGTCATCGAGGTCAACGAGCTGCAGAAGCGGCGCGTGATCGGAAAGCTGAAGAAGCACCTGGACCTGTCGGGTGCCACCGTGGCGCTCCTGGGCGTGGCCTTCAAACCGGGCACCGACGACATCCGCGAGGCCGCCAGCCTCGTCCTGGCGTCGCGCCTTCTCGCAGAGGGGGCGACGGTGAGGGTCTCGGACCCCGTCGCGCTCGACGCGGCGCGCCGGCGTCTTCGAGGGGTGTCGTTCGTCGACGATCCGCGGGAGGCCGTGCGCGGTGCCGACGCCGTCGTCCTCGTGACAGAGTGGCCCCAGTACTCGGATCTCGACTGGGACGGGGTCATCGCCGGGATGGCGGGGCCACGACTCGTGGTCGACGGACGCAACGTCCTCGACGGTGACGTCATACGGAGCGCCGGGGGGCGCTTCGAATCGATCGGAAGGGGGTCGGCCAATGCAGGCGGTCATTCTGGTGGGTGGTGAGGGACGCAGGCTCCGTCCTCTGACGGACACGCGGCCGAAACCGATGATGCGTCTGGTGGACCGCCCGTTCGTCGAGCATCAGCTGGATCACCTGCGCCGGTTCGGCGTGGACCACGTCGTCTTCTCGTGCGGATACCTCCCGGAGGCCCTCCTCGACCACTTCGGCGACGGCTCACGTGTGGGCATCCGCCTGTCGTACGTGGTCGACCCGGAACCCCTGGGTACGGGCGGTGCCATCCGCAACGCGGAGACCGAGCTGGACCCGTCGGCACGCCTGCTCGTTCTGAACGGCGACGTCCTGACCGACCTCGATCTCGCCGCGCTCGTCGCTCAGCACGAGGCCGACGGTGTGGACGGGACGCTCGCCCTCACGCCCGTGGAGGACCCGTCGCGCTACGGCCTGGTGCGGCTGTTCGCGGACCGGCGCGTCGAGGAGTTCCTGGAGAAGCCGTCCGACGACGAACTGCGCCCCGGCGAGCCGTTCCTGATCAACGCGGGCACCTATCTCTTCGAGCCGCCGGTCCTCGCGGCGATCCCGGCCGGCCGGCCGAGCTCCATCGAGCGCGACATCTTCCCGGTGCTGGCGGAGTCCGGCCGGCTCGCGGGCTTCCCGTCCGACGCCTACTGGCGCGACATCGGGACGCCCGACTCGTACCTGGACGCGCACCTCGATGTGCTGTCGGGGGTGGTCCGCACGGATGCCCCCGTCGGGGACCGCTACGTGGGCCGCGGGGCCACCCTCCTCGCGGAGGCGACGATCGACGGGCACAGCACCGTCGGCACGGGTTCGACGGTCGCCGAGGGCGCGCGGGTCAGTCGCAGCGTGATCGGTGCGGGATGCGTCATCGGCCCGGACGCGGTCGTCGAGGGCGCGATCCTCGGAGACGGCGTCGAGGTGGGGCCGAGGTGCCACATCGGTCACGGGGTCGTCGCCGGTGACGGGGCCCGGATCGCGGAGGGCGTGAGCCTCGACGGAGTCACCGTCGCCACCGGCGAGCACGTGGCATCATCCCCCGTTCGATCCAACTAGGGGAACCCTGAGTATGGTTGATCTGGATTCACCGGACGTCACCTCCCGCGACGCGCTCGGGCTGTTCGCCCAGACCGCACGGGCACCCGAGATGTTCGACGCGGCTCTGGAACGCTGCGACGGGGTGGTCATCCCGTTCCCGGCGGAGGCGATCCACGACGTCATCCTCTGCGGCATGGGCGGGTCGGGCATCGCCGGCGAGCTGCTCGTCGGCGCCTACTGGCAGAGGCTCCGCAAGCCCGTCCGCTGCCTGCACGGCTACATGCTGCCGGCCTGGGCGGGAGAGTCCACGCTGGTCGTCGCATCATCGTACTCGGGGACGACGGAGGAGACGCTCACCTGCATGATGGACGCGGTCGACCGGACCTGTCCGGTCGTGGCCCTGACGACCGGCGGGAAGTTGCGCGATCACTACGCGCCGCAGGGCATCCCGGTGTTCGGCCTGCCGCCCTCGCCGATGCCGCGCGCGGCCCTCGTCCAGATGCTCACGACGCTGGTCGTCGCGCTCACGCGCGTCGGGGTGCTCGACCTGCACCCCGGCGAGCTGGAGGACGCGCGCGAGGTGCTGGAGGCGGCGGTCCGCCGCTACGGCCCCGATCGTCCCGCGGACGAGAATCCGGCCAAGCGGATCGCACGGTCACTCCACGGAACGGTCCCCCTCATCTGGGGTGCCGAGGCCACGGCGGGCATCGCCTACCGCTGGAAATGTCAGATCAACGAGAACGCCAACATCCCCGCGTTCTGGGCCGAGATCCCGGAGCACAACCACAACGAGATCGTGGGCATCGAGGGGCATGCGCAGAGCGGGCTCCGCGCCTCGGCCGTCATCCTGCGTGATCCGCGCCAGCACCGGCAGGTCGAACGTCGCTTCGGTGTGCTCGCGGATCTCGTCGCGGACCAGATCGATCCGGTGATCGACGTCGTCGCGGAGGGGCAGAGCACACTCGGTCGGATCTTCGACCTCGTCCTCCTCGGCGACTACGTGTCGCTGTACCTCGCGGCGCTCGCCGGCATCGATCCCGGCCCGATCGAATCGATCGACCGGCTGAAGGCGGCTCTCACCGTGGCCGGCCCGGGGCCGTCGTCCCGGCTGGCGTGATGCGCTCCGCCGCGCCGGATCGTCGCACGGCGGGTCTCGTCGCTTCCGGGCGTCGGACGTGACCGCGCCGCACGGTGCGGTCGAGCCGCGCGACATCATCGACCTCGGTGAGGGCGAGGTGCGGATGCTCGACCAGACCCGCCTCCCCGCCGAGCGCGTGGTCGTCCGCCTGGCCGACTGGCGCGCCGTCGAGGACGCCATCCGGACCATGGTCGTCCGCGGTGCGCCGGCCATCGGCATCGCCGGCGCGATGGGGGTGGCACTGGCCGCCCAGACCGGTCCCGAGGACGGGGAGGCCCTTCTCGCCGAACTCCGGGTCGCCTGCGACGCGCTGGCCGCGGCGCGCCCGACGGCCGTGAACCTGGCCTGGGCCGTCGACATCCAGCGTCGGGTCATCGCGGCGAATCAGGACGACCCCACGGCCCTGGTGCGGGCACTGAGCGACACCGCGCGCACCATCCACGCCGACGAGGTCGAGCGATGCGTACGCATCGGCGAGCACGGCAGGAGCCTGATCGGCCGCGGGGCGCGCATCCTCACGCACTGCAACGCGGGAGCGCTCGCCACGGGTGGCTACGGCACGGCCCTGGGGGTCGTGCGCGCGGCCCACGCCGTCGATCCGACCCTCCGCGTCTACGTCGACGAGACCCGCCCTCTGCTCCAGGGGGCGCGCCTCACCGCCTGGGAACTGGGTGAGGACGGCATCGAGCACACCCTCATCACGGACGGCATGGTCGCGGCGATGATGGCGGCGGGGCGGGTGAGCCACGTGGTCGTGGGGGCCGACCGCATCGCGGCCAACGGGGACGTGGTCAACAAGATCGGCACGTACGGCGTGGCACTCCTGGCGCGAGCACACGGCATCCCGATGATCGTCGCGGCCCCGACGTCCACCCTCGACCTCGCCCTTCCCACCGGGGCCGAGATCCCCATCGAGGAGCGTGCGGCCGACGAGGTCACGGGGCTCGTCCTGGACGGCCGTCCCGTGGCCCCCGTCGGCGTGAGGGCCGCCAATCCGGCGTTCGACCGGACGCCCCACCACCTGGTGTCCGCGATCGTCACGGAGGTCGGGGTGCATCGCCCGCCCTACGATCGCGCTCTGGCGGACGCGCTGCACCCCGTGGCCTGAGGCCGAGGACGCCGGGAGGCGCCGGTAACCCGTGAGGGCGTGCCCTCCGTTCAAGGATCGTGTGGATGATTCACAGTCGATCGCGCGTTCGGTGACATCGTCGGTGTCACGCTTCGGGCGATGTGTCACGCCTCGCGCGAATCCTCGATCTCGTCGTCCCGTCCACGTGCGCGGGCTGCGGGCTGCCGGGGCCGCGCCTGTGCGCGGGCTGTCGGACGGCGCTTCGTCGCGGGCCGGGCGCGCCGTGCGCGATGTGCGGGCATCCCTGGCCCGTGCGGGTGCCGTCATGCCCGGAGTGCCCGCCGCACCTGCGGGCCGTCGGCTACCTCAGCGGGTACGGGCACACGGCGCGGGCCGTGGTGTCGGCCGTCAAGGATCGCGGCCGGTACGCGGTCCTGTCGGACATCGCCGAGATGCTCGTCCATGCGCTCCCCGCCCCTCCGGCCGACGCGCCGCTCGTACCGGTGCCGCTCACGCGGGATCGTGAGCGTGGGCGCGGTTTCAACCAGTCGGACGTCCTCGCGCGCGAGCTCGGACGCAGGTGGGAGCGTCCGGTGGTCTGCGGGCTTCGCCGGACGGGCGAGGGGCCACCGCAGCGCGGGGCGTCGCGCACGATCCGCCTGCGGCAGATCCGGGGGGCCTTCCGTGTGGTCGGTGATCGCATGACGGATGTCAGGGCGGCGGTGATCGTCGACGACGTGCTGACCACGGGTGCCACCCTCGGGGCCTGTGCCCGCGCGCTCCACGGGGTCGGGGTCACCGCGGTGGGCGCGGTCGTGATCGCCCGTGTCGAGCGGTCCGTCGGACCGTCCGTCGCCGTTGTCGAGGTGGAGGGCTGATCGGCCGATGGAAGGGGTGGCGGGCACGATACGATCTGGGTTCCACTGGCATCGACGAGGAGAGTCGCATGGATCTGCATGTGAAGGGCAAGAACCTGGCAGTCACGGATGCGCTGTTCGAGCACGCAGAGAAGAAGCTCGCGAAGTTCGCACGCGTCATGCCGCAGTGGGAGAACTCACCAGAGGTAGAGGTTGAGCTTTCGGTCGAGCGGAATCCCAGCATCGACCGCAACCAGGTGTGTGAGCTGACGGTGCGCACCAAGGGGCCGGTGCTGCGGGTGCGCGAGGCGGACCGCGACATGTACGTCGCCATCGATCACGCCGCGCAGAAGCTCGAGCGACAGGCGCGCAAGTATCGCGATCGCCGCAACCGGGGCCGCCACGCCCGTCCGGAGCCCCTGCCCATCGACGAGACCCCCATCCCCGTCGGGGTCACCGAGTCAGCCACGGCGGAGCCGGAGGCCGTGGTCGAGGAGCCACTTCAGGTCGTGCGCACGAAGCGCTTCGACATGACGCCCATGAGCGTCGAGGAGGCGGCCGACCACATCGAGCTCGTGAGCCACGACTTCTACGTGTTCCGCAACGCGGACGACGGCGACACGATCACCGTCATCTACCGGCGTCGCAACGGCGATCTCGGTCTGATCGCCCCGGCCTGACCGGCACATCGTTTTTACTGGCCGGCGGGGGTGATTGCTACGATTCCCCGCTGGCCAGGACCATGAAGGACAGACAGTGAGCGAACTTCTCAACAAGTTGTTCCGCGTCGGCGAGGGCCGGCAGATGAAGCGCCGCTTCGCGCTCGCCGAGCAGGTCGGTGCGTTCGAGGACGCCATCGCCGCCCTGAGCGACGACGAGCTGCGCGCCAAGACCGACGAGTTCCGCGGGCGGATCGACCCGGAGGACCCGAGCTCACTCGACGCGATCACGGCCGAGGCGTTCGCCGTGGTCCGTGAGGCCGCCAAGCGCTCTCTCGGCCTGCGCCACTACGACGTCCAGATCGTCGGTGGGGACGTGCTCCACGAGGGTGCGGTCGCCGAGATGAAGACCGGTGAGGGCAAGACGCTCACCGCCACCCTCGCCGTGTACCTCAACGCCCTTCTGGGCCGCGGCGTCCACATGGTCACCGTCAACGACTACCTGGCCCAGCGCGACGCGGAGTGGATGGGGCCGGTTTACGAGGCCCTGGGCATCAGCGTCGGTGTGATCCAGCCGCAGATGCGCCCCGAGGAGCGTCGTGAACAGTACGACTGCGACGTCACCTTCGGCACCAACAGCGAGTTCGGCTTCGACTATCTGCGCGACAACATGGCCGTCCGCATCGAGGACTGCGTGCAGCGCGGCCATTACTTCTGCATCGTGGACGAGGTCGACTCCATCCTGATCGACGAGGCGCGCACGCCGCTCATCATCTCCGGTGTGCCCGAGGCGGCCGCCGACACCTACTACCGGTTCGCCCGTGTGGTCCCCACCCTGAAGAAGGGGGACGATTACGAGATCGACGAGAAGCAGCGCACCGTGGCCCCCACGGAGAGCGGTGTCGAGAAGATCGAGAAGGCCCTCGGCATCGACAACCTCTACCTGGGCGTCAACACCGGACTCGTCAACCACCTGGTGCAGGCCCTGCGCGCGCACGCCCTCTACCACCGCGACAAGGAGTACATCGTCCGCGACGGCGAGGTGCTCATCGTCGACGAGTTCACGGGACGCGTTCTCGAGGGGCGCCGCTACTCGGAGGGGCTCCATCAGGCCATCGAGGCCAAGGAGGGCGTGGGCATCCGTGAGGAGAACCAGACCCTCGCGACGATCACGCTCCAGAACTACTTCCGGCTCTACGACAAGCTCTCGGGGATGACCGGAACCGCGGCCACCGAGGCCACGGAGTTCGACAAGATCTACAAGATCGAGGTCGCGTCGGTCCCCACGCACCGTGAGGTGGCGCGGAAGGACGAGAACGACTTCATCTTCAAGACCAAGGACGCCAAGTGGGCCGCCGTGGTCGACGACATCGCCGAGTGCTACGAGACCGGTCAGCCGGTCCTCGTCGGAACGATCTCGGTCGAGGTGTCGGAGATGCTCTCCGAGCGGCTCACGAAGCGCGGCATCCCGCACAACGTCCTCAACGCGAAGCACCACGACCGCGAAGCCCAGATCATCATGGACGCGGGCCAGAAGAGCGCCGTGACCATCGCGACCAACATGGCGGGACGTGGTGTCGACATCAAGCTGGGCGAGGGCGTCGCGGAACTCGGCGGACTCTACGTGCTCGGCACGGAGCGGCATGAGAGCCGCCGCATCGACAACCAGCTGCGCGGCCGTTCGGGACGTCAGGGCGACCCCGGGCGCACGCGGTTCTACCTGTCGGCCGAGGACGACCTCATCCGGATCTTCTCGGGCGACCGCATGTACCGCGTCCTGGACCGCCTCGGGCCCTCCGACGACATGCCGATCGAGGCCAAGATCCTTACGAAGACGGTCGAGGGCGCCCAGAAGAAGGTCGAGGAACAGCACTTCAGCTCGCGTAAGCGGGTCCTCGAGTACGACGACGTGCTGAACCTCCAGCGGAGCGTCGTCTACGACGAGCGCCGTCAGGTCCTCGAGGGCGTCGACATCTCCGAGAAGGCACGCGACTGGATCGCCGAGACCCTCGTGAGCGTGGTCGACGAGTACGACGACGAGGTCTCGCCTCCGCGGGAGTGGGAACTCGCGAAGATGTTCACCCAGCTCGGCGCCCTGTACCCGATCTCGTTCGGACTCGGCGACCTCGACGTCCCCAACCTCACGCGCGAGGAGCTCCTCGACCGGCTCGAGGATGACGCGATGGACGCGTACGACCGGCGCGAGGTGGAACTCGGCACCAACGACGAGTCCGGTGAACCGCTGATCCGCGACGTCGAGCGCTACGTGCTCCTGAGCGTCGTCGACCAGCACTGGCGCGAGCACCTCTACAACATGGACTACCTCCGCGAGGGCATCCACCTCCGCGGACTCGCCCAGAAGGACCCCCTCTCCGAGTACCGGATCGAGGGCGGCGAGATGTTCGACGAGATGATGGGCGAGGTCCGCCAGGAGTTCGTCCGGTACATGTTCCATATCGAGGTCGAGCGCGCCCCCGAGGTTGAGTCGCAGCAGCCCGAGACGGTCGACTACTCCTATGCGGACGATCCCATCCAGGGGTACGGGGACGACGGAGCCGTCGCCCTCGAAGACGCCCCGATCGCCACGCAGGTCGAGGAGGACGATCAGCCGGTCGTCGAACAGCGTCGGACCGACGAGTTCGATCGCGTCGGCCGCAACGATCCGTGCCCCTGCGGTTCGGGTCTCAAGTACAAGAAATGCCACGGGGCGTAGCGCGTGGCCGATGAGGACGTACGACTCGAGGACGTCGTTCAGCGTCTCGCCGAGCTGAGGAAGCGGGCGGGGCTCCTGGGCGACTATCTTTGACCCTTCCGGACTCGAATCCCGCATCGCCGAGCTGGAGCAGGCGATGCAGGCCCCCGGCTTCTGGGACGACCAGAAGGCGGCCGCGAAGGTCTCGGCCGAGCATTCACGTGCGACGGGCAAGCTCGCCGGATACCACGGTCTGGTCGGCGAACTGGATGACGCCGACGAACTGGCCGAGATCGTCGCGCAGGAGGAGGCGGACGGGTCTCTGGACCCGGATTTCGTCGCCGACCTGAACGCGAGCCTGGACCGCGCCGACGCGCATCTGGCCGCACTGGAGGAAGAGCGCCTCTTCGCCGGTGAACACGACAGTGGTGGCGCCATCGTCACCATCAACGCCGGTGAGGGCGGGACCGACGCCCAGGACTGGGCCGAGATGCTGCTTCGCATGTACAGCCGCTGGGCGGGGCAGCGCGGGCTCACCGTCGACCTGAAGGAGTCACAGGAGGGGGGCGAGGCCGGGCTGAAGAGTGCCACGTTCACCGTGGAGGGCACCAACGCGTACGGACTGCTCTCCGCGGAGCGGGGGGTGCACCGCCTGGTACGCCTGTCGCCGTTCGATTCGGCGCACCGGCGGCAGACGTCGTTCGCCGCGGTGGAGGTCGCACCGCTGATCGACGACACCGTCGAGGTCGAGATCGACGACAAGGACCTGAAGATCGACACCTACCGGGCCAGCGGTGCCGGTGGGCAGCACGTCAACAAGACGGAGTCGGCGGTGAGGATCACGCACCTTCCCACCAAGATCGTCGTCCAGTGTCAGAACGAGCGCTCGCAGCTTCAGAACCGCGCCACGGCGATGTCCATGCTGCGGTCCAAACTCGTCGCGCGTGAACTGGAACGGCGTGAGGAGGAGGCGGCGCGCAGCCGCGGTGAGTCACAGACGATCGGCTTCGGAAGCCAGATCCGTTCGTACGTGATCCACCCGTACACGATGGTGAAGGATCTCCGCACCGACCACGAGGTCGGCAACGCGCAGAGCGTGCTGGACGGCGACATCGACGGGTTCATCCGGGCCGAGCTGGAACGCCGCACGAAAGCACGGTGAGTCGGGACAGGTCTCCGGGAGGGTTCCGCGACCGTGGTCCGAACAACACTTCGATGCCCGTTCGACGGGAACTCCGTCACGCAACGATGAGCGATGAACGGCTACGCTGGCTGATCGATTGGATATGCCGATGAGCGATACCGAATCCCCACAGAACGCGGAAGACACCGAGGTCGTCGAGAGTCTCGGCGAGGTGACGGACGCCACCGCCCCGGCGGCGGACGAGGTCACGGACCGCGTGTCCGCCTACACCGAGCTGGACGACGATCCCACGGCCGACGAGCTGTGGGCCGAGTCCGAGGTTGCTGCCTCGCCGCCGGTGTCGGAGCGGCGCGACCGGCGCTCCATGCTCCGTCCGGGCGAGGGCCCCATGGTGATGCTGGAGAACGTCACCAAGGTCTACCAGCCGGACGTGGTCGCGCTCGACGACGTCTCGCTGACGATCGACTCCGGGGAGTTCGTGTTCCTCGTGGGGACGTCGGGTTCCGGAAAGTCGACGTTCATCCGCCTGCTGATCCGTGAGCTCAAGATCGACAAGGGGCGCCTGCTGGTGGGCACGCGCGACCTGGCCAAGATGCACAACAAGAAGGTGCCGTACCTGCGGCGCGAGATCGGGTGCGTCTTCCAGGACTACAAGCTGCTGCCGCGGCGCACCGTCGCCGAGAACGTGGCGTACGCGCTCGAGGTGACGGGCGAGGCACCGCGTTCGATCCGGCGCAAGGTACCCGAGATCCTCTCGCTCGTCGGTCTGGCCGAGAAGTCGAACCGGTATCCCAACGAGCTCTCCGGTGGTGAGCAGCAGCGCGTGTCGATCGCCCGGGCGTTCGTGAACCACCCGGCGCTCCTCATCGCGGACGAGCCCACCGGGAACCTCGATCCCGAGACGTCCATCGGGATCATGCAGCTGCTCTACCGCATCAACCGCACCGGCACCACGGTGCTGATGGCGACCCACGATCGTGAGCTCGTCGACAAGATGCAGATGCGGGTCATCGAGCTGTCCCACGGGAAGCTCGTGCGTGACCAGCGCCGCGGCGCCTACCAGCGGGGGATGTGATGAATCGCAAGTTCAAGTTCTTCAGCCTCGAGGCGCTGCGCTCGATCCGCGGGAATGCCGCGGTCTCGTTCGCCGCGACGGCGACGGTTCTCATCGCCATCGCCACCCTCGGTGTCTTCCTCGCGATCTTCTTCTGGAGCCAGAACCTGATCGACAGCCAGAAGTCCAAGCTGGACTTCCAGGCCTTCATCCGGCTCGAGGCGACGGACGCCCAGATCAACGAGGCGATCAGGGCGGTCGAGGCGCATCCGAACGTGGACGGCATCCAGTACCGCGACCGTGCGGAGGCGCTGCGCATCGCCCGTGAGGAGATGGGCGAGATCTTCGACCTCCTCCCGACGAATCCGCTTCCGGCCACCATCGTCATCCAGCCGGACGATCCGGCCAACAACGAGAGGATCGTCGCCGATCTCCAGGGCCTGCCCTACTGGCTGAAGGACGAGACCACACCGACAGGGTTCAGCCTGGACCAGCAGACGACACGGCAGTTCCTGTCGGCGGCGCGCATCCTCAGCTGGGGCGCGGGAGGCCTGATGGTGCTCCTTGTGGTGGCCGCCATCCTGCTCATCGGCAACACCATCCGTCTGTCGATCTTCGCACGACGACGTGAGGTGGAGGTGATGCGCCTCGTCGGGGCCACGAACTGGTTCATCCGATGGCCGTTCGTCATCGAGGGCCTGATCTTCGGCCTGTTCGGTGCGATCGCGGCCGTCATCCTCCTCTTCACGACGAAGCTGCTGATCGTCGACCGCGTCCTGGACCTCGGCACGAGCCCGCTCCAGGCGTCCGGCGACAAGACGATCTCGATGAACCTGCTCGCGGTGATCCTCATCGGCGCCGGTGCGCTGATGGGCGCACTGGGCAGCGGCATCACCCTCCGTCGCTTCCTCAAGGTCTAGATGGGTGATCCCACGATCTCGCGGTGTGGTGCACGCTCCCGGTGGCGCGGATGCGCCATCGGGCGACTCGAACCGGCGACCGGCATGCCCTTCGGCGCCCGGCGTCGCCCCGCATCCCCCGTGAACGCACCCCACATCCACGATCTCGTGGAATCACCCATCCCGATGGTTGATCCCACGGATATCGCGGCGTGGTGCGTGTCCCAGGTGGCGCGGATGCGCTCCCGATCCACCCGCCCGCCCCTGGCAGGCGACCGGACATCTCGGAAGGGACACCACCCTGCCCGTCGGTGCTCGGCGACGCCCCGCATCCACCGGTGACGCACCCCACATCCACGCTTCCGTGGAATCACCCATCCGGTCCCATCCGGATGCCGGAGCTCGTGTCGTCGATACGGGTTCGCCCCTACACTTCGTAGACGGTGGCCGAGAACTCATCCCGCACCCCGCGCATCCTGCGTCGCATCGGTACGTCCGCCGTGGCCGCTCTCCTGGTACTGGCCGTATTCGTCATGGGTGTCTGGGTCGGAGGACACCCCCGTGAGTCCGGGCTGGATCGCGCGCCGAGCGCGATACGCGACCGGCTCCTCGCCGACGATCGCACCGCCGCGGCCAATCAGGTGCTGTCGATCCTCGCATCCGACTTCTATCGCGAACTGCCCCCGGAGAAACTCGCCGCGATGGAGGACGCGTCCGTTCAGGCGCTCGTCGCGGCCGTGGAGGACCCCTACACGGAGTACCTGACGCAGGAGGACTTCGCGAAGTACCTCGACTCACGTTCCGGCACCTACGTCGGCGTGGGCATCCAGTGGCGGCCCGAGAACAAGCGGGCGACGGTCCTGCGCGTGAACGAGGGCGGTCCGGCGGCGACGGCGGGCGTCAAGCCGAAGGACGTGATCCTCGCGGTCGATGGGAAGCCGGTCAACGAGGCCACCCGGTTCGCGGCCATGGACACCGTGAAGGGCGAACCCCATACCGACGTCGTTCTGCGGATACGCCGGGCGAACACGGCTGATCGCGACTATCGGATGACCCGCGCCGAGATCCGCGAACAGGTCGTCGACGCCCGTATCGAGAACGTCGACGGCAAGCGGGTCGGCGTCGTCCGCCTGAGCCGGTTCACCACCGGATCCGCAAAGGACTTCCGCGACGAGGTCACGTCGTTCGCCGACGCGTCCGTCGCGGGGATCGTGGTCGATCTGCGCGGAAACCCAGGAGGGCTCGTCAACGAGGCGCAGGACGTCGTGGGAGCCTTCGTGCCGAAGGGGACCACGGTGGCGACCACCACGCACCGCAACGGGCCCCAGGAGACGCTCACCACCGGCGATGCTCCCGTCGTGGACGACGAGGTGCGGGTCGTCGTCGTCACCAACACCCACTCGGCGAGTGCCAGCGAGATCGTGGCCGGTGCTCTCCGTGACGTCCGCGGATCACGTCTGGTGGGGACGCACACGTTCGGCAAGGCGCTCATCCAGACCACGCGACGCCTGTCCAACGGCGGCGCGCTCAAGTTCACCACCGCCAGCTATCTGACCCCCAAGGGCTTCGACCTGGGCCGAAACGGGCTTCAGCCGGACGTGAAGGTGCAGGACGATCCCGACACCCCGGCGGACGAACAGATCGACCGTGCGCTGCGGGAGGCGGTGACGCCCTGAGCCGCGGACCGCGGCCCCGCACGTCCGTCGTCGTCGGCCGGCTGCTCGGCGCCGGGCGGGGACTGATCGTCGAGCCGGTGTTCGAGGCCGCGCAGCCCCTGCGTCTCGGTCGGAGCGGGCGGATGGGGAAGATCGGTGATCTCGTCACCGCCGTCGCCGGGCGCGGTTCCCCGCGCATCGTCGCGGTGCACGGCAATCACCGTTCCGTTCACGCGGCCATGTCCGCGCTCGTCGCCGACGCCGGCCGGGGGCGGGGCTTCTCCCGACGCGTCCTGGACGAGGCGGACGATGTCGCGTCGCGGAGCACGGCCGCGGACACCGGGCGTGAGGACCTCACCGGTCAGCGCGTCATCACCATCGACCCGGAGGGTGCGAAGGACCACGACGACGCCATCGCCGTCGCGCGCGACGGGGACGACATCCGCCTGTGGGTCCACATCGCCGATGTGTCGGCGTTCGTTGATCAGGGCGGCGTCATCGACGACGAGGCACGCCGGCGGGGCAACTCGCTGTACGTGCCCGGCCAGGTCGACCCGATGCTTCCTCCGCGCCTGTCCAACGACGTGTGCAGCCTGACTCCCGGGGAGGATCGCACGGCCGTGACGTGCGAGATGCTCATCGCCCCGGACGGCGAGACGCGCGCCGCCCGGTTCACGCGGAGCACCATCCACTCCCGGCGTCGCCTGACCTACCCGGAGGTCGATCGGCTCTTCGCGGGGGGCTCCCTCGGTGATCCGGACCTCGAGTCCGACATCCTGCTGGCGAGGGAGGTGGCGGAGCGGCTGCGTCGCCGGCGCACCGGCCGGCACGGACTGGACGTCGAGTCCGGCGAGCCGGTGTTCACGTTCGCCGACGACCGCGTCGCGGGGGTCGTCATCGAGGGACAGACGGCGTCCCACCGCCTTATCGAGGACTGCATGGTGACGGCCAACGAGGCCGTTGCCCGCTACATGGTCGAGCGCGGACGGCCCACCGTCTATCGCCACCATCCGGACCCGGCCGAGCGCAGCATCCTTCTGCTGCACGAGCGCATGCGGGCTCTGGGCATTCCCACCCGGGAGGTGCCCGACGGTCCGCTGACGCCGTCCGAATGCGCCGAGTACGCGGTCGCGGCGGCACAGGCGATCCGACGGCACACCGAGCGGCACGGCGGTGCCCGCGGCCTTCCGGTCCTCGTGCTGCAGGCCCTGAAGCAGGCGTTCTACACGACCGGCGAACCGGCGCACTCCGGGCTCGCGTCGAATGCGTATCTGCATTTCACCTCACCGATCCGCCGCTATCCGGATCTCTTGGCCCACCGGGCGCTGCTCGCATCGCTCGGGATCGGCCCGGAGGGCGAGACGGCGGACGAACTCGCCATCGCCGCGGACCACTCGTCCATCACCGAGCGGCAGGCGGTGGACGTCGAGCGCCGGGCCGACCGCGTCTGCCGGGCCTTCTACACCGAGGACCTGGTCGCCTCCGATCGTGAGGCCGTCTTCCCGGGAGAGGTCACGGGGGTCGGCGACAGCGGCGCGTTCGTCGCGTTCGGCCCGGATCTCGCGCTCGACGGGTATCTGCCCGCCCGGTCCATCGACGGTGACTGGTGGACGCCCGACCCCCTCGGAGTGATGCTGGAAGGCGAGGATACGGGGCGTCGCTTCGCCATCGGCGACCCGGTGGATGTGAGGGTCGTCTCGATCGAACCCCTTCGCGGCCGCGTGGAGCTGGAACCGGCGTCGGGAGCCGCACCGCGGCGACAGGCCCCGCTCCGGGGCCGACGCCGGCGCTGAGGGGCCGCTGGCTGCGGCCTGTTCTGAACGGGGCGCCGGGGCCGGCGGGGACCTGCCGCTCGTGCGGGTGACGGGTCGCTAACCTGTCTCGTCCATGGTCAAGAAGAAAAACGGACGCCACGAGGCCGAACGCGACGTCGCCCAGAACCGGAAGGCGTTCCACGAGTACGAGATCGTGGATCGCTACGAGGCCGGCATGGTCCTCATGGGCAGCGAGGTCAAGGGGCTCCGCGAGCGCGGGGCGAGCATCCGCGACGCCTACGCACAGGTGCGGGGCGACGAGGTCTACCTGGTGGGGCTCCACATCCCGGAGTACTTCAACGCCCGTTTCGGTCATGAGCCCACGCGCACCCGCAAGCTCCTTCTGCACCGTCGTGAGATCGACAAGATCGACGTTGCGATCAACGAGAAGGGCCTGTCGCTGATACCGCTGCGGGTGTACTTCTCGGAGGCCGGCCGCGCGAAGGTCGAACTGGGCCTGGGGCGCGGTAAACGCCTGTACGACAAGCGTCGCACGATCGCCGAACGCGACGCCAAGCGGGATGCGGAGCGGGCGATGAAGGCCGCCGGGCGCCGGTAGCATCAGGGTCGACAGCGGTTCTCGCTTCGTGCACACCCGCGGACGACGGTGGGGACACGCCCACCGGGCGGTGGTGGCCGGAGGACGGAGGCGTCACCGGGCCTCGGGGACCGTCGCGCACGACGAGGTGCCCGTTCCCTCCGGCGCTCGGCACGGATCGGGATCGGCCGGGTTTCCGTACCGTTGACACGAGCACCCTCCGGTGGAGAGAATGCGCACCCTGTTCCCGCGTCATCACGGAGGAATCGCCGATGGGACCCCGCTGTTCGCATCATCGAGCGCCAGGTCCGAGGGGCGTCGCATCCGGTTCGGGAGATCGGGTGATCCCCCGATGATGGGGCTCATGCAGAAGGTGAACGGCCCACGATCCACCGGGCAGCTGGTGCTCGCCTGGATCGGCATCGCCGGCGCCACCGCCGGTGCCGTCGCCTGTCTCGTCGCCTTCTCCCGGGCGATGAGGAGCGTCATGATCGAGTCGGGTGGATTCTGTGCCAGCGGCGGGCCGTACGTCATCGCCAACGAGTGTGACGAGAGCGCGATGGCGATCCTGATGGTCGCCCTGCCTGTCGGCCTTGTCCTCATGGGACTCCGAGCGCTGCTCACGATCTGGGTGCGCGGTCCGGGATTCGGGGTGTTCCCGGCCCTGGGGATCATGTTCGCGGTCCTCGGATACAACTTCATCGAACTCGGCTTCGATCCGCCCGGTGAGGCATCGCGGTCGTGGGGCTGGATCGTCAGCGGCGCGACGTTCTGGGCGATGGCGCTCGGCTTCATGCTCCCGCTCATCTGGCGAATCCCGCGCTGGTTCCGGCGACGTGAGCATGTGGGTCAGGGTTCACCGCTCACCGACGCCCTCGGCAGGTCCATCGGCCTGGTGGAGACCCGGCCCGCTGACATCGACCTCGCCGACTCGGCCTATCCGCCGCCGGGCGGCGACCCACCGCCGGGCCCGCGGAGTCCCGGCGGAGGTGGCCTGTGACTCCCAGGACGACGGTGGTCTTTCTTCTCGCGACGATCCTCGGCGTGGCGGTCGGCGTCTGGCTGGGCATCGTGATCTCGGATGCGATTCTGAGCTGATCTCGGATCGGCGTCGGCAGCCCCCGGGTCGGCCCGGGGCTGCCGACGGGGCCTCTTCCGCACCGCCGTCGACGGTACGACGCGACCGCGGCCGGTGCGTCCCGCGGCCCGGATGGCCGCGTCACACGTCGGACTGACGACGAATCTCGCGCCCGGAATCTCCGTCTCACCGACGATTTCGTGACAACCGGGTGTTCTTCCGGCCGTTCTCGCCGGTCGCCGCGTGCTATACCTCCCGCACCCATGGGTGGTGACGACTTCACGGTGACAGCGGATGACGGGCTCAGGCTCGCGTCCACGACGCATCTCGCGGTGCTCGTCGGAGGGTACGACGGCTCGGGAAATCTCGGCGACGTCCTTCAGACGCGGGCGGCCGTCGAGCGGGTCCGTCGCGCCGCCCCCGAACTTCCGATCGCCGTCGTGGTCGAGGACATCTACCCCGATCGCCACCGGTGGGCCCGGGCGCTGCCCGACGACGTCATCTCTCTGATCCGTCACCGTCAGCCCGTCGCCGACGCGCTCACGGGGCTGCCACCCAACGTGGCGCTGTACGTCACCGGAGGCGGATTCATCAACCGTTTCTTCGGCGACGACAAGCTCGGCATCGTCCGATCGCTGACCGCGCTCGCCGAGCGTGGCGGCGCCGTCACCTGTCACCTGGCCACGGGCATCCAGATCTCCCCCTACGAGGGGCTGTTCGCCTGGTCGCCGATCCTGGAGCAGTGTGATCCGCTTCTCGTGCGTGACGATCCGTCGATCCAGGCCGCCGCGGCCGGCCTGATGAGTGCCGAGGCGCGCAACTTCGGCGACGACGCCTTCGGCCCTCTGCGCGCGCTCTCCGTCGCCCGGGAGGAGGACTGCGTCAACGTCCACCTCGACGTCGAGGGCCACGTCACCGAACGTCCGGACGCGCGGATCCGGTGGACCGCGGCCGCCGTCGACAGCCTCACCCGGTCGCGCGCCTCCAAGTGCCGCCTGCTGGTGGCGTTCGACGACGATCGCGTCAACGAACGGGCGATCCTCGATCAGTTCGTCTCCGTGCTCCACCGCGAGTACGGCGCGGAGCGCAACGGTGCCGTGATGGTGTCGCTGACCGGTCTCAGCACCGCCGGGGCTCCGATCACGCTCGGTGCGGTCGGCACGGTCACCAGCTCCTACCACACGGCGCTGCTGTCGCTGATCCATCGGATCCCGACGATCATGATCGCCCAGAACGACTACTACCGCCAGAAGATGTCGGCCATCGCACAGCTCTTCCAGCTGGGCGACGTCGCCATCGCCAGCGAGGACGGCGATCCCGACCTCACAGCCCGGCTGGACGACGTGCGGGCCACGCTCGCACGTGCACATGACACGACCATGCGGATGATCGACATGCAGATCGCCGCGGCGAACGCCGTGGTGGCCGACGCCGTGACCGAGTTCACCGGCGTGAATGCTCCGGCTCGCGCCCCCGAGCCCGCGACCCTGGCGCCGGGGAGACGAGCACAGCTCCGCCACCTGGCCGGCTCCTCACAGGCCCGCGTCCGTTCGCTGCTCGGGCGGAACGGCTCGTCGGCCGGTGAATCCGCCGATGCGATCGCGACGCTACGGTCACAGGTGGCCGAGCTCACGGCGCGGCTGGACGCGGTGTCGTCTGCACCGGGCAACCGGCTCGAGCAGCTCGCCCTGGACCTCGAGCGCGTCACGCGGTACGTGGCGGACGTCGATGCGCGTCTGGCCGCGAACACGGCCGAGCTGCCCGAGGTCCGCAACGCGATGCTGTCCGCCCACCAGACCGCACGCCGGTTCCACCGCGAACTCGACGAGCTCCGAGCCGTCCTCGACTCGTGAGTCGCGTCTCGGTCGTCGTCTGCACGTACAACCGTGCCGCCGGCCTCGTCGCCACGCTGGATTCCCTCCGGCTCCAGCGGTTCCCGGAGTTCGAGGTCGTCGTCGTCAACGGTCCGTCGACCGACCACACCGCGCGGATCCTCCGGGACTACGACGGGCCCCTGCGCGTGGTCGACAACCCGCTCCCCAATCTGTCGGTGTCGCGGAACGCCGGAATCCGGGCCTCGGCCGGCGACGTGATCGCGTTCCTGGACGACGATGCGCTGCCCGAGCCGTCGTGGCTCGAGCAGACCGTGGCGGCGTTCGACGCACCCGACGTCGCGGGCGTCGGCGGACTCGTCTTCGATCCGACGGGCGTGACGCTGCAGTTCGCCTACGCCGCGGTCTCACGTCTGGCCGATCCCACGTGGGGGCACACGTCGCCCCTCGACCGGTACTGCTTCCCGGGAACGGACCTCGTGCCGTACCTGCAGGGGACGAACATGGCGTTCCGGAAGGACGCGCTCTACGCGATCGGGCTTTTCGACGAGGAGTTCGCCTACGGCTACGACGACGTCGACATCTGCTGTCGCCTCATCGACGGCGGATATCGCCTGCGCCAGCTGCCCTGCGCACCGGTCCACCACAAGACGCTGGCGTCCGGGACGCGCAACGAGAAGCGCGTGGTCACCCGGTGGCGGTCGATCGTCGACGCGCGTGTCTACTTCTCCCACCGGCATTCCCTGGCCGGCCCCGACGAACTGCGGGCCCGGGCCGAGCAGTACGTCGCATGGGTCCTGACCGACGCGGAGGTGAACGAACGTGCGGGCAACGTCGAAGCCGGCCACGCCGATCGTGCGCGCCGCGACTGTGAGGAGGGGATCATCGCGGGCGAGCGACGCGGCCGTGAGCGCGCCGGCCTTCGCCTGGTCGCCAGAGAATCCGAAGCGCCCGGCTTCCTGCCGTTCCTTCCTGCGGACCGGCTCACGTCGCGCAACGTCGCCGTGCTTGGCGGGCCGGAGCGGATGGCCGACGCGGAGCATTGCGCGGAGCGGGGAGACTCCGTCCGGCTCCTGACGATCCACGACGGTCCGTCCGAGGTGGACCTCGTCGGGGACGTCTGGGTCCACCGTCTCGCGGCACCCCCGCTGCCCGGGGAACGGTGGCGCGATGAGACGTTCCAGGCGGAACTCCGGCGCATCGCCGGGTGGTGGTCCCCCGATGTGATCGATCGCGGTGACGGGGCCCCGGCCGCCGAGGCCCCGGCCACCGTCAGTGCTGAGGCCGTCGTCAGCGCCGAGGAGGCCGTCTCACAGGTCGAGTAGTCCGTCGTGGCCGGGGTTGCTGCGTTTCCACGCGTCATCCCAGGCGAGCGCCAGCTCCCGGACCATGGCGTCACGCCGGCGTCGTCGCCACCATGCGCGTCCTCGCCCCGGTCGGTCGGACCCGGCTCGCACGAGCGGCGCGACCAGAGGACCGAGGGAGGCGGGGACGTCGATTGTGCGCACGACGTCGGGGTCGAGCGGGGCCTCGAACCCGGCGGCCGGATCGGGGTCGTCCGCCAGGGCGAGCGCGGTCATCGTGAGGAGGCACTTGCGGCAGCGGCCGCAGTTGCGTTCGATGCCCTGCTCCCAGCACACGAGCAGCGTCGACCGGGCGAGTGGGTGCCGCGCCAGGTGGGAGATCCTCTCGTGGCGCTGGCGATCCGGGTTGCCGAATACGGTGGTGGTCGCACCCGTCCCGAGCATCTCGATCAGTTCCGGTGTGTCCGCGGCGTTGGTGGGCTGTGCGGCCGGGTAGCTCCCCGAGATGACGAGACGACGGAGGGTCGCACCGAACGTGAGTGCCGCGCCGGCCAGCACCGGCGTGTGCGTGTGGATCCACTCCTGCCGATGGTCGAGCAGCGCGCGTGCGGTCGTGCCGACCACCGCGCATTCGAGTCCCAGGTCGGCGGCGATCGGCGCGATGGAGGCCGCCACGACGCGCTCCTGCCGCTGTATCTCCGGCTGCAGGGAACTGTGCACCCAGACGAGACGCGTGACCCGGTCCGGCGGTCCGGCGTCCAGGAGATCCAGCAGCGTCGACCACGAGTCGGCGCCGCGCGTGAAGAGCAGGCCGACGTCGTCACCGCCCTCCGGGGCGGCGCGTACGTCGTCCACCCGCACCGCGGTCGATGTACCCCACCGTGCCGCGAGGAACGCCGCGACCCGGGTCGCCTGGGCGACCGACTCCTCGTCGGCGGGGCCCTCGACGATGAGGTCCTCGCCGCGGGCGGCGGCGATCGTGGCGAGCGTGCTCAGCACGGGTCTCGACGTCGGATCCAGCCATTCGGCACGCCGTTCGGGACCGCTCGTGACCAGGGGCGGCAGGGATGTTCCGTCGTCCGCGACCAAACGGGTCGTCACGGAGATCATGTCGCCGTCCCTCGTGATGAACGGTGTTCCGGCCCGCACGCCGGCAGTCTAGAGTACGGGTGGTGCATGACCTCGGTGAACACGCCAGCCTTGTGCTCCTCACCGACGGCGTCGCGCACGATCGGATGCTCGCGAAGACCGCCTGGTGCCTCATGCGGTTCGCCCCCGAACGGGTGCGTGGCATCGTGGATCCGGTCCACACCGGCCGCCGGGTCGCCGACATCTGTCCCGGCATCGATCTGGACGTGCCGATCGTGGCCGACCTCGCCGATGTCGCCCGTCACGGTGACAGCGTGGTCGTCGCCACGGCGCGGAACGGCGGCCTTCTCTCGGACTCACAGCGCGAGACCGTCCTCCAGGCGGCGCACGCCGGGCATCGGGTCCTCAACACGGGACACGACGTGATCGAGGAGCCCGGTATCGTCAACCTGCGCCGGTTCCGCCAGGAGGACCGATGCCTGGGCGACGGCCGACCGCGGAGCGGGGCGACCCGTGTGCTCACCGTCGGAACGACGAGTTCGGTCGGCAAGATGACCGTGACCGTGCTTCTGACACGCGCCCTTCAGGCCGCCGGGCGGCGCGCCGACTGGCTGGCCACCGGGCAGACCGGGATGATCCTGCGCGGCCGGGGCCACGTGCTGGATGCGATCCCGCTCGACTTCGCCGCCGGGGTCGTCGAGCGGGACCTCGCCGAGACCGAACGCGACGCCGACATCGTGGTGGTCGAGGGACAGGGGGCGCTCCTCCACCCGATGTGGGGTGCCGCGGACTTCACGTTCGCCAAGGTCGTGCGGCCCCACTGGATCGTGGTGTGCACCCGGCTCAGCGCGTCGGCGCACGAGGGGTTCGACGCGCGGACGCCGACGGTGGAGCGGGTGGTGGAGGCGCATGCCGCGCTGGCCGATCTGGTGGGGTACGAGCAGCGCCTGCTCGGTGTCGCCGTCGACGCCGCCGACGTCGATCGCCGCACGCTCGACGCGGAATGCGCGCGCCTGGGTGAGGCTCTGGGCGTGCCCGTGGTCGATCCGGTGCGCGACGGTGTGGACCCCTTCGTCCGCCGGCTGTGACACCCGGCCCTCCCCGGGGTGAGGAGGGGGCGGAGCCGATGCCGGTTGTCGGATACGGGGGTGCCCGGTCCGCCGATCGTGAGGCGCCGGTCGTTCAGCAACCCGTCCGCGGTGCCGATGACCGGATCCATGGACCCACGTGAGATCTTCGACCGCACGACCATCGGCGACCGCATCGCGGTCGTGGGGGCACTCGGGCTGATCGGCTCGCTGTTCATGGCCTGGTACAGCCTCGACGCCTCCAACCCGGCGTTCGGGCTCGACCCGCTGATGGCGGGCATCATCGAGAACGCGTCGCGGATCACGGCGTTCACAGCGCTGGAGTTCCTCGACTGGGTCTTTCTCGGCGTCGGCCTCGCGATCGTGGCGGCCGTCGTGGGAATGGCGACGGGACACATCGACGAATCGCCGCGGCGGTTCATCGAGAGCGCCGGATCCGTCACCGTGCTCGTGATCATCCTCCGCATGGTCGATCGTCCCGGCAGCCGGGCCGTCACGAGCCTCGAGATCGGTGTGTGGGTCGCGTTGGTGGGAGCGCTTCTCATCGCCGTCGGCGGCATGGTGAACCGACGCGCCGTCTGACGCGTTCTGCGGTGAGGTCCGGCCGGGCCGTCCTGCGCCCGGTGTGCGCTCTATGGTTGACCACCCTGCACTCTTCGCACAGGAGGGACCATGCTCAATCGACTTGGCCGGGGAGATCAGATCTCGCTCGGCGGCGGCGTGCTTCTCGTCATCTCGCTGTTCCTGAACTGGTACACCGTGACCGGAAACACCAACTCCGCCTCGGGGAGCGCCTTCGATGCGCTCGCTTTCATCGATGTCCTGCTGCTGATTCTGGGCGTCGGGGTGATCGTGGTGATTCTGGGGATCGCCGCCGGCAAGATCGACGCGCTCTACGCCCCCGCCGTTCTCGGAGCCGGCGTGCTCGCGTTCCTGCTGGTCCTCTTCCGGATGATCCGCAAGCCCGACATCGGTGAGCTCGCAGCTGCCCTCGGCATGGACTACGGGCTCGCGTTCGGCATCTTCGTGGCGCTCGTCGCGACGATCGTGATCGTCGCCGGGCAGCTCAAGAAGGCGTCGGAGTAGCTCTCCGCCTCTCGCGGGGTCACAGGAGTGGCCCCGCACGTGGCCGGAGCCCCACGGACGGGGTCAGCCCACCACGAGAACGTGCTCGGCGAGCGCGCCGTGTGCACCGTATGTCGTGATCTTCTCGATGTCGGAGGTCCGGCTGGGGCCGGACACGAGCGACACGGCGGACGGCGTGCCCGACGCGTAGATCCTCGTCAGAGCCGTTTCCAGGGTCGGAACGATCCGCTCCGCGGGGAGGACCGACAGGTGCCACCACCCGACGGCGTCCAGCGACCGGCCGTGTGCGGCGTCCGTCGTCAGCGCCACGGTGCCTCGCTGTGCCACGGCGAGGGCCGGGACCGTGATGGCGCACGTGGCCGGTGCGTCGTCGAGCCCCAGGAGCGGCCGCCAGGACAGGTCGGTCGGCCAGACGACCACGTCGACGCCCGCGTCGCGCAGTGCCGACGGTACCCCGCGGGTGTGGAGCACCTCGTCGTCGGGGATGAGGGCTCGCCGCGCTCCCCATTCGGTGACGGACGACACCACCGTGTCGGCGAGGTCCGTCGGGGCGACGCGTTCGCCCGTGGCGCGACGCCGTTCCAACGCGGCCAGGAAGATGTCGATCATCGCGGTGGCCACTCGCTGGGGAGGTCGCGGACGTCGGTCCAGGCGCGACCCGGTCCCGGCAGCCGGCGGACCCACCCGCGGCGCCCCAGGAGCCGGATGCCCGCGCGGCTGATGCGCACTCCCATGCGGTAGAGGAGCGGGTGGCGCCAGAGCGCGCTCCACAGTCGCGCCATCCGTCGGCGGCGACGCTGGGCGGGCGTGTCCGCGCGCGCCCGCAGGCGCACCAAGAGGTCATGCAGCGGGATCCCGACGGGACACGCGTCGTGGCACGCGCCGCAGAGCGACGAGAGGAACGGCAGCTCGTTGGCCCGCTCGGAGGACGCACCCTCCAGGAGCGGTGTGATGACCGCGCCGATGGGTCCCGAGTACGGCGAGTCGTACGTCTGGCCTCCCACCGTCCGCCACATCGGGCAGGAGTAGAGGCAGGCTCCGCACCGGATGCAGTGGAGCGCCTCCTCGAACGGCGAGTCGCGCAGGGCCAGGCGGCCGCCGTCGACGATCACCAGGTGGAGCTGCTCGGGGCCGTCCGACTCGCCCTCGCGCCGTGCACCGGACACGAGGTTGACGTAGGTGGTCGCGTCGTCGCCGATGGCGGCCATGGGCAGAAGCTGCAGGATGTGCGCGGCCTCGTCCCAGTCCGCGACGATGCGTTCGGCGCCCATGACCGCGACGTGGATGC
This sequence comes from uncultured Bifidobacteriaceae bacterium, assembly GCA_964434425.1. Taxonomy (GTDB): domain Bacteria; phylum Actinomycetota; class Thermoleophilia; order Miltoncostaeales; family Miltoncostaeaceae; genus CALMEC01. The sequence continues at coordinate 2,839 of CAYSVH010000004.1, read as the reverse complement.
GGGGGAGTGCCGTCACCAGTCGCGCGTTGCCCTCGTTCTCGACCACGCACAGGGTGCCGGTTTCGGCGACGGCCACGTTGACCCCGCTCACCCCGATGTCTGCGGCGGCGAAGTCCTCGCGCAGGCGACGCCGCGCATACGCGATGAGGGCCTCGCGGTCGTCGGGGACGTCGTCGCCGCTCTCACGGCGGAAGAGTTCGGCGATCTCGGTGCGGTTCATGTGCACTGCGGGGGCGATGATGTGCGATGGACGCTCGTCCGCCAGCTGGAGGATCCATTCGCCGAGGTCCGTCTCGACCACGCGCACACCGGCGGCGTCGAGGGCCTCGTTGAGCTTGATCTCCTCGGTCGCCATCGACTTCGACTTGGCCACGATCCGCGCCCCCTCACGGCGGGCGAGGTCGACGATGTACCGCGTGGCCGCGTCACGGGTGGCGGCGCGCACCACCGTGCCCCCGTTGGCGGTGACGCGGGCCTCGAGCGCGTCGAGCAGTTCGGGCAGACGCCGGATGTTCTCGCGCCGTATGACGCGTGCCCGGTCGCGCATCTCCGAGAAGCCCTGCTCGTCCTCCATGCGCCGGCGGCCCTTCGCCCAGCTCGCCGCCGACGAGGTCAGGTTGCCGCGCAGGACCGCGTCCCCGGTGGCGCGTGCGGACCGCGCCCGGAGGTCGGGGCCCTCCCCGTAGGTGACGGGACGGTCGCTCATCGGGTCAGTCATCGGATGGCTGGTTCCGCGGTGTCGTGGATGTGGGGTGCGCGACCGGTGGATGCGGGGCGTCGCCGGGTGCCGATGGTCAGGGTGGTGTCCTTTCCGAGCCGCCTGGTGGCGTATCCGCGCCGCCGGGGGCGTGCACCGCGCCGCGAGATCGTGGGATCAGCCATCCAGCACCTCGGCGATGTGCCGTACCGTCAGGTCGACGCCGGTGCGGTGCGCGCGTCCCGCGATGTGGACCAGGCACGAGAGATCGCATCCCACGAGTGCATCCGCATCGGTCGACGCCGCCGAGCGGGCCTTGGCCTCGCCCAGGGCCCCCGACACCTCCGGGAAGTTCACCGCGAAGACGCCGCCGAACCCGCAGCAGACGTCCGCGTCGGGGAGCGGGGATGTGGCGATGCCCGCGCCGGCCAGGACCCGTTCCGGTGACGCGGTTTCGCGCAGGAGCCGCAGCATGTGGCAGGAGTGGTGGTGCGTCACGCGGCGCGGTCCGCCCGGCGCGGCCTTCGGCATCAGGTCGTTCTGAACGAGGAACTGCGTCAGCTCGAGGGTGCGGGCCGCCAGCGCACGAGCGGCGTCCTCCTCGGGCTCGCCCTCGAAGAGCTCGGGATAGGCGTGCACGATCATCGCCGCACACGAGCCGGACGGGACCACCACGGGGTCGTCGCCCGCGAAGACGCGCAGGGTGTGGCGGGCCACGGCGCGCGCCTCGTCCGGATGTCCGGCTGTCCATCCGGCCTGCCCGCAGCAGGTCTGGCCCCGTGGCTCGAGCACGGTGACCCCCAGGCGCTCCAGGACGCCGCGTGTCGCCGTCGCGATCGTGGGGGCGACGTGGTCCACGAGACAGGTCCGCATGAGGAAGACGCGCATGCCCGCAGTCTGTCAGCGGGAGAGGGGAACGCGCGTATGTGTCTAGTTGGTTTGACAGCAACGGAGCTGTCGCCTACGCTAGACAGATCGAACGAAGGGAATAGCATTGATCGCGATGACACTGAACAAGGAGGCGCTCGAACGAGCGCAGGCTGCGCGTGACCAGCTCGTCGATCTCCAGCACCAGGCCGAGGTCGCGCGCGTCGACTACCACCACGCCATCCGGCAGCTCCATGCGAAGGGCGGATCGCTCCGCGAGATCGCCGACTCCCTGGGACTCAGTCACCAGAGGGTCCACCAGATCGTCGAACCCGTCGACGGCTCCAGCGGACGTGGGCACGGCCGTCACGACCATGGTTCCCGGCATCACGGCCGAGGACCGCGGTACCGGCAGGGACACGGCCCCGAGCCCGGAGGTCACCCGGGCCACCCGCACGGACCGGGCCACCTCCAGCGCGTGGTCCGGCGACTCCGCCAGTTCGTCGGATTCGAGCGGTTCAGCGGTGAGGCGCGCCGTGCGGTCGCCGGTGCCGTGGAGGGCGCCGAGAGGCTGGGGCACCGCCGCGTCGGGTCCGAACACCTGGCGATCGGCGTGGCCGCCGCCGCGGATACCGCCGCCTCCCGTGCGCTGGCGGCCGTCGGCGTGACCCCGGAGGCCCTCTCCGCCTCGGTCGCCGACACGCTCGTGGGCGGTGCCGACGGTCCGCAGCGCCGGCCGTTCACCCCCGCCGCCCGTCGCGTTCTGGAGGGATCGCTCGCGGTCGCAATGGATCGTGGTGACAACGACATCCGCGCCCACCACATCCTCCTGGCCCTCCTGGACGATGAGGGCGACGGAGCGGTGGCGCTGACCTCGCGGGGAGCGGACGCCGTGGCGATCCGAGCCGCCGTCGAGGAGGCCCTCCGTGAGGACACCGACCGGGAGTGACCACCGACCGGACAACGGACGTGGCCGGCCAGAGCGGTCGTGGGCGAAATCCGCGGGGCGTCGGGCGGCGTCCGAGCGCCCTGACGGTGTCGCGACGCTCGCACGGCAAACCATCACGCACTTCGCGCCACTCCGTGTCAGGAGCGCTCAGCCACTCGCAGCCACGCACGCGGATTTCGCCCACGACCGCTGGACCGATCCGGTCGGGCCCGCTACCATCAATGGGGCAACGGGCCCGACACAGTTTCGACGAGGTGGAACGGACACGATCAGCGAGCCGCGGACCCGGTGGACCGCGTCAAAAACCGGGAACCAAACGTAGCTGC
>CAYSVH010000003.1:0-263402 GCA_964434425.1 uncultured Bifidobacteriaceae bacterium | reverse complement strand
TCCACGAGCCCTCCATGCGGGTGATCAACTCGATCGCCCGCGCGCTCGACCTGTCCGCGGAGACCCTTCTCGAGCAGACGGGAATGCTCACCACCCAGCGGCCGGCCGATGGGCCCGCCGCCCCGACGGAGGCGTCCATCCTCGCCGATGAGACGCTCACCGACGATCAGAAAACGGCTCTGCTTGCCGTCTACCGCGGGTTCCGGGCCGCGACGCCCGACCGGTCGGACGACGGTGCCGACGACACATCGACCTGACCGTCCGAGGACGGCCGAACGAAGGAGCCGAGCATGGCCTCAGCTACCACCGATCCTCTCTTCGACATCGCCGGGCGCGCGGTGTCCTCCATCGACCTCATGAAGCGAGCCGCGCTCGACATGGCCCGCGCCTGGCGGGTCGCCACTCCCATCGAGGTCTGGCTCGCCCTGCCCGGTTCGCTGGATCTGTACGACGCCGGCCTTGGGGCATGGGAGGCGTACGTCGACGTCCAGACGACGAGCGCCCGTATCGTGCTCGCCTCGTGGAGTGAGGCCCTCGACGTGCTGGCCAACGCCACCTCGTCCACGGCCACCCCGGTCGTCACCACCGCGATCCCCGCGATCCCGGCGACCTCCTCGGCCGCGGCGGGTGCGCCGGCCGTGAAGGCGCCCGCGAAGAGCGCAGCGCCCAAGACCACCACGGCCCGCGCCACGGGCACGCGCCGGACCACCAAGAAGACGACCACGTCCGCCGCTCCGGCGACCACCGCGGACACCACCCCCAAGCCGACGGCCAAGCGGGCGACGACGAAGGCCGCTCCGGTGACGCCCAAGCCGGCCGCCAAGAAGGTCACCGCCGAGCCGGCTCCCGCAGAGGTCGCCTCCAAGCCGATCGCGAAGAAGGTCGCGGCGCCGACCACCACCGAGGCTCCGAAGCCCGAGGCTCCGAAGTCTCCGGTCGCCGACGCTCCGACGACCGCGAAGCCTGAGGCAACGAAGTCTCCGGTCGCCGACGCTCCGAAGATCCCCGGCACCGACGACTAGACAGCGGTCCGCGGTACCGATCGAACGGCCCCGAACCGAGTGGTCCAGGGGCCGTTCGCGTTTCCCGGCGCGGAACCCGCACCCGCGCCAACCATCTAGAAGGCTTCGAGCGCGTCCTTCCAGCTGAACGCCCGCGACGGGTCCGTGTCCTCATCCGGGTAGGGGTAACGGGACTCCTTCACCACGACATCCGGGTCGATGCGCACGACCGAGTACCCGGCCACGGCTCCGGCGCCGAACCCGGGTGTGAAGACCCGCATCGGGCGGTCGATGACCCCGTCGACCACCGCGTCCTGGATGGCGATCGGGATGCTCGCGGCCGACGCGTTCCCGACCCGGTCGATGTTGAAGTACATCTGCTCCTCGGCGATGCCGGCCTGAAGGCCGAGGTCGACGACCATCGTCCGGTTCGCCTGGTGAGGGACGACGAGGTCGATCTTCCCGGAGTCACCCGGCAGTGACGACAACTCACCCATCATCTGCTCGAGGTAGCGCTTGACGAGCGCCTTCACCTCTGGGCCCCAGACCGTGATGTCATTGTCGAACTCGGGATTCGGCCAGATGATCGAGTTGACCTGTGAGACCGGGCCGCTGGCGTAGGTCTGGACGGCCTCCACGTCGGCCGGCTCGCCGTCCGCAGCCGGGCCCAGGACCACCGCTGCGGCGCCGTCGCCGAAGATCATGCGTGAGGTGCGCACGCTTCCGATCTTGTCGGAGAACTTCTCAGCGAACACGACGAGCACCGGGCGCTTGACGTCCTCCATGATCCGCATCCCCTCGGCGAGCCCGTAGGGGAAGCCGGCGCAGGCGGCGACGAGGTCGAACGACGCGTGGGTCTGGTAGATGCCCAGCTGCCCGGAGATCCAGGTCGCCACGGAGGGGAGGAGGCGCGTGTTGGTGCACGAGCAGAAGATGACCGCGGCGATCTCGTCCGCTGACCGGCCCGAGCGCTCGAGGGCCGCACGGGCGGCCGAGAGGCCGATGATCTCGAGGTCGCGTGCCGTGTAGAGACGACTCTCGATCCCGGTCTTCGACGAGATCTCCGCGGACGACATGGGGCTCCAGCTGTACGCCGAGTTCCGGATGACGTCGTCGTTGAAGCAGACGATCTCGCCCTTCTCGACGGCCAGCGCTTCGATCTTCGGGCGGACGGTGTACGCGTCCGAGACGATGATCGGTGGCACGGGTGTCTGGGGCACCGCCTCGGCGGGCGGTTTCGGCCGTCGGCGAGGTGGCTGGTCGCCGCGCGCGCGCTCGATGAACATCTGGACGTCGCGCGTGCGGGGCACGAAGAGGATCACGAAGTCATCGTCACCGATCTCCGCGGCTCGTGCCAGCCGTCCGCGGGAGCGGTCCCATGGCGACTGGTTGTGGAGGACCATCGCCATGCGCTCAAGCGCCTCGAGCTCCGGAACCGCCTCGTTGCAGTCGATGATCTCCTGGAAGGAGTAGACCGGGTAGTCCGCGTCGTACTCCTTGAGCGTGTAGGCGAGGTCCGTGTCGCTCGCCATGAACTCCTGGATCGTGGGCTTGATCGGCTCGAGCGATGTGGCCTGGTGGCGCTTGTTGTTGAAGACGTCACCGAGGATCCGGCCGATCCGCGCCTCGACCTCCTCGTCCCACTCCGCGGGAAGGCTCTCGTAGGCGCTCTGGATCGTCGCGACCTTCTCCGCGCCGTCCGGCCACGGCTGGAGCACCGGGATGTAGATGTCCGAGCGTTTCTTCGGTACGTCACGCCAGCGCATGGGGCGTTTGTCGTACATGGTGAACGCGAAGCGGTTCGACCAGAACAGGTTGAGCGCCATGTCCCGGAGGAGCTGGTACTTCGTTCGGTACTTGCCCTGCGCCGCGCGCTCGGCGATCTCGGCCCCCTTCGGGGCCTTCGCCTCGAAGTCGCGGCGGACGACGTCGGCCAACTGGGCCTCGGTGTCGATGACGCTGAAGTCCAGGTCACCCTCGAAGTTGGACGGGAAGACAAGCCGATTGTGTCGATTGATGACGAACGGTTTGCTCATGGTCCACCCTGCCTTCGGGGGTTGTCTGTGCGATGGGCCGGACCGTAACGACGTACACGGGGCGGCGCAACGCGGCCCTCTGCCAATAGGTGCGTTTTGCCGGATTACCACCGGAAGCGACGATGAGTAACGTGCGCCCATGGTCGAACGGATCGCAATCATCAACCGCGGCGAGCCCGCTCGACGGCTCATCCACGCCGCCCGTGAGCTCTCCGTCGAGGCCGGTCGCGCGATTCGCACGATCGCCCTCTACACGGAGGAGGAACGATATGCGACCTTCGTCCGCGAGGCGGACGAGGCCGTCCTCATCCGAAGCGAGGCGAACCCGTACATCGATTTCGAGCAGCTCGAGAACGCCCTGCGTGTCAGTCGCGCCGACGCGGCCTGGGTCGGGTGGGGCTTCGTCGCGGAGGATCCGGCGTTCCCGGAACTCTGCGAACGCCTGGGTGTGACGTTCATCGGGCCGGCCCCCGACGTCATGCGGCGCCTCGGCGACAAGATCGGTGCGAAGCTCCTCGCGGAGGAGAACGACGTTCCCGTGGCCGAGTGGAGCGGGGGGCCGGTCGAGACCGTCGAGTCGGCCCTCGAGCACGCGGCCGCGATCGGCTACCCGCTCATGATCAAGGCGACGGCCGGCGGCGGCGGGCGCGGCATCCGTCGCGTCGAGAACGCGGATGAGGTCGCCACGGCGTTCGAGCGGGCTCGCGACGAGGCGGCGCGGTCGTTCGGGGACCCCACGGTGTTCATGGAGCGCGTCGTCCAGGACGCGCGCCACGTCGAGGTCCAGGTCATCGCCGACACCCATGGCAACGCATGGGCACTCGGTGTGCGCGACTGCTCGGTGCAGCGGCGCAATCAGAAGCTGATCGAGGAGTCGGCGTCGCCGGTCCTCGCCCCGGAACAGTCGAAGCTCCTGGCGGATGCGGCCGTCCGGCTGGTCAAGGCCGCCGGCTACCGGAACGCGGGAACGGTCGAATTCCTCTACCAGCCCGCCGAGCAGAAGTTCGCGTTCCTCGAGGTCAACACGCGGCTGCAGGTCGAGCACCCGGTCACCGAGGCCACCTCCGGTGCCGACCTCGTCAAGCTGCAGATCCTCGTCGCATCCGGTGAACCGCTCCCCGGAGACCAGCCGCTCGAGCGCGGTCACGCCATCGAGGCCCGGCTCAACACCGAAGACCCGCAGCGCGGTTTCGCCCCGGCGCCGGGACGCATCGTCAGGTTGCGCTTCCCGTCCGGTCCCGGCATCCGCGTCGACTCCGGTTTCGCCGAGGGTGACGAGATCCCGTCGCAGTACGACTCGATGATCTCCAAGATCATCGCCTGGGGCTCCGACCGCTCCGAGGCGCTGGCCCGTCTCCGACGTGCCCTCGCCGAAACGTCGGCCGTCATCGAGGGCGGGGCCACCAATCGCACGTTCCTGCTGGAGCTCCTCCGGCATCCGGACGTCATCTCGGGGGCCGTGGACACGGGATGGCTGGACCGTCTCGGCACGGATCCACTGCTCCCCGCACACCTGGGTGACGTCGCCGTGCTCACGGCGGCGATCGAGGCCTGCGACGAACAGGAGTCGCTCGAACGCGCGGACTTCTATGCATCGGCGCGGCGGGGGCGCCCGGCGGACACGAGCGACGTCGAGACGACGGTCGAACTCCGCTTCCGCGGTGCGCCGTATCGCGCGGTCGTGGGTCATCTGGGCCCCGGCGAGTACCGCGTCCGCATCGATGGCGCGGACATCGACGTCCACGTGGATCACCTCGGTGAGTTCGATCGGCGTGTGGAGGTCGGTGGCCGTACCCACCGGGTCACGCTCTCCCCGAGTGCGTCGGACCTCCTGGTCGAGGTCGACGGCCTCGCCCATCGCGTCTCACGTGACGAGGGGGGACTCATCCGCGCCCCCGCCCCCGCCCTGGTTGTCGCGATCCCGATCTCCGAGGGAGCCGAGGTGGCCGCCGGCGAGCCGGTCGTCGTGGTCGAGGCGATGAAGATGGAGACCACTCTGACCGCGCCGTTCGCCGGTACCGTCCGCGAGGTGCTCGTGGCGGGCAACGTGCAGGTCGCGGCGGGAGCACCGCTCGTCCGCCTGGAACCGAGCGGATCCGAGGACGATGCGGACACCGTGGTCGTCGAACGGATCGACTTCACGTCGTCCGCGGACGGCCAGGAGATCACCCGCGTCCTGCACGACATGCGGAGCCTGGTCCTGGGGTACGACATCGACTCCGCCACCGCGCGTGGGCTCATCCCGCGTCTGGATGCCCTCCTCGCGGACGGTGAGATCGCGGACCTCCTCGCTCGGAAGCTTGAGATCCTCCGGATCTTCGCCGACCTCGCGGAGCTCTCGCGGGACCGTCCGCCCGTCGAGGACTTCGACGGCGACGAGTGGGTGCACTCGCCGCGTGAGAGCTTCAATGGCTTCCTCCGGTCGCTCGACGTCAAACGCGAGGGTGTGACCGACACCCTCAAGCAGACGCTGTCGCAGGCTCTCACCCACTACGGGGTCACGTCCCTGGACCGGTCTCGAGGGCTCGCCGACGCCTGCCATCGCATCTTCCTCGCCCATCAGAGGGTGGCGACGCACCTGCCGGTCGTGTCCTCGGTCCTCGGCCACCTCCAGAGCCGGGCGGTCGACCTGGACGACGCACACCGGGACGATCTCCGCACCACCCTCGACCGACTCATCGTCGCGACCCAGCTGCGGCATCCGGCGATCGCGGACGAGGCCCGCGCGGTGCGTTTCGCGGTGTTCGACCAGCCGGAGCTCCTGGCGGCCCGGGAGGAGCGCTATCAGCAGATGCGCGAGGACATCGACGGGCTCGCGAAGGGCGCCGGCGGGGCCGCGGGTGCCGAGCACCGGGCCCGGCTGATCGACTCGCCATTCCGGCTTCTCCAGCTCCTGGGAGAGCAGACCGCGCTCGGTGAGGGGCGCGATCGGATCCTGCTGGACGTCTTCACCCATCGCTACTACAAGTTCCGCGAGCTGAAGGACACCGAGATCCGCGAGCGCACCGGACGGTGGTTCCTCACCGCGACGTACGACCGGCGCCGGCAGAACCTCGCGTTGCGGGACGTCGGTCTCATCACCACCGTGACCACCGGCGGTGACATCGGGGCGACGCTGGCGGAGATCAGCGCCCTGGTGCGTGAGGGCTCGTACCCCGACGGCGCCGTGGCCGACCTCTACGTCGCCTGGGACGCTCCGTCGGCTGACGCCGATGCGCTCGCCCAGACCCTCGCCGAGCTGATCCGCGCGGCGGACCCGCCGGAGTCGCTGAATCGGGTGGCCGTCTCGATCAATGACGCCTCGGGAGGGGGCGACCGCCACTTCACGTTCCGTCGCTTCGACGGGGATCTGGTCGAAGAGCGTGTGGCACGTGGCATCCACCCCATGATCGCGCGTCGCCTCCGGCTGTGGCGACTCGACGAGTTCGCACTGGAGCGGCTGCCGTCGGTGGGTGACACCTACCTGTTCCGATGCACCGCCGACGACGGAGGGGACCAGCGGCTGGTGGGCCTGGCGGAGGTCCGCGACTTCAACCTGACCCGCGACTCCTCCGGTGCCCCGCTGGCGCTGCCGGGCGTGGAGAGCACACTCGAGACCTGCCTGGCGAGCATGCGCCGTGCGCGTGCGGAGGGATCCCGGCCCTCGGGCGACGAGGTCAACCACATCTTCCTCTACGTGTGGCCCGTGGTCTCGCTGCCGATGGACGACCTCGTGACCGTGGCGCGCAATCGCCTGGCACAGATGACGGCCGGCCTGGGGCTGGAGGACGTCACCATCTACATGCGGACGACCGACCAGGAGGGCACCGAGGCGGGCGAGATGGCCCTCAGCTTCAGCTATCAGCCGAACGCCGGCGTCACGGTCCTGGTGAACGAGGCTCCGGCGAAGCCACTCGCCCCGCTCACCGACTACGACCGCCGCAAGCTGCCGGCCCGTCGTCGCGGCACCGTCTACCCGTACGAACTCGTGCCCCTGGTGTCCGGTCCGGACGGGGACTTCACCGAGTACGACCTCGATGAGAACGGGGCGTTCGTCCCCGTGACGCGTGGTCCGGGGGGCAACACCGCCGGCGTCGTCTGCGGCGTCGTCTCGACGCCCACGGCGAAGTACCCGGAGGGAATGAGGCGCGTCATCATCATGGGCGACCCGACACGGTCGCTCGGGTCGGTGTCCGAACCCGAGTGCAGTCGCATCATGGCGTCGATCGATCTGGCCGAGGAGATGAAGGTCCCGGTCGAGTGGTTCGCCCTCTCATCCGGCGCGAAGATCTCGCGCGACAGCGGCGTCGAGAACATGGACTGGGTCGCGCGTGCGCTTCGGCGGATCGTCGAGTTCACGCAGGCCGGCGGCGAGGTCAACATCGTCGTGGCGGGAATCAACGTCGGTGCGCAGCCGTACTGGAACGCCGAGGCCACGATGCTCATGCACACGCGGGGCATCCTCATCATGACCCCCGACAGCGCGATGGTGCTGACCGGCAAACAGGCACTCGACTACTCGGGTGGCGTGTCGGCCGAGGACAACTTCGGCATCGGGGGATACGACCGGATCATGGGTCCCAACGGAGAGGCCCAGTACTGGGCCCCCCACCTGGCCGGCGCATGCGACCTCCTGTTCCAGTACTACGACCGCACCTACGTCGCGCCCGGTGAGCGGTTTGCGCGGCCGCGGACAAGCGACGACCCCGCCGATCGCAACGTGTGCGACCATCCGCTCGCCGGTGCCCCGGGCGAGTTCCAGACCGTCGGCGAGATCTTCGGGGCCGACACGAACGCCGAGCGCAAGCGGCCGTTCGACATCCGTCCCGTCATGCGCGCTGTCGCCGACCTCGACAGTGAGCCCCTCGAGCGCTGGGCGGGGATGGGAGACGCCGACACGGCGGTGGTCTTCGACTGCCACCTCGGCGGACGCCCCGTCGCGCTGATCGGCATCGAGTCGCGGCCGATCCCGCGGACGGGCTTCCTGCCGGCGGACGGACCGGACCAGTGGTCGGCGGGCACGCTGTTCCCCATGTCGTCCAAGAAGGTGGCACGGGCCATCAACGCGGCGAGCGGAGCGCGACCCCTCGTGGTCCTGGCGAACCTCTCGGGATTCGACGGCTCGCCCGAGTCGCTGCGCAAGTGGCAGCTCGAGTTCGGGGCCGAGATCGGGCGCGGAATCGTCAACTTCGAGGGTCCCATCGTCTTCTGCGTGATCTCCCGGTACCACGGCGGGGCGTTCGTCGTCTTCTCGGGTGCGCTGAACGACAACATGGAGGTCGTCGCCGTCGAGGGTTCGTACGCGTCGGTGATCGGAGGGGCACCCGCGGCGGCCGTCGTGTTCGCCCGGGACGTCGACAAGCGGACCAACGCCGATCCCCGCGTCCAGGAGATCGAGGCGAAGATCGCGGAGGCCCCGTCGTCGCGCGTCGCCGCACTCCGTGCCGAGCTCAACCAGGTTCGGTCCGCGGTGCGTTCCGAGAAGCTGGGCGAGGTCGCCACCGAGTTCGACGACATCCACAGCATCGAACGCGCCCAGAAGGTCGGGTCGGTCGACACCATCGTCGCCGCCGCCAACCTGCGCCCGTATCTCATCGAGGCCGTCGAGCGGGGCGTCGCGAAGTTCACGACGCCCTGACGGCCGGGCCGGATCCACCCTCACCCTCCGTTCCGGAGGAGCGGACGTTCCCGGGCCGGATCGGTCCTCCCGGCCCCGTGGGATCGACGGGCCGGGCCATCGGGGGTAGGCTCGGACGATGACTGATCGCACAGCACTCCCGGTCGGTTGGCCGCTCGGGGAGGACCGGGGCGTGGGCACGCTGCCGGTTCACGATCCGTACCTCGGCCAGCACATCGCCGACGTGTACACGGCGTCCGCCGACGACGTCGACGCGGCCTTCCGGGAGGCGCGGCGTCACCTGCCCCCGCGGCCCCCGGTGGAACGCGCGGAGGTCCTCGAGCATGCGGCGGGCCTCATCCGGGATCGGGCCGACGACTTCGCGCGCGTCATCGCGCTCGAGGCCGGCAAGCCGATCGTGCAGGCGGCCGGTGAGGTCTCGCGCGCCGTCGACACGCTCACGTTCAGCGCCGTGGAGGCCCGGAGGCTGGGGGGCGAGCTGGCGCCGATGGAGGGGTCCCGCGCCGGCCTCGGGAAGATCGGCATGGTCGTCCGGCAGCCCGTCGGGGTGATCGGGGCGATCTCTCCGTTCAACTTTCCGCTCAACCTCGTGGCGCACAAGCTCGGGCCCGCCATCGCCGCGGGCTGCCCGGTGGTGCTGAAGCCGGCGTCCGCCACCCCGCTCTCGGCACTCGGCCTCGCCGCCGTTCTCCGTGAGGCGGGCCTGCCGGCCGGTGCGCTCCACGTCCTTCCCGGAGGAGCCGGCGAGGTGGGCGACGCGATCGTCCGGCATCCGGACGTCGCCCTCATCAGCTTCACGGGGAGCCAGTCGGTGGGCCGTGGGATCCAGAGCGTCGTACCGGGGCTGCCGGTCCTGCTGGAGCTCGGCAATGCGACGCCCGTCATCGTGGACGCGGATGCCGATCTGGACGACGCCGCCACCCGGATCGCGCGGTCGGGATACACGCACGCCGGGCAGTCATGCGTCAGCGTGCAGCGCGTCTACGTCCACCGCGACGTCCACGACGCGTTCGTCGAACGCCTCGCCCCGAAGGTCGAGGCACTGCGCTTCGGTGATCCACTCGACCCCGGCGTCGACGTGGGACCGTTGATCTCGGAGTCGGCGGCCGACGACGTCATGCGCGTCATCTCGGACGCGGAGGGCGCCGGTGGCACGGTGCGGGCGGGGGGATCGCGGGTGGACGGCCATGTCCAGCCGACGCTCATCACGGATCTGTCGCCGGAGTGCTCCCTCAGTCGCGACGAGGTGTTCGGCCCCGTGATCGGGGTGGCCGCGGTCGACTCGATGGAGGAGGGCTGCGAACGTGCGAACGCCGCTCCGTTCGGGCTTCAGGCCGGCATCTTCACGGCGCGCGTCGACCACGCCGTGCGCCTGGCGTATCACCTGGACTTCGGCGGGGTGCTGATCAACGAGACGCCGACGTTCCGAACGGATCAGATGCCCTACGGGGGTGTGAAGGAGAGCGGGAACACCCGCGAGGGCCCGGCGTACGCGATCCGCGAGATGACCACCGAGAAGCTGATCGTCATCAGCATTCCCGAGTGAACACCACGTCGCCGCGGATGCGTTCGGTCCTGTACGTGCCGGCCGACAACGCACGGGCCCTTGCCGGTGCGGGACGCCGGTCGGCGGACGTCCTTCTGATCGACCTGGAGGATCCCGTTCCGCCCGACGCCAAGGTGCCGGCCCGCGAGGCGGCCTGCGACGCCGCGCGTGAGCTCCATGCGGCGGGACACCGGGTCGTCGTGCGGAGCAACCACCCCGACACGGTCTGGGGACCGGACGACCTGGAGGCGATCGCACAGCTCCCGGTCGACGGGGTATGCCTACCGAAGGTTGCGGACGCGGGCGACGTGGACCGCGCCGTGACCCTTCTGGGTGCGTCACGGGCGGCGATCTGGCCGATGATCGAGCTCCCGTCGGCGGTCCTCGATGCCCGATCCATCGCGGCGCACTCGCGGGTCGCGGTCCTCGTCATGGGGACGAATGATCTGGCGTTCGCGCTGCGCGTCGACGATCGGGTCGAGGGCCGGGCGACGCTGCTGCCGTACCTGGCGCAGGTGGTGATCGCCGCCCGGGCCGAGGGCGTCGCCGTGCTGGACGGGACGAGCACCGTCATCGACGATCCCGAGGGGTTCCGCATCGAGTGCCGACAGGGGTGCGCGATGGGGTTCGACGGCAAGACGGTGATCCATCCGGCCCAGGTGGGCGTGGCGAACGATGAGTGGACGCCGTCCGCCGCGGCCCTAGACGAGGCCCGACGCGTGATCGCCGCCTGGGAGGGTGCCGAGGCGGACGGGCGTGGCGTGGCCGTGCTCGACGGACGCATGATCGAGACCATGCACGTGGCGCGTGCACGGGCGGTGGTGGCCCTCGCCGAACCGGCCCCGTAACGCCCGACGCGTGTCAGAGGGAGCCGTCGAACGGCCCATGACCGGCGGTGGGTCCCCAGGTTCACCTCTCGGCGGTGTGATCCCCCTCGGCCAGCTCCCGGAACGCGTCCGGGACCCGGGCGCGGTCGGAGAGGCGGACCGTGGCGTACCCCACGGCGGATCGGCCGAAGCGTTCGCGTACGGCGTCCATCGAGCGGTCGACCTCCCGGCGGGCCATCGAGCGGGCGGAGCCGGGACGGTTGGGATCGGTCGTATGGGGGGCGACGGGCAGCTCGGTCTGGACGGGGGCCTCCGAATCGAGTTTCGACACCGAGACACCGAGCAGGGTGACGAGGCGTTCGTCCGGGTTGTCGTCGAGCGCCTGCCGTACGAGCACGTGGGCGATCTCGGTGAGCGTGAGCGTGGTGCAGACCGGCTCGGCGAGGGTGAGTGACCGGGTGACGCTGCGCATGTGCAGGAACCGAACCCGGACGGTCACCGTGCGGCCCGCGAGGCGCTCGGCGCGGAGGCGTGACGAGATCCGGTCGGCGATGTGGCCCAGCGTCTCGGTCAGGAGGTCCGGTGTCGGGTGGGCCCGGGTGAACGCGGACTGTGCACCCAGAGACCGCTGCCTGTGCGGGGTGGCGACGCGACGGCGATCCTCATTGAGCGCCAGTGCGTGAATCCGTCTGCCGTTCTCGGTGCCGAGGAGTGCGGCGAGACGGTCGGGCGAGTCGCGGGCGAGGTCGCCGATGGTGTGGATCCCGGCCGCAGTGAGGCGCTTCTCGGTCGCCGGTCCCACACCCCAGATGAGACGCACGGGGAGGGGATCGAGAAACGCGTGCTCCTCGCCCTCAGGGACCATGACGAGGCCGTCCGGCTTCGCCACCTGCGAGGCGATCTTGGCGAGGTGCTTGGTGGAGGCCATCCCGATCGAGATGGTGAGACCGGTCTCCGCGTGGACACGGCGCCGGATCTCGCGGGCGATGCTCACGGGGGATCCGAACAGACGCTCCGAGCCACGCACATCGAGGAAGGCCTCGTCGATCGATATCTGATGGATCGCCGGGGTGTAGTGGCCGAGGATGTCCATCACCCGGCGGCTGAGCGTCCGGTACTCGCCGAATCGTCCCGGCACCAGGATCAGATGCGGGCAGCGCTCCCTCGCGTGGACGGTGGCCATGCCGCTCGCGACGCCGAACCGCTTGGCCTCGTAGGAGGCGGCGAGGATGACGCTCTCACCGACCGCCATCGCGCGGCCGCGCAGCGACGGGTCCAGCAGCTGCTCCACGGCCGCGTAGAAGGCGTCGATGTCGGCGTGCAGGATGGCCGGCTCCCGCTGGGACATGCCCTCCATCGTAGCGAACGCGTGTTCGTGACGGGGGGTGGCGCCATGGGCCGGCGCCACCACGACGACTACTTCGGCCCGCCCCCGGTGAGGGCGCCGAGCGCCATCTGCTCGCCGATCTGACGGATGAACTGCAGCTGCGCGCGCACGCCGTCCGAGAGCGGTTGGTCGGCGGCGAGGCCGCTGTGATTCCGGTCGAGGATCTGATTGATGCTCGCGAGCGTCTGGTAGAACATCGTCACCGACATCACCTGATCCGGCGGCAGGAGCATCGGCATGCTCGCGCGGTGGCGGTGCCAGACGGCCGTCGGGAAACGGATGTCGCCGATGATCCCGGTCTGATCGATGCGGTCCAGGAGTCCGAGCGTCGCCGAGACCTCGGCCATGACGTCCTTGACGGGCTCGCCGGATGACGCGGGTGCCGGCGTGGCGGGCCTCGCCGGTGGTGCGGGTCGTCCTCCCGCAGGCGGGGCCTGGCGCGGCGGGCCGGCGGGACGCGCCGGAACGGGTGCGCCCGGACGCGGTCCGCCCGTCGGGGCGGGAGGGCGCGGCGGCTGTCCCGGCATGCCGGGGCGGGGGGCACCGGAGGGTGACGGGGGGCGCCCGGCCGGGGGGCGCTGCGGGTGGCCGGGAGGAGGGGGTCCCGGACGGGGCCCGCGGGCCTGCGGCGTGCCGGGACGGGGTGCCGGCGGACGCTGGCCGGGGCCGCCGGGAGTTGCAGGACGGCCGGGAGCCGCAGAACGGCCGGGGCGGGGGCCACCGGAAGGCGCCGGCGGGCGCTGCGTCGGGCGGGGAGACGGAGTCCCCGGACGCTGCGGCGGCCGACCGGCCGGTGTGGCCACGGGGCGACCCTGGCCCTGCCGGTGCGGGGCCTGGGGTGCGGCCGCCGGTGCGTCGGGGAACTGCGGTGGTACGGCGGGGAGTCCGTCGGCCGCCGGAAGGCCCGGAAGCGGAGGAAGTTCCGTCTCACCGAACTCGGGTCCCGCCGGGAAGCCGGTGACGGATGCCGGCTCGGCCTGCGGCTCGGTAAGTGGCGGCAGATCGGGGAGCGGCGGCAGGTCGTCGGCTGTCGGGGATGCGTCCCCGGTCGCCACGTCCATCGCGGGCCCGGTGGAGAGATCCGGAAGCGGCGGCAGATCGGGGAGTGCCGGAAGGCCCTCGTCCACCTCGGCCGATCGGCCGAGGAGCGCCTGCCCCTCCGGGGAGAGCGGCGGAATGAGGGTGGCCCCGGACAGGGGGCCGGCTCCGGGCCGGGAGCCCGGATCCTCGAGGGATGCCATCGGTCCAAGGGCTCCGGCCGGGGACGACAGGCCGGGAAGGTCGAGGGGGTCGGCGGCCGTCGACGCACCCGGGAGCGGGGGCGTCCCGATGTCCGCGGGGAGTTCCGTGGCATCGGTCGTCCATCCGGGCGACGTGCCCGGAAGGGTGCTCGGGCCGGCATCCGCGGCGTCGCGCACGGAGACGACGGGGATCCTGTCCGGCTCCTCGCTCACCTCGGAGAACGCGGGCATGGTGACGATTCCGGACGTCTCGTCGATGGCGGCGTCGGTCGCCGGTGCCACATCGTCCAACGGGACGGATTCGATCTCGCCGCGGCGACGCTTCACAAGCAGGAAGACGACGATGGCGACGGCAAGGGCGATGGCGATTGAAACGGCGGGGCTCACATACGGTCCTTCCACTGCACGGCGGGCCCCGGGAGGTCGGAGAGGGGCACCGGCCTGCCTATCATCGGCACGTTGGCGCCCGACCTAGAGGGTCGATTTGTGGCCCGTTGCGGCGAGATTCCTCACAGTCCGGCGCGCGGACCGACTCCGGTGCCCGAGGCCCTGCCGGTCGATCACGAATCCGAGGCCGTGGCGCGTGAACTCGAGAGCAGCGGGGACTCGCGCATCAGGAGCCATGACAGCCACAGGGCGACGGCGGTGAGCGGCACGCCCATGGCGAGTTTGGCGGTGCCGAGTGCGACCAGTGCGTCGTTCAGATAGAGCGGTACCTGGACGGCGAGCCGTGACAGGAAGAGCGCCGCCAGCACCCACGTCGCACGCATCGCCGGTACGCGACACGCGGGGTCGCGATGCCAGCCGCCGAAGGGGTTCTGTCCGGTGAGGCCCGCGGCGAAGTAACCGGCCAACGGCCGCCGCACCAGATTCGACGTGACGAAGACCGCTCCGGAGACGACGTTGAGGATGAGACCCGGAAGGAAGAAGTTCTCGGCCCGTCCGGTCCGGGCCGCGATGAAGGCGGCCAGTGCGACACCGAAGACGCCGGCTGCCACATAGCGCAGCGTCTGCCCGCGCGACACACGGACGACGGCCATGACGACCGCGGTGCTGACGGCGATGATCGCCGCGGTACGGATGGCATCCCGGTTGAACGCGGCGACCGCCACGAAGACGATCGTGGGGAGGGCGGATTCGATCGCCCCACGCCATCCGCCGATGGCCTCGGCCATTCCCGGGATCGACGTGCGGTCGGATGATGCGGGTGAGGTCACGGATACGCATTCTGGCAGGGTGGCCATGGGGGCGTGCCCTGCCAGGGCCGCTGGGAGTGCGCATCCCCGGTAGGTTGTCGCGATGATCGAGCTCTTCCAAATCACCGGCTCATCCAGCTTCGCCGCCCGCGCGGCCCTGGAGGAGGGCGGTATCCCGTACTCGGTGCACGACGTCCACCCGCGGCGACGCCACGACGACTCCGTGTTCGCCGGCATCACCCCCCGCATGCGCGTACCCGCCGTAGGTGACGGCGAGACGGCCGTCTACGAGACCGGCGCGATCCTCCTGTATCTCGTGGAGCGCTTTCCCGACGCCGGTCTGGGCCCCGCCCCGGGTCACCCGGGCCGGGGAGACCTGCTCCGCTGGGTCGTGTACCTGGCGAACACCCTCCACACGATCCACTACCCGGTGCAGTACCCCGGAATGCTCACGACCGAGGACATCGGGTACGAGGGGATCACCGCGAAGGGACTGGCGGCGTATGAGGCCGAGGGTGCGTACCTCGAGGCACAGCTCACCGACCGGCAATGGTGCCTGGGCGACGACTTCAGCGTCGCGGACATCTACCTCTACATGCTGAAGGGCTGGGAATCGTACGGGTCGCCGCCGCTCGGCGGGGTCGCCCTCAACGCGCACTTCGAGCGGGTGGGTGCGCGTCCCGCGATCAAACGGACGCGCGAGCTGGACGACCTTGACGAGAGCCTGCAGCGATTCCACCCGGAACTGGGCGGCGGCAAACCGGTCTAGGCGGTCGGCTCCGCGGGACGCGCACCCACGCCGGGAGGCGAGGAAGGCGACTGTTCACGAACGGGCCATCAGGGTCCGCGCACGTCTGGTGCCGGACACCCGACGTGCGCGAGAGGTCGTCGGGTGAGCACATCGGACGGTGCTCCATCCCGACCGGCTGACCCCGCGTGAGCCGTCCGGCCGGGTCGTCAGTCGTGGTGGTGGTGGCGGCCGAAGAAGCGCCGCAGCACCCCGCGCCGTTCGGCACGGGTGTCGCCCGCCGTCTCCCGCTCGGCGAGCAACTCGCAGACCGACTGGATGACATCCCTCGGGTGGTTCTCCGGTGAGAAGAACGCGCGGTCCGACTGCGGGTCGTATGCCACGCGACCGGTGGCGTCCTCCGTCAGGTGGACGATGCGCGGCAGCGCCTCGTCGAGTTCGTCGATGAGATCCGCCTGGTAGGGGACCGCGATGCGCACGTCACCGGGGCGCAGCGAGATCTCGATGGTCGGGTGCACGAGCGTGTAGGTGCGCTCCTCATCCGCATCGATCCGGTCGAAGGCCACCCCGTCGGCGGTCAGGGCATCACCCAGCCGGTCCCACGAGGCCACGTCCTCGTCGGACGGCGCCGCATCCATCATCGCGTGCATCTCGAGATTGTCCATGGCTCCGGCCCAGTCGTCGCGGGCGGACTCGGGCAGGAAGACGATGTCGTAGCTCATTGGCCTTCATTCACGGTTCGCAAGAGGGGCCGAGGATGTCGACGTCCCGCGTACAACCGTACACCCGGTGGGCCGTCCGTCGTCATACGGGATGACGAGATGGAACAGATCCGGGTGGGCGTCGAACACGAAGGGAAGGAAGAGCCGGTCACCCTCCCACATGGGGAGCTCATGAAGGCGATCGATGGGGTGCCATGCCAGAGTCCCCTCGTTGTTCTCGGCGAGGGGCTCGCCCGCCACATCATCCACGCGGAACACGAACGCGAAGTGGTCCTCGCCGTTCGGCCCGAATCCTGGCCAGCTGATCGTGCCCCTCAGCGTCGGCTCGGCGACCCGCAGGCCCGTCTCCTCGGCGATCTCGCGTCGGATGCACGTGACGGGATCCTCGTCGCGCTCGATGTGGCCGCCGACCCCGTTGTACTTCCCGTGCTGGATGTCGGAGTGGCGCGCGACGCGATGACACAGCAACACGGACCCATCGCGGACGATGTAGGCCAGGGTCGTCATCACCGGCGTGAGGCGGCGGGATGATGGCGCTGTCACGTGGTCGGGAACGGGTCGGGCGGCGGCCACTCCTCCTCGGGACGCGGGTCACCGCCGCGCACCACCCGGACCGCCTGGCTTCCCATCGCGAGATACGGGGCGAGGGCCGGACGTCGCCAGTACTCCCACCGGCGGCACGCCTCGTCGGCGTCGTCCGGGTTGTCGGCCACGGCCATGGCGAGCGCCTGGGCGTCTCCCATGCCCAGGCCGGAGCCGATGCCCGCCTCGGGGTTGAACGCGTGCAGCGCCTCGCCGATGAGCGCCACCCCCGGAAGCCACCACGTCTCGCATCGCACGCCCTGACCGGCGCGGTAGAACCAGTCATCCACGGTGACCGCCGCGAGGGGCTCGGCCGCGGCCGGAAGCATGAGCGCGAAGCTGCGGCGGTAGGCGGCGAACCCCGGTGCCAGTGCCTCCTCCGACCCGCCCGGGGGCCGAGGTATCTGCCAGCTCCCCGCGGTTCCTCCGGACCACCCGAGCATGGTCACCTGGCGGCCGTCGGGGAGGAAGTGGATGGCGAACGGCTCACTCGACTCGACCTCGCTGCGCCACGATATGACGGCCGTGTCGAACTCGTAGACCTCGGCCGGGAACCCCGCCATGGTCCTCACGGGTGAAAGGGTTCCGTCGGCTCCCACCACCAGGTCGGCCTCGATCTCCTGCTCCCCGTCGTCGGTCGCGATCCGGCATCCGACGACGCGGTCGCCGTCGGTCAGGAGGCCCGTGACCGTCGAACCGAAGCGGATATCGACGTCCGTACGCAGATGCTCCAGGAGGAACTCGCGCCCCAGGCCGTAGGCGACCGGATCGTCACCCTGGAACGGCGGCACGGCCCGGCCGGCGCGGCGCACGTGATCCATGAGGCCGATGTCCGTGAGGGGATCGTAGGCCTGGAACGGCAGCATGATGGGGCCCGGCGTCAGCGTCCCGATCGGGCTGCGCTCGAGGACGACGGGTTCTTGCCCGCGGATGCGGAGGCCCTGGGCCAGGACGAGGCCGGCCATCCCACCTCCGACGACGACTACGCGCATTGAGACACCCTCTCGACGGGAACCGGCATCGGGTCATCGTCTCATGCCCGGTCCGGACCCGCCTACCACACCGTCCGGCTCCCCCGGCTCCCCCGGCTCCCCCGGCTCACGCTCGCGAGTCCCGGATAGGCGAGGCCCGCACCGCCCATCGGGGCGTCCTCCTCGGCGCCCACCGGGATCGTCCGGGCCTCGCTCGCGGTGGTCGCGAAGCGCGCCGGCAGGTGGGCGGGCTGGGTGAAGGTCGCGGGCCGACCCCGGAGCCGGATCGTCACCCGCCGCGGATGCGCCGGGCGGATCGTGTCCAGGGCGAGGGTGCGCGCCTGCGACGTCACCGCCATCGCGAACGGGAGTGTTGCGAGGACGAGCGACGATCGCCATCGACACCGCTGGGCGAAAGCGCGACGGGGTACCGGCTGTGGTGTGGTCACCGTGCACGCCCGCGCATCAGGCGCGTCGTCGCCATCTTCCCCGGGTGAGCACGACTCCGTCGCCCGTCGCCGTCGCACCGGACGGGTGGTCCGCCGGCAGGGCCGTGGCGAAGCCGGTGTGGCGACGAGTGCGGTGATCACGACGACGAGGATGAGGATGCGGCGGCGACGTGCGGTGGAGAGCGGGCGACATCGGTCGGTCCTTGGGGCGTGATGCCCCTACTACGCCGCCGGGTGTTCCGCCGTCACGCTTCTCCGATCCCGCCGAGCCGATGCGGGGTCGCTCCCGTGGACCGCGGACGTGACGCACGCGGCCCTTCCTCCGTGATCCGCCGGGCACCGCAGAGAGGTCAGGAGAGGATCGCGTACTCCACGTTGCCCAGGAAGAAGCCCCGGCGTGCTCTCATGTCGATGCACACCACGCCCTCGGGCAGGGCGATGCACCGGCGCGACCCGTCAGGCGACCGCACCGCCGTGCCCGATGCGATCCGCTGCTCCCCGGGCATGCGGATGGTGTCCGAGTTGCACACCGGCGTGACGCCCGATCCGTCCATCTCGATGCGGCCCACGTCCTTCGGCATGTTCGGATGGGTGCACATGCCGGCCGGTGCGGGATGACGGCTTTCGAAGGTCTCGCACGCGGTGAGGTCCGGTGTATCGGCGACCATGCAGAAGATGTCCGCGTCGTTGCCGACGAAGTTGGCGTCGTCCAGAGTGACCGTCTCGGCGGCCTCGATGCGGCTCGCCGCGTCGGTAAAGGTCCCGGGCGGGCCTGCCAACGCCGTCGTGTCGGTGGACACGGTGCTCGTCCAGACCTCGTCACCGGTGCCGGTGGGATCCGTGTCCGTCGTGTCGGTGGGCGTGGCGTCGGTCCCGATGGTGTCGGTGACGACCATCTCATCGGTACCCGTACCGGTGGACGTTCCCGTGAGGGAATCGGATCCGCCGCAGCCCACGAGGGTGAGACCCATGAACCCGATCACGCACGCGAGGACCGTACGGCGGTGGCGACGAGGTGAGCGGTCGGATGACTCGGAGGATGAGGTCAGCATCGTCTTCGGCCTTCGTCGGTGTGGGCGGATCGGTGGATCGGAGCGGGACGGTATGGCCGTGTCATGGTGTGACGCCCTGCCGGCCCGGTGAGCACTCGCCCGACCGTCGCACTCGTTCTCCTCATCATCCGCGCACCGCCGTGGTCACCAGCCCGTGGATCGGGGCGCAGTCGTTCTCCACCTCGGGGTGCCACTGGACGGCGACGGCGAACGACAGATCGGGGATCTCGATCGCCTCCGGCAGCTCGTCGTACGGGCACCGCGCGGTGACCGCGACGCCCGCGGCCACCCTGTCGACTCCCTGGTGATGATGTGACGCCCGCGTGATCTCCGCCGCTTCCTCGAGGGCCGAGATGCGGGACCCCGGGGCAAGGGTGACGGGATGGTGGTTGCCGGCGAACGTACCGATCGAGCGGCGGTGGTGCGCGTGTCCCACGGCCTCCGGAAGGTGCTGGTGCAGCGTTCCTCCGGCGGCGATGTTGAGCAGCTGAAAACCTCGGCAGATGCCGAGGACGGGAAGGTCGCGTTCGAGTGCGCGTCGCATGATGGCGAGCTCGACCCGATCACGGAGACGGTCCACCGCCTCGAGGTGATCGCCGGGCGCTCGGCCGTAGGCGGTGGGGTGGATGTCGGCCCCACCCGTGAAGAGGACGGCGTCCGCCACGTCGAGGATCTCATCGGGATCGTCGCGCAGGTGCTCGTCGGGTGGCACCAGAACGGGGAGGCCGCCGGCGGCGCGGATTGACCGCACATAGTCGAACGGGAGCATGGCGGCGCGACCGCGCCATCCGGTTCCCCAGCTCACATCCTCGATGCCCATCGTCACGGCGATCACGGGTCGGCGCCGGGTTCGGTTCGGCCGGGTCACGCGCGGCAGACGGACCGTCGCAGCGGATGCGCCACCGGTGCCGGTGGGGACCTCCCCGTGCCCACGGATCGCGGCCGTGC
This sequence comes from uncultured Bifidobacteriaceae bacterium, assembly GCA_964434425.1. Lineage (GTDB taxonomy): Bacteria > Actinomycetota > Thermoleophilia > Miltoncostaeales > Miltoncostaeaceae > CALMEC01. The sequence continues at coordinate 243,079 of CAYSVH010000003.1, read as the reverse complement.
CCGCGCCTGACGAATGAAAACCAGTAATCACCATCGACTTTCCCATATTTAACCATCGGCGGGTTATTGTCAAGGCATGAGGTGGAGATTGGAATGCGCGGCGTACCGGGCCGACCGGTGCTCGGTGGACGCACGTACCGCCGCGAAATGACGAAGCGCCCCGCTCCCGGTGTGAGTATCGGATCCGGGTGGCGGGGCGCTTCGAGAGGTCGCCGGGTGAGCGGTGGGTGACGTGGCCTCAGGTCACCTCGTTGAGGCTTCCGTCCGTCACGTCGTAGACGAACCCTCGCACCCGATCGCGGATCGGGATGAACGGGCTGTTCGCGATCCGCGCGATCGACTGGCGGACGTCCGCGACCGGGTTGCTGAAGGCCTCGGCCGCCCAGGGCGGGCGGATCCCGGTCTCCTCCTCGATTCCCGATCGGAAGGCGTCGTCCGTGAAGGTCAGCATGCCGCAGTCGGTGTGATGGATGAGGACGATCTCCTCGGTGCCGAGCAGGCGCTGCGAGATGGCGAGGGACCGGATCACGTCGTCGGTGACGCCGCCTCCGGCGTTCCGGATGACATGGGCCTCGCCCTCGCTGAGTCCGAGGAGTCCGTACGGATTGAGTCGCGCATCCATGCAGGCCACGATCGCGACCTTCCGGCCCGGAGGCATCGGCAGGTCGCCCTTGTCGAATCCCTCCCGGTAGGACGAGGCGTTCTGTACGAACTCGTCGGTGACGCTCATGATCCCGACGACCCGTTGGGCTGGGGGACGATGCGGATGTACGGCTTGGGCTGCTCCCATCCGTCCGGGTAGATCTCGCGAGCCTGCTCGTCCGAGACGGTGCCGGCGAGGAAGACGTTGTCGCCGTTCTTCCAGTCGGCCGGCGTCGAGACCTGGTGCTCCGCCGTCAGCTTGAGGCTGTCGATCACGCGAAGGATCTCGTCGAAGTTGCGGCCGGTCGACATCGGGTAGGCGAGGACGAGCTTGACCTTCTTGTCCGGGCCGATGATGTAGACGTTGCGCACCGTCTGGTTGTCGGCCGGTGTCCGCTCGGTCGCGTCGCCGGAGACGTCCGCGGGGAGCATGTCGTAGAGCTTCGACACCGTGTAGTCGGTGTCGGCGATGAGGGGGTAGTTGACCTCGGTGCCCGCCACGTCCGCGATGTCCTTCGACCACTCCTTGTGGCGGTCGAGGGGGTCGACCGAGAGGCCGACGACCTTGGCGCCGCGCTGGTCGAACTCGGGCTTCAGGGTCGCGAGCCGACCGAGCTCGGTGGTGCACACCGGGGTGAAGTCCTTGGGGTGCGAGAAGAGAACGGCCCACGAGTCGCCCACCCACTCGTGGAAGTCGATCTCGCCCTCGGTCGTCTGGGCCTGGAAGTTGGGGGCCTGCTGCCCGATCTGCAATGCCATCTGTTCCTCCGTCGAAAAGCTGGTCAATCCTCTGGTCCACCTAATATACACAAACACCATTGGCAATTCGGTATTTGTGGTTCAATCTCTACTTCGCCGATAGAGAAAGAGTAGGCTGTGAGTCAACGGCGGAGGAGTCGAGATGGCTGAGGTACGGACACAGGGAATCCTGGCGGTGGGCGCGTCTCCCGGCTCGAACGTGGGCGGCGACGCGCCGATCCCGGTGATCGGCATCGGTGCGGGCGGGCATGCCCGCTGTGTGATCGACGCCATGCGCAGCGTCGTGGGCGGATACCGGATCCTCGGGGTCTACGACGACGATCCGCGTCTGGCGGGGCGGTCCGTTCTGGGGGTCCCCGTCCTGGGGGCCTATGACGAGGACCTCGTCGGCCCCCCGGCTGCCGCGGCGTTCGTGGGGGTCGGTGGCGTCGGCCTGACGTCGGCCCGGCGGCGCGTGTTCCACATCCTCCACGGCGCCGGGTTCGCTCTCCCGCCGATCATCCACCGCTCGGCCGTGGTCTCGCCTCGCGCGTATGTGGCGGACGCCGCCCAGGTCCTCGCCGGCGCGATCCTCAATGTCGGGGCGACCGTCGGCGTCGGCGCCATCGTCAATGCGGGCGCGATCATCGGTCACGACGCCTCGGTCGGCGCACACGCCCACATCGCCTCGGGGGCCGTTCTCGGCGGCGGGGCTCAGATCGAGAACGGGGCACATGTCGGTTCGGGTGCGACTGTGCTTGAAGGGCGCCGCGTCGGGAAGGGCGCGGTGGTGGGATCGGGTGCGGTCGTGACCCGCGATGTCCCCGCGGGTGTGACGGTGGTCGGTGCTCCGGCGCATCTCCTCGCCGTCGACAGGGCGTCGCGGGTGCCCGGTCAGCCTCTCGCATCCTGAGGTCGGCGTCCCCCGGGACCTGAGTGGCCGGTGCAGGACACCGGCCACTCAGGTTCGGGGAATGGTGATGCGGAAGCCTCGGTCAGCGGTGTCTCAGGGTGCCGCATCGGCCGTGTGTGGGAGAGGGGCGCCTCCTCAGAACGGTGTCTGTACGGCGTCGGAGCCGAGGCTCGTGTCGGCCGCGTCGCCCGACGACGGGGTCGTGCTGCTCGCGCCGCTCCCTCCGTAGCCGTCGGTCCCTCCGGAGGACCCTCGACCGTCGGCCGGATCGCAGTCCTCGCCGTTCGGGCCCGTTCGCCCGTCGCCCTGTCCGTAGCCGCCGGGTGCCGTCTCGCTCTGGACGGGCGTCCACGTGTCGCCTGACGGAGCCGTCTGCTGCACCGCTTCCGGTGAGGACGACGAGGGGGTTGCGCCATCGCCTCCGCCGGACGCGGCGCTCGCGAGGCCGTAGCCGCCGGCGGCCAGGCCGAGGGCCATGGCCGATACGAGAACCGCGCGCGGAGCGCCGCGCCGGGGAGTGGAGTCGGGGGTGGGGGTGCTGTCCATGAATCACCTTTCGTCGGTCGTTTCTGATTGCCGCAGAACCCATGGAAGCAGCGTCGTCTGGCAGTGACCTGGCACCCGCTTGAGCGTTTGGTGAGCGTGGTCCGTGGCCGACGCTCCACCCGCGGTGAGGAGCCCGCGCAAGTCCGGTGCCAGGCACTTAACTTGCGAGTATCAAACCGCACGATCGCGAAGTGCCTGCTAATGGCCGATTCGTCTCGAGTGTCCCCATGCCGCACAAGTCCCGTGCCTGGCACCGGCCTTGCGCGGACCCGGTCGGGCGTCGGTGCCGTGCGGCTACGCTCTCGGCCATGAGTGGCGACGCCTGGTACGAGATCCTGGGGACCCCGGTGCGACCCACGTTCGGGATCGATACGTTCGGTGATGTTCCGCGCAGCGACCCGCGGCTCCATCCCCCGGTGCTGCGTGAGGTCGTCGCCGAGGCGGTACTGGCCGACGGACTCGGCATCGACTACATCGGCCTGGGTGAGCATCACCGGCCGGACTTCGCGATCAGTGCACCCGACGTCGTCCTCGCCGTCATCGCCGGTCGGACGACGCGAATCCGTCTGGGGACCGGCGTGACCGTTCTGAGCTCGGACGACCCCGTACGCGTCTACGAACGCTTCGCGACCCTGGCCGCGCTGTCGGAGGGGCGCGCCGAGGTGCAGCTGGGACGTGGGTCGTTCACGGAGTCGTTCCGTCTCTTCGGCCACGCCCTGGAGGACTACGAGACGCTCTTCACCGAGAAGCTCGACCTCTTCGCGGCCCTCCAGGCGGAGGAGGCGGTCACATGGGCAGGGACGAAGCGCGCCCCGTTGGAGGATCAACGCGTGTATCCGCCGACCGAGCTGGGGCGCGTCCCGGCATGGGTCGGTGTGGGCGGTACCCCCGAGTCGGTGGTGCGTGCGGCGCGGTACGGCATGCCGCTGCTCCTCGCCGTGATCGGGGGGTCGCCGGCGCGCTTCGCTCCCTTCGTCGAGCTCTACCGGCGATCCCTCCGGGAGTCCGGCATGCCCGAGGACCTTCCCGTCGGCATCCATTGCCCGGGTCATTTGGCGGCGACGGACGAGCAGGCGCAGGACGAGATGTTCCCGGGGCAGTCCGAGTCGTTCACCCGGATCGGGAGGGAGCGTGGCTGGGGCGGCCCGTACACACGCCGCGTGTTCGATGCGCAGACGGGTCCGGACGGTGCACTGTTCGTCGGCTCACCCGAGACGGTCGCCGCGAAGATGGCGGCGGTGATCCGTCTGCTCGGTCTGTCGCGGTTCCAGCTCAAGTACGCGGTCGGCGGCCTGTCGCACGAGAAGCGGATGGAGTCGATCCGGCTCTACGGCGAGGAGGTCATCCCGCGGGTGCGGGAGATCCTGGACGGGGGCATCGACGCGTCGTGACGCCCGTGGCGGCGGGCGGGATCGCACGGCGTGCGTACGGCTCCCTAATCGGTTAGGGTCACGTCCATGACGACCGATCGCCGAGACACCATCGCCGGGGGGTTCACCGAGACGGCCTCCGACTACGACGGGGCCGTTCGCTACAACATCGAGGGCGCGCAGCGTCTGGTGCTCTCGATCCCGCCCGGCACATACGACGACGTGCTCGACGTCGGGTGCGGAACCGGCTGGGCCACTCAGGCACTGATCGACCGCTTCGCACCCGCGCGCGTCACGGGCGTCGACCCGGCCGAGGGGATGCTCGCGCAGTTCCGGGAGAAGCTCGGCGACATCCCGAACGTGGACATCACGCTGCACGAGGCCGGGGTCGAGGACATGCCGGTGCCCGCCGCGGCGTTCGATCTCGTCATCTGTTCGATGGCGTACCACTGGTTCCAGCATCGCCGGGTGGCCGCCGAGCAGATGGCCCGCGCCATGAAACCCGGTGCGGTTCTGGCGATCCTGTGCTCCGGTAAGGGGGGCGAGCAGGACTACCGTGATGTCATCGCCGACGTCGAGCCCATCAACTACCAGTGGCTCGGCGCGTTCGACGGCAATCTGCGCGACATCCCCGAGATGGAGGCGTATCTCGTCTCCGCAGGGCTGGAACCCATCGACATCTGGATGGAGCGCCGCGTGCGCCACGTCCCGGTTGAGGAGTACATGGAGCGCATGCGCGTGGTGGCGGGGCACATCATCGGCGATCCCGGCACGCCCGAGGTGGCGGCGTGGCTGGCGAAGGTCGAGGAGAAGATGCGCGAGCGCTCCGGCCCGCGGGGCTGGCGCTACGAGTTCATGAAGCTGTTCGCACTGGCGCGCAAACCGTAGTCGGTCGCTTCGTTCGGGGGTCATCCGTCGACGCCCCAACCGCGAATCCGTGGAATCAACCGTCTAGGATCGGTTCACATCCGCTGGGGGGCCCGAACGGGCTGAGATCCGCCGATGGGGTGGACGACCCAGGAACCTGATCTCGGTAATGCGAGCGGAGGGAGCGGTCCGAATGCTGATCCATGTCCACGTGGCGCCCACACCGATGGGCGACGAGAACGGCAGGTACGTCTGTGTCGAGGGCGCCATCCGCGTCATCGAGGAGAGCGGGCTGGAGTACGAGGTCGGTGCCCTCGGCACGACGGTGCAGGGTCCGGCCGAGCGGCTCTGGCCGCTGATGCGCGAACTGCACGACGCCTGCTTCACGGCGGGTGCCGATACCGTCATGACGCACGTCCGGATCCTTCAGTCGAAGGAGGACGTCATCGAGGCCTCGATGACGGAGCTGGCGGCGCGGATCACCCGCTAGGTGACGTGCCCGTAGACGTTCCGAACGGCTGACGAAGGTGTCGGGTCTCCGAGAGGCTGTGGGTGTTCGAAGCTCACGACCTCTCGGAGGGCCCGATGCAACACGGTAACGCGAAGCTCACTCCTGCTGGCCGGCGTCGCTTGGTCAGCCTTGTGTGCGATCAGGGGTACTCGCTGGCGGTGGCCGCGCGCATGAGTGGCGTGGCGAAGCCCACCGCCGTCTCCCGCGGCTCGGCACACGTGCTCGTCGGACAAGCGTCGTTCGGACGCGAATGGCCCCGCCGCTCGCCGGCTCTCCGTCGGCGGGATACGCTGTCCGCATGGACACTCAGCAGATGAAGCAGTTCGCCCTCGATCGCGCGGACGTGCTGTTCAACCGCGGTGAGCTCGACCGGATCCCGGAGTTCATCACCGGGGACTACATCAACCACGAGGCGTGGGAGGGCGAGGCCCCGGGGTACGAGGGATTCCGCATCCGGATGCAGCGGCTGCACGACGCCTTCACCGACATGCGTCTCGAGCTGTTCGAGATCGTCGCCGACGGCGATCTGGTGGCCTACCGGGCGGAGCTCTCGGGCGTCCACACCGGAGAGCTTCTGGGGATCCCGCCGACCGGTCGGCCGTTTCGCGCGCAGCAGATGCACTTCCTCCGACTTCGTGACGGAAACGCGTGCGAGCACTGGGCCACCCGGGACGACCTGGGGATGCTGATGCAGCTCGGCGTGGTGAGCCTGCCCGGTTCGGGGGCGGCGCTCTCGACGTCTGAAGAGCCCTAGGGGAATCAGCCACCTGGGGATCGATTGATCCCGATCCCGTAGCCGGCGGTCTCCGGCGGCCGGGGTCGTGGGCCCCGCGTCCTGACTTCAGGAATCGCTCCGCGACGCCGATCATTCCTTCACCCGACCCGGACGCGAGTGGCAGAGCGTCTGCGGGTTTCCGGGAACCGAAATCACGGATGACGACGGCGGAGCATGTGCGTGACGACCACGCGGATGGCATGTCCCGCCCGATGGGATCGATGAAGGGCCGGGCGAGACGATGCGACGTGGGCTTGCGGGAATGGTGCTGGTGGTGCTGGCGGCGATCGGACCCGCCCCGGCCGCACTGGCCCTGAACACGTGGGATCGGGCCGCCGTGAAGACCGCCTACGACTCGGCCGTGGTCGACGGACGGCGCGCGCTTCCGGGCTGGACGGGATCGGTCGACACCTGCACGGTGGGCGCCGAGTCGCCGGCGTCGCACACCGCCGGCCTGGGCGCGGTGAACTTCGCCCGGGCGATGAACGGGCTGCCGCCGGTGACGCTCGATGCCGCGGCGAGCAACCGAGCGCTCTCCGCCGCGCTGATCATGCGTGCCAACAACAGCCTCAGCCACAACCCGCCGTCCACATGGAAGTGCTGGACGGAGGACGGGAAGCAGGCCGCCGGAACGTCGAATCTGGGCCTCGGCTACCGGAACGCGACCTCAGCCGTGATCGACGGCTACATCGCGGATCCCGGTGACGGCAACACGGCGGCCGGTCACCGCCGCTGGATCCTCCTGCCGACCCTCGGAACCGTCGGCATCGGCACGACCACGTCGTCCAACGCGCTCACCGTCATCGGAACCGGGCGCCAGTCGCGCGTCGACGCCGAAACCGTGTCGTGGCCGCCCTCCGGCCATGTGCCGTGGCCAGTGGTGTTCGGCCGCTTCAGCATGTCGTCGTCCCGCTACCCCACGGCCGACTACCGCGACGCGCAGGTCACCGTCACCGTCGACGGGACACCCCTGAACCTCACGGTGCATCCCGTGGCGAACGGATACGGCGACAACACGATCGTCGCCGACGTCGTGATCCCCTCGGCGCTTCGCAACGCGAAGGCCGACGCCACATTCGTCATGACGGTCTCCAACGTGTCCGTCTCGTCGTCGTCGCCGCCGGTGACCCTGACGTCGCGGACAATCGCATTCGATCCCGGTGCACCGCTTCCCCCCGCCCCGCCCTCCGGGAGTCCCTCGGGGCCGTCATCATCGCCCGACTCCCGGTCCGCGTCGAACGGGGTCGCGGGCCGGTGCCCGACCAGGCCGAGGTTCAACAGCGTCATCCACACCGACGGGGTCACCTCCTTCTACTACCGGCCGCAGTCCGGTCAGGCGATCCGGGGCGCCGGTCGCCGTGGCACCGCGCTCCGTGGAATGCTCCGGACACCCGCCGGACGCTCCGGTCTGCCGCGCGTCGAGTACACGACCAGCGTTCCGGTCAACGAGAACCGGCTGCCGTGGTTCGCGCGGAAGATCGGCCCGCGCCGCGTCATGACCGCGATCATGTCCGACGCGTCGCCCGCGAGGTACTCCGGGATCCGCCTCCCGTACCGCCCGGCTCCGGGCACGTTCGCGAAGCTGATCCTCCCGAACGGGACGGTCACCACCGCAGCCGCAGGGTGCACGAAGGTCACCGGCTACGGCACGATCTACGCCCAGAACATCCTGGTGAGGCGATCGAGCAGGTAGCGGCGGCCGGGTCCCGGGTCACCTCGCCGACATGCCGGTCGCGGTGCGCGCCGCGTTCGGCACCGACGCCGCTCTCGCCAGCACCCAGTGGTCGTCGGTCGGCCAGCCGAGGAAGCGGCGTGCGCCCGAGCGGTGAATGCCGTCGGATCCGAGGCTCTCGCCGGCGGCGACGATTGCAAGCCCCCTCACGGCGGGTGCGAACCGGCGGGGGAGGTCCCCCGGCTGCCGGGCCAGATGGTCGACCGCCCAGTCGAGGAACTCGGGGGTCGTCCCCTTGGGAGCGATCGCGAGGAAGAAGATCATCTGACGCCAGGCGTGGGCGGCCTCCCTGACGGTCTGGAGGCGGTGGTGCCGGTCCTCGGGGATGTCCACGAGGGCTCGGCAGATCCAGTCGAAGCACTCGGACGCGAGTTCGGTGAGGGGGAGGTCGCGTGTCAGGCGCATCCCGCAGACGAGCTGGGCCAGATTGTGCGTGGTGAGGATCTGGGACTGTTCGATGATCGAACCGACCCGGGCGACCGACCACGACGTGTCGTCCGTCGCGCCGGCGAGCTTGCTGCAGATCTCGCCGAAGCCGGGTGAGACCGGCCCGCCGAACCGCAGGTCGGGAGTCACGTCGTCGAGCGACGCGACCGCGTCGAGCGGCAGTCCGTAGTAGCGGTGGTACAGGGTGTCGGAGATGAACGGGATGGCCTGCTTGGCGGAGAGCAGGTGGTTCGCGCCGAACCGTCCCCGGAAGGTGTCGGCCTCCGGTTCGCCGGTGAGCCGCAGCGGGAGGCGGGCGGCCTGGAACAGGGTGCGCAGTTCGCCCACCAGCGTGTCGGGGATGGCGGCATGCGGGAAGCTCTCGATGGTGGCCAGCGTGAGCTTGCGGACCGTCTCCAGCGCGATGTTGCGTGACGGGTCGTCGGGGGTCATCCACGGCTGGAGGACGTCGACCCACGGCAGTTCGGTGAGGAGCACCTGCCCCTCAAGCCCTGGAGGAAGGACGGACCGGCCACGCCGGAATGCCGTGTACGTGTCCTCGACGAGGAGACGCAGCGACGGCGACCGGATGACGTCCGCCTCCGCCGCGGCAGCGATCGCAGGGGCGACCTCCGCGAGGATCTCTCCGGACGTGATGACGCCGGCCTCGATCAGGGCGTCGAGGCTTCCCTCGACGCAGCGCTTGGCTTCGGTTCTGACATCGTCGGGGATCGTCGCGCCGACGGGCAGTCCCGAGCTCTCGGCCTCGTACGGGGTGACGGGGCCCAGCTCTCGGGCGAGAGGGGCCGGGGCGTCACCACGCCCCTCGATGCGGTCGGCCATCAGGTGGGCGAACGCGCCGGGCTCGATTCGAGCGGCATCGCGGCGCTGCATGCGTCGGACCCGGTTGAGGCGGGGAGTGCCGGGTTGTCCGTGGCTGCTGACGAACGACGCGAGGATCTTCCGGATCATCCCGACGTCGCGGCCGGTCAGGGACCGCGGGTCGTCTACGCACATCCGCAGGTAGGACCGCAGCCGGAAGAAGTTCTCCTTCGGACGGTCCGGCTTTCCGGACCGCCGGTGGGTCTCCCTCTGCGCGTCGTACTCGGCGAGGAGGGCTCCGGCTCGGGCACGCCAGTCCTTCGTGAAGATCTGGCAGGGCCAGCCTCCGACGATGACCGGTTGCCCGTTCTCCTGGCGGGCCAGGGCGCCGTTGCCGGTCCGGGCGAACGTGGGAACGGGCCCGCGGACGGTGGCGAGGAAGAGTGTGACGGCTCGGTCGTAGAGGGGCAGCCACCGCGTGAGCGTCTCCCTCATCGCCGCGACCTGGTGGCTCTGCCGTCGCCGTCGCAGGCGTTCGACGACATCGGCCGTGGTCTCGAGCGAGACCGCGCCCGTGCTCCGGCGGTCGCGGTCGGTGGGTGTGGGATAGAAACGGAGTCGGTCCCAGAAGGGGGCGATCGCCCGGAGGATCTCCTGGGCCCGGTGGATCTCGCCATCGGCCAGGAGCCAGTGGACGACGAGCAGCGCCGCCTCCTCGGCAACGTCGATCCGGTATCGGCCGGTTCTGAGCATGTGCGCGAGTTCGCCGTGCCCGTCCTGACTGATGAAGTAGCTGTTGAGGATGGCGCGGGGGGTGGCGTCGTCCGGCGCGTCGATCGCCGCGAGTCGCGCCACCTCGTGGTCGAGCAGCGGTCCGGCCGCGGCGTGGTTCCCTGTGACGACGTCGCCGCGGCCGACCTGAGGAGTCACCCAGTCGGGCGTCTCGGCGATGATCGGCGGCTCGTCCGGCCCACCGTTCATCTTCGACCAGAGGGTCTTCGTCCACTGGCGCCGCCGGGACTGGGACGAGGGGCCCTCGCTCTGCAGGGCCTGCATGAGCTGCTTCAACGCGTAGTCCGGGTCGACCCGGGTTTTCTGATCGTTGCTCAAGTCGGCCTCGGCATGGGAGGAATGCGAACACCGGTAGTGCGGGAGGACCTGGAGGCAGGAGTCGAACCTGCGCCCGTCCGGCCGGAGGCCGGATGTTCTGCCACTGAACTACTCCAGGGTATGGGGTGATTATCGGCGTGATCGTGGCCGGCTTGAGGCGCGGGACGATCGGAGGATCCTCGGTGCGACGACGGGCACCGGACTCAGGGGCGGAGGCGTCCGCCCTACGCGGAGGTTCCGGCAGCCTCTGCCGGCACCGAGTCCTGCGGTGGGTGACGTCGAGCACGCCGTCTCCACATCTCCGGTGGTCGAGCCCCACCGCGCTCGGTGTCGCGATCGAACGCCACGCCGCACGTCCGAGCGTGTGGTTGGTCTTGAGGCGATTCGGACTCATTCCGGTGGCGGGGAGGCTCACACGTTCGATTCCGTGCCGGAGATGAGGCCGAGGCACAGGAGCTGCCGCAGCGCCGAACGCAACGCGGATCTGAACGGACTCGTAACGCCCGGTTAACGCCGGCGACGTCGGCCGGTCCGCGTGCATTAACGGGCCGTCTTCTACGGTCGCCTGCGTCGGACGTTCGCACGCGGTCGCCGATACAGGACACCAGGTGACGAGCACTCCCCACGAACCCAGGAGGCCTCATGAGAACCGATGTCGAGTTTGACGCGGAAGGCGTCACGCTGCGCGGGTGGATGTATGTCCCCGACAACGGCGACGGACCATGGCCGACGATCGTGATGGCCCACGGATTCTCCGCCGTGAAGGAGATGTACCTCGATCGTTTCGCCGAGTTCTTCGCCGAGGCGGGGCTCGCGGCACTCGTCTTCGACAACCGGAACTTCGGAGCGAGCGACGGTGAGCCGCGGCAGGAGATCGACCCGTGGGCGCAGGTCCGCGACTATCGCCACGCGATCAGCTACGCATGCACGCGACCGGACGTCGATGCCGACCGGATCGGCGTCTGGGGGTCGAGTTACTCGGGCGGGCACGTCATCGTCGTCGGAGCGATCGATCACCGGGTTCGGTGTGTCGTGAGCCAGGTACCGCTGATCAGCGGCCACCGCAACGCCCGCCGCATCGTCCGGGCGGACTTCATCGCGCCCGTGGCCGGCATGTTCGACGACGATCGGGCCCGACGGTACGCGGGTGAGAGCCCGGCGATGATCCCCGTCGTCGATGCCGATCCGAACGCCCCCTCAGCCCTGCCGACCCCCGACTCCTACACGTGGTTCACCGAGACCGGCGACTCGCGGGCACCGTCGTGGAAGAACGAGGTGACGCTTCGCAGCGTCGAGATGTTCTGGGAGTACGAACCCGGCGCCTACCTGCCGTACGTCTCACCGAAACCGTTGATGATCATCGCCGCGGCGAAGGACCACCTCACCGTGTCGGATCTCGCGATTGAGGGCTTCGAGGCGGCACGCGAACCCAAGCGCCTGGTCGTGTTGCCGGGAGGTCACTTCGACGCCTACGTCGACGGGTTTGATGGTGCGTCGACACCCGCACGCGACTGGTTCGTGGAGCACCTCATCGGCTCCTAGTGTCCTGCGTGGTTCGGCACCCCGATTCGCACGCGCACGCCCGGAGTCAACGAGCCCGGGCGGCTCCGCGATCGCGAAGGCGGGTCGCGGCCAGGACCGTCGCCGGGCACGGCGTGAGGCCCGAGGCACCGAAGACCTCCCGGCATGCGACGAGGACGCGCGCCACCGCCTCTGGGCCGTCCAGGTCCGCCTCGGCGCGCATCAGCAACTGCCAGGCCTCCTCGTTGAGGGCGTCCGCCGCGATGGCATCGCGAAGCGTCGACCGGGCCTCGACCGGGAACCCCGTCCGGAGCAGGCCGCGCGCAAGCTCGATCCGTGCTTCCTCCGTGAGCGCCGTGAGCTCGTCACGACGAACGTCCGCGGCGTCACCGTCGATTCCGGCGAGATACGACCCCGCGCTGCGGATGTCGAGTGCCCGGCGCAGCGTGTCGAGACGCCGGACGCCGAGTTCGACCCGCGCCCGGGCTACGAGCGCCTCGAAATCCTGATCGTCGGAACGCGCCGATCCGGGGGGTGCCCACATCAGCCGGCCATCCACCGACTCCAGGGTGACGCCGTCCGGGAGTGCGCGACGGAGTCGGTGGAGGCACTGCCGAAGGTAGTTGCCTCCGTCGCCGCTGCCGTCGAAGAGATCGCGGATGATGCGCGCTCTCGGTACGCCGTTCCCACAGGCCCTGGCCAGGTACGCCGCGAGTTCGATCGCCTTCGCCAATCGCAACGGGATCCGTTCGTCGTCGATCTCGATCCACCCTTCGCCGAAGGTGTGGATGCGCAGCACCGGTTCGCCGCGGAGCGGGTGGGGAACACGAGGCGTACTCGCCCTCATCAAACGCCGCCAGACGTCTCCGGTGTCTCCCCCGGCGTCGACACGCCGCGAGAGGACGTCGGGAAAGACGCCCAGCGCCCGCACCAGCGGCGCGAGGGTTCCCTGTGTCTCGGCGGTGCGAAGCGCCAGGTCACACGCACGGTCATGACATTCCTCGTTGCCGGCACGCCATTCCGCCTCCGCCAGGAACACGGCGGCGGCGGAGAGCTCCAGACGGCGGCCGGCACGTTCCATCGATGTGACGACGGAGCGCAGACGTTCGACAGCGAGGTGGGGTGCCTCGTCGAGGACAAGCAGCGCGGCGCCGAGCCAGGCGTCCGCCCACTCGCGGAAACTCAGCAGGCCGCGCTGAGCGCACCAGCTGCTTGCGGACGACAGGAGCTCGAGTGCCTCTCCCGGTCGGCCCATGCGCACCAGCAGCTTGCCCTCCGTCGCGGCGAAGATCGCCCGATCGCCGATCCGGTAGACGTGCTCGCGCGATCGACGTCGTGCCTCGCGGATCAACTCGAGGCCGTCCTCCGGGCACCCCTCCTCGAAGCGAAGCTCCGCCTCGACCTGGTGCCAGAACTCGAGGTACCGTGACGCACGGATCGCCGGAGCCACCGCATCGAACGCCGCTCGCGCCTCATCGGTGCAGCCACGTTCACGCAGCGCGGCGATCCGGTAGATCTGTCCGAGTGACGTCGTCACCGGACCACGACTCGCAGCGGCGACCGACAGGCGTTCCACCTCGTCGAACCGCCCCTGGTAGAAGAGGGCGGATTGAAGTGCGACATGAAGGGGCTGGGCGGAGTCCAGCATCTCGTCGGGTAGCTCCGGCGGCGGGTCCGGGGACGCCGACACCCGGAACAGGTGGCGCACCACGGCGGCACGACCCGTCGGGTGGGGCGGCAGCAGCGGCAGCAGCTTGGCCCACTCCCCGGACGAGTGCAGCGCCCACACCGCCCACCCCACGACCTCCGGATCCGTCGGCGTTGGACCGCTGATCTCCCCGGACGCCAGCATCGCGTGGACGACGTTCTCGAGTTCCTGAGGACGTCGTGCCAGGAGCAGCGAACGGATCTGGGCTCCCCGCAACGGGCTTCGCCGCCGCAGGCGCTCATCGCCGAACCTCTCCGACCACATGATGACCTTGTCCCAGTCGCCGCGCTTGATCAGTGCCTTGGTCGCATGTTCGGCGATCCCCTCTGCCTCATCCAGCGCGCCCGCTTCCAAGAACAGATCGACCGCCTCCTCCCGGTAGCCGTCGTCCGCCAGCATCCGGCCGAACCGGGCCAAGAGCTCGTTCAGCTCTCCGGGATGGTCGCTGCGCAGCCGGCTCCTGAGGAACTCGCGGAACCGCGGGTGGTATCGGAGCGCGCCGTCCTCCAGCGTCGCGGGAAGGTGCTGGCGGCACAGCTCATCGAAGGCGCGGCCGTCGACGGATCCTCCGAACAGTCCCGCGATGCGAGCCGGGGTGACCACGTCCAGGATGCTGGTACGGAGCAGCACACGCCGGAGGTCCTCGGGAAGACGGTCGAAGATCTCGGCGCCGAGGTAGGCGAAGAGCGGATCCTCTCCGGGCGGCAGGAGCGGCCTGTCCGCCGTTGTGGAGAGTGAATCGAACACGAGGCCGGCGGCCCAGCCACCGGTCGCCTGGTGCAGCGCCTCCGCTGCGGCGGTGCTGCCGCGCGCGGCGAGCAGGAGCTCGGTCTCCTCGAGCGTGAATGCGAGGGCGGGATCGAACAGTCCTCCGACCCGCGAGGCGAGGGCATCACGTTCGAGGCCGAGGGCAGGTCGTGTCCTCGCCAGGAGAATGACGGAACGTCCAGGACCGAGATACCTCAGAAATGACCGAAGCGCATGGAGGACGGGCTCCGCCTCGGCCAGGTGGTGGACGTCATCGATCACCACGACGGAGCGGGGCGGAAGGCGCTCCCCGAGCATCGCGCCGCATTCGCCGGGTGCGAGCCCGTCCTCCAGGAGCGCGAGCACCTCGCCGGAGAGTCCTGGGTCCAGCGCGGCCACCGCGGACGCGAGGTACGTCACGAACCGGCCGGGAACGCGATCCGCCTCGTCCAGGGTCAGCCATGCCACCGGCCGGCGACAGCGGCGGGCGAACTGCGCGACCGCGGTCGTCTTGCCCGCCCCCGCCGCCGCGATCACGAGGACGACCGCGAAGGACGTGGCGGCCCCCTCGAGTTGCTGCTCGACGCGTGGCCGAGTGACCACTCCGCCCTGCAGGAGCGGCACCCGAACCTTGGAGTCCAGAAGTCGTCGCTTCGGCGTCACAATCCGTCGCTCTCGCTTGGGACCGTCAGCCTACCGGCCATTCCACGGCGTGTCATGGGATCGGCCCGGGGCGCGTCTGACGGGTCGTCGGGGTGGGCCGGCGGGAGAGCGCGAGGCGCGTCCGCCGCGATCATGATGCCGTGCCGGGAGCCGAACGATGACGATGGAGTAACGGCCGATTAACGCAGCCTCCCTATCGTCGCTCACGTTTCGAACTTGTCACTCGCCATCGGCGTCTCGCAGGTGGCGCACGTCAGGACCACGCCCCTGCGGGCGTCGCACCCGGGAGGTCATCGTGTCGACTACGCTCCTGCCCCTCAGCTCGGACGAGCTTCTCACGACCACGCGCGCCGTCCGGCGCCGGATCGACTGCGAACGTCCCGTCGAGCGTGATGTGATCGAGGAACTGCTCGCCATCGCGTTGCAGGCGCCGACCGCCTCGAACATGCAGCCCTGGTCGTTCGTCGTCGTCACCGATCCGGAGATCAAGGCGGAGATCGCCGATTGGTACCGCAAGAGCTGGGCGGCCTATGAGGAGATGCCGTTCGCCGCCGGGAACCTCCCGTACGACGACCCCACGCGCAAGTCGCTGCAGGACCGGGTCATGAGTTCGGCGACGTACCTCGCGGAGAACTACGAGCGCATGCCGGTGTTCATCATCCCGTGCCTCGGGCTGCGACCGGAGGCCATCGACCTTCCGCAGTCCTTCGTCCAGGCGACGCTCTACTCCTCGGTCGTCCAGGCCGCCTGGAGCATTCAGCTGGCCGCCCGTGCCCGCGGTCTGGGCTCCTGCTGGACGACGCTGCACCTCCTCCACGAGCGCGAGATCGGCGAGATCCTCGGCATCCCCCCGGAGATCTGCCAGGCGGGACTGCTGACACTCGGCTGGTCGAAGGGGACCGACTTCAAGCCGGGGCCCCGCGAGGAGCTCGAGAGCAAGGTGCACTGGGAACGCTGGTGATGCACGGCATCTGATCCGGCCGCGATCGCCGCGAGCCTATCCGGTGCGAATGAACACGCTGCTGCCCGTCGCGGCATGTGCTGAACACCTCGTGATGTCCGAGGTCGGAGCGGACTCGCCCGGGAGTGCCTGGCCACTACTCCTGCTGTGTCCGGAATGTGGTTGCGATAGCGGGGTGGGTGCCGCAGCGGCGGGACGCCGGTGCGGCAGCTAACGCTCCGCGTCGGCCCTCTACGCCTCGGGTTCATGCCCCGGGCATGAACCCGAGGCGTGAAGAGCCGACGCGGGGACTCGAACCCCGGACCCCTTCATTACGAGTGAAGTGCTCTACCAGCTGAGCTACGTCGGCGGGCGCGCCTCTCGGAGAGGCGCCGCGGAGGTGCAGGATAGCGACTCTCGCACGGTTGCATCGACATCGCCTCGTCTGATCGTGAGTCCGTGTCCTGATTCGCCCTCCTTGCCCCGGACCGTCACCGTCCGGTGTGCGATCCCGATCCGTCAGGCGACCCCTCAGGGGACGCGATCTGCGTCCGGAGCCGGACTGATCTCCGGCACGGTGGCCTCCCTCGTGCGATTGCGGGTGTCGGATCCGCCGCTCGTCAAGGTTCAGGCCTGCGAGCGGGCCACTCGTACGGGAGGCCGGGCGGTGGCATCACCGTCGGGCCGCTGCGGGGTGAGGTATCCGGCGATGTCATCGATCCGGCCCGGAACGAGGCTGTACCACGCCCAGGTGCCGCGCTGTTCCCGTTCCAGGATGCCCGCGTCGACGAGCGTCTTGAGGTGATGGCTGACCGTCGATTGGCTGAGGGAGACGCTCTCCGTGAGCTGGCAGACGCAGGCTTCCTGGTCGACGTTGCCACCGATGATGTCCAGAAGGCGAAGGCGCACGGGATCCGCGACCGCTTTGAGTGCCTTGGCACGTGCGATCGCCTCGGCCACGGTCATCGCGGCCACCGCTGTGGTTGAACACGACTCGTCTTTGCATGTCGCCGAACTGGTCATTCCACCTCCGATCAGGTGGGAAGGATATTGACAGACATCGATGTATTCGGCACCATCGGTTCATTGACGACTGTCGATGAACCGATGGTGCCATCGCGATAGGAGATGCGGTCCATGAACAGCAATGACGGTGGTTCGATCACTCGGTGCGAGTGGTGCGGCGTCGAGTTCGACAATGCCGCACCACCCGCATCTCTCGCATCCACGTCTCCGGCGCGACCCGGGGGTGAATCGACCGAGCGAGAGGCGCAGACCCATTGCGAATGGTGTGGCGCACCGTACCCCCAGCCGGACCACCGCGACAGGGCGGGTACCGAGCCGGACTGCAGGGTTCTCGTCGTGTGCGTCCACAACAGCGCACGCAGTCAGATCGCGGAGGAACTGATCCGTCGCCGATGCGGAGAGCGCTGCCATGTCGAGAGCGCGGGCCTCGAGCCGGGAGTTCTCAATCCCTTCGCCGTCAGGGCGCTCCGGGAGATCGGCATCGACATCGCCGGCAAGCGCACGCGCGGGGTCGACCAGGTGCTGGAAAGCGCAGCGGAGTTCACCACGGTCATCACCGTGTGTGACGAGGCGAACGCGGAGCGGTGTCCCGCTTTCCCGGGCGCGGGCAACCGGTTGCACTGGGCCTTTCCCGACCCATCCGTCGTGAACGGCTCGGACGAGGAGAAGCTCGCATCGGCCCGGGAGGTCCGTGACGCGATCGCTGAGCGCGTCCAGGAGTGGTGCCGAGACTGTGAGGGCTGCGCCTGAATCGAACCGGACCCGGACGAATGAGGAGCCGGCCCCCCAGCGGACGCTCGTGGATCGACGTAGCGACCCGGCCCGTCTCCCGGGTGGGGCATCGAGGTCGCTCATGCCCACGATTCACTCGTCGTGGATCGCGCCCTCCATTGTGAGGAGCGCCCGCTTCATCTCCACCCCGCCACCATAGTTGCCGAGAGTGCCGTCGGAGCGGGTGATCCGGTGGCACGGCACGATGATGGGCAGCGGGTTGGTGGCGCATGCCGTCCCGACCGCGCGGACCGCACGGGGGCTTCCCGTCGCGATGGCCAGCTCGCCGTAGCTGCGTGTCTCCCCGTAGGGCACGTGCCGGAGCTCGAGGAGCACCTCCCGGCGGAAGCCGTCGCTGAGCGAGAAGTCGAGCGTGACGTCGAAGGCATCCCGCGCGCCGGCGAAATACTCGTCGAGTTGACGTGTGGCCGGGTCGAGTGGTGCGGAGCTCCGAAGGATGCGCGGGCTCACGCGCGACGCAAGGTCTTCCAGTACCTCGTCCTCAGCCACGTTCGGAAGGGCGATGCGCACGATCCCGCGGGGGGTCGCCGCGATCAGAAGCGTGCCGATCGGCGTGTCGAGCGTGCGGTAGGCGACGTCGAGGAGTCCGTCGTCGGTTGCGGCCTGGGCGAGGCGGGAGCGCAGACCGGCGATTTCGGCGTCGTCGGGGAGGGGGAAGAGGTCGGTCATCGTGATGATCCTGATGTGGGCTCTCGGTCGTCGAGGATGCGACGAAGGGCGGCGATCCCGTCGGCGCCGGCACGCCGGGCGGCGGCCTCCGTGCCGCCCACGACCGCGGCGATCTCGCGGTATGGCATCCCCGCCACGTGGTGGTAGACGACGATCTCGCGCTGGCGGTCGGTGAGGTCGCGAAGGGCGTCCCAAGCCGGGCCGAATCGATCCGAAGGATCGTGGTCCACGTGGGGTGCCGGCTCGGGCACGTCCGCCAGGGGGAGGGCCTCACGGGAACGCCGCCGGATGACGTCGATGGCCTTGCGGTGCGCGATCGTGACGAGCCATGCACGCGCGTCCACGGGCGGCGTGAGATCGGGATACGCGCGAAGAGCCGAGAGGAACGTCTCGGACCATGCGTCGTCAGCGTCCACCGGACAGAGAAAAGCACGGCACACGCGCAGCACCACGGGACCATACGCCTCCACGATGCGGTCGAACGGTTCGAGCGCATGCTGCCCGCGCGATGTCGGCATCAGAACAATCGGTCCATGATCCCGGCCACGCGGGCCTCGTGATCGAGGAGGAAGCGTTTGCGTTCCTCACCGCCGGCGTATCCGACGAGTCGTCCGTCGGCGCCGACCACGCGGTGGCATGGGATGACGATGGAGATCGGGTTGAGTGCGTTGGCGGCGCCGACGGCCCGGGCGAGGTTGGGATCTCCCAGGGCGGACGCGATCTCGCCGTACGTACGGCGTTCCGCGAACGGGATGGCGCGCAGAGCGGTCCACACGCGTTCCTGGAACACCGCGCCGCGTGGAGCGAGGGGAAGATCGAAGGTTCTGCGGTGGCCGGCGAAGTACTCGTCCAGCTGTCCGCGCGCCTCGTCGAAGGCGGAGGGGTCGTCCCCGCCGAGTTCGGTCACATCGGGTCCTCGGCGGTGGCCTTCCATGTGGAGACCGCAGAGGCGGCCGCCGCCGTCGGCCACGAGGGTGAGCGGCCCGAGGGGTGAGTCGACCGTCGTATGGGTGCGTCCCATCGTAGGGAGGAGTGTATGTGCGCTCATGCTCTGATGACGTACCGGACGGGGTGAACGTGAGGTCCGGGGTGGTGTCGTTCCCGAATCGTTCCGGAGACCCCGCATCGGTGTGGCGCACCGGTCGTCAAGCGGGCTCCGCACGGCGATGTGTGGTCCGCGTCATCTGTCACCCTGTCCGGCATCCTCCCCGACCCGCCGTTTCGAGGTGCCGATGACCGATCCCAGCGACGCGAGACCCGACCTGCCCTACCCAGGGCCCGCAGCTCATACGGGGAACGAGCCCTCCAGCGTTCCGGGAGCCGCGCCCGCGCCCGGGGGACGGTCGGCGCCCATCACGAACGTCGGGGTTGATCGCGGATACGTGATCGGCCACATGATGCGATCGCTGTCGGAGTGGTCCCTTCGGTTCATCATCATCGCCGTGGCGGTCGGCGGCGTGCTCTGGGCTCTCTCCAAGGTCTGGGCGGGGGTCCTTCCGGTCTTCTTCGCCCTGCTGCTCGCATCGCTCCTGTGGCCGGTGGTCCGCCCCCTCATCCGGCTGGGGGTCTCTCCGGCTCTGGCCTCGATCGGGACGATCCTGGTGACGATGGCGGCCATCGTCGGGGTGATGGTCGCCATCGCGCCGTCGGTCATGAGCCAGGCGTCCGAACTCGTCGGCCAGGCGGCGCAGGGTGTGCGGAAGCTTCGCGACTGGCTCTCGGGTCCTCCGCTCAACATCGAGAACGAGCGGGTGGATCAGTTCGCCGACGAGGCTCAGCAGTGGCTGCAGGAGCGTTCGGCATCGATCGCCTCCGGGGTGTTCACCGGCGTGACCACAGTGGGCGTCGTCTTCTTCACCGCGCTCATCGTCGTGGTGCTCACGTTCTTCATGCTGAAGGACGGAGGGCGATTCCTGCCGTGGATGCGCAAGGTGACGGGGCGTCACGCGGGAGGTCATCTCACCGAGCTTTTCACCCGGATCTGGAACACGCTGAGCGGCTTCCTTCGCATCCAGATGCTGGTGAGCGCCGTCGACGCCGTCCTGATCGGTATCGGACTGGCCATCCTGGGGATCCCCCTGTGGCCGGCGCTGACCATTCTGACCTTCTTCGGTGGTCTCATCCCGATCGTGGGAGCGGTGGCCGTGGGCGCCCTCGCCGTCCTGGTCGCACTGGTGTCAAAGGGGTTCACCATCGCCCTCATCGTCCTCATCATCATCCTGGTGGTGCAGCAGGTGGAGGGCCAGGTACTTCAGCCGTTTCTCCAGGGACGCACCATGAAGATGCACCCGGCACTGATCCTCCTCGCCGTCGGTGGCGCGGGCACGATGTTCGGCATCCTCGGTGCCTTCTTCGCCGTGCCGGTGGCGGCGACCGTGATCGTCATCCTGCGGTACATCAGCGAACAGATCGATCTGCGGACCGGTGATCTCCGCGCCGAGGATGTGGCCGTCTCGACGCCGGAGGGCGCGGCTATCGCCGCACATGCCGAACGCGCCGCCGCCGGTGTACGCCGCCGCCAGGAGCACGAGACCCGAGTCAGGGAAGCCCAGGAGGAGGGCGAGGATGCCGTTCCGTCCGAGGATCGGGGCATGAGCGGGCTCTGGAGGGCGATCCGGTCGCGTCACCGGGACGAGGAGCCGCCGGTCTAGGCCGGCGCTGCGCCGTAGGACGTTCTCAGGACGCAGCGGGTGCGGCGCGGCCTCGACACCCACCTCGGTCTCCTTCGCATCCGTTCGGCCGGAGTTCGGCCATCGTGCTGCGGGTCCTGGGGCACCGGAGCGGACGGTACGAGAGCGCCCTGCCTTTTCCCGGCCGAGCGGCCTGTGGGTCGATGCCCCGGAGCCGGTGGCTCACCCACCCATCGGGAGGTGCTCGCGTCCGTGGGGGCGATCGAGATCGAGCGCCGGACCCAGCGGCACGATCCCGCGCGGGTTGAGCGCGCGGTGCGTGACGTAGTAGTGACGCTTGATGTGGTCGAAGTCCACCGTCTCGGCGACGCCCGGCCACTGGTAGAGCTCTCGCAGGAAGCCGGAGAGGTTCTCCATGTCGGCGATCCGGTTGCGGTTGCACTTGAAGTGCCCCACGTAGACGGCGTCGAAGCGGATGAGCGTCGTGAAGAGGCGCCAGTCCGCCTCGGTGATGCGCGGGCCGGTGAGGTAGCGCCGCTCGCCGAGGAGCGCTTCCAACCAGTCCAGTGAGTCGAACAGTTCGCCGAAGGCACGGTCGTACGCCCTCTGGCGGGATGCGAACCCGCACCGGTAGACCCCGTTGTTCACGGTGGGGTAGACGCGGTCGTTGACGGCGTCGATCTCGGAGCGGAGGTCCTCCGGGTAGTAGTCGGTCGCGTCGTCGGTGAACGCGTCGAACGCACTGCCCAGCATCCTCAGGATCTCGGACGACTCGTTGTTCACGATCCGGCCGGTGGTCGTGTCCCAGAGGACCGGTACGGTGACGTTCCCGTCGTAGCCGGGGACCGTCGCCTCGTAGGCCTGGGAGAGGAAGTCGAAGCCGTTGACCGGATCCGGCCCGGCACCCGGCACGTCGCGGAAGGCCCAGCCCCGCTCGTCACGGATGGGGTCGACGACCGTGAGCCCGATCACGTCCTCCAGTCCCTTGAGCCGTCGCATGATCACGGTCCGGTGCGCCCACGGGCAGGCCAGGGATACGTAGAGGTGGTACCGGCCGGCCTCCGCGGGAAACGGCGTCGATCCGTCGGCACTCACCCAGTTGCGCAACTGGCTGTCCTTACGGAGGAACTCCCCGTCGTCGGAATGGGGCGCCGTGTATCCGGCGGCGGTCGGCTGGTCGTTCGGCGTCATGCGGACAGCGTAGCGGTGCGCCACCCGGGGTCCTGCGCGGACGCGCGCCGCGTGCGACAGGGTCTCGCCGGCCCAGGCCACTCCCGCATCCCGATGCGGTGGTGCCGGGGGTAGATTGTGGTCATGCCCGACCGGTTGTACTTCACCGACTCCGACGAGGCCAACGCCCTCATCGCCACCGATCCCATGGCGCTGGTGATCGGCTATGCACTCGACCAGCAGGTGCGGGTGCAGAAGGCGTTCATGGGCCCGCTCGTGATCCGGGAGCGCGTGGGTTCACTCGACGCCTCCGTCCTGGCCGACGCGGACCTCGACACCGTCTTCCGTCAGAAGCCCGCCATCCATCGCTATCCGGGGAACATGGCGACCCGGGTCACGGCGCTCGCGGCCTACATCCGCGACACGTACGACGGGCACGCCGAGCGGATCTGGACGGAGGCCGCCGACGCCGACGCTCTCGCCCGCCGCATCCAGGATCTGCCGGGATTCGGAAAACTCAAGGTCAAGGGCTTCGGAGCCGTCCTCGCCAAGCACTTCGGGGTGGCGGCGGCCGAGGGTCTCGTGCCGTGGCATCCGACGCTGGGGGACGTGGACTCGCCGGAGGCGCTCGCCGAGTACCAGGCCGCCAAGAGGGTCCACAAGAAGGAGTGGGACCGGGCCGTCAGGTAGCCGGCCTCGGTGTCAGGCGTTCATCGGACCCAGTACGTCCTTCAATGCCGCCCGTGCCTGGTCGAGCGGATCGGCGCCGTCACGCACCGCCTCGCCCCGGCGCAGGAGGTGGACGTGAAGCGATGCCGAATCACCCACCCACATGCCGGTGGCGAGAAGTGCCCGTTCCCAGAGGATGGTGCACTCGAGTCCGATGAGGTAGTCGGCCTTCTGCCGTCCTCCGCGGATGCCGCGCTTACCGAGCCCGCCCATGCGCGCCAGGTGCTTGTGGATCTTGCGGAAGCTCAGCGGGGACCTCTTCCCTGGGTGAAACGCCTCGACGAACAACAGGGCCGCGACCTCGGTGATCGGTGTGGCCTGAAGGCGTTCGAGGGGGATGTCGGCGGACGGATTCTCCATGGCGGCAAGCGCAACGCTCGATGCGGCGGCGGACAGGGCTCGCTCCGTGACCCCGGGGCGTGGTGACCGTCGGGGCGGCCTCAGCGGGCCAGGCGCTAGCGTCATCGGGATGCCCTCACCCACTCCAGCCCTGCTCTGCGCCGCCGTGCAGAAGACGTTTCCCGACGGCGTCGTCGCCCTCGACGGCATCGACCTCCAGGTTCCGGACGGCGCGTTCTTCGGCCTGCTCGGTCCCAACGGCGCCGGCAAGACCACGCTCATCCGCAGCATCGTGGGGCTGGTCCGGTTGGACGGCGGACGCCTGGAGGTGCATGGCCGGTCCATGCTGGGTCGCGATGCGCCCGCCGCACGGAAGCTGGTGGGCTACGCCCCGCAGGAGATCGCGCTCGACCGCTTCGTCACGGCCCGCGACCTGCTGCGCCTCCACGGCCGCTACTTCGGCATGTCGCGCGTTGACGCCACCGGCCGTGCCGACGAGCTCCTCGAGGTCTTCGACCTCACCGACAAGGCGTCCACGTTGCCCAACCACCTGTCGGGTGGGATGCGCCGGCGGCTGATGCTGGCACGCGCCCTGGTCCACCGTCCGGAGCTCGTGATCCTGGACGAGCCCACGGCCGGTGTCGACATCGAGCTCCGTGACGAGATGTGGCGTTACATCCGAAAGCTCCACGCCGACGGCACCACCATCCTCCTCACCACGCACTACCTCGAGGAGGCGGAGACCCTGTGCGAGAACGTGGCCTTCATCCGTGACGGCCGGATCGTCTCACAGGGCACGCCCGCCGAGCTTCGTGAGACCTTCGGCGCCGACCGCCTGGAGGACGTCTACCGGCAGGTGGTGCACGGATGATCGACGATGTCCGGCGGGCCCAGTGGCGTGGCGTGGGTGCTCTCGCTCAGCGCGAGGTCACGCGCGTCGTGCGCATCTGGAGTCAGACCATCGCCCCGAACGTCCTGTCGGCCGTGCTCTTCATCGCCATCTTCGGCATGGCGCTGGGTGACCGGATACGTCACATCGACGGTATTCCGTACGACGTCTTCATCGTCCCCGGACTCGTCCTCATGGGAATCGGTACGGCCGCCTATGCGAACACGGCCTCGTCGTTGTTCCAGGCGCGCTTCGACGGATTCATCGACGATCCGGTGAGCGGGCCCATGCGCGCGCGTCACCTTCTGATCGCGTACCTGGCCGGCGGAGCGGTGCGCGGCCTTCTGGTCGGCGCGCTCACACTGGTGTTCGCCGTGATCCTCGTGGACCTTCCGGCGGTCGACCCGACCGCCGCGATCGTCGCCTGCCTCTGCGCCGCGGTGGGCTTCGCCGCGCTCGGCGTCGGCGTGGGGCTCATCGCACGCACATGGGACCAGCAGTCCTACGTCGGGAACCTCATCCTCACGCCGCTGGTGTTCCTCGGGGGCGTCTTCTACTCGGTCGACGTGCTGTCGCAGCCGTGGCGTGAGCTGACCCATGCCAACCCGATCTTCTACCTCGTCGATGCGACCCGCCACGGGATGCTCGGCACGAGCGATGTCCCCGTGCTCCTCTCGCTGGGGGTGAGCGTGGCCATCACCGCGGCGCTGGTGGTGTGGGCGGGGCTCATGATGTCGCGCGGCAAGGGCATCCGCACCTGAGCCTCGTGGGTGGTCAGTCCCGGAGGGGCGAGCCGACGATCGAGAACCGGCTGCCGTCCATCTCGCCGGACAGGAGCGGCATCGCCTCGGCGATCGAGGCCTTCACGCTCTCCAGTTGCAGGGACGCCTCATGTGCCTCGGCCGACACCCAGAGCTCGGTGACGAAGACCGTGTCGGGTGCGTCGTCGTTGATCCCGACCTCGTAGAGCAGGCATCCCGCCTCGGCCAGATCGGGGCTGCGGCGCGTCAGGATGGCGACGAGCTCATCGCGCCTGCCCGGCTTCACTCCGAGGTTCCCCGTGTTCGCGAAGGTCATGGGAGCGAGGATACCCCCCTGTGCCCACGGCAGCCAACGGGGTGGACCGTGCCCGGCACCACCGCCCCCGTCGGATACCGCTCCTCTCCGCCGTCACCCCCGACCTGGACGTCCGACGGGCATCTCGCTCGTTCAGTCCCCCGCCGGCGGCGTGGCGCTCCCGGTGCCGGCCACCTGACCGGTGTCGTCCAGGTAGCGCCAGAGGACACATGCGGTCACGCGCCACCAGTCGCACGGCGTCCTGGCTGCGGCGGTTGACTCCTCCTGCACCGTGAGGGTCCCCGCGATGACCTCGGCCCGCCAGCCACCCAGGACGGCTCCGGTCGTCGTCCGGCGAGGAACCGGGTGCGGTTCGAGCAGTCCGCGGAGGTCGGCCGCGATGTAGGTGGGACGCTCCGCTCGGGTGGCCGCCGCGATCTCGGTGAGTGTCGTGACGCCGGTCATCACGAGGAGGCTGTCCACACCGGCGTTCACACCCCCCGCGATGTCGGTGTCGAGCCGGTCACCCACCATGAGCGGCGAGGTGGCCTCCATCCGCCGCCGGGTCTCGTCCAGGAGCGGGCGGGCCGGCTTGCCGGCGACCTCGGCCTCATGCCCGGAGAACCGCTGCAGGAGGTCGACGAGGGCCCCATGCCCCGGCCCCAGACCCCAGTCCGTGGGGATGGTGGCGTCGGTGTTGGTCGCGACCCAGGGCAGGCCGTCGGCGATGGCGATTGCGCCGAGGAGGATCCGGTTCCAGGGGAGGTCGGGGCCGTAGCCCGTGGCGACGGCGACGGGTTCGTCATCGAGACCCGCCACGGGCCTGAGCCCGACGTCCCGCAGGGCAGCGTCGAGGCCCTCTCCGCCCGTCATGAGGATCGGTGATCCCGCCGGGAACCGGTCGGCCAGGAGCCGTGCGGCGGCCTGTGCCGAGGTGACGATGTCGTCGGGGCCGGCCGCGATTCCCAGTCGTGTCAGATGGTCGCTCACCCGGTCGGGGGTGCGTGATGCGTTGTTCGTGATGAAGGCGATGCGCAGCCCCGCCTCACGGGCCGCCGCGATCGCCTCGGGTGCCCGGGGAACCGCGGTCGAGCCGGCATAGACCACGCCGTCGAGGTCGAGCATGGCGACGTCGTGGGCGGCGCTCAGGGGGGATGTGGACTCGCGGAGCATGGTGCTTCCTTCCAAACGACGACGGGCCACCCGAGGGCGGCCCGTCGTGGACACACGGTGCTGAAAGAGGCTACGCGCCGAGGCGCTCCTTCAGAGCGGCGAACCGGTCACGCAGGACCTTCGGGAGCTTGTCGCCGAACTTCGCGAGGTGCTCCTCCGTCTGGGGGATCTCGGCGCGGAGCGCGTCCTCGTCGACGGTGAGGAGCTCACTGAGCGCGGTGTCCGAGATGTCGATGCCGGTGGTGTCGAGCTCCTCCGGCTTCGGAACGATGCCGATGGCGGTCTCCTGGCCCTCCGCGCGACCCTCGATACGGTCGACGATCCACTTCAGGACGCGGGAGTTGTCGCCGAACCCTGGCCACAGGAACCTGCCGTCGGCGTCCTTGCGGAACCAGTTGACGTAGAAGATCCGCGGGACCTTTGCGCCCTTGGTCTCGGCCATGTCGAGCCAGTGCTGGAAGTAATCGCCCATGTTGTAGCCGCAGAACGGCAGCATGGCGAACGGGTCGAACCGGAGCTGGCCGACGGTGCCGAAGGCGGCGGCCGTCTGCTCGGAGCTCATGATGGAGCCGAGGAAGACGCCGTGCTCCCAGTTGTACGCCTCGCGGACGAGCGGCACGACGGATGCGCGGCGGCCTCCGAAGAGGAAGGCGCTGATCGGGACGCCGGCCGGGTCCTCCCACTCGGCCGCCATGGAGGGCACCTGGCCGGCCGCGACCGTGAACCGTGCGTTGGGGTGTGCGGCGGGGCTCTCGGAGGCGGGGGTCCAGTCCTCACCGTGCCAGTCGATGAGGTGCTCGGGGACCTCCTTGGTCATGCCCTCCCACCACGTGTCGCCATCGTCGGTGAGGGCGGTGTTGGTGTAGATGGCGCCCTTCTCCAGGGCCTCCATCGCGTTGGGGGTGTTGCCCCAGCCGGTGCCCGGCGCGACGCCGAAGAGGCCGGCCTCGGGGTTGATGGCATAGAGGCGGCCGTCGTCGCCGAACTTCATCCAGGCGATGTCGTCGCCGATGGTCTCGACCTTCCATCCCTCGATGGTCGGGATCATGAGCGCCATGTTGGTCTTGCCGCACGCACTGGGGAACGCGCCGGTGACGTAGTGAACCTTCCCCTCGGGGGAGGTCAGCTTGAGGATGAGCATGTGCTCGGCCATCCAGCCCTCGTCGCGCGCCATGGCGGACGCGATGCGCAGCGCGAAGCACTTCTTGCCGAGGAGGGCGTTGCCGCCGTACCCGGATCCGTACGACCAGATCTGACGCGTCTCCGGGTAGTGGACGATGTACTTCGTCTCGGCATTCGTGGGCCACGAGACGTCTTCCTGGCCCTCGGCGAGCGGAGCGCCGACCGAGTGGACGCACGGGACGAACTCGCCGTCCGCGCCCAATTCGTCGAGCGCCTTCTGGCCCATGCGGGTCATGATCCGCATCGACACCACCACGTACGGTGAATCCGTGAGCTGCACGCCGATGTGCGACTTGTCGGATCCGAGCGGTCCCATGGAGAACGGGATCACGTACATCGTCCGGCCCTTCATGCAGCCGTCGAACAGCCCGTTCAGCTCCGTGCGCATCTCGTCCGGTGCGCGCCAGTTGTTGGTGGGGCCGGCGTCGACCTCGTTCTCCGAACAGATGAAGGTGCGATCCTCGACACGTGCTACGTCCGACGGGTCGGACCAGGCCAGGTAGCTGTTGGGCCGCTTGGCCTCGGACAGCTTGGTGAAGGTGCCGTTGTCGACGAGGAGCTGACAGAGATCGTCATACTCCTCCGCCGAGCCGTCACACCAGCGGATCTGGTCGGGCTTCGTCAGGGCAGCGATCTCGTCGACCCACTGGGTCAACTGCTGATGCTTGGTCGGGACGGTGGTACTCACAGACAGGTCACATCCTCTGTCGTCGTGGTGATTGGGTGGAACAGCCCGGCGATGGCGCCGCGAGCCGCACCGAATACGTGAACGTTACTCCCTTTCACAAGCGAGTATGTCCCGGAACGGGACGGCAATCGGCATGTGAGAAGGGTGCGGTGACGAGCCGCCGCCGGGTCATGCGATCGGTGTATCCATGCGCCATCGGGGGAGATCGCACCGGTGGGCGCCGTCACCGGACCCGGACGTCTGAACGGGCATACCGGAGAGGCTTTTCGTCAATCGTGGACGGTGGAGACGACCCGGGACCGGGGCGGGATGACCGGCGCCGGGGGCCGCCGATGTGACGGGAGCGGCGGCTGCGGCGTTACCCCCATGTGCCCCGGTCCTCCTGCAACGGTTGCGTGTCTGGTAGGAACCACACGGATCCGCGGGAGTGACCGCCGACCACCGCCCAACGGAAAGGACCCCACCGACGATGAACCTGCCCAGCCTGTCGCCCGAGCCGCAGGTATCGCCCCGCGATCCGAACCGCTCGCCCTACAACTCGCCCTATCACGACCGGCTGTGCCTCGCCGGTCTCGCCCTCGGCGTCCTCGCCGGTGCGCTCGTGCTGATCGGTGCGTTCGGAGATCGCGTCATCGCCTCCGCGGGCACCTCGCGGTTCGGCAACACCCGTGTGATCATCGAGCAGACGGGCCTTGTCGTCATCGGCATCGTCTCGATAGTTCTCCTCATCCTCTGCATCGCGCTCCCCTGGGCCTGGGCCCGGCTGACGGGCATCGGCGTGCTCACGGCCGCCGCGTCGATCTGCCTGCTCATCGTGTTCGGCGCGCGGTCCAACGATCGGTTCCTCCTCTTCCGAGAGGTGTCGCTCGAGCGGACCGGATGGATCCTCTGGATCGCCGGGCTCGTGTTCACCGTGGGGCTCGCGTTCGCGCTCGTCGGCGCGCCCCGCATCGGGCGTCCCCCGATCCCCGGCGCGGTTCCGGGCGGTGCGGTCGGCACGTCGGGCTATGCCGTCGCCGGGCTGGTGCTGTCACTCTGCGGTCTTTTCGGTGGGGTGACCGCGGCTCTCGGCATCGCCATGTCGATCGCGGGGCTGGACGACATCAAGCGCAGCGAGGGGACCCGCGGCGGACGGGGCCTCGCGGTCGGCGGGCTGGTGGTCGGGCTCGTGATCCTCGTGGTGGCAGCGGCCATCGGGATCATCGGCGGGCTGGTGGCCGAACCCAGTGTGAGTCGGAACTGATCGCGACGGGGGCGGCGTGTCCTGAGCGACTCGGGCACGCCGACCCCTCGCTCGAGGCGCTCGGTCAGAAGGGGAGGCGGCCGGCGCCGACGAGCGGCGGCAGTGTGCGGGCGTGCACCGCCTGCGCGATGCGATGCGCGAGCGCCTCCACGGCGAGGTCGAGCGTCGGGTTGAGTTCCATCTCGGATCGTGTCAGCTGGATCTCGTCCAGTGCGCGCTGCAGTCCGCGGACCCGTGACGGCACCGACACGGGACGGAGGGCGTCCAGCCGGTCGCGATGGCGCACGGTGCCCTCGGATCCGAGGGCCACGGCCAGGGCGTCCGCCACGTAGCCGGCGGCGCCGTCCAGGACGAGCGCCCAGCCGTCGGTCAGCAGACGCCGGAGTTCTCGTTTGCTCTGATCCTCGGCACGCTTGATCGCCGTGCGCGTGCCGCGCTTGCCACCAAGCTCTCTGACCTCGTCGATGAGTCCGAGGAGTTCGGGACTCGGGACGGTATCGAGCCGGTCCCGAATAACCCGGGCAAGTCCATTCCACACGTTGTCGCTGGCGGCTTCCTGCTCCACATGGCGGAGCGCCTCGCGCATCCTGTCGTCCGTCTCCTCGTCGATTCGCGCTCGGATTTTCTCCGTCAGTCGCTTTCCCGACTCTTTGCTGGTCAGGACAAGATGAACGGCACCTGCCGCTCTCTCCATACGTCCCTGGATGCTTCGAACGAGCGTGGCACCGGCAACGCGACCCGACAGGAGCTGGTCGGCGAGGTCCACCCCCAGACGTCGCATGGCTCGGTCGAACGTGCTGGCCGAGAGCGCCGCCGGGCCCTGCGAGCGCGCCAGCGCGGCCGCCTCGTCCGGGGCCACGCCGTTCTCGCCGAGCCGTTCGGCGATGGTCTTCCAGCCCGGTGAACGGAAGGGGACCGGCAGGCACCGCGATCGGATCGTGGGAAGGAGATCGCTCAGGTGATCCGTGACGAGGATGACGTGGGAGAGCGGAGGCGGCTCCTCCAGTTGCTTCAGGATGCGCGGTGCGCCCTCCTGCTCGCGCAGGCGCTCGGCGCCGTCGATGATGAGCACCCGTCGCACCCCCACCACAGGGCGTGCCGACAGGTCGGCGAGGGCCGGCTCGAGATCGGCCTCAAGGCGGATGGAGGCGCCGCTCGCCGTCACCACCGAGAGATCGACGGAGGGTTCGTCAGGATCGTGGACCCCGTCGGGATCGATGAGCTTCCACGCCAGCGCGCGTGCGGCGCGCCGCTTTCCGGTGCCCGCAGGGCCGAACACGAGGAGTTGCTGAGGCGGGCACTCACGGGCCAGGATCCGGGAGATGATCCGCTCGGCCACCGGCTGGTTGGTGAGCGGGATCATGCCATCGCCTCCACCGCGCGCATCACCCGTGCGTGCACGTTCTCCTCGGTGTCGTCGCCGTCGATGACCGTGACGCGGTGCGGGTTGAGATGGGCGATCTCGTCGAATGCGGCGGCCACGCGCCGCTGGAAGGTGAGCCCCTCCGACTCGATGCGGTCGGATCGCTCGTCCCGCCGACGTTCCGATGTCACCTCGACGGGAACCGTGAGCAGGATGGTGAGGTCGGGGAGCATTCCGTCGACCGCCGGGCGGTTGATGGCCTCGATGACGTCGATGCCCAGTCCGCGGGCGACGCCCTGATAGGCGAGCGAGGAGTCGACGAACCGGTCGCAGACGATCCACTCGCCGCGGTGGCGTGCCGGACGGATGAGCTCGCGCACGTGCTGGGCCCGCGCGGCGGCGAAGAGAAGCGCCTCGCTCATGGGATCGACGGGTCCGTCGTCCAGGAGCAGCGCGCGGATGCCCTCGCCGAGCGGCGTGCCGCCGGGTTCGCGTGTCTCGATGGCCGTGCGACCACCGCGGCGCAGCGCGTCGGCGAGGAGCCGGGCCTGCGTCGACTTGCCGCACCCGTCGACTCCCTCGAGGGTGATGAACCGACCGCTCACCAGGGGCTCGCGATGATGGCCGAGGCGATCACGAGGCCGACGATGGCGATGTCGAGGATCCACCCGGCCGGCTTCGCCCAGGCGGGCGGGGTCAGGGTGTCGACGTCAACCTCCTGGGTGTCGCGGAGCCGTCCGAGTATCTCGTCCGTGGGGTCGTTCTGATCGATGCTCATCGGAGTGCGTCCATCGCCTCCGGACATCCTGCCCGATCCGGACAGCGAATCGCGTGATCGCGTCCTCGGACGACCGGGCGGATGAGGGGAGCCCGGCAGACGGGGCAGATGCGTCCGGGTACGGCGCGGACCTCCATTCCGCGGGGTAGTGCGTAGCGTTCACCGCACCCCAGGCATCGGATGTGCTCACGGGTGCCCCCCATCCAGTCACCGCAGCGCGGACATGGGCCCACCAGCCGGCCGGTGTGGAAGTCGCGGGGCTTCGTGAGGGGCGTGATCCCGTCCAGCAGTGCCCGTACGCGTGCGCGTCCCGTCGGGCGGTCGAGGATGCCGCGTGCGACCGCGTCGATCCACAGGCTGCACGCCTCGGCGGTGCGCGGGTCGAGCAGCACGGCGGGCAGCAGGGCGCGGAGTTCGTCGGCGGCGGGTGATCGCCACGCGGGGTCCTCCACCAGGTACCCGTGTTCGGCCAGCCGCACCAGGGACTCCTCCGGCACGCCGTCTGCGATGAGGGAGGAGCGTGAGCGCGGGGTTGTGCCCACCATGTCGAGTGCCGGCAGGTCCTGGAGCCGCAGTCCGGCGTCCACCCGATGGAGGATGTGGGCGATGATCGCGTCGATCTCACGGGCCAGCGCGTTCGACTCGCTCTGCATGTCGTCGATGTCGTCGAGGGTGTCGTCGTGCGGCGGGCGGTGGCGGGCCGTCCGCAGGAGGTCCGGACGCGCGGCGCAGACGGCGTCGCGCACCTGCGTGGCGAAGAGGGCGTCGTCGGAGACGGCGACGACGGCGTCGGACGACGCCGCCAGTTTGGTGAGCGCCCTCAGCGCCGCCCGCCGTCGGGGCTCCCATACCGGCGGGTTGCCGCGGGGCTCGTGGAGGATCCCGTCGACGGCGATCAGGCGGTCGGTGGTGCCCCCGTCCAGCCACTCGACGTAGCGGACGCCGTGCGACGCCCGCTCCGTCACGTCCACGGCCGTCTCGGGAAGCCATGGTGCCGGTTCGCCGGGTGCGTCGACGACGACGAGCCGGATCATCGGTTCGGGTGCTCGGTCACTTCGATGGTCGATTCCGCCGTGTCGTGGATGTGGGGTGCATCACCGGTGGATGCGGGGCGTCGCCGGGGGCGTGCATCACGCCACGAGATCGTGGAACCAGCCATCGCTCTACACGTCGGGTGGGTCGGCGTACCCGTTGGGGTTGGCGCTCTGCCAGCGCCAGGTGTCGGCGCACATCTCGTCCACGGTCCGATCGGCGCTCCAGCCGAGCTCGTCACGGGCACGCGCCGGATCGGCGTACGAGGTCGCCACGTCACCGGAGCGGCGCGGCGCGATCTCGTAGGGGACGGGCCGGCCGCTTGCCCCTTCGAACGCGGCCACCATCTCGAGCACGCTGTATCCGCGGCCCGTACCGAGGTTCCACGGGTGGCAGCCCGACCGGCCGAGCAGCGCCTGGAGGGCGGCCAGGTGCCCGTCGGCCAGGTCGACCACGTGGATGTAGTCGCGGACCCCCGTGCCGTCGGGCGTGGGGTAGTCGTCGCCGAACACCGACAGATGCTCGCGCCGTCCGACGGCCACCTGTGCGATGTACGGCATCAGGTTGTTGGGGATGCCGGCGGGGTCCTCGCCGATGCGTCCCGATACGTGCGCGCCCACCGGGTTGAAGTACCGCAGCAGGGCGACGTGCCACCGGTCGTCGGCGACGGCCACGTCCCGGAGGATCTGCTCGATCATGAGCTTGGTCCACCCGTACGGGTTGGTGGCCCACAGCGGTGCGTCCTCCCGAAGGGGCATGGTCTCGGCCAGCCCGTAGACGGTGGCGCTGGACGAGAAGACGAGGGTGCGGCAGCCGTGTGCGTCCATCACCCGCAGCAGCGATAGCGTCCCTTCGACATTGTTCGCGTAGTAGTGCTGAGGGATCTCGACCGACTCACCCACGGCCTTCAGGCCGGCGAAATGGATGACGGAGTCGGGACGGAATGCGGCGAACACCCGGGCCAGGCCGTCGCCGTCACGGATGTCCACCTCGTGGAGGGGCGCGTCGCGGCCCGTGATCTCGGCCACCCGGCGCAGGGCTTCGGGATGGGAGTTCGAGAGGTTGTCGACCACCGCCACGTCGTGACCCTCTTCGAGGAGGCGCAGGACGGTGTGGCTTCCGATGTATCCGGCTCCGCCGGTGACGAGTACGCGCATCGGCGGAACTCTAGATGGTTGTTCCCACGATCTCGCGGTGTGGTGCCCACCCCCGGCGGCACGAACGCACCCCCGGGTCCTCGGAGAGAACGCCACCCCTGTCTCTCGTCCTCCGACGACGCCCCGCATCCACCGGTGACGCACCCCACGTCCACGGCACCGTGGACTCGACCATCAGCTTCCCGGGATCCGCGGTGGGCGGACGTCGTCACCCGAGAGCATCGCCCGCGGGACGTCGTCGACCATCCAGGCGATGTCGCCGGGTGTGCAGCGGAGCACGTCGGCGGCGCGCTGCAATGCCGCCGTGAGTCCCGGTGGCCTGCGCGACGGGGTGTGCGCATCCGAGGCGATCACGTGCACGTATCCGGCTCGAAGCAGGCGCTCGGCGGCGCGCTGAGGCTGGTCGCCCAGCATTCCCGTGATGCTCTCCGCGTTCACCTGGACCAGGGCTCCGCGTCCGATGAGGTCGCGCACGCGGTCGGGGTTCCTCTGCACCGACGAGCAGCGTTCAGGGTGTGCGATCAGCGTGCGGAGACCCTGCATCTCAAGCTCGGTCATGAGCCCCGGGAGGCTGAGGGGCCACCCGTGGAACGGCATCTCGACGAGAAGCCATGGTCCGTCGCCGAGCGTGGAGGCGGCGCGCTCCTCCACGTCCATCGCGAGCAGCTCGTCGATGTCGATCTCCATGCCCGCCACCAGCTCGAGGGGGATTCCCTCCTCGGCCAGCCGCTCGCGGAAGCTCACGACGGCGTCGGCGACCCTGCCCGGTGTGCTGGGGAACCGTGGCCGGCGGTGCGGGGTGCAGGCGATGGTGGTGGTGCCGTCCTCCACGGCCACACGCGCCATCCTCAATGCGTCGTGGATGGTGGAGGGTCCGTCGTCAATGCCCGGCAGCAGGTGGCAGTGCAGATCGATCACGCGACGAAGGGTGCCAGGGTCGGGCGGGCGGTGCCCCTCGGCGGGTTGGTGGCGTGGTCGATCGCGCTCGGTGCCCGTGATGGGACCCGTGGGGGATCACCCCTCCGGGAGGTCAGCGACGCGCATCCGCTCCGTCCACCTCTCACGACCCCCGCGGTGACGGGGCCGCCCAGGTGGACCGACCCGCCTCGTCCGGCCGCGTTCCTGGGCCGCCCATGCCGGCCGGCCCAGGAGCGCGGTGCGACTATTGGCTGCGGCGGTGCTTCACCGACTCCGCCGTGACGGGGTTGGGGTCGTCCTCCGTGACGAGGTAGTCGCCGTACTCGTCGGTGCCGACCGCATAGTTGTCGACCCGGTTCGGGTTGGCGGCCGGCTTCCATTCGCTCCAGGGGTCATCGTCGCTCCGGCGGTCCTGGTAGACGATGTCGGAGTAGTGGATCTTGCCGCCCTCGATGCGATACCGGCCCTTCGAGAACTGCTGATATGGAAACGAGCCCTTGAAGATCAGAATTATCGTCCAGGTTCCGTCGGCACCGTAGGTCGAGGAAGAGCCGGCGTTCGAGATGAACAGGTTCCAGGTTCCGAGGAGCTTCGGATCGATAACGGGTGGCGGGGGCGTCGCGTTTCCGGTGACGGTGACCCGGATCGTCCGCCTGGCCTTCGCGTTCAGCACGGATACGGCGGTGATCGTCGCGGTACCGGGACCGATCGCCCGGATGACGCCCTTGTCGGTGACGGTGGCGATCCTCCTGTTGGACGATGTCCACTTCACCCGCCGGTTCGCCTTCGCCGGGGTGATCGTCGCCACCTTGGCGGGGACGGCCCGACCCACCGTGAGGGTCGCGGCGGCCGGAGTGAGGGTGATGGCGGTGGGCTTCAGACTGACCGTGACGGTGAGCCTGGCGGTGACCTTGCGGGAAGCCTTGGAGGTCGCCCTGATGGTGACGACGCCCGCTCGACGGGCCGTGATCCGTCCTGCCGCGGTGACGGTGGCGATCCTCGTGTTGGACGAGGTCCACGTCACGCCCCTGGAGGCCTTGGGCGGCGTGACCGCTTTGACCGTGGCGGTGTAGGACTGACCGACGGCGAGCAGCTTCGTGGTGGCCGCGAGCGTGATCTTGGTGGGCTTGGGTGCCGCGGCTTCGGCACGGGTACCCGCGGGGCCGACCAGCAGGATCGCGGTCAGGGTGAGCGCCGACAGGAGTCCCAGCGCGCGGACTCCGAATGTTCGCGACGGGCGGTTCGTGGCGCGGTCGGCGGTCGTGGACATCGGGCCTCTCCTGGCGTCAGGTATGTGGTCGAGGCCCGACCCCTCATGAGGCGGTACGCGGGCTTCGCGCTGGCAATCTACCGGTCCTTGCCGTCCGCGGCAAGACCCGTAGCGGCGTCGTTCCGCCCACAATCTGTCGGCGTGACATGATGGACGACAGCGCTGTCCCGTCCGAACGTCGTCTGCATGACGGTATGGTGCGGTCCATCCACTCGTGTGGTGCGACGGGAGACAGGATCGGTCGCCCGCGGTTCGACCCGAACGCGAACCACTGCGGCGGGTAGCGACGGGGAGACGACGCGGGCCGCCCGTGGTGGCGATGGCGTCGGTGTCCTGGGCACGCGCGTGATCCTTGAGCATGGATGGTGGCGGGCATGTCCGGCAGGAGGTGGCGGCAGCGCTGGTCGGACGCCGAGGCGTGCCGGGCGGGATCACCGCGCCGCGGTGGCGCGGTGCGGAGGGAGTCGGTATCCTTACCGGACCCGTGGGGCTATAGCTCAGCTGGGAGAGCGCCTGGATCGCACCCAGGAGGTCAGCGGTTCGAATCCGCTTAGCTCCACCATTCGGTCGAAGTAGAGAACCCTGCCCCCCGGTGATCGGTGGGTGGGGTTGCTTCGTTGTGGCTCAGATCGATGTCGGGGTGGATCTGGCCGGTGCGCTGCCAGGACTGGGTGCCCCAGCCGGTTGGTCGGGTCGAGATGCCATGCTGAATCCACGGGGTTCGCCGGCGGTGTCCGGCAGACGGGCGCCGGTCCCGGCGCCAATCGACAAGCGGGGAGGTCCGGTGTCACGTTCGGTCGTCGTCGGTGCGGGGATGGTGGGCCTGGCCACCGCCTGGCACATGCAGGAGTACGGCGTGGAGGTCACGGTGATCGACCGCGCGGGTGTCGCCGCCGGTGCCTCATGGGGGAACGCGGGGTGGCTGACGCCCGGCAAGGTGATCCCGCTCGCCGACCGGAGCCTGTGGACCTACGGGCCGAGGGCGCTCCTGGACCCGGACGCCGCACTGCACGTCCCGTTCCGCGTGGATCCCGGTCTGTGGGCGTTCCTCGCGCGGTTCGCCGGCCACGGCACCCATCGCGCCTGGGATCGGACGATGGCGGCGCTCACCCCGATCGACAGGATCGCGCTGGAATGCTTCGACGAGCTCGAGGCCGGAGGGGTGCGATCGTGGACGCGCGAGGGCCCGTTCATCGTCGCCTTCGCGAAGCCCGGGGACGCGACCGGATTCCTCCGGGAGGTCGACGGCGTCATCCGGCACGGGCAGGACGTGCCGCTCACGCGCGTCGACGATCCCCGCGGCGCGTGCCCTGTCCTCTCCGGCGCGGTGACCACCGTCTATCGGCTCGACGGCCAGCGCTTCCTGGAACCCGGTCCCTTCGTGGAGGCCCTCGGCGCGAGCGTCGTGGAGCGTGGAGCCACCCTGCGCACCGGCCTCGCGGTCACCGCCGTGCACGGCGGTGCGCGTCCCGCCGTCACACTGGCGGACGGGTCCCGCGTGGAGGCCGATTCCGTCGTCATCGCCACGGGCGCATGGATGCCGCAGCTCGCCCGCCCGCTGGGCGTACGCACCCGTCTTCAGGCCGGCCGCGGGTACTCCTTCTCCGTGGCGACGGAACGTCCGGTGGAGCACCCGGTCTACCTGCCGACCCAGCGCATCGCCTGCACCCCGTACCAGGGGCGTCTGCGGATCGCGGGCACCATGGAGTTCCGTCGACCCGACGAGCCGCCGCAGCCGCGTCGCATCCAGGCGATGGTCGCCCAGGCCCGCACACTGCTGGCCGGGGTGGACCTCGACGCGCGCCAGGACGAATGGGTGGGGTCGCGCCCGGTCACCGCCGACGGGCTTCCGCTGGTGGGCGCGACCCGCGCCCCCGGCGTGTTCGTCGGCGGCGGACACGGCATGTGGGGCATCGTTCTGGGGCCCGCCACCGGAAAGATGCTGGCCAAGCGGATCGTCACCGGCGAGGTCGACCCCGCAATCGCCCGATTCGATCCGCTGCGCTGACCGGTCGATGACGCGTGCCGTCGCCACGGCACGGGCCGTGGGGACGGCGGGACATCGGCGCAGGCGCGAGCGCCGCGTACCACGGTGGCTGTGCGCAACGGGGGTGGACGTGCCCTCGCACCACCCGCCGAACCTATGATCGGCATCCGAACGAACGGTCGGTCGTCAAAGAGCCGGAGGCCCGCGATGGGAAGCACACGATTCCGCTACTACACCGCCACCACGCTGGACGGGTTCATCGCGGACGACGCCGACAACCTCGACTGGCTCCTCAGCCAGCCCATCGACGAGGACGGCCCGATGAACTATGGGGCGTTCATCGCCGGGATCGGTGCCATGGTCATGGGCGCCACCACATACCGGTGGGTGGTCGACCACGAGACCGAGCACGGGCGATCGTGGCCATACGACCTTCCGTGTCTGGTGTTCACCCATCGCGATCTGGAGCCCGCGGCCGACTCCGTGCGGATCGTCTCGGGAACCCCGGCCGAGCACCGCGAGGCGCTCGTGGAGGCTGCAGACGGTCGTGACGTCTGGGTCGTCGGGGGCGGTGACCTGGCCGGACAGTTCGCCGATGCCGGGATGCTGGACGAGGTGATCGCGTCGATCGCGCCGGTCACGCTGGGTGCGGGCCGGCCGGTGTTTCCACGCCGGTTCGATCTGGAGCTGGCCGAGGTCGCACAGAACCGGGCCTTCGTCTGCGTCCGGTACACCGTGGTGGGACCAGGCGCGCAGACCTCCGGCTGCGACTGACGGCCGGTTCCGGCGATTGCACGGGGAAATGCCGCAGTGATGGGACCGCACCGGCAACGATGTGTTTCGCGCAGGCGAAAGCGCTGCTGGAATCCTCGCCCATGCCAGGATGGCTCACCAAATCGTCAGTAGGACGAGTGTGCTTCGGCGTTGTCATCGGGGCCATCTCCCTCGACCGCCACAACGGCGCTGCCGGGTACTCGTACAACTACGCGACGCTCGACCGGGCGAGCGCACGCGCCCTGCAGTCGTGCCGGGCGCACGGAGGACGCCGTTGTCAGCGCGTGACCTGGTATCGAAACGGCTGCGGGGCCGTCGCCTGGAGCCGGAACGGTGCCTGGGGTTCGTTCGGACGGGCCCGCACCCTGGCCGTGGCACGCAGCCGCGCCATGAGGGAGTGCCGTCGCCGCGGATCAACCCGCGTCCGCGCCGTCGACGTCATCCGGTGCGGACGCACGTCTCGGTCGTGAAGCACTCGTACGACGCGAAACTCATCCGCCGCGAAGATGGGCGAGAACGAGTCCGACGGGAACGCTCACGATGAGCAGCACGAGGAGTGCTCGGTACGCCCACCATCCCTGACGACCGATCCATGCTGCGGCGGGCGGCGCGCCGCCCGCGCCTGCCGGAGCGCCAGTATCCCGGCCGGGACGTCGGATCGCGTCGCGCAGCATGTCGACGAGGATGACGAGGAGCACCACGCCGCCGACGTCGACCACGTTCGGAAGCTCGGCGAGCGTACCGCCGATCACCGTGAGGTTGCCGATGTTCCATCCGGCGAGCTGCGTCCAGGCCAGCCTGTTCGACGTGGGCCGGCCGAACCACGAGGGCGCCCGTCCCATCACGAACTGGGCGACTCCGCACACCAGCACCATGTACGCCGCCAGCCAGCTTCCCCGACCCCACTCCAGCGGGCCGGTGAGTGCGGCGACCAGCCCGCCCAGCAGGATGAAGCCCGACCCCGTGACCACCAGCCACGCCGATGCGCCTGCCCGGCCGGGCGTGGGGGACGGAACGATCGCGTCTCGCGTCGTCATCACGGGTACCTCCACGGCGGCTCGGTTGAGGGCATCGCGTGTATTCATGCCTCGGGTGTGGTCGAGACCGGGCTCAGACAGGATCCGGCCGGTGCGGGTACCGGGAGGGACACATCGGCCGCGGCAACTCCCGGCGGACAATTTATCCAAACAGATCTTGGATGAGATGACCGAGCCGGGAGAGGGGCACTTCGCCAGAGATGCAGTCGTCCCCCGATGTGCCCGTGGATCGTGAGTGCATCCCGGACGGGGCGGGGCAGGTAGGCTCACTCCATGCCGCGCAACGTTCTCGGAACCGAGCTTGCGGATTGCTCGCATGAGCCCCTCACGGGTTTCTACCGTGACGGGTGCTGCGACACCGGCTCCGGCGACATGGGCGTGCACACCGTGTGCGCCATCATGAACGAGGAGTTCCTCGCGTTCTCGCTCGCCGTCGGCAACGACCTCAGCACGCCGCAACCGGCGATGAACTTTCCCGGTCTTCGTCCCGGCGACCGCTGGTGTCTGTGCGCGCCGCGTTGGCAGGAGGCATACGAGGCGGGCATGGCCCCGCGCGTCGTCCTGGAGGCCACGCACGAGCTGACCCTCGAATGGTGCGACCGGTCCGCCCTCATCGAGTGCGCCGTCGACCCACCAGAATCATCGGCCTGACGAAAACCACCGACCGGGGTGCACGCGTGCTCCGGACCACCATCAACGAACGGATCAGACATGAGCGAGAAGACCAAGCCGACGATCACGGTACCCGAGGGCGAACCGCCCACGGAACTCCTGATCGAGGACATCGAGGTCGGGGACGGTGCCGAGGCCGTGGCGGGATGCGCGCCCGTCATGCACTACGTGGGCGTCTCGTGGTCGACGGGCCGCGAGTTCGATGCGTCGTGGGATCGCGGCAACCCGTTCACGTTCGCCCTGGGCAGGGGGCAGGTCATCCGCGGCTGGGACGAGGGTGTCGCCGGTATGAAGGTCGGCGGACGCCGCAGGCTCACCATCCCGCCCGACAAGGGCTACGGCGCGCAGGGTGCGGGTGGGGTGATCAAGCCGAACGAGACCCTCATCTTCGTGGTCGACCTCATGACCATCCGGTAGGTGGGGCGCGGCGGCGCGTCCCGGCGCCCACGAGGCTGAGGATGTGCGTTCGGGTCTGCGACGCGGACGCGAGAGCCCGAGATCATGGACTGGCCATGCCGGCGCGGAGTGTGGCCCGGTTGATGGGACGACCTCTCGCTCCCGTCGGGAGCGTTGAGGGCTTGCGAGCGAGGATGCCGGGGCGCTCAGGCCGTCGTGGCACCGGTCGTCCTGGCATCCGTGACCCGGTCGGACACCTGATGGGCGCCGCCCGGGCCCGGCTCACGGCGGGGTGGTGGCGGCGACCGGCTCCTTCAGGCGGCGGGCCACGTCCTCCAACTGCTCCAGCGTCACCGGGCCGGCGGTCTTGCCGCGCATGAT
Source organism: uncultured Bifidobacteriaceae bacterium (assembly GCA_964434425.1). Taxonomy (GTDB): domain Bacteria; phylum Actinomycetota; class Thermoleophilia; order Miltoncostaeales; family Miltoncostaeaceae; genus CALMEC01. The sequence continues at coordinate 201,697 of CAYSVH010000003.1, read as the reverse complement.
CCCGTCCGCGTCCACGTAGTAGGTGGCGGGGAAGGTGCCGATCTTGAGGACCCCCATCGCGATGCGGTTACCCGCGTCGTAGATGGACGGGTAGGTCCATCCCATCTCGGTGTTGAAGCGCTGCGCGATCGGGTGTTCGGTCTCCGAACCGATCCCGAGCATCGCCACGTCCGGATGACGCGCCGCGAACTCACGCAGCGCGGGCGCCTCCTCACGGCACGGCAGGCACCATTCGGCCCAGACGTTGATCACCACGGGCGTGCCGCGGAAGTCGCTGAGCGCGAGCGGCTGACCGGTCATGAGGTTCTTCCCCGCGACCTCGGGCGCAGGGTCGGTGCCGTCCAGATGCACCGGTGCGAAGTCGACGTCGTCGCCCATTCGCAGGATTCCGGCCATCAGTGCGCTTCCGAGCAGCGCCGCGACGATGACGCCGATGATGACCGTGCGCCTGCTGACGGGGGGAGTGTCGTCCTCGGAGGCATCGGGCGCGGTCATGAGGGCATCGTACCGTCGGCGGTCGCACCGACTCCCGGTCCCCGGTCGCGTGATGCGCGCAGTATTTCGAGCATGGCGGTGGCGTAAAGTACGGGTCCCGTCAATGCAATCCACCGTTCCGAGGGCGTCATGAGCACCGTTCCGGCCGACTATCCACCACGCTTCCGAGCATCCGACTACGTCGTGCGCCCCACCGCGGGCGAGGACGAGCGCATCGACGTCGGAGTCCTGTTCGTCGGCGGAGGGCCGTCCGGATTGGCCGGTGCCGTACGTCTCGGTCAGCTCCTCGCCGAGGACCCCGCTGCCGCCGAGCGGCTGGGCGAGGTTCCCGTCGCCGTGGTCGACAAGGGCAAGACCACCGGATCGCATCTCCTTTCCGGGTCGGTCATGCGCCCCGGTCCGTTCAAGTCGCTCTTCCCGGACCTCGACCACTTCGATCTGGGGCTGTTCACCGAGGTGAAGAAGGAAGGCGTCTACTTCCTCACCAGGAAGTCCGCGTTCCGCATGCCTCCGCCGCCGGCGATGCGCAACCACGGTAACTGGGTCGTCTCGCTCAGCCAGCTCGGCCGCTGGATGAGCGAGCAGGCCGAGGAGCTGGGTGCATACATCCTCCCCGAGACCGACGCACAGAAACTCCTGGTCGACCAGGGCCGCGTCATGGGTGTCGTCACCGGCGACAAGGGACGCGGCAAGGAGGGCGAGGAACTCGGCACGTTCGAGCCCGGCATGGAACTGCACGCCCGTGTCACCGCCGTCTGCGAGGGGACCCAGGGGCACATCGCCGGCATCCTGCGCAAGCACTTCGAGCTGAACCAGGCACCGATGACCTGGGAACTGGGTGTCAAGGAGGTCTGGGAGGTCCCGAAGGCCCTCGACAAGATCATCCACACGGTGGGATGGCCGTTGCGCCTCGGCTCCCAGTACCGCGAGTACGGGGGGTCGTGGCTCTACCCCATGGGCGAGGACAAGGTCTCCATCGGGTTCGTGGTCGGCCTCGACTACGCCGACGCCACCGTCTCGGCTCATGATCTCCTCCAGGAGTTCAAGGGACACAAGCTCGTGCGGTCCATCCTCGACGGCGGGCGTCGTGTGGCCTGGGGTGCCAAGACGATCTCCGGTGGCGGCTTCTACGCGCTGCCCAACCGCTTCCACGTGCCGGGCGCCGTTCTCTGCGGTGAGGCTGCCGGCTTCGTCAACATGGCCGCCCTCAAGGGTGTCCACTACGCCATCCAGTCGGGCATGCTGGCCGCCGAGGCCATCTACGAGTCGCTCAAGACCGAGACCGAGACCCAGACCACGGGCCTCTGGGGCTACAGCGAGAAGATCCAGAACAGCTTCATCTGGAAGGACCTCTGGAAGGTCCGGAACATCCGGCCCGCCTTCCAGCGCAGCTTCTTCTACGGCGGGTACGTCACGGCGATGGTCACCGCGACGGGAGGCCGTGTGCCCAAGCACGTCCACCACGATTCGGACGCCCAGGCCCCGGTGTTCGAGGGCACGCGGTTCAAGAGCTACCCGAAGCCGGACGGCAGCTACACGTTCGACAAGCTCTCCAGCGTCTTCCTCTCGGGCAACAAGACCCGTGACGACCAGCCGAGCCACATCCGCATCCAGACCCACGTGCCGCGCGAACTCGCGCTCACCTGGGAGTGGATGTGTCCGGCCAAGGTGTACGAGGTCGGTGAGGAGCTGGACGGCGGCATGGTCGAGGTCCATGTCAACCCCTCCAACTGCGTGCAGTGCGGCGCTATCACGGCCAAGGGCGGCCAGCTGACCCCGCCGGAGGGCGGCTCGGGCCCCGAGTACTCGCTCACGTAGGGGACCCGTCACAGTTCATCCGGTTGCGCATCCGGGGTGGCCGATCGGCCACCCCGGATGCGTTTCCGGGCAACGGATCGAACGGCCGGCCTCGATCCGGCAGGCGTCGTGGCCGGTGTCGATCCACCGTCCCGCGGCGGCGGGCGTCGGTTCGGCAGACGGCACGAGGTCGACGTTCTCCTTCACCCGGCGGAGGAGAACGTGACGCCCTTCCGTCGGCTCCCTAGCGCTCCGTGCGTCGCACCACGGCCAGGGCGACGTCGTCGTGCATGGGGCTCTGGGCGTGTCGCCGGGCCGCGTTGTAGACGCCGTGTGCGATGTCGTGCACCGCGAGGTCGGCGAGGGTGCGGACGGCTTCGTCGAAGCGTTCCTCGCCGAACTGATCGTGCGGCGGACCGGCCTCGGTGATGCCGTCCGTCGTGACCACGAGGAGTGAGCCGGTGTCGAAGGGTTCCCGGTGCACGCGGTAGGGGCTCTCGTCGAGGAATCCGAGCGGGGGATCCGGAGCGTCCAGGGTGTGCGACGAACCGTCGGCGCGCACCACGATCGGCGGCGGGTGCCCGGCGTTGGTCCAGATGATCTGGTCGGTGTCGACGTCGATGATCGCCAGGAACGCCGTCACGAACGCGGCGTCGCCCAGGCGACCGGCGATCATCGGCGACAGCTGGTCGAAGAGCGCGGCGGGGTCGTGCTCCCGCACGGCCAGGCCCTCCAGTATGTAACGCACCATGCCCGTGGTGCCGGCCGCGGGGATGCCCTTGCCGGCGACGTCGCCGACGAACACGGCCACGAGACCGGGGCGCAGCAGCCACACGTTGTGGACGTCGCCTCCGACCATCGCCCCACCCGCCGCGCGGTAGAGGGTGGCGATCTCGAGGCCGGGCACGACGGGTGGCTCCTCCGCGAGCAGCGCGTCCTGGAGTCCCTCGGCGATCCGGCGTTCGTGCTCGAACAGGAGGGCGTTCTGGATCGCCGCCTCCGCATGCTGGGTCAGCTCCTGCGCCACCCGCAACAGGCGTTCGTCGAAGGCGTGCACCTCGGGGGAGTAGACGGCCAGCACCCCGTACGCTCGGTCCGCCAGCTCGATGGGGATGGCGGCCACCGATCGGGTTCCGGCGGATTCGAGGGGATCCAGGTTGAGGTTCGGCTCGGCGACGACGTCGTGGCACACCAGCATGCGCCGGCTGTCGGCCACGCGTCCCGCCACGCCGGTTCCGCGGCGTGTGCGCAGCCGTGAGGCGTCGGTGCCCGGCGGGAAGCCGCGGGTGGTCGCGGCGATGATGTCGCCCCGGCGTCGAACGTCGAAGAGCACGATCCGCGCGGTCGGCATCAGTGCACCGACCTGGTCGACGAGGTGGTTGTGGATGTCCGTGCGGGTGAGCGCCGACGCCAGCATGTGTGCGGCGCGGGCGACGGTCAGCTCCTCCTGTGCGCGCTCCTCCTCACGCTGCAGGAGTTCGGCGTTCTCGCGGGCCAGCGACCGCGCATCCATGAGGGCGCGATGACGGACCGTGATGTCCGACAGGATGACCACTCGGCCGAGGGTCTGCCCGTCCGAGTCGCGCACGGGGGCGCTGAAGCGCTCGAGTACCCGCCCGTCCACCGTCTCCAGCTGGTCGCGGAGGCCGGCGTCCGGTTTGTCCTCGATGCGGATGGCGATGCGTTCGTATTTCTCGGGATCGGCGAAGCGCGGGCGGACCAGGTCGCGCAGGACCGTCTCCGCCGGCTGCCCGGACAGCCGATCCGTCGGTATGTCGAGCAGCTCGCCGTACGCCCGGTTCACGAGGCGGATCATCCCCTCGTTGTCGATGACCAGGATCCCGTTCTGCGTGGTGGCGAGGAGCGCCTCCATCACCTGCCGGTTGCGGTTGTGGCGGTCGCGCAGGAGGGCGTTCTGCACGGCCAGGCTGATCTGCGGGGCCAGGGCCTCGATCGCCACCCGTTCGCGGTGCCCGATGGGCGGGCGGCCGCTCAGATTGATCATCCCGACGGCGCCGAGCCCGGGGTTGCCCGGTGTCCGCAGCGGCATGGCCACGCCGCTGGCGTTGTGGATGGCCTGCCGCGCCGCGGTCACGTCGATGCCGCCGTCCTCGATCTCGGCGATCCGTGCGAGCACGGCGGGCGTCCGTCCGAGATCCGGCCAGACGATCGCGTGCCCGCCCCGCAGGTCGCTCAGACCGAGGTCGGCGGTCTCGGGGCGGAAGGCGGCGAGTGCGCTGCCCAGGGTCCGGCGCAGCTCCGGGCCGTCGGTGCTGTAGGCGCGCGTGACCCGGAGGCCGTCCTCGTCCTGCGCCCGGATGACGACGATGTCGACGTCGAACGTCTCGCGCAGACGTTCTGCGATGGCGCGAAGGCTCCCCTCCAGGGAGGCCGGGGGATCCAGGCCCGCGAACAGCTCGAACGACGCGCCGGGCGCCGTGCGGAGGGGCATGGTCCCGGTGATGTCCTCATTCACGGTGCACGTCGATCATGTGGACGTAGTGTGCGGCACTCGCGAGTATGCCGGCGCGCTGCTCGTCGGACGTGTCGCGGATGCGTCGACCCGGCGATCCGACCACGAGGGACCCGGGTGGGATGACGGTCCCCTCGGTGATGAGTGCGCCTGCGCCGATGATCGACCCCGACCCGATGTGGGCGTTGTTCAGGACGATCGCGCCGATTCCGATGAGGACGCCGTCATCCACCCGGCAGCCGTGGACACAGGCGAGGTGACCGATGGTCACGTCATCCCCGATGGTGCACGGGACACCCTCGTCCGCGTGGAGGACCACACCGTCCTGCACGTTCGATCTCGCGCCGACCGTGATCCGGTCCGTATCGCCGCGGATGGTGGCGTTGGGCCACACTGAGGCGTGGGCTCCCAGGCGGACGCGCCCGATCACGCAGGCGCGATCGTGGACGAAGGCGCCGTCGCCCAGCTGCGGTGTGTATCCCGAACAGTCGCGAATCAGGTCTCGAAGGATACCGCCCCTCGGTCGAACGCCGCGGGATCCGGGCTCATCCTGCGTTATGGTTGGCTCTCGTCGATCCGGGGGGACGGCGATCGTCAAGGAGGAACGGGTGCGGGCACGGGTGAGAGGGGTGATCGCGGTTGGCGCGCTCATCGCCGCGACCGTCCCGGCCGCCTGCGGTGGCGGTGACGAGCCGCCCGCGGTGAGCCCGCCCGTCTCGGTCACGAGTACCACGCCCACGATCCAGACGACCACCGTGCGGACCGACACCGTCGCCGGCGACGCGGACGCGGGACGGACCATCTTCGAGCAGTCCTGTCAGACGTGCCACCCGGCGGGCGGGGCGGAGGCGGGTGCGGGCCCCAAGCTGGCCGAAGCGGGATTCACGGCGGACCAGATTCGCCGGCAGATCGTGAGCCCCCGGCAGTCCATGCCTCCGAACCTCGTCGGCGGCACCGAATTGGACGACGTGACGGCGTACCTGGTCGGTCTCCAGTGATGACCGACGCCCCTTGCGCCGATGACGAATTTCGTCACGCGCGTTGCCAGATCGCGGCGTCGAACAGGGTAGAGTGGGCCGAACCAGTGTTGATCTCGGAGGTTTCGGTATGAAAGCGGTGAAGGCGATAATCGCTTCGACAGCCCTCGGCGCGCTCGTCGTGTTCGGTGCGGGCTGTGGCGGCTCAGATCCCGACGCCGCGCGGACGCCGACCGACGCCATCACCATCACCAACGGCCAGATCCCGACCTCACCGTCCGGTGGGGGCGAGGACGACCCCACGGCCGCCGGCAAGGCGGTCTTCGAGGCCAGCTGTCAGGGCTGCCACCCCGCGGGCGGAACCGCGCCGGGTGCCGGTCCATCGCTCGAGAACATCGGCTGGACCCCCGAGCAGATCCAGAAGCAGATCACCGAGGGTGGCGGCGCCATGCCTCCCGTCAACGTCAGCGGTGCGGACCTCGAGAACGTGACCGCCTATGTCGCCGGCCTCTCGGGTGACGCGGCGCCCGCACCGGCACCGGCCCCGGCCCCGGCTCCGACTCCCACGGCGGAGACTCCGACAACGGGTGCCGCTCCGGCTCCCGCAGGTGACGTGGCCGCCGGCAGGACCTTCTTCGAGACCTCCTGCCAGGCCTGTCATCCCGCGGGCGGAACGGCTCAGGGTGCGGGTCCGTCGCTGCAGGGCATCGGTTGGACCGCCCAGCAGGTCGAGAAGCAGATCGTCGAGGGCGGTGGGGCGATGCCGCCGATCGCGAGTGCGACCGGTGACGACCTCACCAACGTGGTCGCGTACGTCCTCAGCCTCCAGTAGCGAGCACGGCCCGAAACGGGCCACCAGAGCTTCCTCGCCGAGGGGCGGGACGATCGTTCGGATCGCCCCGCCCCTCGTGCATTTCGCCACGATTCGCGGCCGCGAATCGGCACCGGGCATCGGGTGTCCACCACGAGGGTTGCGATAGAGTGTTCCGCATGGGCCTTACAGTCACTCGTCGCAACGCAGGTGAGATCGTGGTGCTTCACCTGGAGGGTGAGCTCGACATCTACACGGTCGGCGCTTTCCGTCAGGAGTCGGATCAGATCGACCCGGCCGAGGTGCAGACGGTCGTCGACCTGGCGGATGTCAGCCTGCTCGACTCGTCGGGTCTCGGTGCCCTGGTCAGCCTGCTGAACCGGGCCCGTGCCGCCGGCGGCGTCCTCGGTGTCGTCTGTCCCCAGCGTCATCTGAGGCGTGTCTTCGAGATCACCGGGCTCCGGCGTGCATTCGTGTTCGGGGACGACCTCGAGGGCGTACGCGCCGCGCTTGCCGAGGCGGCCACCTCCTCCACCGCCTGACCGAAGCTGCTCGATCTTCGTCTGATACGGGCTGAGCCCGACCGTGTTCGCGCGGGGCTGGCCCGGCGCGGCGCGGAGGCCGGGCTCGATGAACTGCTCGCACTGGACGAGCGTGCCCGTGCCCTGCGCACGACGGTCGAGACGACCCGCGCTGAGCGCACCACGGCCGCCAAGGCCATCGGCGCCGCCAAGAAGGCAGGCGAGGATGCGTCCGCCGCTGAGGCCGCCGCCCGCGAACTGGGCGAACGTCTGAAGGCCGACGAGGACGCCCTGCGCGCCGTCGAGCAGGAGCGTGACGGCATCCTGCTCGGGCTCCCCAACCTCGCGGAGGACGCGGCACCCGACGGCGGCGAGGAGGACTTCGCCCTGATCCGCACCGTCGGCGGGATCCCCGAGTTCGCCTTTACCCCGCGCGACCACGTCGATCTGGGCACCGCGTCCGGCGGCATCGACCTCGAGCGTGCCGCCCGCACGTCGGGCGCCCGCTTCGTCTACCTGCTCGGGCCCATGGTCCGTCTGCAGATGGCCATCACCTCCTACGTGATCGACATGCTCGAGGGCGAGGGCTTCACGCCTGTCATCCCTCCCGTGCTGGTCCGTGAAGAGGCCATGTACGGAACGGGCTTCTTCCCGACCGACCGCGCCTCCATCTACGAGACGGCGGCCGACGACCTCTATCTCGTGGGTACCTCCGAGGTGCCCCTGGCCGCGCTCCACCAGGAGGAGATCCTGGACGTGGAGGACCTCCCCCTGCGCTATGTGGGGATGTCGTCGTGCTTCCGCCGCGAGGCCGGTGCCGCGGGCAAGGACACACGCGGCATGTTCCGCGTGCATCAGTTCGACAAGATCGAGATGTTCTCGTTCTGCCACCCCGACCGGTCGTCGGAGGAGCACGAGTTCATCCTCTCCCTCCAGGAGCGGATCCTCCAGGAGTTCCACCTCTCGTACCGCGTCATCGACGTCGCCGTCGGAGACCTGGGCGCGTCGGCGGCCCGCAAGTTCGACTGCGAGGCGTGGATGGCCGGGCAGGGACGCTACCGCGAGGTCACGTCGGGTTCGAACTGCACCGACTATCAGGCCCGCCGGCTGAGGGCGCGCTTCCGTGATGGCAGGAACACCGTCCCGGTGCACACGCTCAACGGTACGGCCACCGCACTGGGCCGGACGATGATCGCGATCCTCGAGACCCACCAGCGCGAGGACGGCTCGGTCGCCGTCCCCGATGTGCTCCACGGATACGGTGCACCCGCGGTGATCGAGCCGCTCGAGGCCGACTGACCGCTTCGTAGCGGTTCGGCTCGGGTCGCATCGTCGATCCCGAGACACGATGACCGTCGGGTATCTCGGCGATAGGACGATTATGGGGTCGCCGGCATCCGGGACCACGATGATCCCTGCGGGTCGATGCGGTCCCCAGGGGCGCCCGGTGCCTCCACGAACTACGTGTGGTTGCGCATACGGGCCACGAGCGCGTCCAGCCAGCCGCCCACGCTCCGACGCGCGTCGAGCGTGTCCGGGTAGCGGCAGCGCAGGTGCAATCCCTGCTCGTCGAGAACGAACCACAGCATCACGCCGTCGGTGCGTATCGTCGCTCCCACGTACTGCGCCTCCAGCTCGACGGCGTCGATGCGCACCGGAAGCCGCCGCAGGTCCAACCACGAGATCGCGAACATCCCGGGCGACTCGGGCATGCCGCCCCAGGGTTCGAGGAGCGGTGCGAGGGGCCAGGATCCCAGGCGCACGGCCTCCTTCACCGCCGCGGCACACGCCGCGGGATCCGGATCCGCCGACTCCAGCACCGAGTTCGTGATGAACCAGCCCACCGAGTTGTGCCAGGCTTCCTCGTAGCGGCTGTGCACGGGGAAGATCGCGCGGAGCGGTACGGTGGCCATCTCCTGGGTGACGGCGGTCATGGCCGACACCGCGAGCGTCAGCGTCGATACCCCCGCCGTCCGCGCCGCCGCCTCGAACACGGCGCTGCTCTCCACACCGAAGACGTCACGCACCTCGACGCGCTCCGCCTGCGGCCCCGGCTCGCCCAGCGGCAACGGGAACTGCGGCATGACGCCCCCGCCCGCCTCAATGATCTCCATCCAGCGCCGGCGCACCTCGTCGGGCGCTGCGGGGCGGCGCTGCAGCGCGAGGGTGTGTTCCGCGAACGCGGGCGCGGGCAGCAGCTCGGGCTCTCGCCCGTCGGTCACCGCCGCGAGTGACCCCAGGAAGTCGCGCGCGATCACCAGCATCGACCACAGGTCCACGTGGGAGTGATCGGCTCCGAACACGATCGTCGGGCCATCGGCCGTCTCGAGTATGCACATGCGGTGCGAGGGGCGGTCGAAGGGTGAGCAGTAACGATCCAGGACCTCGCGCACCGCATCGTTCACGGCCTGCCCAGGTGCGATCGGGTGCTCCACCCACGCGCCCCGCGACACCCGCACCTCGCGTAGCTCGATCTCCCCGAGCTCGCTCGTGATCCCGTCTCCTCGTACGAACACCGAGCGCAGCGTGCCGTGGCACGCGACGACGCTCAGCCACGCACGCTCCAGGTGCTCGCGCGGCACGGTTTCGCGCAGCTTGAACGACAGCGCCATCCAGGACCCTGCGCGATCGCCCACGCCGACATGTCGCCGCTGATCGAAGGACACGGGCAGTGGGTCTCCCGGGCGTGACACGGAGACGTCGTAGCCCATGAGCCGGCCGAACGGCAGACGCAGATGCGCAACATTGGTTAGCCGCATGGTGGCACCCTAGTTCCACCGAATCGGTGGTTCTCTGTCGGTCTGGCGAGTCTTACCGCAGGATTCTTCGACTCATGGATACCCGCCGCGACCCTTTCCGCGGCCTAGTCTCTCCCGCGGAGAGGAATATCGTCCAATGTCCACGTTCCACATCCCGAGAGCTGCGATCGAGACCGATCTGTCCGATGAGGGTGGCCACCCCGTCGTGCAGTTGCACGGCCTCACCTCGAGCCGGTACCGGGACCGCCTGCTCGACCTCGATCTCGGACGCGGCCTCAGCGGTACGCGCCTGCTCCGCTACGACGCGCGCGGGCACGGCCACTCCTCGGGCGAGGCGGTCGCCTCCGACTACACCTGGCAGGCGCTCGCCGACGACCTGCTGTATCTGCTCGACCACTACTTCCCCGGTGAGCGGGTGCACGGCGTCGGGCCATCGATGGGCACGGGCACGCTGCTGCACGCGGCGGTCCGGGACCCGGCTCGGTTCTCCGGACTGACGCTGCTTCTGCCTCCCACCGCGTGGGACACGCGTGTCACGCAGGCCGAGGAGTACGCGAAGGCGGCGGGGTTCATCGAAGAGCACGATCTCGGTGCATGGGTTCGGGCGAACGCCGACAGCCCCCGGCCACCCGCCACCGTGGGGCACCCCGAACCCTGGCCGGAGGTGGCGGAGCGCATCCTGCCGGCGGTGTTCCGCGGAGCCGCCGCGAGCGATCTGCCGGATCCCTCGCAGATCGCCGGGCTCCGCATGCCCACCACTGTGCTCGCCTGGATCGATGACCCGGCCCACCCCCTGTCGACAGCCGAGGCACTGGTGTCCCTGCTACCGAACGCAGAGCTTGTGGTGGCGTACACCGGCGATGACGTGGCCACCTGGCCGCGGTTTCTGGCTGCCGCCGTCGCCCGCGGGTGAGGAACGCCTGCGGATTCTTCTCTGGGGGCGTGTCACGTTCGCCGACCGCTGATGTCGTGAGCCGACGATCGTGGACGCGGCGGACGCGGACCAGGAAGCACCTCATGCGGATCGCCTTCCCGGTCCAGCGCCCGATCCAAAGGCGCCGCGCGTCCTGCAGGACGAACACCATCCCGGCGGTCTGCGAAGGTTGCGGGGAAAGGAGCCCCCTTGGACGATCTGACCCCCTTCCTCGACGCCCTCGACGTTCCGCTCGCCGAGACCGTCTTCAGCCGCCGCTCACGTCGCGTGGGGCTGGGGATGCGGGTTCTCGACGGGCCGCTCGCCTATCAGTCGCCGCACGCGCCCGTGCCGTTGGGCGAGTTGGAGGAGGCGTTCCTCGTCTGGCTGGGCACCGGGGTCACCGGGCTTGCGCTCAGCGACCTGCCCACCGACGGCATCGCCTGGATGCACGGGTTCCAGGGGCGCTCCTGGCCGTCATCGTGCAACTCGCACTCCACCGAGCTCATCTTCACCAATGACCGGGGCACGTTCCTCACGCGCCTGAAGGACGCCACCTCGTCCGAGGTGCGCGCCATCGAGGGGACGCGCGACCGGGTCGGCGAGGCTCTGGCGCAGCGGTTCCGTGACGCGACCGTCCGGCTGGGTGAGGGGCGTGCCGACCTGCCGCGTGGTGAGCCCGGGCTCTTCGGCTTCAATGCGTGGAACGCCAACCAGGCGGGCAGCACCCTGTTCGTCCCGGTCACCGACACCACCGTCGAGTACATGACGCTGCTCTTCATCTACTTCGACGAGATCAACCGGTTCTCGATCGTGGACGAACTCTCGGGCGGTCGGAGCTGCGGCCTGGACCCGTGGATCGAACGGGGCCGGCTGGGGGCCGTGGAGCTGTCGCTCATGGACCTCGAGCAGCGCGTGCTCACCAGCCTCAACGTGGAAGGTGCGTTCATCTGCCAGAACATGACCCTCGCGGCGCAGGCACTGGGTCTCGGCGGGTGGACGTTCACCGGGTTCCTTCCGCACCACCTTCTCGGCATCGATCCCGCGCACGCCGGGTTCGGTTTCCGCTTCGTCACACCCGAGCACACGCCGCGGCACGCGGTGAAGCCCGTACCGGTGGGCCTGGACGGACATCTGGAGGCGCTCTGCCCGCCGTATGTCCCCGACATGGCGGCCGCGGTACAGCGCTACCTGGACGGGTGGTCCGAGGCGTCCGACAAGCCGTCGGCGTTCGCGCAGGCCGGCGATGTGATGCGGGCGCGCCCGTATCCCACCGACGAGACGATCGAGATCGTCACCGCGTTCTGCACGTACGTGAACGAGACGTACGGGCGCTTCCCGGCGTTCATCGATCCGATGTTCGTACGCCTGGTCTTCCAGGCGCACCACGTCGACGTCGACTTCTACGACCGTTTCTACGCCGGCGAGCCGCTCACCGACCGCCACCGTGACCACATGGCGACTTGGCACCCCGAGCGGAGGGCCTGACCACAGTGGTCAGTCGAACGTCCGCAGCCCCCGCATGATTTCGTCGGTGAGCAGGGTGGACGATACGGCCTTCGAGGGGTCGGCCAGCGGCGTCACATTGACGAGATAGACGTGCTCGAGGCCCGCCTCGCGGAACGGGCGCAGGCGCTCGACGATGTCGTCCGGGGTGCCCCAGAAGAAGTAGTGGCGCAGCACATCCTCCGGCACGGCGGCCGCCGCGGCGAGCCCCTGCTCGCGCGTGAACTGCGTGGGCACGTAGTTCATGAGCCCCCAGCTGCCCGTGGGCGGATCGACGCCGGCGGCGGCGTACTCCTCGTCGGGCGCGGTGAGCGCGATGAACCGCATCAGCGTCGTGTCGATGAGTCGCTCGGCCACGTCGTGGTCCTCATCGACCACGATCCACACGAACATGCCCGCCGTGATGTCGTCGCCGTTGCGGCCGGCGTCGTTCGCCGACGAGCGCAGGTCGCCGAGGAGCCGTCTGTACTCGTCCGCCTCGAGGATCACCGGCATCCATCCGTCGGCCAGACGGCCCGCCGCGCCAAGCACACGCGGCCGGTGCGCGGCCACCCAGATCTCGGGAGGGGTGTCGCCGTAGGGCTCCATGCCGAGGATCGCCTGGTCCAGCGACCAGAAGTCGCCGTCGAAGTCGACGGGCTCGCTGGTGGACCACAGCAGCCGGATGATCTCGAGTGCCTCGATGAGACGTGACGCCTGGCGGTCGTAGGGAAAGCCGAACGGCAGGATGTTCTCCGCCTCACCCACGCCGATGCCGAGCATCGTGCGTCCCTTCGTGGTGTGGTCCAGTGTGAGGAAGGTCTGCGCGAGGACGGCCGGATGACGGCGGATGGCGTCCGTCACGGCGGTGCCGACGCGGATGCGCTCGGTCTGGGCCCCGGCCGCGGCCATGAGGATCATCGGGTCCATGAAGTCGTGGGGTGTCTTCATGATGTTCGCAAGCGGTGTGATGTCGGGCGTCCACACCTCCGGCGGGAACCAGTGGAGGAAGTGGTCCGAGTACCAGAGCGCGTCAAAGCCGACCTCCTCCAGCCGGCGCGTGTTCCCGAGCAGCGTGTCGATCGGCGGCCGCCCGGGGCCGAGTGCCGAGATCTCCAGTGGTTTCATCGCGTGGCCTCCATTGGATCGTGGCGGTCGACGGATATGTCATCCCGCGAACCGCGTGCCCGCGGATTCTGACGCAGGGTGGTCCACGCGGCCCGAGATGGTGCCCCCAACGGGCTCCGGCGAGCCTGAACTAAAGGCGTCCTAACGGGGATCCTGCGCTACGGTGGGGAAAGCGTCGCCCGACGGCGCCACGTGAAAGGGAGAGACCATGTCCGAGAAGCGCATCCCCACGGAAGCCGAGCTGCGCGAGCGCCTCACGCCCGAGCAGTACGCCGTCACCCAGCGGGCCGGTACCGAGCGTGCGTTCACGGGTGTCTACTGGGACAACCACGATGCCGGCACCTATCGCTGCATCGTGTGCGACGAGCCGCTCTTCTCGAGCGACACGAAGTTTGAGTCGGGCAGCGGCTGGCCCAGCTTCTACCAGCCGATGGAGACCGACGGGGTCACGCTCCACGAGGACACGAGCCACGGCATGGTGCGCACCGAGGTGACCTGCGCGAACTGCGGCGCGCACCTCGGGCACGTCTTCCCCGACGGTCCGAACCCGACGGGGCTCCGCTACTGCATCAACTCGGCGTCGCTCGACTTCGCACCCGAAGAATCGTCATCATGACAGGAGGGGTGACGCCATGACGGCGTCGCGTCACCCGTGGATGCGGGGCGTCGCCGGGCATCGCGAGGCAGGATGGTGTCCTTCTCGCACCGCCGGAGGCGTGCACCGCGCCACGCCACCGTCGATTCACCCATCCCGATGACGACGGTCGCTCCAGCACCCGCTCCGCGTCCCGAACCCCATGGCCAGAGCACCAGCAGCCGACTGAACTGGCTGCGCGCGGGTGTCCTCGGCGCGAACGACGGCATCGTCTCGACGGCGGGCATCGTGGTGGGTGTGGCGGGGGCGACGGCCGACCGCGAGAATCTGCTCATCGCCGGCGTGGCCGGCACGCTCGCCGGAGCCCTCTCCATGGCGGTCGGCGAGTACGTCTCGGTCAGCACGCAGCGGGATGCCGAGCGGGCGCTGATCGCGCTGGAGGAGCGGGAGCAGGCGGAGATGCCCGACGAGGAGCTGGACGAGCTCGCCGACCTCTACCAGGAGAAGGGCCTGTCACCGGCACTGGCGCGCCAGGTGGCCGTGGAGCTCACGGCCAACGACCCGCTGGCCGCCCACCTGGACGCCGAACTGCACCTCGATCCGGACGATCTCACCAACCCGTGGCAGGCGGCGTTCGCGTCGTTCGTGGCCTTCATCGCCGGTGCGGCCATCCCGCTCTGCGCGATGCTTCTCTCATCGCCCGACTGGCGGCTCTTCCTGACGGTCGTCGCCGTCCTCATCGGAGTCGCGCTGACCGGCGGTGTGAGCGCGCATCTGGGCGGGGCACCGAAGCGGCCGGCGGTGCGGCGCAATCTTCTGGGCGGCGCCCTGGTGATGGCGCTCACCTACGCGGTGGGATCTCTCGTCGGTATCGCGGTCGGTTAGCCGGTTGATTCCGCGAGGTCGCGGGATCAACCCTCGAGTGGTCCAGCCGGACTACGTGCCGGTCACGTCCGGCATCCGCAGCTCCTCGAAGGCCGGCACGCGCTTCAGCACCCGCTTCTCGACCTCGAGGACCGCCATCAGCGCCACACCGGTCGCCACCACCACGAGAGCATCGACGAGACGGATCGGGCGGGTGTCGAACACGGTCTGAAACCACGGCGTGTAGGTGAACACGATCTGGGCGACCACCACGGCCGCAACCGCGTACATCACCGCCATCGTCCCGCGCAGGCCCTCCCATGAGAACCGGGTCACGTGCAGGCACCGGACGCTGAAGAGATAGAAGATCTCAAGGACGCAGAAGGTGTTCACCACCAGCGTTCGGGCGGTGTCGACATCGAGGTCGCGCATCTGGGTGGCGTAGGCGTAGACGCCGAACGCTCCCACCACGAAGAGCAGCGAGACGAACCCCACCCGCCACAGCATGAAGGGCGACAGCAGTGGTGCACCGGGTCGTCGCGGAGGCCGTCGCATCAGCCCGGGCTCGGAGGGTTCGAACGCGAGGGCCAGGCCCAGCGTGATCGTCAGCACCATGTTGATCCACAGGATCTGAGCCGGCGTCATGGGCAACACCCAGCCGAACGCCAGGGCGGCGGTGATCGCCAGTGCCTCCCCGCCATTGGTTGGCAGTGTCCAGGCGATCACCTTGCGGATGTTGTCGTAGACGGTCCGCCCCTCGTAGACGGCGGCCACGATCGACGCGAAGTTGTCGTCGGCGAGGACCATCTCGGACGCCTCCTTGGCGGCCTCGGTCCCCTTGTGACCCATGGCGATCCCGACGTCGGCCTGCTTCAGCGACGGCGCGTCGTTGACGCCGTCGCCGGTCATCGCCACCACCGCCCCGGTCCCCTGCAGCGCGCGCACCACGCGCAGCTTGTGCTCGGGACTGGTGCGCGCGAACACCTGGGCGCGTCCGGCGACCTCGAGGAGGTCGTCGTCGGACACCCGGTCCAGGTCGGTGCCGGTCACGACGACCGGATCGTCCGCGAGGCCCAGCTGTCGGGCGATGGCGGCGGCGGTCGCGGCGTGGTCGCCCGTGATCATCTTGACCGCGATGCCGGCGGTGCGGCAGTCGGCGACGGCGGCCACGGCCTCGGGACGCGGCGGGTCGATGAACCCGATGAGGCCGACGAAACAGAGGTCGGTCAGGTGGTCGAACTCCAGCCGGTCGGGGGCTTCGGGTACACGCTTGATCGCGAAACCCAGTACGCGTTCGCCCAGCTCCGCCGACGCGGCGATGCGGTCGTACCAGGTGGCGGTGTCGAGCACCGCCGCGCCGGACGCGTGGCGCTCGGTGGTGCTCATCGCCAGTATCTCCTCGGGCGCGCCCTTCACGAGGATCACGCCGCCGCCGCCGTCGTG
This sequence comes from uncultured Bifidobacteriaceae bacterium, assembly GCA_964434425.1. GTDB lineage: Bacteria > Actinomycetota > Thermoleophilia > Miltoncostaeales > Miltoncostaeaceae > CALMEC01. The sequence continues at coordinate 185,436 of CAYSVH010000003.1, read as the reverse complement.
ATCGTGGTTCAGCGTCGCCATGAAGCGGTAGGCGGCGTCGAAGGGGATCTCGTCGATGCGCGGGCGGGCGTCGTGCCCCGCCAGCGGTTCGTGACCCGCCTTGATCGCGAGCGAGATCAGGGCACCCTCCATCGGATCGCCGTCCACGCGCCAGTGCCCGTCCTGTTCGGTCAGCCGCGCGTCGTTGCACAGCAGTCCCACCGTGACCAGGTCGTCGACCGCGTCGCCCACGTGTCCGTCCAGATCGCCGACGGGTGCATAGCCGGATCCGCCGACCACCACCTCGCCGTCGGCCGTCGCCAGCCGCCGCGCCGTCATCTCGTTGCGGGTCAGTGTGCCGGTCTTGTCGGAGCAGATCACCGATGTCGAACCCAGCGTCTCGACCGCGGGCAGTCGACGGACGATGGCGTTGCGCCCGGCCATGCGCTGGACCCCGATCGCCAGGGTGATGGTGATCACGGCCGGCAGCCCCTCGGGCACCACGCCCACCGCCAGTGCGACCACGACCATGAGCGCGTCCAGCCACTCGTACTCGCGGGCCAGGACCGCGAACGCGAAGAGGAGCGCGCCGCTCACGATCGCGAGCACCGTGAACTGCGTGCCGAACCGGTTGATCTGTCGAAGCAGCGGGGTGGTGAGCGACTCGACGCGGTCCATCAGCGTGCTGATGCGGCCGATCTCCGTATGGCCGCCGGTGGCCGTGACCACCCCTCGGGCCTGGCCCGCCGCGACCAGCGTGCCCGAGTACGCCATCGACGAGCGGTCGCCCAGGGCGGCATCGGCGGCGACGGGTCCCTCGTGTTTCTCGGAGGCGACGGACTCGCCGGTGAGCGCCGCCTCGTCGATCAGGAGGCCACGCGCATGCAGCAGGCGCAGGTCGGCGGGCACGCGGTCCCCGGCCTCCAGCAGCACGATGTCGCCGGGTACGAGCTCGGGGGTGTCGACCTGCTCGCGCCCGCCGTTCCGGATGACCCGTGCCTGTGACGCCAGCATGCCGCGCAGTGCGGCCAGCGCCTGCTCGGCGCGACCCTCCTGCACGAATCCCACGATGGCGTTGACCAGCACCACCAGGACGATCACGGCTGCGTCGATGCGGTGGCCGAGAGAGCCGGCGACGACGGCCGCCACCAGCAGGAACACGATCAGCGCATTGGCGAACTGCCGGAGGAAGCGCACCCACGCCGGACGTGTCCGTCGTGCGGGAAGCGCGTTGCGTCCGTGGCGCGCCCGTCGCTCGGAGACCTCGTCCGCGGTGAGACCGTTCTCGTCCACGCCGAGCGCGGCGAGCACCTCGGTCGCCTCGCGCGCGTGCGCGTGGTCGTCCGGCGGATGGGTCGGTGCGTTCTGGGTCATGGGGTGCGAGGAGGAGGGGGCGGCGTCGCTGTCCGACTGTGCCAGACGCCGATCGCGATGTGCCCGGTCTGCGCGGAGCGCGGGTCAGTCGTACCCGAGGGGTGCCGGCCGGGGCGCGTCGGCCGTCCCGACTTATCCATGCCGGTCACCGGAGTGCGGTGCCGGGGTGATGTCACCTCACTCGGCGCGAAGCCGACGTGACAGCAGGCGGGCGGCGACGGCGATGAGGACGAGGCCGGCGACGACCAGGACGACGATCGCCGGCCACACCTGGGCGAGTCCCTCGTCGTCGACGAGGATTCGCCAGATCGAGTCGTTCATCCATGCGTGGGGGGTCACAGCGAAGGCGATGGTGCGCATCACGTCGGGGAAGAACTCGAGCGGTTGCATGGATCCGCCGAGGGCGGCGAGTGCGAGGCCCGCGAGGAGCGCGACGGCGGTCACCTGCTGCTCGCTTCGGCCCAGCGTGCCGAGGATCATCGCGACCCCCGTCCCGACCAGGCCCATCGCGGCGCACAGCAGCATCATCGTGAACGGGTCGTTCCAGGTGATGCCGAAGAACACGAGGCCGCCGAGCAGGATCACGGCGGCCTGGAGCAGTGCGACGATGTACCGGCTGAGCGCCTCGCCGGCGATGATCTGCGCCTCGGACACCGGAGCGGCGCTGGTTCGGCGGGTCACGCCGTACTGTCTGCTGGTGAGAAGCGACGATGCCCCGAGCAGTGACGTTAGAAAGATGAAAAGTGTGATCTGGTGTCCCGCGATCACCGCACGGACCGCCGCCGGGTTGTTGTTGTCCTCGCCCGAGCCGACGGTCTGCGTGGTCAGCTCCACACGTGGACCGGCCTCCGCTGACTGGGTGACCGCCCGCGACGCGTCGTCGCGCGGCGCACCGGTGAGGCGGGTCACCATGTCGATGGTCCGGTCGCGGTAGGAGGCGACGCGCGCGGCGCTCTGGGCCACGCTTCGGATCGGGAAGTCGTTGCCCGTGGTACCCGCCACCCAGACGACGGTGGTCGTCTCGGCGTCACCGGATCCCGTGCGCGTGACGTACCAGCCGCCGTCCAGGATGTTCCGCGCGACGTCGTGGCGCAGTTCGTCGATGCTCGCGACGTCCTCCATGGCCACTCGGTCGGTGGCGATGACGGCGGCCCGGACGTGACGGCTCGCCGTGTTGTCGATCGGGTCCACCACACCGATCTTCGGGTTGACGTCACCGCCGAAGGCGAAGCCGAGCGTCAGCACGAGGAGGAGCGGCAGGACGATGAGGAAGAAGACGTTCGAGCGGTCGTTCTTCAGCCGTTTGAGGTTGGCGATGACGATGGCCAGGATGGCGTTCACGGTCTCACCGTCCGGCGGGCGAGGATGAGGCCCGGAACCCCGATGACGACCGTGAACAGAAGGAGGACGCCGACCGGTCCGGCCACCGCCGTCCAGTCCTGGCCCCCGCTCATGCGGGCGAGCCCCTCGCTGAACCAGTAGTGCGGAGCCAGCTTGGTGAGGGCGGCTCCGACGTCACCCGACCGCGCCAGCGAGAAGAACGCGCCGCCCAGGAGGCCCAGCAGCAGTGCCACCATGCTCTGGATGATGCTGGCCTGCTCGGGGCTCCGGGCCACGCCGACGACGAGGGCGATCGTGGCCGTCGCGGCGCCCACGCCGGCGAGGATGAGGAGCGCGACTCCGAGGGGTGCCCCGAAGGTGGCGCCGATGATGAAGTGCGCCGCCACGATCAGGACCACCATGCTGAGCACGCCGAGGACGTAGCTCACGAGGACCTTCGCGAGGAGGATCTGCCGCGGGGTGATGGGTGCCGCGAGGAGGCGGGCTAGGGTGCCGACACGTCGCTCGTACAGCAGGCCCAGAAGCCCGAACTGCACCGTGAAGAACAGAAAGAACGTCGCCATCCCCGCGGCGATCTGGGTCTCGGTGCTGAGCCCTCCGGCCTCGCTGTCGTCGGTCACCGCGACCGTCGGCGGGGCCGTGGCCAGTTGCCGGGCGACCATCTCGGGGTCGGGCGGTTGCACGTCGGGCGCGAGATGTCGGGTGGCGCCGATGACCTCGGTGACCGCATTGATCTGTGCTGTGAGGGTGTCGGCGATGCCGATGGCGACCGCCGTGCGCAGCAGCCGCCCCTGCGCTCCGAGCACCTCGATGGTCTGGTTGCCCCGTGCATCCGCGGGGCCCACCACGATCGCGACGTCGATTTCCTCGGCCTCGATGGCGTCGATCGCCTCCTGTCGCGTGGCGTATTCGTCGAGGATCGCGATCTTCTCGCTGGCGAGGACCGGTCCCACCCGATCCGTCAGAAGCGTGCCGACCTGTGTGGGTGGCTGGGGGACGACCATACCGATGGGCAGGTTCTGCTCGGCGTCGGGCCCGCGGCTGAGGCCGCCCAGGATGAGGATGAGCAGAAGCGGTGCCGCGACACCGAGGACGATCGCGGAGCGGTCGCGGATGCGGGCCAGCAGGTCGCGGAGGAAGATGTCAAACACACGCGTCTCCGTCGTCCGGCCCGAGGGCGGGTGCGCCGTTGCGACGAGTGTGGTCCCCACGGGCGGGGTGCCGCTCGAGATGAGGGGACGGCGCGTGCACGGTGCTCAGTCCCGAAGCGCCGTTCCGGTGATGTGCAGGAAGACGGTGTCCAGGCTGGGCTCGCGGACCTCGACGTCCTGGATCGTGACGTCGGCCGCCGCGACCCGCTGCAGCAGGTCCGGCAGACGTGCGGATGCGGCGTCCACCATCACGTCGACGCGGTTGTCGGCCGAGTTCGACGCCTTCGTCACTCCCGGTGCGCCCGTCAGCGAGGCGGCGACGGTCGCCGCGCTGCCGACGATCGTGATGCTGACGGTGTCGTGTTCGCCCACCGTCGCCACGAGTTCGCGACGGGTACCCATGGCCAGCACGACGCCGTGGTCCATGATCGCGACCCGGCGGCAGAGACGTTCGGCCTCCTCCATGTAGTGCGTCGTGTACAGGACGCTCATCCCCTCGTCGCCGAGTGTGGCGACGGCCTCGAGGATGGCGTTGCGGCTCTGCGGGTCGATGCCGACGGTGGGCTCGTCCAGGATGAGGAGGGACGGCTCGTGCAGCATGCCGGCGGCGATGTTGAGGCGGCGCTGCATTCCTCCGGAGTACTCGCTCGCCCTGTCGTCGGCACGTTCGGACAGACCGACGATGTCGAGCACCGCGTCGATGCGCCGCTTCGCCTCGGCGCCGCGGATTCCGTACAGGCGGGCGAAGAAACCGAGGTTGTCGCGCGCGCTCATGTCCGGGTAGATGGCGAGCTCCTGCGGGACGTAGCCGATGTGACGCCGGCCCTTGGTCGATCCGAGCCGGATGGGGGTGCCGTGAACCGTGATCCGTCCGTCGTCCGGTTCGAGCAGGCCGCAGATCATCGAGATGGCGGTCGTCTTGCCCGCGCCGTTCGGACCCAGCAGGCCGAAGGTCTCGCCGGGAGCAATGCTGAACGAGACGTCGTCCACGGCTCGCAGGTCGCCGAAGCTCTTCCGAAGTCCTTCGACGACCAGCGTGGGCGCGCCGTTTGCATCCATACGAGCCACTATCCCATGTCGACCCCGAGCGCGTCGGGACGACGGGTTCTTGCCACCGGGGTATCCGTCTTGGCCGCACACGGGCTCTCTACTGGTGCCTGGGCCCGCGCGGCCTCGCGCACGTCTGGTGCCAGGCACCAGACGTGCGCGACGCCGCGGCCAGCGCCGAAAAGCGCCTGTTTCCAGGAGGTTTGCGATTGTGTGATTCGGCACGCGCAAGTTAAGTGCCTGGCACCAGACTTGCGTGGCACCAGACTTGCGCTCCTGGCACCCGACGTGCGCGACGGTCTCGCGGTCTTCCGAGACGGTGCCCGGACGCTCTCAGTGGCCACCGCCGTCGACCGCCGGAACGGCGGCTTCGTGAACGGACCGCGTCCCTTCCGGACGACGATGGCGAGGAGCATGATGCGCGTATGGCCGACAGTTCGCGAATCGTCATCTGCGGCGCGGGTGCCATCGGGTCCTCCGTCGCCTACTACCTGACCAAGCGGGGCCTTGCGCCCACCCTGGTCGAGCGAGCAGAGCCCGCCGCGGCGGCGTCCGGGAAGTCCGGCGGCTTCCTCGCGCTCGACTGGAACGACGGGAACCCCCTCGGCGAGCTGGCGCGGGCCAGCTTCGCCCTTCACCGGGAGATCGCGGACGAACTGGGTGCCGCCACGGTCGGCTATCGTCCGATGGAGACGCTGTCGGTCGCGGCGCGCGCGGAGGGGTCGGTGGAGCGCTACCGCCGTCATCCGTCGCCGGACTGGCTCGACGGAAACGCCGTCGTGCACGACATCATCGGCAGCCCCGAGACCACGGCGCAGATCGAGCCGGCCCGGTTCACCCGCGCCCTCGTGGACGCCGCGGTCGGTGAGGGTGCGATCCTCGTCACCGGCGTCGTCGACGGTCTGGACCTCGACGAGGAGACCGGAGTACTACGTGGAGTCTCGATCGACGGACGCGTCCATCCGGCCGATGTGGTGGTTCTGGCGCTCGGCCCCTGGACGGATCGGGCGGCACGGTGGCTCGCCCTGCCGCAGGTCGTCGCCATGAAGAGTGCGAGTATCACCCTCCGCGCCGACCTTCCCGCGCAGGCCGTCTTCACCGAGTTCGTCGACGTCGACGGATCGTTCCGTCAGCCCGAGATCTATCCGCGCGAGGGGGGAATCGTCTACGTCAACGGCTACGGCGAGCCGGACCCCCTTCCGGATGACCCGAACGCCATCCAGCCGTCTGCCCTCGCGACGGATGCCCTCCAGCGGATGGCCGCCGCGCAGTCGAGCGTTCTCGCGGATGCCGAGGTCGTGGGGCGCCGGTCGTGCTTCCGTCCGGTGACGGTGGACGGTGTGCCGTTCATCGGTCCCGTGGACGGTGCGCCGGGTGTGTTCCTGGCGGCAGGGCACGGCTCATGGGGCATGCTGCTGGCTCCGGCCACCGGCCGGATGGTGGCCGAGATGATCGTGGACGGCGAGTCGCTGTCGGTCGACGCGACCCCGTTTCTGCCGTCGCGCCTGCCGGCAGCGCGTATGTAGGGGCCGGTCGGAGGGCACAGTTCTGGTATTACCTTCGACCCGTTATTGACCTCGGCCCGAACTCGCGTGAATACACGCGTGGCGGCGACCGTTCGTCCGTTAGGATCTCCTTCATGCCGCTTCGTTGTGCACTCTATCTCGACTTTGACAATCTCTTTGGCGGACTGATGTCGCTGGATCCATCAGCGGCCTACCGTGTCGCCGAGCAACCCTTAGTATGGCTTGAACAGCTGGGCGCCCGGCATCTCAATGGTGGGCAGCGCTCCTGGCTGCTGAGGCGGTGCTACATGAATCCCGAGGGATCCATGGTTGATCCCCGGTCGGGGAAGACCATTCGTTTCGCGGACTTCCGATCGTTCTTCACTCGCGCGGGGTTTGAGGTGATCGATTGCCCGTCGCTAACACGGCAGCACAAGAACGCCGCGGATATCCGGATGGTTCTTGATGCCGTCGATGCGCTCAATGCCGACACCCGCTACGACGAGTTTGTCATCGCCTCGGGCGACTCAGACTTCACGCCGCTCCTGCAACGGCTCCGGGCAGCGGATCGGCGGACGACTGTCATCTCGGCCGTGGCCATCTCGGTCGCCTATCGGGCAGTGGCAGATCGCTATATCAACGAGATCGAGTTCGTTGAGCTCTTGGCATCGGAAAGCGACAAGGGAGGTGACGACGATTCCGCGGCGGACGATCGTTCCCGGGATGTCCCATTCGTCAACGTAACCGATGGGGATTCTCAAACTCGTCCTGACGGGCGTACGCCTAGCCTCAACGGCCCCAATGAAGCGCGCGATGGAGTCCGCGAAATCTCTCCGCCGCATGTTCCGGAAGCCTTTCGCAACCTTGTGCGGAAGGAACTGGGAGCCGCGACCCAGCCGATCCTCCTGACCGATCTCGCACAGAGGGCCCAAGGTTTGAAGAAGAGCGCATCGGATGGGGAGACTTGGTTTGGTGGGAATCTGTCGGCTGCTGTCCGTCGACTCGGTCTGCCGAACGTTGTGGTGATCGGACACCATGTGTGGGATACGACGCGCCACAGTCCTCCGGCGACCGACAGCCCAGAACTCAGCCAGACTCGTCCCGTTCTCCCGGCACCGGTGGCGCACTGCTGTGACGTTGTCGACTTGCCGCGGGTATCATCAGAACATTGGCCGCAGGTTTTCAATGCGCTGGCGGTCTACGCCGCCACCCATCAGTTCAACCTGACGGAGTCGACCCGATGGTCCCGCGACTACACGGCTCAGGAAGGATACGAAGTCGGCCGACACGTCTTCGGATATGTCATACGTGGGGCCCGGTATGCGGATTGCTGGTTGGAAGCGGATCCGCCGCCTGACGCGACGGTTATCGGAACGGCCTTCTGCGCAAGCCTGATCGAACGCGCCCAATCTGCGGGCCTCCGCTTCTCCGACGATGATCGCCAGGCGATCGCAGAATGGTTGGGAGTACATGCGGATTCCCGCGCGGATGTTCCATCGTTCTAGCAATGGTCTCATGTTGCCGGCAGGACGCCCCGATCCCTTTAGGTGAGTCTTCGAGCAGGCCGTACGCGATGTAGATGGCTGGGCGGTCGACGTTTCTGTCCTCTCCGTGCGCTGCCTGCGGCAGCGAACCGGATCGATCCTCGTCCCATGTACGAGGGGCAGCATGACGGAGTTTGTGTCCTGCGAATGGCGGAGGGGGAGGGATTTGAACCCTCGAGGGGCGTGAACCCCTGACGGTTTTCAAGACCGTTGCATTCGACCGCTCTGCCACCCCTCCGCGGTACGGCGGCACGCCTCGAGGAAAAACGCGCGCCGGACTCGGTACCATAGTCGTCCGTACGGAGAGGTGGCTGAGAGGCTGAAAGCGCCCGCCTGCTAAGTGGGTAACCGGGCTTAAACTCGGTTCGAGGGTTCGAATCCCTCCCTCTCCGCTCTGACGCGCATCGCGCACGACAAGGCAGGTGGCATTGGAGGACGGCAGCTTGACGCAGACGCCCACCTGCGCCCGTCATCCCGGCCGCGAGACCCTCCTCACCTGTACCCGCTGCGAACGCCCGATGTGCCCTGAGTGCCTGGTCACGGTGGCCGTGGGTATGCAGTGCGTCGACTGTGTCCGCGGAAGTGCTCGCGAGGAGTCCCGGGTCGCCCCCGAGCTGACCAAGCGCCGGCGCGCCCAGCGGCGCCCGGGCTGGGTCTTCTGGACGCTCGTCGGCACGTTCCTCGCGCTCTGCATCGCCCTCACCCGGTTCGACGACTCGGCCGCGTTCGGCGAGGTGCCGTCCACGCTGAAGGCCGTGGCCTTCCTCACGGTGCTGATCGGCTGGATCGTCAGCCTCTGCCTCCACGAGTGGGCCCACGCGTTCGTCGCCTACAAGAGCGGCGACCATTCGGTCGTGGGGAAGGGGTATCTCACCATGGATCCCCGGAAGTACACCGAGCCGGTCTTCTCGTTCTTCGTCCCGGTGCTCTTCCTCCTGATGGGCGGCATCGGCCTTCCGGGCGGTGCCGTCTGGATCGATCACGGCAACATCCGCTCACGCGGCGGGCAGTCGCTGGTGTCGGCCGCCGGTCCCGCGGTCAACGTCGTCTTCGGTGTCGTCTGCGTCCTCATGGCGCAGCACGTACTCGTCGAATGGGAACCCCTGCTCGGCGGAACGATCATGTACCTGGGGTTCATCCAGTTCGCGACGGCGCTTCTCAATCTGCTGCCGATCCCCGGCCTGGACGGATTCGGGATCATCGCGCCATACCTGCCGCATCAGATCCGCGCCAGCCTCATGGCGATGTCGTCGATGATCATCATGATCCTGCTGATCGTGGTCATCAGCAATCCGGGATCGCTGACGTTCCTGTGGGACGGTGCCCTGAACATGCTCCAGTGGACGGGCGGCGACGTCATCTGGGCGGCCCTCGGTGAGCACATCGGGAGGATCCAGCTCCGCTGACGCGTGGTGCGGGACGGGCACGCCGACAGACGGTCGGCGCACCGGTCCGACGGTGCGGTGGGATCGACGGGCCTGCTCGGCGACGGTGCGGCCGGTGTGCGCCTGCGGGGATGGCGAAAGGGGGGACACCATCATCCGCTGCAACACGGTGCCGAGACAGGCCCGACGAACCTGGGCGAGTGATTCACACCTCTCCAAGGAGTGATGACTCCCCCCTGTTATCGGCAGACGAGGGGGCGGACCTTAGCGTTCCGGGCGTATCCATCTGGTAGGATCTACTGCCGTGCGTCAGTAGCTCAGTCGGATAGAGCGTTGGTCTACGAAACCAAAGGTCGCAGGTTCGAATCCTGCCTGACGCGCTCGCACAAGCCCCGTTGATCCGGGGCTTTTGTCGTTCTGGGGTTTCCTGTGACGTCCCAGGACCACCTGGGTCACAGTGCCACCAGGGCCGAACCGGATCCCCTGGTTCTGCCGGCCCCGGATCTCCAGAGGAGGCCGCCCGGACGAGCTCTCGATCCCCGCGCTTGCTCGTGTTCGGGCCCACTCATCCGTGGGGTGACACCTCCTCATGCCACCCGGTGTCGCAGCCGATGCTGGTGGGCATGGATGAGACGAGAAGCACGTCGGCGGAGAAGCGGATGCACCTGCGGTACACGGGCGAGTGCCGTGAGTGCGGCGCCGAGATCCCCAAGGGGGAGGAGGGGATCTACGACCGGAACTCCCGATCCGTCCGGTGCGTGACCTGTCCCTCCCACGCCGGGCTCGGCTCAGCCGTCGCCCGCGAGACGCCCATCGTCGATGGCGCTGCATCGGTCTCGGCCGCAACCGGGAAGCGGATGCGTCTGCGCTACGCTGGTGTGTGCAGGATTTGTGCGGTCGGGATCGCCACGGGCGAGGTCGCCGTCTACGAGCATGCCACGAGAACCGTGCGGTGCGCGACCTGTCCGGCGGACGGCGAGGCTCCATCCGCAGGGCCGGATACGTCGTCGCCGGCGGGCCCCGCGATCTCTCCGCGCCTGCCGCTCGCCCCGCCGACCACTCGTCCGACGTCTGACCGGCAGGCCTCCCCCGGGTCGTCGCCGTCCCAGCCGCTTTCGGAGACGGCTCCGGTAGCCGCGCGGCCGATCGTCGATTCGGGTGACGCGGGTGCGTCCGCGCGCCGTGAGTACGAACGTCGCCGCGTGAGGGACGAGGCGAGGACCCGGGAGAAGTGGGGAAAGCTCGGCGGGATCGCCGTGGCGCTCTCATCCGAGAAGCAGACGACGAAGGCGTGGGAGAAGGGTGCTGTGGGAGAGGAACGTCTGGGGCGGCGTCTGGACGGTGCCGCATCGGCCGACCTCCTGGTCCTCCATGACCGCCGAATTCCGAGCTCGAAGGCGAACATCGACCACATCGTCGTCACCGTCGGCGGCGTGTGGGTGGTTGACGCGAAGCGCTACAAGGGGCGGCCCAAACGCATGGTGACCGGCGGCCTTCTCCGTCCTCGGGAGGAGACACTCCTGGTGGGCACGCGGAACTGCACCGGCCTCGTCGATTCCATGCACTCGCAGATGGGTTTGGTTCGAGGCGTGGTCGGACACGACGTTCCGGTGTTCGGTGCCCTCTGCTTCGTGAACGCGGACTGGCCACTGGCGGGCGGTGCGTTCACCATCCGTGGAGTCCGTGTTCTGTGGCCGAAGAGGCTGGTGAGCGAGCTACGGAGGGAGACGGGTGGTCCGTGCGATGTGGAGGCGATCCACCGGATGCTCGCCGAGCAGTTCCCGCCGGCGTAGTTCGTCCGTTCGGGATGCGTCACGCAGCCGGACTCCGTCGGGGATGCCGGAGGAACGCGGGGACAGGGACGACCGGCCACAACGGCCGCCGCACCACCGATCAGCGGGGGTCGGTCGTTGACCCCGTGGTCGTCGGCGTGGGAGTCGTGGTGGTCGTCGTGCCGTCCCCGGGCGTGTCCGCGTCCGGCTCGGTCGGGGTGGCCGGCAGGGGAGGGCCGATCTCGATGATGGCGTTCTGGGGACGATAGGTCCAGCGGTAGGTTTCGTCGCGGTGGAGCTTGGCGCCACGGAACACCTTCCGCGTGTAGGACACGGAGAAGCCCGACGATCCCGCCGACTGGATCACCTTCCGCGTCCCCGGTTCGAGGGACGAGTTGGAACGCTCGATCGTCTTCGGGGCGACGGGATTGGTGCTGTCCCCCGTCTCGGTCTCGACACGCCGTCCGAGCTTGGACGAGTACATCGACACGGTGATCGCGTTCTCACCGGCCGATGCGGCGATGTAGACGGCCGCGTCCCAGTCGTTGCGGAACACCAGGTCCGGAGACCCCGAGCTGATCGTGGCCTCGCGCCCCTTCGGGTAGCGGCTGATGTAGAAGCTGTGCGGTGTGTGCGCGATGATCTCGAGCCCCGAGAAGAACGCCGCGTTGTAGACCGTGGTCGCCACCTGGCTGATGCCGCCGCCGCGTGAGTCCACCAGCTGATCGCCGGCGATCATGGGCGCCTCCAGGTATCCCTTCTCGGCGGTCCGCTCACCGAGCGCGTCATTCAGGGAGAAACGCTCGCCGGACTTCAGGATCGTTCCGTTGATGGCCCTGGCGGCGACCTGGATGTTCACCGTGCGGTTCTGGCAGCAGGCGTACTGCGTGGTGAACTCGCCCACCTTCTCGCGGATCCTGAGCGCCTGTGCGTCCTTCGTCGTGAACTTCGGCGGGGTCCGCGTGACCCGTGCCGTGACGGCGGCCTGATCGGGGTTCGCGACGATCTTCGTGCCGAGGTCGGCGGCATCGAACGTCGTGCCCGGCTGTGACGGCACCACGCGCGCGACGTTGCCGTTCACCGTGATGCGTGCGTCACGCGGCGGTGCCTCGCGTATCCCGAGGCCCGCGATCAGGGCGCTGCGGAGGACGTTGTTGTTGAGCTGCACGTCGATCTTGCCGTCCTTGGCCGGGAAGCGCAGGGCGTTCGTCTGTGCCCGGGGCGTGAGCAGCGTGGTCCGGTTGCCGAGTGTGACGTCGCGGCCGGTGGCGCGGATCCGCTCGCCCAATGCGCGGGCCCGTTCGGCCTCCGCGTCGTCCGGAGCGGGCGTGATGGTCGAGACCGGGACCTCCAGGGACTCCGGGAGTGCACGGAGCCGCTCGGTGAGGGCCGGTCGATCCACACGGCGACCCGGCTGCGACTCGGTGACGGCGAGCGCGCCTGCCCGGACACGGACCGTCGCCGCGCGCGGCGCCTGGGTGATCTCGGCACTCGTCCGGGTGACCACGTCGTTCAGGCCGGCCTCTCGCAGCGTGTAGTTGAGCGGGACGTCTCGTCGGGGGGCGAGCCCGATGCGCGAGACCGCACGACCGAAGCGTCCGCGCGCATCCACCGCGGCGTTCACCGCCTCGTCGACATCGGCACCGGACGCGAGTTCGGATGCCTCGACCTGCAGGATCGTCTCGCCGTCCTCGGGATCGGTGAGCCGGATCGTCCGGCCGAGGTCCGTATCGACGACCGAGGTGAGCTTCGCCCGCGCCTCGTCGCCGCTGAGGCCGCCCACGTCGACGCCGGCGATGCGCACTCCACCGGGGATCGTGTCCGATCCCGCGGAGAGGACGAGCGCCGCGACGCCGACGGCGGCGAGGATGATCGCGAGGCCCGAGACCCGTTGGATCTGCCGACGTCGACGGCGTCGTCGCATCGCGGCCACCCGGCGGGCGCGGCGTTCGTCGGATGAGGTGTCGGCGGCGGGCGAGGGCATGGGCGGGTCAGGCGAAACGGCTCAGGAGATACGGTAGCGCCCGAACGAGTGAATTCTCGCCGGGGCCCGGTCTTCCTTGTCGTCGGAGTGCCGGGTCGTTCGCGTGTGACCATGACGCGGTACTCCCGTCATCCGTCCCGGCGCCGGTCGTCATCGGCCGGCGAGCCCACTCCTCCACGGCGGTTCTTCGCCGTCAGCGCCCGGGGAATCGACCGTTCAGCCCGCCCGCGAATGTCTTTGGCGCACAGGCGGGGGTGAAGTTCCCATAGGTTCCTGTCGATGCTTGATGAGGAATCGGTGAGCTTTCGAGGTCCACCGAGGTTCGTGTGGCAGAGAAATCCGACGACAAGGACGTGGTCGGCGATGTACGTCAATGACGATTGTGGTGCGGTGGCGGGTGCAGGATGCTGACTGCAACCCGTATTCACCCGGATGAACGCGGTCACCTGGACCGCCCGCTGCGCGTGGGCCTGATCGGTCTCGGCGCGTTCGGCCGTACGGCGCTCACACAGCTCGGGCGGATCGGTGCGGTGCAGATCGTCGCCGTCGCCGACGCCGATCACATCGCCGTCCGCGAGGTCGTCGATCGGGCGGGGATCCGTCACCCGGGTCTCATCACGGACGAGGTGGACATCCTCCTCGGCGCGCAGCCCGACGTCGTCGTGGAGGCATCCGGTGTCGCGGTCCCGGGAGTGGGGCATGCCGCCGCTGCCATCGCGCAGGGCTGCCACGTCATCATGGCCAACTCTGCCGCTGATGCCCTTGCGGGGTACGCGCTCGCGCGGCGTGCCCGTGCTGCGGGCGTCGTCTACTCGCTGGCTCAGGGGGATCGTCCGGCGCTCATCTGCGGTCTCGTCACCTGGGCACGTGCCAACGGCTTCGACGTCGTGGCGGCCGGTCGTGGCGCACCGCATCGTCGCGGTTACCGTACGCGAACGCCCGACACCGTCTGGGAACTCTTCGACCACACCGAGGAGGAGATCCGGGAACGCGGATTCAGCGCCCGAAACGTCACCGCACTCATCGACGGTACGCAGTCGGCGATGGAGATGGCAAGCGTTGCCAACGCGTGCGGTCTCGTTCCGCAGAGTCGTGGCCTCCTCCACCCCGCGTGCGGATCCGATCGGCTGGCGGAGGTGCTCGTCCCGCAGTCCGTCGGCGGCGTCCTGGAACGGGCCGGGACCGTGGAGGTCGCATCGACGCTTCTGCCCGACGGCACGACGGTCGAGAACGATCTCCGGAACGAGGTGTTCGTCACCCTGTCCGCGTCCACCGGCTACGTGGCCCGCATGTTCCGCGACTACGGTCTCGCCACCGACCCCTCCGGACGGTTCGCGAGCCTCCACCGCCCGGTGCAGCCCCTCGGCCTCGAGGCCCCCGCGAGCGTGCTCGCCGCGGGAAGCCTGGGCGAGGACACCGGGGCGCCCACGGCGTTCGTCGCCGAGGTGGCCGCGGTCGCCAAGCACGACCTCTCCGCGGGCCAGACCCTCGACGGCGTCGGCGGGTACACGGTCTACGGGCGTCTGATGCCGGCCCAGGAGGCGACCGGCAAGCGCGTCCTTCCCATCGGTCTGGCGGACGGGCGCAAGCTGGTCCGCTCCATGCCCGCCGGTTCCCTCATCACCTGTGACGACGTGGACGGTGGCCCCTTCCCGCCGGAGGCCGTCGCGATGCGTCCCGGGATGGTGCCCCGCCCCCGTGAGCGCGAGCACATCGTGGTCTCGGACCGCATGCCCGGTTCGGTGGCGAGCCCGGCCGGCGCCACCGCCGATTCGGCGGACGACGTCGTCCGCGCCCACTTCGGGAACGGTCGCGGTGATCCGTCAGTGGAGACGAACGCTCAGAAGCGCGAGGAGTCGTCCCCCGCTGATGACGTCGCCGACGACGCGCGAGTCCGCGTGTACCACGACACGAACGCGGCCCGAGAGGACGCGGCCGGGGTGGTCGCCGCGTTCAACGGATGGGTGCGCCCGTCATCGGAGAGATCGTCGGCGAACCACGACGACGGTACGCCCGACGGCCAGCGGACCGACCGTGCGATGGACGAGGACGATCTCTCCGGGCCGGCGGCTGTTCCCGGGTCCGCTGTCGCCGACGACGCAGAGGGTGTGGACGGCGGCGGTGACCTCTCCATGCCGGCGGGCGACGGTATCCCGGTTCCCGGCTTCGACGAGGGCGACGACGAGACCGCGACAACCGGTTTCATCCCCGACGACATGGTGCCGGACGATGCGACAGCCGACGAGGATCGGGACGCGCTTCTCGCGTGGGGGCGGGTGCATTCGACGGACGTCACGGCGCGCATGGACGAGGAACTCATCCATGCGCTGCAGTCGCTCAGCGAGCCGGAGATCGACGACGACGCGCTCGACGCGTTGTTCAGCGACCTCTCGGACCACGATCGGGTGACGCACACGTCCGCCGTGTTGCCGGAGACGCTGCGATCGGTCGGGGCCGCGGACGCCGATGCCGCGGGGATGGACCGCCACGCCGAGCGGGACTCCGGACCTGCCGCAGGTGTGACCGGCCATGATGATGCGGGCGATGCCCCGCTCGTCGAGGACTCGCCGGACGACGCCTCGGACCGGATCGGCCACGCGGACGCCGACGGGATCATCGACCCAGAGGGCGTGTCCGGGGAGGTGCCCGAGACCTCTTCGACGGATGATCGCGACGCGTACGGGGATTCCGATCCCTGGATTCCTCCGGACGCTCCGTCCACCAT
Source organism: uncultured Bifidobacteriaceae bacterium (assembly GCA_964434425.1). Lineage (GTDB taxonomy): Bacteria > Actinomycetota > Thermoleophilia > Miltoncostaeales > Miltoncostaeaceae > CALMEC01. Next base: position 169,629 of record CAYSVH010000003.1, on the reverse strand, counting down.
GCGTCGGATCCTTCTACTGTCGAACGGCGGGGAGGGGGGCTTCATGTTCAACCGGGGTCGCCGACACGAACCCGGGACGCTGCCCGTGCCCGATCCCGCCGGAACCCCCACCGTCACCACGTCGGAGAACGAGCGACCGGGGCCGTCCGGTTTCGCGAGCGGTGATGCATCCTCCGATGGGGAGGGTCGTCCGATCCGTGCGCCCGGTGCCGACGGGCGTGACGGAGACGAGATCGACGCGGAGCGATAGATCCTCCATCGCGCTCGTGGGTGAGGCCGCGGTCGTAGACTCCTGCGGATGGCTTCGACGGAGGCGCGCGATGAGCGCTACATGAGGATGGCGCTGGAGTGTGCCGCGGATGCGCCCCGGCACGACGATGTGCCGATCGGCGCGGTGATCGTCCGCGACCACGAGGTTCTGGCCGTCACCCACAACGAGCGGGAACTCCGGTCGGATCCCACCGCGCACGCCGAGTGCCTGGCGCTCCGCCAGGCGGCGCTGGTCCTGCGTGGCTGGCGGCTGATCGGTGCGGATCTCTATTGCACGCTGGAGCCGTGCCCCATGTGTGCCGGCGCGATCCAGCAGGCGCGGATCCGTCGTCTGGTGTTCGGGGCGGCCGATTCGAAGATCGGTGCTGCGGGGACGGTTCTCGACGTGCTCCGCCATCCGCGCCTTCTCCACCGTGTCGATGTGGTGGGAGGTGTGCTTGCGTCCGATGCGCAGGACCTGCTGCGTGCCTTCTTCGCCGATCGTCGCTAGATGGGTGGCGCCACGGTCCTCCACCCATCTCGCATGGCTGTGTCGTGGTGACGCATCGCATGACAGGTGACCGTACCTGCATCGTCGGTGCCCGGGAGACGGAGCGGGCCTGGGACAATGTCGCCATGACATCGATCGACAGTTCCCGTCCGGCGGCCACCACCCGCGTCATCGTCCTCGCGGCGGTCGTCGACGTGGCGATGCTCATCCTCTTCGCCGCTCTCGGGCGGGTCTCGCACGACTCCGGGCATGCCGTGCTCGGCACCCTTCGGGTCGCGGCGCCGTTCATCATCGCCTACCTCATCATGGCGGCCATCGCGCGACTCGACCGGGATCCGCTCTCGGTGCGGCGTGCCGCCCTCATCTGGATCCCGCTGGTCGTCCTGGGGATGCTCATACGGCGGTTCGTCTTCGACGGGGGCACGGCGCCGGCGTTCGTGATCGTAGCCTTCGTCTCGACGGCCGTCCTGCTCATCGGCTGGAGGGCCATGGTGGCGCTGTTCCGCATCTCGCGGGCCGCGTGACGGCCTCCGATCCGCGCGGGATCGAAGGCCACCGGAGGCGGAGAGGGAGGGATTTGAACCCTCGAAGCGAGAGACCCCGCTTACGCGATTTCCAGTCGCGCTCCTTCGACCGCTCGGACACCTCTCCGGGCCGAGGGATGGTACCGGACGGGCGACGGCGTCGCCGACGGGGACCGGTGAAGAAGGCGAAGATCGGGCCGAGCCCGCCGTGCCCGGCGGGACGGCTCCACCGGGGTTTCCGGGTGGGGCACCGTGATACGCTCCCGCGCGGAGAGGTGGCAGAGCGGTCGAATGCGGCGGTCTCGAAAACCGTTTCGGGCTTTTGGGTCCGACGGGGGTTCAAATCCCCCCCTCTCCGCCAGCGCACCCCAAAACGGCTCCGCCCCGAGGGTGTCATCGCACGTGAGCGTCTCCTTCGGACGACGGCGCCACGGACCGGCGCGGGTGGACTCGCGAAGGGCGTCGATCCACGGCGACCGACTCGCCTCTACTGGTCGAACTCCTCGGGGAGGACGCGGCCGCCCTCGGCGACCCATCGTTCGATGGCGATGACGTCGAGGGGCAGCGTGTCCACGGTCTCGATGTCGTGGTCCGGGGACTCGCCCCCGCTTCGCGTCCCGTTCGATGCGATGACGGTGATCCTGTCGAGCATGTCGATCATCGCGATCACCTCCTTCACGATCAGGCTACGCCCGATGCGCGCGATCGCGAAGTGGTCGGTTGCGCGGGACCGGAAATGCGAGGGGGCACCGTCGGCGCCCCCTCGTCAACCCCTGCATGGCGTGGTTGCCTAGACCGGTACGGCGGTCACCACGATGTTGTCGCGGTAGTGGCCGGTCCGTGCGTTGAACGGTCCGCCACAGGTGACGAGCACCAGCCGTGCCCGTCCACGCTGGGTGAAGACGTTGGCCGGAAGGGCCTCCTTCTTCATGCGGCGGTTGGTCGTCACGCGGTAGTGGCGGACGCGCCCGTCGGAGGTCGTCACCCGGATCCGCATGCCCGCACGCGCCCGGTGGAGCTGCTTGAACGCGCCCGCGCCCTGGACCTTGCTGTCGACGTGGCCGGCGATCAGCGTCGTTCCGAACTGGTCACCCGGTGCGGCCCCGTCACGCCACCAGCCGAGCCGGCGGACGTTGGCGGGAACCGCGAGGGCACCGACGCGGAGGTTGATGCCCGCACGCATGACCGGGGCCGAGACGTTCAGCCCGTCGATCTCCACACGGGTGGGCGCCGGGTTGGAGGACGGCGCGGTGATGGCGTCGCTGGAGGGGTCTCCGGGGCCCGTCAGGATGAGCGGACGTCCGAGCGTCGTCTCGGCGGCACGTGCGCAGGTGCCCTTCACCCGCGGGACGAACCCTGCGGGGAGGATCTCCTCCTGGAAGGTGTAGAACCCGACCTTCGCGATGCGCACGCGGGGTGAGCGGTAGGTGCCGTCACCGTTCACGCGCATACGGCCCGTCCAGACGGGGCGACCCGTGCAGCGGATGGCGGTGCGCGAGGCGAACGGTCCGTACAGGCGAAGCTGGACCGTGGCCGGTGTCTTGCCGAGCCCGGTGACCCTGACGGTGTCGAAGATCGTCCCGCCGGGGCGGACCGCCTCGGCGGAGGCCATCGTCGTGATGGCCGGCCCGGGCTTCGAGAACGTCGTCTCGGACGGCTCGCCGCACGGTGCCGCGGCCGCCGAGCTGCCCTCGGTCCCACCCACCGACACGCGGTAGGTGTAGTAGCCGGCCTGGTCGACGACCACCGGATCCGAGGTGTGGACCCCGTCACCCGTGGTGGTGAAGGTCTGGACCGAGGCCGGCGTGCCGGAGCAGCTGATCGCGGCGACCGACTCGTACGGGCCCCAGAGCTCGACCTGCACCGGTGCGGCAAGTGTGCCGAGACCGGTGATCGTGATCTGGTCGCTGATGGAGGAGCCGGGGCTCGTCGTCCGGCTCGACACCTGGGTGCTGATGGCCGGCGCGCCCCGCACGATCGCGGTCTCGGCCACGTCACCGCAGATGCCCTGGAACGGGCGGACCAGGTCCGACTCGGCGATGGTCTCGCGGTACGTGTAGTACCCCGGGACCGTCAGGTTGACGGGATCGGTGACCCGCTCGCCGTCACCGGTGAACGTGACCGTCCCGGTCCAGATGGGCGGAACGTCGCACTTCAGTGCATCCCGGGTCGGGAACGGCCCGAAGAGGGAGACACTCGCGGTGACCGTTTCGCCGTGGAGGCCGCTGGCGATGACCGTGTCGGCCAGGGACTCGCCCGGCGCGAGGATGGGTGTGGTCACCCGGGTCACCACCTGCGGTTGCACGCGCACCTTGAAGCGCTCGAGGGTGTCGCTGCACGAGGTGGTGACACCGGCGATGTTCGGGTCGCCGGGCGCGACGAGCTGGTATTGGTACCAGCCGGGTGCCTGTGGCGTGAACGGCTGGGTCGTGCTGGTCCCGGATCCGGTGACGGTCAGCGTGGTGCTGCTGACCGGGGTGCCGGTGCACTGGATGGCGTCCTGGGTGCGGAACGGGCCGTAGACGTTGACGGCGATGTCGCGCCGGACGCCGGCCGGGAGACCCCGCACCGTGACCTGGTCGCGGTTCTGCTCGCCGACGAGAAGCTCGGTGGGGTTCGTGCGGGTCGTGATGGAGATTCCACCCGGCTTGACGGAGCGCGTGACCGACGCGGTCACCGACTGGGTGGCGTAGGTCGCGAGGCGCTGCGCGTTGTTGGCCGCGGAGCGCGGAGTGGTGGCCCGGAAGATGCGCGGCCGGTTGGCGGCCAGCTGCACGGCGTCGATCTTCGCGCTGAAGCCGGTGGCCGTGTCCATCGGGACGAAATTCACGTTGGCGACGCCGTTCGCTCCGGTCCGTGCCCGGGTGGGTGCGCCGACCCCGCCTCGGGACGCGACGCGGAGCGTGACGTTGGGGACGGCGTGGCCGGAGGCCGAGAGCACGCGGACCGTGACGGAGGCCCGCTGCCCGACGGTCAGGTCGGAGGGCGCCGTGGCCACGACCCGGTACGGGCCGCGGTAGCGGTTGGCGTTGTCGCTGATCCGCTTGTAGATGCGCTCGACGGCCGGGCTGATGGCCTTGGGGTCGACCTCGCCGGGGGCCCCGTCGCCCATCAGGCTGTGGACGTAGAGCATGGTCGCCGCCTGCTGGTTGCGGTTGCGGGAGCGGCCGTGGTTCCAGATGGCGTACGACATACGTGATTGATTGGCGGCTGAGATCGCGCGACCGTTGGTGTTGCGGAGCGCGTTCGACTTCACCTCGCGGTACGCGAAGCGCGCGGCCGGATACCACCAGCGCAGGTCGATGCAGAAGGCCGGGATGTTTCCCGCGATCGCGCCGCGGAAGTCGCCGAACCAACGGATGCCGTAGCGGTAGCGCTGGTAGAACCCGACGCCGTTGGTCCGGCACGTGTTCATGCCCGCGCGCGAGCACGGATCGTTCTGGTTGGCCGGCTCACGGGCCACGGAGGCGGAGGGCAGCGCCAGTGCGGCGGCTGCGATGATGAGGATGGAGATCAGTCGGCGCATTCGGGCATCCTATCCGTCGTCCACCGCCCGATGAGGCGACCGCTGGCACGCCCTTAACGAGTGCGTCCGCGCGGTCGGCGGTCCGTCCCGATGCGGAGCGATGGTATTCTGCCCGTCTCCCGGGCAGTTAGCTCAGCGGGAGAGCGCCCGCCTCACACGCGGGAGGTCACTGGTTCAATCCCAGTACTGCCCATCGCCGAGGCCCCGGAATCCGGGGCTTTCGTCGTCTGTGGGGCTGAGGGCTCAGAGCCGGCGCTCGTGCCCGTCGGTGGCGGTGTCCGCGGCGGTCGCGGAATCCCAGTACGCTCCGCCCATGGCGTCCAAATCGAAGCAGGCCGAAACCCCGCGATCCCCCGGTCCCAGCCGGTGGTTCGCCATCGCGGTGGGCGTCGGCCTGGGGTTCGTCTGGGGCACGTTCATGTGGGGGATCATGAAGGTCGCCGGACGCGAGGTCGGCGGGGCCGACGTCTGGCTCTACCTGGCGGTCTCCATGGGCATGATCGGCGGCGGCGTCGCCGCGATCTTCGGTGCCGGCCGCGCACGGCGGCGCGGGGAGCGCATCGGCCCGCGGATTCGGCGCAGATAGCGACCGGGTCCGATCCGGGGTGGCCCGACAGGCTATCCTTGGCAGCCGGGATCCGGGTGTGCGCTTCGGCGAGGTCCCATTCGGTGGGTGACCGTGAACCAGGTCAGGTCCGAGAGGAAGCAGCCTTAAGCGGAGCCATCCAGGCGCAATGGGGGTGCCTCGCCGAAGCGCACACCCGGGAACCGTCTGCCCTGACGGACGTTCGGAGACCGTGAGCGACACCCCACACGAAGCAGGCGGCAGCCTCTACAACCGCTACCGCCCCCAGCGGTTCGATGATCTGGTCGGGCAGGAACATGTGGCCCGCGCTCTCGGAAACGCGCTTCAGTCCGGACGGCCCTCGCTCGGGTACCTCTTCTCGGGTCCGCGGGGAACCGGCAAGACCACGACCGCGCGGATCCTCGCGCGGTGCCTCAATTGTCTGTCGTCCGATGTTCCGACGGCCACACCGTGCATGACCTGCGACTCATGTCTGCGAATCGGGCATGACGACTGGCTGGACGTCGTCGAGGTGGACGCGGCGTCGAGCGCCCGTCGTATTGACGAGATGCGGGAGTGGCTCGAGACCGTACGGTACGCGCCGGTGGTCTCGCGCTACCGCGTCACGATCATGGACGAGGCCCACCAGATCCAGAAGGAGGCGTCCAGCGCGCTCCTGAAAACGCTGGAGGAGCCGCCGCCGCACCTGGTCGTGATCCTCTGCACCACCCACCCCTGGGACATCCTTCCGACCATCCGCTCGCGCCTGCAGCACTTCTCGCTGCGCAAACCCGGGATCTCGCACCTGACGACGGTCCTGAAGAGCGTGTCGGACCGAGAGGGCTTCGACACCTCGCCGGACGTCCTCGACCTCGTCGCCCGCGCCGCGGACGGCAGCTACCGTGACGCGCTGGGGCTTCTGGACCAGCTGGCCACGTACGGTGGCGGCACGGTTCAGACCTCGGACGTGCTCGATCTGTTCGGCGCGGTGGAGCGCGAGGAGATCTTCACGCTGGCCGACCAGATCGGGGTGGGCAACACCGTCGGCGCCTTCGAGACCCTCGAGGCGATACTGGATCGGGGCGCGGATCCCGAGCAGTTGATCCGCGGCCTCATCACCCACCTGCGCTACATCTGTCTGCTGCAGCAGGGTGCACACGCATCCGATGACTGGGCGTACTCGTCTGACGAGCTGGACCGGCTGCGCGGTCAGGCCAATCAGGTGCCGCCCTCCCGGGTGCTCCGGGGCATCGACCTCATCGCCGACGCGCAGATCCGGATCCGTCACGGGCAGGCGGATCCCCGCATTCAGCTCGAGGTCGTCGTGGCCAAGCTGGCCCAGCCCGGTTACGACGAGTCGGTGCAGGCGCTCGTCACGCGCATCGAGGCGCTGGAGCGCGGCGGCGCGGCGCCGAGGCAGGTCGCCGCCCCGGCCCCGCCGCCCGTGTCCGCTCCGGTGCCGGTGTCCGCTCCGGTACCGGCGTCCGCGTCATCTTCCACTCCGGCTTCGGCGCCCACACCGGCCTCCAAGCCCGCTCCGCCCATGGCCGCGCCTCCGGTGGACGAGGCCCTGGATGCCGATCCCGGTTCCGACGCACCTCCGCTCGGTGTGCCCGTCCCGCCCACCGTGCCGGATGCGCCCGCTCCATCGTCGGAGGGGGTTCCGCCCACCGAACCGCCGACGCCGGCTCCCGCTCCGCCACGTGAGCCGCTCGCCGCGGATCTGGAGCACGTGGGCAGGGTCTGGCCTCAGGTGGTCACGGAGCTGGAGCACTCCCATCCCAGCCTCCACGGCTTTCTTCGCGAATCGCGCGTGTCGGTCGTCGACGGTGACGCGGTCACCGTGGCGGTGTCGAGTGTCTTCGTGAAGATGCTGGACAAACCCGACGAGCGCACCGTCGTCGAGCGCACCCTGGCCACCCTCGCCGGGCGTAGCTTCCGGCTGGCGTTCGTCGCCTCGGCGCCCCGTGCGCCGGTCGAGGCCGCGCCGGCGGACGACGAGAAGACGATGGATCAAGCGGCGCTGACAGAGGACCTCAAACGGATTTTCAACGCGACGGAGGAATGATGGCTCAGAACCCCAGCAAGATGATGAAGCAGATGCAGAAGCTCCAGGCCGACATGCAGAAGGCCCAGGAGGCGCTCGCCGAGGAGACGGTGTCGGCGTCCGCGGGAGGCGGGGCGGTGACCGTCACCGTTACGGGTGCGCTCGAGTTCGCCGACGTGGCGATCGACCCGGTCGCGCTGGAGGACGTGGAACTGCTGCAGGACACCATCGTCGCGGCGGCCAACGAGGCGATGCGCAAGGCCCAGGAACTCGCCAACACGCGGCTGGGATCGGTGGCCGGAGCCCTCGGCAACATGGGGATCCCCGGGCTCTAGATGGTCGATTCACCGGCATCGTCGCGTGGTGCACGCCTTCGGTGGCATCTTCGCGGTGGCGCGCCGGCATCGTCCCGGGCCGCACCTCGTTCGTCGCGTCGTCGCCTGAGCGTCGACAGGAGGGTGTGAGCTCTCTCATGACCGACGTCCTCCCACCCTCCGTCGACCGGCTCGTCGCCGAGCTGGCGCGGCTTCCCGGCCTGGGTCCGCGCTCCGCGCAGCGGCTGGCCTTCCACGTGATGAAAGCGCCGCCTGAGCGGGCCCACGCGCTGGCCGAGGCCTTGGTCGAGGTCAAGGAGAAACTCCGGCCCTGCTCGGAGTGCTTCGGCTTCGCCGAGCGGGAGCTGTGCCCCATCTGCGCGGACCCGCGACGCGATCCGCGTCTTCTGTGCGCGGTGGAGGAACCCTCGGCGGTCATCCCGATCGAGCGCACGCACGAGTACCGTGGGCGCTACCACGTCCTGGGCGGTGCACTCTCGCCGATCGACGGCGTCGACCCGGACGATCTTCGCTTCGACGAGCTCGTCGGACGGATCGAACGCGACGGGGTGGAGGAGATCATCATCGCGACCAACCCGACCATGTCGGGTGAGGCCACGGCGCACTACCTGGCCGACCTGGTGCGCGATCGCGTCACTGTGACGCGATTGGCAAGCGGCCTGCCCGTCGGGGCCGATCTGGAGCACGCGGACGAGCTGACCCTGGGGCGTGCCCTTCTGGGTCGACGCGCCATCTGACCGACGCTTCGCGGTGCCGTCGGCGGGCTGTCCGAGCCGTGCCCTCGTGCTGGCCCTCGGTCGGCGCTCGCAAGTCTGGTGCCAGGCACCAGACTTGCGAGCAAGAGTCGTCGACGGTGGAACCACCGAACGAGCAGGGCCTTTTCGTTCGTGCGTTCTGTCACGCGCAAGTTAAGTGGCTGGCACCGGGCTTGCGCCGGAAGGTCGGAGCGCGGCTCGTGGAATGTGTTCGCCGAGTCGCGCGCCGTCAGGCGTTGCGCTCGCGAACGGTGGGGAAGCGCCCGAACGGGGCATCGCAGAGGGTTCCCGCGGGCGCACCGTCGCCCGTCCGAGAACGAGGTGTCGATGTCGATACCGGGAAACACGTACGGCATGGCGGGAACACGACGTGCCGATTCGGTGGGGGTGTGCCGAACGTCCCCTGCGGCCGATACGTATTGGCCCTCGGTCGGCGCTCGCAAGTCTGGTGCCAGGCACCAGACTTGCGAGCAAGAGTCGTCGACGGTGGAACCACCGAACGAGCAGGGCCTTTTCGTTCGTGCGTTCTGTCACGCGCAAGTTAAGTGGCTGGCACCGGGCTTGCGCCGGAAGGTCGGAGCGCGGCTCGTGGAATGTGTTCGCCGAGTCGCGCGCCGTCAGGCGTTGCGCTCGCGAACGGTGGGGAAGCGCCCGAACGGGGCATCGCAGAGGGTTCCCGCGGGCGCACCGTCGCCCGTCCGAGAACGAGGTGTCGATGTCGATACCGGGAAACACGTACGGCATGGCGGGAACACGACGTGCCGATTCGGTGGGGGTGTGCCGAACGTCCCCTGCGGCCGATACGTATGGAGTGGCCGTGCCGGCGTCGGCCACTCCGTGCGCGATCCGGCGCCGGCCGGCGGTCGGGCTCGTCACCGGTGCATGGTCAATCCGGCGAGACGGCGTGCAAGACTGCCCGTCGTTCGTGTCGTTCCCATCCGTCTCAGAGGGGTATCCGCTTGGCCGAGCTCAGCTATGTCGACTCCGTGATCCTCGGTGTGGTCGAGGGTCTCACCGAGTTTCTCCCGGTTTCGTCAACCGGTCACCTCACCATCGCGGAGAAGGCACTCGGGCTCCCCGTTGACGCACCGGCGATCACCGCCTACACGGCCGTCATCCAGCTGGGCGCGATCGTGGCCACGTTCATCTACTTCTGGAAGGACATCCGGCGCCTCCTGGGGGCCTGGTTCGCCGGTCTGCGCAGTGCGGAGGCACGCAAGCACAACGACTACCGCGTGGCGTGGGCCGTGATCGCCGGTTCCATCCCCATCATGTTCGTCGCACTCGCCTCTCGGAGCCTCATCTCGGGGCCGCTGCGGTCGCTCTGGGTGGTCGCCGGCGCGCTCATCATCTGGGGTGCCGTGATGTGGTGGGCGGAGAACGTCCACTCCCGGCGTGCGGAGGCCGACCGGGTACGCGGCGAGTCGACCCTCACCATGCGTGACGGTCTCTCCATCGGCGCCGTGCAGTGTCTGTCGCTCATTCCCGGCGTGTCCCGCTCGGGCGCGACCATCTCGGCGGGCCTCGTGCTCGGCCTCGACCGCGTCGCCGCCACCCGGCTGTCGTTCTTCCTGGCGATCCCGGCCCTGTCGGCCGCGGGCGTGTACCAGGCCGTCGACGAGCGGGACGGCCTACGGCTCTTGGGCGTGGGCCCCATCCTCGTCGGCATCGTCGTCGCCTTCGTGGTCGCGTATGCGTCGATCGCGTGGCTCCTGCGGTTCGTCGGTTCGAACTCGCTGAAGCCGTTCGTCTGGTACCGCTGGGGCCTCGGACTCGTTCTCATCGTCCTGCTGGCCACCTCGACGATGACCCACACATGAGCGAGGACCCGCTCCGCCTGGCGCACAACGAGGGCGACTCGCGCTACGAGGCCCGCCTCGGCGGTGAGATCGTCGCGTTCGCCGACTACCGGATGACCGGCGCGGGCATCGAGTTCCCGCACACGGTGGTGGACCAGCGGATGAACGGACGGGGAATCGGTTCGGAGCTCGTCCGGTTCGCGCTGGACGACGTGCGCGACCGCGGGGTCGGGCCGGTCATCGCCCGGTGCTGGTTCGTGGCCGGATGGATCGAACGACACCCGGAGTACGCCGACCTGCTCAAAGAGAAGGACGACCCGCGAGACGGCATCCGCGATGCCCCGGGCTAGACGACGATGGTGATCTCGGCCGGCCGTTCCTGGAACGCGGCGCGTCCTGGGCCTGCATGCACGTGAAGTGCCGCACGACGGACGCGGTGGTCGCGAAGGGGATCCGGTGATGCGCCGCGTCGCCAGCCGTTGCTCGGGGATCGTCGTCAGCGACGCCATTCGCACATCCTCATCGGCGGGCACCCCTGGCCACAGCCCCCGGCGTCCCCGGGCCCCATCCACGAGAGGATGGAGCCCGGGGACCCCAGCCGTCAGTCGTGCGCGAACGTGATCTTGGGAAGGATGCGTCGCAGCCATGCCGGGACATACCAGGCAGCCGATCCGGAGAGGCGTAGCACCACCGGCAGGAGGATCAGCCGCACGAGGAACGCGTCGAGCAGGACGGCCACACCCAGGACGATTCCCATCTCCTTGGGCGGGATGGGGCCCGACAGCGAGAACGTGAAGAACACGGCCATCATCACGGCGCCGGCGGCGAAGATGACGCGTCCCGTGTGCGCGAGCGCACCCACCATGGCGTCCTTCGGGTCACCCGACCGTTCGTAGTGCTCCTTCGCCGAGGCGAGCAGGAACACCGTGTAGTCCATGGCGATCGCGAAGATCATCGCGAAGAAGAACACCGGACCCCACGCGTTGAGGAAGCCCTGCGACTCGAAACCCAGGAGACCCGATCCCCAGCCCTCCTGGAAGATGAGGCGAGCGGTTCCGAAGGCCGCGGCCGTCGAGAGCAGGCTGACCAGCGTTCCGAGGAACGCGATGAGGGGTGCCTGCAGAGCGACGAGGAGAAGGACGAACCCCAGCAGCAGCACCACACCGATGACGAGCGGGGTCGACGTGTCGAGCTGACTCTTGAGGTCGAGGTTCTCGACGGCGGCACCGCCGACGAGCGCGGATGACGGCAGCTCCGCTCGGATGCGCTCCACGGTGTCGGCGAGGGCCGGGTCGGACGGGTCGACCGTCGGCACGGCCTGGACCATGCTGAGCGCCGACCCGTCGGGGGCCGCCATGGCGGGCATGACCCCGGCGATGCCGGCGTCGGCCGTGAGGGTGGCGGTCACCGCGTCGGCGTCCGCCGTCGACGCGACGATCTGGAGGGTTCCCGGCGCGCCGGGACCGAACTGCTCCTTGACGATGTCGTAGCCGATCCGGGCCGACGCGTCCTCCGGCAGGACCTTGATCGACGGCATGGCCGTCTTCATGCCGATCACGGGGACGGCCAGGAGTAGGAGGATGACGAGCGAGGCCGCTCCCCAGCGCAGCGGTTGCCGCCAGAGACGCTCGCCCCATGCCGCGAACCGTGCGGAGCGGTGTTCGCCGGCGCGCACCCAGGGCAGGGCGAGTCGGTTGATCCGGTGGTCGAGCTTGTAGAGCACGAGCGGCAGGAGGGTGAGCGTCGCTCCGAGGACGAAGACGACCGAGAGCATGATGCCGCCGGCCATCGAGCGGAACGAGGGGGAGGGCACCAGCATCACGGCCGACAGCGAGACGAGGACGGTGATGCCCGAGAGCAGGACGGCCTTGCCCGCGGTGTCGAGGGTCTCGGCGACGGCGTCGCGACGCGACAACCCGGAGCCCATGCGGGCGCCGCGGAAGCGGACGACGATGAGCAGCGCGTAGTCAATGCCCAGGGCCAGCGAGAACATCATCGCGAAGTTCATCGCCCAGATCGAGACGGGGACGATGGACGTGATCAGGACCAGGGATCCGGCCGACGCGACCAGCCCGGCCATGGTGAGGAGCAGCGGGAGCCCGGCGGCCACGAGCGCGCCGAAGGCGAGCACCAGGATCGCGAGCGTGAGCGGCCACGAGAGCATCTCGGAGCGCAGCATCGCCTCGAGGTTCGCCTCGTTGAAGTCGGACCACAGGAGCGAGGCCCCGGTCGGGTTCACCCGGATCCCATCGGTCGACAGGTCCTGCAGCGGTCCCTTGAGAGCCGTCGCCGCCCGGACCATCTCGTTGGTGTCGGCCGCGGCCCCGGCCAGCAGGATGGCGGTCGAACCGTCGGGCGACAGGGTCGCTCCGGGCTGTGGCGGGATGACCTGGGCGATGCGGTCGTCGGCGGCGAGGATGCTCGTCGCCTCGTCCAGGATGCGACGGCCCTCCGGGGTGTCGATCGATCCGCCCGGGGCGTGGACCACGACCTGGATGGCGGACGCGGCGTTGCCACCGAAGTGCGTGACCGCCAGCTCCCGCGCGGCGACGGAGTCCGAGCCGTTCGCCTGCCAGCCGGCTCCCGAAAGCTCGTGTTCCACGCGCGGGGCGAAGATGCCGAATCCGACGACGATGGCCACCCAGACGAGGGCCACAAGCTTCCGGTGACCCGTGACCCAGAGTCCGAGTCGGCCGAGCGGTCCGGGACGGCCCGCTCCCCCGTGGGGGGGTGTCGTCTCCGCAGACGGTCCGGTCGCGGCGGTCTCCGTGTCCGCCGTGCCCGGGTGAGTGGTGAGGGAACCGGAATCCGGATCGGTCATCGCTGTCGTCCTGTCGTCATTCGCGGTGAGATGTGATCATGCGATGGATACCCAGATGGGTATCGCCATCTGGCCGGGGAGTATACCCATGGGGGTATCGATCTGTCCAACCGGCACCGGCGGCCGTCGGGGTCCGACGTCGGCGGGAACCGCGTGATGCGAAGGCCAGCGATGGCGCCTGCGCCATCGGAGCCGGTGCGTGTGGGGTAGGTGCATCGTGTTGGAGTAGGCCGCCGGTGCCTGGCACCAGCGGCCTACTTTCGACGGACCGCGCGGCCGGAATCTGTGCATTTACAGGTGCTTCTCATATTCCGCCTCGTCTGGGTAGGCCGTCGGTGCCTGGCACCAGCGGCCTACCCGGGTCCGAACGCAGGCAACGATCGCCCTCGGGAGAAAACGGGCTGCCGTCGGTGGCTGCAACGGGGAAGCCGGAAACCGATGCCCCGTCACATTGGGTCGAACGTACGGCCGGTGGTCGGGCAGGATTGATGGTCGTGAGACGCCGCCTCATCGAGCACCGCGCAACGATCCTCGCCATCATCGCGGTGGTGGCGATCGCCGCCGGAGCGGCGCTTCACCTCGCCGGCTCGGGGGACCTCGGGCGCCAGGTCTGGCGCGCGGCGGTCGCCCTCCTGGCGTTGGAGCTCACCTACGAGGTGCTGCGCAGCCTCCTGGTGGACCGCAGCCTCGGTGTCGACACGATCGCCCTCGTCGCGATGGTCGGTGCGCTCGCCCTGGACGAGGCACTGGCCGGTGTCGTGGTCGGCCTCATGTTCACCGGCGGGGCCGCGCTGGAGTCGGCCGCGACGCACCGGGCGCGACGCGAGCTCACGCAGCTGGTGGCGCGTGCACCGCATGTGGCGCACGTGCGCTCCGGAGATGCGATCGACGAGGTCGCAATCGCCCAGGTCTCCCCGGGAGACGTCGTGGTGGTGCGGACCGGTGAGGTGATCCCGGTCGACGGCCTCCTGATGAGCGACGAGGCGACCGTCGACACGAGCACCCTGACCGGCGAACCCCTGCCCGTCACCATCCGGCGCGGCGAGCCGGTTCTCAGCGGGACGGCGAACGCCGGGGACCCCTTCGACGTGCGCACCGATCGTCCGGCGGCCGAGAGCGCCTACGCCGCCCTGGTGCGCCTGGTGGAACAGGCGCACGCCCAGCGTGCCCCGTTCGTGCGGATGGCAGACCGGTATGCGGGGTTCTTCCTGCCGTTCACGCTGCTTGTCGCGGGCCTCGCATGGGCTCTGAGCGGCGATCCGGTGCGCGCGCTCGCCGTGGTCGTGGTCGCGACCCCGTGCCCGCTCATCCTCGCCGCGCCGATCGCGCTCGTCTCGGGCCTGTCACGTGCCGCCCGCCGCGGCGTCATCGTGAAGGGGGCGGGCACCATCGAGACGCTGGGCGAAGCGCGCACCGTGCTCTTCGACAAGACCGGGACCCTGACGGTGGGGACCCCGGACGTCCGCGAGGTCATCGCGCTCGGAGACCGCTCGCCAGACGAGGTCCTCCGTCTCGCCGCGTCGGTCGACCGCATGTCCGCGCATGTCCTGGGTGCGGCGCTGGTGCGCGCAGTCGGCGGCGTGGGACTTGAGCCGGCCACGGACGTGCGTGAGGATCCGGGGCAGGGCATCGCCGGGCGGGTCAGGACGCACCGGGTGGCGGTCGGCAGCCGCTCCTTCCTCCGATCCGAGGACTACGACCCCGACGTCGTCACACGCGGTCGCGGATCGGGGGAGTCGCAGATCCTGGTCGGCATCGACGGTGAGATGGCGGGCGTCATCGTCCTCGCCGATGAACTGCGCCCCGACGCCGGCGACATCGTGGAGCGACTGCGGGCGGAGGGCGTTCGCCACGTGGTGCTGGTCTCCGGTGACCGGCGGTCCGTTGCGGAGCGGACGGGAGCCGCACTCGGCATCGACGAGGTGTACTCCGAGCAGACGCCGGAGGACAAGCTGAACGTCGTCCGGCGCATGCGCGACGACCCGGAGCTCGGCCCCGTGGTGATGGTGGGCGACGGGGTCAACGATGCCCCCGCCCTGGCGCTCGCCGATGCCGGGATCGCGATGGGCGCGGGCGGTGCGACGGTGTCCTCCGAGACGGCGGACGCGGTGATCACGGTCGACCGCATCGATCGCGTGGTCGACGCCGTCCACGCCGGGCGACGCTCGCTGGGGATCGCGCGTCAGAGCGTGCTGGTCGGCATGGTGCTCAGCATCGTGGCGATGGGGTTCGCCGCCGTCGGCCTCCTGCCTCCGGTCGCCGGGGCACTTCTCCAGGAGGGCATCGACCTGGCGGTCATCCTGAACGCGCTGCGCGCGCTGCGATCGTGAGATCCGCGTCATCGGCAGTGCCGATGATCGTACGCCGACGACACGGCGCCACGGCGGTCGGATGACGGGAGTCCATCGGTACAATCGGGAATCCAGCCCTGCCCGGAGGAGAACGGAAATCAGCCTGCGAGTGATGAAGTTCGGCGGCTCGTCGGTCGCCGACGCGGAGAAGATCAAGAACGTGGCCCGTCGCATCGCCGCCGCCAAAGAGGGTGGCGACGAGGTCGTCGTCGTCCTGTCCGCCCGTGGGAAGACCACGGACGGCCTGGTCGCCGATGCCGCCGAGATCACCAGCACGCCGAGCCTCCGCGAGATGGACATGCTGCTCTCGACCGGAGAGCGTGTCTCGTGTGCCCTCATGGCCATGGCCCTCGCGGACCTGGGGCACCAGGCGATCTCCTTCACCGGATCACAGGCGGGGATCGTCACCGACGACGCCCACACCAAGGCCAAGATCCTTGAGATCAAGGGTGATCGGCTTCGTGCGGCACTCGGCGAGGACCACATCGTGCTGGTGGCCGGGTTCCAGGGCGTGTCGACGGCCAACGAGGTGACCACGCTGGGACGTGGCGGCAGCGACACGACCGCCGTCGCCCTGGCGGCGGCACTCGGCGCGGACGTCTGCGAGATCTACACGGACGTCACCGGCGTCTTCAGCGCCGATCCCCGGATCGAGCCCACCGCCGCCAAGCTTCCCCTGGTCAGCCACGAGGAGATGCTGGAGGCGGCGTCCAGCGGTTCGAAGGTGCTGGCGCTCCGCAGCGTCGAGTTCGCCCGCAATCACAACGTGCCCGTCCACGTGCGCTCGTCGCTCGTGGCGGACGAGGGCACCTGGATCACCGAGGAGACCCCGAACATGGAACAGGCCATCGTTTCCGCGATCGCGCACAAGAGCGACGAGGCCAAGATCACCCTCACGGAGGTCCAGGATAAGGCCGGGGTCGCCGCGGCGATCTTCACGGCCCTGGCCGATGCGCTGGTGAACGTCGACATGATCATCCAGAACGTCAGCATCCAGGGGCACACCGACGTCTCGTTCACGGTGCCCCTGGCCGAGCTGACGCGGGCGGAGAAGGTCATCGCGGACCTGAAGGACGACCTCGGCTACCGTGAGATGGTCACCAACGATCAGATCGGCACCGTCACGCTCGTCGGCGCGGGTATGAAGTCCGAGCCGGGCGTGGCCGCGAAGATGTTCCGTGTGCTGGCCGCGGAGGGCATCAACATCCAGATGATCGACACCTCGACGATCCGCATCACCGTCGTCATCGATCGCCGTGAGGTCGAACGGGCGGTCCGGGCGCTGCACGACGCCTTCGACCTGAGCAACGAAGCCGAACGGAGGGCGCATGTTTAATGTCGCAGTCGTCGGAGCCACGGGTGCCGTCGGCGGCACGATGCTCCGCGTGCTCGAAGAGCGGGGCTTCCCCGTCACCGAGCTACGGGCGCTGGCCTCGTCGCGCAGCGCCGGTCATCAGCTCGATTACCTCGGCAAGCCCGTCTACGTCGAGACCCTGACCGAGGATTCGTTCGACGGCGTCCACATCGCGCTGTTCAGCGCGGGCGGAGACCGTTCACGCACGTTCGCGCCCGCGGCCGTCGAGGCCGGCGCGGTGGTGATCGACAACTCGTCCGCCTACCGCATGGATCCATCCGTCCCGCTGGTCGTCCCTGAGGTGAACGAGGCCGACATCGAGGGCCACAGCGGGATCATCGCGAACCCGAACTGCGTGGCCGCGCCCCTCGTGGTCGCGCTCAAGCCCATCGCCAACGCCGCCGGGTTGGAGCGTGTGGTGGTCTCGAGCTACCAGTCGGTGAGCGGCACCGGTGCCGCCGCGGTCGAGGAGCTCCTCACGCAGTCACGCGGCTACCTGGACGGCAGGGAGCCCGAGCCCTCGGTCTACCCGCAGAAGATCGCCTTCAACGTCCTGCCGCACATCGACACGTTCGACGAGTCGGGCTACACCGGCGAGGAGCGCAAGGTCGCGGCGGAGTGCCGGAAGATGCTCGGCATCCCGGACCTCCCCGTGAGCGCCACCTGTGTCCGCGTCCCCGTTCTGCAGTCGCACTCGGCCGCCGTGCACATCGAGACGCGCGACAAGCTCTCGGTGCAGCACGTGCGCGAGCTCCTCATGGCGGCGCCGGGCGTTGTGCTCCAGGACGAGCCCGGCCACGGCGTCTACCCGCTGCCCCGAGAGGCCACCGGATCGGATGAGGTGTTCGTGGGTCGCATCCGCGAGGACTCCTCGCACCCGCGGGGCATCGCGCTGTGGGTCGTGAGCGACAACCTCCGGAAGGGCGCGGCGACCAACGCCGTGCAGATCGCGGAGTCGCTCGTGACGAAGGGCTGGCTCTAGACCATCTCGCTGCGTTCGGCGATCGCCGTGAAGGGGACCGGCCGACCGCCATCGGCCACCTGGCGCTGACGCAGGTCCTCTCCGTCGGCGAGCGCCGCCGCGCACCTCGTGCAGACGGCGTTCCCCGCGGAGGTCGACGATTCGGCCGCGCCGTGCTGGGGATCGAAGTGGCAGAGGCCTGCGAAGGGGAGATCGGCCGGTGCATCGACGCCCATCTGCCGTCCCACCTGTTCGAGCGTGAGGAACGCTCCGGCGAGCTGTGACTCCAGCGCCCGGATGTCCTCCGCGGTCCCGGCCTTCTCGGTGTCGCCCTGGATCGTGAGTTGCTTCTCGATCACCCCGTCGATGCGCGCGAGGCCGGTGTCGGTGACCTCCGGGTGACGTCTGAGCAGGATGGCCCGCGCACGCAGTGCGTCCAGTCGCACCTGCAGCTGGGTGCGGGCGTCAACCATGGCGTCCCCGTCGGGAACCCCGATCCGGCGGCTCCCCCAGGCGACGGCGAAAATCCCGCCGAGTGCGGCGAGGCAGAGGAGAAGGAGATCCTCGGACACGATCCGCAGTGTAGTCGTGTCCGATCGCGGCCGGACATCCAGGGGTCCGTGGATCCGTCACTCGGACCACCGGGAGAACGCGGCGCGGGCGGGACGTGTGAGGTGCGTCGTCGAGGGCGTTCTGCACGAGCGCGCACCCCCGAAATGACCTCGCGCGCCGGGACCGCCGGCGCGCGAGGGATACCGCGGAGATATCGGAGGCGGCGAGATGAGCGGCTACACGCCGACGGTCTCGAGGACCGGTTCCACCGACACCATGTGCTTCTTGAAGAGCATCGTGTCGCGACCCAGGCCGAGCGCCAGGCCGAGCAGCTGCGGCAGGTGCAGCACCGGCATGTTGTACTCGGTGTTGTTCTGGATCTCCGCCTTGCGCTGGTAGGCGTCCATCGCCAGGTGGCACAGCGGACACGGGGTCACCATGCAGTCGGCGCCGGCATCACGTGCCTGCGACAGCGCGATGTGCGATTCGGACAGGGCCACCTTCTCGCGCGCGAGCACGATGGGGAAGCCGCAGCACTTGGTCTTGGCCTCGTAGTCGGCGACCTCGCCGCCCAGGGCGCGGATGAGGCGCTCCATGGACTCGGGCTTGTCGGGGTCCTCGAAGCCCATCACCGACGACGGCCGGAGCAGCTGGCAGCCGTAGTAGGGAGCGACGCGCAGGCCGTTCAGGCCGCGCGGACCCTGCCGCTCGAGGAGCGCGAGCCCCTCCTCCGTCGAGATGTACCACAGGAGGTGGGTCACCTCGGTGGAGCCGCTGTAGGGGCGGGCACCGGCCTTCACCAGATCGGCGTTCACGGCCTCCAGCAGGTGCGGATCCTCCTTCACCATCTTGTTGGCCTTGCGCAGGTTCATGGTGCAGACGTTGCAGATCGTGAGGATGTCGTGTCCCATCTCCTCCGCCTCGGAGAGGATGCGCACGTTCAGCGCGAGGTACAGGTTCGGCTTGGCCTCGGCGATGTCGCCGGCGCCACAGCAGGTGGCGGAGGGCATCGGCACCAGCTCGATGTCGAGCATGGGGGCGAGGGCCTTGGTGGTCGCGTTGAGCTCCTTGGACGAGAACTCCGCGATGCAGCCGGGGTAGTAGGCGAATGACTTGGCCACGGGGTTAGATCGTCTCCTTCACGTTCTTCACGAGCTTCTTGACCTGGTCGAGGTTCTTGACCTTGTGCGGGAGGGGTCCCGGGACCTTGCCCTTGCTGAACATCCGTGCCGCGAACGGCACGTCGAGCCCCATCCGGACCGGGTCGGTGACACCGGCGAGGAGGATCTCGTTCAGCTTTCCGCCGGTCTTCACCGACCAGAGGAATCCGACCGCGTGACGTGCACCGGCGTCCTTCATCCCGCGACCCTCACGGAACGAGATCGCGCCGAGCTTTTCGATCGCGTCGCGCGGGTTGACGCCCTTGGGGCAGCGCTCGTTGCAGTAGTTGCAGCGGGTGCAGTCCCAGACACCGTGCTTGCCGGTGTACAGCTTGGCGCGCTCCTTGTGCTGGCCGTCACGGATATCGCCCGCGAAGCGGTAGCCCCAGGCGAGCGCAGCCGGCCCGACGAACTCCTCGTCGACCGCCAGCGAGTTGCACTCGCTGTAACAGGCCGCGCAGAGGATGCAGTTGGTCTCCTTGACCAGGCGCTGCATGGCCTCCTTGGGAACGATGCGCTCCTTCTCGGGCGGCGGGCCATCGGGCAGCAGGTACGGCTTGACCGCCTTGACCTTCGCCCAGAACGGCGCCATGTCCACGACCAGGTCCTTGATCGGCTTGAAGTTGCCGATCGGGTCGACCTGGACGGTGTCCTTGCCCGACCACTCCTTCAGCTCCTCGACCTGCTGCATGCAGGCGAGGACGGTGCGACCGTCGGCCTTACAGGCACATGAGCCACAGATGGCGCTCCGGCATGAATACCGGACGGCGATGGTCCCGTCCTGCTCGTTCTGGATGTTGAGGATCGCGTCGAGCAGGGTGAGTTTCTCGCCGTGCTCAACCGTGAAGTCCTGGTAATAGGGCTCCGGCTCGTCCGATGCATCCGGCTGGTAACGGAAAATCTTGAATGTCGTCGAAGGCACGTCGGCTCCCCTAGTAGGTACGGACTTGCGGTTCGTATTTGGTGACGCTGACCTCGGAGTAGTCGAGGCGGATGTCGTCGCCGTCGAGGTACGACAGCGTGTGCTTCATCCAGTTCTCGTCATCTCGGTCGGGGAAGTCAACCCTTGAGTGGGCGCCGCGGCTCTCAGTCCGGACGACGGCACCCTCGACCATGCACGCGGCGAGGTCGAGCAGCCATCCGGTCTCGATGGTGTGGATGAGCGACTGGTTGAACGTCTTGCCCTTGTCGTCGACGATGACGTCCTTGAACTGATCGCGGAGCTCGTGGACCGTCTTCTTGGCGGACTCGAGCTCCTCACCGGTGCGGAACACACCGACCTTCTCCTGCATCGTGTCGGCGAGCTTGTCGCGCAGTTCGTGCTGACGGGGACCGTTCTTGCGGTTGAGCAGCTCCTGGACCTTGCGCTCGAAGTCGCGGGCCTGGGCGTTCGACACGCTGCTGGGACGGCCGTTGACCCCGCTCTGGACGTATCCCGCGGCGGCGACGCCGGCGCGGCGGCCGAAGACCACGGTGTCGAGCAGCGAGTTGCCGCCGAGGCGGTTGGCGCCGTGCACGGAGACGCAGGCACACTCGCCGGCGGCATAGAGGCCGGGCATGTGCGGCGTGGCCCCCCAGGGGTCCGTGTGGATCCCACCCATGTGGTAGTGGGCTCCGGGGCGGATCGGGATGGGTGTGTCGATGGGATCGACACCGGCGAACGCGATGGCCAGTTCCCGGATCTGCGGGAGCCGCTCCTTGATGCGGTCGGCACCCAGGTGGCGGAGGTCGATGAACACACATCCGTCGACGCCGCGGCCCTCGAGGATCTCGGTGGCCTCGGCGCGGGAGACGACGTCACGCGACGCAAGCTCGAGCTTGTTCGGCGCGTACTTGGACATGAACCGCTCGCCGTCCTTGTTCAGCAGATAGCCGCCTTCTCCGCGGGCACCCTCCGTCACCAGCACGCCGTTGGCGGCGAGCGTGGTGGGGTGGAACTGCATGAACTCCATGTCCTTCAGCGGCAGGCCCATGGCGAGCGCCATGCCCATGCCGTCGCCGGTGCTGGAATGCGAGTTGGTGGAGGGGCGGTACACGCGGCCCGCGCCGCCGGTTCCGAGGATGACCGCCTTGGCGGCGATCGTCTCGATGGTGCCGTGGATCATGTCGTATGCGACGACACCGCTGCACGCACCGTTCTCGTCACGGATCAGCTCGGTGACGAAGTACTCCTCGTACACCGGGATGTCGAGCTTGACGCAGACGGTCCACAGCGTGTGGAGGATCACGAGTCCGGTCACGTCCGCCGAGAAACAGGTGCGGGGGAAGCCGGCTCCACCGAACGGTCGCTGGGCGATCTTTCCCGTGGTCTCGTGCCGACTGAAGATCGCGCCCCAGTGCTCGAGCTGGATGATCTCTCCAGGAGCCTCCTCACAGAGGATGGCGATGGCGTCCTGGTCGCCGATGTAGTCCGATCCCTTCACGGTGTCGAACGTGTGGTTCTCGGGGCTGTCGTCGGTCTCGTTGCCGAGCGCGGCATTGATCCCGCCCTGAGCGGCGCCGGAGTGACTCCGGACCGGGTGAATCTTGGTGACCAGCGCCACATCGACACCGGCTTCCTTGGCGGCGATGGCCGCGCGCATACCAGCAAGTCCTGCGCCTACCACCACGACATCATGCGTCCGCACGCTTCGCTTTCCTCCAGCTTTCGGGGCCTGGCCACGGACATTATCTGGCTCGCGCGGCATCCGTGAGAATTGCTCGCCGCAGAGTGCGATGTCGGGGCCAACCGTCCCCGGTTCGATGCCGGGGTTCCGTTGAGGAGCGCACCATGGTGAGTCGTGGCACGAGATCCTCGGATCGTCGGAGTCCACGCAGGCGACCTGGGGTCGTGACTCGTCGTCGGGCCGGCGACGGCGTCCGCTGGCGACCCTCTGCGCAAGGGGACGTGAGGCCGAGTAGGACCGGCAACTTGTCTTTCGTAAAGTTCGGGTGGGATCAGCGGTTCGCCGGGCCGTGGACGGGCATCGGTCCTCGTTGTCCGGCCCCCTCCTCTCGGGCGGGGGCCACGGCTCTTTGCCGGATCGACCCGCGATCGGCATGAGGGTTTCGTATGTTCATACGAAATCGGATGTGGACAATCGCGGTCACAAAGTGCCCGGAAGCGCTCGGAATCGGATCCCGGACCCCCCGCGGCGGCTATACTCAGCGGCCGGTCGGCCGTACCAGAAAGGTCCGGCCGCTTCACTGATCAGCGCGCAAGGAGTCGAACGCCGTGGCTTACGATGTGACCTTTATTCCGGGGGACGGCACAGGTCCCGAGATCGCCGAGGCGACGAAGCGCGTCCTCGATGCAACGGGCGTCGACTTCAACTGGGACGTTGAAGAGGCCGGCGTCGACATCATGGAGACCGCCGGAACCCCGCTTCCCGACACGGTCATCGAATCGATCGAGCGGAACAAGATCGCCATCAAGGGCCCGATCACGACCCCGGTCGGCACCGGTTTCCGCAGCGTCAACGTCGCGCTCCGCAAGGCCATCGACCTCTACGCCTGTGTTCGCCCCTGCAAGTCGTACGAGGGTGTACGCAGCAAGTACACCGACATCGACCTCGTACTCGTACGCGAGAACACCGAGGACCTCTACGCCGGCATCGAGTTCGAGAAGGACACGCCGGACGCCGAGAAGATCCGCCGCGAGATCGAAGAGCTCTCCGGAGCGAAGATCGCCGATCACTCGGGCATCTCGATCAAGCCGATCTCGGTCGAGGGTACCCGCCGCATCGTGCAGTACGCGTTCGACTACGCCCGTGAGTACGGCCGCAAGAAGGTCACGGCCGTCCACAAGGCCAACATCATGAAGTACTCCGACGGCCTCTTCCTCGAGGTGGCCACGCAGGTCGCCGCCGAGAACTCGGACATCGAGTTCGAGGAGCGCATCGTCGACAACATGTGCATGCAGCTCGTGCAGAAGCCCGAGCTCTACGACGTCCTCGTCCTCCCGAACCTCTACGGCGACGTCCTGTCGGACCTCTGCGCCGGCCTCGTCGGCGGTCTCGGCGTCGCCCCGGGCGCCAACATCGGTACCCGGGCCGCGCTCTTCGAGCCCACCCACGGCAGCGCGCCGAAGTACGCCGGTCAGAACAAGGTCAACCCGATGGCCATGATGCTCTCCGGCGTCATGATGCTCCGATACCTCAAGGAGACCGAGGCGGCCGACCGCATGGAGAACGCCATCGCCGAAGTCATCCGTGAGGGCAAGGACGTGACCTACGACATGAAGGCCGACCGGGACGACCCGACCGCCGTCGGCACCAGCGGCGTCGCCGACGCCCTCGTCAAGAAGCTCCAGGGCTGATCGCGGACAAAGGACGAAAAGGAACACATGAGCAACGCAATTCGAGTCGCCGTCACCGGTGCCGCCGGTCAGATCGGATACAGCCTTCTCCCGCGCATCGCCGCCGGTGAGATGTTCGGCAAGGACCAGCCGGTCATCCTCCAGCTTCTTGAGATCCCGGTCGAGGGCCCGCAGAAGGCCATGCGCGGTGTCGCCATGGAGCTGGACGACTGCGCCTTCCCGCTGCTTCACGGCATCGAGCTGAACGACGATCCCCGCAAGGCGTTCGAGGCTGCCAACTGGTGCCTCCTCGTCGGATCGAAGCCGCGTGGACCGGGAATGGAGCGCGCCGACCTGCTTCGTGACAACGGCAAGATCTTCATCGAGCAGGGAACGGCCATCGACGAGGTCGCCGCGGATGATTGCCGTGTCGCCGTCGTCGGCAACCCGTGCAACACGAACGTCATGATCGCCGCGTCACAGGCCAAGCGCCTCGGCCCCGAGCGCTTCACGGCCATGACCCGCCTCGACCAGAACCGCGCGGTCACGCAGCTTGCCCAGAAGTCGGGCACTCGCGTCACCGACGTCGAGAACCTGGTCATCTTCGGCAACCACTCGCCGACGATGTTCGCCGACTTCACCAACGCCACGATCGGCGGCAAGGCGGTCACGGACGTCATCACCGACGACAGGTGGCTCAAGGAGGACTTCCTCCCCACGGTCGGCAAGCGCGGCGCCGCCATCATCGAGGCCCGCGGCCTCTCCAGCGCGGCGTCGGCGGCCAACGCCCTCATCGACCACGTGAAGGCCCTCGTCACCCCCGGTGACACGGTCCACTCGATCGCGGTCAGGTCCGACGGCAACTACGGGTTCGCCGAGGGCGTCTGGGCCTCCGTGCCGGTGCGCACCACCGGCGTCGGCGAGTACACCGTGGACACCACGTGGGAGCACGACGACTTCGCCAAGGAGAAGATCGGCGTCAGCAACGACGAGCTGGTGGGCGAGCGCGAGACCGTCGCGGAGATGCTCGGCTAGATCGCGTTTCGCTTTCCGGTGTCCGGCGACGCAGTGCGTCGCCGGACACCGAGCTGTTCCGCTGGAGCGCCTGGTCAGGTGCTCGCGGGATGCCATCTCAGGGGGCACAGTCGTACGACGGGCAACCTCGTCGCCCCGGATGACGACCCGGCGGCGCCGGAGGCCATCTGCGTCCTCACGGCACCCGGGACAGGCGTACCATCGCCCGGCTCCCGGGCAGGCACCCTCGCGTCGGCGTCGTACTGGGTCTACGGCCCCGCCGTATCGGTGATGGCCACGGCACGGACGACGGACAGGACCGGATGCCTCCTCGATCGGACAACGGATCCACCACGGCACGAAGAACGCGGTTCGCCCTGGGGGCGATGGTGCTCGCGGCGGTTCTCGGGATCGGTGCGCCCGCAGCATCTGCGGTGACGGCCGAGACGCCTTCGGGAGAGGAACCCACGCCACCCGAACCCGCACCGGCTCCCGAACCGGCACCTGCACCCGCGCCGGCACCGGTGGTCGAGAAGGTGACCGTGCTCGTTGGCCGGGCCTGGGCGCAGATCGCGACGGGGCCGGCCGTGCACCACGGAGCATGGTGGGTGAGGTTCGGCCCGAACGCGCGTGGCACGACGACTCCCTACATGCTTGCCCGAGGCGATCTCAACACGATCGTCGTGCGGGGTTCGGCGAAGTTCGATTCCGATCAGACGGTTCGGTTCACGGATACCGGGGGCAGTCTCCGCTGCGCCGACAGGCATGGCGCGGGTCTCTACTCCTACCGTCGGCTGCCGGGCAACAGGGTCCGGTTCATCCCGATCCGCGAGACGTGCGCCCGGCGCCAGGCGGTCGTGACGAACCGCGCGTTCACCTTCGCCGGGGCTGCCGGGCCCGCCGCGACGCTTGTATCGCGGATGGTGGATGCCCATCCCGGAGTCGTGTGGCATGAGTCGCGTTCGACCGGCCTGCCGTATAACGGCGCCCTTGCCAAGGGCGTGCTCCTGCCCGTGTCCGGGCCCTTCCACGCGACGTGGTATCCCGACGTCGGGATGGGGAACGCAACATCGCGGCGCTACGGCAGTCGCCGTCTCGTCGCAAGCATTCTGTGGGTCGCCCACCACATCCACGACAGGAGGGGCCCGGGCAGCCCGCCCCTGCTGGTGGGTGATCTGAGCCGTCCTCTGGGTGGCCGGTTTCGCAGCCGGCACGGCGGACTTGCGCACGTCTCACACCAGAACGGCCTTGACGTCGATGTCTACTACCCGCGCAGGGATCGTCGCGTGGCCCCGCCCTCGTCGCCCCACCAGGTCGATCAGGTCGCCACCCGTCAGATCGTGTGCCTGTTCCTGCAGGCCGGGGCCTCACACGTATTCGTCGGTCCCGCGATCAAGGTCAGGCGCACCGCAGGTGTCGTTGTGACCCTGCCGGTCGCGCACCACGATCACATGCATGTGCGCTTCCCGAACAACGGAATCGTCAGGCGCCGCGCGAAATGCTCGTAGCCATGACCCTCCGGCACCGGCTCCCGAGCACTCGTCGACGATCCACCTGGAGCACCTGATCCGGCCCATGCCCGTGTCACCCCACGGATAGCCTTCCCGTCATGCGATGGGCCATCTTCGACGGGATCGACGAGGCGGATGTGCAGCAGGTGCTGTCCATCGCCCGGCGACGCCGGTTCGCGAAGGGTGAGGTGGTCTTCCACGCTCACGACCCGGCCGACACGATCCACCTCGTCGAGCGCGGACGGTTCGCGGTGCGCGTCACCACCCCGCTCGGCGACACGGCGGTGCTCACGATCCTCGGGTCGGGCGACCTCTTCGGGGAGCTCGCGCTCCTGGGACCCGATCAGCGTCGGACCGCGACGGTCGAGTCGCTGGAGGCCGGCGAGACCCGATCGATCCTGCGCGACGACTTCGAGGCGCTGCGCCGCCGCCATCCCGGTGTCAACGAGGTGCTCATCGCGATCCTCGTCGGCGAGGTGACCCGCCTGTCACGCCACCTGCTTGACGCCCTGTACGTCAACGTCGACAGTCGCGTGCGCCGCCGGCTGCTCGAGCTCGTCGCCGTCTACGGCGACGGAGCGGACGGCGAGGTGACGATCCCCTTGCGGCAGGAGGACCTTGCGGGCCTGGCGGGCACATCGCGGGCCACGGTCAACCGCGTGCTGCGCGAGGACGAGGAGCGCGGAAGTCTGCGTTTGGCACGCGGACGTGTGGTCGTATGCGATCGGGAGGCCATCGCCGCGCGCTGTCGGATGTGATCCCCTGGTTCGGGTCGGCCCACCTCAGCCACGTACGACGCGGCCGGACTTGAGGATCGTCACCCGTTGACCCGCCCTGACGGTGAGGATCTTCCCGGTGCGGCGGTTGCGGACGACGACCCGGCCCTCGGTGACGCGGATGACGGTGCGGTCGCAGGCGTCGGTGATGTTCCAGGCGGTGCCGCTCGCCACGGCCGAGGCGAAGCTGCCGATGGTGCGGTAGCGGCCCTTGACGCGGATGCGAAGGCGCCGCGTCTTCTTCCTCCTCACGGCCTTGGTCGCCTTGGCCTTCTTGACGGACGCCGTGCCACAGGCGATCGGCTCGTTGAGGCGCAGGTCGGCGATCACGCTGCCCTTGGGCGGTGAGTCCATGCGGAACTGGGTGCCGGCCACCCAGGCGTTCACCGGCCTGCGGGCCGGCCCCAGCACCCCAACGGTGAGGGCTCCGGTGCGGGCGTCGACCTGTGAGCGGTGCGGAGCGATGTCCGCTTCGCGAAGGGCGATGGTGGTGGGCGCACCCAGGGGCCGGACGTTCACCCTGCCGGTCGTCGGACGCACCGACAGCCACCGGCCGCGACGCGGCGCCGGCAATGCGCCGACGTCGCTCAGCTTGCGAATGCGGCTGTTGCCCGTGTCGGCGACGAGGACGCCACCGCCCGGAGCCGACTGGATCGCGCGCGGTGTGGTGAGTAGCCCGGCGCTCGCCGGGCCGTTGTCGCCATGCAGACCGGGAGCGCCTCCGGACACGGTGAGGATGGCGCCGAGCGGTGTGACCCGGCGCACCCGGTTGTTGTCGGCGTCGACGATCAGGTAGCCGCCGTTCCGTCCGATCGCCTGCACGTCGGCCGGTGCGGCGAGGCGCGCCACGCGGGCCGGGTCGCCCTCTCCGGCGAAACCGCGCACGCTGCCGGCGGCCGTCGTGATCACGCCGTTCGGTGCCACGCGGCGCACCCGGTCGTTGCCGGTGTCGGCGATGAGCACCGACCCGTCGGGCAGTGTGGTGGTACCGGTGGGCGCGTTGAGCGCGGCGTTCGTCGCCGGCCCTCCGTCACCGGACAGGCCCGGACCCGTGCCGGCGAACGTGCTGATGGTTCCGTCCGGTGCGACGCGGCGGATGCGGTGATTGCCGGTGTCGGCGATCAGAAGGGATCCGTCGGCCATCAGGTTGAGTTCACGCGGGTTGTTGAGGCGTGCGGCGGCCGCGGGCCCGCCGTCGCCCGAAAGGCCCGGTGTGCCGTCACCGGCCACGGTGACGATCGTGTTGTCGGCGCCTACCCGGCGGATGCTGTGGTTGCCCGCATCGGCGATCCAGTAGCCACCGTCGCCGACGAGCACGTCGGTCGGCTTGTTGAGCGTCGCGTCCAGGGCGGGACCGCCGTCGCCGCCGAATCCCGCGTCCCCGTCCTGCGCGACCACCGTCGTGATGATGCCGTCGGTGCCGACGCGGCGCACCCGGTTGTTCGCCGTGTCAGCGATCAGGACGACGCCGTCGGGCGTGAGCCCGATTCCCTGCGGTGCGTTGAGCAGGGCGCGGTTCGCCTGGTCGCCGTCGCCGGCGAATCCGGGGACGCTGCCGGCGAACGTGGTGATCGTGCCGTCCGCGCCGAGGGCCAGGAGCGGCACCGTGCAGGCCACCGCGAGTGCGGCGATGGTGACGGAGGACTGTCGGGACGGACGTCGCATGCCGGGACCATACGCCCCCTCCGCCCGCCCGCCCGTCGCGGTGATGACACCCGGCGCGTCATCGTGATGACACATCGACGGGAGGCGGCACTAGACTTGCGCCGTGAATCGACGCCGATCGCGTGGAGTGCTGCTGGCGGTGATCGCGGCGCTTGCGATCGTCATCGCCGCGCTGGCGAGCTGGACCGGGGCGCTCTCCCGCGTGGACGATGCCAGCTTCGACACGCGTCTGGCGATCCGCGGCGAGCGCGCGGCATCGGACGACGTGGTGGTCGTCGGCATCGACGACGACACCCTCACCACGCTCCCGCTCCAGTGGCCCTTTCCGCGCGGGGTGCATGCACAGGCGATCGACGTGCTCACCGCCGCCGGCGCCAGGGTGATCGCCTACGACATCACGTTCGCCGAGCCGACGACGCCGTTCGACGGGAGCCCTCAGGCAGAGAGCGCCGCTGAGGACAACGACATCGCCCTGCTGGAGGCGATCACCCGGTCGAAGCGCGTGGTGCTGGCGGCCAACGAGTTCGACACCTCGGTGGAGGGTCCCCCCGCGCCGAACATCCTCTACACGGACGAGGACCTCGCCGCCGCGGGCGCCGCATACGGAAACACCGGTTGGGCGGTCGACAACGCCTTTCGTCGACTGCCGCTCTCCATCGACGGCGTACCGTCGTTCCCCGTCATCATCGCCGAGCGGGCCACGGGAGAGCGCGTGTCGGAGGCGGGCTTCCGCGAGGGGCGGGCACCGATCGACTACACACGGCGCGAACTGGAGGCGGTCCCGTTCGCCGATGTCGTCGGTGGACGGCTCCCCGCCGGGCGCGTGCGCGACAGGATCGTGATCGTCGGCGCGACCACCCCGCGGCTGGGCGACGTGCACACGACACCGTGGGGTGACACACGTCCCGGCGCGGAGATCAACGCCCAGGCGGTCGCCAGCCTGCTCGACGGGATGCCCCTGCGTGATGCCCCCGGCTGGCTGACCGCCGCACTGACGATCCTCGCGGCGGTGGGCGCGACGCTGGCGGCATGGCGACTGCGCCCGATCGTCGGCGCGCTCGTCGGCGTCGGCCTCGTGGTGGTTCTGCTCGTCGTGATCCAGCTCGCGTTCAACGCGGGACACGCGATCGCGCCGTCGGCGCCCGTGCTGGCCGGTTCGCTCGCCGTGGTCGGCGGGCTGGGGGTCAACGCGGCGACGGTCATGCGCGAGCATCGCCTCCTGCGGGCGGCGTTCAGCCGCTTCCTGCCGCCGACCCTGGTCGACGAGGTGGTGGCGCGCGCGGAGGCAGAGGACGGACTCGTCGGCGAACGCCGGTACGCGACCGTCGTCTTCGCCGATCTGCGCGGCTTCACCGCCGCCGCCGAGACCCTGCCACCCGAGACGGTCATCGAGCTTCTCAACCACTACCTGGGCGCGGTCGCCGATGCGGTGCTCGACGCCGGCGGGACGGTCGTCTCCTACCAGGGAGACGGTGTGATGGCGGTCTTCGGCGCGCCCGTCGAGCAGGCTGACCACGCTGACCGTGCCCTTGCCGCCGCCCGGGATATTCGCGACGTGCGCCTGCCGGCGTTCAACGCGTGGGCCACGGTCAACGGAGTGGCGGAGCCGTTCGACGCGGGCATCGGGGTGGCGAGCGGCCCCGTCATGAGCGGCACCGTCGGCTCGGCACGACGTATGGAGTACACGACGGTGGGTGACACCACCAACGCCGCCGCCCGGCTGCAGGCACTCGCGAAGGACACGCCGCACGCCGTGCTGGTGTCCGACGCCACCCGCGCCGCGCTCAAGGTACCCGCAGCCGATCTGATCGCGGTGGGAGCGGTCGACATGCGCGGCAAACAGGTGCCGGCATCGGTGTGGGCGCTGGCCGCGTCGGATGGGGCCTCCGGCGCGGGCTGAGCGAACGGTGCCTCGATCGTCGCCGTGAACGCGCGTGCGGGGCCGGCTCAGCCGGCCCCGCGGGGTGGTGCGTTGTCACGGACCGAGTCCGACGGTGATGGACGGTGATGTCTACCTGCGGATGGTCACGACCCGGCTCGCGGTGCCGACGTTGCCGGCCAGGTCCCTCGCGACGGCGGTCGCGGTCGCTGCGATCCGCTCGTTGCGACGAACCGTACGGATCGCCGGTGCCGTGAGGGGCACGTGGACGGCGATCGTGCGGCCACCCGGCACGGTCTTGCTCGCCCGGCCGATGACCTTGCCGCGGAGGACGCCCGTGCGTCCCTTGAGGGTGAGTCGCGTCGAGCAGCTCATCTCGGTGACGGGGCAGGTGATCCGGAGGGTCGCGTACTTGCCGCGCATCTTGACCGAGGCGGGTGTGATCCGCAAGATGGGCTTCTTGGTGTCGGCGACCGGGGCCGGGTTGACGCTGATGGTGGCGGTGGACCGGTCGACGGCCCCGTCGGTGTCGGTCACCTGAAGGCCGATGCGTGCCTGTCCGAGTGCCGTGAACATGGTGGTGGTACGGGGGTTCGCGCCGGTGTCGGTCTCGTAGGTGCCGTTGCCGTCGAGGTCCCACTCGTACTTGACGATGCCGCGGTCGTCGGTCGATGCCGCGCCGCTCAGCTGGACCTGCTGGTTCATGACCGCCGGGTTGGGTGTGGCGGAGACGACGGCCGTCGGGCGGTCGTTGACGCGGACGTTCAGGGTCCTGGGTGCCGAGACCGCGTTGCGGGCGTCGACGACCTTGACGGCGAGTCGATGCATGCCGGGGGTCGGGAAGCTGGTCTGGATGTACGGGCTGGCGCTGGAACGCTCGAAGACCCCGTCACCGTTCAGGTCCCAGAGGTAGCGGGTGATCGCGTCGCCGTCCGGGTCGTAGGAACCGGTGGCGCGGTAGCCGACGACGTCGTCGACGTTGGGAACGGCGCGGTCGGCCGTGAGAAGGGCGACCGGGGGACGATGGACCGTGACGGTCCGGGTCGTCGTGCCCGTCGCACCACGGTTGTCGGTGACGCGCAGCCTGACGGTGCGGACACCGTGCGTGGGGAAGGACCGGTATGCGGTCTTGACGGTGCTCGATCGCACCTCGTAGACGCCGTTGTTGTCGAGGTCCCATTCGTATCTGGCGATGGTTCCGTCGATGTCGTAGGAGGCGGCGGCGTTGAAAGCCACGTTCTGCCCGACGACGGCGACGGACGGGCTGACCGTCAGATTCGCGACGGGCGTGAAGTTGGGGAGGGGAAGGGGGGCGGCGGTGGCGCCGCCGGACGCGGTGAGGATGGTGGCGCCGGCCGCGAGGGCGGCGAGACGGCGGATGCGGCGGATGGTGATGTTGTCGTGCGAGGTGGTCATCTGAGGCTCCTTGTCCGGTGTGGTGTTGACCATGGGATCAAGGTACGACCGGCCCGGAGCCGGGTCGCTCGTGCTGACGACGTTCGCTGTGTCAACCTCGCGACACTTCGGCGGCGGGGGCCGAACCGCCGCCGAAATCACGTCGGGCCGGGAGAGCCCGGCCCAACGGTGCGGTGCGTATGTCGGGTGAGCGGCCGCTACCCGGTGATGCGGCGGCCACCGGCGAACTGCCTGCGGAAGTAACCGCTGGTGATCGTGCTCTCCTTCACCACGTCGCCGGTCCGCGGGGCGTGCACCATCTTGCCACCGCCGATGTAGATGCCGATGTGGTGGATGTAGCCCGAGCTGTCGGCGAAGAACACCAGGTCGCCGGGGAGGAGCTCCTCGATGGTCCGCACCGGCTGGCCGGCCCTGGCCTGGTCCTCCGCCACGCGGGGCAGTCGTACGCCCTGCTGGCCGAAGACGTAGTACAGGAGACCGGAGCAGTCGAAGCCGCCGGGGGCCGAACCGCCCCAGCGGTACGGCGTGCCCTTGTAGCGGAGGGCAAGGTTCATGGCGGCAAGCGCCTTCGTCGGTGATGCACCCTCAACGGCCTTCGTCGGGCCGAACGCCACCGGTACCGGCGTGCCGGGAAGCGGCTGGAACGCCGTCGAACCCATGACCCGGGCGCCCTTTGTGAAGTTGGCGGGGTAGGGGAGGCGTCCCTTGCGCAGCGTCAGGTGCCGGGTGCGCTGCACCGCGCGCGTGGCGCGGACACGCTCGCCGTCCAGTCCGAGGTACTTCGGGTCCGAGGCGGTGAAGTCGAACGGGGCGGTCGGCAGCTTGCGCTGGTGGAGCGCACGTGATCGGAGCGCGATCGCTCCCGCCGACAGCGTGGTGGGGGCCTTCGCACCCCACGCGGGGGGCATGTCGCCGGGAAGCGTGCCCTGCAGGTAGTACTGCACGTCGAGGACGTTGATGATGCGGACGCGGTTCTGGCGGCCGGGCAGCACGCGGATGACGCCGCGGTAGCGGCGGTTCACGCTTGCCGGCTCGGCCAGGAGGATGCCGGTGTTCGCGTTGTTCGAGTCGAACTCGACGGGGCCCCTCAGTGTGTAGGTGGGGCCGCCGTCGACGCTGCGCACGCGCAGTCGGTTGCCGGCGCGGGTCACTTCGTAGCGGTGACCGGCCGTCAGCGTGACCGGGGCGAACCCAGCGTTGCCTCCGTCACGGAGGACCAGCGCCGTTCGCGCCGTGACACCGGCCGACATGACGTCGTCGGCGAGGAGGACGCGGATGGGTGCCTCCTGCGTGCGGGCCATGCGTACGCCGGGGAACGCCTTCTTGAGGATCGCCGTCGTCGACTGGCCCTTCTGCCCCATCCGGTAGGCGTCCTGCCGCGTGATGGCCATGGCTCCGGCGGGCAGTGCCAGTGCGAGAGCGCCGACGAGCGTGAAACGAAGTGTGCGGGAAATGCGGTTCATGCCGTGCATCCGCGGGACGCTACCAAAGGCCCCGGAGCGGTCAGGCGGCCGCGTTCTCCGGGACCACACACCGAAAAGTGAGGGCCCTACCGTCTTTGGAGCGTGTCCTGTCCCGCCACGAGCGAACGCGGACGATCCTGCGGACGCTCAGCCGGCCGCGTGCTCCTTCTGGGCCTGGCGGTTGGCCCAGCGGCGCCGGATGAGCCCCGGCAGCAGCCATCCGGCGGCGAAGCCCAGGACGAGTGAGGTGACGATCACCCAGATGAGCGACGTGTGCGCGCTGAAGATGACGAAGCTCACGCGGACCTGACGCGTGTTGCTGAAGATGAACGTCACGATGAGGAGGGCGATGCCGACCAGGACGCCGACCTTGATGAGCTGGCGGCGCTGCCGGTCGTCCAGCTTGTCGAACGCCGAGCGGTCTGCTGCGGCGATGGGGCGTGTGGGATCCTCGTTCATGTCAACCCGGACGTCTCGCGGTGCAGTTGTCGTCAGACCGACGTTCCGGTGACGAGCGCCGCCTCAGCGGAGTGGAGGCATGGCACGGATGTACTGTAGCCCACGGGCGAGCACCCGCCCGCCCGGCCGGTCGGCGCGCCGTCGTCCGGTCCCGAGGTGCGGCCTATGGCCGGTTGGCGGGCAGCGATATCCTCTGGGCATGCCGCAGTGGCTCGTCTGGGTGATCGTGGGTGGAATCCTCGCCGTCGGCGAAATCCTCACGCTTGCCTTCATTCTCGGTCCGATCGCGGTCGCCGCGTTCGTGGCCGCCATCGTCGCGGGTGCCGGGGCGGGCGTGGCCGTGCAGCTCGCGGTGTTCGGAGTCGTGTCCCTGCTGTCGCTCGTCGCCGTGCGGCCCATCGCGAAGCGTCATCTGCGGGTGCCACCGCGGATCCGGACGGGCGTGGCGGCGCTGACCGGGCAGCAGGCACTCGTCGTCGATGCCGTCAGCGCAAGGGGGGGGACCATCAAGCTGGCGGGCGAGATCTGGTCCGCGCGGCCTCTCGACCCCGCGGACACATACCCTGAGGGGGCCGAGGTCACCGTGGTGGAGATCACCGGCGCGACCGCCGTCGTCATGCACTAGATGGAGTCAACCATCGAGATGATCCACACGCACGAGGAGCACCCATGGTAACCATCGCGATCGCCGTACTGGTCCTCATCGCGCTGATCATCGTGATCCGCACGGTGAGGATCGTTCCCCAGGCCCGCGCCGGAGTGGTCGAGCGGCTCGGTCGCTACGACCGGACGCTCGACGCCGGCCTTCGGATCCTGGTGCCGTTCATCGACCGCATCCGCCACATGGCGGACCTGCGCGAGCAGGTCGTGTCGTTCCCGCCACAGCCGGTGATCACCGAGGACAACCTCGTGGTGAACATCGACTCGGTGATCTACTACCAGGTGACCGACGCGAAGGCGGCCACCTACGAGATCGCCGACTACATCCACGGCATCGAACAGCTGACCGTGACCACCCTGCGCAACGTCATCGGCGGCATGACCCTCGAGGACACGCTCACGTCGCGTGACCAGATCAACGCCCAGCTGCGCGGCGTGCTGGACGAGGCGACCGGACGGTGGGGCATCCGGGTGAACCGGGTCGAGCTCAAGGCCATCGACCCTCCGTCCTCCATCCAGGAGGCCATGGAGAAGCAGATGCGCGCCGAGCGCGACCGCCGGGCCGCCATCCTCACCGCCGAGGGCATCAAGCAGTCGGCCATCCTCACGGCCGAGGGTGAGAAGCAGAGCGCCATCCTCCGCGCGGAGGGCAACCGCCAGTCCGAGATTCTGGCGGCCGAGGCGTCGCGCGAGGCACAGATGCTCGAGGCGGAGGGGCAGGCCAAGGCCATCGAAACGGTGTTCCAGGCGATCCACAACGGCAACGCCGACGAGCGGCTGCTCACGTACGAGTACCTGAAGACCCTGCCCGAGATCGCACAGGGAGACAGCAACAAGCTCTGGATCATTCCCAGCGAGTTCGCGCAGGCGGTCTCGAAGGTGGGTGGCGCCATCGCTCCGCTGATCATGGGTCGCGACGCGCCGGCGCCCGAGGCGTCCGACGAGCTCACGCCACCGCCGACGTGATCGCCCGCTGACCGGTACGCAGGTCGTGGACACGCACGTCACTCCGCTGAAGGGAGCCGCGGTGTGGTGGGCGACCGCACGCGACGTGGATCCGGCTCTTCTGAGCGGCACCGTCCGGGAGCGTCTGGCGGCGATGCGTGCCGCCGACGACCGACGGCGACACGCGACGGGTGCCCTTCTGGGCGACGTCGTGGTCCGAACCCACGGCGGTCACGGAGCCCGCGTCGAACGTGTGCGCGGTGAGGCGCCGCGCGTCGAGGGAACGGGTGGGGCGCTCCACCTGTCGGTGGCGCACACCGGGCACCTCGTGGTGGTGGCGGCCGCGCCGTGGCCCGTCGGGGTCGACGTCGAGCTGGACGATGCCGACGCCGATGCCGTCGTCGCCGCCCTCTCATCCCGCGAACACGAGATGATCTCCGGCCTTCCCGGCCACCGGCGCCGGGAGGTCCTGCTTCGCACGTGGGTGCGCAAGGAGGCGGTGCTCAAGGCCCTCGGCACCGGCCTGGCGCGTGACCCGCGCACCGTCGAGTTCGAATCGCCCGACGGGTCGCCCGCTTTGTCGGGGCGGACGGCGGTGGCGGATGCGGCGACCGTCGTCCGCGACCTGGTGGCCCGACCCGGCACCATCGCCGCGCTGGCCGTTCTGGGCGGTGATGTGGATGAGGTCGAGGAGCACGACGGCGACATCCTGCTGGACGTCGCCGCGGCCTGAACGCGGGCCGGGTCCGCGGAGCTCAGACGGTCACGGACTCCACGTCCGCGATGTGCTCGGCCACCAGTTGGGCGATCCGGTCGACCGCGGGGGCGCGCACCAGCTCGGGGTGGGTGTGCGGCAGATCGACGTTGCGGATGATGCCACCCACGTGGGGTGCCCAGCCGTCGCGGTCCAGCCAGTCCTCGGACCGTGGCGCGGCGGCGGTCACGAACAGCACGTCGCCGGGCGCGGTGCGGTGCTCGGCCCGGCGCATCAGGCCCGCCGTGCGCATCACGGTTCGTGCCACCCGCTCCACGGCGTCGGGCGGGAGCGATGCGAGGGCGCTGCCCGCGTCGTTCAGGCGTCCCAGCACCACGTCGAGCGTGAGCGGCTCGTCGCCGGCGGGGAGACCCGCCATCAGGAGCAGCGCCTCGAGGGCGTCGTCCTCGGACGGCGGAGGCAGGTGGCTCCACTGATCGGACGGGTAGGCATCGAGGAGCACGAGCGCCCCGGTGGGGCGGCCCTCATCGGACAACAGTGCCGCCATCGAATGGGCGATCACGCCTCCCACCGACCAGCCGAGCAGGTGGACGGGGCCGTCCGGCCAGCGTTCGCGGATACGCGCCACGTACCTGTCGGCGATGGCGTCGATGCTCGCGTCCTCCACATCGTCCGCCTGCAGGGTCACCACGGCCCGACCCTCTGGCAGCCGTGCCGCGAGTGGTCCGTAGCACCAGCCCAGGCCGCCCGCGGGATGCACGCAGACCAGCGGGGCGCCGTCGCCCGCGCGCAGCTCGAGAACGGGTCCGCGGCCGTCGTCATCGCCCGCCGCCACCTGTGCCGCGAGGCCGGCCGGGGTCGGTGAGGCGAACACCACGCCGATCCCCAACGACACGCCGAACTCCTGGCGGATGCGCGTCACGAGGCGGGCCGCCGCCAGCGACGATCCGCCCAGGTCGAAGAACCCCTCCTCCGGACCCACACGGGCGGCCCCCAGCACGTCGGCGAACAGCGCGCAGAGGCGTTCCTGCACCGGAGACTCCGGCGGCGGTCCCGTCCCCTCGTGCGTCGGTGGCGCGGGCAGCGACCGACGATCCAGCTTGCCGGTGGGGCCCGTGGGAAGCACATCCAGAACCAGGACCGCGGCGGGCACCATGGCCGCGGGCAGAAGCTCCCCCATGTGCCGGCGTACGTCCTGCGGGTCGACGTCGGCGCCGGCATCGGGGACCACGTAGGCGACCAGGCGCCGGTCGCCGGGACGGTCTTCCCGCGCGACGGCGGCGGCCTGCGCCACGGCGGGGTGGCGCGCCAAGGCGGCCTCCACCTCGCCCAGCTCGATGCGAACGCCGCTGATCTTGACCTGCTGGTCGGCGCGTCCGTGGTAGTCGAGTACACCGTCCGGACGGCGGCTGACCAGGTCGCCCGTACGGTAGAGGCGGTCGCCGGGACCACCGAAGGGATCGGGAACGAAACGCTCGGCGGTGAGGTCGGGACGGCCGCGGTAGCCACGGGCCAGCTGTACACCGCCCAGGTGGAGCTCGCCCACCGCCCCGGGGGCCGCGGGATGCCCCGCGGGATCCAGCACCACGGTCTTGGTGTTCCACACCGGCCGTCCGATGGGGATGCCGTCCGCGTCGTCTCTGGTGACCCTCCAGTGCGTCACGTCGACCGCGGCCTCGGTGGGGCCGTAGAGGTTGTCGAGCGTGACACCCGGCAGGAGGGCGAGCGCGGCGTGGGCGACCTCGGGGCCCAGTGCCTCACCACTGCAGACGATGTGGCGAAGGCCCGTGCAGCGGGCCGCCGACGGTTCGGCCACGAACGCCTTCAGCATCGACGGGACGAAGTGGGTGACCGTGACGGCACCCTCGACGATCCTCGCCGCCAGCGCCGCGGGGTCCCGATGGGCGCCGGGCGGGGCCACCACGATCGTCGCGCCCACGGTGAGGGCCCAGAAGAGCTCCCACACCGACACGTCGAATCCGAGCGGCGTCTTGAGGAGAACCCGGTCGCGGGGGCCGAAGCCGTGGACCTGTTCGATCCAGGCGAGTCGGTTCACGATGGCCCGGTGGCTCACCTCCACGCCCTTGGGCGTGCCGGTCGAACCGGAGGTGTAGAGGACGTACGCGAGGTCGTCCGGCGCGGGCTCTCCGCCGGGTGCCGGGTGATCCTCCTCCGTGAGCGCCGTCACGTCGTCGATCACGCAGACCGGTCGGGCCGACTCCTC
The DNA here is from genome assembly GCA_964434425.1 of uncultured Bifidobacteriaceae bacterium. Lineage (GTDB taxonomy): Bacteria > Actinomycetota > Thermoleophilia > Miltoncostaeales > Miltoncostaeaceae > CALMEC01. The sequence continues at coordinate 131,116 of CAYSVH010000003.1, read as the reverse complement.
CATGGCCGCGGAACGGTCGGCGGGCTGGTCGGGTTCGAGCGGCAGGTAGGCGGCACCGGTGCGCAGAGTGCCGAGGAGAGCCGTGAACAGTGCGGCGGAGCGATCCATGCGGATGCCCACCACCTGGCCGGGGCCCGCGCCGCGGTGAGCGAGCGCTCCGGCGACGCGCTCGGCCTCGGTGCGCAGCTCGGCGTAGGTGAGCGTGCCGTCGTCGGCCTCGACCGCGGGGGCGTCGGGGGTGCGTTCGGCCTGATCGGCGAACCGCGACCACAGCGTGCCCTCGGGTACGGGCACCCGCGGCCCCCGGGCATGGCGCAGCTCGGCGTCACGTTCGTCGGAGGGGAGGATGTCGAGGTCGCCGCATGCACGTGCCGGGTCGGTGGCCATGCCGCGTTCGATGGCCCGCGCGATGCGCTCGGCGTGTGCGGTCAGCGCATCGTGCGTATAGCGGTCGGGGTGTCCCTCCACCAGGATCCGGTCACCCTCGAGGGTGATGGCGATGTCGTCCACCGGTCCGGACGAGAGGTTCTCGATCACTCCCGGTCTGCCGTCGAGGACGATCTCCTGCATGAAGGGCTTGATGTTGAGCAGCACCCCCACCAACCGGCCGCCGCCAAGGGTGCCCGTGGCACGGCGCAGGTCCTCGTAACGATGACGGCCGTGGCGGGACGCGGCGGCCAGCGCCGTACCCGCACGTTCGGTGAGGGCGGCCAGGGTGTCGGACGGTGTGATCGTGACGCGAAGGGGGAGGACGTTCACCCAGCAGGCCGGCGCCCGCGCGGCAGGTGACCCCAGGCGCCCCATCGACAGCAGCCCGAGGGTGAGGTCGTCACGTCCCGTCACCCGGTGGAGCCACAACGCCACCAGAGCGGCCGCGGTCGCCGGATCCGGGGATTCGGCCAGCGTGCGGCGTACCCGTACGGGACGCGCCATGGGGAGCGCCCCCTCACCCACGGGGCCCACTGCCCCCTCTGCGCCGGCCAGGGTGTCCTCCCAGTACGCGCGATCGGCGGCCCACCGCTCGGACCCCTCGTACGCCGCGTCCAGGTCGATCAGCACCTCCGTGCCGCGCAGACGCGACGGGGGAACACCGTCACCCGCCCCATGGATCTCGGCGACCCTGCGGAAGAGCAGCGATGTGGCGTAGCCGTCCGTCACGAGGTGATGGGCGGCCTGGTACCACCACGTGCCGCCACCTGCGATCCGCAGCACGGCCTGACGGCAGAGCGGACCGGACTCCGGGTCCATGGGGCGCAGGGAGTCGTCCTCGGCCCAGCGTCGCGCCGCCTCCGCGTCGGGCATGTCGAGCACGGGCACGTCGGCGTCGGGGTTCTGGGGCATCTCCTGCCACGGCTCGCCGTCGCCGCCACCGATCCGGGCGAAGAAGCCCGGTATCTCCCCGAGCGCCGTCGTCACCGCGGCGGCGAGGCGCTCCGGATCGACCTCGGCGGGAAAGCGCACGATGTCGGCGGTGACGAACGCCGCGCGATCGGAGGCCAGCCGGTCGGCGAACCAGATGCCGCGCTGCGCGGCCGTGAGCGAGAGCCGCCGCATCAGCGAGCCGCGGCGGCCTGTGCGGCCTCCCACCACCCGCCGACCGTGGGCTCTGCCTCGATCAGGTCCTCGGCGGAGAGGGCCAGACCGGCCTTCCTCCATCGGGTTACCAGCGCCATCACCTGCAGCGAGTCAAGGCCGAGATCCAGAAGATCGTCGTGGTCACCCAGCGCGTCCGGCGGGTCGTCGAGGATGTCCAGGAGGTCGGCGCGCATGCGCTCGATGTCCACGGTCCCGTTCGATGCGGCCGCACCGATCTGTGCGACGAGTGCGGCGGTCGGAGTCACCCCGGCGCAGCAGGACGCCGCCCACGTGAGCGTGGAGAGCTGCTCCCGCGGCGAGAAGTCCGCCACGGCGTCGGCCACGATCACCGACTGCACGTCCTCCATGAACGCGTGCGCCGCCGTCATGGCGATGCCGATGTGCGTGTAGATGCCGCACACCATCAGCTGATCGCGGCCCACGGCCCGCAGACGCTCCAGCAGGTCGGTGCGCACCAGGGCCGAGTACCGCCACTTGGTGATGACCTCGTCGTCCTCCTGCGGCGCCAACGCGGGAAGGATCTCTTCGCCACCGGATTCCGCGGGGATGCCCTCGCCCCACACCGGTCCGAGAAGACCGCGCTGATCCGGGGTCTGTCCGGCGGGCTGGGCCGAGTAGAGCACCGGTACGCCCGCCGCGCGGCAGGCGTCGATGAGGGTGCGGATGTTCGCCACGAGCGTCAGGACGGGCTCCCGCTCGGCATCGAAGGCCGCCAGGAAGTGCGCCTGCATGTCGTGTACGAGCAGCGCGGCCCGGGTGGGATCGATGGTCCACGCGACCTTCGGCCGAGGCAGCGACGACGTGTCGGGCATGGGATACGGAGTGATGCGAGGGAGGCCCATCAGACGGTTGGTTCCATGAGGTCGTGGATGTGGGGTGCGTCACCGGTGGATGCGGGGCGCCGCCGGGGGCGTGCACCACGCCGCGAGATCGTGGGATCGACCATCGAGACCTTTCTCAGGGGGTGGGGGTCGGGGTGAAGCGCCGGGCCAGCGCGGTGCGCAGATCGCGGCGGCTGATCTTGCCCACGCCGGTCCGGGGGAGGGCGTCGACGAACTCGAAGCGGTCGGGCATCTTGAACGCGGCCAGGCCGCGACCACGGAGATGCCGGCGCAGATCGGCGGCTCCGACGGTGGCGCCGGCGGCGGGCACCACGACCGCGCAGCTGCGTTCGCCGAGTCGGTCGTCCGGCAGGGAGATCAGCACCGCGTCGTGCACATCCGGATGGGCGATGAGGTGGTCCTCCACCTCATCCGGCGAGATCTTCTCTCCGCCACGGTTGATCTGATCCTTCACACGGCCCTCAACCACGAGGTGACCTGTGGGGAGCCGGCGGACCACGTCACCGCTTCGGTAGAAGCCGTCATCGGTGAATGCGTCCGGATCGGCGCCGGCATGGTATGCCCGGATCGTGTACGGCCCGCGCGTCTCGAGGCGTCCCGGCGTGCCGTCGGGAACCGGTATCCCATCCGCGTCGACCACGCGCACCTCGTCGTGACGCGACATGGGCCGGCCCTGCGTCGCGTTGACCAGGTCGTCGGAGTCGTCGAGCCGGGTGTAGCAGACGAGGCCCTCGGCCATGCCGAACACCTGCTGCAGACGGCATCCCATCTCGTGCGGGACGCGACGGGCCGCGTCGGGAGCGAAGCGGGCGCCACCGACCTGCAGCAGTCGGAGGCTGGACAGATCCGGGGCCTCGGTCGCCGCGGCGTCCATCCACGCCAGGGCCAGCGGCGGCACCAATGCCGTCATGGTGACACGCTCGCGGGCGATCAGCGCGAAGCACGACGCCGGATCCGGTACGGGGGCGAACACGATGCTGCCACCCGTGTCCAGAACCCCCAGGATGCCCGGTGAGCTCATGGGGAAGTTGTGCGCGGCGGGCAGCGCGCAGAGGAAGACGGTGTCTGTGCCGAGTCGGCAGACCTCGGCGCTCCGGCGCACGGAGTAGAGGTAGTCATCGGCCGTGCGCGGGATGAGTTTGGGGTCGCCCGTGGTACCGCCCGACAGCTGGAGGAATCCGATGTCGGTGGGATCGACGTCCGGGAAGGACGACGGCGTCTCCGGCTCGGGGAGCCGCAGCAGATCCTCCGCCAGGTACACGGTCCGCAGGTGCGGGACGACGTCCGCCAGTTCGCGCGCCAGGTCGGCGTGGGCGAACCCGCCGTGTCGCTCCACCGTGATCATCGCCACCGCTCCGGAGCGTCGCGCGATGCCCTCCAGCTCGACGCGCCGGTGTGCGGGCAGGGTGAAGACGGGCAGGGCGCCCGCGCGCCACACGCCGAAGATGGACGGGGCGTATCCCAGGACGTTGGGCACCTGCACCAGCACGCGTTGACCGGGTGCCATCCCCGCCGCCATGAGGTGGACGGCGATACGGTCGGCATGTGCGTCGAGCTCGGCGTAGGTGAGGCGCTCCCCCGCACCGTCGACCAGGGCGACGCGATCGGCGAATCGTGCCGCGCGGTCACGGAGGAACGTGCCGAAGTCCTCGCCGGCCCAGAGGCCGGCCGCACGGTGTGCGGCGACGACCTCGGCCGGCCATGGAGACGGGATGCGCGTCGACGGGTCGGTCATCGGTCCGCCTCGTATCCGATCGCCGAGAGCAGAGTGCCGAACTTCGCGGTGGTCTCGGCCAGCTCACTCTCGGGGTCCGAGGCCTCGACGAGTCCGGCGCCCGCCCAGAGGCGGACGGTGCTGCCCTCCACCTCGCCGCAGCGGATGGCGACGATCCATTCGCCGTCGCCGCTCGCGTCCTGCCATCCGACGGCGCCGGCGTAGTAGCCGCGGTCCAGGGGCTCGAGTGCCGCGATCGCGCGTCGGGCGCGGTCGCGCGGTGCGCCGCAGACGGCGGGCGTGGGATGCAGCGCGGTGGCCAGGTCGAGCGAGGTGATCGCGCGGTCCGTCAGGCGGCCGCGCACCCGCGTGGCCAGGTGCCACATGGTGCGCGTGCGAACGAGCTCCGGCCCGTCCGGGATCTCGAGCGACGAACAGAGGGGGGCGAGGGCGTTCGCGATGGCCTCGATCACCACGGCGTGCTCGTCGCGGTCCTTGGTCGAGCAGAGGAGGTCGGCGCCGCGGCGGGCGTCCTCCACCGGGTCGGTCGCACGTCGGGCGGATCCGGCCAGGGGCAGTGATTCGACGGTGTCGCCCGCGCGCCGGACGAGCGTCTCGGGGCTGGCGCCCACCAGGGTGCGCGGCGCCCCGGCGGGGCTCGGGAGGTCGACGGCGTAGACGTGGGCCCAGGGATCGGCGGCGGCCAGCCGACGAAGGAGCGTGGCGATGTCCGTCTCGACGCCCCGAAGCTCCAGGGCGCGGGCCAGCACCACCTTGTCGAGCCCGTCGCGGGCGCGCATCATCGCCACGGCCGTCGCCACCCCGGCTGCGTACTCCTGCGGTCCGGGCACGTGATGGGTGCTGGGCATCCCGTCGAGGGCGTGGTCCGCGACCTCGCCCGTCCAGACGCGAAGCGGCGCGCCGGATGTGACGAGCCGCGGAACCACCAGATGCGGGTGCCCGGCGGGATGGAACGGCAGTGCGCCCACCAGGAGCGGTGGCAGTCCCTCGCGCACGGCGTCGGCCAGGGTCTCCCGGGCGCGAAGCGCCACCGAGCTCAGCTGGTTCATGCCGGCCGACGGGGGAACCACCGCTCCGCGCCCCTGTGCGAGGACGGCGCCGCCCGGTGAGCTGATCAGCGTCGCGTCGCCGGGGAGGTAGGCGTCGAGGAGGCCGGTGCGACCTCGTGACATGACCGTGCTGCCCATTGCCGTCTAGCCGCCCAGGGCGGCGCCGCCGTCGACGATGATGTCCTGCATGGTGATGTGCCGTGCGCGGTCCGACACGAGGAAGGCGACGGCGTCCGCGATGTCGGCGGGCTGTGCGATGCGTCCCAGCGGGATGCCGGCGCGGAAGTGCTCCGGGGATCCGTCCACCGACCGGCGTGCCGCGCTGCCGTCCGGCCAGAGGGCCTCGTGCATGTCGGTGTCCGTCGATCCCGGCGAGACGATGTTGCAGCGGATGCCGTCGCGTGCGACCTCGAGGCCCAGGCAGCGCATCATCGTTCGGGCCGCCGCCTTCGAGGCCGCGTAGGCCGCCATGCCCGTGCGGGGCACGCTTGCCGCGTTGGAGGCGACGAGGACGATGGATCCCCTTCCTCGGGGGGCCATGACGGCGGTCGCGGCGCGGGCCAGATGGAACGGCCCGCCGGCGTTCACCGCGAAGGTCTCACGCCACATGTCCGGCGTGGTGTCGGCCACGGATCCGGCGTTGAGCACGCCCGCCACGCTGACGGCCGTGCTGAGCGGACCCAGTTCGTCCTCGGCGCGGGCGACGGCGGTGCTCACGGCGGCGGGGTCGCGGACGTCCAGCGCGCCGTGCAGGACGCGTGCGCCCGTGGCGTTCAGACGGTCGGCCACGGTCCGCGCGGCGTCGCCGTCGAGATCGGTGGCCAGCACGGAGGCACCGGTCCGGCAGAGCGCATCGACCACCGCCCGGCCGATGCCGCCACCCGCGCCGGTGACGATGGCGACGGAGTCGCTTCGTGAAGAGGAGTCCCGGCCCATTGCGTTAGGCAACCCTAACAGTGAGTTCGGGCCATGGGTCCGTGCTGATGACGGCTCCGACGGGTGCGGCGGATGGCCTGTGGGGATCCGTGTCGTGACCTCTCGGAGAGATCGACGGCTCCCCACCCGGCCGGTCATACGTCGTACCGGGTACGGGGCCGACCGCGCTGAATCGATCGCGGCCGGCGGAGCCCTGCGGCGAGAGGCCGTCCGATACGCCCGTCCTGGGTGCGGCGTGTCGGCATCCACCCCCGATGCCGCCGCTCGTGGGTCGCAGATGAGAGAACTCTCAGGGTCATCTCATACGGGGTTCACGGTCGTCGGATGTACTGGTCCCTCGAACGCCCACCGAAGGAGTTGCGATGTTCACCAAACGTGTTCTGGCGGCCTCGGCCGCTTCGGCCCTCGCCCTGTTCGCGGTACCGATGACCGCGTCGGCCGACGACGTCTCCGTGACCGGCAACTACACGGTTGCCGCCGGCACCACCATCGACGGGAACCTGACGGTCAGGAACGGCTTCGTCCACATCCGCGGGAAGGTCGACGGGAACGTCCGGCAGATCGGCCCCGGTCGTGTGCGCGTCTTCGCGAGAGGTGCCGTCGACGGCAACATCAACGAGACCGGTGCGGGTGAGGTACGCGTCGACGGCACGGTCGACGGAAACGTGTCCGAGAGAGGTCTCGGGTCACTGTTCATCACTCGTAAGGGGCGTGTTGACGGCAACGCGCTCGAACGCGGTCGCGGCGGCATCGCCATCAACGGCTACCTGGACGGAAACGCCGAGGAGTGGGACATCGGATCGATCGTGATCGGTGGCTACGTCGACGGCAACGCCATCGAGCGGAGCATCGGCGACATCGTCATTCGGCGCGGAGGCACGCTCAAGGGCGACGCCGAGGAGAACGGTCCGGGCAGGGTGATCCGCAACCGCTGACCCGGTCGTGCGGTTCGGCACGACGGTGCCTGCACATCCGGTGCGAGGACGGGTCTCAGGAAACGGCGGGTGGAGATCGGGTGCCGGGCACCCGATCTCCACCCTCACTGTGGTGCCACCTCCTGGGACCTCACCGGTGGGCGGCCTCCACCCGTCCTACGAGGTCGATCAGGTGGCCGACCTCCGCGATCGTCGGCGCCAGCTCGTACGCGTGCTGGTGTGAGGCGCCGGAAAGGCCGGCCCAGGCATGTCGCGCCGCTGAGGCGGGCGATGACGGCATCTCGAGGTAGGCGCTCTCCAGGCAGATGAGCTGCACGTGCATCGATGCTTCTCCGGGATGGCACCTCCGGGCATGGAGAAGGTCGCGCACCGCATCCTCCAGCGCGGCCCGCGCCAGCCAGCACGCGCCGCGCCGCGCCTGTGGTGAGACGGCTCCACCCGCCGACAGCAGCGCGCGTGCGCGATCGACCAGCGCACTCATCTCGCATGCGCCTTCAGGTCATTGACCAGTTGCTTCACGGCCGCATGGGCGCCGAACGGATCGCCGGCCAACCCCTGGTGCATCCCGGCGGTGACGATGGCCATCGCCTCCTTCCGGTGGGGCCGCTGCGTGTGCCAACTCCCGATGCCGTCGGTGTCACCCGAAACGGCAAGCGAGACGCGGCTCTTGGTCGTCCTCGCGGCGTTCCATCGATTCTCGACGTCGGTTCGGGGCATGCCACCACGAAGCGCGTCTCCGAACCAGCGCTCACGGGCTGCGGCCTCCACCGCCAACCGGAGGATGCCGGGCAGAAGCCGTCGGCGGACGTCGGGCGGAAGGTTCTCGTCCCGTGCCATGGCGTGGGCATCGCTCAGGTAGCGCATCGCCGGATTGAGCGACTCGTGGACGCTCACGACGGAGCCCGCCTCGCGCGTGATCTCGAGAATCGTGGCGGCGATGCCGCCGTGACGCGCCGCATTCGCCAGCCGGTCGTCGTGCGAGAACACCACGACCTGCCGGCGTTCGGCGAGATCCGCGAGCACCGCGAGGAGGCCGTCCACCTTGGACGGGTCCATGGCCTGCACCGGGTCGTCCAGCACGACGAAGCGGAACGGGCTCTCGGGGGTCGTCGCCCGTGGCAGGAAGAGGGCCAGCGCCAGCGCGTGGAGTTCCCCCTGGCTGAGCACCGTCATCCCGGGTGCCTCCTCACCGTCGACCCGTGAGGTGATGGTGACCCGGCGACTGGTGTTCGACCCCTCGAGCGTCAGGTCGGCGATCTCGACGTTGCTCTCCTGACGGAGCATCGACCAGATCTCCATGGCCTTGGTGGCGATGGGGCGCAGGCGCTCGTTGCGGAGGTGGGCATCGTGGTTGCGCAACCATGTGTGTGCGGCCTCGAAGTGGGCGAGGTCGTCGGCGGTCTCGTTCACGGCTTCGCTCAGTCTGGCGAACTCAGCCAGCTGGGCTGCCAGCGGTGCCCATGCATCCTCGCGGTCGGCGAGGGCGGTGCGTGCGGCCTGGCTCAGCGCGTCGACGATCTCGACCATCGACGGGAAGCGGTCGTCCATCGCGTCCGCGATCGTCCGCGGGTCGTCGCCGGAGGCGACGGCGCTCCACTCGGTCACGGCGGATGCGGCGGCCCGATGACGCTCCTCCACCTCGCCATCAAGCGGTGATCCGGTCGAGGGGAGTGACGCCGGAATCAGCGCACGGGCGGACGCGAGTGCTTGCGCGACCTCGGTGCCGGCGTCCCGCAACGCCCGCAGCGCCTCCCGATCGGTGGCGAGCTCCGCCTTGAGGCGCTCGGAGACACTCGAGTCGAGGATCCCCTCGCCGCAGATGGGGCAGGGCATGTTCCCATCGTGATCGTGCACGGCGAGCGCGGCGTCGATCAGCGTGATCCGGCGATCGAGAGCGAGATCGGCCGGGGCGCGGGCGAGGTCGCGTTTCGCCGCGGCCGCGCGGAGGCGTTTCGTCACAGCGACGACCTCCTCCAGCGAGGGCAGGGCGACGGCGCCGAGCGATCGGAGCTCCTGGAGAACGGCGTCCGGTGTGCCTCCCGTCCCGGTCGCGAGGGCGCGGATCTCTCCGATGTCCGCGGTGCGGGCTCGGACGAGTTTCAGGGCGCGCTCCGCGCGCTCGTCATCCGAGGTATCCAGGGCGGTGCGGAGAGCCTTCCTCATCTGGCTCTGGCGCTGCTTCGGCTCCTTCAGACTCGCGACACGATCTCTGAGCCGGGCGATGGCCTCGCCGATGGCGTCCAGTCCCAGGACCGTCGAGAGCGCGTCGTGCAACAGGCTCGGCTTCGCCGTGAGGATCTCACCGAGTTCGTCGTAGGTGAGGATGGGCCGATGGGTGAGGAGAGCGCCCTCCCAGCCCAGGCCCGCGAGGCCCTCCTCGCGTGGCTTCCCCGTGCGCTGCACGGTTGTTCGGGCGTCTGCGAGGTCCGACTCCGGATCCCATGTCGATCGCACCGTCGTCTCGCCGGCACCCTCCTCCGACAGGAGGACCTCGATCGCCGCGTCGCGCTGGTGCAGGTTTCGCCACGCCGATTGCCACTGCGTGCTCCCCTTTGCGAACCGGGCCGACTTCCCGGTGAGCGCGACCTCGAGCCCCTCACAGAATGAGGATTTCCCCGAGCCGTTGCGTCCGGCCACGATCGTGAGCCCGGGGCCGGGCGCGAGCGGGAGCGTGGACGTGGGCCCGATCCCTCGGAAACCCGAGACCGTGATCCGAGTGAGAAACGCCCCGGCGGGTTCGACGGCCTCGGCCTCCTCCTCCACGGTCACGGGAGGCCGCTCGTATCCGGCGAGGTCGGCGAATGCGGCGTCGCCCGCCATCGCCGCCATGACGTAGAGACGTGCGTCCTCGGAGAGGTCCGTATCGTCCTCGACCGCCCGGTTCACCAGCGCCTCGAGGTTCACGGACGAGCTGATCGTCGGCATACCGCCTCCCGGGTGCGTTCATGTCGTTCCACCGGATGAATGTATCGGCGGGTTCCGCGGTGGAATGCACTCCTCAGCGGTGGGACGGAACGGCCTGCTGTGAGACGGACCGCCGATGTCAGATCGGTGGGGTTCCGCCGGATCGACGGAGCCCCACCGGGAGAGGGACCCGCGTCAGACGATCTCGACCGGGGTGCCCGGCTTCGCGAAGCTGTTCAGGGCCCTGATGCCGCTCTTCGACAGCCGGACGCATCCGTGCGACGCGGCCTGGCCGACGGTGCTGGGCCACCCGTGGATGCCCACGATGCCGTTGCCGCCCGCGAACGTGCGCAGGACGTTGCTGTGCGCGGTCAGGACCAGGATGTGCGGGCCGAGCTGGCCGTTCGTCGGGACGGAGTCGTAGATGGCGAAACGCCCCTTGGGGGTCGGGGTCCCGCCGGTTCCCACCGACGCGACGAACGTGCGGCGGCGCTTGCCGGCGACGAAGACCTCGACCCGCTTGGTGGCGGTCGAGACACGGATCCAGGTGCGGGTACGGCGCAGGACGACCTGCTCCTCCGGGACCCAGGCGGACCGCCCGTTGGGTCGAAGGGGAAGCTGGATGCGCACCCAGCGGACGTCGCCGATGTCCTTGGCGCCCGTGACCATGTAGGAGGTCGGCGTCAGCGACCACCTGGTATGGCCGGGGAGCCGTACGCGGGCACCGGCACCCGGTAGTGCACGGGCGACGACCGGGGCGGCGATGTTCGCGGTCCACGACCCGTTCTTGAGGGACGGCGCGGTCGGAAGGGGGCCTCGGGCCTGACGGTCCTGTGCGGAGGCGGAGGCGGTCAGGAGGGTCGTCGATCCGACGACCACGAGAGAGGAGGCAATGACTTTCAGAATTCGCATCGCGCGATTCTAACCACGGCCCCCACCCGTGTTCAGGAAAGCCGGGCCGCCGTCGTCGCGGCCGGCCCGGCGATCCTTCAAAAAGGTCACACCGCTGCTACGACAGTGCGTCCTTTGCCAGCTGGGCGACCTCGGTCGGGTTGGTACCGACCCGGATGCCCTTGGCCTCGAGGGCGTCCTTCTTGCCCTGCGCGGTTCCGGACGAGCCGGTGATGATGGCTCCGGCGTGACCCATCTGCTTGCCGGGCGGTGCCTGGAAACCGGCGATGTACGACACGACCGGGGTCTTCATGTTGGCCGCGATGTACTCCGCCGCCTTCTCCTCCTCGTCGCCACCGATCTCACCGACCATGACGACCAGGTCGGTCTCGTCGTCATCTTCGAAACGGCTGATGATGTCGATGAACGAGCTGCCGACGATGGGGTCACCGCCGATGCCGACCACCGTGCTCTGACCGATGCCGAGGAGGTCGAGCTCCTTCGAGATCTGGTAGGTCAGCGTGCCGCTGCGGCTGACGAGGCCGACGCGGCCCGGGTTGAACACCTGGGTGGGCATGATGCCGACCGTCGCCTTGCCGGGGCTGATGACACCCGGGCAGTTGGGCCCGATGAGCGTCTGGTTGCCGCGGCGCAGGTGGGTGTAGATGTTCAGCATGTCGTGGGCCGGGATGCCCTCGGTGACGGTGATGATGAGCTCGACACCGCTCTCGATCGCCTCGTAGACGGCGTCCGCGGCGAAGCGCGGCGGCACGAACACCATGGCGGTGTTGGCCCCCGTCTCCTCGACGGCCTGGTGGAGGGTGTTGAACACCGGGATGCCCTCGATGTTCTGACCGCCCTTACCCGGCGTCACGCCGGCGACGACGTTGGTGCCGTACGCCTTGTTGCGGGTGGCGTGGAACTGGCCCTCACGGCCGGTGATGCCCTGAACCACAAGACGGGTGTTCCCGTCGACGAGAATGCTCATGCGGCCTCCTTCGCGAGCGCGACGGCGCGCTCGGCGGCCGACAGCATCGTGGGTTCGACCACGACGTTGGACGGTGCGCGGTCCTGGATGATCTTGCGTCCCGCCTCCTCGTTCGTCCCGTCGAGACGGACGACGATCGGAATGGTGGAACCGAGCTGGTCGATGGCGGTGAGAAGACCCTCCGCGACCTCGTCGCAGCGGGTGATGCCACCGAAGATGTTGATGAGGAGCGACTTGACCTTGGGGTCCGAGAGGAGGACCTCGAGGGCCGCGACGACCTCGTCCGACTTCGATCCGCCACCCGCGTCGAGGAAGTTCGCCGGACGGCCGCCCGCCAGGGCGACGACGTCCAGGGTGCTCATCACGAGACCGGCACCGTTGCCGAGGATGCCGACGTCACCGTCGAGCTTGACGTACGTGACGCCCTTCTCCTGCGCCATGCGCTCCTGCGGGTCCTCGGTCGTGGACTCCTGCAGCGCAGCGATGTCAGGATGACGGTAAAGGGCGTTGTTGTCGATCGTCACCTTGGCGTCGAGCGCGATGACGTCGCCGCCCTTGGTGAGGATGAGCGGGTTCACCTCGAAGAGCATCGCGTCGAGGTCGGTGAATCCCTGGTAGAGCTTGAGGAGGATGTCCTGGACCCCTCGCATGGCCACGTCGTCGATACCGGCCTCGTAACAGAGGCGGCGCGCGTGGTGCGGGTGAAAACCGGACAGCGGGTCGACGTGGAGTCGAGCGAGCTTGTCGGGGTGCTCCGCGGCGACGGCCTCGATGTCGACACCACCCATCGCCGACAGCATGACGAGCGGCTTCTTCGCGCTGCGGTCGAACGTGATGGAGGCGTAGTACTCCTTCTCGATCTCCGACGCGGATTCGATCCACACGCGGTGCACCGTGTGCCCCTTGATGTCCATCCCGAGGATGTCCCTGGCGCGGGCCTCGGCCTCGTCGGGGTTCGCGGCCAGCTGGATGCCGCCGGCCTTGCCGCGACCACCCACCTGAACCTGCGCCTTCACCACGACGGTTCCGCCGATGCGCTCGGCGGCGGCGCGGGCCTCATCCGGCGTCTCGGCTGTCTCACCGGACGGGACCGGGATCCCATGGCGGGCAAACAACTCCTTGCCCTGGTATTCGAACAGATCCAAACGTTCCACCCTTCCCGAATCGAAACGATGCGCCCCGATCCATTCGGGACCCGCGGATCCTACTCGGGCGGGCGCGCCGGGGGTGGAATCTGCCGCATCGGTGACATTTCTCCGGCTCCGGCGACGCGTTACGGTTCCCGCATGGACGACCTCGCGAAGCGCCTCGAGATGCTCCTCGTTCTCCAGTGGCTCGACGAGGGACGCCCCGAGGACGGACGGGTGGCGCTGTCGGTTCGGACCGCGGCCTCCGAGCTTGGGCTCGACCCCGATCGCCGGGGCGTCCTCGCGATCATGTCGGCGCTCGGTCTGCTGGAGGAACGCCGCCTGGTGGAGGTCGCTCTGGGTGCGCACACCCACCAGGATCCCCGTGTGACCCTCGCCCCGGACCTGCGGATCGATGCGGCCCGCATGTTCGGAACCGGTGAGACGCGGCCGGGGGCCTGATCCTCACCCGTGCGGTCGCGGCGCCGATTCGCTCCCCGGGTCGATTCGCGGCAGAATGACGGTGTGCGCCGCCGTATCGCCCTCATCACGACTCCGCGTCTGGTCATCCGGCCCCTCCGCGGCTCGGATGTCCGGGCGCTGGCGCGTGAGGCGGACGACCCGCGCATCGCCGTCAACCTCCGCGACGGGTTCCCGTCGCCGTACGGGGTCCGCGACGCGCGCCGGTTCTTCAGCCTCGTCACCGGCGGGACGGAACACCCGCTGTTCGGACTGGCCATCACACGCGACGACGCGTTCATCGGCTGCATCGGCCTGACCCCGGGACGCGACGTCTATCGTCGCTCCGGCGAGGTCGGCTACTGGCTGGGGGTGGACCACTGGGGGCGGGGATATGCGTCCGAGGCGCTCGTGGCCTTCACGCGCCACGTCCTCGAGACCACGAACCTGGAGCGTCTGAACGGCAACGTCTTCTCGGGCAACCCGGGGTCGGAACGGGTGCTGGAGAAGAGCGGATACCACCTCGAGTCGGTGCAGAAGCGCGCGGTCTTCAAGAACGGGGAGTTCCGCGACCTCTCCGTCTGGGTGCGTCTTCGGAAGCACGGCGAGTAGCCCCGGTATCGCGATGCGCATCCTGCTCCCCCCGTCCGAGGGGAAGACCGCCGGCCGACGGGGCCGGCCCTACGATCCCGATGCGCTGGCGTTCCCCGATCTGGGGGCGATGCGGCGGACCGTCGCGGACGCACTCGCCGCGGTCAGCGAACGTGACGACGCCCCGGCGGTCCTCGGGGTCGGGGCCGGCGTCGCCCACGAGATCGACCGCAACACGACGCTCTCGGACGCGTCCGCGCTGGCGGCGCGCGACACCTACACGGGCGTCCTCTACGACGCGCTCGGTCTCCCGTCGCTCGACGCGCCGGCCAAGCGCCGCGCCGCGCGGTGGGTGCTCATCTTCTCGGCCCTCTACGGCGTGGTGCGACCCGGCGACCGGATCGCCGCATACCGTCTCGGGATGGGGGTGGACCTTCCGGGCGTCGGCCCGCTTGCACCGGCCTGGCGACCCCATCTGGACCGCGCGCTCGGCGGTGAGACCGGGCGGGGCCTGATCGTCGATTGCCGGTCGGCCGCGTACGTCGCGGCCTGGACTCCTCGCGGAGATGACGCCGACCGCTGGATCCAGGTGCGCGTACCCGGTGCGTCGCACATGGCCAAGCACACCCGCGGGCTGGTGGCGCGCACGATCCTCATCCACGGCCATGATCCGCGGGAGCCCGTCGACCTGGCCGAGCTGCTGACCACGGAGTTCGCGGACGTCGGGCTCACGCCGCCGGTTCGAACGGGACGGGCGTGGACGCTCGACGTGGTGCCCTCCGCGGGCTGACGCCGCGACCGGATCAGGCGTCGAGCGGGGCGGCCGCCGCTGCGGCCCGACGGGCGCGGCGGTCGCGCCACCGGAAGGCGACGATCATCGCGATCACCACCCCGGCCGTGTCGATGAGAACGTCCACCGGGCTGCCGTATCGGGTGGGGACGAAGTGCTGGTGGACCTCGTCCGAGATGGCGTAGAGGATGGTGATGGCCGCCGCGACACCCGCGTATCGGTAGCGGAACGCCCACCACCACAGGAACCAGAGCACCCCGAACTCCGCCATGTGCGCACCCTTGCGCAGGATGGTGTCCCATGTGCCCAGTCCCGTGCTGAGGTTCTGGCGGGACGACAGCAGGAAAATCGTCACCATGAGGAGAACGGCGGGGATGAATCGGAGGGCGCGCGTCATGGACTGCGCATCCTGCCATCGATGCATCCGCGTGCGCCGTGCCCGGGAGTGGTGGTGGTGGAGCGTCTCCGTCTCGTCGCGCCGGGCCGCGGCTCCGACATCACAGCGTCGTCGGTTGTCGACGGCCATGATCCCGGCGAGCGGGCGCAGGCCGCGGGATCAGTCCTCGGGAAGCTCGATCCGCTTCGGCCGTCCCTCGTCGTCCAGCGCCACCAGCGTGAGTCGTCCGTACGCCGCCCGTCCCCGCTCATCCGCGTGGATGGCCTCGGCGAAGACCTCCACGCCGACGGTCACGCTGGTGCGGCCCATGCTCTCCACACGCGCGACGGTCTCGAGGATCGTCCCCTCGGGCACCGGCCTCTCGAAGCGGATCGCCTCCGAGCCCGCGGTGATCATGTCCATGCGGGTGAACCGCGTGGCCGACACCCACGCCACCTCCTCCATGAGCGCCATGATGAGGTTTCCGCCGAAGGTCCCGAAGTGGTTCTGCCGTCCCGGCAGCACGGCGTTCACCAGTCGTGCCTCCGACCGCTCCATACGTCGCTCCATCGCGGCGTCCACGACGCCGCTGGCCGATGCGGCCGGGTTGCCCAGAGCGGTCATTCGGCCACCACGTCCACCAGGGGCTGGCCGGCGGTGACGGCGTCGCCCTCGGCCACGTGGATCACCTTCACCACGCCGGCCTGGTGGGCCATGACCTCGTTCTCCATCTTCATGGCCTCCACGATCACGAGGACCTCACCCTCGGCCACCGCCTGGCCGTCCGTCACCGGGACCTTGAAGACCGTTCCCTGCATGGGGCTCGTGACGGTGTCACCGCCCGCCGCCCCGACGGACTGGTGCGCGTCGCGCCGCTTCTTGCGCTTCGCACCGGTGCCGCCCACGCTGAACGTGGAGGGATCGAGGTGGAGCGTCACGTCGAAGCGCCGGCCGTTCACCTCGGCCGACAGCGAACGGGCGACGAGCTCCGGTGCCTCCTCGGCCTCCGGGGCGTCGCCGCCCACCGGCTCGACCGCGTCGAGTGGCGTTGGCGCGTCGGCCATGGCCGCAAGCTCGGCGTGGCAGGCGCCGCCGTCGATGAAGCCCTGCTGTTCGAGGAGCCACAGGTGGAAGGGGATGAGGGTGGTCGTCCCCTCGATCACGTACTCGCGGAGCGCGCGGATCATGCGCCTCCGGGCCGTCTCGCGGTCGACGTCCCACACGATGAGCTTGGCGATCATCGGGTCGTAGATGTCGGCGACCACCGACCCGGCCTGGACACCGCTGTCCACCCGGATGCCGGGGCCCGACGGTTCCCGGTAGGCCGTGATCGGGCCGGGGGTCGGCAGGAACATGTTGGAGGCGTCCTCGGCGTTGATGCGGCACTCGATGGCGTGGCCGCGCGGCGCGACGTCCTCCTGGGTGAGGCTCATGGGCTCGCCGGCGGCGATGCGCACCATCTCGCGGATGAGGTCGACGCCGCAGGCCATCTCGGTGACCGTGTGCTCCACCTGGATGCGGGTGTTCATCTCGAGGAAGAAGAACTCCTCACCCGACACGAGGAACTCGAGCGTTCCTGCCGACCGGTAGCCGACGGCCTTCGCGGCGGTCACGGCGGCGTCGCACATGCGGCTCCGCAGGCCGGGCGAGACGACCGGGCTGGGCGACTCCTCCACCAGCTTCTGGTGGCGGCGCTGCACCGAGCAGTCGCGCTCGCCCAGCGCGATCGCGTTTCCGTGGGCGTCCGCCAGCACCTGGATCTCGACGTGGCGCGGGTCGGGCAGGTAGCGCTCGAGGTAAACGGCCGAGTCGGCGAAGAACTTCTCCGACTCGCGGCGGGCGCCCTCGAAGGCGTCCTCCAGCTGATCGGGTGTGAGGGCGACGCGGAATCCCTTGCCGCCACCTCCCGCGGACGCCTTGACGGCCACGGGGTAGCCGATGCCCTCGGCGATGGGGCGTGCCGCCGCCACGTCGGCGACCTCCTCGCGCACACCGGGGACGATCGGCACGCCCGCGGCGTGCATCAGCTCGCGCGAGCCGATCTTCGAGCCCATCGCGTCGATGGCATCGGCCGGCGGGCCGATGAAGGTGATGCCGGCGGCGTCGCAGGCGCGGGCGAAGCCCGAGTTCTCGGCCAGGAAGCCGTAGCCGGGGTGGATGGCGTCGGCTCCCGCACGCTGCGCCGTCTCGATGATGGTGCCGACCTTCAGGTAGCTCTCGGTGGCCGGACCCGCGCCGATCAGGTACGCCTCGTCGGCGTGCTTGACGAAGAGGGCCTCGCGGTCGACCTCGCTGTAGACGGCCACGGAGGGGATCCCCATCTCGCGGAGCGTGCGGAACACACGAATGGCGATCTCGCCTCGGTTTGCCACAAGGACCTTACGAAACACTCCGAACTCCTTCTTCGATGGCGGCGCGACGCCACTGCGAGCGATAGGGCCAGGGACGCGGATCCTCCGGGGCGGGGGCCGCGGAGAGGACGATGTTGGCCGCGGCGATGATGGCGGCGGCCTCCTCCGGGGTGGGGTCACCCGCGATGGAAACCCGGGCGGCGCCGGTCACAGCGGGATGTTCCCGTGCTTGCGGGCGGGGCCCTTCTCGCGCTTCGTGAGCGACAGCTCGAGCGCCCGGATGAGCCACGGGCGGGTGTCCTCGGGGAGGATGACGGCGTCCACGTAGCCGCGCTCCGCCGCGAGGTAGGGGTTCGAGAACCGTTCCGTGTATTCCTCGATCAGCTCCGCGCGGCGCTCGGCCGGGTCGTCGCCGTTCTCCTGCGCGGCGGCCAGCTCGCGGCGGAACACGATGTTGACGGCGCCCTCCGCACCCATCACCGCGATCTCGGCGGTGGGCCACGCGGCGTTGAAGTCGGCGCCGATGTGCTTGCTGTTCATGACGTCGTAGGCGCCGCCGTACGCCTTGCGCGTGATGACGGTGATCTTCGGCACCGTGGCCTCGGCGAATGCGTAGAGCAGTTTCGCGCCGTGGAGGATGATGCCGCCGTGCTCCTGCGCGGTGCCGGGCAGGAAGCCGGGTACGTCCTCGAAGACGAGGAGCGGGATGTTGAAGGCGTCGCAGAAGCGGACGAACCGGGCGCCCTTGATGGACGCGTCGATGTCGAGGACACCCGCGAGGGCCTGCGGCTGGTTGCCCACGATGCCGACCGAGTGGCCGTTGAGGCGCGCGAATCCGACGACGATGTTCTGGGCGTAGAGCGGGGCGACCTCGAAGAAGTGCTCGTCGTCGACGACGCCGCGCACCACGGCCCGCATGTCGTACGGCTTGGTGGCCTGCTCGGGGACGATGGTGGACAGCGTCGGATCGCGGCGGTCGGGTTCGTCGTCCGGCTCCTCGTACGGTGGTGAGTCCAGGTTGTTCTGGGGGATGTACGAGACGAGCTCCCGCACCATCTCCAGGCACCGGTCCTCGTCGTCGGCGGCGAAGTGGGCGACGCCGGACGTGGTGGCGTGGGTCACCGCACCGCCGAGCTCCTCGAAGGTGACGTCCTCACCGGTGACCGTCTTGATGACGTCGGGCCCGGTGATGAACATGTGGCTCGTCTCCTTCACCATGAAGATGAAGTCGGTGATGGCCGGGCTGTAGACGGCGCCGCCCGCGCAGGGGCCCATCACCACGCTGATCTGCGGCACGACACCGCTCGAGCGCACGTTGCGGTGAAAGATGTCGGCGTATCCGGCCAGGCTGACCACGCCCTCCTGGATGCGGGCGCCGCCCGAGTCGTTGATGCCGATGACGGGGCAGCCCATGCGCTCGGCGAGGTCCATGACCTTGCAGATCTTCTCGGCGAACACCTCGCCCAGGCTGCCGCCGAAGACCGTGAAGTCCTGGCTGAAGACGCAGACCGGGCGGCCGTCGATCAGGCCGTGCCCGGTGACGACGCCGTCGCCCCAGGGCCGGCTGTTCTCGAGTCCGAACCCGTGTGCCCGGTGCCGGGTGAAGCGGTCCAGCTCCTCGAAGGACCCCGGGTCGAGCAGCAGGTCGATGCGCTCCCGGGCCGTCTTCTTGCCGCGGGCGTGCTGGCGTTCGATCGCCGCCTCGGATGCGGCGTGGAGTGCCTCGTCCTGCAGTCGCTGCAGGCGTTCGCGCTTGTCTTCGCTCATGCGTACCTGGGATCGTTGGTCGGGCCGCCGGTGCGGGCGAATCGAAGGTTGCCTGATCCCCGGTCTCCGTGCGGGATCGACACGATTCGCCCGTCGCCGTGCTGTGCGGGCCGGTCGGTCGCTCCGGTGAGAACGCGATCGGCGGGGCACGGCGTCGGCATCGGTGGGGCAATCTACACGCTGGATCGTCGGATTGTCGACAGACGCGCTTGTCGTCGGCGTATCAATCGGTGAAACTGTCGGGGTATGGAGAGAACTGTCGACAATCCGGGGGCGTCGGAGGACTCGACGCTGGGTGATGCCATCACCGAGCGTCTGCGCGAGCAGATCGTGACCGGGGAGTTCGCGCCCGGTGCCAAGCTCTCCGAACCCGAGCTCGCACAGCGCTTCGGCATCGGCCGCGGGTCGCTTCGCGAGGCCCTGCACCGGCTGGAGGGCATGCGTCTGGTTGAGCGCCGCCCGCGCGCCGGCGCGCGCGTGGCCGCGCTCGGCAGTGCTGAGCTAATCGAGCTCTACACCGTCCGCGAGGCGCTGGAGGGGCTTGCGTGCCGTCTGGCCGCCGAAGCCATGACGGACGAGCAGCTGGCCGACACGCGGCGGGTGCTCGACCACCACGCGCAGCTTCCCGACACCTGGACCCGGTCGCCCGAGGCGGCGGCCGACGGACGCTTGGACTTCCACGTGCGTGTGGTCCAGGGGAGCGGCAACCGCGAGCTCGCACTCATGATCAATGACCTCTCGTATCGGGTGCGCAGGTACCGCTATCGTTCGCGGCACATCCGGGAGCGTCCGCACACGGGGCTCCGGGAGCACTATCGGATCCTCGATGCGATCGAGGCCCACGATGGGGAGTTGGCCGAGATACTGATGCGACGCCACATCCGGTCGGCGCGTCAGAGCATCGAGGCGGCGCTGTCGAACGAGGATCTGGGGAAGGCGAGGGACGAGAGATGAAGATCACCGGTTGGGTGTTCATCGTCGTGGCCGTCATGGTGGGGCTGGTCGGGCTCTTCCTCTTCGGGGTGGGTCTCAGCGGTCAGGGTGATGTTTCCGGGGCCGCTCTCGTCTTCATGGCCGCCGGCAACCTGACGTTCTGTGCCGCGATGATCGTGGCCGGCCGCATGATGATCCACCGTGCCGGCAATCCCCCGGAGGACGACCCGGACGCGGTGGCCGAGAAGGCGGGCTCGCCCGGCTGAGGAGGGGCGGGTGAGGGCGAAATCGATCGAGCGCCGATCGGATGTCGCACACCGTCCTTGGTGAGGCCGTGAGGGGTGCCGGGCGCGAAGTCGACGCATTGCCGGAGGCGAGCCGACTCCCCCGGGCTCCGGTCATGGGTCGACTTCGCGCCCGCGGAGCCGTGTCTCGTCGAGCTCGTCGATCGTTGGTGCACGCAGGATGGTCCCGTCGGGCATCAGTACGACGGGGAGGTCTTCGGACGACAACCCGAGGCGTCGAAGCGTTCCGGACGTGACGCCGGGGGCGGTCGGGTCGGTGACGTGCGTCGTGAGCCCGTGGCTTTGGGCCCAGCCCTGGATCGGTGGGGTGAGCGGATCGTCCGTGACGGCGAGGATGAGGAGGTCTGCCGACAGGTGGCGGCCGATGGCCTCGCGCCGCATGTAGGCGCGAGTCACGAGGTCGCGTAGTTCTGCGTCTTTGGCGAGCAGGGAGCGGAGCTGCTCGACGGGAACGCTGAGCACTTCGCCGGATCGGATCGCGACCGCCGTCCGCAGGACGGGCTGATCGCGGAGCAGGTCGAGGGCTCCGAGGAAACGGCGCTCGCCGTGCACTCTGACCACGCGCCGCCCGCCGTTGGCGCCGACGTATCCGACGACCGCGATCGCCCCGGAGACGACGGCGTAGAAGCCGTACATCTCATCGCCCGGGCGGTACAGGACGTCACCGCGGGCAACGGCCTGGCGTTGTCCCACCTTCTCGGGGCGTGCGAGCTGGGTGTCGGTCAATCGGGGGTGGTCGCCGCCCGTGTCGGGGGTCTCGGAGAGATCCTCGGGCAGGAGCGACATCTCCGTCTCCGGATCCCATGCCATCGGCTCGGTCACCCCCGGTTCGCCGTCACCCATCGAGACAGGATCCGCAGGGGCGGCGTTGCCCGACGCCGACAGGGCGGCTGCCAGCGAATCGGCGTCGTGTGGCCCGATGTAGCGCCGCCCGTTCACGAAGAAGGTGTGGGAGTCCTGGACGCCGCTGGCCCGTGCTGACGCCAGGTCGTCCTCGACCTGCTGCCGGAATCGGCCGGAGGCGAGGTCGTCGGCGAAGCGGGCGACGTCGAGTCCCAATGCGGCTGCGTGGTCGACGAGATCCGGGGCGCTCAGCCGTTCTCCGCCCTGGAACAGTCGATCGTGCATCTCCCAGAACCGGCCCTGTGCCCCTGCGGCTTCGGCCGCCTCGGCGGCCAGGTACGCGTTCGGGTGCGCCGGGGAAGGTACGTGCCGGACGATGTAGCGCAGCCGGTCGCCGAAGCGTTCTCGCAGCTCCGCGACGGCGCCCCAGCCTCGGAAGGGGGCCTCGAAGTCACCGAAGCCCACCAGCGTCAACGGTGCCTCCGCGGGCCCGCGGATGTGATCGCGTGCGGGATCGACCGGCGGATCGAGCATCATGGGAAGCTCCTCCGACTCGGGTGCTCGGCGAGCCGCCAGCCGCACCAGGGCGAATCCTCCTATCGCGGCCAGCACCGACGCGGCGAGGATGCCGACCCGGGCCTCAGCCGCGAGCAGGGGGTCGGGTACCGCGAGCTCCACGATCAACAGTGAGATCGTGAATCCGATACCCGACAGGATCGCGCCGCCGGTCAGGTGAAGCTTGGTCAGTCCGGGGGCGAGGTCGCCGAGCCTGAGGCGGACGGCCAGGGCACTGCCGAGAAGGATGCCGACGGGCTTGCCCAGGACCAGGCCGACGATCACGCCGATGGTGACCGGGGAGGACGCGGCGGCTCCCAGCGCCCCGCCGCTCAACGCGACGCCGGCGTTGGCCAGGGCGAACAGGGGGACGATCACATAGTCGGTCCACGGCCGCCACAGCCGCTGCAGCCGTTCGCCGACCGGGACGGACCGTTCGATCGCCAGACGCGCCGCGTGGGCGGACGCCGGTCGAGGGTCCTGCAGGTAGGTGCGGGTGCGCCGACCCGCCTCGGCGACCTCGTGTCGTCGCGGTCGATAGGCGGGGGTGATCAGCGCGACGGCGACGCCCAGCAGGGTCGCGTGGACCCCGCTCTCGTACAGCATCACCCACGACACCGCGGCCAGCACCAGGTACGCCGGACCCCGCCACACCCTCAACCACCGCAGCGCGAACATGAGCGCCACACCCACCACGGCGGCCATCAGGAACCCGAGGTGCAGGTCGTCGGTGTAGAAGACGGCGATCACCGAGAGGGCGCCCACGTCGTCGACCACCGCCAGCGCGAGGAGGAATACCCGCAACTCCGGAGGACAGGCGCGGCCCAACAGCACGACGACACCAAGCAGGAACGCCGTATCGGTGGAGATCACCGTGCCCCACGCGGACACCTCCCCGCCCTGGTTGATCGCCACATAGACCACGGCCGGCACCACCAGGCCCGCGATGGCGCCGAGGAGCGGCACCATCGCCCGACGCCGATCCGACAGTTCGCCCAGGACGAGCTCTCGCTTCACCTCCAGCCCGACGACGAAGAAGAACAGCGCCATCAGGCCATCGTTGACCCAGTGCACCAGGCTCAGCGACAGCTCGCGCCCACCCACTCGCACGGCCACCTCGGTGTGCCAAAACGACCCGTAGCTGTCACCCGCCGGCGAGTTGGCCCACACCAGCGCCGCGACGGTGGCCGCAAGAAGCAGCCCGGCCGCCGCGAGGTCAGGGGAGGTCAACCCGCTCAGCCGCGCCCGCAACCGACCGCCCTGCAACGCAGACCCGAGCCCCTGTGACGAAGGGCTCACCGGCCGCCTTGCTCAATCGACTCAACCGACCGCGGCCCGATCCGCAACACGACATCCACGAAGCTCACCACGGGCCAGGGCGTTCGCCGGCTCGTCGCTGACGTGGTGGTTCCGCAAGGTGCTGATCGACGGGTTGCCGTGATGGCGCCGCCCGGTGCGGTCGTGGTCCGCGGCGGGACTGATGCCGGCCGCGTGGGGCAGCCATTCTCTGCGGATCGATGCTTGGGTTCAGCTTGCATGGTGGCGACTGTGTTCCCACAGGCGGAGCAGGAGCTCTTCGTCGACGCCGTCGATGGCGGCGTCGTCGTCTGCCGCGGGCTGGGCGTCTCGGACTTCGCGATGGAGTTGCTCCATGCGGCGGTCCAGCTGCGCGGCGACGTCGGCGGCATCGGTCAGGCTGGCCGACAGATGGTCGGGTACCTCACCATCGTACTTGTAGTAGATCTTGTGCTCAAGGCTTGCCCAGAAGTCCATGGCGATGGTCCGGATCTGCACCTCCACCGTCCGCGATACGGCTCCGGTGGAGAGGAACACCGGGATCTCGATGATCGCATGAAGGCTCTTGTACCCGTTGGGTTTGGGGTGGGCGATGTAGTCCTTGACCGTGATGACCCGGACGTCTGCCTGCGAGGTCAGCGTGTCGAGGATCCGGTAGGTATCGGCGATGAAGCTGCAGGTGATCCGGACCCCGGCGATGTCGGTGATGCCCGCGCGAATGGCCGTCGGGGTCAGCTCGAGACCACGCCGCAGGGCCTTGTCGAGGATGCTGGTTGGAGACTTGACCCGGGAGCCGACGTGCTCGATCGGGTTGTACCGGTGCAGATGGAGGAACTCATGGCGGAGGATCGAGACCTTGGTGAGGATCTCGTCGACCGCGAACTGGTGTTCCATCTGCAGCCGAGTGAACGCCTCTCGCATCTGGCCCATGAAGGCGATCATCGACGGTGCCGGGAGCCCTGGTGATTCGTGGCCAGTCGCCGTGGGGTTCGGGTCGGACACGATCTGCTCCTGACGTGCGGGGACGGGTACCAACGCGCAACTCGGGGAGCGCACGGGACACGGCCAGTCTCGCAGGCACGGCAACCGAGCACACCCGCCGGGCCGGTCGTGGCCGCACAGTAGCGCGACGCTCACTCCCGCCGGCCGGCGTCGCATGACCGGTCGTGTCGAGGACGAAGGGATGTCGCCGGGGCAGGCGCGCGTCTGCTCGGCGTGTTGAAGACCACCGAGTGGGAACGGACCACCGGATGGCGGACGGCCGCCGCCGCCGACCGCCGATCATGGGTGTGGTCACGGGAGCGTTCGAGTCGTCCGCTGCGCTGCCCGCATCGTCCCCGCGCGCGGGTGGAGGCGACGGTCATCTCGGTGCGTCGGCTGACCGGGTGGGGACCGGGGTTGATCGCCGGTCGGGTCGGGGTCGCGCATTCCGATGTCTACGGGGACTGCGTGTATCCCGGCATCGGGTGCGCGGCCATGAGCTCCTTGATCTCTCCGGCGATCCGGGCCAGGGTGGCGGCGTCGTCCTGGTTCGAGATCGCCTCGTCGATCCACTTCGCGAGCTGAGGCATGTGGTCCGGTGTGAGGCCGCGGGTCGTGATGGCGGCGGCGCCGAGTCGCAGGCCGGACGGGTCGAACGGCTTGCGGGTGTCGAACGGGACCGAGTTGTAGTTCAGCTCGATGCCGGCGGCGTCCAGGGCCTGCGCGGCCGGCTTGCCGCCGAGTCCCTTGCCGGTGAGGTCGATGAGGATGAGGTGGTTGTCGGTGCCGCCGGTGACGAGGTCGTAGCCCAGCTCGCCGAGTGACTCCGCGAGCGCCTGCGCGTTGGCGACGATGCCGTGCGCGTAGGTGGAGAACTCCGGTGTGGAGGCCTCCTTCAGCGCGACGGCGATGCCCGCGGTGGTGTGGTTGTGCGGGCCGCCCTGCAGGCCGGGGAAGACGGCGCGGTCGAGGTCCTTGGCGTACTCCTCGGTGCTCATGAGCATGGCGCCGCGCGGACCGCGGAGGGTCTTGTGCGTGGTGGTGGAGATGATGTCGGCGTGCCCGACGGGGGAGGGGTGCGCGCCACCGGCGATGAGGCCGGCGATGTGGGCGATGTCGGCGGCGAGGACGGCACCGACCTCACGCGCGATCTCGGCGAAGGCGGGGAAGTCGATGGTGCGCGGGACCGCGGTGCCGCCGCAGAAGATGAGCTTCGGCTTCTCCTTGCGGGCCAGGTCGCGGACCTCGTCCATGTCGATGCGGCCGTCCTCGCGGCGCACGCTGTACTGCACCGCGCGGAACCACTTGCCGGTGGCCGACACCGACCAGCCGTGGGTGAGGTGGCCGCCCATGGGGAGGGCGAGGCCCATCATGGTGTCGCCGGGCTCGAGCAGCGCAAGGTAGATGGCGAGGTTGGCGGGCGAGCCGGAGTACGGCTGGACGTTGGCGTGCTCCACGCCGAAGACGTCCTTGGCGCGCTGGATGGCGAGCTCCTCGACCGGGTCGATGAACTGCTGCCCCTCGTAGTAGCGCTTGCCGGCGTAGCCCTCGGAGTACTTGTTGGTGAGGACGGTGCCGGTGGCCTCGAGGACGGCCTGCGAGACGTAGTTCTCGGATGCGATCAGCCGGATCTTGTCGTGCTGGCGTTCGGCCTCGGACTCGATCAGTCCGGCGATCTCGGGATCGGTGGCGGTGAGGGTTGGGATGGCGGGCTCGTGCACGTGTGCCTCCTGTGACGGATGAACCCGGGACCCAGGCGCGCGGTTTCCGGACCACTATGGATGTACTCGGGGTGTCGCTCCCCGGTGGTTGGCTCCACCTCGACGGCGCCAGTCGCGACGGGACGATGTTACCCGGATCGCGGCGACCGGGTGCCGGTCCATGCCGGTGCGGGAATGGCTTCGGCGGCACACTGCGGTGGACCATGTCCCCTTCAGAGCGACGACGCCTCCGATCGATGCTCAACGCGGCTGATGTCGGCCAGGACTCGGCGTGGAGATCCGCCGCGTTCCGGTCGTTGCATTTCTGCGCAGTTCAGGCGGATGTCAAGGGCCGAGCAGGGCTGCTGGGACCACTGCGATGCCGTCGTCGCGTCGATAGGCCTCCCGGCCTGTTGTGACGATGACAGCGTCGAGCAGCTGGTCGCCGATGCGGTCTCCGAGCCACGCGAGGTGCTTGAGATCCTGGGCCTTGACGGTGGTCGACAGCTTGACCTCGATCGCGACGATTCCTCCGTCGGTCCCGGTGATGATGAAGTCCACCTCGTGCCCGCCGCGTTGCGTGCGAAGGTGACGGACTTCCGCCTCGGCGGCCTGTGCGTAGACCCGGAGGTTCAGCGCGACGAGGCTCTCGAAGAGCGCTCCCAGGAAGGGGCCGTCTCGGGGGATGTCCGGTTCCGTGCCGGCACCGTTGACGAGCTTGGATGCGGTGATGTTCAACAGGCGTGCCGCGAGTGCCGGATCGACCAGATGGTGCTTGTCTGCGACTGCGAGCTCTCTGAGCTTGTTGTTGGAAGGAAGCCATGCTGAGACGGGATCCAGGAGCCAGAGGCGCGTGAGGATGTCGCGCCAGGGGAGCGTCGCAGTCACCGATGGCTTGTTGCCCACTCCCGGGGTTGCGGCGTCTCGGATCGTTTCGAAGCTGGCGGTGGTCGACGTCGCGGCGGCGTATGCGCGCATCCAAGCGCGGAGCGTGTCGGGGCGACGGAGCGTGAGGCCCTGCTCAGGAAACTCGCGGTCGACAACGCGTGCGAGGTAGCCATCGAGTTGTGCTCTCAGTTGGCGGGGTGTCAGTTCACGCAGGCCCGGGAATCCGCTGGCCAGGATCTCATGGACGTAGTCGTCGAGGGTCACCGGTGTGGTTCCCGTCACGGGCGGTCGGCTACCGCCGAGCAGGTCTGCGAGCCTGACCGAGGGGGCGTATCCGCGCTCTGCGAGTGAGAGTGGTCGCATCCGGATCGGAACGATGCGTCCGGCGCCGGTATGCGTCTCGGCGCCTGTCGGCGACGCGGATCCGGTCAGGAGGAATCGTCCTGGGGTGGGGTCGGCATCAACCGAGCGGCGGACGATGTCCCAGCTCGGCTGCCATTTCTGCCACTCATCGATGAGGATCGGCGCGGGGCCGCGTTCCAGGCGGTGAGGATCGGCCTCGACGATCTGACGTTGCCCGACGTCGTCCAGGCGATGGACGCTGGCAGCGCGAGTCGAGGCTGTTGCCGTCTTGCCCACTCCCTTGGGGCCCTCGATGTTGACGGCGGCCAACCCCGGCAGCAACTCGTCGAGTTCGTCATCGACGACGCGGCGTTTGTAGGGGATGGGTCCGCCAAGCTCGCTGCTCATGGTGGGCAACACTAACATTTCGGGACTCATTACGCTATGTTTTCGGGATCATTTACACGATGTTTTCGGGAACTCAGATCCCCGCCCCTGTCGACGCGAGCACCTCCTAGACTGCGGGCGTGTCGATCGAAGTGACCATCACGGTGCGCCTGGTCCAGGGAGCGCCTGACGGTGAGGAGCGCCACCGCGTCCGCAGGCGCGTCGCGCGCGGGACCCCCGCAGGCGCCGGCTGGAGCTACGTGTGCGAGGACGCCGCGCTCGACCTCGTGCCACCACCCGGGATCACGTACGTCCTGAACGGTCGTCGCACGATCCCCGCCGCACGGCTCGACGACGGGGACGACCTGGTCATCGTTCTTCCCGCCCTCCTCTCGTGACGTGCGACCGCGCAGGCTGCGCCCTCGTGCCGCTCGTCTCCCGATGGGTGACATCCTCGCCGTCGATGGGGCCGACCCTCCGCGTACGGGTAAAATCGCGCAGATGAGCGACGAGACCCCCAGAGCCCCCGAACGCCCGCAGATCGGTGTCATCGAACCGGGCGTCATCCGAATCGAGTCACCCCCCGAGGAGGACCTCTGGACCGACGACTCCGGCGAGGATTACGCCGGGTGGTACTGCGTACGCACCAACCCGTGGCCGTGCCCCGCGGAGGGCTGCACCTTCGTCGCGACGCACCTGACCGCGGCCCACCTCGTCATCGTCTGGCCCGAGTCGGACGACCCCAATCTCCTGCGCCACTGCGCCGTCGCGCGTGACGTGGGCCGCAACCCCAAGATCGAGCAGTACGAGGCCGCCTTCGGTCCCGCGTGCTCGTACTACCAGTGGGAGGCGGCCGGCAACCCGGTACACGGGGTCCGCGCGCAGGAGGGATAGACCGGCCGTCGTGACGGGCCCGACCCTCCGTCGGGGAGTCTCGATGCCCGGATTCGTCGACGGTATGCGCGGGACACTAATATTCGCGTCATGTCGAGTAATACGGACACGATGGGCGAGGGGACACCCGGCCTCATGACCTCCAAGTGGTGGCCGGCGATCTGCATCACGGCGATCGTCGTCTGGGCGGCGGCCACCCTCGTCGCCGCCCGGGTGTGGCCGGATGACCCCGACGCACCGCGATACGCATTCGTCGTCTGCGGGGCGGTCTTCTTCGGGTTCATCTTCGGATACTCGTTCTGGGCGATCCGGCGCAGCCGCGTCCGTGCCCAGTCGGACCTGTACGAGCGCCTCGCCCTCACACCGGTCACCCGCGGCACGGTGCGCCGGGGGGCGCGCGGGATGTACCGGCTGATCCACGTCTACCTGTGGTTCGGGGTCATCGTCAGCGGCATCGGCCTCGGGGCCGTCGCGGTCGGGGACGGTGAGTGGCAGTCCCGTCTCCTTTTCATCTCGGTCGGCGTCGTCGTGCTCTGGCTGATCTACATGTTCATCTCGTTCCGGACGGTGATCCGGTCATCCGACGCGTTGTTCGCCCCGCTGGGTCTCCGGCTGGTCGAGCTGCCGGTCCGGCGGATCAGCATCTTCCACGACATCGTCACCCTGGAGGGAGGCGTGGGCTACGCCGGCGAGCGGCACGGGCGTGAGGTGTCGATCTTCCAGACCCCGAAGCTCGCCGCCACCTGGGTGGGCGGAGCCCGAGGGGACGAATGGATGCCGCGGATGCCGGTCGAGATGGCGACGTTCACCGGCGAACCCATGAGGTGCTGGCGCGGCGTCACCGTGGAGCACACCGAGGAGGGGGAGATCCTCGTGAAGCGGGCCGGCCGGGATGCCGGACGCTGGTTCCTGCACGACCTGCTTCTGGCGGAGATGGTCGCCGAATCGGGTTCGACCGGCGACTGACACGTCGGGCGAAGACGCCGGCGTCGGCCCGACGGGCTACCGCGGGCGCTCGCTCCTGCGGATCCGGAGAGCCCGTTCCAGGCGACCGCGGAAGTCCGTCTCCTCCCAGCGCCGCCACTCGCCGAGGAAGCGGGTGTAGAGCGCGTCCCGCTCCCGTGTGCGGAGCTCGAGGAGGGCCATGATGCCCGGGCGCTCGCCCGACGTCGACGCCGCCTCCCAGTTTTCGGCGAACCGACGATAAGCGCGTTCGGCGGCGGCGGGGGAACGTGGCGGCTTCGTCGTGTCGGCGAGCAGGCCCCGTGCGTTCCGTGCGTCGCGTTCCGCCAGCCGCTCCAGGTGCTCGTGCAGCATCGGCACCTGGACGTCGCGGTCGTGGATGTCCCCGAGGATGTCCTGCATGTCCTTGATCTCGTCGACGAAGGAGGAGAGATCCGCCCCGAACGCCTCGCCGAAGATCTCGAGCAGGTAGCGCAGCCGCTTGAACGCGATGCGCATGTCGTGGAGCTCGCGGACCCGGCCGGGCTGGGCGACGTCGTCGGCGTACGACCAGACCTCGTCGATCCGCGTGGCGAGGATCCGCCGGGCGTTGGGCCTCACCCTTCGCGTGGGGTCGACACCGGCGACGGGACGGGGCTTGGCCATCAGTCGTCCCCCCGTGGCGGCTGAGGGTTCAGCTTCTTCACCGAGACACCGGTGTGCCGTGCGACCCACTTCTCGAAGCGCCGTCCGAATCCGGTGCGGTCGAGGTCTCTGAAGAGCCTGCGGATGTGGCGTCGCTCACCCCGGCGCCGTTCGCGGTACTCGTCGATGAGGGAGACGACTCCAACCTGCTCCGCCTCGGTGAGTTCGGGCAGCAGGCGGGTGAGCGAATCGATGGCCACATCGAGGTCGCGTGCGTCGCCGAGCGTGTCGGTGATGCGTTTCACCTGACGCAGGTGTCGGCGGAAGCCCTCCTCCGGGAAGGCCGCGGCGAACGCGTCCATCGCCGCCCGCAGCCGCCGGGACGACACCCGCATCGCGTGGAGCTCCTCGATGTCCTCGCCGAGGAGCGTGCCCTCGCGGTAGCTCATCATCTCGCGCCAGCGTGTCAGGATGATGCGCCCGGCGGCGTCCGCGAACCGCGGGTTGGCCTCCAGCCCCGGGACGTCCCACGCCCTGGCGATCTCAGGGCTCCCTGTCTCGCCGCGGCCGGACCCCCGCCGCCTGCGTGAGCGCGTCTCGGAGGTCGCGCGGACGCTCCACTCCGTCCCAGTCGACGTCGAGGGCGATCATGAGATCGAGCGCCGCCATCACGACGAGGTCCCGGGTGAGACCGGTCTGCGCGGTCACCTCGTCCAGCCAGCGCGTATGCCGTTCGCTGACCCGGACGCGGAGCCGTTCGGTGGCATCACGCCTCCGTGAGGGGAGGTCGGCGGGGCGCAACTCGTCGAACCGCGCGCCGTCCTCATCCGAGGGTTCCAGCATGGCCTGGTAGCTGACGCGGCTCATGTGCCGGGCACCTCCTCCGTGCGTCGGTCCTCGGCCAAATCGCGCACCAGGTCCTCGCCGATCTGGGTCTCACGACGCGCGAACCCCACGAAGAGGGCGTTCGCGCACAGCATGTTCACCAGCCGGGGGATCCCGCCGGTCTCCTCATGGATCGCCGTCGCCGCCCGGTCGCTGAAGAGACGGCGCGTGGCCCCCGCGATGCGCGCCCGGTGGTGGATGTAGCTGACGGTCTCGTCGCGGTTCATGCCGCCCAGGTGGTAGCGCACGACGATCCGCTGGTCGAACTGCGGGAGCTTCTGCAGGGTGGACCGGAACTCCGGCTGCCCCAGGAGGACCACCGGGATCGCGGGCCCGTCGCCGGGGTTGGTGAGAAGCCGCAACTCCTCGAGCGCGCGTCGATCGAGCCGTTGCGCCTCGTCGACGAGGATGACCGGGCGGCGCCCCTCCTCGCTCTCCTGGTTCAGGTGGTCGCGCAGGGCCTGGGCGAGTTTGGGGGTGCCGCCGCCGCGGCGCTTCGCGCCGACCGAGGCGAGAAGCGCGGTGAGCAGGCCCGACGCCGTGCGCGGCGGGTTCGCCACGGTCGCCATGGCGAAGCCGTCTCCGGCCAGGGTCAGCTTCAGCGAACGCGCCAGGGTGGTCTTGCCGCAGCCGATCTCGCCCGTGATCGTGACGATCCCGCCCAGCTGAGTCAGCCCGAAGAGCATCCGGGAGAGCCCCTCGCGATGCCCGTCGCGTTCATAGGCGAAACGCGGGTCGGGTTCGATCTGGAACGGAGCCTCGGACAGCCCCCACCAATCAAGGTACGGATGGCGGGCCTGCGGCTTCCGTGCGTCCTCGGTTCGTCCCATGCGAGGACGGTACCATCGGCCCGGACGATCGGTTACCGGTCTGTCACCAGAAGGACCCGGAACGCAGGTGTTTTGGCGCAACGACTGTTGCAACGGCGACCTTTTGCTACAGTCGTCGTCTCGCACGGGCGCCCCAGCGCGGCGCCGCATCATGGACAGGGAGGAGCCACTTGACGGCGACTCGACGCCCGCGTCTCTCGCACCTTCGCGGTGCATTTCTCTTCGGTGCCCTGATTCTCGGGGGCCCCCTCGTTGTGCCGAGTGGCGCTGCGGGTCAGACGATCGCCGGTCAGATGGAGGCGGTTCGCGGTCTCGAGATCGAGCTCGCGGGCTACGACGCCCGGTACACCCAGGCCAGCCAGGCGCACGAGGCCGCCAGAAGCAAGCTGGGCGAGGTACGTGCCCGGATCGCGAAGAACGGCGCCGAGCTGAAGAGGACCCAGAAGCAGTACCTCCGGTCCCAGAAGATCCTCGGTGACCGCATCTCGATGATGTACCGCCAGCCGCAGCCGAGCCAGGTCGAGGTCCTCCTTCGCTCCAACTCGTTCTCCGACTTCGTCGCGGGCGCCAACTTCATGCAGCGCGTCCGTCGCCACGACAGCGACGTGGTGCAGTCCACCCGTGCGCAGCGCGAGAAGATCAAGGAGCAGCGCGCCGAGCTGATCGCGGACAACGAGGAGGCCAAGGCACAGAGCGCCGAGGCCGCCCGTCAGGTCTCCGAGATCAACACCGTGCGCGCGCAGCGCCGCGCCGTGCTCAGCGCGACGCGCAACCAGCTGGCCGTCATGATCGCCGCGGAGGAGCGCCGCAAGGCGAACGCCGCGCGTCTCGCCGCCCTTCGCGCCGCGGAGCAACGGGTGGCGCGGCGTGTCGGCGCCGACTCACCGGCATCGTCCGCTCCGGCGGTCACGCCGGTCAGCGCACCGGCATCGTCCGCTCCCGCAGGTGGTACCGCGCCCAGCGGTGCGCTCCAGGCCATCGCGCAGTGCGAGTCCGGTGGCAACCCCACGGCGGTGTCGCCCAGCGGGCTCTATCGCGGCAAGTACCAGTTCGACCCCAATACGTGGTCGAGCCTCGGCGGTCAGGGGGGCGACCCGGCCGCTGCGTCCGAGGCCGAGCAGGACCGTGTCGCCGCCCTGCTCTACTCGCAGCAGGGGGCATCCCCCTGGCCCGTCTGCGGACGCTGATCGCCTGACGTCTCCGTTCGTGCCCCGGTGCTCGCGCCGTGGGCACGGGCGCGGTGTCCGTGCCGAAACGGCGCCCATCGCACGGGCCCGTCGGTGGCCGACGATCTGAGCCGGAAGCGTCCGTCCGAGACGACGGCCGAGCGGTCGCGGGCGTGTCTCGCATGCCTGTCATCGCGTGCCGAGTGAGGCCGCTGGTGCCAGGCACCAGCGGCCTCACCACCGATGCCGCTCGGTCGAGGGCGAAACCCGGATTCCGGCTCTGGGAGCGGCATCCCGCCGTTCGAATCGCTGCTATCTGCCGTCGTCGTGATGCCGCTGGTGCCAGGCACCAGCGGCCTCACGACCCGCGTGTCCGCCGGACGTCGTACGCCGCTTCTGTCGTCCTATAGTTGCCGGAGCCTTCGCGGCCGCCCATGCGCTGACCGGCGTTTCGTCAAGCGGCGTCCGGGGCGTCGGCCCGGTGAGGTTCAGCGGCGTTTGCGGGGAAAGACGTCCAGGGTGAGGGACGCCACGCGATCGAGGATGAGCAGTCCGTCCAGGTGATCGATCTCGTGGAGGACGACGCGGGCCTCGAACCCGTCGGTCGTGAGCTCGTTCGACCCGCCGTCAAGGGTGCGGTACCGGACGGTGATTCCCGTTGCGCGGTTCACGTTCGCCGTGATGTCCGGGAGGCTGAGACAGCCCTCGCGGCCGATCTCGGCGCCCGAGTGCCGGACCACCACGGGGTTCACCATGACGATCGGCCCGGCGGGATCGGGCACGTTCTTGTGGCCGGTGCAGTCGACGTAGACCATGCGCCACAGCGCGCCGATCTGGGGTGCGGCGATCCCCACCGTGCGCGGATAGTGGCGGGCCGTGTCGATCAGGTCGTCGGCCAATCGCCGGGCCTCGTGGCCGATGTGCCGTATGGGCACCGCGGGCATCTTCAGGCGGCGGTCGGGATACCGCAGGACGTCCCGAACCATGGGGCTAGCGAACCTCGCCGCGACGGGCTCCGCGGACCGACGGCCTCCGTGCCGGGACGGAGGAGGTCATGGACACGGCGAACCCGCGCGGGGTGGCATGGTCGTCGGTACCCACACGTCCGGTATCGGCACGCGCGGCCGCTTCCTCCAGATACCGTCGCATTCGCCGTGGACGCCCCACGCGGGGCATTCAGAGCACCTCGTCGTCCGGTGACGAAACCGAGACCTCGACACTCTGGGACTGCGCGACGGGCGTGAGGGCGGTCAGCACCTGTTCGGTGGTGACCGTCTCGGGCAGGCCGCACGTGATCCCCAGGACGTAGACCGGGGGATCACCGACAACCCGGCTGGACAGGTCCTCGATGTTGACGCCGAGGTCGGCGAGTGACCGGGTGATCGCGCTCACGATGCCCGGATGGTCCGCCCCGTAGACCGAGACCGTGCATCCGCCCGGGGTCTCGGGGGCGTCGTCCGGCGATGTGGGGCCCACCCACACCGTGAGTCCGAGTGCGTCCGCCACCGGCTGGAGCGCCGACTGCGCATCCCCGGCCTCGACACCCTCCGGTACCGACACCGCCATGACCATGGCGAACGAGCCCCGCAGGAGCGCGGCACGGCAGTCCTCCAGGTTGGCTCCGAGCCCGTAGAGCGCCTCTGTGAAGGAAGCGACGATGCCGGGACGATCCCGCCCGACGGCGGTGATGGCCAACTCGGTCATGGGCGCAGCCACTCCTCTCGGCTGATCAGGCGGTGTCCGGCGACGCCGGCCAGCTCGGCGCGGATCTCGCCGACGGTGCCCGCGCGTGCCGCCTCGACGTCGTGGGCGTGGATCGTCTCGAAGTTCTCCTGATGCGCATCGACGAACGCGTCGTCGGGAAGGTCGGGAAACCGCTCGATGACGCCGCGGATCATCTCGCGGACGCTGTCCTCGACGAAGCGGGGGCGGCTGTGGGCGCGGGCGACGACGTACTCCTCGTCCGGGCGTTTCATCAGCTCGTAGATCTGTGACGACATGCTGTCCTCCACGATCGCGATGAGATCGTCCGCCTCGACGCGGCCGTCGGGGACGCCGAGGAACAGGGTGCCGCGGGCACGCTGATTGTGCGTGGCGATGGGCACCGAACCCACGATCCGGGCGATCTGCGCATCGTCGAACCCGTCGTCGCGCAGCGTCTCCTCGGCCCGGGCGCGGATGAGCTCCTGGGCGCACGGGCAGGCGTTCATCCCCTGTGCCGAGACGCCCACCATACGTCGCGACGTCGAGCCGTTGGCGGCCGCGATGCCGATGAGGCCGTACATCTCCTGGGTGGCGATGTTCGTCACCGGGGTGCGTCGCTCGACCGGGTAGCTGGCCTCGATGACCACATCGCTGCGGAGTGCCCCCTGCGACGCCACGACGCGGCGTGCAACGGCCTCGGCCATCTCCTCGATGAGGAGGGCCTTCTCGAGCACGACGCGGTCGATGGCCTCGTTGAGATCCTCCTCGAACCGCGACATGTGGACACCCTTCTGATCGGGGTCCAGGTCGACGCCGCACCGGATCTCCGCATGGAAGAGCTTCTCGGAGTCCCCGTGGCTCAGGCGGATGGCCTTGGCCGAACGGGTGACCCCGGCGCGCGTCAGGCTGAGGCGGGTCTCGGGGGCCGACGCCTGCAGGTCGGGGAAACGCGGTGGATTGGGAACTGTCGTCATGGCACCGGCTTCGCGTCGTGAACGTTCCACCCGCCGAGTTTAGATGGTTGGTTCACGAGACCGTGGAATCACGCCATCGCCCATCCCCCGGGTCGAGGTTCTCCGTGGGTGCGGCCGGGAACACCCTGTGAGGACGACGGAAACGGCGGAGCCCGTATCGGGAACACGGGTACCACCGATGAGGGCGCTTCGGACATCGAGGAGGCGGGTCCGATCCCGGCGAGGGGGCGGCCGCAAGGCCACGACGGCAGCCGCGGCCCGGGCGGCACCGACTCCCCCATGGGACGCGGAGGCGGGCATGGCACCCGCAGTCCGGATGGATGGGTGAGATCGCTCGTGCGAGGCGCGTGACGGGGGCCGTTACCGCTCGTTCACCACTTTGCCAAACCACGGCGAGAGGCCGGCGGCAACATGGTTCCGACAGAGAGTTTGAACGACCTACGAGGGGAAGCGCATGAAGAACCTACGGCTCGTGGCCGTCGGCGTCGCCGCCGTCGCGATCGTCGGAACGGCGGTTGGATGTGGCGGTTCGGACAGCGGAGACAGTGACCTGTCAGGGTCGATCGCGATCGACGGTTCGTCGACCGTCGCCCCGCTGTCGATCGCAGCGGCCGACGCGTTCAACGGTGACAACCCGAACGTCGACATCAAGGTCGGTACATCGGGGACCGGTGGCGGATTCGAGAAGTTCTGCTCGGGCTCCACCGACATCTCGGATGCCTCCCGGGCGATCAACGACACGGAGATCGCCGCCTGCGAGAAGGGCAACGTCGCGTTCACGGAACTCCGCGTCGCATCGGACGGCATCACCGTCGTCGCCAAGAAGGGCACGGACTTCGGACAGCAGTGCATCAGCCTCGACCAGCTGAAGGCCGTCTGGGAGAAGGACTCCACGATCAACAACTGGAGCCAGATCGGCGCCGGCTGGAACGACATCCCGCTGAAGCTGGCCGGCCCCGGCGACCAGTCCGGCACCTACGACTTCTTCAACGAGGAGGTCCTGGGTGAGGACGCCAGCGGTGAGACCGCCTCACCCCGTCAGTTCTCCTCGTCCGAGGACGACAACGTCATCGTGACGGCCGTCGAGGGCACCGAGGGGACGATGGGCTACTTCGGGTTCACCTACTTCGAGGAGAACGCGGAGACGCTCCAGGCGTTCCAGGTGAAGGGTGAGGGCGACTGCGTCACTCCGAGCGCTGAGACGATCTCGGCCGACGAGTACCCACTGTCGCGTCCGCTCTTCCTCTACGTCAGCAACGCGTCGCTCGAGAAGCCGGAGGTCGCGGCCTTCGTGAGGTACTACCTCGAGAACGCCGTGGAGCTGGCCGAGGACACCCAGTTCGTGCCCGCCCCGCAGGCCTCGCTCGACGAGTCCCTCGGAAAGCTCCCGGCCTGACCTGATGGCAGACGTGCCCACTCCGTCCGCGACCCCCCTGCGGGCGAAGCGTCGCCCCAAGCGAGAGCAGATCATCCTGCTCTCGCTCGGGGCGGCGGCGCTGGTCTCGATCTTCATCACGGTCGGGATCGTCTTCACGCTCTTCAGCGAAGGACTCGCGTTCTTCTCCGACGTCTCCGTGAGGGAGTTCCTCACCGGCACCACCTGGGCGCCGCGTGAGGGTGAGTGGGGCGTGCTGCCGCTGCTCTCCGGGTCGATCATGATCGCGCTCATCGCGGCCGTGGTCGCCGTCCCGCTGGGGGTCGGTGCCGCGATCTACCTTTCGGAGTACGCGCCCGAACGCGTGCGTCGCACGGTCAAACCCGTGCTCGAGATCCTCGCCGGCATGCCGACCATCGTGCTCGGATTCTTCGCGATCGACACGCTCACGCCCGCGCTCCGGAACGCCGGCATCATCCCCGGAGGACAGACGTTCAGCGCACTCTCTGCCGGCATCGTGGTCGGTCTCCTGATCCTGCCGCTCATCAGCTCCCTTTCCGAGGAGGCCATCCGGGCGGTGCCGCAGTCGATGCGGGAGGGGGCCTTCGGCCTCGGAGCCACGAAGCCGACGGTCTGCACACGCGTGATCGTGCCGGCCGCGCTGTCGGGCATCGTCGCGTCCTGCGTCCTCGGTCTCTCGAGGGCCGTCGGCGAGACGATGGCCGTGACCCTCGCGGCCGGTCTGACCCCGAACCTGACCGCAGATCCCCTCTCGGAGATGCAGACGATCACCTCGTACATCGTCCAGGTGGTCCGGGGAGAGGCATCCCGCGGCACCACCCAGTACGAGTCGATCTTCGCTGTCGGCATCGTCCTCTTCATCGTGACCTTCATCATCAACCTCGTGGCCGTCGCCATCGTGCGCCGCTTCCGCACCGTCTATCAGTAGGCCGATGACAACACACGCACACACACAGGCGACACCGCCTGCTCCGACCCCGGTGGCGAAGATCGATCCCTTCCCCGAGAAGCGGGTTCGCCCCTGGGACGCGATCTTCCACGCGCTGGTCTTCGGGTCGGTGGCCGTCGCCATCGCCGCGCTGATCTGGCTGATGTGGTCGATCGTGGTGAAGGGTGCCCCCCATCTCACCTGGGATTTCCTCACCACCAAGGCCACGGGAAGCGCCAGCACCTCCGGGTTCACATCGGCGATCCGCGGTTCGCTCGTCCTCATGTTCGTCACCATGCTGGTCGCGTTGCCCCTCGGGTTCGCGGCGGCCATCTACCTCGAGAAGTTCGCGGCCGAGAGAGTCCTGGCGGCAAAGGCCCGCGAGATCCAGCTGCGCGGGCAGATGGCGTCGGGGAACAGGAGCTTCAGCGTCCGGCGGAAGCTCCTCTGGGCGCGCATCGTCGGACCCTTGAACCGGACGCTCGAGATCAACATCTCGAACCTCGCGGCCGTACCGTCGATCATCTACGGACTTCTGGGGCTCGCGCTCTTCATCTCGTTCGCGGGGCTGCGTGAGTCGCTGTTCGTCGGTGGCCTGACGCTGGCGATGCTGGTCCTGCCGATCGTCATCATCTCGTCGCGCGAGGCGCTGCGGGCCGTGCCGATATCGATCGAACAGGGTGCCCTCGGTCTGGGCGCCACCAAGTGGCAGGCCGTCCGGGGGCAGATCGTCCCCGCCGCGGCGCCGGGGATGCTGACCGGATCGATCCTCGCCATGTCGCGTGCGATCGGGGAGTCCGCTCCCCTCATCGTGGTGGGTGGTGTGGTCTTCTCGACGCGCATCCCCAGCATCAACCCCCTGAACGCCGAGAGCGAAGCTCTCATCGCGATGCCGTTGCAGGCGTTCTTCTGGGCCAGCCACCCACGGGAGAATTTCCGTGAGCTGGCGGCCGCGGGGATCATCGTCCTGATGGTGGTGCTCCTCGTGATGAACGCAGCGGCGATCTACCTGAGAAACCGATACAGCAAGCGCTGGTAGAGGAGATGGACGACAACATGGAGACAACCCCCACCACGCAGGACGGGCAGGAACAGGTCGATCGTCAGGCGACGCAGACGACGGACACCGGTACAGTGACCGGCGCAGTCGAGCAACAAGCAATCGATCCGTCGGTGTTCGATGAACGCCGCCCACGAGGCCCGGTGCAGGAAACCGCTCTCTTCGAACTCAATGACGTGTCGGTGACCTACAGCGGCAACCTCGCCGTGAAGGACGTCACGATGTCGGTCTACCACCGGCAGATCACGGCGTTGATCGGTCCCTCGGGGTGCGGCAAGTCGACCCTTCTCCGGTGCTTCAACCGGATGAACGATCTGATCCCGGGTGCTGTCGTCGACGGCAAGCTGACCTTCGGAGGGCAGGACCTCTACGACGCCAGGGTCGACCCGGTCGACGTGCGGCGCCGTATCGGAATGGTGTTCCAGAAGCCGAACCCGTTTCCGAAGTCGATCCGCGAGAACATCACGTTCGGCATGAAGGTCAACGGCATCAAGCCGACCAAGGAGCGCGTCGAGAAGGCCCTGCGGGACGCGGCCATCTGGGACGAGGTCAAGGACCGGCTCGATGATGAGGCGTTCGCCCTCTCCGGTGGCCAGCAGCAGCGGCTGTGCATCGCCCGGGCGCTCGCGGTCGAACCGGACGTGCTCCTGATGGACGAGCCGTGCTCGGCTCTCGACCCCATCGCCACACTCGCCATCGAGGACCTCATGGTCCAGCTGCGCGAGCGGTACACAATCGTCATTGTGACGCACAACATGCAGCAGGCGGCCCGCGTCTCGGACTTCACGGCGTTCTTCAACGTCGCCGGGGTCGAGCAGGGGCAGCGGTACGGGCTCCTCGTCGAGTGCGACGAGACGAGGAAGATCTTCACCCAGCCGTCCGATTCCCGCACCGAGGACTACATCACCGGTCGATTCGGCTAGTGCCCCGCGTCAGAGGTTCGTTTGGTGTTTGCCGAGCGAATCTCCGGCGAGGCAAGGACTCGGGATCCGCCGGAATATCGGGAAGCTCCTGGCGGTCGAGGACACCGCCTCGCGATGAGATGCAGCCGGCAGACGACCGCGAATCTCTGACGCGGGACACTGGACGGCTGTTCCCATGGGGTCGAGGATGACGGCCCCCGCGTCAACCGTGCACCACGCCGCGGGATCATGGAAGCGGTCACCCCGTTGTCGTCCGGGTCGGGCGTCGCCGCCGGCGTGCGGCGACGCCCGACCGTGGTGTGGCCCCTCCGGCGTTCGGGTGGTATGCACGCTTCTCGACGGTCGCGCGATCGGCATGTCGCCTCGGTCGGTGCCCCGCGTTGTCCTCGGGCCACCGGGTGTCCCCGCCGGAGTGAGCCTCACGCTGTCGTCGAGGGACGCGCTCGTGCCCGCGGGTTGCTTCGTCATGACGCGTCACCCCCACGAGCGGGCCGGGATGCCCGGCCTCGTGTC
Source organism: uncultured Bifidobacteriaceae bacterium (assembly GCA_964434425.1). Lineage (GTDB taxonomy): Bacteria > Actinomycetota > Thermoleophilia > Miltoncostaeales > Miltoncostaeaceae > CALMEC01. Next base: position 90,689 of record CAYSVH010000003.1, on the reverse strand, counting down.
ACAGCGACAGTTGTTCGCGGCCTAACGGCCCGCGTGCGCCGTCATCCCTTACAGAAGGCTGACATGCCGCCGCGTTGTGACCGGCAGGGACCGCCCGTATGCTCGCGCTACTCAAACGTTGGGAGGCACGATGGCCGGTTCGATTCTGTCCAAACGCGCGCTGCTGCTCGTCGGCTGTATGGGGGTGGCGGCACCGGGTGCGGCACTCGCACAGGCACCGGCATGGTTGCCGGCGGCGCCCCTGTCCACGCCCGTCCAGACCAGCGGAGAGCCCAGCAGTGTGGTCGATGCCGCGGGCAACGCGACCGTCGCCTGGATGCAGATCGACGCCGCGGGCCGCTTCATCCAGGCGACCACGCGGTCGGCGGCGAGCGGCGCCTGGAGTGCGCCCACCGCGATCTCGAGCCCCGCCATTCCCAATCAGACACGCCCCCGCATGGGTGTTGACGCCGCCGGCAACGTGACGGCGGTGTGGCACGGCGGCGGCCAGGTTCACGTTGCGACGAAGCCGGCAGGCGGGGCCTGGTCGGCTCCGGCCGTCCTCGCGCAGGGCACCGATTCGGACGTCGCCGTCGACGCCGCGGGCAACGCGCGCGCTGTGTGGACCGCCGGCAACGCCGTCCGAACGTCGGTGCGGCCGCCCGGTGGTGCCTGGGGCCCCTCGATCGCCCTTTCGACGGGCGAGGTGAATCAGCCCAGGATCGCATCGAATGCATCCGGGGTCATGGCCGTCACCTGGCGGAGGAGGGCCGCCGGCGAGCAGTTCCGCACCCGGGTGCGCGTCATCAGCACCACCGGCGCGCTCAGCGCGACGTACTCGGTGTCGAGCGCGACGACCGAGGCGCGGAGTCCGGCTGTGGCGGTCTCCGCGACGGGCGCCGTCGCCGTGGCCTGGAACACGGCTCACAACGCGCAGACATTCCGCGTCCACGCGGCCGTCCGTCCCGCCTCGGGCGGTGCCTTCGGAGGGACGTCCACGTTGCTCGCGGACGGCGTCCGGGGCACCTCACCACAGGTCGCGCTGACGGCCACAGAGGCGGGCTTCGTGGCCTCGTGGGTCCGGCAGACCGCGACCGCGCGGGTGGTTCAGGCCCGTGTGAGGACCGGCAACAGCTGGGGCGCGTCCGTCAACATCTCGCGGAGCGGGGGACAGGCGCACACGCCCGCCCTCGCCACCGATGCCGCCGGCAACGTCACGGCGGCCTGGGCGGACCGTCAGGGCACAGGAGCCGGTGTCTACAGCGCCACCTTCTCCGGTGGAACGTGGAGCGTCGCCAACAGGGTCGCGGATGTGAGCAGCCCTCGTAGCCCGACGATCGCCGCCGGTGCTCCCGGCAACGCGATCCTGGCGTGGCGCTCGCTGGCCGCGGGCACGCAGACCATCAACGGCGCGGTGTCGACGACGGTCACGCCGCGTCCGCCGACTCCGGTGTGTCCCACGCGTCCGCAGTTCAACAGCATCATCTACCGGGACGGCGTGACGTCGTTCTACTACCGTCCGCGTGCGGGTCAGGAGATCCGCGGGGCGCGTCGTCTCGGTACGGCGACGCTTCGTGCCCGGTTGCAGACGGCGCGGGGTCGTTCGACGCTTCCGCGTCTTGAGTACACGACGGCACGTCCGGTGGATGCGCGTCGTCTTCCGTGGTTCGCGCGGAAGGTCGGTCCCAACCGGGTGATCACGGCGATCATGGCGGATGCGAAGAGCTCGGCGTATTCGGGTGTGCGGCTTCAGTACCAGCCGCGCCGGGGCACGTACGCGAAGCTGATCCTGCCGAACGGCACGGTGAGGACGCTGCGGTCGGACTGCCCGCGGGTGACGGGGTACGCGACGATCTACGCGCAGAACATCTTCGTCAACCGCACCAGCACACAGTAGCCGCGATGTGCATGTGGGCGGGAGTCCGTTCGGCTCCCGCCCACATGACGCCGTCCGCTCCGGGCACCGTCGTACGGTGGGCGCGCCGGGGCGGTCAGCCGCCCGCGCCGAACGGTGCCGTCCCATCCTCCTCGTCGCCCCGTGACACCTCGCGTTCGGCCTCGTCACGAAGCTCGCGGAAGCCGACGCCCTCGGAGAGCAGGAAGAGGAACCCGATGACGACGCCGACGAAGATCTCGGTGGCCTGAAGCCCCAGTGCGAAGGCGAGCGCGTTGGCACTGGACACGTCGTAGCTCTGTGTGAGGGGCACGATCACCGCGGCCTGGAAGACCCCGACGTTTCCGGGGAGGAGCGGGAAGATCTGTGCGATCGTGACCGTCACCAGGATGAGGCCGGCGCCACCCCATCCGACCTCGTCGATGCCGAACGCGCGGAGCGCCAGGTAGACCCCGGCCAGCTGCGCCAGCCATGACAGCACGCTGGGAATCGCGACGAGCGCCAGCCGCCCGGGCCGGCGCAGGCTGGTGTGGCTCTCGTGGACGGCGGCGAGGAAACGCTGGATCGCCCGGGTGGCGCGTGCCCACAGCGGTCCCGTCGAGAGCCACGGCGGCATGTGGCGTCGGGGTTCACGGAGGATCGCGACGAGAAGGATGGAGACCGAGATCGCTCCCAGGACCGCGGTGATGATCCAGATCGTGCGGGAGAGCGGCATGAAGATCCCGCACGAGATCACGATCGCCACGAGGGCCACGGTCGACATGAGGTTCTCGACGACGACCGAGCCGAGGAGCATCGTGGTGCGCACGCGCTCGCCACGGGCGGCGAGGCGGCGGCGGGCCAGCACCACCTTCACGACCTCGCCCAGGCGTGCCGCGAGCACGGTGTTGAACAGGAACCCGACGAACAGGGGGCTGAGGAGATCGCGCAGGCGACTGCGCCGGGTCATCCCGGGCAGCTTGTCGACCACGGCCTTCCACGCGAGGCCCTTGAAGACCACGGAGGCACCGTTCGCCCCGATCGCTCCGATGACCATCATCCATGAGACCGGGTGGAGGGCCGTGCGGAACGCCTCCATGTCGATCTTGACGGCGACGAGCGCCGCGGCCCCCAGGAGCACCGCGATGCGGAGTGGCCACGCGTACCGCCGGGCCAGCTGACGGAGTCGGACGGTGCTGGAGGTCACGGACCGATGACCGCGGCGAGCGTCGCCGGCTCAAGGCCGAGGGCGCGTGCGCGTGAGCAGATCTCGGGTACCGCGTCCGCCGTCTGCCGGCGGGAGGCGGAGGGATCCCATCCGTCGGCGTCGTGGAGCAGGATGATCTGCCCGGGGCGGATGGCGTGGGCGACGCGGTCGGCGATCACGTCGGCCCCCGGCTGGGCGGAGTCGAAGACGCCGGTTCCCCAGCCGACGGTGCGGTAGCCGAGCCGGGCGGCCGCGCGGGACGTGGTGGGGCCTCGGAATCCGTGCGGTGCGCGGAAGAAGTGCGTAAGGGCGTCACCGCCGACCGCGGCGTCGACGGCGGACTCGGTCCGCAGGAGCTGCTCGTGGACGTGGTCCGGGCCGCGGAAGACGAGGATGCCGTGGTCGTATCCGTGGCTGGCGAGCTGGTGGCCCTCCTCGACGATGCGGGCGACGAGATCCGGATGTTCCTCGACCTGCCGGCCGAGCACGAAGAACGTGGCTCGGGCGCGGGCGCTCTTCAGCGCATCGAGAATGGCGGGGGTCGACGGACCCGGCCCGTCGTCGAACGTGAGCGCGAAGCGATCGTGATCGCGTGATCCGTGGGTGATCACCCGGCCGTACAGCGGAGAGTTGCGTCCGAAGGTCGCACGGGCGGCGATGATCCCCGCGCCGGCCAGCGCGATGGCGAGCGTGCGGTTGCGTCGCGCCGCGAGCACCGCCGTGGCGGCGACTCCGGCTTCGAGCATCACCGCGCGCCTCACAGTCTGCGACTTTCTCATCGGTTCTGTCATACCTGAATCCCGGCGCGAGCGGTCGACGGCGGGATGGTAGCAACGCGGCGCCCTCCGTCCGCGTCCCGGTCGCTGCAGGCCCGGTTCAGCGGCGATGGAGGCCTGCCTCCTGCCGGGGCCTGCATCTCTGGTGCCAGCCACTGAACAGATCCGTGGCAGACCGCACGATCCGGAAAATGCCTGCTGAAACAGGCATTCCGTACGCAGTCGCCGCGGGTGTCACCTCCCGTACCCGGCGCCAGAGATGGCACGGCGGATCGGGGCGGGTGCTGGCACACTCGGGTGGAGAGTGCCAACCGAAGTGTGCGATACTGGTCGCCACGCGCGGTCCACGCATTCCGAGGTGATCACCCCTTGCCGGTCTACGAGTACCAATGTGAGAAGTGCGGCCACACGTTCGAGGCCATGCAGGCCATGAGCGACGAGCCGCTCACCGAGTGCAGCGAGTGCGACGGGCGCGTTCAGCGCCTTCTGTTCGCCCCCGCCATCCACTTCAAGGGGAGTGGCTTCCACAACACGGACTACGGGACGAAGAAGCGCCCCAAGGACGGCGAGAAGTCGAACGCGGGTGCGGACTCGGGCGCCTCGACCGGCTCGGACGGCACATCCGGCGGGACATCGGGCGACGGCGGTGCCGCAACCAAGACGAAGGAAGCGACGCCCAGGGATCGCGCCGCCAACGGCACCGGACCCTAGACGGCCGATTCCGCGGACCGATCTCCCACGTGTCCGTCGACGGGCTCGGGATGGAGGCGAGCATGGATCTCGCGATGCGCCGTCGGTCGTGGCACCCTCGTTGCCGGGTTCGATCGGATCACCGGGCGTCCGTCGACCCGCAGCGCGGTGAAGCAGTTGAGACGCGATCTCATCATCGGAGCACTACCTGCCCATGAATCGTGCGATCTGGCCCTCCGCTTCGCCGGTTCGCGGTGTCTGATAGCTGATGCCGGCCAGCCACAGTGGCTCCGTCGCGAGCACCTCGCGCATCCCGGTCGAGTACCGGCTCTGGATCCACCCGAACTTCGCCACGTCCATGGTGCTCATGTCGGTCGACATCGTCCGCACGATGCGTGCTCCACGGAACGGCGCCCGCGGCAACCCGGTGAACGACAGCGTCTTCTTCTGGAGCGCGCCGACCACCAGTTGCTGTCGACGTGCACGCGCGATGTCGTCGTCGCAGGACCGGACCCGTGCGTATTGCAGCGCCCGTTCGCCGTCCAGGTCGAGGGGGCCCTTGCGGAACGTCACCGTCGTCCCGCCGGGATAGGCGCAGTCGACCAGGTCGAACGGGTTGTCCACCGTGATGCCGCCGACCGCGTCGACCATCTCGCTGACCCCGTCGAAGTCGATCACCATGACGTGATGGATCGGGATTCCGAACTCGCGGCGAAGACCGGTGAGCACGCCGCGGATGCCTCTGTGGGCGTACGTCTCGGTGATCTTCATGTGCCCCATCGGCGGCAGCTCGACGCGCAGGTCACGGGGAATGGAGAGGTAGTTGATCCGGTTCGGTCCCGGGTCGGTGCGCATGAGCATCACCGTGTCGGCGCGCGCACCCGTACGACCCCGATCGGCATCGGACCCGATCACGAGGATGGTCTGCGGGGTGCCCAGAAGACCGCCGTCCGGATTGTCGAGGGCGGCCACGGCTCCCTTCGCCACACGGGAGTTCGCGTCCGAGACCGCGCTGCGCAGCATGAGGAAGCCGACCAGTCCCCACACGACGATGAGCGCGAGGACGACACCCACGAGGCGTGCGATGACGCCCGTCGTCCCGACTCCGCGAAGCGACCACCAGCGGCGCTCGGCCGGGGCGACCGGTCGGCGTGGGGAGGTCGACCGCGGACGCGGTGACGGCGATGACCCCTTCGAGTCGCCCTGCTCGACGGCGTCGCGGAGGGCCCGGACGCCATCGATGGATGCCTGTGGGTCACTGTCGCGAGCCCCGTGCGCGCGAAAGCGTCGGTAGGGCTTCTTGGATCGGGAGCTCACGTGCAACCGATGGTAGCGTGGCCGCGCGGCATGGCGAGAAGGAGGGGTTTCGTGATCGCGATCGGTGTGGATGTGGGCGGGACGAAGATCGCGGCCGCAGCCGTGAGGAGGGACAGTTCGCGGTCGGAGGCCCGTGTCCTGCCGTCACCCAAGGGCGGGGCGGCGCTGCTGGATCGTGTGGCCGACGTCGTTCTGGAGGTCGCGGAGGCCGTCGGGGAACCCGTTGCGGGCGTGGGAATCGGCCTTCCGTCACAGGTCGAGTACGCGACCGGGTACGTCCGGGGCAGTACCAATCTTGACCTGGCCGACGTCTCCGTCCGCGATGTGCTCGGGGAGCGCATGTCGTATCCGATCGCGGTGGACAACGACGCGAACGTCGCCGCGCTGGCCGAGCAGCGGCTGGGCGCCGGACGCGGGCAGGACAACATCGTCATGCTGACGATCGGTACGGGTGTCGGCGGCGGTGTGGTCATCGACGGTGCGGTCGTCCGGGGCGGATACGGGCGCGGCATGGAACTGGGGCATGTGACCGTCGAGCCGGATGGCCCGCCCTGCCAGCGCAACTGCCCGAACCACGGGTGTCTCGAGACCATGGTGAGCGGTACGGCCATCGCCCGTGACGCCGGGATGCCGGGGCCCGACGCGGTCCGTGCCGCGCTCGCCGGTGACGCCCATTGCCGTGCCGTGCTCCACCGCGCCGGCCGCTACCTCGGCATCGGGATCGCCGGCCTGGTCAACATCTTCGCCCCCGACATGGTGGTTGTGGGCGGCGGGGTCGGATTCGCCGGCGGCCTCATGTTCGACGAGGCCGAGCGCGAGTTCCTCGAACGGGCACTCCCGTCCAACGTCCGTACGCCGATCGTGGCGGCGACGCTGGGCAACGACGCGGGCGTCGTCGGTGGCGGGCTCCTCGCCTGGGAGACGTTCGGTGGATAGGCCAGACCTCGGCGGGCTGGTGATCGTCGCCACCCCGATCGGGAACCTGGGCGACATCTCCCCGCGGGCCGTTGAGGCCCTGCGTACCGCGGACCTCGTCGCCTGTGAGGACACGCGTCGCACGGGCATCCTCCTGAAGCACATCGGCTCGGCGGCACCCATGCTCCCGGCCCACGAACACAACGAGGCGGCCCGTGCACAGGACCTCGTCGCCCGCATGACGGCCGGGGCGACCGTGGCGTTCGTGAGCGACGCCGGCATGCCCGTGATCAGCGACCCGGGCGCACGGGTGGTACGTGCGGCGATCGAGGCGGGAGTCCCGGTCACCGTCATTCCCGGACCGAGCGCCGTCGAGTCGGCGCTCGCCCTGTCGGGCCTCCCTGTCGAGCCCTGCACCTTCGTGGGCTTCTTCCCGCGGAAGTCGCCGCAGCGACGCGATCTGATCGCGTCCCATCCGGACACCGTGGTGGGGTTCGAGAGCCCCCATCGGATCGCCGCCCTCGTCGCCGACCTGGCGGAGGTGCACCCGGATCGGGAGGCCGCGGTGTGCCGTGAACTCACCAAGATCCACGAGGAGGTGCTGCGCGGCACCCTCCGCGAGCTGCGGGAGGTCGTCGGCGAGCGTGTACGTGGTGAGGTCACCGTGGTCGTCGGCCCCCACGACGCGCCACCGCCCGCGGAGGACGACCTCGATCGGGCGATCGGTGTCCTGCTCGACGCCGGCCTCAGCGCGCGATCGTCCGCCGATGTGGCCGCGAAGCTCGGGATCGCGACCAAGAACGCGGCCTACCGGGTCGCCCTCGCCGATCCGAGGCGCGCCGACACGTAGTCGTCCCGGGCCACGAACCCCTCGGGGGCCTCGTGGATGAACCGCAGTCGCCGCTCCTCGTCGCCGGTGACGAGGATGCGGACGATCTGTTCTTCGACGGGCATGACCGGCACGGCATGGCCGTCGACGTCGACCGTCGTGGCGAACGCCGCCATCAGGTCGAAGTCGGGCGGGAGCACCCCGCCGGGGCCGGTGAGGACCAGGCCCGCGGTCACGTCGACCTCGGCGCCCGCGACGGACCCCGTCGCACGACGCGACCGTCCGGTCGCGTCATGCGCGTCGCCGACGGTGAGCGCCAGTGCCTCGGCGGCGGCATCCACGTCGGCGCTCGCGACCTCGATGTCCAGGTCGTCCGGCGTGGTGGCGAATCCGGAGAGGGCACGTGCCGTGCCTCCGGCCACCAGCCAGTCGATCCCGGCGGATCCGAGCGTCCGGGCGGTCTGCCCGAGAGCGGTGGTGAGGACGGCGGAAAGAGAGTGATGCAACTAGAGTTCCCTGTCGTGGACGGACGCTTCTACATCACGACGCCGATCTATTACGTGAACGCGGAGCCCCACGTGGGGCACGCGTACTCGACCATCATGTCGGACATCCTGGCGCGCCATCACCGGCAGCGCGGAGACGAGACCTTCTTCCTCACCGGGACGGATGAGCACGGCGACAAGATCGCCCGCGCGGCCGAGGCGCTCGGCCGCAGCCCGAAGGAACACACCGACATCATCTCGGCACGGTTCCGTGAGCTGTGGGGCACGTTCGAGCTCTCGCACGACTTCTTCATCCGCACCACGGACCCGGAGCATGTCGCCTGGGTGCAGCGCATCCTCGAGCGCATCCACGAGAAGGGCGACATCTACAAGGACACCTATGGCGGCTGGTACTGCACGTCGTGCGAGGCGTTCTACGCCGAGGCCGACCTCGTGGAGGGGCAGCTGTGCCCTCAGCACCGCCGGCCGGTGGAGTGGGTGGAGGAGGAGAACTGGTTCTTCCGGCTCTCCGCCTACCGTGACCGCCTGCTGCGTCTCTTCGACGAGAATCCGGCGTTCGTCCGGCCGGCCCACCGCCTGAACGAGGCGCGACGCATCGTCGAGCAGGTCGAGGACATCTCGATCTCGCGCGCCAACGTCACCTGGGGCGTGCCGGTGCCCTGGGATCCCGGCCACGTCGTCTACGTGTGGGTCGACGCGCTGCTCAACTACGTGACGGCGCCGCACTACGCCGTTCCCGGCCAGGACCTCTCGGAACGCTTCTGGCCCGCCGACGTCCACGTGATCGGCAAGGACATCCTCAAGTTCCACGCGGTCATCTGGCCGGCACTCCTCATGGCCGCCGACATCGAGCCGCCGCGCTGCGTCTTCATCCACGGGTTCATCCTCAAGGGGGGCGAGCGCCTCTCGAAGACGACGGGCAATCTGATCGACCCGCTGCCCTACGTGGAGCGCTACGGCATCGACGCGCTGCGGTGGTACCTGGCCCGCGAGATCCGCTTCGGCGAGGACGGCCCGTTCTCGGATGAGGGCTTCGCGCAGCGCTACACCAGCGAACTCGCCAACGAGTACGGAAACCTCGTGAGCCGCGTGGTCAGCATGGTCAACCGGTACCGGGACGGCGTGGTACCCGCCGATCCCGGCGGCGACGGTGCGTTCGCCGAGCTGGTGACGGAGCGCGTGGACGCCGTGAGGGCGGCCCTCGACGTGTACGACGTGACCGTGGCCGCCGAGGAGGCGTGGAAGCTCGTCCGGCGCCTCAACCGTCTGGTCGAGGAACGCCAGCCCTGGGTGCTGGCCAAGGATCCCGGCCGCGCCGCGGACCTGGATCAGGTCCTCGTCACCCTGGTGGAGGGGATCCGCGCGGCGTCCATCCTTCTGTGGCCGTTCATGCCGGGGGTCTGCGGACGCGCTCTGGAGGCATTGGGTTCGCCGCTTCCGGCACCCCTCCTGTCGGACATCGCGTGGGGCACCGCCCCGGGATCGGTACTGGCTCCGCTTGACGGTCAGCTTTTCCCGCGAGTGGAGGATCCGGCGGAGGCGCCGTAATCCAACCATGGGAATGGTCGACTCACATACGCACCTGGGCTCGTGCGACGAGTCGCCCGAGCGCCTCGTGGAGGAGGCACTGGAGGCCGGTGTCGAGCGCATCGTCACCATCGGCTGCGGGCGCGAGTCCAGCGAGCAGGCCGTCACGTTCTGCGACGCGTTCGACGCGGTGTACGCGGCCATCGGGGTGCACCCGCACGACGCCGATCGTTTCCGTCGTTCCGACGAGTCATGGATCGGCGAGCTGGCCGAACACCCCAAGGTGGTGGCCATCGGTGAGTGCGGTCTCGACTACTACCGGGACCATGCGCGGCCCGATGCCCAGAAGCGCGCGTTCGTCGCACAGATCGGCCTCGCACGCGAACTGGGCCTCCCGGTCGTCATCCACACGCGCGAGGCGGACGACGACACCCTCGACATCCTGGCCCGCGAGGCCGATGGTCATCCGGTGGTCCTCCACTGCTTCAGCATGGTCCGGAGGGTCGACGTCGTCATCGAGCGTGGCTACATGACGAGCTTCGCCGGGCAGCTCACGTACACGTCGGCCGTCGACCTGCAGGAGGCGGCACGGCGCATCCCGCCGGACCGCCTGCTCGTCGAGACCGATGCCCCGTACCTGGCCCCGGTGCCGCGACGCGGAAAGCCGAATCGACCCGCCAACGTGCAGTACACCGTCGAGTTCCTCGCCCGGCTCCGTGACGAGGACCCCGACGAGATGGCCGCACTCACGAGTGCCAATGCCGGACGCATCTTCGGCTGGTCCGAGTAACCCGCCCCCGGAGCGGTTGGGCACCGCCCGGCTGCTCCACGCGCACGGGATCCGTCCGGACCGTGACTTCGGCCAGAACTTCCTTCTCGACGAGAACCTGGTCGACCTCGCGGTGCGGCTGGGAGAGGTGGGGCCCGACGACGTGGTCCTGGAGGTGGGACCCGGGGTCGGCACGCTGACCACCGCGTTGTCGCGTGCGGCACGGCATGTGCACGCCGTCGAGATCGATCGGCGTCTGGAGCCGCCTCTGCGCGAGTCCCTGGCCGGTCACGAGAACGTCACGCTCCACTGGGGCGACGTGATGCGGATCGACCTCGGCGACCTGGAGCCCGCACCCACGCGCTTCGTGGCGAACCTGCCGTACAGCATCGCCACCCCCCTGGTGATGGAGTCGCTGTGGACGCTGCCGGCGTGCGAACGCTGGGCCGTGATGGTGCAGCGGGAGGTCGCCGACCGGTGGGGTGCGGCCGTCGGCAGCCCGCTCTACGGCGCGCCGACCGTCCTGCTCGCCCTCACCGTGCGCCAGACGGCGCTCCGGCCGGTGCCGCCGACGGTCTTCATGCCCCGTCCGCGTGTTGACTCGGCCATCGTGGCGATGGAGCGCATCGCCGCGGCGCCGGATCCGTCGCTGCGCGCGCTGGTCCAGGCCGCGTTCGCCCAGCGGCGGAAGACCCTGGTGAATGCCCTGTCGGCTGCCGGATGGGACAAGGGCGCCGTCGCCTCCGCGCTCGAGTCCATCGGGCTGCCCCTGTCGGCGCGTGCCCAGGAACTCGCACCGGAGCGGTTCGTGGCGCTGGCCGACATGCTCGCCCACCGTAGATGAGTGATTCCACGGTCTCGCGGCGTGGCGTGTGCCACCGGCGGCGCGGATGCGCTCCCTATCCACCCGCCCGCCCCGGGCCAGCCACCGGGCGACTCGAACAGGCGAACCGGCATGCCCTTCGGCGCCCGCCGGCCCCCCGCGTCCACCGGTGACGCACCCCACATCCACGATCCCGCGGAACCAACCATCCCGATGATCGATTCCACGATCTCGCGGCGTGGTGCGTGCCCCCGGCGGCGCGGATGCGCTCCCTATCCACCCGCCCGCCCCGGGCCAGCCACCGGGCGACTCGAACAGGCGACCAGCATGCCCTTCGGCGCCCGCCGGCCCCCCGCATCCACCGGTGACGCACCCCACATCCACGATCCCGCGGAACCAACCATCCCGATGATTGATTCCACGGTCTCGCGGCGTGGCGTGTGCCCCCGGCGGCGCGGATGCGCCACCGGCCGACTCGAACAGGCGAACCGGCATGCCCTTCGGCGCCCGGCGACGCCCCGCATCCACCGGTGACGCACCCCACATCCACGATTCCGCGGAACCAACCATCTAGGGCGGATCCGCCACGGGCGCGGGCAGGTCTCCGGAGTCCTCCCGGATGAGGTCGGCGGCCCGTTCGGCGATCATCAGGACGGGCGCGTGGATGTTGCCGGACGTGATCGTCGGCATGACGGAGGCGTCGACCACGCGGAGCCTCTCCACGTCACGCACCCGCAGCCGTGTATCGACCACCGCGTCGTCGTCGGAACCCATCCTGCAGGTGCCGCACGGGTGGTAGAGCGTCTGGCCGGTCATGCGTGCCCACGCGAGGAGGGCGGGATCGTCCGTCGCATCGCGGCCGGGGTTCATCTCGCGCACGATGAGCCGGGCCAGGGAGGGCTCGGACGCGATTCCGCGGACGATCCTCATGGCGGCGACCACGCACCGCCGGTCCTCCGCGGCGGTGAGAAAGCGCGGGCGGATGGCCGGAGCGACGCGCGGATCGGTGCTTGTGGCGTGGATCGACCCCGCCGACCGGGGGCGCTGCTGGATGATCCCGATCGTCATCCCGGGTTCGCGATCCAGCACGCGCTGTGCGGCGTTCTCGTAGCTGGCGTGCATGAAGAGCAGTTGCGCGTCCGGCCGGTCGGCGTCGGGGGCGGTGGAGATGAAGCCGTGGCACAGGGCCGGCCCAAGGGTCAGGATTCCGGTGCGGCGCGTGGCATACCGCGCGATCGCCCCGAGCAGGTGGCGGCCCCGGGACAGCTGATTGACGGACGACACACCGCGGATCCTCCAGTTCATGCGAAGCGCGTAGTGGTCCGTGTATCCCTCTCCGACCTCCGCGTGCGCGACGCGCACCGGGAGTCCCAGCGACCCGATGACGTCCGGCCGGCCGATCCCCGAGAGCTCCAGGAGGTGCGGAGACCGGATGGCACCGGCCGCCACGATCACCTCGCGCCGGGCGCTCACCGTGGTTATGTGCCCTCGCCGTGCCAGGCGCGCTCCCGTGCACCGCGATCCGCTGAAGGTGAGCTCCAGGGCCAGGGTGTTCGACATGATCTGCAGGTTCTGCCGATCACGTGCCGGAGCGAGGTATGCGTCGTACGGGCTCCACCGTCGCCCGTCGTGCTGATTGAGCTGGTAGTAGCCGAAGCCCGCCTGCTCGACGTTGTAGTCGTCCACGAGGCGTCCGCCCGCACCCGCGGCCGCGGCGAGGAAGGCGTCGGAGGCCGCGAAGCGCTCGCGCACCTGGGTCACGTGGAGCGGCCCGTCGTGCCCCCGCTCGGGACCCGGCATCGTGGTGTTCTCGATCCGGCGGAAGTAGGGGGCCACGTCGGCGTACGACCACCCGTCCGCCCCGCCCGCCGCCCAGCCGTCGTAGTCGGCCGCCTGTCCGCGGACGAACACCATGCCGTTGATCAGGCCCGAGCCCCCGAGACCGCGGCCGCTGGGAATCGGGATCTCGCGTCCGTCGGTCGCGGCGTCGGGCGTCGACCGGTACGCCCAGTTGTGGCGCCGGCTGCGGAGCATGTGCCCGAACCCCGCGGGGATCCGGATGTACGGGCTGCGCGGGGCGCCACCCGCCTCGACCAGGAGGACCCGGAACCGGCCGGACTCCGTCAGCCGATGCGCCAGCACGCATCCCGCGGACCCGCCTCCGATGATCAGGTAGTCGACGTCGTCCACGCCGCACACTCCGATGAGGGTTTCTTCCGTCGAGCATGTCGCACCGCGACGGTCCCGTAACCGACGATAGGGCCCCGGTTCGAGGGTCGCGTGACCCTCATCGTGCTCAGATACCCCGGAACGACGTCCGGTGGCGCCGTGGGGACCACCGTCCCCGCTATGGGGAACGAAGCGCGTGCCCGAACCCCGTAGCGTCGGCTACAGTTCCCCGGATGCCCGAAGCACAGACGTTCCCACTGCTCGAGGGGCTGTCCGGCCCTCACGACATCGCCTCCTGGAGCGACTCGCAGCTCACCGAGCTCGCGTCCGAGATGCGGCAGGCCATCATCTCGGCCGTCTCGGAGACCGGAGGCCACCTCGGTGCCAGCCTCGGCACCGTCGAGCTCTCCATCGCGCTCCACTGCGAGCTCGAGAGCCCCGGTGACAAGATCCTGTGGGACGTGGGACACCAGGCATACGGGCATAAACTCCTGACCGGTCGTCTCAGCCAGTTCTCCACGCTGCGCCAGCACGGCGGCATGAGCGGGTTCCTCCGTCGCGAGGAGAGCGAGCACGACGTGATGGGCGCGGGGCATGCGTCCACGTCGATCTCGTACGGGGTCGGGCTGGCGGAGGCCATCCGCAGCCGCGGTGAGGACGCCGTCGTCGCCTGTGTGATCGGTGACGGGGCCATGACCGGTGGCATGGCATACGAGGGGCTCAACCAGGCGGGTGCCCTCAAGGTGCCGCTGGTCGTCGTCCTCAACGACAACGGCATGAGCATCGGAGAGAACGTCGGGGCACTTGCGCACCTCTTCCAGCGTGCACGCGTCGACACGAAGGTCACGCGGGTCCGCGAGGAGATCGAGCGCGGTCTGGGGCGCCTGCCGGGCGGCGACTACCTCGGGGAGCGTCTCCGTGACGCGACCAAGGCCCTGTGGTTCGAGCACGGCGCGCTCTTCGAGGCACTGGGGTTCGCCTACGTCGGGCCCATCGACGGGCACGACATCGGTGAGGTACGACGCGCGATCCGGTCCGCCATCGAGCACGGGCGGCCGGTCCTCGTCCACGCGAAGACCAGCAAGGGGAAGGGCTACGACCCCGCCGAGGCCGATGTCGAGAACATGCACGGCGCATCGCCCTTCGACCCCAAGTGCGGCAGCGCCCGCAAACCGGCAACGCCCCCGCCGCCGACCTACACCGAGGTCTTCGGACGTGCGCTGGTCCGCGAGGCCGAGGCCGACGACCGCGTCGTCGCCATCACCGCCGCCATGCTCAAGGGCACCGGGCTGAACCATATGAACGACCGGTTCCCCGGGCGGACCTACGACGTCGGCATCGCCGAGCAGCACGGTGTCGTGTTCGCCTGCGGGCTCGCCCTCGCCGGAAAGCGGCCCGTCTGCGCCATCTACTCGACGTTCCTCCAGCGGGCCTTCGACCCGATCGTCCACGACGTGGCGCTGCAGAACCTGCCGGTGGTCTTCGCCATCGATCGCGGCGGTCTCGTCGGAGACGACGGACCCACGCACCACGGCGTGTTCGACCTGGCCTACCTCCGCGCCATCCCGAACATGACGATCATGGCGCCCATGGACGAGGCGGAGCTGGTCGACATGCTCCACACGGCGCTCACCGTCGACGGCCCCGTCGCGCTTCGCTACCCGCGCGGCTCGGGACCGGGAACCGCGGCGCCCGAGACGGCCACACCCCTCGAGATCGGACGCGGCGTGGTCCTTCGCGAGGGAGAGCGCGTCGCGCTCGTCGGGTACGGGCACGGCACGCAGATCGCGATCGCGGCAGCAGACGTGATCGAGAACGCCACGGGCGTCGCTCCCACCGTGGCCAACGCCCGTTTCTGCAAGCCCATCGACGAGACCCTCATGCGTGATCTGGCCGCCCGGCACGATCTGATCGTCACGGTCGAGGACCACGCCGCGATGGCCGGTTTCGGTGCCGCCGTGCTCGAGGCGCTGCAGGACGTCGCCACGCCGGTCATCACCCTCGGTGTCCCGGACCGGTTCATCGAACACGGCAAGCGTGACCTCCTCCTGGAGGACGCGGATCTCAGTCCCGCGGCGGTCAGCCAGCGCGTCATCGCCGCGCTCGACCGGACCGAGGCCGCATCCGCACCCGTTCCGCAGTAGCCACGGGAACGCCGGTGGCGTCCATCGCCTCCATCGCCACGCGCCACGCACCGGCGAAGATCAATCTGCATCTCGCCGTCGGCATGCGACGCGAGGACGGATACCACCCGCTGCGGTCGCTCATGGTGGCCCTCGACGGGCTCGCGGACACCGTCACGCTCGCGCGATCGGACCGTCGCCGGGTTGACTGTCCGGGGGTGCCCGAACGGGAGAACCTCGCGTGGCGGGCCCTGGACCTGCTGGAGGCACGCGTGGACCGTGAACTCCCGTGCGCCGTGCGCATCGAGAAGCGGATCCCGGCGCAGGCGGGGCTCGGCGGCGGGTCGAGCGATGCCGCCGCGACGCTGCTCCTGGCCGACGAGGTCTTCGACCTGGGGCTGTCGCCGCGGACGCTGGAGGCGGTGGCGGCGGACGTCGGCAGCGACGTGCCGTTCTTCGTGCGCGGTGGGACGCAATGGGCGTCCGGGCGCGGCGAGATCCTCGAGCCGGCGACCGCACCGGACTTCGTCGCGCTCATCGTCTTCCCGGGATTCGGGCTCTCCACGGCGGACGTCTATCGCGCGTTCGACGCGCTGCACGCGCCTCCAGGCGGCGCGGCGGTGGACACGTCCACGCTGCGGGGCATCCTGCGGAACGACCTCTGGCCCGCGGCACGGGAATGTCGTCCGGCGCTCGCCGATCTGGACGCGGCTCTGCGCGCGGTCGGCGCACGGGACACCCTCCTCTGCGGGAGCGGCACCGCCATGGCCGGGTTCTTCGCGGATGAGGAGGGTGCGCGCGCTGCGGCCGAGGACTCCTTCGAACACGCTCCCGTCGCCGCCGTCGTGCGTCCGCTGGCCCCGCATCCTCCGCGACCCGGGCCCGGCGGGGACGAACGGTGATCGCAGTACACTGAACCGGCCATGAACCTCCCCATCATCACCATCGAGGAGATCCCCATCACGCCGGAGGGGAAGGCGAAGTCGTGGCTGCGCGGCCGCCGCCTCGCACTCGCCGCCGGTCTCGCCGTCGCCGAGATCCTCGCCTACCTCATCTTCCAGCCGCACCGGATCCTCTCGATCCTCTGCGTCGGAGCCGTACTGGCCCTGTGCATCGCCCTCGCGGGACGCGTGAGGCGCGACGGCGTCCTGCGCGACGTGCTCATGATCGTCGGTCTCGCCCAGGGAATGGTGATCGCCCTTCCGGTTCTGGCCGGCATCATGTCGCTCGTCCTCGCCGGCCTGCTGGTGCTCGCCGTCATCGCGCTGTTCATCATGATCGGATTGCGCTTCCGGCAATGATCGTGTCCGCACCGGTGGCGCCGCCCCCCGAGCCGGTCGAGGCGCTCGTCACGCTCGAACCCGGACACCGGGCCCTCGACGTGCTCGGCGCCGGCGCCGTTCCTCTCGTGGCCGGTGGACGCACCCACGTGGTGCGCGTTCCCCGCGCGGATCTCTCACGGCTGCGCGGACGCGCGGGCGTTGCGGCGGTCGAACGCAACCTCACGCGCGCACCGAGGCAGATCGCCGATCCCCTCCGCGCACGGCAGACACACCTCCGCCAGATCGGGTGGACGCGTCCTCGGGAGGCGCGCCGGCCCGTGGTCGCGGTGCTCGACACCGGTGTGGACGCCGGGCACCCGGATCTGCGCGGGGCGGTCGACCGTGCGCGTGCGCGGTCGTTCACCGGGGGCTCGGCGCTCACGGATCGATCCGGACACGGCACGCACGTCGCGGGCATCATCGCGGCCACCAGCGGCAACACCGTGGGCGGATCGGGCGTGTCGAACGCACGCATCCTTCCGATCCGCATCACCGACACGACCGGTGCCGCCGACACCGTGTCGCTGGTGCGCGGCATCCGGTACGCCATCGCCGCGCGGGCGAGCGTCATCAACATCTCGCTCGGGGGATCCGGGTACTCCCAGCTCGAACGGCAGGCGATCCAGGACGCCGTGCGGGCGGGCATCGTGGTCGTCGCCGCCAGTGGCAACGGCGGCCGTGCGGGCAACGAACTCGAGTATCCCGGGGCCTACCCGCATGTCATCGCGGTCTCGGCGGTGAACCCTCGCGGCGTCCCCCTCGCACACGCGACGAGCGGATCCCAGGTCACGGTGGCCGCGCCCGGATGGCGCATCCTCTCCACGGCGCCCGGTGGCCGCTACCGGGTCCGGTCGGGGACCTCGATGGCCGCGGCCGTCGTCTCGGGTGCGGCCGTGCGGCTCCGTGCCAATCGCCCGGGCCTCAGCCCGTCACGGGTGGCGACCGTCCTCGCATCCACGGCCCAGGGGCGGGACGGGGTACTCGATCGTCGCGTGGGCTCGGGGGTGCTGTCACTTCGCCGGGCGCTGGCGGCGGCGACACCTCCACGTGATCGTCCCGAGCCGGACGATGACCCCTGGACGGTGCGAGGCGCGCCGCTGTTCCTGGTCGAGGGCGCCGATTCGGCCACGGCCGACGCCACGCTCCTGCCGTCGGTCGATCCGTCCGACGCCTACCGCGTGCACGTGCGCGGCGGGCAGAGGATCCGCATCGACGTCGAGGGGCGCGCACCGGGCATGGACCCCGACATCTGGATGTGGCGCCCGGGCACGCCACATCGCCTCGCCTCCGTTCGGCCGGCCCACCTGCGCCAGTGGCGGGTGGCGGCCTCGGTCTCGGCGGGCACGGCGGAGCGGATGGAGTTCACGGCACCGGCGACCGGGATCTACACCGTCGAGGTCCGAATCAACGCCGTCGGCGGCGCGTACCGCATCACGGCGACCCGACCCTGATCCTCATTACGGGGGGCGGCGTCCTTGGGTCAGGACGTCAGGGTGACCCGCGTCGCCCCCGGTGGCCGCCGTGTCCTCTCCCGCTGCAGCGATGCGCGTACGGAGGGGGTGAGGGCGGCGTCGACGACCGTCCAGGCGAGGACGGTGGCGGCGTCGAGGACGGCATCGTCCGCCGCCGTGCTGCGGGCATCCACGGCGAAGTCGGGATGATGCGGGGCCGAACGCGATCCGAGGATGGCGATCGTCGGATGGATCGCCGGCACCACCTGCGAGACGTTCCCCATGTCCGTCGACGCGCCGCGGATCCGCTTGTCATCGTCGATGCGTCGTCCCCGCCGGATCAGGTTCGCGTCCCAGAGCGGCACGAGCCGTTCGTCGTGGCGGATCGGTGCGTACGGGTGCTCCGTGGGTGCGTGGGACCATTCGCAGCCGGTCGCGATCGCCGCTCCCTCGAAGCACGCCAGCACCCGTCGCCTCAGATCGCGCCAGACGTCCAGGTCCGCGGCGCGCACCTCGGCTTGGAGGACGGTGCGGTCCGGGACGATGTTCGTGGCCTCGCCGCCGAGCGAGATGATGCCGTTGACGCTCGACCCCGCGGGGATGTGCTGACGGAGGAAGGCCAGCGCCGTCAGCGCGAGCGTGGCGGCCGCGCCGGCGTTGACACCGCGTTCCGGTGATCCGGCGGCATGCGCCGCCCGGCCCGTGAACGTGACCTCGAAGCGATCGACGGCGGTTGAGTCGAACGCGTCGGCGTGACCGTCCGTCCCGCCGGTTCCGTGCACCATGAGGGACAGGTCGACGTCCTCCCATGCCCCCGCGGTCAGCATCGCGACCTTGCCGCCCCCGTGCTCCTCCGCCGGAGTGCCCAGCAGCTTGACCCGCAGTCCGGCACGTTCGGCCACCGGCATGAGCGCCATGGCGGCACCGACGGCCGCGGCCGCGATCATGTTGTGCCCGCAGGCGTGGCCGATGCCCGGAAGGGCGTCGTACTCGGCGCAGATCGCGACGGTGAGGTCGCCGTCCCCGTGGACGGCCTCCACGGCGGTCGCGACCCCGTAGACACCGGTTTCGACCGCGAAGCCGGCCTCGATCAGCACGTCGGCCACCCGTCGGGCGGCGCGGTGCTCATGCCAGCTGAGCTCGGGGTCCGCGTGGATCTCGTGGCTCAGGTGAAGGATCGTCCCACTGCGGCGCGCGACCTCCGCGGCGCACGTGTCCTTGGCGGCGGCGACGTCGCCTGTCGTTGCGGGTGTCATGTGGGGCGATTTCCGTTTTTCTCTGGTGGGCAGGCATTCGAGTCGGCCGATCGGGCGCCGGCGTGTCCCTGGAGGCAGGGGACGACCGCCTGGATGTGACGGTCCTGTGACCCTGGCCGGCCGATCATGGGTGCGATCCATCGGTCACACGGCAGAATACGAGGATGAGTCCACGCCGTCGTCGCAGTCCGGGCACGAACGATCTCGCCGATCCGGCCTACTACATCAACCGGGAACTCTCCTGGCTCGAGTTCAACCAGCGCGTTCTGGCGCTCGCCGCGGACGGCGACCTCCCGTTGCTGGAACGCTGCAAGTTCCTGGCGATCTTCTCGTCGAACCTGGACGAGTTCTTCATGGTCCGGGTGGCGGGCCATCAGGACGCCCTCGAGTCCGGGCGCGTGTCGAGCGCGCCGGATCAGATGAACCGCGACGAGATCCTGGATGCGATCGCCGCGCGCACGACGGAACTCGTGCGGGAGCAGGGGAGGCTCTGGAAGGAGGAGATCGCACCGGCCCTCGAGCACGAGGGGTTGGGGATCCTGTCGTTGGGCGACCTTGACAACCGTGCGCTTCGCCGGGTGAAGACCGTCTTCTCGGAGCAGATCTATCCGGTCCTCACCCCGCTCGCGGTGAGCTCGGGACACCCGTTCCCGTACATCTCGGGGCTCTCCCTGAACCTGGGGGCCACGGTCACCGATCCGAGCACCGGGGAGTCGCGCCTCGCCCGTGTGAAGGTCTTCCCGGGGCTGCAGCGTCTTCATGCCGTGCCGGGTGGGCTGGTGCCGACCGAGGAGATCGTGCGCGCCCACGCGGATCGGGTCTTCCCCGGGATGGACGTCACGACCTCGGCGCTCTTCCGGGTGACGCGTGACGCGGACTTCGATGTCGACGTGGACGTCACCGACCTCATGGACGCCGTCGAGGCCCATCTGCGTCACCGGCGCTTCGGCGACGTCGTGCGCCTGGAAGTGGAGCGAGGGGCGGGCAAGACCATCCTCGCGGAGCTTCGCGAGGAGATGGGCGTCGATTCACGGGACGTCTACCGGATCTCCGGGCTCCTGGATCTGACGGCGCTGTGGGAGCTGGTCGATCCGAAGCGCACCAAGCTGCTCAGCCGTCCGTGGACCCCGCGCGTCCACCCGCGGCTCAATCTGGATGACGGTGAACTCGACATCTTCGCGGAGATCCGTCGCGGTGACATCCTCGTCCACCATCCCTACGACGACTTCGAGACGTCCGTCGCCGCGTTCGTCAACCAGGCGGCCGGGGATCCGGACGTGGTCGCGATCAAGCAGACCATCTACCGCACCAGCGGTGACACCCCGATCATCCCGGCCCTGGTGAAGGCGGCCGCCGCCGGCAAGCAGACGGTCTGCCTCGTCGAGCTGCAGGCGCGGTTCGACGAGGAGCGCAACATCAACTGGGCCCGGGCGCTGGAGCGCGCGGGCGTGCACGTCGTCTACGGTCACGTGGGGATGAAGACGCACGCGAAGATCGCGCTCGTCGTGCGTCGGGAGGACGAGAAGCTCCGACGGTACGCCCACATCGGAACCGGCAACTACCATCCGGCCACGGCACGCCTCTACACGGACCTCGGCCTCTTCACCGCCAGGGAGGACATCACCGAGGACGTCGCCGACCTCTTCAACCACCTCACCGGGTTCGGTCGCGTCCCCAAGTACCGGAAGCTCCTCGTCGCACCGGAGCACATGCGCGACGGCATCATCGCGCAGATCGACAACGTGATCGCGAAGCACACGGCCGGAACGCCCGGACGCATCGAGATGAAGCTGAACGCGATCATCGACGCCGACATCATCCAGGCCCTCTACCGGGCGTCGCGTGCGGGGGTACCCGTCGACCTGAGCGTCCGGGGTATCTGCGGTCTGCGTCCGGGACTGCCGGGCGTCAGCGAAACGATCCGGGTGTCGAGCATCGTCGGCCGGTTCCTCGAGCACACGCGGATCCTGGCCTTCACGGTGGGCGACGCGACCTCGTACTGGATCGGGTCCGCCGACATGATGGTCCGGAACCTCGACAACCGCGTCGAGGCCTTCACCCCGGTGGAGGACCCCGTCGCGTGCGAGGAGCTCGCCGCCATCCTCGACATCTGCCGGCGTGACACCGCCCTCTCGTGGACCCTGTCCGCGGACGGATCCTGGCGTCGCGTCGCCACGGGTTCGCCGCAGGATCTGAACGCGCACGACGCCCTGATGGAACGGGCGCTCGCCGGTGCACGGCCGGCCTGAGGCACGTTCGTCCGGATCGTTCGATCAGGCGGGGAAGGGAGGAATCGTCCCGGCCCGGGCCGAACTGGCGTGGTAATCCCGAATTGTCCGCCGGCCGCGGGCATGCCTCTAGACTGGTGCGACGCCGTGCGCCATGGCGCGCCCGCCCTCCTCGTGAACATCTCCTCCGTCATCACCGCGCCGTTCGTTCGGCTTCCCCGCTGGGTGTGGAGCGTCTTTCGCGCGACCCTGCGGCGCTGCATGGGCAACGGCGTCACCGCGACGGCCAGCCAGTTCGCCTTCAACGCGTTCCTGGCGACGATCCCGTTCCTGTTCGTGGTCGTCACGGCCATCCGGATCGCCGGACCGGACGCGTACTCGACGCTCTTCTCGAAGCTCGAGGCGACCATCCCGGGCATCAGCGGCCTCGCCGACGCCTTCAACCGGACCGTCGCGTCCGGTGCGGCGGCCGGATTCGTCATCATCGGCGCCGCGATCATCGCCGTCTACATGACGTCCAACGCGATCGGCGCGCTGGTCGACGGGCTCGACCGTGCCCAGCGGCACCCCCACCGCCGGTGGATCCGGGCGAAGGGCATCAACATGCTCCTCACCGTGGGGACCGTGCTCCTCGCCATCCTCAGCGTGCTGTCGCTCGCGGGTGGCGAACGGCTGGCCGTGGGCGTCGCCGAGTGGATCGGCGCGAGCCAGTCCACCAGCGATCTGGTCGACAGCCTGACCATGCCGGCGGGCCTCGTCACGATCTTCGTCTTCCTGGTCCTTCTGTACCGATTCGGACCGAATCAGATGCGGCTCCGTTTCCGTGACATCGTCCCGGGGGCGCTGCTCTCGACGGCCGCCTGGTACTGCACGACGTCGCTCGTCTCGCTGTACGCGCAGGCGATCCACAACTTCCGCGGGGTGTACGGCACCCTGGGAACGATCTTCGTCTACATGAACTTCCTGTACTTCAGCGGGCTCATGTTCCTGGTCGGAGGCGAGCTGAACGCGGAACTCCTGCACCGGCGGCAGGTGCGTGCCGCCCGTGCGCAGGCGGCGCGCAAGCTCGCGGAGCAGGCGTCGCGCGAGAGGACCGACGACGAGGCCACGCTTCCGGCGCCGACCCCTCTTCGGCCGGTGCCGCCGCTTCTCCCCGAGGACGGGGACGACACCACGGCGGTCATGGATCCGACGACCGCCCGTGCGCGCGGCAGGCGGGGCGGTCGGGGCGACGACACCTCATCCACGCGCTAACACCCTGAGCGGACGATCACGTGGTCGTCCGGCGTCACAGGGGGGGATCCACCCGGCGATTCGCCTGCACCTCCCGCCCGTGGCACCGGCTCCCCTCGGGCGGTGGCCGGGGAGAGGGGCGCCGCCGCCCCGGCGTCTGACCTTTTTCGCGATCACCTGCCATCATGTGCCGTCCGTGAGCGATGACGAAGGATCACAGTCCGGCCACCGACGGCCGAAGCCCGACCCTCCCGGTTGGCGGGTCGAGGGCAAGGACGAACCCGATGGGCCCGGCGGTTCGCGCCTGACGCGCAACCCGCGGCGGCTGTGGCTGATCGTCGGCTTCCTCCTGATCATCAACTTCGCGCTGGCCCAGTTCATCAGCCAGGGGCCCGACCGCACGACGATCACCTACAACTTCTTCGAGAAGCAGGTCGAGGCGGGGACGATCAAGGAGATCAGCTCGCGGCTCGACACGATCGACGGCACGTTCCGGGAGCCCGTCGAGTACACGGATTCCGACGGCACGACGCGCTCGGTCACGCGCTTCCACACGATCATCCCCAGCCTCCTGGGTGAGGACGAGGCGGGCAAGACTCGCCTCCTCAACCGGCTGATGGAGAAGGACGTGATCATCAGCGCGAAGTCCATCGACCAGCCGCGCGCCCTGTGGCTCACGTTCCTCATCAGCTTCGGTCCGGCGATCCTCCTCATCGCCCTGTTCATCTGGTTCTTCCGTCGCGCGGCATCGGGTGGCGGGGGCGGTGGCGGCATTCTCGGCGTCGGCAAGTCGCGGGCGAAGCGCTATGACGCCAGCGGGCAGCGGACGACGTTCAGCGACGTTGCCGGCATCAACGAGGTGAAGCAGGAACTCAGCGAGGTCGTCGACTTCCTCAAGGAGCCGAAGAAGTACCTGGAACTCGGCGGCAAGATCCCGAAGGGCGTACTGCTCTACGGCCCGCCCGGCACCGGCAAGACGCTTCTCGCCCGTGCGGTTGCGGGAGAGGCGGGTGTGCCCTTCTTCTCACTGTCGGCGTCCGAGTTCGTCGAGATGTTCGTCGGTGTCGGTGCCAGCCGCGTGCGCGACCTGTTCAAGCAGGCCAAGGAGGCGGCACCCGCCATCGTCTTCATCGACGAGCTCGACGCCGTCGGTCGCGCCCGAGGATCGGGCGGGGGCATGGGCGGACACGAGGAGCGCGAGCAGACCCTCAACCAGATCCTCACCGAGATGGACGGTTTCTCGGGGTCCGAGGGCGTCATCGTCATCGCCGCGACGAACCGCATCGAGATCCTCGATCAGGCCCTGTTGCGTCCCGGCCGGTTCGATCGCCGCGTGGCCGTCAACCCTCCGGATCAGTCCGGTCGTCTGGCGATCCTCAAGGTGCACACACGGCACATGCCGCTCGGGGCGGACGTCGACCTCGACGGACTGGCCTCGTCCACGCCCGGCATGGTCGGTGCGGACCTCGCCAACCTCGCCAACGAGGCCGCACTCCTGGCCGCGCGTCGCGACCACACGATGGTCGTCCAGGCCGACTTCACCGACTCGCTCGAGAAGATCGTCCTCGGCGCCGAGCGCCACATCATGCTGTCGGACGCCGAGCGCGAGCGCACGGCCTACCACGAGTCCGGCCACGCTCTTCTCGGCATGCTGATCCCCGGCGCCGACCCGGTGCGGAAGGTCTCCATCATTCCGCGTGGCCGTGCGCTCGGCGTCACGTTCCAGGCCCCGTCGACCGATCGGTACGGCTACGACGCCGCGTACCTGCACGGGCGCATCATCGGTGCCCTGGGCGGCCGCGCGGCGGAGGAGATCATCTACGGCGACGTCACGACGGGTGCCGAGTCGGACCTCGAGCAGGTCACCAAGATCGCCAAGCAGATGGTCGGCCGGTGGGGAATGAGCGAGGCCATCGGACCGGTCTCGGTGCTGCCGGGACCGAACGACGAGCCCATGCTCTTCCCCGGGATCGGCGCGGCGGCATCGCAGCGCACCCAGGAACTCGTCGACGAGGAGGTCCGCACGATCATCGACGAGTGCTACCGCGACGCACTGACGAAGCTGAACGAGAACCGCGACAAGCTCGAGGCGCTGACGCGCGCCCTGCTCGAGCACGAGACGCTGGACGAGGCCGACGCCTACGATGCCGCGGGCATGCCGCGACCCCCTCGCCCCGAGCCACTGCGCCGTCGCGAGGCGGCATCGCAGGGTGGCGGCGACAACGGTGACGTGCCCGCGGCGGACGCACCGGCCGCGTCCCCGGGCGGGACGGCGTTCGACGGATGGTTCGAACCCGCGTCCGATGCCGGTGCGCCGTCCGCGGGCGGCGAGCACCCCACGTCCTCGTCGGCGTAGCAGGGCTTCGCGGTTCCTCGCGGCGTCCGGGGCCGACGGGTGTCACATGTCCAGGGCCTCCACCCGTGCGAGCGTCGAGGGGAACGGCGTACAGAAACCGAGCTCGACTCGCGGCCGTGCGGGCAGTCCCCATGCGCGTCGATCGTTCCCGCAGGCGGTGCCGGCCCGTGTTGCGTCACCTCGGATGACGTGGGCGATCAGCCGCGTGAACGGCCCTGTGCGTCCCGCGCGTGCGACCAGGAGGTGCGTTTCGTCGGCCACGGCTCCGTTGCTGTATCCCTCCGTCGCCGTCACGCACTGGATCGTCAACACGCCGAAACGCGGGTCGCTGCGTGAGACCACGCCGTGGGGTGCCCAGGAGAACGGCTGGGCGGCGTCCCAACGGCACTCCGTGGTCGCCTCGGTGAAGGCCGGGGTCGCCGCCGATCGCCGTCCGGATTCGATATCGCCGTTCGGGTACTCGATCGTGTAGTCCTGCGGCTCGTAGAGCGCGCGCAGTCCGGTGATCTCACCCGCCGCCATCGGTCGCGTAATCGCGCCGATGCGCCGGTCGTACCGGCAACTCCTCACCCCGTGGCGGTTGTCCTCCACCGGGCCGAGGCCGAGATCATGGATGATGCGCACACCCGGAGCGGGTCGCCTGCAGATGGTCTTCGCGAAGCCGTCGCGCGGGCCGAAGTAGTGGAGCTTGTGCCGTTTGCCGACACGCTCGACCAGGGCGACCAGGCGGCGCTCGCCGCCGAGCAGACTCCTTCCCCAGAGGTCGATGCGGGTGAAGTCGGGGTCGATCTGGCTGCGATGCGCCTGAGCGAGCCGGAAGGTCAGGCGCGCGCCGACGTCCCTCATGCTTACCGCGGATCCTCGGACGCGGATCTGCTGGCCCTTCACCGAAGGGAAGGCGGCGACCGCGGTGATGGCGGCGTTCCGCTGGGGGACGTTCAGCCTGACCGCCCCGGCCGCATCCGCGGGCAGCAGCGCCGGGGCAGCGGCCAGCGCTGCGGCGAGAGAGAAGGCGATGTAGCGACGTCGTGCGTGCATGAGCGGAGGATAGAGAATCCCTTCGACAACGACGAAATCCCCGCACCGCGCGGTGCGGGGATCCGCGTCCGTACTCGGCGGGGCCGCTTCCGCGACACCGCGATTGTCGGATGGCCCTCCGGGTGATGCTGCGGGCCCGATGGTCGCCCGCGACCTCAGCGTTCGAACGATGCTGTGTCCGGCGTGTCGAGCTTCATGCTGAGCTTGACGGCCCGTACCGACGACATGCCGGCGGCGAAGAGGCCCGTGCCGATCGAGAGCAGCACGAATCCGGGGATCGCAAGACCCGGAATACCCAGGAGGATCAGGCCGATCCGGTCGAGAACGAACCCCGGTGTCATCGCGACGGCGCTCAGCGCACCGCCGATCGTCCAGCTGCCGATCGTCTCCTTCGGTCCCCGGCGCTGCTTCTTGGCGCCGAGGATCCGGGCCGGAATGGAGACGAAGCTGATCAGCAGGGCCGCATAGAGGCCTCCGATCGCGAGTGCGTAGAGAGGCCAGGAGTCGATGCGGGGGATCACGATCGCGCCGAGGGCGAGGAGGAGACCGAGGCAGACGCCCGAGACGACGATCCGTCGCAGATGCACGCGGGCGGCCCGCGCCGCGGGGCGGATCCGGGGTCGTCCTTCCTGTGTCACGGCGAAGCCGAAGACGGTGTTGCACCAGAAGGCCGCGATGCTCGCGATGATTGCGAGGAGGATGAGCGCGCTCACCTGGCCGACGGTCAGGTCCCGGAAGAGGTCGGCCCGGAGCGCGTCGCGTCGCAGGTCCCACATGATGAGCCAGACCCAGGCCGCCGGGACGAGCTGGACGAGCGAGAGCCGCCAGTTGAGGATGAGGAGCTTGATTCCGCGGACGAGGAGCACCAGGGCACCCGCAGCCCACGCGATGGGTGCCAGATAACGGCGCGATTCGCCCAGATGGCGTGCCTGCGCCTCGATCTGCTCCGGGTCGGCGTCGGCGACGGCCAGGGCCGTCGCGGCCAGCCGGCTCAGACGCGAGGATCCGTCACCGGTCGGCGACGTCATCGATGAGGACGCCGGGATGAGCCGGCTCGAGGGTTGCCGCCCGGGGTGCGGTCGATGGGCCGTGTCCTCCCGGCCGAGCCGGACCGCCGGCGTGCATCGTCCGGCTCGCATCCGCGACGCGGATGCGACGCGTGGTTCGCGAAACCGCGGTGTGCGCGGGCCTCGCTCACATGCCCTCCCTCGGTGTCCTGTCCGCGAACGATCCGCGGACTCTACGTGCTCCGCCACACATGGTGACGTGTCCGGTGCGTCAGTGTCCCGAGAACGCGCCGATCATCGCGGCGAACCCGACGAACGGCACCACCGCCGTGCCGAAAAGCACCCGTGAGAACCCGCGGGGCGTCGAGGAGCCCGGCCGGCCGATGATCGCCAGAACGACCACGGCGACGATCGACACCCCGAGATACGCATACGTGCCGATGTGATTGGGATCAAGACCTCCCCACTCCCAATAGGTCATCCGGTCGTCGCCGTAGTACGGGTCCGGAGACGTCAGCCGGACGACGAACGCGATGCCGCCCAGGATGATCGTGACGGCCTGCGCCAGGAGGATCGCCCGCATGGTCCGCGGAGAGAGCCCGGACTCGACGAGTCCCAGCATCGCGACGACGAACATGAGGGCCAGCAGGCCGAGGAGGACCACCACTGTCGCTGCTCCCGGGATCGATGGACGGCGTGGACGGGTACCGTACCCGTCCACCCCGCGACGTGCTACTCGTAGTGCAGCGCCTCCAGCGGTTGCAGCTTCGCCGCCCGTCGCGCCGGCAGGATGGCGGCCAAGAGGCCGGCCAGCACCGCCATGATCAGGACGACGATCAGGGTCGTGACCGGAATCGAGAACGACAGGCCCTGCTCCTCGAGGCCCTTGATCATGACGTAGCCGAGGAGCAGGCCGAGCACGAGGCCGACGACGGCGCCGATGACGGCCGTGATCACGCTTTCGAAGGTGATCATGCTGCGGATCTGACCGCGTGTCGCACCGACGGCCCGCATCATGCCGATCTCGCGCGTGCGCTCGTAGACGGCGAGAAGCAGCGTGATGATCACGCCCACCAGCGAGATGACGATGGACAGGGCCAGGAGCACGTAGAAGATGCTGAGTATCTGGTTCATCGACTGGTTGACCCAGTCCCGGTACTCGGCGCGGGTGCGCGTGACGGCCGTCGGGAACTCGGCCGCAAGCGCCGTCCGCAGCTCCTCGGTCGCCGCTTCGAGGTCGGCACCCGGAACCATCCTCGTGAGCACGAACGCGACGTCCGGTTGCGTGGTCAGGTTCCGGTACGTGGCATCACCGATCGTCACACCGGCGAAGAGCTGGGGATCATGGATGACGCCGATGACCGTCACGTCGACCGTCGCGCCGTAGACCGACTGGATCTCGAGCGTGTCGCCGACGGAAACGGCGTTGTCGGTGGCATACCCCTGTTCGACGATCGCGGTGGCGCCGTTCAATCGGGGGAGGAGGTCGTCAGATCCTCCCTCACGCCAGTCGAAGCGGACCATCGAGGCGGCTGCTGCCGGGTCGATGGCCGAGAGCGGGACGTTCGATCCGTCGATGCGGGCCGGAACCGTGCCGATGCCCAGAGCGGTCTCGATACTCGGAACCCTCGCGGCCGCGGCGGCCACCCCGGCCGGAAGCGGCTCGAAGTTCTCGGTCGCGATGATCTGGTCGGCCACCAGCGTCCGATCGATCGCCTGGAAGAACGACGACTTGATCCCGTCGGCGAAGACGGCGACGAAGACCACGAGGCCGATGCCGATCATCAGGGCCGCCGCGGTGCTCGCGGTACGCGTGGTGTCACGTGCGGCGTTCTGCCGGCCCAGTTTGGCGCGCTGGCCGAAGATCTTGGCGATCGGGGCCCCGATCGCCGCGGCCATCGGACGGATGAGGATGCGCATGACCGCTCCCGTTCCGAACAGGATGAGGAGCAGTCCGAGACCGACGGTCCCCAGGACCCGCTGGACCGATCCTCCGGCGTTGATCCCGGCGAGCGTGACGACGACGCCGAGCGCCAGCGCGACCAGCCCGATCCACGGGGTGTACCGGTGGAGTCGCGAGCGAGGGATGACCGCACCCTCGCGGAGTGCGGCGACCGGTGCGATGTGCGTCGCCCGGATCGCCGGGATGAGCGCGGCGAGCACCGTGGCGACGACGCCGACGGCGAGCGGGACGATGACGGTCCGCGTCGCGACGGTGATACCGGCCGCGGGCAGCCCGATGTCGAAGGCGTCGAGCATGGCCTTGAGGCCCATGGCCAGGAGCACTCCGACGAAGATCCCGATGATCGACGCGACGATGCCGATGATGAGCGCCTCGATGACGACGCTCCGCATGAGCTGGCTGCGGCGGGCTCCGATCGTGCGGAGCATGGCCATCTCGCGGATGCGCTGCGCGATGGTGATCGAGAACACGTTGAAGATCACGAAGGATCCGACGAGGATCGCGATCGCCGCGAAGACGAAGAGCATGTTGCGCACGAACCCGAGTTCCGACTTGATGTCCTCGGACTGCCGGTTCGCGTTCTCGGTGCCCGTCTCCACGAGGAACGAGGGATCATCGAGCGTCTGGGCGATGCGCCCCTGGAGGACGTCCGGTGCGACCCCGGCCTCGGCGCTGACCGCCACCTGGCTCACCCGGCCCGGCATGTTGAGCCAGCCCTGCGCGTCGGCCATCGTCGTGGCGGTGATCATGGTCCCACCCAGCGAGCTCGCCTGGGCGAACCGGAAGATGCCGACGATCGTGGCGGGGTGGAGTCCGGTCCGCGTGGCGACCTGGACCATCTGGCCGACGGACAGGTCGGACCGCTTGGACGTGCCCTCGTCGACGCTGATCTCACCGGATCGTGCCGGCTTCGCGCCGTCGACGTAGGTGAGCGCGTCGAACTGTGCGACGCTCGTCTCGGAGACCATGAGCGACGGTGCACCGCCCAGGCCGGAGATCGTCTCACCGTCCACGACGAGCGAAGCGGTTCCCGAGACGGCACCCTCCGCATTCTGGACACCGGGGACGTTCTGGATCCGTTCGACCGTCTCGGCGGGGATCGGCTCGCTCTGGATCCCGGCGGTGGCGTCGAACGCGAGCCGCTTCGAGACGATGACGTCGGTGCCGGTGTTGGCCTCGTTGAAGATGTCGTCGAACGCGTTGTTGATCTGGTCGGTGAGCACGTACGTGCCGCTGATCATCGCCGTGCCGAGGATGATTGCGATCGCGGTCATCGCGAAGCGCAATTTGCGCGCGAGTATGTTCCGCAGGGCGATCTTGAGCACTACTCGAGTCCCTTCATCACATCGAAGATGTCGCTGCCGTCCATGCGTCCGCCGTCGCGGACCACGAGGCCGTCCTGGAGGAACACCACCCGGTCGGCGATCGCGGCCGCGAAGGGGTCGTGCGTCACCATGACGATCGTCTGACCGAAGTCGTCGACGCAGCGCCGCAGGAGCATCAGGATCTCGTGTCCGGTGCGCGAGTCGAGGTTGCCGGTCGGCTCGTCGGCGAACACGACGTCGGGGCGGGTGAGGAGGGCGCGTGCGATCGCGACGCGCTGCTGCTGCCCACCCGACAGCTCGGCCGGCCGGTGGCTGAGACGCGACTCGAGTCCGGTCGCGTCGATGAGGAGCTTCCGCCACTCGGGATCCGGCTTCGTGCCGGCGATCTCGTGCGGAAGCTCCAGGTTCTCCTCGGCCGTCAGCATGGGCAGCAGGTTGAAGAACTGGAAGACGAATCCGACGGCCTTCCGTCGCAGGAGGGTGAGGTCCTTGTCGTTGAGCGCGGTGATGTCCGTGTCGCCGATCCAGACCCGTCCGTCCGTCGGCCGGTCGATCCCCGCCAGGATGTGCATGAGCGTGGACTTGCCCGATCCGGAGGGTCCCATGATCGCGACGAACTTCCCCGGCTCGAGATCGAGATCGATGCCGCGAAGAGCCTCGACCGCGGTGTCTCCCTCGCCGTAGATCCGCGTCACCCCACTGGACCGGACCACGCTCTGCGCTGTTGCCTGAACGGTCTCGTCACTCACGAGCGCTCCTTCATGGGAGTTCCATTTACCGTGGATCCTTGCCACCCTACTCATCCGTACTCGCCTGCGAAGATGAAGATCGGGTAAACGGAGAATCGGTGGATCGAAGGTTGTCCGAGGTCGTGCGCCATGTTTGCGGGTCTACGCTCGCCGTGCTGGGGATGGCGTCGATCGCGAACGCCGCGGACGCCGACGTGCTGCGGGCGCACGACCGTCATCTGCCGCAGATGGTGAGGGCCGTGGGCGCCGCCCGAGCGGTGGATCTTGCGAGCGTGGAGCACGCGTACGCGCGGTCCCGCGACCTTCAGGTCCGCCTGACGACGACCCGCGCGACGACGATCGGATGTGATCGGCTCCATGCGGCGCTCACCCGGCTGGCGGGCCTGGGCGTCGCCGTTCCGGACGGCTTCGATCGCCTCGATCCGCACCGCGCGCGTGCCGCGGCTTCGCTGTTCGCCCGTCAGCGGCGCACGGTGGCCGCGCGCGTGCCGGGATGCCGTGTCCCCGCGCGTCGCGGGCGCCGTGTGGCAGCGCGTCCGGTGTTCGTCGAGCCCGTCGCCCATTCCGTGTCGACGGGGCGGGTGGAGGTCGTCCTCCCTCCGGGCGCGGATGCGGCCGATCTCGTGGTCGACGGCCGCCGTGTCGGCGCACTGGCCGTCCGCGCGGGGCGTGGGGTGGGTGTCCTGCCCGCGGGTCCCGGGCGTCATTCGGTGTCGGTTCGGGCCCGGCGCGGCGCTGCCGTGCTCGCGACCGCGGCCGCGCCGGGGGTCTGGGTCGTTCCGGGCGGCGTGAGGGGTGCGACGCCCGCGTACACGACGGACGTCGCGGCATCGCGTGATCTCGAGCGTGCCGCCGCACGCTTCGACGGTTTCGTGGGGGCCTGGGTGCTCGATGTCCGGACCGGACATGTGGCCGCGTGGAACGCCGGCGCGCGATTTCCGGCGGCGTCGACGGTCAAGTTGGGGGTCATGGTCGAGGCCGCACGGAGGATGGGCGCGTCGCCCGGCGATTCGGGTCTGGCCGGGGATGTCGTGGCCATCGGAGGGTGGAGCTCCAACCTGGCCGTCAACCGGCTCCTGCCGCGGGTGGGCGGTGCACACGCCGTGGAGCGGAGGCTTCACCGGATGGGTGCGGGACGGTCGACGTTCACCGGTGCGTACCGGGTGGCGACCGAACGCGTGCCCCGAACCGGATCGCCGCCGGCCACTTCGCGGCGGGTCACCACGGCCGCCGATCTCGGCCGGGTCCTCCACGTCATCCATTCGAGCGCGCACGGCGACATCGCGGCGCGGCGCCGGTCGGGGCTCACGCCGCGGCAGGCGCGGTTCGTGCTGGGGACCCTGTACGCGGCGGAGCGTCAGGGCGACAACGTCGGCATCCTGGGTGTTTCCGCATCGTCCATCGCCGCGCAGAAGCACGGTTGGATCCGGTCGGCGCGTCACAGTGCGGCCATCGTCGCCGGACCGGCCGGTCCGCGTATCGTGGTCGCCCTGACGTGGTCGCCGAACCTGACGCGGGTGCGCGCCCGGGTGCTCGGTGCCGAGGTGGCCGGTGTGGCGTCGCGCATGTGACGGGCCCGCGGCCGCCGCGCGTCATCGCGGCTGACGGACCTCCGATCGCTCGCCCGGCCGCCGAAGGTGCGGGGCGGAGGGGTCGGTGCCGGTGATGAGCCGGGCGCCGCGACCATGGGTGAGAAAGCTCCACGACCAGCGCGTCAGGACGATGAAGCGGTTCTGGAAGCCGATCAGATAGAAGAGGTGGACGGCCAGCCAGAGCCACCACGCCACGAATCCGCTGAACCGCATGCGTCCGATCGTGGCGACCGCGCGGGCGCGGCCGATGGTCGCGAGGCTGCCCTTGTCCCGGTAGCGGAACGGGCCGATCTTCTCTCCCCGCAGTTCCCTGAGCACCCGTTCACCGGCGTAGTCGCCCATCTGCGTGGCCACGGGGGCGACCCCGGGGAGTGGGGTGTCCTGCACCGCGGCGATGTCGCCGATGACCATGACCTCGGGGCGGTCCTCCAGCGAAAGAGCCGGAGTGACGGGAATGCGTCCGGCGCGGTCGGTCATGATGCCGGCGCGCTCGGCGATGCGTGCGGCGAGGGGGACGGCGCTCACGCCGGCGGCCCAGACGACGGTGTTGGCGTCGATCCTCTCGGGTGTGCCGTTGCGGCGGATCGCGACGCCGGTGTCGTCGGCGTCGGAGACCATCGTCGACGTCAGGACGCTGACCCCGAGGTGCTCCAGGTCGCGGGTCGCCCGCGCCGACTGCTTCTCGTCGAACGCGAGGAGGATCCGGTCAGCGCCCTCGACCAGGTGGACCCGTGCCTTCGCGGGGTCGAAGGTCGTGAACTGATTGCGCATGGTGTCCCGGGCGATCTCGGCGATCTGCCCGGCCATCTCGACGCCGGTGGGTCCACCGCCGACCACCACGAAGCTGAGCCAGCGACGGCAGACGTCCGGGTCGGACTCGGTCTCGGCCGCCTCGAATGCGAGCAGGATGCGCGCGCGGATGTCGAGGGCGTCCTCCAGGTCCTTGAGCGCCGGTGCCGACGGACGCCACTCGTCGTGGCCGAAGTAGAAGTTGCGCATCCCCGCCGCCACGATGAGGGTGTCGTAGGAGACCTCCAGGTCCTCGCCCGCTCCGGCCGCCCTCTGGAGGCAAACGGTGCGTGAGGTGAGGTCCACGTCCTCGACCTCCCCGAGCACGACCCGGGCGTTGACCTGGCGGCGGAGGACGGCCCGCAGCGGGGTGGCGACCTCGCCCGGGGAGAGCGAACCCGTGGCCACCTGGTAGAGGAGTGGCTGGAAGAGGTGGTAGTTGCGCCGATCGATGAGGGTGATGTCGACCGGCGCCCGACGCAGGGCGCGTGCCGCGTGCAGTCCGGCGAAGCCTCCGCCGATGATGACGACGCGGTGACGTTGTGGGGTCACCGTGCGATTGCTCACAGCGTGAGGGTAGCGATTGGTCCCCGGTCGATGTCGGCGGGACGTGCCCGGGTGACGGGTACCGGCCATGGGCGGTGCCCGTCGTCGACCGGGATCCTGCGCGGCCGGGGCCGAGTGGGTGATCACATGTTCTCGTGGTGTGATGCGCGGCCTCGGTGGCGTGGCGGCGTCGTCTCTCCCGCCGCCCCACCCGAGCGGGCCACGAGGTCACCCGCCCACCGGGCGACTCGGAAAAGGGCACACCCTGTCTGTCGGTGCCCGGCAGCGCGCAGCATGCACCCTGGACTCGACGCCGTCGTCCACGACCCGAGTGGAATCGGCGGCCTCTAGGCGGCGCGGTCCTCCGCCTGCGAGAGCCCGAGCACCTTGATGATGTCGCGCATCGAGATGATTCCGACCAGGTGGTTCTCTTCGAAGACGGCCACGTGCCGGATGTGGTGCCGGAGCATGCGGTCGGCGGCCTTCCCGATGGGCCAGCTGGGAGCCGCGGCGATGACCTGGCTGAACATGCAGTCGACGACACGCATCTGATCGGGATCGCGGCCCTCCGCCAGGCATCGCACGATGTCGCGCTCGGTGACGATGCCGGGGCCGGGAAGTGTCTGGTCGATGACGACGGCGGCGCCCGTCTTGTGCTGACTCATGGCGGAGGCGGCCTGCCGAAGCGTGGTGTCGGCTCCGATGACGGCTCGCACGGGCGACATGACCTGTGAGACGGGGATGGGCATATGCGGACCATACCGGAACTCGTGCGGATTGTCACGTTAGTGATTCGGCGTTACAAGTAGCCGAATCTGCGCGGTTGCGGGCACCCTGAAGTGGGGCCGTCCTGATTCCGGCCTGCCGATCCCGTGACGTGTGCACCCGTTGGCAGCAGATCGCACAAAGGGCACGTGGGGGAGCCCGTTCTCGTCCCCCGCCCTGGGAGGGGGCGTGTCGACCCATGGAGCGCGGCGACGGCCTCTGGGACGCAGGACGGCGGGTACCGTTCCGGCGCCGGACGGCACGAGTGATCGGACGCGCGGCGATCGGGACGGGGTCGTCCGCGCGTGGTCGAGTGCCGTCGCTCCCGGATCACCGGCGACGGGAACGCGAACCGCGTGTCACCTGCCGGAACGGTCCGGCAGGTGATCCGGCCGCGTCAGCAGCCGACGAGGCGTTCGGCCAGGTAGCGCTCCAGCTGGTCGATCGCGATGCGCTCCTGCGCCATGGTGTCGCGTTCGCGGACCGTGACGGCGTTGTCCTCGAGGGTGTCGAAGTCGACGGTGACGCAGAACGGCGTTCCGATTTCGTCATGGCGACGGTAGCGGCGGCCGATGGCCCCGGCATCGTCGAAGTCGACGTTCCAGTTGCGCCGCAGCGTCGTGGCCAGTTCCCGGGCCCTGGGGGTGAGGTCGGAGTTGCGCGACAGCGGGAGCACGGCGGCCTTGAAGGGCGCGAGGCGACGGTCGAGCCGGAGCACGATGCGCTTGTCGACGCCCCCCTTGGTGTTGGGCGCCTCGTCTTCGTCGTACGCCTCGACCAGGAATGTCATGAGCGAACGGGAAAGCCCGGCGGCGGGCTCGATCACGTAGGGCATGTACCGCTCGTCCGCGGCCTGGTCGTAGAACGAGAGATCCGTGCCGGAGTGCTGCGTGTGGGTGGTGAGGTCGAAGTCGGTGCGGTTGGCGATGCCCTCGAGTTCGCCCCACTCGGAGCCCTGGAAGTGGAAGCGGTACTCGATGTCGACGGTGCGCTTGGAGTAGTGGGAGAGCTTCTCCTGGGGGTGCTCGTAGTGACGCAGGTTGTCGCGGGCGATGCCCAGGTCCACATACCAGTTGGTGCGCTCGTCGATCCAGTACTGGTGCCACTCCTCGTCGGTGCCGGGCTTGACGAAGAACTCCATCTCCATCTGCTCGAACTCGCGGGTGCGGAAGATGAAGTTGCCGGGCGTGATCTCGTTGCGGAACGACTTGCCGGTCTGCGCGATGCCGAAGGGCGGCTTCATCCGCGCTGCCGTGGCGACGTTCTGGAAGTTGACGAAGATGCCCTGGGCGGTCTCGGGCCGCAGGTAGTGCAGGCCCGTCTCGTCCTCGATGACGCCGAGGTAGGTCTTCAGCATCATGTTGAACTCACGCGGGGTGGTCCATTGGCCGCGGGTTCCACAGTTGGGGCAGGCGATGTCGTCCAGGGAGACGTCATCCGGGTTGACGGTCTGGCCCTTGGCCTCGGCCTTCGCGGCAACGGTCTCCTGCATGTGATCGACCCGGAAGCGGTGGTGGCAGGACTGGCACTCGGTGAGCGGGTCGGAGAAGGCCCCGACGTGTCCCGAGGCCACCCAGGTCTCGTGGGGCAGGATGATGGAGGAGTCCAGGCCGACCACGTCGTCGCGTGCCGTCACCATCGCGCGCCACCACTGGCGCTTGATGTTCTCCTTCAGCTCGACGCCGAGCGGTCCGTAGTCCCATGCGGAGCGTGTGCCGCCGTAGATCTCGCCGCAGGGGAAGACGAAGCCGCGTCGCTTGCAGAGGTTGACGACGCTGTCGATTTTGGATGTGGTCTTGGCCATTGCGCAAGGCTACCCGGAAGGCATCGGACGCGGCCGCTGGACACGGGCGGGCGGCCGGTGGATCCGCCGCCTCGGCCGGCCACCCTCCCGGACCACCCGCAGCCGTGACCCATCCCGTTGGTCCGGGTCAGATGTCTCGTGGGACCCCGGTGTCGTGTCACCCGTTGGTGGGCGGCTCACCCGCCGTCCCGGTCACCCGCCGGGCTGGCAGGCGGGGCACCAGTACACGGCGCGGTTGTCGTCGCCGTGGCGCATCGCGCGGACGGGCGTGCCGCACCGCGGGCAGGGACGCCCGGTGCGCCGGTGGACGGCGTGGCGGCGCACCGCGCGGCCGCGGTCGAGTCCGACCGCGTCGGAGAGGAGCCGGGCTGCCGAAGCGATGATGGCGTCGGCCGTCCCCTGGGTGATCTCGCCGATCGGCGTCCACGGGTTGACATGCACGTCCCAGAGTGCCTCGCTGCGGTAGATGTTCCCGATTCCGGACACGATGCGCTGGTCGAGCAGTACGTCGCCGATCAGCCGGGAGGCGGGGACCCGGGCCACGTCGATGCGTGTGGACGGATCAGGGTTTCCGTCGGCGGCCAGGAGATCGGGGCCGACGCAGCGGACCTGCGGGATGACGGCACCGGGGGGATGGAGGCGCAGCGAGGGCCCTCGGTACTGGGCGGCGACCATGACGCCGGTGAAGAGGGCAAGCCACAGGCCGCCCGTGGCGAGCGGCGTGTCCGCGCGCTGCACCCGCCAGCGTCCCACCAAGCCGAGGTGCGAATGGAGGACATGCCCGTCGTCGAGGTGGATGAGGTGGTGCTTGCCGACGGCCTCAACACGTGTGATCACCCGTCCGGTCATCCGCTCCGCGAGGCGCTGGGCGGCGACACGAGGGCTCTCCTCCACGCGGACGATCGTCTGGCCGGCCACTGCGGAGCCGAGGCGGATCGCGTTGCGGTGACTGACGTGTCCTTCGGGCATCGGGATGTGGCGCGGGCTGTGGCAGGTGCCGGCCACGCTCCCACGGTACGACCCTCCTGCGGCGGGATGCGGTTCGGCGGGCCTGGGCAGGCGTCGTTCGCGGCTCAGGACCGTTGTCCGATCCTATGAAACCTCCTAGTATTCTGCCATGTTGATTCGGCGTCCTTCCCTCACGCGTACCCGCATCCTCATGGTCGGCCTCGCGATCCTCGTCGGTGCTGCGGGGGCGGTCAGGGCGGACGGAGCGGTGAAGCTCACGACGAAACAGCGCGACGCCGCCATCAGGACCCTCGCCGCGTTCCCCGCGGCGAAGACCTACGGCATCCGGGTGAGCGGCTCGAAGGTCACCGTCAGCGACTGGGGGTCACGGCTGACCCTCCAGGTGGCCGTTGCACACCGCAGCCAGGTGGATCCCGACTACACGCGAATCGACCTCGTCGGGAAGGGCGGACAGATCCGGGTGATGGGACTCATCGAGAAGGTCGGCTCCCGGCACCGTCTGCACTATGTCGGACCACGATATGAGGCCACGAAGGCCCTCTGCAGGAAGCGCGTGCCGGGCCCGCGGATCGTCTTCGATCTGGGTCTCGACCCGGTGGACGACGGGGGGTACTTTGTGAAGAATTGTCGGTACGATCGCCGTCGCGCCTCGCTGACGACCCAGATGTCGGCTGCGGAGATCGCGGGTATCCGCGCCGCCTATGAACTCCAGCCGTACTTCATCGAACACCCCGACGGCGGGACGGAGTCGGGATTGCGTTCCCCTCGGCGGCCGGGCTTCAACGAGGTCTCCGCCGACTGCCACTGGGACCTGGACACGCCGACCCTCAGCGCACCGGGCGGGGTGGTCTCGCGTTCCGACCCGCGTTTCGGTCTCCTGTCGATCACCTGCATCACCGGCAGCGTCAATGGAGTGGCGGCATACGGGAACTCCGACCTTCTCGTTTCGCGCCCCGGGAAGACGGGGCCGTTCACCCGGCTCGTCGCGCACGTCAGACCGACGTGGTCCCTGGCCCCGGGACAGTGCGTCAACGACAGACGCGTCTGGGGAGTGCCCGCGCGCCCCCGGGTCGATCTGGGGTTCTGCACACCGTTCCCGTCGCTGCTCTACGACCTGAACGGGGCGCGCCCGTTGTAGGTGACGGGGCGCCCACCGGCGTCGAGGGGAATGCTGTGGAACCTCGGGCGCGGACCCTCACCTCAGCCGCCCCGCAACTCCAGGCCCCGCAGGTCGGGGGTGAAACCGTTGTCGCGCAGGTGGGCCGCGACCCGGGTGTCGCGGACGTCGTCGCCGTCGAAGGTCGCGATGATGATCCGGCGCCGTGATCCGGCGCGGACCCAGTCGGCCAGCGCGCGGACCGCATGGCCGAGGGGCTCCGGTTCCGGTCCGCCCAGTGAGATCAGCCGCTTGCCTCCGCGGTCGAGGAAGAGCACCGGGAGCCCGTCCACCAGGACGACCTGCGCGCCGAACGTGCGTGACGGACCGCGTGAGCCGGAGGCGGCGGCCTGCGGCCACGGCACCTGCGCACCGTACGGCTGGGCCGGGTCGGCCGCACCGATCACGACCGCGTGCGGCTCCGAATCCGCGGAGTCCCGCAGGTCGCGCAGACGTTCCACGGCGCCCGGCAGCGCGAACTGCGCACCCCCGAGCCCGTCGAGGAAGTAGCCGCGGCGACAGCGACCGAGCGTCTCGAGATCGGTGTACGCGCGGTAGAGGCCGGCGAAACCACCCGGGACGCCGTCGGCGAGAACGGCGGCACGGGTGACCACACCGTGGCGGTCGAGCGCCATCTCGGCCAGTGCACGGGCCCGCTCATCGTGCGTCACCTGACCGCGGAAGAGGCGCTTCGTCAGCGACCACCGGCCGGACGTCGCCCCCTGCCCGGATCCCCCTGCGCGGGCGAACCGGCGGCCCGGACGGCGGTTGCGGGCCCGCGTCGTGGGCAGGCGCTTGGGCGCGCGGAGCGGCATCCACAGATCGTTGGTCACCTCGCCCGCCCACACGAGTCCCCACAGGGCGGAGAACGCCTCGGGGATGGGGATGTCGATCCCGGCCAGGATCTCGTCCCAGAACGCGGCGCCGTCGGCCAGCGCGGCCCGAACGGCGCGGTGGGCGTCGTCGTCCGGGGCGGCATCGGACGGAGGGGGGCCGAGAAGTGCAGCATCCTCACGGAAGTGGAGGGCCACACGGCCGCCGTCGCGTCCCATCGACCCGGCGCCGACCCAGACCACCTCACCCGATCCGGCCAGCTCGTCCAGCCACGTGGGTGAGTACCCGCCGAGCCGGAGGGGAAACACCTCGGACTCCCACTGCTCGGCGGGAAGGGCGAGCCCCTGCAGCGGGGCGATCACCTCGCGCAGGGCGTCGGCGCCCGAGCGCGTGCCGCGGCGGCCGATCCCCTGCCATGCGGGGAGAAACCGGCCGAGGGTCTCCGGGTCGACGGGTTCGACCTCTCGGCGTGCGGCGGCGAGGCTGGAACGACGCACACGCCGCAGCAGCTCGGGATCGCACCATTCGTCGCCGGTCCCGCCCGGCCGGATCGACCCGATGACGATGTCGCCCGACGCGGCCATCATCCGCAGAGCATCGTCCGCCCGCTCCTCGGATATGTCGAAGCGACGCGCGACGTCCGCGCCGGTGAACGGTCCATGGGTTCGGGCGAACCGTGCGACCAGGCCGGCCAGTGCATCCGGCGTGGGCTCCAGGAAGACGTCCGGGAGACCGGATGGTGGCATCACGCCGAGCCCGTCGCGGTACCGGCCCATGTCCTCCGCGGCGATCCATCGCTCCTCTCCGACGAGGCGGATTCGCGCGGCCCGGCGCTCATCCTCCAGCTCGGTGAGCCAGTCGGCGGCCCGGTCGGGTTCATCGATGCGCTCGGCGACCTCGGCCACGGTGAGATCGCCCAGGCGCCGCAGGACGTCATGCAGTCGATCCGACGACTTCGCACGCATGCGCTCGGATCGGAACTGCAGGTCGTCCTCCAGTGCCGCGAGCGCGCCGGCGTCGATCAGGTCGCGAAGCTCGTCCTGGCCGAGGAGCTCGCGCAGAAGGTCGCGGTCGAGGGCGAGGGCCTGCGCGCGGCGCTCGGCCGCGGGCGTGTCGTCCTCGTACATGTAGGTGGCGATGTACTCGAACAGAAGGGCACCGGCGAACGGTGACGCGGCCGGTGTCTCGACCTCGACCACGGCGATCTCGCGCGAGGCGACGCGACGGAGGATCCCGGTCAGCGCCGGGAGGTCGAACCAGTCGTTCAGGCACTCCCGGTAGGTCTCGAGGATGATCGGGAAGCTGCCGTAGCGCTGGGCGACCTGCAGGAGGCTCTGCGCGCGGAGACGCTGCTGCCAGAGAGGGGTCCGCCGGCCCGGCCGCCGGCGGGGAATGAGCAGGGCGCGCGCGGCGTTCTCACGGAACCGGGCGCCGAAGAGAGCCGTACCGCCCAGCTCGCCCACGACGACGTCCTCGATCTCGCCGGCATCGACCAGGGCCAGGTCGGCGCGGGGCGGCTCGTCGGCGTCGGGGAGGTGGATCGCGATGCCGTCGTCGCTCCAGATGGCCTGAGCGGTGAGCCCGTGCTCCTCGCGCAGCCGTACCTGCAGGGCCATCGCCCACGGGGCGTGCACACGTGCGCCGAAGGGGGTCAGCACGCACAGGCGCCAGTCGCCGATCTCGTCGCGGAAACGCTCGATGACGATGGTGGTGTCGCTGGGGACGGTCCCCGTCGCCGCGACCTGGTCGGCGAGGTACGCAAGCAGGTTGGCCGCGGCGCTGTCGTCGAATGCGGCCTCCTCGCGGAGGCGCTCGTGCGCGCGCTCCTGCGGCATGGCCACCAGTTCGCGGGTGAGGCGGCCCACCTGGCGGCCCAGCTCCACGGGGCGGCCGATTCCCTCACCGCGCCAGAACGGCACTGCGCCCGGAACCCCGGGAGCGGGTGAGACCAGCACGCGGTCACGGGTGATGTCCTCGATGCGCCAGGTGGACGCACCGAGCAGGAACGTCTGGCCGGTGCGGGCCTCGTAGACCATCTCCTCGTCCAGCTCGCCCACGCGCGTGCTGCCATCGGCCAGGAACACCCCGTAGAGCCCGCGGTCGGGGATGGTGCCGGCGTTCTGCACGGCCAGCTGGCGCGCCCCGCGGCGGCCGCGCACGGTCCCCTCGACCCGGTCCCACACGATGCGCGGTGCCAGCTCGGCGAACTCGTCGCTGGGGTAGCGGCCGGCCAGCATGTCGAGCACCCCCTCGAACTGCTCGCGCGAGATCTCGGAGAAGGGGTAGCTGCGGCGCACCAGGGAGTACAGGCGGTCCACCGTCCACTCGCCGTCGACGACGGTCGCGACGATGTGCTGGGCGAGGACGTCGAGGGGGCGCTGCGGCACCCGGGTCTCCTCGATGGCCGCCTCGCGCATGTTCGACACGACGGCCGCGCACTCCAGCAGATCCCCGCGGAACTTGGGGAAGATGCGGCCGCGGCTCGATCCGCCGACGTGGTGGCCCGACCGTCCCACACGCTGGATGCCCCGGGCGACGCTACGCGGGCTCTCGATCTGGATGACGAGGTCGATCGCCCCCATGTCGATGCCGAGCTCGAGGCTGGAGGTGGCGACCAGCGCGGGTATACGTCCGGCCTTCAGGTCCTCCTCGATGAGCGTCCGCTGTTCGGCGGCCAGGCTGCCGTGGTGGGCGCGCGCGACCTCCTCGTCCGCCAGTTCGTTGAGTCGCAGGGCGAGGCGTTCGGCGAGGCGACGGTTGTTGACGAAGATGAGGGTCGACCGGTGGGCCCGGACGAGCTCGAGCACCGCGGGATAGACGGCCGGCCAGATGGAGTGGTGGGTGGGCGCGTCACCGGGGACGATGACCGGATCGGGGAGCGTCGGTGCCCCGGGGTTCGCGAGGTCCGCCATGTCGTCGACCGGGACGATGACCTCGAGGTCGAGGTCCCGGCGCTGCTCGGTGTCGACGATGGTGACCGGACGCGGTGTCCCGGCCGCGTCCTGTCCTCCCAGGAACCGCGCGATCTCGGACAGGGGGCGCTGCGTCGCCGAGAGGCCCACACGCTGCACCGGGCCCGTCGCTTCCTCCTCCAGTCGCTCGAGGCTGAGCGCCAGGTGTGATCCGCGCTTTGTGGCGGCCACCGCATGGATCTCGTCGATGATGACGCTGGTGGCACCCGCGAGCACGCTGCGCGCCTGCGAGGTGAGCATCAGGAAGAGGCTCTCCGGCGTCGTGATGAGGATGTCGGGCGGGGTGCGGTTGATCCGCTGGCGGTCGCGCTGCGAGGTGTCTCCGGTGCGGACGGCGACCGACAGCTCGGGAAGCGCGAACCCCTGCCGCTTGGCGGCGTCGCTGATCCCGACCAGCGGACCGCGGAGGTTGCGCTCGACGTCGTAGTTCAGTGCCTTAAGCGGCGAGATGTAGATCAGCCGTCCGGTCTCGTCACCGGCCAGGCGTCGTTCCACCAGGCTGTTGATGCCCCAGAGGAACGAGGCGAGCGTCTTGCCGCTGCCGGTGGGGGCGACGATGAGCGTGTGCGCGCCGGAGGCGATCGCGGGCCACCCCAACCGCTGCGCGTCGGTGGCCTCGGCGAAGGCGCGCGTGAACCATTCGGCGACGACGGGGTGGAAGGGTGCGGTGACGGGAGCGGTCGCCATGTCCCACCATGGTAGTGCCCTCGACCGAACATGTGTACGCCCGACGTCCTCGGCGGATTCGGATCTCCGCCGCCCGGCCGTGCGCAGCGCCGGTCACGGAGTCAGACCGGTGCAGCCGCGCAGCATGGTGCGGTCGGCTTCGAAGCGGGCCGCAGCCGGGCCGTGCAGAGGGGTGGGGAGACCGTCGGCGCCGATGCGCGCGGGGGCCCGCACGGCGTCGGTGATCCGGCCTCCGATGGTGACGCCGTATCCGTTGGCGGCGAGGTCTCGCCGATCGGAGTCCGGGACGAGCACCCTGCGACGACGGCGAGAAGCACGGTCACCAGGGCCATGTGCGCCGTGACGGCCCGACCGGCGGCGGGAGGTGTCGTCATGCCATTGAGATCGAGGCGGCGACGACATGCCGCGCGGGACGCGGACGGGGCCCGCGCCGTGCGTCTGTTCTCCCCGTCGGTGCACCGATTCCGGCGCCGGTCATGTGCGCCACTGTAGCCCAGGGGTTCGGAGGGGGAAGCGCTGACGATCCGTAACCGAGCGGACTCCGGGAACGCGTGCTCGTCCTGTCCCTGCCGGCGGATCTCGAACACCTGCGGGCGGATGCCGCGGGGCGTGTGGAGCGGGTGCTGAGGGTCGCGGATCCCTCGCGGGCGATCGAGGCGATCCAGTCGGGGCGGCCCTCCTGCTGACGTCGGGCGCGGGCTCAGCGGGAGACGACGAA
The DNA here is from genome assembly GCA_964434425.1 of uncultured Bifidobacteriaceae bacterium. Lineage (GTDB taxonomy): Bacteria > Actinomycetota > Thermoleophilia > Miltoncostaeales > Miltoncostaeaceae > CALMEC01. The sequence goes on along the minus strand of CAYSVH010000003.1, from coordinate 46,426 downwards.
CCAGATCAGGGCGAGGAGTGCCACGCAGACGATCGTGGCGCCGATGACGGCGGCGGCGACGGCGTTTCGTCGGGTGCGGAGCGCACGGACGCGGAACTCGGTCATCAGCGTGTCCGGAATCAGGTGGATCGTGAGCCAGATGCCCATCGGGACGACCACGAGGTCATCCACCGCGCCGATGATCGGTATCGGATCGGGGACCATGTCGACGGGACTCACCGCGTACGCCGCGACCGCGGCCGCCACGAGCTTGGCCCGTAGCGGTACCCGCCGGTCCGGTATCGCGAACCAGAGGGCGAGTGCGTCCCGGCGAACCAGGGTCGCCCATCGCCTCACGGTGCACCCCGGGAGGCACGATGAGGCGATGGGTGCGGGCGGCTATGCGCCGGACGGAGCGTTCCCGTCCCATCCATCGATACGGCGGAACTCGTCGAGCGGGCGGCGTGGCGCGGGCGAGAAATCCGTGGTCGTCGCATAGGCCACCGGGATCAGCCCGACCTGCTGGAAGTGATCCGGGATCCCCAGGAGGTCGGCCGCGGACCGCTCGTCGAACAGGTGGAGGGTGGTCAGCGTCGTGCCGAGGCCACGTGCGCGGGCGGCGAGCATGAAACTCCATACCGACGGATACACCGAGCCGAAGGTGGACGCCTGGAGGACGATCGACGCGTCGTCGGTCCGTGGTCGCACGCACGGGATGACGTGGACGGGTACGCGCTCCAGGTTCTCGGCCAGGTGGAGCGACGACGCCACCACCCGCTCCTGGCGTCGTGCGGCCGCGTCGCCGGATCGCTTACGTGCGCCGGCACCCGTCGAGGGATCCATGTAGGTGGCCCATCCCCGGCGGTAGATGTCGGCGAGGGCCGCACGCAGCGACCCATCGCGGACGACGACGAAACGGGTGACCTCGCGGTTCCCGCCCGTGGGCGCCTGCTGGGCGATGGCCAGGCACTCGTCGATGAGGGCCTGCGGCACGTCGCGGTCGAGATCCAGCTTGCGTCGCACGGCGCGCGTGGTGGTGAGGATGTGGTCGATGCCGTGCTCGCTCATCGCGAGAGACTAACCGTCTTCCCGTTGCCGCAGGGGACCGCTCCCGTCCGCGACCGGTTCTCCGTAGGTGGCGGGATCGGGCCGTCGGGGAGCCATCCCGGTCACCGCTGGTGCGGGGGGCGGGAGTCGGTGCCGCCTGCGGAGGGGCCCGCGGCTCGGTGCGGTCACGAGAGAAGTCATAATGACATCCATGCGACCCGCTCTCACCTCGTCGCCGACCGGGGCGACCGCGTGGACGCTGCTTCGTGCGGTGGTCGCTGCGCTCATCGTCGCTGCGATCGTCGCGCAGGCGATCCGCACGTTCACGCTGGCGGGCGACCTCGGGCAGGACGAGGGAACGGTCGTCGCCAACTTCTTCAGCTTCTTCACGATCCTGTCGAACGGGGCGGCGGCGGCCGTGCTCGCATGGGCCGCCGCGTGGGCGCTGCGGCTTCGTGCGCACACCATCGCCCACGGGAGTCCGGCGGCCACCGTGCACGACGGGACGGAACCCCGGTCGCTCGCCGTCGCTCTCGCCTGTGTCTCGACCTACATGATCGTCACCGGCGTCGTCTACAACCTGCTCCTGCGCGGGGTCGAGCTGGAACCGGGAACGACCGTGGCATGGTCGAACGAGGTGGTGCACTCCGTGGCGCCCGCCTTCCTCCTGCTCGACGTGGTACTCGGGCCCTATCGTCGTCGTCTGCCGTGGACGGCGGTCGCCGCGACGCTCGTGTTCCCCATGGTGTGGATCGCCTACACCCTCGCACGGGGACCGTTCGTCGTGAATCCGCGGACCGGCGACTCGTGGTGGTACCCGTATCCCTTCCTCGATCCGCATGCGGATGGTGGGTGGCCGAGCGTGTGGATCCACGTGGCGGGCATCGCCGTCGGCATCGCCGTCGTCGCCGCGCTCGTCGTCGCCGTCGGACGGGTGCGCACGCGCTGAGCCCGTTCGCCTCCCCGGCCGTCGTCCCGCCGGCGACGCGGTGGGTCAGACCTCCTCGCCGCCGGCGTCACGGCGTGCCCGGGACAGGCTGTGGGTGAGCTCGACCGCGAGGACCATGACGACGACGGCCAGGAGGCCGTGAAGGCCGCTCACCCAGCCGCCTCGCGCGTCCGTGTCACCGAGGAACATGAACTGGAGCCCGCCGACGACGAGCAGGATGCTGGCCATGCCGACGAGCTTCTTGCTCGTCCTCGCCGCGGCGTAGACGGCGAAGAGCGTGACGACCATGAGGCCCATCGTGGTGTAGCCGGTGTGCCGGTGCATGTCGAGGGCCGTGATGTTGCCCCCGTCGCGAAGGAAGACGGTGATCGAGAACGCCTGGAGCAGGACGCCGACGGCGACCAATCCGGAGAAGATGATGGCGGCGAGTGCCGGTCCACGTTTGATGTCCATGCGGTGGTCTCCCTGGGCTGGTGGCGCGTTTCGGATGGCCGAGGGAACCCGCACTCGCGGATGCCCCGGCAGGGATGGATCATCGCCGATCGTGAACCAAAGGGTCACGTGGCATCGTTTCGCCGGCCGGAGTGCCCTCGATGTCCGGATACGGCCGTCCTTCCGGCCGCGAACATGTGATGCTCCGACAGCTCGGCTCATGCCGACGCGGAGGTGCGTGCGCCGGCGACATCGTCCTGACCGGAAGCGCCTCGCTCGTCGATCCATCCGTCGACGTCCGTTCGGAGTCGGGCACTCAACCGACGACTCCTCCACCCCCGCACCAGGAGACAGGGACCATGGCCGCCACATCCGCTCGATCCGCCGACCGGGAGCCGCTTCTCGTCGATCTCGCCCTTCAGGGTGGAGGGAGTCACGGGGCCTTCACGTGGGGTGCGCTCGACCGCCTCCTGCAGGAGGAGTGGCTCGAGATCGAGGGGATCTCGGGCACCTCCGCCGGGGCGATGAACGCGGCGGTTCTCGCGTCGGGGTATGCGCAGGACGGGCGCGCGGGTGCCCGGGAGGCGCTCACCGCCTTCTGGCGGCGGGTGGCGCGGTCGGCGGCCTGGAGTCCCATCCAGCGCACGCCGGTCGACCGGATGCTCGGGGTGTGGACGCTCGACCACTCACCGGCCTACCTGACCATGGATCTCCTCTCGAGGATGTTCTCGCCGTACGAACTCGCGCCGTGGGCGTCGAATCCGCTGGCAGCCGTGCTGGCCGAGAGCGTCGACTTCGACGCGACGGCGAGCGGTCCCGTCAAGCTCTTCATCACGGCGACGAACGTCGTCACCGGACGCGGACGGGTGTTCCGCAACGATGAGCTGTCTCCGGAGGTGCTGCTCGCATCGGCCTGTCTGCCGACCATGTTCCAGGCCGTCGAGATCGACGGTGAGCCCTACTGGGACGGTGGATACGCCGGCAACCCGACGATGACCCCGCTCATGCGCGAGTGCGTCTCGGACGACACCATCATCGTCCCCATCAACCCGATCACCCGCCCCGGTACGCCGCGGTCGGCCCGCGCCATCATGAACCGGCTGAACGAGGTGTCGTTCAACGCGACGCTCCTGAAGGAGCTGAAGATGATCGCGCTTCTGCGCCAGGCCGGCGATCATCGAACGGCCGAGGGTGCCCACTGGGCGCGCAACCGGATCCACCACGTGAAGAACGACGTCATGGTGGACCTGGGTTCCTCGTCGAAGCTCAACGCCGAGTGGGAGTTCCTGACCATGCTGCGTGATGAGGGGCGCCGGTCGGCGGACGCCTTCCTCGTCGAGCACGGGGACGATCTCGGACGGCGCTCCACACTCGACATCGATCGGCTGCTGGAGGAGGTCTGAGCGGATCGTCGATTGGGGCAGGCATCGGCACGGAATGCCAGAAGCGAGGTCGTCGGCGGGCGGTCGGGGAACGTCGTCCCCTCTCCATGGCTTTCCCTCTGAGGGTTGCGTTCCCCGGCCACCGCAGGTGAAATGAAGATCGCCATGTGACGTGCCTGGTCGGATCGCGCGCCATCCGCGTGTTCCACCGGCCACCAAGGGGCACGTCCGTGACCGGATCAACTCGGGGGTGGGAGAAACCCGTCGTCCGTCGAACATGGTCCAGCGCCATTCGGAGCCGACGCCTCAGAGAGTCCCGACGAGACGTGCCGGACCACCGGAGCGATAGCCGGCGTACCCGGACACAGCGGTACGCGAATACTCTCCACCGCCATGACACATGACCCTTCACGTACCTGAGGCCGACAGATCATGCCGACATGTGAAGCCCGCGCGCGTTCACCCCGCATGGACATTCACAGTCGCCGCCATCCTGGGCATCACGACGTTCTGGCTCATCACAGCGGTCACATCGGCTCACTATGCGGTGGCATCGCTGGTGGCGACGGGAGTCGGCACGTTCCATGTGACGTGGTCGAAGCGAAATGACCCGTTCCTGCCGCTGAGGAAGGCGGGTCCATGGCGTTCGTTCATGGTCCACGCCATGATTCTGATCGCATCGACCGGCGCAGTCGTTGCCGTTGTGGAGGCACTCCAGGTCGAGCCGATTGCTGCGTACGGTCTGCTGCTCGTGCCCGGGGCAATCGTCCTTCTTGTCACGGGTGCGCGAGACATGGGCGCGTCTGCCCGTTCGTCTGCGATCGATCTCGTGCCGGTCGCGCCTCCCTCCGACGATGAGAAGTACGGCTACCTCCGTGGTCCACAGCATCGATGGCTCTTCGTCACATCCGCGGTGGCCTTCGTCGGTGTGGCGTTCAGTCTGGGTGCCCTCGCACTGCGCAGCGATTGGACGGTTGTCCTTGTCATCCCGCTCGTCATTCTCGTGATCGAGCAGCTCTTCGCGCTCCGCACGTCGACGTATCGGCGCCGCCTCGACGAGGCGGCGCATCGTGAACGCGTCGCGGGATGGGCTCCACGGACTCTGCCGTCGGTCGACATCTTCCTTCCGACCTGCGGCGAGCGGATCGAGGTGCTGAGGAACACCTACCTCCATGTCGCAGAGATCGCCTACGCAGGCGCGATCTCGGTCCACGTTCTTGACGACGCCGGACGTGGCGAGGTGCGCGCGCTGGCGGCGGAACACGGCTTCGAATACCTGTCTCGTCCCGGTTCCGAGTTCAAGAAGGCGGGAAACCTGAGGTATGCGTATGCGCGAACATGTGCGGATCACATCGCGATTCTGGATGCCGACTTCGTTCCACGTCCGGAGTTCCTGACGGAACTGCTCCCGTACATGGACGATGACGGGATCGGCATCGTGCAGTCACCGCAGTATTTCGCGACGACGAGTGACCAGTCCTGGTTGCAGCGCGCGGCGGGTGCAACACAGGAGCTCTTCTTCCGGTTCATCCAGCCGTCGCGGGACGCCGTCGGTGCCGCGATATGTGTCGGAACGTCGGCCGTCTACCGGCGCGCCGCCCTCGATGCGATCGGCGGGTTCCCTCCGATCGATCACAGTGAGGACGTCTTCACCGGGATCGAGATGGGGCGCCAGGGCTGGAGTCTTCGATACGTCCCGATCGTCGTGAGCGGCGGGCTCTGCCCGGATACGATCGATTCATTCGCAACGCAGCAGTACCGGTGGTGCGAAGGCTCGATGGCTCTGGTCGCCGATCGTCGCTTCCACCAGGACGAGTCGATGTCGGTCTCGCAGCGGCTCTGCTACTGGTCGGGTTTCCTCTACTACATGACGACCGCGATGGCGGCGATCGTCGCGCCACTCCCGCTTCTCATCATGCTCTTCGCGTTCGGATCGTCCATCCGGGCGTCCTTCATCCTTCCCCTGCTGGGCGCGGTGTTCTTCTGGGTGGTGGTCATGCCGGCCGTCTCTCGCACCCGGTGGCGGTATGAGGTCATACGAGTACAGGTGATCTACGGCGTCGCCCATCTGATCTGCATCGTCGACATGCTTCGCGGAGCCCCGACGGAATGGGTGCCGACGGGCAGCGGGTCCGTTCGCTCGCGGTCGTCCGTCGCGAGCCGGGTTCGCTGGTACATCGTCATCTATCTGGGCGCGACTCAGATCGCAACGCTGGTCGGCCTCGTGATCGCGTCGGGGCAGGCGGGCTTCGAATCGGTGTGGCCGAACTTCGTTCTCTACGTTCTGCAGGCGTACATTCTGATTCCGGTCATCATCATTGCGGCACGCGGATTGGGCGTCGGCCGGTCCGTTCGGATGGCGCGTTCCACGCTCTCGTGGGACGGCAACCGATGACGACAGGCGACACGGCCGTGCAGTCGGGAAAGAGCGTCTGGACGGTCGCGCTGGCCTCGTTCGCCCCCGTTCGTCACCGGGCCCTCCTTGTCCGGGTTCTTCCCCTTCTGCCACTCGGACTCGTCCTGGCCGTACAGGCGGCCATCGCGTTGCGCCTGACGAACTCCGCCTTTCAGGACGAGGCGCTGTACGTGTACACGGGTGGCCTGATCCTCCGGTCGTGGGCCGGCGGCGATCCCGTCTATCCGCACCCGGAGGACTTCTTCTCCGGGGCGCCGATGCTCTACCCCGTTCTCGCGGGCGTTCTGGACCATGTGGGCGGACTCGAGCTCGTGCGCCTGTTCTCGCTCGTCTGCATGATGGTCGCGACGGTGGCCATCTGCCTGTTCACCAACGCGCTGCTCCGTCGGCCGGTCGGTCACATCGCCGGTGTTCTCGCGGCCCTCGTCTTCGGATGGAGCGCTCCCGTCCTCTTCGTTTCACACCTCGCCACCTTCGACGCGCCGGCGTTCGCGACCCTCGCCGTCGCGGCCGCCATCGCAGCCCGTGCGGCGACGACGGAGACGGGAGGTATCGTCGCGTGGGGCGTGGTCGGCGTGCTCTGCGCGGTCGCCGTGCTCACGAAGTACAGCGCGGCGATCGACGTGCCGTTCGTGTTCGCAGTGGCGCTCGTTGCGGCGGGACGGCCCACTCCGCGCCTTCTCATGCGCACGATGCTGGGAGTTGCCACGTTCGCAGCGCTCCTCGTCGTATCGTTCACCACCTGGGCCGCATCCCTCCAGCCGGGCCTGAAATTCACGACCATGAACCGCGTGCCCATGATCTCGGCGGATACCGGGGATCTCATTCGATATCTCATCCCCATAGCGGGCCCGGCGATCTTTCTCGCGCTGGCGGGATCCGTGGTTCTTCTCCGCCGCCGTCCGGTTGTGAGCCTGGTGCTGCTGGCCGGCGCCCTGGCAGCCCCGGTGAGCCAGATCCGCATGGGTGAGCAGGTCTCGCTGCACAAGCATGTCGTATTGGGACTGATCTTCGGCGCACCCCTTGCCGGGATCGCGCTTTCACGCATGACCGGCGGGATGGGCCGCGTCGTCGTCCTCGGTGCGGCCTGCTGGTTCGTGGTGGTCGCAGGGGCCCAGGAATCGCGGAGGCTCTTTCAGGAGTGGCCGAACTCAACGGCTCTCGTCCAGGAGATCCGGTACTCCGTGGACGCCATGCCGTGGATCAGAATGGTCGGTGAGATGCCCGAACCGGTGGCGTACGGTTTGGCGGATCGCCTTCGGCAATGGCAGGTGACCAGCACCTACGAAGACTCCTTCGTCTACCAGGGGAAGACGGGGATATCGGCGTACCGCGCCGCGCTACGGGACAACCATTTCCAGCTGGTCTTTCTCGACGGCTCCACGGCGATCGGCCGTCAACTGGACCCGACGAAGTTCGGTTTCCGCCAGACGAGTCGTGTGGCGACTCCGTATACCGGCCATGCGTGGCGCATCTATCAACGGTTCGATGCGATTCCCGAATGAACTCGCGCTGCTACTCCCGCAGCACGGAGACCGCGTCCTTCTCCGGCGAGATCACCGACGGACGCTCGACGTCGCGTCAACGTCTGTCTGTCACCCACGTTGTGAGCGGCGCCGACCCGGTGAGTTTTCGAGCGCGGCCATCGGAGTGCCCGAACCACGATCGACCTGCCTGCCAGTGATGCGAGCCGGCTCGGCTACCCCGGATTCAAGGGGAATCCGGTGGTCCGGACTGCCTGATCCCTCAGCCGCCGGCGCAGGCACATCCGCCGCCGTCGCCGCAGGATCCGCCGCACCCCTCCGATGTGAGGCTGCGGCGGACCTCCTCCGCCGTGCCCAGCCGGATGACCTCGGATGCGAACACGCGGCAGGCGTCCATCTCGAGCGATCGCACGCGTTCCTTGACGGCCGCAACGCGTGGCCCGGGCACCGACAGCTCACTCACACCGAGCCCCAGGAGAACGGCGATGCCGTCCTCGTCCGATGCCGCCTCGCCGCAGACGCCGACCCAGATGCCGTTCCGTGATGCGGCGCTGCCGACGATGCCGATCAACCGGAGCACCGCCGGGTGGTACGCGTCGGTCAGGTCCGCCACCGCGACGTTGCCGCGTTCGGCCGCGAGCGTGTACTGCGTGAGGTCGTTGGTCCCGACGGAGAAGAAGTCCACGTGCTCGGCCAGCGCGTCGGCGCAGAGCGCCGCCGACGGCACCTCGATCATGACTCCGATCTCGGGGTCGCCCACGGCGTGCCCCTCCTGGACGGCCTCCTCGCGTGCGGTGCCGAGGTGCTCACGTGCGGCCAGGAGCTCTTCGAGCGTGGCGACCATCGGGAACATGACCGCGATGCGGTGTTCGGCGGACGCACGGAGGATCGCGCGCAGCTGGGTGCGGAACATGTCGGGGTTCGCCAGGCTGAGGCGGATGCCGCGCTTCCCGAGGAAGGGGTTCTCCTCGCCGGCCTGGCCGACACCGGGTACCTCCTTGTCGGCTCCGGCGTCGAGGGTCCGGATGACCAGACGTCCACCGTCCAGGGCACGGGCCACCGCCGTGTAGGCGGCGAGCTGCTCCTCCTCGTCGGGCGGTGTGTCACGGCTCATGTAGAGGAACTCGCTGCGAAAGAGACCGACCCCGTCGGCGCCCATGTCGGGCAGGCCGTCGGCATCCCGGTCCGTCGCGATGTTGGCCGCCACCTCGATCGTGACGCCGTCCTTCGTGACCGCCGGGCGTCGCGCCGCGAGGCGGGCCTCCTCGGCCGTCCGCTCGCGCTCGGCGTTCGCGGCGGTGACCCGTGCCACGGTCTCGGCATCCGGTGCGATGCGGAGGCTGCCGGCATCGCCGTCGAGGAGGACGGGCGTGTCCTCACCGATCGACATGAGTACCTCGCCCAGGTTCACGACCGCGGGCACCCCGAGGGCGCGGGCGAGGATCGCGCTGTGGGAGGTGGGGCTCCCCGTGGCGACGGCGATGCCCTTCACCAGGGAGAGGTCGAGCGATGCCGTCTCACCGGCACCCAGCTCACGGGCCACGAGGATTCCCGGGCCCCGGAGGGTCGGCGGGCCGCCCGCCGTCCCGGCGAAACAGGTGAGCACGCGCCGCCCGATGTCGCGGACGTCCTCGGCACGCGCTCGGAGGTAGGGGTCGTCCAGTGCGGCGAACCTGGCGGCGACGCTTTCGACGGACTCCTGCCAGGCGACCTCCGCCCGTATGCCCGTTTCGATCGCGGCCTTGGCGGGTTCGATGATGGCGGCGTCGTCGAGCATGGCACCTTGGGCGTCGAGCATCGCGGCGTGCTCTTCGCCGGCCTGACGTGCCACGGTCTCGCGTGCGAAGTGCAGCTCGGACCGGGCGCGGTCGAGCGCGGCGTCGAGCGCGGCGGCCTCGTCGGACGGGTCGCCCGGGGTACGCGATTTGGCCGGCGGGCGCCGCAGCCGGCGGGCGCGCGCGACGACCTGACCGGGGGCGGCCGCCATCCCGGCAAAGCTCCCGTCCGGGCCGACCTGGAACGCGGCCGGCATCCCGGGCAGGTCCGGCGCACCCCATGCCGCCCGGGGCACGGGGGGCATGGAGACCGGTGCGCCGACCGGTGATCCGGTCGACGACGGTCCGGTCTCCGGTCGCTCGTCGAAATCGCGCGCCGCGAGGTCGCGTATCGCCGTGAGCGCGGTGTCCGCCTGGGATCCTCGGGCCTCGACCCGGATCGACTGGCCCTGTCGTGCGCCGAGCGTCGCAATGCCCGTGAGGCTGGCCGCGTCGGCGGGGCCCGTCCCGGTCGTGGTGTTGGTCACACGGACGGTGGCGTCGAATCCGGTGGCGACCTGCACGAGTCGCGCCGCCGGGCGGGCATGGAGGCCGTTCGGGATCGTCAGATCGACGTCGAGGGTCAGCCAGTCGCCGCCCCGGTCGGTGTCGGGCGTCGGATCCGGACCCGCGGACGGCATGTCGTCCAGCTGCGCGCGCTTGGGCTCGAGGCCGCGCTGGGCCTCCGCGGCGACCGCGTCGATGGATGCTCCGCCGGCGGCCGTCACGGCCGCGGCCACCGTCCCCTCGATGATCGGCGCCGAACAGAGGAGCACGCGTTCCGCGACGGCGGGATCCAGGAACTGCAGTGCGGTCTCCGCCGAGAGGATGGCGCTCCCGAGGTCCATGAGCACGAGGACGTCGGCGCCGTCGGCGCCGGCGCGGTCGATCGCCTCCATGACCCGCATGGCATCTGTCCCGATGCCGTCGGCGGTCTCGGTGCTGCCACCCGCGGCTTCGAGCCGGACCTCTCCGGCCATCTGACGCGCGAGCGCGACGGCGCCCTCGGCAACCTGAGCGCTGTGGCTCACCACGACGATTCCGACCATGGCCGGGACTCTACCCGGGGCCCCGCGCGGCCGGTGCGACCCCACCCGGCTCTCGTCAGTCGTTGCGCCCGGCCCACAGGGGACGCAGGCGCCGTCTCGTACCGCACGAGCTGGTCCAGCATCGCGGTGTCCGACTCGAGCGCCAGCGCGGGCGTCGCCAGAAGGACGAGGACGGGCGGACCCGCGATCAGGCAGGTCCAGGGGCGACACGTGACGGCCTCGGCCTACGGGCCATCGGGGTCTCGAGGACGACGGGGTGTGCCCGCATCTCATGGGGTGACCGGAGGAAGGGGCGCGGCTACGAAAGGCCGTATGCGCGGTGGAGCATCGCGATGGGATGGACGGTGGGGACGTCCGTCGCCGTCGTGATCTGCCAGCGGCAGATCTCGGAGTCGCACACTGCCCAGGGCGGATCCATTCCGCGCACCTTCTCGAAGAGCGGAGCACCCACGGCCATGGCGACGTCGTACTTCTCCTTCTTCAGGCCGTATGTGCCGGCGACGCCGCAGCAGGTGACGCCGCTCTCCTCGACCTCCAGCCCGGGGATGAGCCGGAAGAGCTCGAGAGCGGGGATGCCGACGCCGTGGCCGCGCAGCTGGCAGGGAGGGTGGTAGGGCACCCGTTCGGGTACGGGCCGGAAGTCGGTGCGAAGCTCGCCGCGGTCGTGGAGGTCGAGCAGGAACTCGCAGATGTCGTAGGTCCGGCCGCCGACCTCGGCAAGCTCCGGATCGTCCACACCGAGGATCTCGTGGGCCTCGCGTTTCAGCATCAGGCCACAGCTGGTCGAGCTGGCCACGATCGGGATGTCGCCCTCAGGCACGCGGAGCTGGTCGACCAGTTTTCGGACGTACTTCCGCGAGTCGTCGTAGAGCCCGTTGGTCTGCAGCGGCAGCCCGCAGCACCCCTGTTTCGGTGTGAGGACCTCGAAACCGTTGTGCTCCAGCACGTCGACGGTCTTGAGGGCCGTCTCGACCTCGTAGAACTGGGCGCTGCACCCGTGGAAGTAGATGACCCGCCCCCGCGGGGCCGTTCGGGGTCGCGCCCTCTTCTTCAGCCGTCGTCGGAGGGTCCTGGGCGCCGATACCGGCATGGGCGCTCTTGCGTGGATTCCGAGGACACCCTGCAGGGCGAGGCGCGCCGGACGAAAGCGCAGCATCCAGTTGGAGACGGGGGCGATCGGGGCGCTCAGGCGGCCCATCATGGTCGGCCGGGAGATGATGCGGTCGCGGAGGGGGATGCCGTTCTGCTTCTTCATCGCGGCGCGGGCCTGCGAGTTGATCTCGGCGATCTTCACGCCCTGCGGGCAGGAGTGCGTGCAGATACCGCAGCTGGAGCAGTAGTCGAGCGTGTGGTCCACGCTGTGCTTCGCACTCCGGTAGCGCTCAGCCTGGGGGCCCACGTATTTCGGGCCCGCGAAGAGAGGGGTGACCGCCGCGACCGGACACTGCGTCTCGCAAATTGTGCATTTGACGCAATGGTCGAGGCTGTCCCGCATCAGCTGCGGGAAGTCGTCGATCTCTCCGGCCCTGGACATCACAGCTCCTTCAGAATGGCGTCGGCGGCCCGCACCGCACTGGCGATGGCGATGCCCTCCCCGGACTTCTCCGTCCAGCGGATGGACCCCGCGAGGATCCCTCCGGCGGCATGGACGTTGTCGTAGACGGCTTCCCGCGTGCCGGGGTGGAGGACCCGCATGGCGTCGTCCACGGCCACCCCCGAGAGGAAGAGCGGATGCTCCTGGCCGAAGTCCTCCTGGACGATCGGCCCGTCGGTCGGCGGACCGGCGACGGGGAGCCCGAGCGCGCGCTCCGTGACGTTCCAGTGCGAGTCGACATGGAGCGCACCGCTCTCGAAGCCACCGGGCGCCAGGAGGAAGGCGCCGGCGGAGAAACGCCGGTCGCGTCCCGCCGAATCGGTGGCGACCCACTCCAGGCGATCGGACGTGCCGCCACGGTCGACGACCCAGCCGCCCATGATGACCCGCACGCCGGCGGCGCGGACCGCATCGGTCAGCGCGACGTTGAGACGCATCCCCGGCACCCCCGGTGGCGGCGTGGGGATCTCGAAGACGGGGCGTCCCAGACGCTCACAGAGCGTCTCCCACACGCCGGGGGTCCGGACGCCCAGGACGGCGGGCAGCCCGACGGCGTCGGCCCCGTCGACCGCGGTGGCCACCGCGTCGCCGAACCTGCGCCGGAACGCCGGATCGTCCAGGGCCCGCGCGACGTTGAGGGGCGAGGTGTCGACCTCGCCCTCGCGCACCGTGATGTCGATCATCGTCGCCGTCGCGTCGACCGAACCGCCGTCGGGCAGCGTGACCCGGGAGATGTTCTGCGCGATCAGCCCGGGGTGGAAGTCCTTGACGACCCCGATGCCCACGATGGCGAGGGACATCCCGTCGCGCAGGTCGCCCGCGGCGAGGCTGGGCGGAGCGAGCGCGGTGGGACGGGCGACGCCGACGGCCGTCGGAAGCCGCATGTTGCGCGCGGGATCACCGGTGAGCATGCCGGGAAGCGCGTCGGCGAACCATCCGACCGACATCGCCACCTGCGACGAACCGAGGCGGGCGTACGGGTGATCGGGGCGGCGGTCGACCAGTTCGTCGATCGCGTCGAGAGGACGAGAAACGACGTCGGGTGAGTAGCCCAGGATGTCGATGGAACCCTGGGAGAGCTGCAGGCCTCCGATCCCGCCGGACAGGAGGATGACCCGCGCGCCGCCGCGGGCCAGGCGCAGTGCCCCGGTGAGCCCGGCCACGCCGGCACCGATGACGACCGCGTCGGTCATATCTCGATCCCCGCCGGGCGGCTGGGCAGCGCGTCGGCCTCCGGGAGGTGTTCGATGTCGAGCGTCCCCCGGGCGATCCAGTCGTCGAGCGCCGTCTGCCGGACCTGGTCGCCGAAGAGGATCGAGTGCAGGCCGATCCAGCGGTTCCTGAGGAACATGCGCATCAGCCCGTTGGCCCGGGCGATGTCGATGTGCTCGTCCTGGTGGGCGATGCCCGCGGCGCGGTACGCGCAGAAGCCCCCCTGGCACGGGCCCATGCCCAGTCGCAGCCGACGTCGCACGTCGTCGAACGCGGCCGACGGACGCTCGCGCAGGAGGGAGGTCAGCATGCCGCGCGACATCAGCTCGCACTCACAGATGATCTGGTCGTCGAGGCGGTCGGCCTCGCGGTCGCGAAGACGGTCGGTGATGGCGACGGTGGTACCGGGCTGCGAGCCGGCCAGCGGTTCGTCGGCGGTCCGGCAGGGCCGGTCGACACCCATCTGCTCGCACATCGCGTCGACGATGTTCTTCGCCATCAGGCGGTAGGTGGTGGCCTTGCCGCCCGCGATGGTGAGGAACCCGCTGAGGCCGTCGCGTTCCCTGTGGTCCATGATGGACATCCCGCGGCTCATGTGGCGGGTGTCGGATTCGGACACACGGCTGTCGCGCACCAGCGGGCGTGCGCCGGCCCAGGCATGCACCGCACGGGCCTGGCGGAATCCGGGGACGAGGACCTCACCCGCATCGAGCATCTGCTGGACCTCGTCACGGGGGATGGCGAGGTTGTCGGGGCTCTCGGCGCGCGTGTCGGTGGTGCCGATCACGCACACGGTCCGGACGGGGACGAGGATGTCGCCGTCGCCGGGCGGGTCGCAGCGGTTGATGACCCGGCTGACCAGCCGGTGGTTCATCGCGATCATGATGCCGCGACCGGGTACGACCTCCACGCCGTGGCAGCCGGCCATCGTCGCAAGCTCGCCCGCCCATGCGCCGGTGGCGTTGATGACGAAACCGGCCTCGATGCGGACATCCTCGCCGCTGATGCCGTCATGGCAGACGAGGCCGGCGACACGGTCCCCGTCGCGCAGGACATCGGTCACCCAGTGGTAGGTGAGGGCCTGCCCGCCGTAGGCCTCGGCGGATCGCACGTTGCCCCAGATCAGACGCCACGCGTCGACGGAGCCGTCGTTCACCTCGAAGGCACGGGTGATGCCGCGATTGAGCCTGGGCTCCTGGCGCAGGGCCTCGGCGACCGGGATCTCGTTGACCGGGACCCCCGTCTCATGACAGGCCGCGACAAAGGCATCGGCGTAGGCGGGGTCGTCATGCGGCGTTGTGACAAAAAGCCCCCCGGTCATCTCGACCGCGTCGCCCGCGATGCGCGACAGGAGCTCGGTCTCCTGAGCGCATTCCGTCGCCGAATGGGGGTCGCTCACCACGTAACGGCCGCCCGAATGGAGCAACCCGTGAAAGCGTCCGGTGGTTCCCTGGCCCAGGTCCACGCGTTCCACCAGGATGGTGCGGAATCCCCGCATCGCCGCGTCACGCAGAACCCCGGCGCCGGTGGCTCCGCCGCCGACCACGACTACGTCGGTCTCGAGGGATCTCATCTGTCTCCCTGGGGCAGGTGACGTGATCGATCATAGACATCCGGAGTGCCGTCGTGCCGAGCCGACTCACGTGCGCTAGTGTGCGAAATGAAGTTCGTTACGAAACGTACAATTTCCTACACGACAGTCTTTTCATAGTCTCGCGCGTCCTCGGGAAACGCGGACAAGAGGGGCGAGGACGCGCCACCTTCAACCCAAGGAGTGATGATGAACAACATCTTCACGGCCGAGATGGTGGGAACCGCGTTACTGGTTCTTCTCGGTAACGGCGTCGTCGCCGGTGTCGTGCTCGCCAAGTCAAAGGCGAACAGCGCCGGCTGGATCGTGATCACCACCGGGTGGGGACTCGCCGTCGCCATGGCGGTGTACGCCGTCAGCCAGTTCACCGGGGCCCACATCAACCCCGCGGTGACGCTCGGAACGCTGATGCAGCCGGATGCCGGCGGCCTCACGACGAGCGCTACGTTCCAGTACTTCGGTGGTCAGTTCGCGGGTGCGTTCATCGGTGCCGTCCTGGTCTTCCTGACCTATCTGCCGCACTGGGGTCCGACCGAGGATCAGGGCGCCAAGCTCGCTTCCTTCTCGACCGGGCCGGCCATCCGGAACCCCGGTGCCAACCTCTTCACCGAGATCGTCGGCACGTTCGTGCTCGTCTTCGGTGTGATGGCGATCTTCAACCACTTCGGAAGCTTCACCGGTGGCGAGGAGTTCGCCAGTGGCCTCGGACCGCTGGCCGTGGGTCTGCTCGTATTCTCGATCGGTCTCTCACTGGGTGGACCGACCGGCTACGCGATCAACCCGGCACGTGACCTGAGTCCGCGCATCGCACACCAGCTGCTGCCGATCCCCGGCAAGGGTTCCAGTGACTGGAGCTATGCATGGGTGCCCGTGGTCGGACCGGTCATCGGCGGGATCCTCGGCGGTCTGGCCTTCCGCGGTCTGTACCTCTAGATGATTGATTCCACGATCTCGCGGCGTGGTGCACGCCTCCGGTGGCGCGGATGCGCCACCGGACGACTCGAACAGGCGACCGGCATGCCCTTCGGCACCCGGCGGCGCCCCGCATCCGCCGGTGACGCACCCCACATCCACGATCCCGCAGAACCAACCATCCCGATGGTTGATTCCGCGGTCTCGCGGCGTGGTGCACGCCTCCGGTGGCGCGGATGCGCCACCGGACGACTCGAACAGGCGACCGGCATGCCCTTCGGCACCCGGCGGCGCCCCGCATCCGCCGGTGACGCACCCCACATCCACGATCCCGCAGAACCAACCATCTAGGAGGACGTGATGAAGAAGCTGATCAACAGCCCCGATGACGTCGTCGTCGAGTCGCTGGCCGGTATGGCGGCGGCACACGGCGACCTCATCAGCGTGAACGTCTCTCCCCACTACATCACGCGGGCGGACGCGCCCGTGTCGGGGAAGGTCGCGCTGGTCTCGGGCGGGGGCTCGGGGCACGAGCCCATGCACGGCGGCTTCGTCGGGAGGGGCATGCTGGACGCGGCGTGCCCCGGTGAGGTCTTCACCTCTCCGACGCCCGACCAGATGCTCGAAGCCACCAAGGCGGTGGACGGAGGCGCCGGTGTCCTCCACATCGTCAAGAACTACACCGGCGACGTCATGAACTTCGAGATGGCCGCCGACATGGCCGGAGCCGAGGGCATCGACGTCGAGGCCCTCGTCATCGACGACGACGTGGCCGTCAAGGACAGCCTCTACACGGCGGGACGCCGTGGCGTCGGCGGTACCGTGCTCCTCGAGAAGATCTGCGGGGGCGCGGCCGAGGACGGGCGGTCGCTCGCCGAGGTCACCGATCTCGCCAAGCGGGTCAACGGCCAGGTCCGGAGCATGGGCATGGCGCTCACGTCGTGCACCGTACCCGCCGCCGGCAAGCCCACGTTCGAACTCGGTGACGACGAGATGGAGATCGGCATCGGGATCCACGGCGAGCCGGGACGTGAGCGGCGATCGCTCGCGACGGCCGCCGAGATCACCCGGATGCTGACCGAACCGATCCTGGACGACCTCCCGTTCGAGAGGGGGGACTCCGTCCTCGCATTCGTGAACGGGATGGGCGGCACGCCGCTCATCGAACTCTACGTCGTCTACAACGAACTCAACACGATCCTGTCGGAACGCGGCATCACGATCGGCCGCAATCTGGTGGGGCCGTACATCACATCGCTGGAGATGGCGGGTTGCTCGATCACCCTGCTTCGGCTGGATGACGAGATCACCCGCTATTGGGATGCACCGGTACTGACCCCCGCGTTGCGCTGGGGAGTCTGACAATGCCGGCGACGTGGAGGTGCAGATGAGCATCGACGCGACGGTCGTGGCGGACTGGATCCGAGGATTCCGGTCCGCGGTGGCCGAGAACAAGGAGATGCTGACCGAACTCGATTCCGCGATCGGCGATGCCGACCACGGGATCAACATGGATCGCGGCATGACCGCGGCCGTGGCGAAGTTGCCGGACGGTGACGACATCGGTCAGCTGCTCAAGACCGTCGGGATGACGCTCATCTCGACGGTCGGAGGCTCCGGAGGCCCGTTGTACGGGTCGCTCTTCATGCAGGCGGGGAACGCCCTCGCCGGCACGACGGAGCTCACGGCGGAGAACTGGTTGGCGGCTCTCGAGGCCGGCATCGCGGGCGTCCAGAAGATCGGGCGCTCGGAGGCCGGGCAGAAGACCATGCTGGATGCGCTCATCCCGGCGCGCGACGCGTATGCGGCCGCGCTCCAGGACGGCGCGGACATGTCATCGGCCCTCACCGCATCCGCGGAGGCGGCCGACCACGGCATGACGGCGACCATTCCGCTCCTCGC
Source organism: uncultured Bifidobacteriaceae bacterium (assembly GCA_964434425.1). Taxonomy (GTDB): domain Bacteria; phylum Actinomycetota; class Thermoleophilia; order Miltoncostaeales; family Miltoncostaeaceae; genus CALMEC01. The sequence continues at coordinate 28,663 of CAYSVH010000003.1, read as the reverse complement.
CCAGAAGGGGCGCGCGAGCTACCTCGGTGAGCGGAGCATCGGGCACCAGGATCCCGGCGCCACGTCGAGCGCACTGCTGATCCGCGCCGCCGAACAAACACTCGGAACACAGAACGGAGGACGGTGATGGCCACGTACGTCGGTGCCGTCGACCAAGGGACGACCAGCACCCGCTTCATGGTTTTCGACCATGGGGGGCAGGTCGTCGCGATCGATCAGAAGGAACACGAACAGATCTTCCCCAAGCCCGGATGGGTCGAGCATGACCCGGCGGAGGTCTGGACCAACACCCAGGAGGTGATCGCGGGCTGCCTCTCCAAGGGGGGGATCGATCCGAAGGACATCGCAGCGGTCGGTGTCACCAACCAGCGTGAGACCACGGTGGTGTGGGAGAAGGCCACCGGGCGGGCGATCCACAACGCGCTGGTGTGGCAGGACACGCGCACCGACAAGATCTGCGACGAACTCGCCTCCGACGGGGGACCGGACCGCTTCCGGGCGAAGACGGGTCTCCCCATCGCGACCTACTTCTCGGGACCCAAGATCCGGTGGATCCTCGACAACGTGGAGGGTGCACGCGCCAAGGCCGAAGCCGGTGAACTGCTGTTCGGGAACATGGACACGTGGGTCATCTGGAACCTGACCGGTGGTACCGACGGCGGGGTGCACATCACAGATGTCACCAATGCCAGCCGGACCATGATGATGGACCTGGAGACCCTCGACTGGGACGACGAATGCCTTCAGATCCTCGGAGTGCCGAGGTCCATGCTCCCCGAGATCACGGCATCATCCGAGGTCTACGGAGACGCCATCGGTGCCCTCGCGGGCATCCCCGTCGCCGGGGACCTGGGAGACCAGCAGGCCGCGCTCTTCGGCCAGACCTGCTTCGACGAGGGCGAGGCGAAGAACACCTACGGAACGGGATGCTTCGTTCTCCTGAACACCGGCGAGACGCCGATGCCGTCGAAGAACGGCCTCATCACCGGTGTGGGGTACAAGATCGGTGACGAGCCGGCGAAGTACATGCTCGAGGGCTCGATCGCCATCACCGGTTCGCTGGTCCAGTGGCTCCGCGACAACCTCAGGATGTTCGACTCGGCCCCCGAGGTCGAGGAGCTGGCCAAGGAGGTCGAGGACAACGGCGGTGTGTACTTCGTGCCCGCGTTCTCGGGGCTTTTCGCGCCGTACTGGAGGTCCGACGCGCGCGGTGCCATCGTCGGCCTCACCCGCTACGTGAACCGCAATCACATCGCCCGCGCGGTGCTGGAGGCGACGGCGTGGCAGACCCGTGAGGTCGTGGACGCCATGAACCAGGACTCGGGTGTCGCCCTGACGGCCCTCAAGGTCGACGGAGGAATGGTCGCCAACGAGATCCTGATGCAGTTCCAGTCGGATGTCCTCGGCGTGCCGGTCATCCGGCCGACCGTGGCCGAGACCACGTGTCTCGGTGCGGCGTATGCCGCGGGACTCGCCGTCGGATTCTGGGAGAAGGTCGACGACCTCCGTGCCAACTGGGGCAAGGACAAGGAATGGAGTCCCCAGATGGACCCGGACAAGGTCGCCAGGGAGTACGCCATGTGGAAGAAGGCGGTCACCCGGACCTTCGACTGGGTCGAGGACTGACCGCGACGGGTGGGGTGCCGTCCTCACGGATCGGCACCCCACCCGATCGGTGGGTATCACCCGCCCACCACGGTCGGCAGCCGGGCCGGCAGGGAGGCGGTGCGCCCACCTGCCGGGCCGGCGGCCGGGGGTCAGGCGCCCAGGTTCGCCACCCAGACCCAGGCGGGGCTGCCGTTGAGGGGGGTCTGCCGGGCGTGGCCGACCCCGATGACCCGGTACGAACGGCTGAGCAGCGAGCGGCGGTGCGGCGGTGACGCCAGCCAGGCGGCCATCGTGGCACGCGGCGTTCCGCGTTGCGCCGTGCGGCCCGCGTAGATGACCTCGCCCAGACGGGACAACCCGGAGCCCGCAAGCGTGTTCGGGATGCCGCAGGGCGTGTGGGAGAACTGCTGGCACTTCCGCACGCGGGTGACCTTGCCGTTCGCCGTCTTGACGAGCCAGGCATTGGCGCGCAGTGCGGGCGCGCCGGTCCGCGCGCGGGCGTGGTTGACCAGGCAGTGCAGCGCCGCCCGGTGGACCGCGGGCGCTGCACCCACGGTCGCCTGCCCGGCGCACTTTCCGGGCGGGGCCAGAAGCGATCCCTCCGCCAGGGCCGGCGCGGTGACGGTGGCCGCGGCGATTACGCCCACGGCGACCGCGACACGACGTCGGATCATTTGGATTACCTCCTTGCTTGGATGCCGACGCGGCCACGAATCCTTCGTGATCGCGTGCAACCACCGTACGAACGGCACATGAGACGAGCGTGAACACGGAATGAGAGAACCCTCATCCCAGAGGCGACACACCCATGCTCAGTCGTCCGTCATCCTCACGGCGATGGCATCACACTTGCGGGAAGCCTGGTTACTAGCAGCTGTGGGACTCCGGTCCAAGTCGTGACGAACCCGAGTGGCGTTCCCTGCATTCATCCTGCAATTAACCGAAGGTTTGCCCGCCGTCCGCGTTGCAGAACGTGAGATCGTAAGCATCCTTTTGATCTCGGATCGATGGATGGGATGTGGCGCCACCGGAGCCGGAGGCCGGAGGCTCGACGAGGCCGGCGTGCTGTCCGACGGCCGGTTGTTTTGGTAGCGTCCCCGGCCGTCTTTCCGCAATGACGATCGAGGGCGCCGAGGATGGTGCGGTGGCGTGGGGCCGTGGTGTGTGTCGTGCTGACGGCGATGGCGGCCGCCGCAGTGCCGACCTCGTGCTCGGACGACCCGGATGCCCTCGACGGCGCGGAGGGGGCCTTGGTCGAGGACTTCGCCGGACCGGACGGGTTGATCACCAATGAGTACGCGCATTGGAATCCCGAGGATCCCAGGGGTGTGAGAAGTCCGGACTGGGATGTGACCGCCGGGTCGCTGTTCCGTCACGACGGGACGGGATGGAGCGGGCCTCCCGACACCGTGTCTCCCGACGCGTCGTCGAGCAATGGGACCGGGTCGGCGACCTTCCGGATGACCAGTCGGCGGGTGTTCACCGATCCATCGGTCCGGTTCCGCCTGCGGATCGATGCGGAGGACGCACCGTCAGGAGGCGACACGGCGTGGGCCGGGGTCCACGTCTTTCTCCGCCATCGCGGTGAGGCCGAGCTCTATGTCGCGAGCGTCTTCCGCCGTGACGGGACGGTGGCGATCAAGAAGAAGATGCCGGGCGGCGCGGCCAACGGCGGCACCTACGTCACCCTCGGCACGGCCCGTGCTCCGATGACGATCGGTCAATGGCACGACGTCGCCGTGGATCTCATCGATGAGAACGGGAACCCGCGGATTGCGATGTCGATCGACGGTCGTCGGGCACTGAGCGCCGAGGACTCCGACCGGGGTGGTCCGCCGATCCCCGGTCCCGGCAATGTCGGGCTGCGGGGTGACCGGACCGGCTTCCGCGTGGATGACATCCGCATCGACGAACGGTGACCGCTCAGCGCGCCGGCAGCCGGTGCAGCCGCGTCGCGGAGAAGGTCACCGGTCCATGGCCGGCCGGGCACCATGCGGAGAACGCGATCGAGCCGCCGTTCCGCCTCAGGCCTTTCCCGGTGAGCGTGATGCCCCGCGCCGTCGCGGTGACACCGTCGCCATGCACCCGCAGGGTGACCATGGTGGGATCGGCGAACGAGCCGGCTGCGCTGCCGAGGTCCCTCTCGGTTCCACCGATCTCCTCGGCGAGACGGAAGATCCCGCTTCCCAGCGCTGCCTCGACACGTCCCTGTTCGACCGTCTCACCGGAGTGCGACTCGCGCACCGCGACGAAGGCGGAACACTGCCCGATGCCGCTCACCGTCGTGGTCAGGGAGTAGTCCCGCCACTGGCGGGCACGCAGATCGAGCCGGCAGCTGGCATAGGTTTCCCTGGGCGTGACGGTCACATCGCCGGCCCCGTCGCGGCGGCAGGTGCCGTCCCGGCTCGTCCAGGTCGTCCCGGCGAGGGTCGACGGTATCGGGCTGGGCAGGGCGGCGGCGATGGTCGTGAGCAGCCGTGTGTCGTCCATCCGTCCGGAGACCCCCATTCGGTGGAGACGAAGCACGTCGTCCCCGGCGGCGACCGGGGTCAGGCGGGTGACGTCGGCGGCGGTGTACGCGTCGCCCGAGACGAATCCGATCGAATAGCCGTTCTTCCGTGAGATCGCGTCCAGCGCGGCGGGAATGCGATCGTCGTTCGTGGGAAGGCCGGCCGCACCGTACGGATAGGCCAGCGCGATGGCGGGACGACCGAGGAGCTCCGTGATCCGCTTCTGGCTGGCGGCGAAGTCGGCCTCGGTGCGACTGCGCCAGGCGGCGAACGATTCACGCGCACCGTTCACCGTCTGACGGTTGATCAGGGCGGGCACGCCCTCCGACGGAGCGTTCGGAACGCCCGTCGTCGCGATGCGGCGGTGGAGGTCGTGGGTGTGTCCGCCGAACTCCCACCGGCCGCTGTCGGCCATCGCCCGGACCTCTCTGGCGTTCACCGTCGATGAGGACCTCTCGCTGTCCACGACGCGTCCGGTGATGAGGAACGCCACCGCGGTGAAATCGTGTTTCGCGAGGATCCGGTCCGCCACCGTGTAATTGTCGAACGATCCGTCATCGAACGTGATCAGCACCGGGCGCGGTGGCAGCTTCGGGCGTTGACCCGTCGCCGTCGTCCGCACGGTCTCGAGGGTGACGGTCTGGAATCCCGCCGCCTTCAGGGCGGCCATATGCCGATCGAATTGATCCGCGGTGATGTCATAGGGCCCGCCGTGGTCGTTGATCCGGTGATAGGCCAGGACGGGCACCACATCGTGGAACGCCGGGAAGTCCTGGGCCACCGCGGTGGCCTGATCGCTCATCCGCGTCGTGGGCGGTTCCTGCTGGCCCGGTCGTCCGGTCGTGGTGCTGAAGTGCGCCCACAGCGGGATCACGGCGACCAGACCGGCGACCATGGCCGTCGCTCGCAGCCACGTCCGGCGCCGTGACCGTCGTCCGACGTCCGGCTCCCGGTCGTCAATCGGGTCAGGATGGGACACGGTCCACCCTCCGGGCTGTGCGTGTCATGGCGCTGGGCACCGGGAGCGCGATCGCGATGGCGCCGTCGCGTGAGGGGCGCCTCGTGTCGTTGTTCTCTCGCAGGCCCCCGCTCGGGGGTGAGGGCCGCGTCCCCCAGCCACCGTCGCGGATCCGGAGCAAGGCCCAGAGGAGCTGTGGCGAGAGGGCGATGTAGAAGGCGGTCCCGGTGAAGGCCGCGGTCCAGAGATCATCGCGACGGAGTGTCCGGTAGACCAGAGCGTAGGCCGTCGCGATCAGGTAGAGCCCGAGCAGGTACACGATCGGCCAGTGGGGTCCTCCGGGACGAACGACGCCCGCGACGTTCCACAGCAGCACCACGGGGCTCAGCAATCCCGCAGCGGTCGCCGCCACCATCGATGGAAAGGCGATCGGACGGCTGCGCCACAGGTGTCCGAGGAGCAGCGGCCCCTCACGGAGCCACGACTTCTTCCACCGCAGCTGCTGCTTGAAGAACGTCCGGTAGCCGCTCGGGACATCGGTCCAGGCCTCTGCGCGCGGGTCGTATCGTGTGCGCCAACCGCCCCGGAGCAGCATTCCCGTCAGGGAACGGTCGTCCCCGTAGGTGCACGGGATCCCGAACCACGTCTGATGCTCCCAGCGGTCCAGGACATCCAGGACGGCACTGCGACGATAGGCGGAGAAGCATCCGGAACAGCAGGTCACCGCGCCGAGCGCCGATTCGGCCGCCTTCAGCAACTGGTAGGAGACGTAGTAGCGGGCCGCCTGCATGCGGGTCAGCTGATTGGCGGACCCGTTCCGTGCGTATGTGAGTCCCGCGATGGCGCCGATCGTGGGATCCGCGAAGCCGCTCACGATCCGGCGGACGGCCTGGGGCGCGGGCATTGAGTCCGAGTCGATGAACACCAGGATCTCCGCCGTGGTGGCCCGGATCCCCGCCGCCATCGCCGCGCGCTTCCCCTGGTTGGACCCGAGCGTCATACAACGGACGGTTCCGTCGGGATAGGACTCCGCCGTGCGGAGCACATGTTCATACGTGTCGTCTTCGGATCCGTCATCGATGACCACGATCTCGAGGCGATCGTCGGGATAGTCCAGCGCACAGCAGGCCCTGATGGTCCGGGCGACCGCGGCTCCCTCGTTGTACGCGGGGACGATGATCGCGACCGTCGGCACGAAGGTCGCGTCCCCTCGGGGGGGCCGGTGACATGCCGCAAGCACGAAACGGCTCAGCACGTAGCTCGTTACCAGGACCGTGTAGACGGCGGTGAGATTGTCCAGGCGCAGGTGCGCGACCTTCATCGCGACGTGCCAGGTGATCACGGCGAGCACGATCAGCAGGAGGCCGAGCGCCAGCAGACGTGCCGCATCGACCATCGCCCGAGCCGCCCGTTCGCGCCTTCTGTGCAGGAGTCCGTGTCGTCCGGATGGCTGCGCAGGCTCGCTGCTGGTGGAAGGCGGCAGTGGGCTCAGAGGGAGTGCTCCCAGGGCTGTGGGTTCGGGGTGGTGGTCCGGCTGCGGAGACCGAGGGGCACCGACTCGCGGGGTGTCCGATCAGTCGATCCGTCGTGTCCTCTATCGGCGTCAAACCCCGAAACTCATTAGGGGACGTACGAGACCCGACATCGAGAACGCCGCACCCGATGCGCTGACGGTCGTCGCCGCCGGACGGCCAGGGAGTCCCTGGGAGGTGGTGTCCGACCCCGCGTCCCCGCGACCGAGGGCGAAGCGGAGTGCGCCCCGGTCGCATTCTCCGGGGATCGGAGGCCGGCGAGCGGATCGGTGACGCATCGATCCGCCACGACCCATCCTGGGGCGGTCCGGCGCCCGCGGTTCGGCCCCGGGATGGGATCTGCTTGAGGGGGTGAGCCGTGGTGCCGTCGAGACGGGAGACCCCGTGCGTGCGGGATCTTCACAGCCCGATCGATCCGCTTACGGAGGCGATCCGTCGGGGTGCGGACACCGGCACGTCACGCGGTCCGGGCGAGCAGCGCCGCCGCCGGCCCCGAGGTGCCGGCGAAAGGTCATGGTCGATACCCGCGTACGCGGGTATCGACCATGACCTCTAGCGGAGCGGTGCCGAGGTCGGCTGCACCGGGCTCGGCAGCTGGGTGGTTCCCATGAGCGCGTGGTCGACGGCGGCGGCGCAGGCGCGTCCCTCGGCGATGGCCCAGACGATGAGGCTCTGCCCGCGTCCCATGTCGCCGCAGACGTAGACGTCGTCGACGGAGGTCCGCCAGTCGTCGTCACGCCGCACGTTGCCGCGCCCGTCGAGCTCGACGCCGAGCTGCTCGAGCATCCCCGCACGTTCGGGCCCGACGAAGCCCATGGCGAGGAACACCAGCTCACAGGGGATCTCCTTCTCGGATCCCGGGACCGGTGCGAAGCTGGGTCGTCCGTCGACCGTCTCCATCTGGACGTCGACGGTGCGGATGCCGGTGAGGTTGCCGTCCGCGTCGCCGACGAACTCGGTGGTGGAGATCGCGTAGACCTGCTCGACACCCTCCTCGTGGGCGGACGAGCTCATGTACATGAGGGGCCACATCGGCCACGGCGTGTGCTCGGCGCGCTCCGCCGGGGGGCGCGGCATGATCTCGAGCTGCGTGACGCTGACGGCGCCCTGGCGGTTGGCGGTTCCGAGGCAGTCGGCGCCGGTGTCGCCGCCACCGATGATGACGACGCGCTTGCCGTCCGCGTTGATGGGGTGCTCGGCAAGATCGCCGGACTGCACGCGGTTGGAGTCGGGGAGGTACTCCATGGCCTGGTGGATGCCCGTGAACTCGCGTCCCGGCATGGGCAGGTCACGCCAGGCGGTGGCGCCGCCTGCCAGGACGATCGCGTCGAACTCCTCGCGAAGATCGTCCACCGGCACGTTGACGCCGACGTTGGCACCGGTGCGGAACTCGGTGCCCTCCGCCTCCATCTGCGCGAGGCGACGATCGATGACCCACTTCTCCATCTTGAAGTCGGGGATGCCGAAGCGCAGGAGCCCGCCGATCTTCTCGGCGCGCTCGAAGACGACGACGCCGTGGCCGGCGCGCGTGAGCTGCTGGGCGGCGGCGAGGCCCGCGGGACCGGAACCGACGACGGCGACGCGCCTGCCGGTCGACCGGGACGGGACGACCGGTTCGGTCCAGCCCTCGTCGAACGAGCGCTCGGCGATCGACACCTCGACCTGCTTGATGGTGACCGGTGGCTGGTTGATGCCCAGCACGCAGGCCTGCTCACACGGTGCCGGACACAGCCGGCCGGTGAACTCGGGGAAGTTGTTCGTCGCGTGCAGCCGGTCCATGGCCTCGGACCAGCGGTCACGGTAGACGAGGTCGTTCCAGTCGGGGATGATGTTCCCGAGGGGACAGCCCTGGTTGCAGAACGGGATGCCGCAGTCCATGCAGCGGCTGGCCTGGTCGCGCAGACGGTGGGTGGGGAAGTGCTCGTAGACCTCCTTCCAGTCCCTCAGGCGCTCGGGGACGGGCCGCCGGACGGGCAGCTCGCGTGTGTGCTTCAGAAATCCGGTGGTGTCTCCCACTAGCGCTCCCTTGGTCCCGAGGCGGCGAGCGGCTCGGCCGCCGTGCCCGCACCTCTGCTGGCCTCACGTGCGGCGTCGGCCAGCGCCCGCTTGTAGTCGCGTGGCATCACCTTGACGAACTCCTTCACCGCTTCGTCCCAGCGCTGGAGGATCCCCTCCGCAACCGGGGACGCCGTCTCCTCCTGGTGCCGTTCGATGCGGTGGCGCAGCCATTCGACGTCGTCGCCGTCGAGGGGATCGAGATCCACCATCTCCGGGTTCACGCGACGCGCGAACCGGTCCTCCGGATCCCAGACGTACGCGATGCCTCCGCTCATCCCCGCGCCGAAGTTGCGGCCGGTCTCGCCGAGGACGACCACGCGGCCACCCGTCATGTACTCGCAGCCATGGTCCCCGACGCCCTCGACGACGGCGATCGCACCCGAGTTCCGGACGCAGAAACGCTCGCCGACGATGCCGCGCAGATAGACCTCGCCTCCCGTGGCCCCGTAGAGGATCACGTTGCCGGCGATGATGTTCTCCTCGGCCTTGAACGAGGAGCCCGCCGCCGGGCGGACGATGATGCGTCCTCCGGACAGGCCCTTGCCGGTGTAGTCGTTGGCGTCGCCGGCGAGGCGGAGCGTGAGGCCCCGCGGCGCGAAGGCGCCGAAGCTCTGGCCCGCCGATCCGGTCAGGTTGATCACGATGGTGTCGTCGGGCAGCCCGTCCGCGTACCGGCGGGTGATCTCCTGTCCGACCAGCGTGCCAACGGTGCGGTTGATGTTGCGGATCGGCACGTCGATGTGGACCCGCTCGCGATCGTCGAGCGCCGGTGCGGCCTTCTGGATCAGCTCGATGTCGAGTGCCTGGGTGAGGCCGTGGTCCTGCACCTGCACCTGATGGCGCGCGTCGCCCTCGTCGGGCTCCGGCATCTCCAGGATGGGCGACAGGTCCAGCTTGGAGGCCTTCCAGTGGTCGATGGCCTTCGTCGTGTCGAGCAGCTCGGCGTGGCCGATGGCCTCGTCCAGGGTGCGGAAGCCGAGCTCGGCCAGATACTCGCGGACCTCCTCGGCGATGAACTCCATGAAGTTCACCACGAACTCGGGCTTGCCGGTGAACCGCTTGCGCAGCTCCGGGTTCTGCGTCGCGATGCCCACGGGGCATGTGTCGAGGTGGCAGACCCGCATCATCACGCAGCCCGACACCACCAGCGGGGCGGTGGCGAAGCCGAACTCCTCACCGCCGAGAAGGGCGGCGATCATGACGTCGCGGCCGGTCTTCATCTGGCCGTCCACCTGGACGACGATGCGGTCGCGCAGGCGGTTGAGCAGCAGCGTCTGCTGGGTCTCGGCCAGGCCGAGCTCCCAGGGGGCGCCGGCGTGCTTGATGGACGTGAGCGGCGATGCACCCGTGCCCCCGTCGTGGCCCGAGATGAGCACCACGTCGGCATGGGCCTTGGACACCCCGGCGGCCACGGTGCCGACGCCGACCTGGGCGACGAGCTTCACGTGGATGCGCGCCTCCGGGTTGGCGTTCTTCAGGTCGTGGATGAGCTGGGCCAGGTCCTCGATCGAGTAGATGTCGTGGTGCGGCGGAGGCGAGATGAGACCCACGAACGGAGTGGAGTGACGGACCTTCGCCACCCAGGGGTAGACCTTCGGGCCGGGCAGCTGCCCGCCCTCGCCGGGCTTCGCGCCCTGCGCCATCTTGATCTGGATGTCAGTCGCGTTGACCAGGTAGTGGCTGGTGACGCCGAAGCGGCCGGACGCGACCTGCTTGATCTTGGAGATGCGCCAGTCACCGTTCTCATCCGGGATGAACCGGGCCGGGTCCTCGCCGCCCTCGCCGCTGTTGGAGCGGCCGCCGATGCGGTTCATGGCGATGGCGAGCGTCTCGTGCGCCTCGGCGGAGATCGAGCCGTAGCTCATCGCGCCGGTCGAGAAGCGCTTGACGATCTCGGAGACCGGCTCGACCTCCTCGATCGGGACCGGCGTTCGGCCCTCCGTGCGGAACGCGAAGAGTCCGCGCAGCGTGGCGAGCTTCCGCGACTGGTCGTTGACCAGCGACGTGTACTCCTTGAAGATCTCGTATCGTCCGGTGCGCGTCGCGTGCTGGAGCTTGAACACCGTCTCCGGGTTGAAGAGGTGGTACTCGCCCTCGCGGCGCCACTGGTACTCACCGCCGTAGTCGAGGCCACGGTGCGCGAGCTCCTCGGGGCGTTCCGGCCACGCGCGTCGGTGACGTCGCCCGACCTCCTCGGCGACCTCGGCAAGCCCGATGCCCTCGATGCGGGTGACGGTGCCGGCGAAGTACTCATCGACGAATCCCCGGCCGAGGCCGATGGCCTCGAAGATCTGGGCACCGGTGTACGACGCCACCGTCGAGATACCCATCTTGGACATCACCTTCAGGATGCCCTTACCGCACGCCTTGATGTAGTTGCGGACGGCCTTGACGGGATCCTTCATGCCCGTCATGCCCTGGGCGATCATGTCCTCGATCGTGGCGAACGCCATGTACGGGTTGATGGCCGCCGCGCCGTACCCGATGAGCAGGCACATATGGTGGCACTCGCGGGCGTCGCCCACCTCGACGACGAGGCCGACGCGGGTGCGGCTCTTCTCGCGGATGAGATGGTGGTGCACCGCGCTGGTGAACAGCAGCGAGGGGATCGGCGCCAGCTCGGCGGTGGACCCGACATCGCTCAGGATCAGGATCTGCGCTCCGGCGGCGATCTCCATGGACGCCTGCTCCCGGATCTCGTCCAGGGCGCGGCGGAGCCCCTCCTCGCCGTCGGCGACGCGGTACAGACAGGGGATGACGGCCGTGCGGAAGTCCTCGGTGTCCGGGTGACCGGCCACCTCCTTCAGCTTCTGGAGCTCCTCGTTGGTGAGGATCGGGTGCGAGATGGCGATCTGACGGCAGGACTGCGGTCCGGGGGCCAGGAGGTTCTTCTCGGGGCCCAGGGTGCCGCTGAGGGCCGTGACGAGCTCTTCGCGGATCGCGTCGAGCGGCGGGTTCGTGACCTGTGCGAACAGCTGCTGGAAGTAGTCGAACAGGAGGCGCGGGCGGTCCGAGAGCACGGCGACGGGCGTGTCGGTGCCCATCGAGCCGGTGGGCTCGACGCCGTCGCGGGCCATGGGCTCGAGGATGACCTTGAGCTCCTCGGTGGTGTACCCGAACACCTGCTGGCGGTTGAGGACGTCGGAGTGCGGCTCCATCTCGAGCGGCGGTACGGCCAGGTCGTCCAGGTGGACCAGGTTCTCCTCGATCCACCGCCCGTAGGGCTGGTGGCCGGCGAGCTCCGACTTGATCTCGGCGTCGTCGATGATGCGGCCGGCGGACGTGTCGACCAGGAAGATCTTCCCGGGCTGCAGGCGGCCGCGGGTGACGACCTTCTCGGGGGCGACCTCGATCAGCCCGGACTCGGAGCCCATGATCACGAGGTCGTCGGAGGTGACCACGTAGCGCGAGGGCCGGAGGCCGTTGCGGTCGAGGACGGCGCCGATGACCGTGCCGTCGGTGAAGGCGATGGACGCCGGTCCGTCCCACGGCTCCATGATCGACGAGTGGAAGCGGTAGAAGTCCTTGCGGGCCTCGTCCATCTCGGTGTGGTGCTCCCACGCCTCCGGAATCATCATGAGGACGGCGTGGGGCAGCGAGTAGCCGCCCATGTGGAGCAGCTCCAGCACCTCGTCGAACGAGGCGGAGTCGCTGGCCTCGTCGTGGCAGATGGGGAAGATGCGGTCGAGGTTGCCGTTGAACAGCGGGCTCTCGAGGAGCGCCTCGCGTGCCCGCATCCAGTTGCGGTTGCCCTGGACGGTGTTGATCTCGCCGTTGTGGCTGATGAACCGGAACGGGTGCGCCAGCGGCCAGGACGGGAAGGTGTTGGTCGAGAAGCGCGAGTGCATCATCGCCATCGCGGAGTCGACGCGCTCGTCGCGCAGATCCGGGAAGAACTCGTCGAGCTGTCCCGGCGTCAGCATCCCCTTGTAGACGAAGGTGCGGCTGGAGAGGCTCGGGATGTAGCAACCGCCCGTGCTGAGCGGGCCCGCCATGGCCTCCACGCGCTTGCGCACGATGAACGCGCGCCGCTCGATCTCGAGACCGTGGCTGCCCGAGATGAAGATCTGCCGGAAGCGCGGCATGGCCGCGAGCGCCTGGGCGCCCAGCCCCGACGGGTCGGTGGGGACGTCGCGCCAGCCGAGGACGGTCATGCCCTCCTCGCGGACGATGCCCTCGATGAGGCCGGTGACCCTGCGGGCCGCCTCGTCGTCGCTCGGCAGGAAGACCATTCCGGACGCGTAGGCGCCCTCCGCCGGAAGCGCGAAGTCGACGACGCTGCGGAAGAACCCGCTGGGAAGCTGGATGAGCGCCCCCGCACCGTCTCCGGTGTTGGTCTCGGCGCCCCGCGCACCGCGGTGATCCAGGTTGATGAGGGCCTCGACTCCCATGCGCACGATCTCATGGCTTCGGTGGCCCTTCATGTGAACCACGAATGCGACACCACAGGCGTCGTGCTCGAAGCGGGGGTCGTAGAGCCCGGTGCGGGTATGGGCGTGTGTCGGTGGCTGGCTGATCGTGTTCCTCCGAGGCGCGAAGGGCCAGAAATGGGGGCGGTGCAGAATACCGATCCTTGCAGCCCAAGGCCACAGTCCGCAAATTGCAGGGACGATGCGCGGCCCGCGAGCGTGCGGTGCGCCTTCCCAGTAAAGCATGGGGGCTGGAGACGGCGTTTGTACACGTGTACATCCGCCGGATCGGACCTTTGGCCCTGTGTCGAACGCGGTGCGGCTCGGTCACCCGGCCCCGTGACATAGTGGCGACATGCCTCAGGTCGAACTCCCCCCGAAGGAGCGCGTCGGTGGCCCGGGGGGCGGGACCGGCGCCGGAGACCCGGTCTCCATCATCGTGCTGAACGACAACCACAACACGTTCGACGGTGTTGCGGCGGCGCTCGCCGCGTACCTGCCCGACGTTGATTTCGCGCGCGGGATGGCCTTCGCCACCGCAATCCACAATCGGGGTAGTGCCCGTGTATGGCGGGGAGACCGGGAGGTCGGCGAGCTGTACTGGGAGCAGCTTCGCGACGCCGGCCTGACGATGGCTCCGCTGGCGTAGGGGTCGCGCTCGGCGTGACGTGGTCCTGCCGTTGATTCTTGGGTTGCGCTGCCCCGGGACTGGCGGGTGGATGCCCCTCCGCCAGTCCCCGGCTGCGCGACCCAGGGACCGACGGTGAGGCGCCCCACCTCCTCCTGCGTAGCTATCCTCTCGCTCCGATGCGTCCCGTACCCGCACCCCAGCCGCCGCTGAAGGGCCTCCGTTGAGCGGCGGGCTCGCCGCGCTGCTCGACGACATCGCGGCGCTCGCGAAGGTGGCGGCCGCATCGGTCGACGATGTCGGCGCGGCGGCGGGGCGGGCGAGCGCGAAGGCCGCCGGGGTCGTGATCGACGACACGGCGGTTACGCCGCGGTACGTGCAGGGCTTCACCGCGGACCGCGAGCTGCCCATCGTGCGGCGGATTGCCACGGGGTCCATCCGGAACAAGCTGGTCTTCATCGTTCCGGCGATCATGATCCTGAGCGAGTTCGTGGAGTGGATCGTCACGCCCCTGCTCATGGTGGGCGGCTCTTATCTCGCCTTCGAGGGTGTCGAGAAGCTGTGGGAGAGGATCTCGCGCCACCACGCCTCGACGCCGGATGCGCCGGCCGCGATGGTCGGACGCGACCACGAGGAGGTGATGGTCCGCGGCGCCATACGCACGGACTTCATCCTTTCGGCCGAGATCATGGTGATCGCCCTGCGCGAGGTCACCGACCAGGCGTTCTTCGCGCGACTCGCGATCCTCGTCGTGGTGGCGCTCGCGATCACGGCTCTCGTCTACGGCGTCGTGGGGCTCATCGTCAAGCTGGACGACATCGGTCTGGCGTTGGCCCAGCGCGAGTCGGAGGGCTCCCAGCGCGTCGGTCGCTGGATGGTGCGGTCCGTGCCGCGGCTCATGGCGGTTCTCAGCGCCGTCGGCGTCGTCGCGATGATCTGGGTGGGCGGCCACATCCTGCTCGTGGGGGCCGAGGAGCTGGGCTGGCACTGGCCGTACGACCGGGTCCATGACGCGGAGCACGCGGTCGGCGGGATCGCCGGTGTCGGCGGAGCGCTCGGCTGGGTGGTGAACACGGCGCTGTCGTTCGTGGCCGGCGTGATCGTGGGAGCCGTCGTCGTGGCCATCGTCCACGTGATCAGGCACCGGAAGACCCCCGCCGAGGCGCACGAGCTCTCGACGGGTTGAGTCGCCGCGAGACCGTGGAATCAACCATCTCGTGGCTCGGCGGCGCGGCGCTCGTCGAGGCCGACGGCCGGGAGGGCCGGGCGGCTGACACGCGGGTATCCGACGGCCCTGCGAACCCGTCGCCCGTGTGATCGACGGATCACGTCCGCGTTTCCCGTCCCGCCCGGACGGGCGGGGGATTCACCGCCCGCTGTCGATGGCGTGCGGGTACCGGCCCCGGGTACCCGGGGCCGTGTCACGCGCCCCCGGCCAGGCGTTGCATCACGCGTCGGTCGACGGCCGCCCGAACCCGGTCCACGTCCGCGATCCCCTCCTGGGCGAGCGACGTCGTCTGCGCGTCGAGCCGCCTGCCGATCCCTGCATCCGCTCCGACGAGCGTCCACACCGGCGGGTCCTCGGGTCGTGCCAGGAGACCCACCTGCAGGATGAGCCCCGTCCGCCGCCGGATCTGCGAGAGCCCCGCGATCTTCCGTTCACCCACCACGACCTCCCACGGCGAGAGCCCGCCGAAGCACGACACGGCGGCCAGTACGGGGTCGTTGCGATCGTGGGCCTCGTCGGGCGCCACCGCGCGTGCCGTCAGTCCCACGTCGACGAGCCCGTCCGCGATGGCCGAGCCCAGCCATCGGTAGGCGGCGGTGATGTCCGCCAGGTGGAGCGGGTGCGTACGCGGAAGCACCACGTCGAAGGCCATGAGATGGGGGCCCCAGAGGACGGGGCCCCCGCCGGACGCACGGCGTACGACGGGCACGTCCGAGCCCGCGGCTCCGTGCTCCCGGTCTCCCCGGCCGAGGATCAGGGCGGGGGTCGGGACGTGCCACCACGCGACGACGGGCTCGTCACCGATGGCCGCGAGCAGGTCGTTCGCGGCCCGGATGGCGTCCGCCGCGCCGAGCGACACGGGGTCGCCCGGCGTGCGGCGTGCCGAGCTCACCTCTGCGAGAGGATGGGGCGGACCGCGTCGGGGGAGAAGGCGTCGTGGATGATGCGCGCCTGCTCGACCTTGTGCATCTGCGGGTATCCCTCGGCCGGGCTCGACCGGGTGGAGCGTCCGACGTAGGACAGTCCGACGCCCGCCGGCAGCTGTGCCTCGAGAGTGCGGCGGAGGAAGGTCCACGCGCCCATGTTGCGCGGCTCCTCCTGCACCCAGGTGATCTCCCGGAGGTTCGGGTAGTTCTGGATGGCCTCGATGATCCCCTCGGTCGGGATCGGGTAGATCATCTCGACGCGCGCGATGGCGACGTCGGTCTGGGCCTCACGGAGATCGGAGGCATCGAGGTCGTGGTAGATCTTGCCCGAGCAGAAGAGCAGTCGCGTGACCTCATCGCGACGGTCGGCGGCCTTCGGATCGTCGATGACCATCTGGAAGTGTCCGCTCGTCAGATCCTCCACGGCGCAGGACGCCGCCGGCGAACGCAGGAGGCTCTTCGGCGTGAAGACGATGAGCGGCCGGTGGGTGCTGTGGCGGCCCTGCCGGCGCAGCAGGTGGAAGTAGTTGCCGGCGGTGGACGGATTCGCCACGCGGATGTTGTCCTCGGCACACGCCTGGAGGAAACGCTCGATGCGGGCGCTCGAGTGCTCCGGCCCGTTGCCCTCATACCCGTGCGGAAGGAGGAAGACCAGACGGCTGCGCTCGCCCCACTTGGCGCGGCCGGAGGCGATGAACTGGTCGAACATCATCTGGCCGCCGTTGGCGAAGTCGCCGTACTGGGCCTCCCAGATGACCAGCGTCTCGGGCGCGAGCGTCGAGTAGCCGTACTCGAAGCCGATGCAGGCGGCCTCGGAGAGCGGGCTGTTGTACACCTCGAAGCTCGCCGCCGCCGTCGTGAGGTTGCAGGCGGGCGTGTAGGTGGTACCGGTGAACGGCTTCCAGCCCTTCTCCGCCGCGTCGTGAAGACGGAGGTGGCGCTGGCTGAAGGTGCCGCGCTCGGCGTCCTGGCCGGTCAGCCGGATCGGCACGCCGTCCTCGAGCAGCGATCCCCATGCCAGGGCCTCGGCCTGGGCCCAGAGGAGACCGCGTCCCTCCGCGAACGCCTCGCGGCGCTTCTCCATCTGGGGGACGAGCTTCGGGTGGATCGTGAAGTTGGCGGGGACGGCGAGGAGTTCCTCGTTGAGCTTGGCGAGCACGTCGCGTGGGACGGCCGTTTCGACCTCGGGGAAGGACTGGGCCGGTGCGGCGGCCGGCTGCTCCACCTCGTCCTGCGCCGCCGCGGCGAGCGCCATGACCTCCTTGCGGGCCTCGGCCAGGCTCGCGTTGACGCGGTCCTCGATGGCGGTGAGGTCGGCCTCGGTGATGACGCCCTCCTCCTGAAGCTGCTTCGCGTACACCTGGTAGGGCCGCGGGTGCTTCTTGATGGTCTGGGTCATGACCGGCTGCGTGTAGCCCGGCTCGTCGGCCTCGTTGTGGCCGTGGCGACGGTAGCCGACCAGGTCGATGACGATATCCCGGTGGAACATGTTGCGGTACGCGACCGAGAGCCGGATGGCGGCGATGCACGCCTCGGCGTCGTCGGCGTTGACGTGGATGATCGGGATGTCGAAGCCCTTGGCCAGGTCGCTCGCGTACCGGGTGGAGCGCGAGTCCTGCGGGTCGGTGGTGAACCCGATCTGGTTGTTGGCGATGATGTGGATCGTGCCGCCGGTGCTGTAGCCGCGCAGACCGTTCAGGTTGAGGGTCTCCGCGACGACGCCCTGGCCGGGGAAGGCCGCGTCACCGTGCACGAGGACCGGAACGGCCAGGCTGGGGTCGTGCCCCGGGTCGCGGCCGTGGCGGATGGTCTGACGTGCGCGGGTCCCGCCCTCCACGACGGCGTTGACCTGCTCGAGGTGACTGGGGTTGGCCGCGAGGGTGATGGCCACCGGGCGGCCGCCGGTGGTCGTGTACGTGCCCTCCGCGCCGAGGTGGTACTTCACGTCGCCGGCCGTCTGGATCCAGTCCTCCGGGTCGGCCGGTTCGGTCATGCCCTCGAACTCGGCGAGGATCGACTGGACGGGCCGTCCCACCACGTGGGTGATCACGTTCAGGCGACCGCGGTGCGCCATGCCGATCACGATCTGATTGGCGCCGGCCTCGGCGCAGAGCTCGATGGTGTGGTCGAGCATCGGGACGAGAGCGTCGACGCCCTCGATGGAGAACGTCTTCTGCCCGATGTACGCGCGCTGCAGGAAACGCTCGAAGAGATCGACCTGCACGAGCCGCTCGAGGAGCTCGACGCGCTCCTTGCCCGGCATCGGCACGCGGATGAACCCGGCCTCGATCTCCTTGCGCAGCCAGTGGCGCTGCTCGTGGCTGGCGATGTGCTCCACCTGGTACGCGATGCGCCCGCAGTAGGTGTCGCGGAGAGTGGGGTAGACGTCCGCGAAGGTGCGGCCCGGGAAGTAGACGCGGAGGAGGTCCGCGGAGACCCTCTCCATCATCTCGGGAGTGAGACCGGAGGTCGCGGGCTCGAGCGACGGGTCGCCGACCGGCGGGTACCCGAGCGGGTCGAGCGAGGCGGCGAGGTGACCGTAGAGGCGGTACGACTTGACCAGGGACGCCGCGGCGGCAACGGCCGCCAGCGTCTCGGCGTCCGCCGTCGTCGCGGCCGGTGCGACGGTGGCCGCCGCGGTCGTCGCGATCTGCTGGGTGGCGGGCGGATGAAGCGGCGGGAGGGAGACGCCGAGGCTCTTGGCGACGTCCTCGTAGAAGCCGTCCTCGCCGGCCAGATACATGTCGATCTGACGCAGGAAGGCGCCGCTCTCGGCGCCCTGGATGACCCGGTGGTCGTACGTCGACGTGGCCGTCATGACCTTCTGGATGCCGAGCGCGGCCGCGTCGGCATGTTCGAAGCCGACGGGATAGGCGATGGAACCCGTCGCGATGATGGTGCCCTGGCCCGGCATGAGGCGCGGCACGGACGACACGGTGCCGAAGCCACCGGGGTTCGTGAGGCTGACGTAGGCGCCGACGAGATCGTCGGGCGAGACCTTGCCCTTGCGCGTCTTGGTGACAAGATCGTCGAACGCGTCGACGAAGCCGTTGAAGCCGAGCGTTTCGGCGGCACGGACGACGGGGACGAGAAGCGAGCGGGTCCCGTCCTTGCGCTCGACGTCGACGGCGAGGCCGATGTTCACGTTGGACCGGACGACCTTGTGCGGCTTGCCGTCGATCTCCTCGAAGGCGGTGGCCATGACCGGGAACTCCTGGACGGCGCGGACGATGGCCCATGCGACCAGGTGGGTGAACGAGAGCTTCTTCTCGCTGCCGGTGCTCTTCAGCGCCCCGTTGATCTGGCGACGCCGGGCGTCCAGCGTGCCGACGGGGATGGTGCGGAACGTCGTCGCCGTCGGAATGGACCGGCTGTCGTTCATGTACCGGGCGAGGGCCGCCGGCGGTCCCTTCAGCTGCACCGTGTCCTCGGCCGCCGCGGATGCGGAGGGGGCTCCCGATGCGGGCGCCGCGGCCGAGGGGCCGTTCGCGGCTGCGGCCGCGACGTCGGCGGCGACGATGCGGCCGCGCGGTCCGCTGCCCGCGACCGTGTTGAGGTCGACGCCGGCCTCGGCGGCCTGGCGTCGCGCCTGCGGGGACGCCAGACCGCCACCGGTGGCGGCGGTCGGCGTGGCGGCCGCCGCCGTCTCCGTGGTGGTCGGTGCGGCCGCGGCGGAGGACGCGCCGGGGCGCGATCCGCCCGCGCCGCCGGCGGGAGCTGTCGCACCGACGGCAAGGCGGGCGAGTAGCCCGCCGATCTCGATCGTGTCGCCGGGCTGGGCGATGATCTCGGTGATCACGCCGGCCTCGGGCGACGGCACCTCGAGGTCCGCCTTGTCGCTGGTGATCTCGCAGATCTCCTCGTCCAGCCGGACCTGGTCGCCCACGCCCTTGATCCACTCGATGACGGTGGCCTCGGTGACCGATTCGCCCAGGCTCGGCAGCGTGACGTCGATGATCTGGGCGCCCGCGATGGCCTCCTCGAGCGACGGTCCCGCCGCGCCGTCGTCACTCGGTGCGGTCTCGGCGGAGGCGCCGTCCGCGGCGGGGGCGGCGACGGCGTCGCCGTTGGGTGATCCCGCCGCGGCGACTGTGGCACCGGGCGGGGCGAGCCGTGCGATGAGCTCGCCGACCTGAATGGTGTCGCCGGGCTGGGCGATGATCTCGGCGAGGACTCCCTCGGCCGGCGACGGGACCTCGAGGTCCGCCTTGTCGCTGGTGATCTCGCAGATCTCCTCGTCGAGGGCGACGGGGTCACCCGGCTGCTTCAGCCACTCGACGATCGTGGCCTCGGTGACGGACTCACCGAGAGAAGGGAGGACGACGGGGACGTTCTCTGATTCAGGCACGCTGGGCTCGTGGTTCGGGGTGGTCATGAGGCGGCGGTGCGAAGAGTGCCACACCTGGCTGGTTGATTCCGTGCCGTCGTCGGCGTGCGCCACGCCGCGAGATCGTGGAATCAGCCATCTCTGCCTAAGGGTACCGTGCCCGCGCGTCCGCGGACGGCTTCCCGTCCGGTTGATCGAGGGACGACGGCCACCAGGTGCGCGAGCCCACATCCAGCACCAGTGCGGGGACGAGGACGGTGCGCACGACGAGCGCGTCGAGAAGCACGCCGAACGCCACCACGAACCCCACCTGGGCCAGTGGGATCAGCGGCAGGACTGCCAGAACCGAGAAGGTTCCGGCGAGCACGATTCCGGCCGAGGTGATGACCGAGCCCGTCGCGGTCAGAGCGCGGAGGGTGCCGGCGCGGGTGCCGTGCGCGATGGTCTCTTCACGCACGCGGCCCATGAGGAAGATGTTGTAGTCGATCCCCAGGGCGACGAGGAAGATGAAGGCGAACAGGGGGAAGGACGGGTCGACCGCGTCCACGCCGAAGATGACGGGGAAGACGAGCACGCTCACCGCGATCGCGGTCAGGTTGCTGAGGATCGTCGTGGCCACAAGGATCGCCGGTGCCACCAGCGAGCGCAGCAGGATGACCAGCACGGCGAGAGTCACCAGGAGGATGATCGGCGGCAGCCGAAGAGTGTCCCGAAGTGACGCATCCTCGAGGTCGACCTCGATGGCCGTCTGCCCTCCGATCAGCGTCTCACCCGGTGGCGCGACCTCGGCGGCCAGCTCGCGGAGCCCGCGCACGGCGGCGAACCCCGATGCGCCGTACGGTTCGGCGGACAGGGTCACGGTGAACCGGGTGCCCGGAGGGCCGGTCTCGTTCGCACCCAGCGCGATGACCAGAGGCGAGGCACCGAACGCCGCGCGCACCGGTGCCGGATCGCCCTGGACGATGACCTCGGCCGGGGTGGACGATCCCACGGGGAACGCCGCCGTGATGGCGTCCTCGGCCGCGACGGACTCGACGTCGCCGCGAAACTGCTCGAGTGACGTGAGCCCGTCGTCGTATCGCACGAAACCGATGCACGCGACGAGGAGCAGCGCGGTGGTGAGGATCCAGGTCCGTCGTGGCCGGAGGGCGATGATCGCACCGACCCGCGGGAAGAACCCCCGGGTGGCGATCGGGTCCGGTTCGGCGGACAGGTGCGGGATGCGCGGCCAGAACGGCCGGCGACCGATCGCCACCAGGAGTGCGGGGAGGAACGTCACCATGGCGAGGCCGGTGATCGCGACCCCGATCGCCCCGAGGATGCCCAGCCCCCGTGTTCCGCTGACGGACGCCAGTGCGAGACAGAGCAGCGAGAGCGCGACCGTCCCGCAGGAGGCCACGATCGAGGGACCGGCGCGGCGGAGGGCGACTCCCATCGCGTCGTGCGGGTCCGTGTGGCGCCGGAGCTCCTCGCGGTACCGGGCGATGAGCAGGAGCGCGTAGTCGGTGCCGGCGCCGAACACCAGGACCAGCAGGATGCCCGCCGTCTGTCCGGTCACGGTGAGTCCGGCCTCGCCCAGGGCGTACCCCACGGCGCGCACGGTGGCCTCCGCCGCCAGTACGGCGGCGAGTGGGAACACCCAGAAGACGGGGCTTCTGTAGATGAGGATGAGGAGGACGAAGACGAGCGACGCCGTCGCCAGGAGGAGCGTCGTGTTGATGTTCGCGAAGACGCGGATGGCATCGGCCGAGAACCCCGCACCGCCGCCGACCTCCGCCGTAAGCCCCTCCGGCATGTCCCTCGTGATCCCGCGGATCGCGGTGACGGCCTGCTCGAGGACGTCGATATCGCCGGTGCGGATGGGGACGCGGACGATGGCGGCGGTGCCGTCCGGAGCGAACCTCGGCGGGTCCGCCGGTTCGATCTCGCGCGCGGGAAGCGCATCGATGCCGGTGCGCATCGCGGCGATCGCGTCGCGGTCGCCGGAGGTGAGCGCGCCGTCGCGGTGGACGACGACGACGGCCGGTGTCCGCTCTCCGGAGGGGAACTGCCGGGAGAGATCGGCCACCCGCAGGGACTCGGTCCCGTTGGGCAGTCGTGCGCGTTGCTCGTTCGTCTGGACCGACTCGAACCGGCCGCCGAGCGGCCCCGCCGCGGCAAGGACGATCAGCCAGACGGCGAGGACGACCCACTTCCCCCGGCGGCCCGCGACGAACGATGAGACGCGTCCCATCGCGGTGCGGTCCCCCTCGTGCACGGCGTCGTCGGGATCGGGCCGGGTCACGTGGCCCCGAGGCCGGTGCCCCGCGTCAGACGTCTCTTCCCCGCGTGGCGGCCGCACCCCATGCGGGGATCAGGCAGGCGTTCTCGGGCGGACCCGCTTCGTGGCATTGTCATCGTCGGCACCCACATGACCGATATGGGCACCTCCTCTTCCTCATCCCGACGGAGTTCACTGGCCACACCGACGATGGACGTCTGACGCGGGACCCTAGATGGTTGATTGGATGTGGGGTGCGATCATGGTGGATGCGGGGCGTCGCCGGACGCCGACGGGCAGGCTGGTTCGCCTGTTCGATGTGTCCGGTGGCCGGTCCGGGGCGGGCGGGTGTATCCGTGGCACGGACGCGCCACCGGGCGTGTACCACGCCGCGATCCGCAGGGAGTCACGCCATCTGGCCGACCACACCGGGGACCGTGCCGTCGCCGGTGCTACATACCGTGGACCACCGTGGCGTCCTGTCCGGCGTTCTTCAGTGCGTCACCCCGCAGGAGCGTGAACAGGGCGACGAGCGCGAGGACGGCGAATCCGGCCGCGACGAAGAGGCCGACGGCGTAGCCGTCGGTGAGATTGGCGCGGTCGTCCGCGGTCATCGAGGCGAAGTTCACCGGACCGGTCACCGTGGTGGCAACGCTCGCCAGGACCGCCACGCCGAGCGCACCGCCGATCTGCTGGTTGGTGTTGATCAGCCCCGACGCCAGGCCCGCCTCGTAGCCGGGAACACCGGCGAGCGCGGCGATCGAGACCGGGACGAACGAGAAACCCAGCCCGACCCCGATGAGGAGGAAGCCGGGGAGGAGCCCGCTCGCGTACGCGGTGTCGACGGAGATGCGGGTGAGCAGCAGCAGGCCGGCGGCCAGGCAGACCATGCCGACGGCGAGGACGCTGCGCACGCCGATCCGTGAGACGAGTGCCTGCGCCGCGCCGGCGGCCACGATGGAGGTGACCGCGATCGCGAGGTATGCGACGCCCGTCTTGATGGGTTCGTAATGGAGGACGAACTGCATGTACAGGGAGAGCAGGAGGAAGATGCCCTGCACGATCATCCCGAGCAGGAAGCCGATGACGTTGGCCCCGGTGGGTACCCGCCGCCGGAAGAACGTCATGGGCACCAGCGGGTGCGCGGTCCGCATCTCGACGACGACGAATGCCGCGGCCAGTACCAGTGACACGGCGATGAGCCCGAGCGTCGTCGTCTCCAGCCAGCCGTCCTCGCTCGCGCGGGTCAGTGCGTACACCAGGATCATCAGTGAACTCGTGATCAGCACCGCGCCAGACGCGTCGAAGTGACGATGCGTGCTGTCGGCCCGGCTCTCACGGACGAGACGCCACGTGAAGAAGAGCGTGATCGCCGCGATGGGGACGTTGATCCAGAAGCACCAGCGCCAGTCGACCTTCTCGGTGAGGACGCCGCCCAGGATCACCCCGATGGCGGCGCCGGATCCGGCGACGGCTCCGAGGATGCCGAGGGCCTTGTTGCGTTCGGCGCCCTCGGCGAACGTCACGGCGACGATCGAGAAGACGGACGGGGCGAGCATCGCGGCCGCCGCCCCCTGGAGGATGCGGGCGACGATGAGCATCTCGGGCGAGGTCGCCAGCCCGCACATCAGCGAGAAGAGCGCGAACAGCGCGATACCCAGCATGAAGAGCCGCTTACGGCCGATCAGGTCGCCGATGCGTCCGCCGAGCAGCATGAACCCGCCGAACGTCAGTGCGTAGCCGGTGATCACCCACTGCAGGTCCGCCTGGGCCACCTCGAGGTCGAGTGCGATGTGGCTGAGCGCGACGTTGACGATGCTGACGTCCAGCACCACCATGAGGTAGGAGATGGAGAGGACGGCCAGCGCCTTCCAGCGCTTGTCGTCCTGCTTGAGGCTCGTCATCACGTACACCCCTGACCCGAATGCCAATGGAATCCCTTAGCCTGCGAATGAACAGCCGGGGGACGATACAGCGAACGGGCCTCATGCGCTACGGCTTCGATGGCGCCGAACATCGTTCCTCAGTGACACGAGTGCCCCCGCGTCAGACGTCTCGCTCCGGTCTGGCAGCTGCAACCCATGCCGGGATCAGGCAACGCATTCCCGGCGGGTCCGCTTCGTGGCGGTGTCATCGTCGGCGTCCATATCCCGATATGAACACCTCCTCTTCCTCGTCCCGGCGGGGTTTCGCCGCCACACGGCCAAAGAACTTCTGACGCGGGGCACTAGACTGCCCCGAAACGCCACCACGACAGGTCGAGGATGTTCGATCGCCAGGGGGTTGAAACCGATGTCCGAGGGGATTGTTCCCATGAGGGAGGAGTGGTCCGAGCGATCACATCTCGACGCCGACTCCTATCGTGAGATGTATGCCGCCTCCGTCGACGACCCGGAGGCGTTCTGGGGTGAGCACGGGCGACGGATCGACTGGATCCAGCCGTACACCCGGGTGAAGGACACGTCGTTCGCGGCAGGGGACGTCCACATCCGCTGGTTCGACGACGGCACGACCAACGTGGCCGTGAACTGCGTCGACCGTCATCTCGACGCGAGGGGCGATCAGGTCGCGATCATCTGGGAGGCCGACGAGCCCGGCCAGTCGCGGTCGATCACCTACCGCGAGTTGCACGAGGAGGTCTGCCGCTTCGCGAACGTGCTGCGCGCACAGGGCGTGGGCGTGGGCGACACGGTGACGATCTACCTGCCCATGATCCCCGAGGCCGCGTTCGCCATGCTGGCGTGTGCGCGGATCGGCGCCGTCCATTCCGTGGTCTTCGGGGGTTTCTCCTCCGAGTCCTTGGCCGGCCGCATCAAGGACTGCGCGTCCAGGGTGGTCATCACCGCCGATGAGGGACGGCGTGGCGGGCGCACGGTGCCGCTGAAGAAGAACGTCGACGCCGCCGTGGACCATGCGCAGGGAATCGTGGAGACCGTCGTGGTGATGCGCCACACCGGCGGCGACGTCGCGATGACCGAGGGGCGCGACCTCTGGTACGGCGATCTGGCCGCGGATGCCGGCACCGACTGTCCGGCTGCGGAGATGGAGGCCGAGGCCCCGCTCTTCATCCTCTACACGTCGGGGTCGACGGGGACACCGAAGGGCGTCGTCCACACCACCGGCGGCTATCTGGTCTTCGCGGCGATGACACACGAGTACGTGTTCGACCACCGCGACGGTGACGTCTACTGGTGTACGGCCGACGTGGGCTGGGTCACCGGACACAGCTACATCGTCTACGGGCCCCTGGCCAACGGCGCGACCACGGTGATGTTCGAGGGGGTCCCCACCTATCCCGACGCGTCGCGATTCTGGGAGGTGGTCGACACGCACGGGGTCACCATCTTCTACACCGCCCCCACGGCCATCCGCGCACTGATGGGCAAGGGCGACGATTTCGTCACGAAGACGAAGAGGACGTCGCTGCGCATTCTGGGCTCGGTGGGCGAGCCCATCAATCCCGAGGCATGGAACTGGTACTACCGCGTCGTCGGCGACAGCCGCTGCCCGGTCGTCGACACGTGGTGGCAGACCGAGACCGGCGGCATCATGATCTCGCCCCAGCCGGGCGTCATGGACCTGAAGCCGGGCTCGGCGATGCGTCCGTTCTTCGGCGTCCGGCCGGAGGTGCTCGATGAGCACGGCACCGTTCTCACCGAGACCGAGACACGCGGGCTCCTCGTCATCGCCGATTCCTGGCCGGGGCAGATGCGGACGGTCTGGGGCGACCACGCCCGGTTCGAACAGACGTATTTCAGTCACTACGCCGGCAAGTACTTCACGGGTGACGGTTGCCGTCGCGACGCCGACGGGGACTACTGGATCACCGGCCGGGTCGACGACATCATCAACGTGTCCGGGCACCGGATGAGCACCGCCGAGATCGAGAGCGCGCTGGTGGCGCATGCGCGGGTGTCCGAGGCGGCGGTGGTGGGATTCCCGCACGACATCAAGGGCCAGGGCATCTACGCGTACGTGACGCTCATGGGCGGAGCGGACGGGTCGGACGACCTGCACGCTGAGCTCGTGGCGTGGGTGAGGACCGAGATCGGGGCGATCGCGAGCCCGGACGTCATCCAGTTCACCCCGGATCTGCCCAAGACCCGCTCGGGCAAGATCATGCGCCGGTTCCTGAGGAAGATCGCCGAGAACGAGGTCTCGAACCTGGGCGACACCTCCACGCTTGCGGACCCGGCGGTCCTCGAGGCGCTCATCGCCGACCGGCAGGCACAGTAGGCGTAGGCCGTCGGGGTCCTACGAGCGCGCGCTGGGACTGGCGGTGGGGCATCCACCCACCCGCCCCGGCCAACCGCCAGTCCCCGGGCTTCGCGCGGGGCCTCACGTGACCATCCTTCGCCTCCCGTTGGGTGCGAATAGCGCGGTGCCTACCTTGGACGGGTAACCGATCAACCGCCATCTAGCGCCGGGCGGTCGCCTCGTGTACGTGCTCCACGAGACGCGCCAGAATGGCCGGGTCGGTGTCCGGGAGCACGCCGTGTCCGAGGTTGAAGACGTGGCCCGGGCGGCCGGCGGCCTCGGCGATGACCCGGTCCGCCTCGCGTCGCGTGGCCTCCCATCCCGCGAGGAGGACGGTCGGATCGAGGTTTCCCTGGATCCCCCTGTCGTGGCCGATGCGGCTCCACGCCTGGTCCAGGCCGACGCGGTAGTCGACGCAGACGACGTCGGATCCGGCGGAGGCGATCTCCTCCAGCATGCCGCCGGCGCCCGTTCCGAAGTGGATGGTCGGCACGTTCAGATCGCGCACACCGTCGAAGATCCGCCGGCTGTAGGGGAGGACGTACCGGGCGTAGGCGGAGGGGCCGAGGTCGCCGATCCATGAGTCGAACAGCTGCAGTACCTGGGCGCCGGCCTCGACCTGGGCCCGCAGGTAGCGGATGGTAACCTCGGTCAGGCTCTCCATCAGTGCGGCCCAGAGATCGGGTTGGCCGTACATCATCGCCTTCGCGCGTGCACGGTCCTTCGTGGGGCGGCCCTCGACCATGTACGAGGCCAGGGTGTACGGCGCGCCGGCGAATCCGAGGAGCGCGGCGCGACCGTCGAGCTCTCGGCGGAGCGTGCGAAGCGCGGCGAAGATCTCGGGTGTGCCCTCCTCCGCGTCGCCGATCCGGAGCTTCCTGACGGCCGCGATGTCGCGCACCGGTTCGTGGACCACGGGACCGACGCCCGGGTCGATCGTGAACGGGAGTCCCATCCCGTAGAGCGGCATCATGATGTCGGCGTAGAGCACGGCCCCGTCGACACCCATGATGTCGACCGGCATGAGGGTGACCTCGACGCAGAGCTCCGGTGTGCGGATCATCTCGAGGATGCCGTACGACTCGCGGAGCTTCCGGTACTGGGGCAGGCAGCGCCCGGCCTGACGCATGAACCAGACGGGTGTCCGGTCGACCTCATCGCGACGACATGCGGCGAGCATTCGGCTTTCGCCGGACATCGTTGACGGGGGAGGTGTCACGGGCGCGCTCCTCGGCGGTGACGGGTGCGGTGGCATCCGAGGAACCTAGCGAAGGGGCCGGGTCCCGATGACCCCGGGGTTGCCGACGGTCGTCACGACTCAGGGATCCGCAGCCGATGGCCGCCCGCGGCGTGTGCACACATGAGCGGAGGGTGATCGCCTGAGCAACCACCCTCCGGATACCTCCGTGATCGGGAAGGGACGCGTCAGCCGGTGACGGCGGGGAGGTGCATCCCGAGAACCTGTGCCCCGAGGACCCTGACCCGAGCCGATGCCGAAACGCGGTTGGCGTTGGCGGCGACGGCGTTCACCGGGTTGCGGAGAGTGCCGACCACGGTGCGGGCGATCCTGGTCCGCAGCGTGAACCGGGCGGTCTGACCGACCGCGAGCGTCTTCACGCTGACGCAGGCCTGGCCACGGACCATGGCGACGCGTGCCGTCGTCCGCGTGGTGCGGCCCTTGCCGACCAGGTCGATGCGCACCGAGGTGCTCGCGAGCGTCAGGGCCCGCGGGAGCGGGTCGCAGACCCGGACGTCGCGGGCGGCGATCCTTCCGCGGTTGCGGACCTCGACGCGCCAGTTCATCACGGTGCCGGCGACCGGGGCGCGCGTCAGCGAGACCTTGCGGATGCTGAGCACCGTCCGGGTCGGGGTCGGCGGCGTGACGGGCGGCGTGACGGGCGGTGTCACCGGTGGTGTCACCGGTGGGGTGACGGGCGGGGTGACGGGCGGGGTGACGGGTGC
>CAYSVH010000002.1:0-265847 GCA_964434425.1 uncultured Bifidobacteriaceae bacterium | reverse complement strand
ACCCCCTCGCACCCCGCGAGACAACAAGGAAGCCCTCCATAACATCAGGCACCGGGCTTGCGCCGACGTCGAAAGCCGGACAGGAACGTCCGATTACCAGGAGATTTGCGCTCGTGCGATTCGATACGCGCAAGTTAAGTGCCTGGCACCGGACTTGCGTGGCTTCCCGCGACGGTGCCGTGCGACCGGTGCCGCCACTCCCCTTCGCCATCTTCACGTCGCGGCTGCCACGCACGCGACACGGGCCCGGGATCGCACCCGGGAATCATTTCAGCAACAGCCGTTTCCATAATGTCCGTAAAGCCCAGCGACACGCCATTCTCACCACGTTCACCCACCCCGAAGAGTTTGTGACGACCCGGATTCGGTAGCACCCTTGCGATCTTCGGAAACCCGCACGGAATGTGCGGATCCGTACGATGAGGCACCCGCCGAATGCGGGTGCTAGCGTGTTACAAAGTCACCGATCATGCGCGTCGTCTCACAGGCCGCCGTACGATCGAGTCAACGACTTTTCCGAGGACGCCGGTGTCCGTTCCCGCATCAGATGATGTGACAGCGCAATGAGCCTTCGCGACTACCTGCCCGTCGTCGTGTTCTTCGTGATGGGCCTCGGCGTCGGCGGCGGCCTCATCGCCGCGTCCTTCATGTTCCGCCGCAAGCGCCGCAACCCGGTCAAGGACCTTCCCTACGAGAGCGGCATCCTCGCCACGGGCCCCGTCCGGCAGCGCTTCCCCATCGACTTCTACCTCGTCGCGATGCTGTTCATCATCTTCGACATCGAGGTGGCGTTCATGTACCCGCTCGCCGTCTCGCTGAAGTCGATCGGACTCGCCGCCGTGATCGAGCTCGTGATCTTCGTCGCCGTGCTCGGTGCCGGCTTCGCATACGTCTGGAGAAAGAGAGCCCTCGAATGGCGCTGATCCCTCCACCCGGAACCCCCGTCGAGCGGTCGCCGCGCACCGACAAGCGCGTCGACTGGGACCTCCGCGACCCCGAGGTCCAGGACTTCATCAACCGGGGCATCCTGACGACCACCGTCGCCAAGCTCCGCTCGTGGGCGCAGGCGTCGTCGGTCTTCCCGGCCACGTTCGGCCTGGCCTGCTGCTCGATCGAGATGATGCACACGGTCACCTCGCGCATCGACATCGCACGCTTCGGCGCCGAGGTCTTCCGCAACTCGCCGCGCCAGGCCGACCTGATGATCGTGTCGGGCCGGGTCTCGCAGAAGATGGCACCGGTGCTCCGCCACATCTACGAGCAGATGCTCGAGCCCAAGTGGGTCATCTCCATGGGCGCCTGTGCATCCAGCGGCGGGGTCTTCAACAACTACGCCCTGGTGCAGGGCGTCGACAAGATCGTGCCGGTGGACGTCTACGTCCCGGGCTGCCCGCCGCGGCCCGAGAGCCTGATCGAGGGGTTCATGCTCCTCCAGAAGAAGATCGGGTCGTCCAAGGGCCAGAGCTCGTCCCGCCAGCTGTGGGACGAGTCGCAGAAGGATGCCGACGCCGCGACGAAGGACAAACCCTGAGTCACCTCGGCACACTCATCGACGGCGCCTGCCCGGGCGCCGTGGTCCAGGAGATCGAGGCCCACGGAGAGCTCACGATCGAGGTACCGGCGGATCGCCTGCTCGAGGTCGCCCGGTTCCTGATCGGCCCGCCCGCGCTGTTCCGCCTCCTGTCCGACGTGACCTGCGCCGACTTCCCCGAGGAGCGCGGCCGCTTCCGCATGGCGTACCACCTGTACTCGCTCGAATCCGCCACGCGGGTGCGCCTGCGCGTGTGGGCCGGGGCCGAGAACCCCGAGGTGCCGTCCGTGACCGGCGTCTGGCCGACCGCCAACTGGCACGAGCGTGAGGTCTACGACATGTTCGGCGTCCGCTTCACCGGGCACCCGGACCTCGCCCGCATCCTCATGCCGGACGACTGGGTCGGACACCCGCTCCGTCGTGACTACCCGATCGGAGGAGAGGAGGTGCAGTTCACCGATGCCGTCTGACGAGAGGGTCGACACCGGGGTGGGCGGCGACCTCCCCATCGCCTCCGAGGCGCGCGGCGTATTGGAGGCCGCTCGCCGCGAGGGCCGCTCGCTCACCGAGACCGAGCGCGCGATCGCGGCCGTCGAGGCGTTCACGCCGCAGGAGGCGCTCGCCCGCCAGCACGCGGCCGAGGCCGACGAGGAGGAGGCCGGACGACGCCGGCCGATGATCCTCAACCTGGGCCCGCAGCACCCGTCGACGCACGGCGTGCTTCGCCTCATCACCGAGCTGGACGGCGAGGTGGTGACCGACCTGCACCCGGTGATCGGGTACCTCCACACCGGCATCGAGAAGCAGTGCGAGAACAAGACGTTCTGGCAGGCGGTGACGCTGGTCACCCGCATGGACTACCTCTCGCCCTACTTCAACACCCTCGCCTACTGCCTGGCCGTGGAGCGCCTGCTCGACCTCGAGGTCCCCGAGCGCGCCCAGTGGCTGCGGGTGATCATGTGCGAGGTCAACCGCATCTCGTCGCACCTGCTGTGGCTCGGCACCTGCGGCCTCGAGCTGGGTGCGATGTCGATCTACTTCTACACATTCCGCGAGCGGGACGCGGCCCTCGACATCGGCGAGATGATCTCGGGCGAGCGGATGAACACCCGCTACTTCCAGATCGGCGGATGCTCGGCCGACATGCCGGAGGGGTTCGAGCACGAGCTCCGGGACTTCGTCGCGACGCTGCGTCGCCGGATCGATGAATACGACACCCTCGTCTCGAACAACCAGATCTGGATCGACCGTCTCAAGGGCATCGGGGTCGTGCCGGCCGACGAGCTCATCGGCCTCGGGGTCACCGGTCCGGCACTGCGTGGCGCGGGCGTCCCCCTCGACCTCCGCAAATCCAACCCGTACTCGGGGTATGAGCACTTCGACTTCGACGTCCCGGTCGGCAGCGCCGGAGACGCCTACGACCGGTACACGGTCCGCATGCAGGAGATGCGCGAGTCCTGCCGCATCATCGACCAGGCGCTCGACACCATGCCGGGCGGATCGCACATCGCCGACGACCGCAAGGTCGTGCTGCCCCCGCGCGAGGAGCTGGCGGTGTCGATGGAGGCGCTCATCCACCACTTCAAGCTGGTGACCGAGGGCTTCTCGGTGCCGGAGGGCGAGGCCTACTGCGCCGTGGAGAGCCCGCGCGGGGAGATCGGCTGCTACGTCGTGGCCGACGGCGGCCCCAAGCCGTACCGCTGCCACATGCGTGACGCCTCCTTCGTCAACCTGCAGGCGCTCAAGCCGATGGCGACCGGCGGCTATCTGGCGGACCTCATCGCGCTCATCGGGTCGCTCGACAACGTGATGGGGGGGGTCGACCGATGACGGCGGCCGAGGTACGCGCACACATCGACCCCATCCGGCACGAGTACGCCGACCCGCGGTCACTGGTGCTCCCGGCGCTCAAGTTCGCACAGACGCGCGACGGATACCTGACCGAGGAGAACCTCACCGCCGTGGCCGAGGCCACGGGATACTCACGCGCCTACGTGGAGAGCGTGGCGTCGTTCTACGACCGGCTCTACCTCACGCCCGTGGGCGACCGCGTCGTTTCTGTCTGTGTGACGCTTTCGTGCATGCTGCGGGGCAGCGACGAGATCATGGCGGCCCTGGCCGAGCATCTCGACGTCGGACCGCACGGCGGCACCAGTGCCGACGGCCGCATCACCCTGCAGGAGGTCCAGTGCCTGGGTGCCTGCGACAAGGGCGCGTGCATCCAGATCGACGCCGAGAACACCGTGGGTCCGCTCACCCCGCCCGAGGCCGTCGCGATCGTGGACGACCTGCGCGAAGCCGGGATCCCCGACGAGCGGTGGCGATGAGGAGGATGGCATGCCGGTTCTGAACAGCGTCTACCGTCACCGTGAGGCCGGATCGCCCCTCACCGAGCTCGCCGCCTACGAGGAGGCGGGCGGATACCGCGCGCTGCGCACCGCCCTCACCCAGATGCCGGCCGACGACGTCATGTATCAGTTCCACCGCTCCGGGCTGCGCGGCCGCGGCGGCGCCGGATTCCCCATGGGACGCAAGGCGAGCTTCCTTCCGAAGGACTCACCGATGCCGTCGTACGTCGTCTGCAACGGGGACGAATCGGAGCCGGGCACCTTCAAGGACCGCGAGATCATCGAGTTCAACCCCTTCCAGCTCCTGGAGGGGATCGTGCTCGCCGCCTACGCGGTGGACTCGCACCAGACCTACATCTACATCCGCGGCGAGTACGAGCACCAGGCGCGCGTGCTGGACGCCGCCGTGCACGAGGCCCGGGCCGCCGGGTACATCGGCGACGACATCATGGGCAGCGGGTACGCCTGCAACGTCACGGTCTACCGCGGCGCCGGCGCCTACATCTGCGGCGAGGAGACGGCCCTCCTCGAGAGCCTCGAGGGCAAGCGCGGCCAGCCGCGGCTCAAGCCGCCGTTCCCGGCCGTCGCCGGTCTCTACGGCTCGCCCACCCTGATCAACAACGTCGAGACGCTCGCCGCGCTCCCCCCCATCGTCGAGAGGGGCGCCGACTGGTACCTGTCCCTCGGCACCGAGAAGAGCCCCGGCACCAAGGCGTTCTCGATCTCGGGCCACGTGCTGCGACCCGGCAACTACGAGATCGTCCTGGGCGACACCACGCTCCGCGAGCTGATCTACGACCTCGCCGGCGGGCTGCGCGAGGGACACGAGTTCAAGGCCTGCTGGGTCGGCGGATCGAGCGTTCCGGTGCTGGGCGCCGACAAGCTCGACACGCCGCTCGACTACGAGTCGATCGCCGAGGCCGGAAGCGCCCTCGGCTCGGGCGGCTGCATCGTGATGGACGACTCGGGCTGCATCGTCCGCGCGTCGCTGCGCCTGGCGCACTTCTACCGCCACGAGAGCTGCGGCAAGTGCAGCCCCTGCCGCGAGGGCACGAACTGGATGGAGAAGATCCTCCAGCGGATGGTCGACGGCGAGGCCCGCATGGCCGACCTGGAGATGCTCGAGACGCTCTTCGGCCGCATCTCCGGCCGCACGCTCTGCCCGCTCGCGGACGGGGCCATCGCCCCCATCAAGAGCGCCATCGAGCTCTTCCGCGACGACTTCGTCCGCGTGATCGAGAACGGCTCACCCCGACCCGAACCCATGCTGGAGGCCGTCGGTGTCTGACGCACCCAAGCCACCGCCCACCGACCTCGTCCGGTTCACGCTGAACGGACGGAAGGTCTACGCGAAACCGGGGACCATGCTCGTCGACGCGGCGGCCGAGGTCGGGGTCGAGATCCCCGTCTTCTGTTACGAGCCGCGCCTCGGCGCCCCCATCGGCGCCTGCCGCATGTGCCTCGTCGAGGTGGAGGGCATGCGCGGTCTGCAGACGGCCTGCTCCACTCCCGTCACACCGGACATGGTGGTCCACAGCGACAACCCGGCGGCCAAGGATGCACAGGACGGCGTGCTGGAGCTGATCCTCGCCAACCATCCGCTCGACTGCCCGGTCTGCGACAAGGGCGGCGAGTGCCCGCTCCAGAACCACACGCTCAAGTTCGGCCCCGGTCGCACGCGGTTCGTCGAGCCCAAACGGCACTTCCCGAAGCCGCTCGACCTCTCGACCGTGGTGGCCCTCGACCGCGAGCGCTGCATCACATGCTTCCGCTGCGTGCGCTTCAGCCAGGAGGTCGCGGAGGACGGCCAGCTGACGTTCCAGGAACGTGGCGCGGGAACCGAGGTCGCCACGTTCACGGGCGATCCCTACGAGGGGCGCTTCACCGGCAACATCATCGACCTCTGCCCCGTGGGGGCGCTGACCAGCATCCCCTACCGCTTCGTCTCGCGGCCCTGGGACATCAAGAACACCCCGTCCGTCTGCGGCAACTGCCCGTCCGGATGCAACGTCGAGATCACCCAGCGCGACGGCGAGATCAAGCGCGTCACCGGTCGTCCCGAGCCGAACTTCGCCGTCGAGGAGGGGTGGATCTGCGACAAGGGCCGCTGGGGCTACCCGGCCGCGTGGGCCCCCAACCGGATCACCCGCGCGCTCATCCGGGGTGAGGACGGGATCCTCCACGAGGCACCCCTCGACGAAGCCGTCGACCGCGCGGCGCACATCCTCCAGCGCTCGGCGGCCACCGCCGTCCTGGTGGGGACCGACGCCACCGTGGAGGACGCGCACCTCTCCGTCAAGCTCGCCGACGCCCTGGCCGGAGGACGCGTGGGATGCCTCGGCATCCCGGTCCGCCCGCACCTGCGGCCGCTGCGCAACCTCCCGCGCGCCGAGCTGGGCGACATCGACCAGGCCGATGCCGTCGTGGTCGTCGGCGGCGACCTCGGCAACCAGCATCCCATCGTCGAGCTGCGCCTCCGCAAGCTGATGCGCCGCCGCGGCACGCTGCTCGTGGCCGGCGTCCGACCCCAGATGATCGCCGCGCGCGCCACCGAGTCCGTCACCACGGCACCCGGTCGTCTGATCGACGCATTCGACGCCGTGGAGCGCGTCCTGGAGGGAGCGTCGCGCCCCATCCTGATCTGGGACGAGGCCGACCTCGCCAACGACGAGGCCGCCGCCCGCCGACTGGCTGCGCTGGCCGAGGGATCGGACGCGCGCATGATCGAGCTGACCGCCCACGTCAACGCCCCGGGACTCCGGGCGCTGGGGCTCTCGACCGAGAACCTCCTGGACGACGTCGCCGACCGGCGCGTGGCGACGCTCCTCACCGTGCACGCCGACCCCACCGAGACCGCGGGTTCGACGGCCTGGAACGCCGCACTCGACCGCGTCAACGACGTCGTCGTCATCGCGACGCACCGGTCGCACATCACGGACCGCGCCACCGTCGTGCTCCCGGCACTCATGAAGCAGGAGATCGAGGGCGTCATCGTGTCGACCACCGGCCGCGCGCAGCGCCTGCGCCCGGGTTCGGACGGCCCCGAGGGCGCGGCCGCCGCGTGGGAGATCCTGATCGGCCTGTCGCACCGCATCGGCAAGCCGTTCCCGTGGCGCACCCCGGCGCAGACCTTCGCGGCGGTCGCCAACGAATACCCGGCCTTCGCAGGCCTGAGCTACCAGGCGATCGGAACCCTGGGTGCGCCCATCGCAGATTCGGACGTCGTCCCGGTCGCGGACACCGCGCCCCCGGAGCCGGTCGGAGACGGCATCCCGCTCGTGCTCACCACCGAGATCTTCGGCGACGCCACGGCGTGGCGCTCGGATGCGCTGGCATCCCTTCGCCAGAGCGCGGCGCTGCGGCTGTCACCCACCGAGGCCGAACGTCACGCGGTCACCACCGGTGACAGCGTGGTGGTCCAGTCGCCGCACGGTTCCTGCGCATTGCCCGTCGAGGTCGACGACCGGCTGCCCGACGGCGCCGCGTTCGTCATGACCGGCCCGCCGACGGCCGGCACGCATGCCCTCGTGGGCGCGGACCACGGCCCCGTCAACGTCCGGATCGGCGCCTGATGCAGGAAGCGGTACTCACGATCGTCATCAAGGCGGCGCTGCTCACCTTCCTCTTCGTCTCGATCTTCGCCTACACGATGCTGCTGGAGCGGCGTCTGCTGGGACGCATCCAGGGACGACAGGGACCGAACCGCGCGGGTCCGTTCGGCATGATGCAGCCGGCGGCGGACGTGGTGAAGATGCTCTTCAAGGAGGACTTCACCCCGAAGACGGCAAACCACCTGGTCTTCCAGGTCGCGCCGGTGATCGCCGTCCTCGCTCCCATCGTCACGCTGGCGATCATCCCGTTCGGCGGGTCGACCACGATCTTCGGCCACCACGTGACGCTGTACGGGACCGATCTCAACACCGGCCTCCTGTTCGCGTTCGCGGTCGCGTCGATGGGCCACTACGCCCTGATGCTGGGCGGCTTCGCCAGCGGCAACAAGTACGGCCTGATCGGCGGTGCCCGTACCGCGGCGCAGCTCATCTCGTACGAGGTGTCGATGGCGCTGAGCGCGATCGGCGTGGTCATGCTCGCGCAGAGCCTCTCCCTGGTCGACATCGTCCAGGCGCAGCAGGACACCGTCTGGTTCATCCTCCTCCAGCCCGTCGGGTTCGTGCTGTTCTTCATCACCGGCATCGCCGAGACGAACCGCACCCCCTTCGACCTGCCCGAGGCCGAGAGCGAGCTGGTCGCCGGCTATGCCACCGAGTACGGCGGCACCAAGTACGCGGGCTTCGCCATGGCCGAGTACCTGAACATGCTCCTGGTCTCGGCGCTGACCGTGACACTCTTCCTCGGCGGCTACAGCGGCCCCTGGCTCCCGGAGCCCGTCTGGTTCCTCCTCAAGGTGTTCGCCCTGGTCATCGTGTTCATCTGGATCCGCGGGACCATGCCGCGCTTCCGCTACGACCGGCTGATGAAGCTGGGATGGAAGATCTTCCTCCCGCTCGCCACCCTCAACCTGCTCGTTACCGCGATCGTGGTGGGACTGGGCTTCAGCGACTAGATGATCGAATCAACCATCCAGAGGTAAGCAATGGGAATCCAGGACACCATCAAGGGATTCAGCGTCACCTTCAAGGGACTCTTGGAGAAGCCGACCACCATCGGCTACCCCGAGAACAAGACGCCGGTGCACCCCCGCTTCCGCGGCCGTCACCGTCTCTGGAAGTTCGACAACGGCCTCGAGAAGTGCGTCGGCTGCTCACTGTGCGCCGCCGCCTGCCCGGCCGACTGCATCCGCGTCGTCGCCGAGGAGAACACCCCCGAGCACCGCGTCTCCGCCGGAGAGCGGTTCGCGCGCATCTACGAGATCAACATGTCGCGCTGCATCTTCTGCGGCTACTGCGAAACCGCGTGTCCGTTCGACGCGATCACGCTGGAGAACTCGTACGAGCTCTCCGAGTACAACCGGCCGCGCGACCTGGTGTACACCAAGGAGATGCTGCTGGAACCGCCGATGAAGGAAGCCCCCATCCGGGAGCCGAAGCGTGGGTGAGCAGATCGCATTCGGCCTCGCCTCCGGGGCGGCCATCGGCAGCGGTGTCCTGGTCGTCACCCTGAAGAACGCGTTCCAGGCGGCCGTGGCGCTGATCGCGACGCTCATCGCTGTCGCGGTGCTCTTCCTCCTGGCGCACGCCCCGTTCGTCGCCGTGATCCAGGTGATCGTCTATGCCGGCGCGATCGTCACGCTCTTCCTCTTCGTCCTCGCCTATCTGGGCGACCGGGCCCGGCAGACACCGGACCGGCTGGCGCACTATCAGGTGTTCTCGTGGCTCGTGGTGCTGGTGCTCGCGGCCATGGGCGCCATCGTGTTCCTCACGACGACCCTCGCCCGCTTCACCGACGTGCCGAAGCCCCGCTCCGAGCTGGGCAGCCCGCGCGAGATCGGTGACGCCTTCCTCAGGGAGCACCTGCTTCCGTTCGAGGCGACGTCGCTGCTCCTGCTGGCGGCGGCCGTCGGCGCGGTGATCCTCGCGAAGCGCGCGGTCCAGTCCGAGGGCGGCCGATGACGGACCTCATGACCGCGGCGGCGGGGATGCCGACATCCTCGTACCTCGGCGTGTCCCTGGTGCTCTTCGCGCTGGGACTCGTCGGCGTGCTCTCGCGACGCAACCCCATCCTTCTTCTCCTGGCGGTCGAGCTGATGCTGAACGCGGCCAACGTCGCGTTCCTGGGCTTCGCACGCCACTGGAACAACACCGACGGTCACATCTTCGCCCTCGTGGTGATGGTGGTGGCCGCTGCCGAGGTCGTCATCGGACTGGGACTCACCGTCTCGATCTTCCGACAGCGCCGCGGTCTTGACGTCGACGAGTTGACGGAGCTGTCCGGATGATCGCCGTTCTCGGGTGGGTCGTACTGCTGCTGCCGCTCCTGGGCAGCCTGATCCTGATGTCGTTCGGTTCGAAGGAGCCGTCGAAGCCGCTCACGCGCGCCGTGGGGGTCGGCTCGATCGGCCTCGCATTCGTCGCGACCCTCGCCATCTTCATCGACATGCTGGGCAAGGACGGCGCCGAACGCACCGTCGTGTCGCGCCTGTGGGAGTGGATCGACGTCGGGGGCGTCACCGTGGACCTCGCGGTGCGCGTCGACCCGCTGTCGGTGCTGATGATGCTCGTCATCACCGGGGTCGGATTCCTCATCCACCTCTACTCCACGGAGTACATGGACCACGACGAGGGCTACCGGCGCTTCTTCGCCGAGCTCAACTTCTTCGTGTTCTCGATGCTCCTCCTGGTGCTCGCGTCGAACGTGCTCTTCCTCATCGTGGGATGGGCGTTCGTCGGTCTCGCCAGCTATCTCCTGATCGGCTTCTACTACGAGAAGCCCTCCGCGGTGGCGGCGGCCAAGAAGGCGTTCGTCATGAACGTCATCGGCGACGTGGGCATGGTGATCGGCGCCTTCCTGCTCGTGCGCGAGCTGGGCACGCTCGACTACGACCAGATCTTCAACACGGCCCCCGGCAAGATCGAGGCCGACAGCGGCATCGCCCTGGCCATCGCGCTGCTCTTCTTCGTCGGCGCCGCCGCCAAGAGCGCCCAGGTGCCGCTGCACACGTGGCTGCCCGACGCCATGGAGGGCCCCACGCCCGTCAGCGCCCTGATCCACGCGGCCACCATGGTCACCGCGGGCGTCTACATGATCGCCCGCATGCACGTGATCTACGAGCTCTCTCCGCTGGGCATGGACATCGTGGCCGCGGTGGGCTGCGTCACCCTCTTCATGGCCGCCACCATCGCCATCGCGCAGGACGACATCAAGCGTGTGCTGGCGTGGAGCACCTGCAGCCAGATCGGCTACATGATCATGGCCGTCGGCCTCGGCGCGTACGAGAGCGGCATGTTCCACTTCCTCACGCACGCGTTCTTCAAGGCGCTGCTCTTCCTCGCCGCCGGAGCCGTCATCCACGCGCTCGCCGGCGAGCAGAGCCTCGACCGCATGGGCGGGCTGAAACGCCATCTGCGTCCCGTCTATGTGGTGTTCGCGATCGGCTGTCTCGCCATCGCCGGAGTGCCCGGTCTCTCCGGCTTCTTCAGCAAGGACGAGATCCTGGCCCATGCGCTGGCCAACGGCACCTACGGCCTGGTGCTCTACATCGTGGCGAGCGTCGCCGCGTTCCTGACCGCGCTCTACATGTTCCGACTGCTCTTCCGGACCTTCCACGGGGCGGAGCCGGACGGCGGCTACGAGCACGCGCCGCACGGCTCCGGCTGGGCCATGATGGTCCCGCTCTACATCCTCGGCGCGCTCAGCGTCGTGGGCGGGTGGATCCAGGTGCCCTTCGGGTGGCACCTGCTCACCGACTTCCTCAACCCGGTCTTCGCCGACAGCCTCGTCGACCCGGTGAAGCCGACGCACGCACAGGAGATCATCAGCCTGAGCGTCTCGTCGCTCGCCGCCATTCTCGGCATCGCCGTCGCCTGGGCGTGGTTCGGCAAGGACTCGTTCCGTCGTCGTGACTTCGTCGCACGGCATCCGGGGTTGCACGGGTTCCTGAAGGACGCCTGGCGGTTCGACGAGGTGTATGACGACCTCGTGGTGCACCCGGGCCGCGCCTCCGGCACCGGGCTCCGAACAC
The DNA here is from genome assembly GCA_964434425.1 of uncultured Bifidobacteriaceae bacterium. Taxonomy (GTDB): domain Bacteria; phylum Actinomycetota; class Thermoleophilia; order Miltoncostaeales; family Miltoncostaeaceae; genus CALMEC01. Next base: position 254,329 of record CAYSVH010000002.1, on the reverse strand, counting down.
ACGTCGAGCCGGTGATCGGCACCGGCCCCATCCGGGCCGTGACCGCCGTCGCCGAGGAGTGGTGGCGGGTCCTGCACCACCTGCAGAGCGGGTTCGTCCGCACATACGCCTTCGCGCTCCTCCTCGGGCTCGCCGGAGTGGCGACGATCGTCATCCTGGTGGTGCGCTGATGCCCTGGGTGACGCTCATCATCCTGATCCCCGCGATCGGGTCTCTCCTGATGTTCGTGATGCCGAGGCGGGATTCGGCCGCCGCCGAGGGTGCCGCGGCGGGCTTCGCCCTCGCGACCCTCGCTCTGGTCGCGTTCACGTTCACGCGCCTCGACCGTGACGACGGGGCCCTGCAGCTCATCGACCACCGGACCTGGATCGACTCCCTCGGTCTCGCCTGGGACGTCGGGGTCGACGGCATCTCCATCTGGATGATGGGGCTCACCGCCCTCCTCTTCGTGCTGGCGATCTTCGCCGCGATCGCACGCTCGCCCGAGCGACCACGCACGTTCCTCGGCCTGCTCCTTCTGGCGGAGGCCGGCCTGCTGGGGCTCTTCGCCGCCGGCGACCTCGTCCTGTTCTACGTCTTCTGGGAGGCCATGCTCGTCCCGTTCGCCCTCCTCATCTGGATGTGGGGCGACGCGCGACGGAGGGTGGCGACGCTCACGTTCGTGGTCTACACGATGGTGGGAAGCCTCCTCATGCTGGTCGCGATCGTCGCGACCGGGGTGATGTCGGCGACCGGGGACGAGACGTTCAACTTCACCATCCGCGAGCTGGTGGGGACACAGTGGAGCGAGGCCCAGTCGACGTGGCTGTTCGCCGCCTTCGCGCTGGCCTTCCTGATCAAGCTGCCGCTCTTCCCGTTCCACGGATGGATGCCGGTGACCTACGGTTCGGCTCCGCTCATCGTGACCGCCCTCCTGTCCGCGGTCATGAGCAAGGCCGGCGCCTACGGACTGATCCGGGTGGGCATCCCCATCTTCCCGGAGGGCGCCGGGAACCTGGCGCTCGCCATCTCCGTCCTGGCGGTGATCGGGATCGTCTACGGATCGCTGATCGCCTGGCAGTCGACGACGATGCGCATGCTCGTGGCCTACTCCAGCCTGGCGCACCTCGGCTTCATCATCCTCGCCATCATGGCGTTCAACCAGATGGCCGGGCAGGGCGCCGTCCTGCAGATGGTGAACCACGGCATCGTGACCGCCGCCGCCTTCGCCATGGTCGGGATCCTCGGACGCGTGAGGGACGGCGACGAGCAGATCGACCGGCTGTCGGGACTCGCGAAGAACGCGCCGTGGGCGGCGGGAATCTTCCTCGTCATCAGCATGGCCGCGCTGGCACTCCCGGGTTCCAACGCGTTCGTCGGTGAGTTCTTCATGCTGACGGGGATCTTCCAGGAGCGCCCGCTGCTGGCCGTGATCGCCTGCCTCGGCATCGTCTACGCATCCGTGTACATGCTGCGGATGTACCAGTCGACCATGAACGGCGCGGCCGATGAGGACGTGGCGGTGGCCCGGCGCAGCGAGCTGCGCTCCACCGACGTCCTGTACCTGGCCCCGCTCGTGATCGCCATGCTGGTGATCGCACTGTGGCCGGCCGGGCTCATGAACTCGACGGAGGCCCCGGTCCGCCAGACGCTCGCCGTGTGCGAACCCACGGGGGACCTCATGATCGACGCCGAACCCGGAACCCGCGAATACACAATTGCCACCGAGGGCCCCTGCCGGTGAACGTCGCTCCTCTCACTCCCTTCCTCATCGTCTCGGGCGCGGGTGTGCTCGCCATCCTGGCGGGGCTTCTCCCCGCTCCCCACCGCCGGGTGATGCCGACGGTCATGGCGGTCCTCGGCCTGGTGGCCGCGGGCGTCGTGGGCGTGTTCCTCTGGGGTGATCGCGAGACGGCGCTCGCGGACAACTTCACGTCCGACCGCTTCAGCCTTCTCCTCACGTTCATCTTCCTGGTGACGACGCTGGCGGCGCTGGCACTCGCCTGGCGCGAGCCGTCGGCGGCGGACAAGCGCGGGGAGTACGCCGGCCTCCTCATGCTGGCGGCGTCCGGGATGATCCTCGTCGCCGGTGCGGGCACGACGATCGTGCTCTTCCTGGGGATCGAGATCTTCTCGGTGGCGCTCTACATCCTGTGCGCCATCGAGACGTGGCGCATGCGGTCGCTGGAGTCCGGTCTCAAGTACCTGATCGTCGGCGCCGTCGGCTCGGCCGTCCTCGTGTACGGCATGGCGTTCCTCTACGGGGCCACGGGCACGGTCGTCCTCTCCGAGATGCAGCGGGCGCTCATCGCCGGCGACATGCTGGGCGACCCGCTCACGCTGGCCGGCATCGCGATGGTCATCGTGGGCCTCGCGTTCAAGGCGTCGGCCGTGCCGTTCCACATGTGGACGCCCGACGTCTACGACGGTGCGCCCACACCGGTCACGGCCTTCATGGCCACCGCGACCAAGGCGGCGGCGCTGGCCGGGTTCGTGGTCCTCTTCTCGGGCGCGCTGATCACGACGTTCGACGACTGGAAGCTCGCCGTGGCCATCATCGCCGCGGTCACGATCATCGTGGGCAACGTCGCCGCGCTCCTGCAGACCGGGATGAAGCGGATGCTCGCCTACTCGGGTGTGGCACAGGCCGGGTACCTCCTGGTCGGTGTCGCCGTCGGCACCTCGGAGGGCGTGGAGGCGCTCCTCTACTACCTGATCGCGTACGTCGCCATGACGATGGCCGCCTTCGCGCTGGTCATCCAGCGTGAGCGCGAGATCCCCGACGGCGACGCCATCGCGAGCTTCGCCGGGTACGGCCGCCGCCGACCGCTCGCCGGGATCGTCATGACGCTCGCCATGCTCTCGCTGGCCGGATTCCCGCCGCTGGCGGGCTTCATCGGAAAGTTCCTCCTGTTCGGCGCGGCCATCGACGCGGACCTGCTCTGGCTGGCGATCGTACTCGCCGTGGGCAGCATGATCAGCCTGGGCTACTACCTGCGCGTCATCGGAACCACCTGGGCCGGCGAGCCCGAGGAGGACGGCAGTGAGGGGCGCCGCTCACCCGCCGCCGTTCAGACGGTGGCGATCGCGGGTGGGATCGGCGTCATCGCGCTGGCGATCGTCGCCTCGCCGATCCTGGAGCTCTGCCGGGACGCCGCCGCGGCCATCTTCCCCGCGCTGTAGGGCTTGCCTCGGAGGATTCCGGGGGAGCGGTGTCCGGGGACTGGCGGACGTCTACGTCGGAAGGCGCAGGAGGATGACGCTGATCAGCGAGATCTGATTCGCGACGACCGCCGTCTCGACCCCCTGCCCGTTCGCATCCACGATCAGCGTCTGGAAGGAGTCGAGCGCTGCGGCCGCGGACTCCCACTGGCCGTCGGCGGCCGCGAAGCGCGCCTGATTCAGAAGCCGGACCCCCTCCTCGGCGAGGATGGGGTCGCTGATCCGGCCCTCGGTCCGGGCCAGGTTCCAGTGGCGAAGGGCCTCGTCCATGAGTCCGAGGCTGATGGCGGGCGCGGGAGGCGGCACCGTGATCTGCTGACTCGGATCGTTCGCAGCGGCGAACGAGGTGTTGGGCGCGAGATCCGCGACGCGGAGGGACCTGTCGGGGTTCACCGTCGCCGTCGCGGAGACCTCGGTCCCCGGCTTGAGGCGCGAGACGTCGACGCCGCCCGGCACCGCCAGGGTCGTGGCGACGGGATACGACGGGTCCGTGGTCGACGTGATGCGGATCACGTTCGCGGACGCCGTGCGGCGCAGTACGCCACCGGTCGGGACCGGCAGCGGGGCGGCTGTCGGAATGACGCGGACACCGTCGCCGTGGAGTCGGCCGAGGGGGCCGATGAGGGCGTTGGTGGTCACGAGATCACCGACGGCGGGACGCGTCGCGTGCAGGGCCTTGGTCTTCCTGCCGGTCCGCGGGAGCCAGACGGCCTGGCGCACCACGACGACCCCGCCCCGTGTGCCGATTGCCACCGCGCCGCGGTACCGCTGCACGACCACGCCCCGGATCCGGACCCGCTTGGACCGCGAGACGGGTTGCAGGCGGGACTGGAAGGTGCCGTTGCGCGCCCACTTGATGCCCCACTTGATTCCCCGTGGCGCCCGGGACCACTTGATGCCGGAGGTCGGCTGACCCCATTTGATGCCCTGGACGCGAACCCGTGTGCCGGGTGCCTGACGCCGCACGGCGTGGATGGTCATGAGGCGACCGGAGTTGAGAGCGACGACCGCCGTCTTGGACTTCGGCTGCCAGCCGACGACCGTTCCCATGCGATCGGGCGGGAGGGGACGGACGCCGATCGAGGTGACACCGGCGGTCGCGGGTGCCACGAGCGCCGCCGCGGCGACGGCGAGCACGCCCGCCCGCGCGATGTGACGCACCTTTGATCCGCGCTCCGACCGACCCATCACGAAAACCGCCGCTCTCCCCGTGGACACGCGGGCATTCTAGATGCCCCCGGGCCTCCATCTCCTGCCGAACGGGCACAAACTACAGCGGCGACTCGTCGCACGTTCCTGACTCGGTGGGTGTTCGACCTTGTCTCGAGGGGAGACTGGGACACCGGGAGGTCGGCCCCGGCGGAAGGGAATCCTCCCACCCGCCCCGTCCGATCCGCCGGGGCCGACTACCCGGCGAACGTGGCACTCGCCGTCGGTTCCGGATCGGGTGGGTGTTCAACCCTTTGTCTCGGAGGCCTCCGGAATCCGGGGTTGCGGCCCCGGCGGAAGGGAATCCTCCCGCCCGCCCCGTCCGATCCGCCGGGGCCGACTACCCGGCGAACGTGGCACTCGCCGCTATGCCGGATTTGTGGGCGTTCGACCCGTGCTGTTGGCTGGGGTCGGATACCCCGGGCAAGGGAGAATCAACCTGGTGCGTAGCCATGTACGCAATCGTGACTCGGACACGTGAGGACCGGCGCGTAGCCCCGGGACTGGCGGTTGGCCGGGGCGGGCGGGAGGATGCCCCCGCCAGTCCCGGCGGTACGCACCCCAGAACCAACAACAAGAACGCGCAACCCCGAACGCGACCCGAGGCCCGAGCACGTGAGGCCCGGAGCGAAGCCCCGGGACTGGCGGTTGGCCGGGGCGGGCGGGAGGATGCCCCTCCGCCAGTCCCGGCGGTACGCACCCCAGAACCAACAACAAGAACGCGCAACCCCGAACGCAGTCCGAGGCTCGAGCACGTGAGGACCGGCGCGTAGCCCCGGGACTGGCGGTTGGCCGGGGCGGGCGGGTGGATAGCCCACCGCCAGTCCCGGCGGTACGCACCCCAGAACCAACATCAAGAACGCGCAACCCTCAACACAACCGAGGCTCGGACACGTGAGGCCCGGAGCGAAGCCCCGGGACCGGCGGTTGGCCGGGGCGGGCGGGAGGATGCCCTCCGCCAGTCCCCGGCCACCGCTCCCCAGAACCAACAGCCGGATATGGTCGCGGCCATGACCACCGATCTCCCCGACCTGACCGAACTCACCTCCGACCCCGGGAGTCTGGCGCTCCTGCTCGACCTGGACGGCACACTGGCACCGATCGTTCCCGATCCGGCCGGCGTCGTGATCCCCGCCGAGATCCGGCGATCGCTGGAGACCCTGGCACCGCGCCTCGGGCTCCTGGCGTTCATCAGCGGACGATCACTGACCGATCTTCGTCGCATCGTCGACATGGACGGCGTGGTCTACTCGGGCAACCACGGCACCGAGATCGTCGACACCGGCGGGCGCCCGCTCGACGCCGGTGCGGGTGACCTCACGCCGCTCCAGGAGTTCGCACGCGGCTGGGATCCCCGCGATCTCGAGGATCACGGCCTCTGGCTGGAGGACAAGGGCGCCACCCTGACGTTCCACTACCGCAACGCGCCCGACATCGACGCCGCGGTGTCGTTTCTCGCCACGACGGTCGCGCCGCGGGGGCGGGACGCGGAGCTTCGGGTCGAACCGGGACGGATGTCGCTCGAGGTCCATCCGGCCGGTGGCACGTCCAAGGGGACGGCCGTCCGGATCATCCTGGAGACGGCCCCCGCCATCCGATCCGCCATCTCGGTCGGCGACGACAGAACGGACGTCACCGTGTGGGCGATGCTGGGCGCACTCCGAAGCGACGGACGCCTGGACGCGGCGCTCCGCGTCGGCGTGCGGTCACCGGAGACGCCGCCCGTCGTCCTCGAGTCGGCGGACCACCTGATCGACGGGGTGGTACCGGGCACCGAGGGCCTCCTGCGCGAGCTCGTCACGCGGATCCCCGGCTGACGCGGAAGCCGCGCCGACTGCGGGCGACGACCGCATGAGACCGGGTCAGCGACCCCGGTCGCGAATCGCACGGAGCTCCTCGCGGCTGCGGGTGTTCACGATGCGGTCGGCCGTCGCACCCGCGCGGCGCGCCGTGAGAACCCCGTAGCGCCGGACCGCGAGCTCGTCCGCGGAGTGCGCGTCCGTGCCGATGGTGAGGTCGACCCCGGCCGCCAGCGCGCGCCGGGCATCGGCCGCACCCAGATCAAGGCGTTTGGGCTGGGCGTTGATCTCGAGCGCGGTGCCCGTCTCCGCCGCGCGGGCGATGACGCGGCCGAGGTCGAGGTCGTACCCCTCGCGCCGGCCGAACATGCGTCCCGTCGGATGGCCGACGACGTTCACGAGCGGATGATCGACAGCCGCGAGGACGCGTTTCGTCAGCCGATCGCGTGACTGCCGGAAACCGCTGTGGAGGCTGGCCGTGACCCAGTCGAACCCGGCGAGAAGATCGTCCGGATGATCGATCCGTCCGTCGGCCAGGACGTCCACCTCGCACGCCTTCAGCACGGCGATGTCGTCGAACTCCGCATCGATCTCGTCGATCGCGTCCCATTGCCGGCGCACGCGGTCGGCGTCGAGCCCGCCGGCCATGGCGAGGCTGACCGAGTGATCGCTGATGCCGATGTACTCACGGCCCAGGGCCCGGGCCGCCATCACCATCTCACGGAGGGTGTTGCGCCCATCACTCCAATCCGTGTGGCAGTGGAGCTCGCCGCGGAGATCCTCCTCGCGGACCAAGGACGGGAACGCACCCGATTCGGCGACGGCGATCTCGCCCGTGTCCTCACGGAGCTCCGGGGGTATCCATGCGAGACCGAGTTCCGCGTAGACGTCCTCCTCGTCGCGGCAGCGCAGGACGCTGCCGTCCGGACGCGTGATGCCGTGCTCGGACACGGATCGCCCCGTGCGAACCGCGAGCTCGCGAAGACGCACGTTGTGCGCCCGGCTCCCGGTGAGGTGCTGCAACAGGTTCCCGAACGTGGCCGGGGGCGTGAAACGCGCCTCGACGCGGATGCCGGCCTGGGTCATCACGGCCGCACCCCCGGTGCCGGACGACAGCAGCTCGGTGACCATCGGATGGTCCCTCATGGCCGAGGCGACCGCCTCCGGATCCTCCGTCTCGACGACGAGATCGACATCGTGGACGGTCTCACCACCGCGCCGGATCCCACCGGCGACGACGGCCCGGCCGACCCTGTCGAGCCCGGCCAGATCCACGGCGAACCGCTGCGCGACGGCGTCGGCCCGCCCCAGGGGGATGCGCTCACCGCTTCCGCCACCCCGCCTCCGCGCCTCCAGTTCGTCCGCCAGCTGGGCCACGGTCTTGGGCCCGATCCCCTCGACCGAGGCGAGCGAGCCGTCGGCGACGGCCGCGCCCAGCCCCTCGAGGTCGACGACGCCCAGCGCCTGCCAGACGGCGCGGGCACGCTTCGGACCGATACCCGGAAGCGACGCGATGTCGGCGAGGCCCACCGGGACACGCTCCGAGATGCGGGTGAGGGCGCCGATCTCACCGGTCCGCGCGAGCTCGACGATCTTGTCCTGCAGGGTCGATCCGATGTCGGGAAGCTCCGTGGCACGACCGTCGAGCGCGAGGCGGGCCACCGAGTCGGTCACCCGTGTGACGCGCGCCGCGCCGCGCCGGTATGCGAGGAGCCGGTGCCGTGACCGCTCGCCGTCGATCTCCAGGAGGTCGGCCAGAAGCGAGAATGCCTGCGCGATCTCGGCGTTCGTCGGAAGGGGTCCCGGTGTCATGGACGAAGGGTAGACGGTCGGTTGGCGACGCCGGATGCCCATGTGGCGCCGCGGGCGAGGTCTAGACTGCGGGAATCGTCGTCCCGGACGGCGCTGATTGTTTGACACGAGGAGATGACGTGGGGCGTTTCACCTGGCCGGTCATCGGGGTTGGAGTCGCCGCACTCGCGGCGGGTACGGCGTTCGCGGGAACGCAGTACACCTCCCGGGCCTCCATCGGCACCGTCGAGCCCGCTCCCGGTGCGGCCGTTCGCACGGCGCAGCCCGAGATCGCCTTCCGGACCTCCAACGTCGACCGGCTCTCCGATGTGAAGGTGCTTGTCAACGGCAGGGACCGCACGGATCTCCTCGCACGCGACGGCGAGGGTCGCCTCATCCTGCGAACGGCGAAGCTGAAGGAGGGGCGGCACACCGTCGACGCACGCATCTCGACGCGCAACCTGTTCGCGCGCAACGTGTCCCAGCAGTGGGACTTCGAGATCGACACCACGGCACCCGTCCTCAAGGTCGCCCGGCCGGCCGAGAAGAAGCCCGTCAATCGACGCAGCGTTCCCGTCACCGGGACGACCGAGCCGGATTCGACGGTCACGGTCCGCTGGCCGGGCGGCAGCCGGACAGCGACGAGCCGCGCCAACGGCGCGTTCGCCACGGCCGTCCCCCTCAAGGAGGGCGCGACACGGCTGACGATCGTCTCCCGGGATCGCGCGGGCAACACCACCCGCATCGCCCGTTCCGTCACGGTCGACACAAAGGCACCGGGACTCGTGGTGGGAAAGGTGCCCACCACGATGACCGAGACGGACATGCCCCTCTTCACCGGTGAGGTCACCGGCGACGACCCCGCCTCCACGACGATCACCGCGACGATCAACGGCCGCGCGATCGCGCCCGTGCGGTCCGACCAGGGGGCCGAGGGCACCGACGAGCCCACCGTCTCCTTCACCGACAACCGCTTCCAGCTGTCGGTGGGGACCCTGCCGCAGGGCCGCAACACCGTGGTCATCGCGGCCGTCGACCCGGCGGGCAACCGCACGCAGAAGAAGCACGCCATCCTGGTCGACAGCACCGAGGAGTTCGGATCCAAGGACATGCGCGAGGGCGCCAGGGGCGAGGACGTGAAGGCCCTTCAGCAGGGCCTTGCGGACCGCGGATTCAAGAGGGTCAAGGCGACGGGAACGTACGACGCCCGCACCACCTGGGGTGTCCGCCGCTACCAGGCCGTCCACAAGATGTCCCAGAACGGCATCTTCGGTCCGCGCACCCGTGAGGCGTACGTGGGCAAGATCGTCGTCACACTCAGCAAATACCGGCTCCAGCTCTTCCGGGACGGAAAGGTCGTGAAGACGTACAAGGTGGCCATCGGCGCGCCCGGCTACTCCACGCCCACCGGCAGCTACCGCGTCGTGAACAAGCAGGTCGATCCGGCCTGGTTCCCGCCGGACAGCCCCTGGGCGAAGGGGCTCGGCCCCATCCCGCCCGGACCGGGCAACCCGCTCGGCACACGGTGGATCGGCACCTCCGCGCCCGCGATCGGCATCCACGGCACCTATGCGTCGGGGTCGATCGGGACGGCCGCGAGCCACGGATGCATACGCATGCACATCCCGGAGGTCGAGGAGCTCTTCGAAGAGGTCGCCGTCGGCATGCCGGTGATCCTCAACCCGTGACGCTGGAGGAGGTCGCCCCCGAGGCGTGGGAGGATCGCGTCATCAGAGCCGCGGTCCCCGTGCTCGTCGACGTGTGGGCACCGTGGTGCGTGCCCTGCAGAAGGGTCGAACCCCTCATCGCCGACGTCGCCACCCGGTACGGCGACCGGCTCGACTGCGTGCGACTGAACGCGGACGAGGCCGCCGACATCGTCGCCAGGTACGCGATCCTGAGCCTCCCGACCGTCCTCCTGTTCGCCGCAGGCGAGGAGATCGACCGCATCGCCGGGGTCCCGAAACCGAAGAAGCTGTCAAAATTGATCGACGGCGTCATCAACACCGAATAGACCAAGGAGCACCGGCGTGGCCATCTACTTCAGCATCCGATCCTGTCAGCCGTTCGCCGACATCAGCATGGAGCGCCTGGACGGCTACGAGAGCGTCGGCACGGTCACCGCGGACGGACAGATCGTCGGACTCCGCATCGAAGACCCGCGCGAGATCGTGCGGCTGGACGAGATCATCGAGAAGCTGGGCCTGACGGACCCCGACGCCATCTGGGAGCGTCTGCGCGCCGACAACGACGTGCTTCTCGGCCGTCGCCAGGCGACCTGGGGCGGCCAGGGGGCCTGACCGGCCACAACTCCTAGCTCTCGGGGACGACCCCCAGGATGTCCACGACGAAGACGAGGGTGTCGGTGCCCGAGATGCCGGCCTGCTCGTTGCCGTCCGGGCCGTAACCCTCGGCCGGTGGAGCCACGATGAGGACGCGGCTGCCGATCCTCGTCCCGACGATCGCCGTGTCCCAGGCCGGGATCACCTGGCCCTGCCCCACCGGGAAGGTGGCGGGTGATCCACGGTCCCACGACGCGTCGAACTGCCTGCCGTCGTCCCAGATGACCCCGACGTACTGCGCCACGATGGCGTCCCCGGCCTGGACGACGGCGCCGTCACCCGGGATCAGGGTGTGCGCGACGAGCTCGGTCGGCGGCTCCGATGCGCGGATGGTGATCTCGGGCTTGTGCCCGCGGCGACCCCCGACGATCGGAAGCCCCGGTCCGGCCTGGGTGACCGGCCCGTCCGGTGCGCGGAACGCGATGTCCATGACGTCGATGGCGATCACGGCCGTCTCGGTGACCTCGGCGCCCGTCTCGTCCATTCCGGACTGCGGCAGCACGACCATGACGCGGCTGCCGACGCGCTTGCCGATGAGGGCCTCGTTCAGCCCCTCGCTCTCTGCCGGAGCCGCCGTGATCGGGATGGACACCTGCTGCTCGTGGCTGCTGCCCAGGCTCTGTCCGCTCTCCCACGAGACGACCGAGAAGCGGATGTCGACGACATCACCCGGGCGGGCCACCGGGCCGTCACCCGAGATGAGCGTCCTGACCGCGTAGCCACGGGGATCGACCGACGGAATCGTGATGTCGGCCCTCTCGCCGAACGCCCCGCTGACCCTGGGCATCTGATCGGCCACGTCGCCGCATCCCGCGGCCGTGGCGACCGTGAGAGCCGCCGCCGCCCCCAGAAGAACTCGTCGAAGTCGCATCGTCAGAGAACGGTAGCGGATTGCCCACGCCACCCGACCCGTGGGTGTCCCGACCGGGACCGGTGTCAGTCGATGACGTTCCCGACGACCACCCGGACGACCTTCCCGCTCGCGATGTCGAAGCCGGTGACCGCCGTACCGGGCCGGAAGTTCCCGACCGAACAGGACCGGCGGCCAGGCACCGGCGTGGTGCATCTGACGCCGCCGATCCGTGCCTTCACCTGCGCCTCGGTCGATCCCACCCCGACACCCCGTCGCGTGCGCTCACCCGGCCGCGTGGTCACGATGTGCCCGACCCGGCCGAAGAAGTAGTGGACCACCAGCCCGCGGTATGTGTGGATGGTCACCGAACCCGTGATCGGGTGAGGAACCGTGCGGGTGGCCGCGGGTTTCCCCAAAATGGCCCGCGCCCGCTCCTTGGTCATCTGAAGCTTCACCCCGGCGACGCTCGAGTTCACGACCACCGCGCCCTGCGCGGCGGGAACGAGGGCGAACCCCGCCACGGCGATCCCGAGCAGTGATCGGCGACATGCTCTTTTCATGAAGACGACACTACTCCCGGACACCCGCCGTGTCGACATGCCGGCGGAACGGGAGGTCCGAAACCCCGCCGCCGGCCGTCGCTCAGACGCGATCCAGGCGGATGGCGAGCGGCTCGCCGTCCAGCATGTGCTCCTCGCGGGCGATCCCGGCGAAGGTGGCACCGTGACCGGTGGTGATCGACTCGGCGAGCGTCTCGCTGCGGATGCGGTCGCCGTGTTCGGTGAAGGCCTCGCGAAGCGGACCCGATCCGTCGAGGTGGAGCCGGATGCGCTCCTCCACACGCAGTCCGGCGTTCTTCCGGACGGCCTGCACGGCGTGGATCACCTCGCGGGCGAGCCCTTCCCGGCGCAGTTCGCCGTCGAGAGCGGTGGCGAGACCGACGGCGATGGGACCGTCCGTGGCGACGACGTAGCCCTCCGACGGGCGGACCTCGCGCAGGATGTCGTCGGAGACGAGCTCGTGCGGAGCGCCGTCGACGGTGATGGCGACCGTGGCCCCGTCGTCCAGCGCCCGTACGGTGTCGGCGCCGTCGAGGGCCGCGACAGCCGCGGCGACGGCCGGCATGGACTTGCCGAACCGGGGGCCGAGGGAACGGTAGTTGGGCTTCACGGTGATCTCGACCAGCTCGGCGGGGTCCGTGACGAACCGGACCTCACGGACGTTCAGCTCGTCGGAGATGAGCCTCACGTGCGCCGCCATGGCCTCCGCGTCCGCGGGTGAGCATGCGACCACGGCCTCCGCCAGGGGCTGACGGACGCGGATCCTGGCGTCCTTCCGCGCCGATCGCCCGAGCGAGACGGCGTCGCGGACCGCGGACATCGCGGCCACGAGTCCGGGGGCGCGGGACGTCGGGTCGACCGCCGGCCAGTCGGCCAAGTGGACGCTCGGGCGGGCCTCGGGATCATGGGCCGCCACGAGGTTCGCGTAGAGCTCGTCCGCGACGAAGGGGCAGAACGGCGCGACGACATGGGCGAGCGTGGTGAGGCACTCGTGGAGGGTCGCGAAGGCGGCGTGCTGGTCGGCCCGCTCCTCGGAACGCCAGAAGCGGCGGCGACCGGTGCGCACGTACCAGTTGGAGAGGTCGTCGACGAAGGCCGCGATGGCGCGACCGGCGGAGAAGGCGTCGTACTCGGAGAGCGACTCGGTGACCTCGTCGACGGTTTCGGCGAGCCGGGCCAGGGCCCAGCGGTCGATGGCCGGCCGATCGGCGACCGGGGGCGCGCCGTCCCCGGGTACCCAGCCGTCGGGCAGCGCCGCGTACGTGACCAGGAAGGAGTAGGTGTTCCAGAGCGTGAGGAGGAATCGCCGCATGGCGTCGTCGATCGCCTCTTGACTGAAGCGGAAGGACTCGCCGGCCTGCTGCGCGGTGAGGAGGTACCAGCGGAAGGGATCGGCGCCGGACCGCTCCAGCACGGACCACGGCTCGATGACGTTGCCGCGGCTCTTGCTCATCTTCTGGCCGTCGCCGTCCAGGATGAGCCCGAGGCAGACGACGTTCCGGTAGGCGACCTCGTCGAACAGCATGGCCGCCTCGGCGTGCAGCGAGTAGAACCATCCGCGGGTCTGATCCTGCGCCTCGCAGATGTAGTCGGCGGGGAAGCGGCCGGCCAGCGCGTCCTCTCCGGCGAACGGGTAGTGGTGCTGGGCGAACGGCATGGCGCCGCTGTCGTACCAGACGTCGATGACCTCGGGCACCCGCTCGGCCTCGCCGCCGCAGGTACAGCGCAGGCGCACGTCGTCCACGTGGGGACGGTGCGGATCGAAGTCGTCGCCGGGGGACACGACGGCGCGCTCGCGCAACTCGTCGAACCCTCCGACGGCCGTGACCACGTCGCAGTCGCCGCAGCGCCACAGCGGGAGCGGGGTACCCCAGTAGCGCTCACGGGAGATGGCCCAGTCGACGTTGCCCTCCAGCCAGCGGCCGAAGCGTCCGTCGCGCACGTGGCCGGGATGCCAGCCGATCCCGGCGTTCAGGTCGAGCAGACGCTGACGGACGTCGGTGGTGCGGATGTACCACGAGGGCTTGGCGTAGTAGAGGAGGGGCGTGCTGCACCGCCAGCAATGCGGATAGGCGTGGGTGTACTTCGCGGCCCGCAGCAGGAGTCCGCGGCCGGTGAGATCGGCGATGAGGTCGTCGTCCACCTCCTTGACGAAGCGGCCCTCGTAGTCGGTCACCTGCGACGTGTAGCGACCCTGACGGTCGACGGGGTTCGTGAGCGGCAGGTTGTTCGCGCGGCCGACGGCGAGGTCGTCCTCACCGAACGGCGGTGCGATGTGGACGATGCCGGTGCCGTCGTCGGTGGTGACGAAGCCGGCCGTCACAACGACATGGGCACCGTCGACGTAGGGGAACGGCGCACCGTAGGTGCGCCCCACGAGACGCGACGCGGGGAAGGTCTCCTCGATGACGGCGTCCTCACCCAGCACCCGCTCCACAAGCGGCTCGGCGAGGATCAGGTGCTCGTCACCGTTCGTCACACGCGCGTAGGTCACGTCCGGGTGGACGGCGGCCGCCTGGTTGGCCGGCAGGGTCCACGGGGTCGTGGTCCAGACGAGGAGCGCCGTGCCGGGCTCGTCCGTGAGGGGGAAGCGCACGTACACCGACGGATCGTCGACATCGCGGTAGCCCTGGGCGACCTCGTGGCTCGACAGGGCGGTTCCGCAGCGGGGGCAGTAGGGGACGACCTTGTCGGACTCGTAGATGAGGCCGCGGTCCCACAGGGTCTTCAGGCTCCACCACACGCTCTCGATGTACGACGTGTCCATGGTGCGGTACGCCTGGGAGGTGTCGACCCAGAAGCCGATGCGCTCGGTGAGGCGCTCCCACTCGTCCAGATAGCCGCTGACCGACTCGCGGCAGCGGGCGTTGAACTCGGCGATGCCGTACGCCTCGATCTCGGGCTTGCCCGAGATGCCCAGCTGTTTCTCGACCTCGAGCTCGACGGGCAGACCGTGGCAGTCCCAGCCGGCCTTCCGCGGTACGAGACGCCCGCGCATGGTGTGGAAGCGGGGGAAGATGTCCTTGAAGACGCGCGAGAGGACGTGGTGTGAGCCCGGACGCCCGTTGGCGGTGGGGGGCCCCTCGTAGAAGACCCAGGGCTCGGCGTCGGCGCGGAGCTCCAGGCTGCGCGCGAAGACGTCGTCGTTCTTCCAGCGGGCCAGGACCGCCTCTTCCATGCGGATCCAGCCGTCCGGGGATCCCGTCACGTCGGGAACGTCGCGCCAGCTCATGAGGCCGCCTCCATCCGCGCCAGCCCGGCGCGCACCTGGTCGAAGTCGTCGTAGTGGGTGAAGGACCGGCCCCGCGATGCGAGGTCGCGGGCCAGGAAATCGCGGGCGAAGACCCGGTCGGCCACATCGGCCACGCAGCGATCGGAGATGCCGTCACCGATCATCACCGTGGCACGTCCCGATCGGCGCTCGGCGAGCGGCGCACGCTTGCACGGCCGGTCGCACGACGCGCACCGCGGACCGCGGTCGTCCCACCGGATGGTCGCACCGTCGAGCGAGAACGTGCAGTCGTTCGCGACGACCTCGAGGTCGCCCAGGCCCGCGTCCCCGAGAACGGGGTCGATGACGGAGCGGAAGCCGTTCGACAGCACGATGACCTCGTGGCCGACGTCCCGCGCCCAGCCCGCGAACTCCACGAAACCACGGCGAAGGGGAGCGCGGGCCATCACCTGGCGGCGCACGTCCTCGGGGGTGGCCCGGACGGTGGCGAACTGTCGTGTCAGCGCGTCTTCGACCGTCATCTCGCCCGCGTGCAACGCCGGTTCGAGCGAATCCCAAACCTGGGGGTCTCCGAACGCCTCCACGATCACATGGAGGGTGTCGCGCTGCGTGACCGTCCCGTCGAAATCACAGGCGATGAGCAGGGCTTTCACAGGACGGCCAGCCTACCAGAGACCCGCCCGTCCTCCTCCCGGCGGACGGCGTCTCCGCGGCCCTTCGCCGACCCGTGACCCACTACACTTCACCGATGGCACCACGTCCCGTCTTCCTGCACGGCGTCGGCGGCGGTACGTCCACCTGGTCCCGGCAGGAGCAGCGATTCGAGGGCTGTTACGTCCTCGCGCTCCCCGGTCATCCGGCCGGAACGCCACTGCGCACGGTCGGAGGCAACGCCGAGTGGCTCGCGCACTCGCTCCGCGACCTGCCGGGGTCGAACGTGCTCGTCGGGCACGCGCTCGGCGGCGCGATCGCGATGCACCTCTCCCTCATCGCGCCGGAACAGGTGAGCGGACTCGTGCTGGTCTCGAGCGCGGCGCGGTTCGACGTCGCGGACGGCCGCGCCGAGGCCGCGCGCGAGGACCTGCAGCGCATGGCGGGAACGCTGGTCGATTCCGCCTGGCCGGGTGCCGACGACGCCACGCGTGAGGAGGAGGTGGCGCGGATCGTCGAGAACGGGGCCGAGGCGCTGGCGCGCGATCACGAGGCGATGGCCGAGGTCGATCTGACCGACCGCCTTCACGAGATCGACGTGCCGACCCTGATCATGGTGGGCACGCGTGACACCGTCACCCCGCCGTCGGATGCCGACGTGCTGGCCGAGGGGATCCGGGGATCGACCCTCGTCCGCATCCCCGACGCGGGTCACCTGCCGATGAAGGAGCGGGAGGACACCGTGTCACTCCTCCTGGCCGGCTTCCTGGCCCACGTGGAGATCGGTCTCGATGGCTGAGCGCGTGGCCCTCGTGGTGAACCCCGAGGCCACCCGCGTGTCGGTGCGGCTGATCGACGAAGTGCACGAGGTGCTCGCCACGTCGTGCGACGTGGTCACCTACACGACCCAGCGACGCAACCATGCGGCGGAGCTCGCCGACGCCGCCCGGGCCGACGGCGCCACGATCGTGGCCGTCCTCGGCGGGGACGGAACGGTCGCCGACATCGCCGCCGCCCTGGCCGACTCGGAGACCGCTCTGCTACCGGTGGCCGGGGGGAGCACCAACGTCTTCACCCGCGCGATCGGCTGGCCACATCCGGGGCGGAGGGCCCTTCCGGCCATCCGGAGGGCGCTGCGGGCACCGCAGAGACGGGAGATCCTCCTGGGCCGCATCACCACCCCCCAGGTCGAGCGCACGTTCTGCGTCAACGCCGGCTTCGGAATCGACGCCGAGACCGTCCAGATAGTCGAGTCGCACCCGTGGATCAAGCACCACTTCCGCAACGTCGGGTTCGGGGTGATGGCGGTGGCGGGCGCGATCCGGGCGTCACGGCCGACGGGCGGTGCGCTGGTCACGGTCGACGACGGGACACCCGACGCGTTCGCGAGCCTCATCGCGGTGACCGGATCACCCTACGCGTACGTGGGCTCCCGGCCGCTGGACGTGGTGCCCGGTGCGACGTTCGACGGTGAGCTGCGATGGCTGGGTATCCGCAGCCACCGCGCCGACATCCTGGCCGCGGTTCTGAGCGGGGCCGTCCGCGCCAACAGCCCCCACCTCGGCACGCGCGGGGTGCATGACGGGCGGGCGCGCTCCATCGCGATACGGGCCGATCACCCGATCGCCTTCCAGGCCGACGGCGAGCCGCTGGGCTGGCATCGGGAGGCCACCATCGGTGTCGGCCCCCGGCTCACGGTGATCGTTCCGCCGGACGACGACTGACGCGGACAACCTGCGGCCCGGCGCACGACGGGGGTCGCGCAGAGTCGTCGGCGGAAACGCTCAAGTTCCTCATCGGGGCTGCCGATAGACGGATCGTCCGCCCCCTCCCACCGGACCCAAAGGAGCCCTCCCTATGGCACGTCCCGATCCGGCGGTTGAGCTGAAAGCTCTCACCGCGATGGCCCTCGATCTCACCCGAGTGGACCCCGACCGTCCGCCCGGAAAGCGTCTCTCCGAATGGCACCGCGAGCTCGCCGAGGTCCTCGGTGACACGGCGATGCCCGCCCGTACGAATCGTGAGCTTCTGCGCGACGCGGTGCGTCTCTCGAAGGCGCAACAGGAGCCCGTCACGCAATAGCCCCTGACCGGACGACGGGCGCGCCCCCCGCGCATCAGGAACCCGTCACCTCCGGATCCCCCATCCCGCCCCCACAACCCGACGTTCCCCCACGGGCGACGGCGACGTCTGAGCAACGTCGCCGTCGCCCGTCGGCACGTCCGGACCCCGTGCCCACCGCGGCGATCCGCCCCGGTCGGGTGAATCACCGCAGGCCGGACGAACGACGCACCGCGATCGGCCCCTACGGAAGTGCGCGGTAGTCACCGGGCGCCGCGTCGAAGACCAGCCCGCGCTCAAGCGCCACCAGGAACCCGGCGAGGTGCCCGTCGGTGCCTCCGGCCAGCCGGTCGAGGACCACGTCGATCGGCTCGGTGCACACCGACCGGTCATCCGATGCGACCGCCAGGGTGGCCGTCTCGCCCCGCAGGAGACGGACCCACTCCCATCCGGTGATGCGGCAGACGGCGTCACCGTAGGCCGCACCAAGCGCGACCGCGGTCTGACGCGGGTTCCCGGATGGCGCGTCGGACAGCCGTGCGAGGGTCGCCTCGAGGGCCACACCGAACTCCTCGGCGTCACTGCCGGGCTCGACGCCGATGAGGGAGTAGCCGAACGGGACGAGGGTGGCGATGGCATCGCGTTCGTCCGCGGGCAGGACCTCCTCGCGTACGCCGTTCCCGTCGGTCACGGTGCCTTGGGCGCGCCGCTTTCGACACGACCCGACGCGACGGCCGCCGGATCGCCGATGGCGTACTCACGATGAGCGCCCAGCCGACGGAACCGCAGCCTGCGCTGGCGCAGACGATCCCTGTCGTCCATGGATCGGAGCTCGCGAAGATGCCGCTCGACGTACTGTGAGAGCTGCTGCGCCGCGGCGTCGTGGTCGGCGTGCGCACCACCCTCGGGCTCCGGGATGACGGCGTCCACGATGCCGAAGCGGTAACAGGTGGCGGCGGTGGGCTGGAACGCCTCGGCGGCGAGGCGGGCCTTGCTGGCGTCGCGCCAGAGGATGGCCGCACCCCCCTCGGGCGAGATGACCGAGTACGTCGCGTTCTCGAACATCAGCACGCGGTCGGCGACGCCGATGGCCAGCGCGCCGCCGGACGAACCCTCGCCCACGATGACGGCCACGGTGGGCACCGGGATCCGGACCATCGCCGCAATGCTGCGGGCGATCGCGCCGCCCTGACCGCGGTCCTCCGCACCCGAACCGGGGAAAGCGCCCGGGGTGTCGATGAGGGTGAGGAGAGGCACGCGGAGCTTGACGGCGAGGTCCATGACGCGCATGGCCTTGCGGTACCCCTCCGGGCTCGGCATGCCGAAGTTGCGGAAGGTGCGCTCCTGCGTGTCACGGCCCTTCTGCTCACCGATGATCGCGAGCGGCTCGTCGTTGAAGCGCCCGATGCCGGCGACGATGGCGGGATCGTCACCGAAGTAGCGGTCCCCGTGGATCTCCTCGAACTCCGTGCAGATTCGCCGGATGTGGTCGAGGGGGTAGGGGCGTTCTTGATGACGGGCCAGTTGGACCTGGTCCCACGACTCGGACGGGCCCGGCGCTCCCGGTGCCAGCCTGCCCGCGATCCGCCGGACGAAGCGTCCACCCGCGGAGCGTGAGCTCATGCGTCGTCCTCCCCTCTGCGCGTGTCGACCATGCGTCCCACACGCTTCACGACCTTGCCGGGCAGGCGGGGGAGCGTGTGCGTGACCGTGTGCGCGATCGACTCGGCCACACGTCCCATGCGGTCGCCGCTCGCTTCGGACAGCGCCTGGGCGAGGGGCGGAGCCTGCGCGAGGCCCGGCCGGTCGCAGATGCGGAGCACCCGTGCGATGCGGGCGGGCAGATCGCGTCGGTCGACGATCGCGTCGATCTGGCCGTTCTTCAGCTGCGCCTCGGCGCGGCCGAAGTCGGGTGCCAGCTTCTCGCGCGTCGTCTGCTCGATCACCCGGGGACCGGAGAACGAGATGAGAGCACCCGGTTCGGCGTACGTGAAATCACCGAGCGCGGCGAACGACGCCCACACGCCGCCGGTGGTGGGATGCGCCAGAACGACGATGACGGGGAGGCGTGCGTCGGACATCTCCTCAAAGGCCACGACCGTCTTCGCCATCTGCATGAGGGCGAGCACGCCCTCCTGCATGCGGGCACCGCCCGACGCGCTGACGGCGACCAGCGGGACGCCGAGTTCGATGGCCCGGTCACAGGCGCGGGCGATCTTCTCGCCGACGACGGACCCCATGCTCCCGCCCATGAAGGCGAAGTCCATGACGGCGGCCACGCAGGGCCGGCCCTCGATCTCGAGTTCGGCGATGACCACGGCCTCGCCCAGGTCCGTCTTCTGCTCGGCCTTGCGAGCGCGATCCGGGTACGGCTCGAGGTCCACGAACTGCAGCGGGTCCGACGCCCGAAGCTCGGTCCAGATCTCGCGCCACCCGCCGTCCCCGGCCAGGTGGTCGAGACGCGCACGCGCC
The DNA here is from genome assembly GCA_964434425.1 of uncultured Bifidobacteriaceae bacterium. Lineage (GTDB taxonomy): Bacteria > Actinomycetota > Thermoleophilia > Miltoncostaeales > Miltoncostaeaceae > CALMEC01. Next base: position 234,158 of record CAYSVH010000002.1, on the reverse strand, counting down.
GTGATGGCGAAGTGGTGGCCGCAGTTGGTGCACACGCGGGCGTTGGCCACCATCTCCTCATCGCGGAAATGGCTCTCGCACTTGGGGCACGTCGTGGGGTCGAGCGGCTTCTTCGACCTTTCGGGGATGTGGGCGATCCGCCGGAGGCGGTCGACCGTCACCTGGATGTGCTTGGCCACTGCCGGGGATTATGCCAGCAGTCGCGACGGCGGCTTCGACAGGAAGGGCGCGTACCCCTCGACAGTACGCCACGCTTGATCCACGTGAGGACCGGCGCAAAGCCCCGGGACCGGCGGCTGGCCGGGGCGGGTGGGTGGATAGCCCACCGCCGAACCCACGGCCACGTTTCTCAAGGACACAGCAAGTACGCGTACCCCTCGACAGTACGCCACGCTTGATCCACGTGAGGACCGGCGCAAAGCCCCGGGACTGGCGGTTGGCCGGGGCGGGTGGGTGGATAGCCCACCGCCAGGCCAGGCAAGTCCTGGAGATCCACCGCGATCAGGACGTCAGACGTCCTCGAGGTCGTCCTCGATGCCGGCCCATCCGTCGTCCTGCTCGAACCGGCGCAGGGACGAGCGGATGACACCCTCGGCGGTGTACGCGTTCATCCCGCCGACGACGTGATACTCGAGGAGGGTGTCTCCCTGAAGGGTCGTGAACAGGCAGAGGATGACGGCTCCTGCGGGTACGTACTCATCGTCGACCTCAGAACGATCGCGGACGAGCTCCGCGATGGTGTCCATGTCGCGGATCTCATCGGCCATCGGACCTCCCCTCCCTCCACAGACCGGCGAGCGGGACGCCTGTCGCCGGCCGGCAGATGCCGATCACCCGGGCGACGGCGAGTCCGAGGTGGTTCGCCGGGGTCACCCATGGTGGCTCGCTCTCATGCGGGCGTCGGGCCCTCCGCGTCCGCTTCGCGGGTGGGCGGGCGTTGCAGGTGACGAGGATCATGTGAAGATGCGCAGCCTGCGCATCCCGATCGTATGCGTGCATCTTGATGTTTGCGATAGGCGTACCTCCCTGTCGTCACGCGGCAACGCCACCAGACCGGCCCCGGTGTTGCAGGTTCCCGGAACCGCCTCGTCCGACGGTGTCAGCGTGAGTTGGTGTCCACCGCGGCGCGAGACAGCTTTTCCATTCGTTCCCTGAATGCTGTTCGTCCCGAGCCGACGGCCGGCTTCCGAAAGCCGCGCCGGAGTGATACCACGCGCACCGCCCGCCGTCCAGGCCTTATTCCACGAACGGGGCGACCCGTCCGGTCTCCGCCAGCCACCTCTCGACGCTCTCACGGTAGGCCGGGACCAGGTGGGACTCCCGGCGATGGCGGAGGATCAGCTGCGACGCATCCTCCGACGAGAGACCCCTCAGGCGAAGCGTGGCGTAGGCGACCAGCACGCTCCGGCGCCGGCCGCGCTGGCAGTGGATGAGAACCCGGGCGTCCGGATCCTTCAGCGCCTCGGCGGCGAAGAGGGCGGCGGGCGCCCAGTCCGCGGGATCCTGCGGGCGTCCGTTGTCCCACATCGTCGCGACCGCCACGCGCTCCGGACCGAATGTGCGCCGCTCCCAGTAGAGGTCACCGCTGAACGTCGTCTGGGCCTTCGCCCGGCAGTTCACGACGTGCGTGACCCCGATCTCGTCACGGAGGATCGGGAGCGATCGGGGTGTGGGAAGGTTGCCCACGGCGATGCGCTCGGTGCCCAGCCAGCTCCACGGGGTGGTCTTCGTCCCCGGTCCGTACACCGTGTCGGTGAACGCGAACTGCAGTCGCCGCCAGAGCGGCGCGGAGGGACCTCCCGGGGCGCCGGTCACCCCGTGAAGGCCCTCATGGCGATGGTGGCGTTGTGCCCCCCGAAGCCGAAACCGTTCGAGAGCACCGCACCGAGGGATGCCTCGCGCGGTGTGTCGAGCACGTGATCGACGCCGACGCACTCCGGATCCAGTTCGGACACGTTGATGGTGGCGGGGATCACGCCGTTCTTGATGCCCATGGCGCTGATGGCCGCCTCGATGCCACCCGTGGCGCCCAGGGCGTGGCCGTGCATCGACTTGGTCGAGCTCACCGCGACGGCGGCGGCCCGCTCGGCACCCAGCGCCCGCTGGATGACCCTGACCTCGGAGGGATCGCCCACCGGAGTGGAGGTTCCGTGCACGTTGACGTAGTCGATGTCGCCGGCCGCGAGGCCGGCGTTGTCCATCGCCATCGTCATGGCGCGGGCGGGACCCTTGGCCGTCGGATCCGGCTCGGTGAGGTGATGGGCGTCACCGCTCATCCCGTAGCCCACCACCTCGCAGACGATGTCCGCACCACGTGCTTGTGCGTGGTCAAGCTCCTCGAGGACGAGCACGGCGCCGCCCTCGCCCATGACGAAGCCGTCGCGATCGACGTCGAACGGCCGGCTGGCTGTGGCGGGATCGTCGTTGCGGGTGGACAGCGCCTTCATCGAGTTGAAGGCGGCGATGCCGATGGGCGTGATCGCGGCCTCGGCACCACCGGCCAGCATGACGTCGGCCTGGTCCCGGCGGATGGCCTCGAGTGCGTCGCCGATGGCGTGGTTCCCGGACGCGCATGCCGTGACCGGGCACGAGAGCGGACCGCGAAGGCCCAGCATCATCGACAGCTGGGCCGCGCCCATGTTGGCGATCATCATCGGGATGAAAAGGGGCGACACCCGGCTGGGGCCGCGCTGGTGCAGGACACCGGCCTGGTCCTCGAAGGTCTTCAGACCCCCGACGCCCGAGGCCACGATCGCGCCGATGCGATCGTTGTCGGAGTCCGGGTCGATCTCGATCCCGGCGTCCTCGACGGCCAGCTTGCCGGCGGCGACAGCGAACTGCGCGAAGCGGTCCATGCGGCGGGCCGCCTTCGCGTCCATGTACTGCGTGGGGTCGAAGTCGCTGATCTCGCAGGCGAACTTGGTCACGTGCTCCGACGTGTCGAAGAGCGTGATCGGCACGGCGGCCGACCTCCCCTCGAGCACGCCCCCCCAGACGGTGTCCCGCCCGGTACCCAGTGGCGTCACCAATCCAAGCCCCGTGATGACCACACGGCGTCTGTCGTTTACCCCCACGGTCCTCCTCCTCTACATGGACAGGCCGCCGTCGATCGGCAGCACAGCCCCGGTGATGTACGACGCCGACGGCGAACAGAGAAACGCGACGGCGGATGCCACGTCGGCGGGAGCCCCCAGCCGGGCGAGCGGCGTGGACGACAGGAGCGCGGAGCGCTGGTCGTCGGTGAGATCGGCCGTCATGTCCGTGACGATGTAGCCGGGCGCGACGGCGTTGACACGCACGCCGCGCGCGCCGACCTCGCGCGCCAGCGACTTGGCCATGCCGATGACACCGGCCTTGGCCGCCGAATAGTTGGCCTGCCCGGCGTTGCCGCCGAGGCCGACGACGGAGGAGACCGCGACGATCGAACCGCGGCGACGCTTCAGCATTCCGCGGAGCACCGCCTTGGCGGTGAAGAAGGCGCCGCCCAGGTTGGTCTGGATGACCTCGTTCCAGTCGTCCGCGGTCATCCGCAGTGCAAGGCCGTCGCGGGTGATGCCGGCATTCAGAACGGCCGCCTCGACGTCCCCGAACTCCTCGGCCGCGGCGACGAACGCGCCGATCGACGCCTCGTCGGCCACCTCGACCTGGTGGACCAGCCCCCGGACGCCGGCGGACTCGACCTCGGCGAGCGTGCGGGCCGCACCGTCCGCGTCACGTCGGTAGCCGATGACGACGTCGAAACCGGCGTGCGCGAGCGCGGAGGCGCAGGCGGCGCCGATCCCGCGGCTGGCACCCGTGACGATGGCGACACCCTGGCTCACCGGGCACCCTCCAGGACGACGATGTGCTTGGACTCGGAGATCTGTGACGTCGCGACGTCCCGCTTGACGCGACGGACGAGACCCGAGAGGACACGTCCCGGACCGATCTCGATGAACTCGGTGACGCCCAGATCGACGGCTTTCTGGACGGCGTGACCGAACCGCACCGGCGACGTGAGCTGATCGAGCAGCACGGCCCGCAGACGGTCGGCGGGCTCCACCGCGACCGTGGTGGTCGACAGGAAGCCGATCTCGGTGGCCGTCGGGGTCCAGGCTTCGAGCGCCGGGGAGAGGCGGCTGGACGCGGGCGCCATGAGCGGCGAGTGGAACGCACCGCCCACCTGGAGGCGCGACGACTTGTGGCCGCGCTCCTCGGCGAGCGCGATGAAGCGATCGATGCCCTCGACCGATCCGGATGCGACGACCTGGCCGGGGCAGTTGTAGTTGGCGGGCCAGACCTCGCCGGCCTCCTCGCAGAGCGCCTCCACGACGTCGTCGTCCTGTCCCAGGAGCGCGGCCATCGTGCCCGGACGCTCCTGGCCGGCGGCGTGCATGGCGGCTCCGCGCTCAGCCACGATCCGAAGCGACTCGGCGTAGTCGATCGCCCCGCACGCCACGAGCGCCGAGTACTCGCCCAGCGAGTGGCCGAGGACGAGGTCGCCGCGCACGCCGTGGTCGCGCGCCACACGCCATGCCGCCACCGACATCGCGAGGATCGCCGGCTGGCAGACGTCCGTGGGCACCAGCCGTTCGGCGGGCCCGGTGAAGATGATCTCGGAGAGTCCGTAGCCCAGGGCCTCATCGGCCTCGGCGAAGGTGTCGCGTGCGACCGGGTAGGCGTCGGCCAGGTCCTTGCCCATGCCGACCTGCTGAGCGCCCTGCCCGGGGAACATGAGGGCGATCATGCGGCCACCGGCGGTTCGTACCGGACGATCGTGGAACCCCAGGTGAGGCCGGCGCCGAACGCGATCATGAGCAGCAGGGAGCCCGGCTGCAGGCGTCCGTCGTCACGCGCCTCCGAGAGGGCGATCGGTACGGATGCCGACGACGTGTTGCCGTAGCGCTCGAGGTTGACGACGACCTTCTCGGGATCCATGCCGAGTTTGTCCACGGCGTGGTCGATGATGCGCAGGTTGGCCTGGTGCGGGATGAACAGGTCGATGTCGTCGGCCGAGACGCCGGTCTCGTGCAGGAGGCGCGTCGTGGAGTCGACGATGACGCGGGTGGCGAACTTGAAGACCGCGGGTCCGTTCATGAAGATGAACGCGTCGTCCTTCTCGAACGGACGGTTGGCGGGATTCGCACTCCCGCCGACGGGAAGCCCGAGTTCGTAGCCCATGCCGCCGTCGGCACCGATGTCGAAGCCGAGGAACCCGGTGTGCGAATCGTCCCCCGCCGTGACAAGGGCCCCGCCGGCGCCATCGCCGAAGAGCACACAGGTGGTCCGGTCGGTGAAGTTCGTGAACCGGGTCAAGGTCTCCGCACCGATCACGAGAACGTTCTCGGCGAGTCCGCTCTCGACGAACCCGTACGCCTGCGCGAGGCCGTAGACGAAGCCGCTGCACGCCGCGAGGCAGTCGTACGCGGCGGCCCTGTGCGCGCCCAGCCGGTCCTGGAGCAGGCATGCGGTGGTGGGGAAGAGACCCTCGGGGGTCGCCGTCGGGACGATGATGGCGTCGAGGTCGGCGGCGTCCATTCCGGCGCGGGCGAGGATGTCCCGCGCCGCGCCCTCGGCGAACGTGAGCGTGGTCTCGTCGCCCGTGGCGATCCGGCGCTCGCGGATCCCCGTGCGGGTCATGATCCACTCGTCGCTCGTGTCGACCATGCGCTCGAGGTCGTCGTTGGTGAGGCGCCCCTCGGGGAGGAACGACCCGACGGTGTGGAGCCGCGCCCGGCGGCGGGCCATGGGACGTGCCGCGATCATTGCTCTCCTTCGATGATCGCGAACCGAAGGGTCGCCTGCACGGCGATGTCGTCACCCACACATGCCGTGCCGGTGCCCTCGCCGATCGGTCCGCGCTGACGCGTGAGCGTCATTTCGAGGTCAAGGGTCTCGCCCGGCAGGACCTGGCGCTTGAAGCGCGCCTTCTCGATGCCGGCGAAGAGCGCCAGCCTGCCGACGTTCTCGGGCGCCGAGAGGACCGCGAGCCCGCCCGTCTGCGCGAGGGACTCGATGATGAGAACCCCCGGTGTGACGGGATGGCCGGGAAAGTGCCCCTCGAAGAACGGGGCGTCCGCGGGCACGGTCCAGCGCGCCCGGGCGGAGTGGCCAGGTGTCAGTTCGACCACCTCGTCAACCAGGAGGAAGGGGTCGCGGTGCGGGAGGATCTCCTCTGGCGCGGGAAGACTCAAGCGGCACGATGCTAGCCAATGTCGGGAGTCCGTGACTGGAACGGGGTGCCGACGTGGGGCGAGGATTCGTGAACCACCGGGGGCGTTGGTACCTTTCGGCGACCATGAACCTCACCGACGCACACGTCCTCATCACCGGCGCCAGCCGCGGCATCGGGGCCGCCATGGCAAAGGAATTCCACGCGGCGGGTGCCCGTCTCACCCTCGCCGCACGCGACGAGGGCCGGCTTCGGACCGTCGCCGACCCCCTGAGCGGAACGGTGGTGTCGGTGGACCTGACATCCGCCGACGCACGAGCGCACCTGATCGACGCCACCGTCGCCGCGAACGGGCCGGTCGACGTGCTCGTGAACAACGCGGGCGTCGATGAGTCGGGTGCGTTCTGGGAGATGGACGCCACGCGGATCGAGCGGCTGGTCACCCTCAACGTCACCGCCGTCATGGACCTGACACGGCGCGTGCTCCCATCGATGATCGAGCGAGGGAACGGGCACATCGTGGTCCTGTCGTCGATGTCGGCCGTCGCGCCGATTCCCGGCCTGTGCGCCTACTCCTCGACGAAGGCGGCGGCGAGCATGTTCGCCGCGGGCCTGCGGGCGGACCTGCGCGGGCTGCCGATCGGAGTCACCACCGTCCAGCCCGGATTCGTCGAACCGACCGACATGGCCGACGCCATCATGGAGTACCCGCCGTCGTTCGCGGCACGGCGGCGGCTGCGCCGCCTGGGCATCCTCCCGGACGTCGACCGCGACCGGCTGGCACGGGACGTCGTGCGCGCCGTGCAGGCGGGCAAGAGGATCGTGACGCGACCGCGCCGGGGTTTCACGTCGGCCGGCCTGGTCGAGATGCCGCGACGCATGGTCGCGGGGCTCATCAGCGGCGTCCCCCCGCGGGCGGACCACGGGAACGACGCCTGACGGACGCGCAGGCGAACACCGACCGCCGGCACCACGAGCCGACCGCCACGGGCGGCGGTCGCACGATCGGGATCGTCTCATCAGGACGGAAAGTGCAGGGCGACGGGTCCGACCGGCGTTTCGCGGGCTCACAGGATGAACCGGGACCACCCCGGACGCCGCGCCGATAGAGGGCCCCGATACGGTTAGGGGGATGTCCCACCTGACCCGTCTGCTTCTGCTCGTCGCCGCCGTCGTCGGCCTGTCGGCCGCACAGGCGCCGTCCTCGGCGTCCGCGCAGGCACCCATCCGCGGGGTCGTCCTCGAGGAGACCATCGATCCCGCCACGGCCCAGTTCGTGACCCGGCGCCTGAAGGACGCCGACCGGGAAGGGGCACAGGCGTTCATCATCCAGATGGACACGCCCGGTGGTCTCATGTCGTCGATGCACGACATCATCCGCGAGATGGAGTCCGCACGGGTGCCGACCGTCGTCTGGGTCGGGCCGTCCGGATCACGGGCGGGATCGGCGGGAGCGTTCATCTCGGCCGCCTCGGACCTCCTCTACATGGCCCCGGGCACGAACATCGGCAGCGCGACACCCATCAGCTCGACCGGCGAGGACCTCGACGCCAAGATCCGGAACGACGCCGCCGCGCAGATCTACGCGCTGGCGGAGGCCAAGGACCGCAACGCCGAGGCGTTTCGGCGCATGGTCACCGAGGGCGCGAACTACCCGGCCAGCCAGGCCGTCGCGGACGGGATCGCAGACGGACTCGCCGCCGACAGGACCGAACTGCTCCGGGCGCTGGACGGACAGCGCATCGACGGCACCGTCATCAGCACGCAGGGTGCCGTGGTCGAGTTCGAGGAGATGCCGTGGTACCTGCGGCTGCTCCAGACCATCATCAACCCGAACTTCCTCACCGCCATGCTCGGCCTGGGCATCGCCGCCATCGGCTACGAGCTGTTCAACCCCGGTTCCATCGTGCCCGGGGTCGTCGGTGCCCTCTTCGTGCTGACGGCCGCGTTCGGACTGGCGATGGTCCCGTTCAACTGGGCCGGGATCGCCTTCCTGCTCCTGGCCTTCGCCCTCTTCGGGCTGGAGGCGATCGTCTCGGGATTCGGCATCCTCGCCGCCGGAGGCGTCATATCGCTGATCCTCGGCGGGCTCGTCCTGTTCGACGACGCGCAGGGCCCCGTGGTGTCCCGCCCCGGTCTCATCATCAGCGCACTGATCGTGGGCGCCGGCTTCTCCTTCGTGGCCCGCGCCGCCCTCCGCGCCCGGCGCATGCCCCGGACCACGGGGCGCACAGGCCTCATCGGCCACATCGGCGAGGTGCGGCGCGCCGTCGAGGGCGAGAACGGCCAGGTGTTCGTGGAGGGCGAACTCTGGGCGGCCGTGACGGACGATGGGGTTAGGATCCCGACGGGACGTCGGGTGCGCGTCACTCGCATGCAAGACCTCGTACTCACCGTCGAGGCCGAACCAGAGGAGTCTGAATGAGCGGCGCAGCCATTGCCGTCATCGTCGTGGTCGCGATCTTCGCGATCATCCTGTTCTCGTCCATCAAGATCGCCCGCGAATACGAACGCGGCGTGGTCTTCCGACTGGGACGCCTGCTCGGCGTGAAGGGCCCGGGTCTCTATCTCCTGATCCCGTTCATCGACAAGGCCGTCACCGTCGACCTGCGGACGATCACGATGAACGTGCCTCCCCAGGAGGTCATCACCCGCGACAACGTCACCGTCAAGGTGAACGCCGTCGCGTACTTCCGGGTGATCGAGTCCGAGAAGGCGATCGTCCAGGTCGAGAACTTCCTGGTGGCGACGTCGCAGATCGCGCAGACCACCCTCCGAAGCGTCCTGGGCACCGTCGATCTGGACCACCTCCTGTCCGAGCGCGAGCAGATCAACGAGCGCCTGCAGGAGATCATCGACCAGCAGACCGCCCCGTGGGGCGTGAAGGTCTCGGTCGTGGAGGTCAAGGACATCGAGCTCCCGCAGGCGATGCAGCGGGCGCTGGCCCGTCAGGCCGAGGCCGAACGTGAACGTCGCGCGAAGATCATCGCCGCCGAGGGTGAGCTCCAGGCGTCCGAGAAGCTGACGCAGGCGGCCCAGGTCATCGCCCAGGAGCCATCGGCCCTCCAGCTGCGATACCTGCAGACGATGAACGAGATCTCGTCGGAGAAGACGAGCACGATCATCATCCCGCTGCCGATCGACCTCTTCGAGCCGTTCATCAAGGGCCGCGACCGCGGCGGCGCACCGCGCCCCCAGGCTCCCCCGGCACCCGCGCGACCCATCGGCGACGTCCCGCCCGCGACGCCACCCCAGTAGCGGACGCCCGGCGGACCGGATCGCGTCGTCGCGACGCATCGATCCGGTCCGCCGGGTCCGATGACCCTGCCGCGCAGGGTTGACGCAACCGCACCGGGGCCGTTCCATGCGGGCACCGCGTGTCGCGAAAGAGCCCGGACATCCCTGGGAGAGCCGCGTTTCTGGTTGAATCGCGTCAACCGAGGAGAGACCGATGCGCGCGATCTGGAAGGGCTTCATCAGCTTCGGGCTGGTCACGATCCCCGTTGCGGTCGGAAACGCACAGCAGCGGCGTGACGTGAGCTTCCGCAACCTTTCACGGGAATCGCTCGTCCCGGTCAAGCAGAAGCGCTGGGATCCCGTCCGGGACGTGGAGGTCGGGCCCGACGATCTCATCAAGGGCTACGAGATCTCGAAGGGACGTTTCGTCACCGTCGAGGACGACGAACTCGAACGATTCGCGGCGAAGCAGGAGCGCACGATCGAGATCCTCGAGTTCGTCGACGCGGCACAGGTGGACGCGGTCTTCTACGAGCGGACGTACTGGGTCGAGCCGCAGGAACGGGCGGAGCGTCCGTACGCACTCCTGTTGCGCGCCATGGAACGGTCGGGCCGCGCGGCGATCGGACGATTCGTGCTGTCGACCAAGGAGCACATGGTCCTGGTCCGCGCGATGGGCGGGGCCCTGGTGCTGGAGACGCTCCACTACGTGGACGATCTGCGCCTCGAGGACCGCCATGAGATCGCGGATCGCGTGGCCGGCATCGATGTGCGCGACGACGAACTCGCGATGGCCGACCAGTTGATCGACGCGCTCACCCACGACTTTCAGGCCGACAGGTACACCAACGAGACACGGGCGGCGCTGCTCGCGTTCCTGGAGGCCAAGGCCGACGGGCAGGACCCCGTGATCCCGGAGGACGCGGCCGAACCCGCCCCGGTCGTCGATCTCATGGCGGCACTCAAGGCCAGTCTCGCCGCCCAGCCGGAGGGGGAGACGACCGAGGGGACGCGGAAAGCGTCGTAAATGACCGGGTTTCGACACCGCGGCCGATTGTCCTTTGCGTTTTCCCCGTGAACGTGGGATGATCCCCAGCCCGTGGAATTCCATCGTGATGATCGAGTTGAGCGCCGCCGGGCGCGTCGACGCCAGACTCGGCGTCGTCGTATCGGTGCCGCGATCGTGGCCGCTGCGATCGTCGGCCTCGTCGCCGTGAGCGCCACCAACCTGCTGGGCCCGGACAAGCACAGCACGGCCGACGCCCACAACCCGGGGGCCGAGGTCACCGGACCCACGTACCGCGACGGCCACCGCACGCTTCTGCCGACGTTCCGCATCGTCGCCACCTTCGGGGCGCCGTACGGAGAGTCCAAGCTGGGTGACCTCGGCGTCGGAACGCCGACCCAGGCAGCCGACCGTCTCGTGTCCCGCGTGGTCCCGTCGTACGACATCGGCGACAAACCGGTGATGCCGGCACTGGAGCTCATCGCGACGATGGCCCACCCCCATCCCACGACGACGGGCCTCTACAGCACGCGCTACAGCAGCGAGGCCATCGACGAGTACCTGAGCGCCGCCCGCCAGAACGGGGCGATCCTCATCCTCGACATCCAGCCCGGTCACGCGAAGTGGATGGACGAGGTGAAGGCCCTGCGCAAGTACCTCGAGATGCCCGATGTGTCGCTGGCGCTCGACCCCGAGTGGTCCGTGCCCAAGGACAAGGTGCCGGGCCAGGTGATCGGGACGATCACGGCCCAGGAGATCAACGAGGTCTCGCAGTACCTCCAGGAGATCGTCGACGAGCACAACCTTCCTCAGAAGGCGCTGATCGTCCACCAGTTCAAGGACTACCAACTGAAGGACCGCTCCCAGGTGGTCGACCGGCCGGGCGTCGCCATCGCGTTCAACGTGGACGGTTTCGGCACACCGGAGCAGAAGACGGCTACCTACGCCAGCATCACGAGCCCGGAGCGCGGCAAGACCTTCCCCTACGGCTTCAAGCTCTTCTACGAAGAGGACGTCGAGTACGGCCAGCGCGTCATGACCCCCGACGAGGTCATGAGCCTGGACCCGGCTCCGGACGTCGTCGTCTACGAGTAGCCGCGGCGGGGCCACCCGCCTCGGCGGGCAGCGTCTCCCGGATGGCCGGCGGACTCAGATCGCACACGTCCTCGGCGGCGGCTGATCCCCGAGGCGAGGACCGCATGGCGCTCCGGTAGCGGATCGCCTACTCAGCGCGGTCCACGACGACGACCCGTGCCCGACCCCGTGCTTTGGCGGCGTACAGCCGGCGGTCCGCCGCCTCGTAGAGGGCGGCGACGTCGCGGGCGTCACCGGGGGCCCGGGCGACGCCGACGCTGACCGACATCCGGCCGTCGCCCCGAAGGCCGGCGCCGGACGGGATCGCGATCTCACGGGCCAGGGAGCAGAGCCGCTCGGCGATCGTGAGCGCGTCGTCCTCGTCCAGGTCGATGAGAAGCAGGGCGAACTCGTCGCCCCCCATCCGGCATGCGACGTCGGACGGCCCCGCCGCACCACCGATCAGAGACGCGACGGCACGAAGGGCGTTGTCGCCCGCCAGGTGACCGCCGTGGTCATTGATGGACTTGAAGTGGTCGATGTCGATCAGGAGCAGGCTCAGACGATGCCCCGGGGTCATCAGACCGCGGTCGAGCGCCTCGTCGAGGACGCGCCGCGACGAGAGTCCCGTGAGCGCATCCGTGTTCGCCTGGATCTCGAGCAGCTGCTCGGTGACCTCGGTCGCACGCCGTTCCCGGAAGATCAGGACACCGGTGGTGAGAACCGCCGCGATGAGGAAGAGCACGCCGCCGGCGATCCCGCCGGGTGTGACGACCTGCGCAACCACCACCATCATCGCAGCCGCGGCGAGGGCGATGAGGACGAAGCCGAGCGGGCGCAGGTAGAACGCCGCCCAGATCATGGGCAGGACGAAGAACGCCTGCGCCCCCGCCGAGTCGTCGCCCGTGCCCAGGATCACCGCTCCGGTGAGGGCGAGGATCATGGCCGCGGTGACGAACCCGGTGAACCCCCACCGCGCCACGGTCTCGTCGCGCAGGACGAGCGCCACAAGCAGGAGCGCCGCCGGCACGACCACGCTCGTGAGGATGAGGGTCGCGCCCGAGACCTCCCGGCCGTCGGGTTCGGTCGATCCGAACAGCAGCAGCGACGTCCAGTTCTTCATGAAGAGCAGCACGGCCGCGACACCGAGCAGTGAACTGGCCAGACGCGCCGCCTCCAACGGCTCGCGAGTCTGGAGTCCCGCCGTCCGGTGAGCGCGGCTCTGGGTCCCCGTCATGCCGGCACTCCCAGGCGGTCGCGCCCGGCACGCTTCGCGTGGTAGAGGCCCTCGTCCGCGGCCCGGTAGAGCTCGTCGACGCTTCGTGCGTTGTCGGGACAGTGGGCCACACCCACGCTCGCCGACAAGGGAACGAGCCGGCCACCGAGATGCACCGGGTTCGCACGGAGCTCCCCGAGCACCGCCTCGGCACGCTCCATCGCCGAGTCCCGAGAGCACTCCGGAAAGAGGACGGCGAACTCGTCGCCTCCGACGCGGCTGATGAGGTCGGCCGGGCGGACGTTGCCACGCAGCACGCTCACCACGTGGCGGAGCGCGGCATCGCCCGCGGTGTGCCCCTCCCGGTCGTTGATGGACTTGAAATGGTCGACGTCGATGATGATGAGGGCCGCCCCCTCGACCGAGGCCGGCTCGTCGACCAGCCGCCGGATGGCGGCGTCGAGAACGTGGCGCAGCCACGCGCCGGTCAGCGCGTCGATGTCGGCACGTCGCCGGAGCTCGGCGAGTCCACGCTCACGTTGGCGACGCGCGTGCGCGACCGACATCCCCGCCAGCACGGCGATGACCGATCCGAAGACCGCGTCCTGGAAGGCCGCGGATGCGGGGAGGATGATCACCGCCACCGCGATGAGGCCCGCGACGGAGCACGCCGTGACGAGTACGGTGCCGCGGCGCTCCAGATAGGCGGCCGCGTAGACGACCGGGAGGAGGAGGGCGACCTGCGCACCCGCCGTTGCGTCGTTGGTGAGAAGGTTGAGCGCCACCACGAGGGCGACGCCCAGGAGCGGCCCGATGAGGGCGGCGACGGGCGGGATTCGGTGGGCGAGGAGACGGAGCACCACGCCCAGCCCGATGACCCCGAGGGCGATGGGAACGACCACCACGACGATCTGGGAGACGTCGACGACGGCCTCGCCACGTGCGACGCCGATGACCCGCTCGAGGATCGAGCTGCCGAGGAGCACGAAGCCCGCCAGGACGAAGAGGAACCCCATGGCGCGGATCGCCCGAGGTGGATCGGTGGTGGTCCAGACCGTGTCCGGTGACCCCCGCTCGAACGGTCGATCATCAGCGACGAGATCCGGCACCCGGCGCACGACGCCGCCGTCCGGTGAGGGAGTCACCGGCGGCTCCCGCACTCACGTACGTGCGTGATGTCCTTCGAACAGCTTCCCGCCATGTCGCCCGCACCCATCGTCGTCCAAGCGGCCTGACACATCCGCGAAGAGCTTAGCGGCCTCGGTCCGAGACGCGGGCGACGTGCTCCGACAGGGGAACGACCGACCGGATCCGACGCGCATCGCCGCACGGCGCGGGTCGGGATCCGATCAGGCCCCGGTCGCGTGCACCAGCACCTGGGCCTTGGCCAGACGCCACGGAACCGCGGGATCATCGTCCGACAGGCGTAGCACGAAGCGCTCAACGAACGCGACGCGTCGACGTGAGTCGCCCGAGAGCACCACCACGGTGTCGCGGTCCTCCACGTAGCGGACGCCCTCCATGGCGACGTCGACCACGACCGACACCGGCTGGGCGCGAACCACGCTGCGGACCGTGACGTCCTTCACCCGCGGGCCGCGGACCACGAGCCGGGACGAGGGGCCGGCGGGGCGGAGCATCTCGTCGACGATGAGCCGGGGCGCGATGGCGAGCAGGGCGTCGTCGTCACCGTCGATGGCCTCCGCCCACGCCGCGACGAGGCGGCGGACGGACACCGCGATGACGTCCGGATCGACCCGACCGTCCACCAGAGCCAGATCACGTGCCTGCAGCATGGCATCGTCGTCGAAGTCGACGTCGACGAGCTCGCCGAGGTTCGTGCCGGGAGCCGTGGCGTTCGCCTGCGCGTGCTCAACGGCGGCCTCGTCGCGCAGACCCGCCAGATCCTCGTCCGGCAGGGCGATGAGCGGCGCGTAGAGATTGTGCTCTCCCTCGATGTCCTGCTCGATCGAGACGAGTCGCCATTCGCCGTCGGCGGTCGGCCGGAGCGTCCAGTACTCCCGGAGCCAGGACTCCTGGGCGGGGTTGTCGTTGTGGGGGATGACGCGCTTGAAACGGTCGACCACGTAGTCGTCCATCCAGGCGGCGACGCGCACGACGACACGATCATCGTCATCGTCGTCGCGGTTGACGAGGCCCACGTACTCCACGACGAGGTCGTGGATCTCGATGTGGTTCACCCATCCGCGCCGGGCGAAATCGTCCAGTCGACGTTTCCATTCCACGATGAGATCGGGGGCGACCATGGTTTTCAGGAGCTCCACGTCCCGCGCCTGCCACGCCGACTGCACCCGGCGGAACAACCGCTCGGCGCCGGTGAGGACGGCGGCCTGATCGAAGTAGGGGTCATCTCCCGCCGCCGTGGCGGAGGCGGTGGCGATGGCGCGTCGTCGTTCCGTGCGCGCCCGGTTGGTCGTCCGGTCGCGGTGTTCCGCGTGCTCGCGGGACCACGTGGCCGCCCTTCGGGCGGCCTTGGCGGCGATCATGCCGACGATCCAGACGGCGAGGAAGAACGCGATGATGAGCCCCATCGCGATCACCGTACCCCGGGGACCAAGGGTGTACTCACCGCCGTAGCCGCCGCCGAAACCCCCGCTGCCACCACCGCCACCGAATCCGCCGCCACCGCCGCCACCACCGCCACCGAATCCGCCGGTTCCACCTCCGGCCGCGCCGAACGCACCCGATGGAGAGAGAAGAACCGCCGCCGGAGCGGCGAGCAGGGCGAGGGATCGGGAGCCGCGGATCACGCGGCGCATTCTATGGGGATGATCACGCGTCGGTCACCGCCGGTCCGGGGAGTGGCCGCACGGGGTCGGTCAGGTTGTGGAGACCCTCCTCGTCCTGTTCGATGAGGACGAGCTGCCATCCCGCCCCGAGGGGCGCGAGGGTCCAGTACTCCCGGAGCCACGACTCCCGGCCGGGGTTGCCGTTGTGCGGGATCACCGTTCCCCCGGCGTCCGTGACGTAGTCGTCCATGTGGGCCGAGATGCGCACGACGACGCGATCGGTCCGCGGGTCGCGGTGATTGATCAACCCGACGTACTCGATGCCCACCGAGTGGACCTCCACGTGGTTGACCCACCCCTTCGCGGCGAAGTCGTCGAGGTGCTCGTCCCACAGACTCATCAGATCCGGGGCGACCAGATCCCTGAGCCGGGCGCGGTCGCGATCGGACCACGCGGTCTGCACCTCGCGGAAGAGGGCGGCCGACCCGTCCCGGACGTGTGCGGGACCGAAGTGGGGATCGGTGAGCGCGGCGGCATGGGCCGCGGCCGCCACGGCGAGGATCCGCGGATGACGGAGGGCGTCCGTCGCCGCATCGCGCGATGTCACGTACCCGTGTGACCAGAGGGCATCCACCCCTCACAGGGTACCGCCGTGCCGACATGCGTCGACCACGATGCGGTATCGGTGGCATCGCCGGAGGACCGACATCGAGAGGCGGTCGCCCGCCCCTCGATGTCGCGATGTCGATGTCGGCGATCCCGGAGGATCGTCGCCCGATCAGTCCTCGGCGTCACCCGCGGCGTCGGTGGCCGGGTCGGCATCGGCCGAGGTGCCGGCGGCACCGTCATCTGCGGTCTCGCCATCCATGGTGGGGACGTCGGAGCCCTCCTCCACCGGCGCGATGCCGACGACCTGGTCCTCCTCCCGCATGACCATGAGCTTGACGCCCTCCGTGGAGCGACCCATCCTGCGGATGGAGTCGACACCGATGCGGATGATCTGGCCCATCTGCGAGATGAGCAGGAGCTCCTGTCCGTCGCGAACCGGGCGGGCGGTGATGAGCTCGCCCTTCTTGCCGGAGACCTTGATGGTCCGCACGCCCTGGGTGGGACGCCCCTTGCGAGGGTAGTCACTCATCGGGGTGCGCTTGCCGTAGCCGTTGCCGGTGACCACGAGGAGATCCTCGTCGTCGTTGGCGACGCAGACGGACAGCACCCTGTCCTCAGGCTTCAGTGTCATGGCGCGCACGCCGCGGGTATCGCGGCCCATGGGGCGGGCCTGTCCCTCGTGGAAGCGGGCCGCCTGGCCACGGGCGGACACGAAGAGCACATCGTCGTCACCGTCCGTGAGGGCGGCCCCGATCAGCTCGTCGTCGTCCACCAGGCGGATGGCGATGATGCCGGCCTCCTTGAGGATGGTGTCGTAGGCGGTGAACTCGGTCTTCTTCACCATTCCGTCGCGGGTGGCGAGCAGGAGGTACTTCCCCTCGCTGTAGTCACGGGTGTTGAAGACCTGGCGCACCTCCTCGTCCGGCCTGAGGGCGAGGACGTTGGCGATGTGGCGACCGCGGGCGTCACGTGCGCCCTGCGGCAGCTCGTGCACCTTCTGACGGTAGACACGACCCTGGTTCGTGAAGAACAGGAGCCAGTCATGTGTCGAGGCGATGAAGAGGTGCGCGACGTAGTCGTCGTCCTTCACCTTCGCGCCGCGCAGGCCCTTGCCCCCGCGCCGCTGTGCGCGGTAGGTGGAGACCGGCAGGCGCTTGATGTAGCCGGAGGTCGTGATCGAGATGACCATCTCCTCCTCGGCGATGAGGTCCTCGATGTCGATCTCGCCCTCGGCGGGAACGATCTCGCTGCGACGCTCGTCGCCGTAGCGCTCCTTGATCTCGAGCAGGTCCTCGCGGATGATCGCGTACACCTTCGACTCGTCCCCGAGGATCGCGCGGAGTTCGGCGATGGTCTCGAGCAGCTGCGCGTGCTCCTCCTCGATCTTGCCGGCCTCCAGCTGGGTGAGCCGCTGAAGACGCAGGTCGAGGATGGCGCGCGCCTGGACCTCGGTGAGGTCGAAGCGCGACATGAGGCCGTGGCGCGCCGTCTCGGGGTCGGGCGACGAGCGGATCAGCTCGATGACCTCGTCGAGGTTCGAGAGCGCGATGAGGAGGCCCTCGAGGATGTGGGCCCGCTGCTCGGCCCGGTTCAGCCGGAAGCGCGAGCGCCGGGTGATGACCTCACGCTGGTGGTCGAGGTAGTGGCGGATGAAGTCGCGCAGGCCGAGCACCTTGGGCGCACCGTCGACCAGGGCGACCGCGTTGACGCCGAAGGTGGTCTGCGCCTGGGTGTGCTTGTAGAGCTTGTTCAGCGCCACCTTCGGCACGGCGTCACGCTTCAGTTCGATCACGACGCGCAGACCGTCGCGGCCGCTCTCGTCACGGACGTCGTCCGGGCCGGAGATCTCGGGGATGACCTTGTCCTTGGCCAGCTCGGCGATCTTGCGGACGAAGTCGGCGGTACCGACCTGGTACGGCAACTCGGTGAAGATGATGGCGTTCTTGCCGTGCTTCAACGGCTCGTTGTGCGCCCGGCCACGCATGACCACGCGCCCACGACCGGTGCGGTAGGCGTCGGCGATGCCCGAGCGACCGACGATGAACCCACCGCTCGGGAAATCGGGGCCCTGCACATGCTTCATCAGTCCGTCGATGTCGATGGCGGGGTCGTCGATCATGGCGACGGTGGCATCGACGATCTCGCCGAGGTTGTGCGGCGGGATGTTGGTGGCCACACCGACCGCGATACCGGCGCCACCGTTGACGAGAAGCGCCGGGAAGCGCGCCGGCATGACGAGGGGCTCTTTACCCTTGTCGTCATACGTGGGCGTGAAGTCGACGGTGTCCTCGTCGATGTCACGGAGCAGCTCCGTCGCCATTCGGGTGAGCTTCGCCTCGGTGTACCGCATGGCGGCGGCGGGGAAGTCGTTCGACCCGAAGTTCCCCTGACCGTCGACCAGCGGGTAGCGCGTCGAGAACGGCTGGGCCAGACGGACCAGCGCGTCGTAGATGGCGCTGTCGCCGTGGGGGTGGAACTTACCCATCACCTCGCCGACGACGTTCGCGCACTTCACGTACGAGCGCTCGGGCTGGAGGCCCTGCTCGTTCATGGCGTACAGGATCCGGCGGTGCACCGGCTTCAGGCCGTCACGCACGTCGGGCAGGGCGCGTCCCACGATCACGCTCATGGCGTAGTCGAGGTAGGACGTGCTCATCTCGACGCCGAGATCGCGCGGCTCGATGCGTCCGTGTCGGTCGATTGCCACTAGGCGTTCACCTCATTCTCCGCTGACGATGCGGCCGCCGATCCGATGCGCGGGCAGCCGTGGACGTTTGCGACACGACCCGCAGGCCGTCGGTCGCTGGATGGCTGATTCATCTAGACGTCAAGATTCTTGACCTTCTGGGCGTTGGTCTCGATGAACTCACGTCGCGGCTCGACCTGGTCCCCCATGAGGACCGAGAACAGATCGTGGGCCGCCAGCGCGTCCTCGAGGTCGACCTGCTGCAGGATGCGCCGCTCGGGATCCATCGTGGTCTCCCAGAGCTGCTCGTAGTTCATCTCACCCAGACCCTTGAAACGGCTGAGCTGGATGCCCTCCCGTGAGAGCTCCAGGATCGTGGCCGCAAGGTCGTCGAAGGTGGCCGCATCACGGGAACGTGCGCCACGACGCACGACGAAGGGCGCGTCGCCCACCTGCTCGCGAAGGGCGGCACGGGACTGGCGCAGCTTGACGAGATCACGCGCCTGGAAGATCTCGAGCGGGATGGAGGCCGTGCGGGCCTCACCCGTGCGGGTCTCGACCGAACGCGCCTGGACGACACCGCGGGCCTCGTCCTTCGACACCACGGAGAGGGTGCTGGTGGCGGTGGTCGCCCTCGCCACCGCGTCGGCGAGGGCGTCGAGGTCGGCGGGCTCCCGCTCGACGAGGCCGGTGACCTGGAGGAAGTCGGTGACGCCGTGCCCGTATGTGCCACGGAGCGCGGCCGCCCAGCCGTCGTGTTCGCGCAGCAGGCGCTGGTAGCGCTGGAAACGGGACTTCGACATGGAGACGGCGGGCCCGTCGGCGGGGTGCACCTGGATGTCGGAGGCGTTGCGGTCAAGCAGCCAGTCCTCGAGCTCCGGCTCCTTCTCGATGTACTGCTCCTGATTGCCCAGCTTCACCTTGTAGAGCGGCGGACAGGCGATATAGACGTAGCCGGCCTCGATCAGCTCACGCATGTGGCGGAAGAGGAACGTGAGGATCAGCGTGCGGATGTGCGCGCCGTCCACGTCGGCGTCCGTCATCAGGATCAGCTTGTGATACCGGGCCTTGTCGAGGTTGAACTCCTCGCCGATGCCCGTGCCCATGGCACCGATGATCGCCTGGATCTCGGTGTTGGAGAGGACCTTGTCGAACCGGGCCTTCTCGACGTTGATGATCTTCCCGCGCAGCGGGAGGATCGCCTGGAAGCTGGCCTGGCGTGCCTGGACGGCGGAACCGCCGGCGGAGTCGCCCTCGACGAGGAAGAGCTCGGTGCCCTCCGGGTCGCGGTCGGAGCAGTCGTGGAGCTTGCCGGGCAGAGCCGTGTCGAGCGCACCCTTCCGGCGTGCGAGGTCACGTGCTTTACGTGCGGCAAGGCGAGCCTGCGCGGCGGAGATGGCCTTGTTGCAGATGACCTTGGCCTCGGCGGGGTGCTCCTCGAGGTACTCGCGGAAGCGCTCGTTGACCACGCGGGCGGCGAAGCCCTGGATCTCGGAGTTGCCGAGCTTCGTCTTGGTCTGCCCCTCGAACTGCGGCTCGCGGAGCTTGACGGCGATGATCGCGGTGAGACCCTCGCGGGTGTCGGAGCCGTCGAGGTTGTCGTCCTTCTCCTTGAGGAACCCCTTCTCGCGCGCGTACGCGTTGAGGGTTCCGGTGAGGGCCGTGCGGAAGCCCGACAGATGGGTGCCGCCCTCGTGCGTGTTGATGTTGTTCGCGTAGCTGTGGACGGCCTCGGTGAAACCGCCGGTCCACTGCATGGCGACCTCGATCTGTCCCTCGGGCCCCTCGGCCTCGAAGTAGACGACGTCCTTCTGCAGGGCGTCGCGGCCGCGCTCGTTGATGTGGCGCACGAAGTCGACGATGCCGCCCTCGGCGAAGAAGGTGTCGGACCGGCCCTCACCCCGCTCGTCCACGAGACGGATGGTGAGGCCCTTCGTGAGGAACGCGGTGTCGCGGAACCGCTGTGCGAGGGTGTCGTAGTCGAACTCGGGATCCGGGAAGATCGCGGGGTCCGGCTTGAACGAGATCTGCGTACCCGTGCGGCCGGAGGGCTCGCCCTGCTCGATGGGGCCCTGTGCGTGACCTCCGTTGAGGTAGGTCTGACGCCATACGTGACCGTCGCGGTGGATCTCGGCGCGGAGTTCCTCGGAGAGCGCGTTCACCACCGACACGCCGACGCCGTGGAGTCCACCGGAGACCTTGTACCCCTCACCACCGAACTTGCCGCCGGCGTGGAGCACGGTGAGGACGACCTCGAGGGCGCTCTTGCCGTCCTGTCCGTCCATGGTCGCCACGGGAATGCCGCGGCCGTTGTCGGACGCGGTGCACGATCCGTCGGGCAGGAGCGTGACCTCGATGTGGTCACAGTAGCCCGCCATAGCCTCGTCGACGCTGTTGTCGACGATCTCGTACACGAGGTGGTGGAGACCCCGGTGGGTGGTGTCCCCGATGTACATGCCGGGGCGTTTTCTGACCGCTTCGAGGCCCTCGAGGACGGTGATGTCCTGGGCGTCATAACTCGCGGAAGCGGTGGCTGAGTCGTTGGACGTCGTCACGGTCTCCTAAAGGGTAAGGGACCCGTGAACGCTATCAACTACGTCGGCTGCGACGCCCTGGTTTTGTCGGTTTATGCAGGGATTTTCGTTCCCGTTCGAGGGCGATCTGGGCCGCCCTGGCACGCACGACGAGTGCCCGGAGCGCGTCGTCCTCCAGCTGGGGTGTCTCGGCCTCCGCCGCCGCGCGGTCCCGGTCCGTGGGAACGACGTCGCGGGGCTCCTCCGGGGTGGGCGCGGCCGGCATGACGTGATCGCCGATGACGAAGCGGACACCGGTCATGTTCACGTCGGGCACCGCGCGCCTCAGGGTCATGAGGATGCGGTCGCTGCGGAGGTTGAGCTCCTGCGCCCAGGCACCCGACGCACAGGCGACCGCGACGACGCCGGCGCGGCTGAGTCGGATGACGTGGCTCTCCCGCGCGGCGTCGGCCCCCACCACCTCGGGCCATGCCGCTCGCAGTCGTCCCACGTCGGAGGACGGACCGCCAGGACCGCGCAGGTAGCGACCCAGACGGGAGGACACATCCACAGGGTCACGACGGAAGCGCCTACGTGACATCGATCTCACCCCGGCGTACGTGGAGCACGCGGGCGGCACCCGTCGACGCGGCGAGGGCGGCCGCGTCGGGATCGGCGCTCGTGACCCACGTCTGCCCCGTGTCCCGGACAGCGTCGAGGAGACGTCGACGACGTTCCGGATCGAGCTCGCTGAGCACATCGTCGAGGAGGACGATCGGGGGGACACCCTCGCGGGTGAGCAGATCCCGGCAGGCGAGAAGCAGGGCGAGGACGGCCGTGCGCTGCTCGCCCTGACTGCCGGTCCGTCGCAGGTCCTGGTCGTCGATGCCGATCCAGACGTCGTCGCGGTGCGGACCGGAGAGGGTCTGCGCCGCAGCGATGTCGCGTTCTCGGTTCTGTGCGATGAGGTCGGACAGAGCCGGCCCGACGTCGTCCTCCGCGACGTCGACGAGGGCGTGTGGCGAGGGCTCCCAGACGAGACGTGCATCGGCACCGCCGCCGAGACGCTCGGACCAGGTCCGGAACAGGGGGTCGAGATCGGTGACGGCACGGCGCCGCGCCGTCGAGATCTGCGCTCCGAGATCGACGACGGCCCGGTCCCAGGGACCGAGCCCGGCGACTCCGGCCTGTCCGCCACGGATGCGTTTGAGGAGCGCATTCCGCTGGCTGACCGCGGATCCATAGGCCGTGGAGGTCGCGATGTACGAGGGGTCGCGGCCCTCGATGAGACGGTCGACCACGCGGCGTCTCGCGGCCGGGGGGCCCTTCACCGCCCGCAACTCCTCGGGGAGGAAGACCAGGAGCGAGCCGCTCGCCCGCCAGTCGCCGAGAGAGCGTACCGGGACACCGTCGATGCGGAGACGCCGGCCGACCCGCGGCTGGTACCCGATCTCGCGACTCTGCGGTCCCGACGGGGAGTCGACGTCGAGCGACACATGGAAGGCCGTGCAGCCGGTGCGGACGGCCTCGGCCTCACGCGCGGTGCGGGGCGACACGCCCACCAACCCGAACGCGATGGCCTCCACGATCGAGGTCTTCCCGGCACCGTTGGGTCCGCTCATGACGATCAACCCGGGACCGACGTCCAGCGACACGCGGTGCCACGATCGCAGGTCCGACACCTCGAGGTGCCGGACCGACCAGAACGGCGTGGTGTCGTCAGGCGTTGAGACGGATGGGCATGAGGAGGTAGCGATATCCATCATCGCCTCCCCGAAGGAGTCCGGGTCGCAGCGGGCTGATGAGGCCGACACGCAGCTCGTCGCCGCTGACGTTGTCGACACCGTCTCGGAGGAACTCGGCGTTGAAGCCGATCTCGAAGGCCTCGCCGCCGTAGGCCACCGGGAGCGACTCGTGGCCCTCGCCCAGCTGCTCGCTGGTGGCCGACACCGTGACCTGCCCCTGCTCGAACGCCAGGCGTACCGGCGCACTGCGCTGGGCCAGGACCCCGATGCGCGACAGAACGGCGGCGAGTTCGGCACGGTCGAACACGACCTCGTGCTCGAACTGATCCGGGACGAGCTGCCGGTAGTCCGGGAACTGTCCGTCGATGAGGCGGCTGATGAGGCGCGCGGCACCGATGCGGAAGATGGCCTGGGACTCGCCGAGGACCACTTCGATCTCGGTCGACTTCATGGCCGCGGCGAGCCGCGATGCCTCCTGGAGGGCACGTGCCGGGACGATGGCCTCGCGGGTCTCGGCGGGGGCGTTCTCGAGCGGCGTCTGCATGACGGCCAGGCGATACGAGTCGGTGGCGACCATGGTGATGCCGTCAGGACCGATGCGCAGGAGCACCCCGGTGAGGACGGGACGTGTGTCGTCGCGCGACGCGGCGCGGGCGACGTGGTCCGTGGTGACCACGAACGGCTCGATGGCCATGGAGATGCCCTCACCGTCGTCGGCGGGGAGATCCGGGAACTCCGTGGCCTGGAGGCAGTTGAGGGTGAAGGAGGACTGTCCGCCGGTGAGGGAGACGACGCCCTCGTTGGCGCGATGCTCGAGCTCGACCTGTCCATCGGCCAGCGTGCGGACGATGTCCGTGGCGAGACGCGGGACGACCACGGCGCCGGCGTCGGCGATGGTGGCGTCAACAGGTACACGCAGCGACAGCTCCATGTCGGTGGACGAGAGCATCACGACACCGTCTTCGGCGGTCAGGAGAACCTGGCCGAGGATCGGGATGGTGCTCTTGGAGGAAGCGGTGCGGGCGGCGAGGGTGAGCTTCGCGGCGAGTTCATCGCGTTGGCATGTAAGGCGCATTCGAAGAGAGATCCTACCGACTCGGTGCGGTCGTCACCGGCCGGTGGAGGTCGCTCGTCGGGGACGCTGTGAGGAGATTGGCGCAGCGCTTTCACACAGGGTGATGAAACCCAAAGAAAGAAAAATATGGTCGTGATGGTCGTCGTAGTGCCTGTTGGTCGTGTGGATGCCCGGGAATCCCCTGGAAAACGCCGGACAGGGATCCGACGGTCCTGTGGAGAACCGGTGGGTGGCCGGCCGCGTGTCCCCGATGAGACCGAAGGCGTCCGGCCGTGCCTCGCCGGGGGCGGGAAGCGTGTCGGTGGTTGGTGATGATCGGGGGACGGTCCGGTGGATGGACAGGGACGCTCTGTGCGGTCGTTTCGTCTTCTCAGGGGACGGGATGGGGACGATCGGGGACGCATCCGTCTGCGTATCCCTCGTCATCCGAATCGGGGACGCACGCTGTTTCCGAGTGAGGGCATGAACGGTGCTGCCGGGCTCGATGGCCTTCGGCTGTCGTTGCGGACGGCGCGCTTTGGGGGCGCAGCGATGGTGGGCCATCGGGGGTCTGCGGCGCTGGTGTCGGAGACGTCGTCGGGGGAATCCGGAGCGCGCCACGGGCGAACGCGCACCGGATCGGGTGGGTCACGGACCGTGCCCATCCGGTGAACGACCGGGGCCCTCACCGATCGCGGAGTGCGGAGATGAGCTCCTGCTTCCTCATCGAGGATCGGCCGCTGATGCCGGGCTCGGGGCGCGACGGCGGAGTCTCGGCACGCTCCCGTCCTCCGAGGATCCGGATCGGCCGGCCTTCGCCGCGACGGATGCCTCGGCACGTTGAGTGGCGGCGTTCGCGATGGGAACCGCCTTCTCCTTCGATGCGCCGTCGTCGTCGAGCCGTTCGTCGAGCTCCGGGTTCTCGACGCTCGGACCGGAGGATCGTCGTACGGGCACGGGGATGCTCCTTGCCTCGTGGTCATCCCGGACGGACTGGTCGCCGACACCATGATTCGTGGCCTCGCACGACGACATGCCGATATCGGCGCGCGGCCAGCGGAGGCCGACCGGGGTAACGGTGTCAGACCGCGTTCTTGATCTTCTCGGTGAGGCGCTGCACCGCGTCGAAGACCTCGCCCTCGTCGGCCATGAGCTTGCCGATCTTGTTGACGGCGTACAGCACGGTCGTGTGGTCGCGGCCGCCGAAGGCGCGGCCGAGGGCGGGCAGGGAGGTCTGGGTGAGCTCCCGCGAGAGGTACATGGCCACCTGGCGCGGCATGACCACGCGCTTGTCGCGTTTGTGCCCGAGGAGCTCGGCGATGGTGATGCCGTAGTGGCGGCTGACCTCTTCCTGGATTGACTCGACGCTGATCACGACGTCGTTGGCCGGGAGGTAGCCGCGGAGGACGTCCCGCGCGAGGTCGACGGTGACGGGCTGCTTGGTGAGTGAGGCCTGGGCGACGACCCGGGTGAGCGCACCCTCCAGTTCGCGGACGTTGTCCTGGAGTCGGCCGGCGATGAAGGAGAGCACCTCGGGATCGTGCACGGTGTAGCCGGAGGTCTGCACCTTCTTGCGGAGGATGGCGATCCGGGTCTCGAGGTCGGGCGGCTGGACGTCGGTGATGAGGCCCATCTCGAATCGTGATCGCAAACGGGCCTCGAGGGTGGCGATCGCCTTGGGCGGGCGGTCCGACGAGATCGCGATCTGCTTGCCGGCCTCGTAGAGATCGTTGAACGTGTGGAAGAACTCCTCCTGCGTCTGGTCCTTGCCCGCCAGGAGCTGGATGTCGTCGATCAGGAGAACATCAACCTGACGATAACGGTCCTTGAAGGTGCGGATGTCTCCCTCCCCGAGTGCACCGATGAAATCGTTGGTGAAGGTCTCGACCGAGACGTAGCGCACGGTCATCCCGGGGTGGTTCTTCGAGACGAAGTGACCGATCGCCTGGAGGAGATGGGTCTTCCCCAGGCCGACGCCGCCGTAGAGGAAGAAGGGGTTGTATGCCTGGGCTGGCTGTTCGGCCACGGCCATCGCGGCGGCGTGCGCGAAGCGGTTGGACGGTCCCGTGACGAAGTTGTCGAACGTGAACCGATCCTGCAGGCGACCGTGGACGCGCCCCATGAGGGGGTTGGTGTCGGCCGGAGAACCGGGTCCGTCCTCCAGCATCGTCAGGAGGTCGGCGTCCGATGTCGTGGCGTCCGGTGCGAGCGATGCGGGGAGGGCGTCGGTGATGACGGGCGATCCACCGTCCGCGTCTCCGTCGCCCTGTGTCGGGATGATGAGAACCTCGACGCCGAGGTCGGTGCCGAGCACCTCGAACAATGCGTCCTTGAGCACCGCGTGGTAGCGCTGGACGACCCAGCTTCGTGCGAACTCGGTCTCGACCGAGATCGTGATGCGATCGCCGCTCAGCTCGACGGCCCGCGTGTTGCTGAACGCGAGGTTGTAGGTGGCGTCGTTGAGCGTGGAGCGCAGACAGGCGAGAACCTGATCCCACACGGCGGCGAGCTTGTCGGGCGGGGCGGACCGGTTGTCGGGCGTCGACATGCTCAGCGCTTCCCGTCGCGTGTGACCGGGCCCATCGGGGCTCCGTCGCATCGGCTCCCGGTGCGGATGCCCCACATCCACGATCCCGCGGAATCGGCCATTCGGATGGCCTCCTCCACGGTCTCGCGGCGTCGTGCACGTCCCCGGTGGCGCGGATGCGCCACCAATCCACCCGCCCGCCCCTGGCCAGCCACCGGGCGACTCGAACAGGCGACCGGCATGCCCTTCGGCGCCCGCCGGCCCCCCGCATCCACCGGTGACGCACCCCACATCCACGATCCCGCGGAATCGGCCATCCGGATGGCCTCCTCCACGGTCTCGCGGCGTGGTGTGTGCCCCCGGCGGCGCGGATGCGCCACCGGGCGACTCGAACAGGCGACCGGCATGCCCTTCGGCGCCCGCCGGCCCCCCGCATCCACCGGTGACGCACCCCACATCCACGATCCCGCGGAATCGGCCATCTAGAAGAGAGTGGTGAGGAGTTCGGTGCCGGAGTCCGTGATGTCGCGTGTGCCGTCCAGCGCCCGATCGACATACCCACGGTGCTCGAGGAAGACGAGTTCCCGGCTGGCCAGGGCGCGGGGGATGTCGAGCTCGTGGGCGAGCGACGGGAGATCGGAGGGGCCGAGCTCCACGAGGAGCGCGAGCAGTCCTCGTGCGTGCTCCGACAGCTCACAGCCCGTGGGGACGGTCTTGCCCACGGGGGCGCGGAGGGTGATGACCGTTCCGGTGGTGAGGTTGTCGTCGATCTCGATCGATCCTCCGATGGCGCGCATGGCCCCGAGCGTCACGGGAAGACCGGAACCGACCCCGCGGACGAGCGCACGGTGCTCGGCGGTGGCGGTTGAGAAACCGACCTCCATCGCGCGGTCCTTGTCGGTGATGCCGGGTCCGCAGTCGCTGACCCGCACGGTGGCCCCACCGTCGAGGACCGAGATGCACGCCTCCTTGAAGTCGGCGTGCACGAGGTTCTCGATGATCTCACGCGCAGCGATCGCCGGAACCGAGGAGCAATCGGCGACCCGCGTGAAGAGCGTGTCGATGAGCACGCCGGTCTCGTTCGAGACCTCGTCCACGACGGGTGGCTCGTCGGGTGCGGTGTACCGCGCGAAACGGACACACCGGTTCGTCGGCATGGAGCTGTGGGGCGGATCGGATCGAAGCATTCGAGGACGGCACCGTAGCAACAGGGGGAGGGCATCCGAAAGGGGGTATCGGCGCCGTTCGGACCCTGTGGAGAAGAAAGTCGGGTGGGTGCGGGAAAAACCGGGATGTCTGCCGCTCTGTTACCCGACGTCCATTCGAAGAAGAACCGTGTTTGCAGGTGAATCATACTTTTTCCACAGGGGTGTCCACAATTGTGGACGTCATACGCTCGTCATGCTGACGAGCGAGAGGCCGGGGTCGGAGGAGGACCGGGGACGGCCTCTCGTCACACGTGGTCCGCGCCTTTGGTACCCTCCCTCGACGCGAGACCGGCCGATCGGTCGACGACGGCCCGTGCAATTCGACAGGAAACGTGTGAACCGTGAAGCGGACCTACCAGCCCAACAAGCGCAAGCGTAAGAAGACCCACGGCTTCCGGGTGCGGATGAGCACCCGCGGCGGTCGGGCCATCCTCAAGCGCCGTCGGGCGAAGGGACGAGCCCGCCTCTCCGCCTAGGCGCGAGTCCGAGTGCAGGCCACCCAGCCATCACGTCCCAAGCGGAATCGGATCAGCCGATCCGCGGACTTCGACGCCGTGTACCAGCGCGGGAAGTCGGCGTCCAACCGTCACCTCGTCGTCTACGTGTTCCCGCGTGAGGACGCGCCCAAAGGCGTACCGCCACGACTGGGTATCTCGGTGTCGAAGAAGGTCGGTGGCGCCGTCGAACGCAACCGCATCAAGCGGGTCGTGAAGGAGCAGTTCGCCGCGGTCGAGGGGACCATGCCGTCGGCCGTCGACGTCGTGGTCATCGCCCGACCCGGATGCGCCGAATACCTGGAGGAGCAGGGCAGCGCCGTCCTCGGCACCCGCCTGCGCGAGCTCCTGGCCCGGGTCACCGGCGTCGAGCGGGTCTTGGACGCCACCGCATGATCCAGAGGATGATCGAGCGCGTCGTCACGGCACCGATCCGCTTCTACCAGCGGTTCATCTCACCGCTGACGGGACGCCGGTGCAAGTACCTGCCGACGTGTTCGGAGTACGCGGTCATGGCGATCCGTGAGTTCGGCCCGTTCAAGGGAACCGTGCTCGCCGTCTGGCGGCTTCTGCGGTGCAATCCCGCGTCGCACGGCGGTATCGACTATCCGTGTGATCAGAAGGTGTTCCGTCACTGATGGGTAATCCGCTCGGCTTCCTCGAGGGCCCCCTCGAGTCGTTCCTCGTGTTCCTCAACCACCAGGGTGGTCTCACCATCGGTTGGGCGATCGTGGCGCTCACCATGGTGGTGCGCGTCGTGCTCCTGCCCCTGTTCATCAGCCAGTACCGCTCCGCGCGGCGCATGCAGGAAGTCGCGCCGCTCATCAAGGAGCTCCAGAAGCGGTACAAGAACGACAAGCGCCGGCAGCAGGAAGAGATGATGAAGCTCTTCCAGGAGCACCGGGTGAACCCGTTCGGATCGTGCCTGCCGATCCTGTTCCAGGCACCGATCTTCATCGCGCTGTTCTTCGTCCTGCGGAACTTCACGCAGGAGAACGACATCGAGGGCCCGCTCTCGTTCATGGGGATCATCCCGAACGTCGAGACGCAGTTCCGGGACCTGGGATGGCAAGCCGTGTTGCTGGCGGTCATCTACGGCGTTTCGCAGCTGCTCGCGACGGAGGTCGGTTTCGCCACCTCGCCACAGGTGAACGAGACGCAGCGGAAGATCTTCCGCGCCCTGCCGATCTTCATCGTCGGTGGCCTCTTCCTCTACCCGAACGTGCCCGCCGGTCTGATCCTCTACTGGTTGACCACGAACCTCTGGACCTGTGGTCAGCAGGTGGTGCTGAAGCGTCGCCTCGGACCACTCCAGGTGAAGGACGTGGCCCTTCTCGGCAAGGCCGATCCGGAACCGGAGCCGGCCCCACGACCGAAGCCCAAGCCCAAGCCGAAGTCGAAGAAGAGCGCACAGCGTCGTGCCCAGGAGGGTGACGCCGGCCCGTCGGTCAACGGGGGCGAGGCACGGGCATCCGGCGGGAGCGGTTCGACGAAGGGCTCCGACGCGACCGCGGCAACCGGGAGCGCGGGATCCTCGTCCGACAAGGCATCGTCAAAGAACCGGCAGTCCGGCGGGGGAACCCGCTCCGGCCAGCGCCGACGTCCCCCGAAGAAGCGATGAGCGACGACATGACAGGCACACTCGAGGAGGTCGTCCGGTCCGTCGTGGCGGCCATGGACACGACGGCCGAGGTCGCGGTCACGACCGGGGAGGACGGGGTCGTCGAGATCACCGTCTCCGGTGACGACCTGGACGCCCTCATCGGCCGCGACGGAGCCGTGATCGATGCGCTGCAGTACCTCGCGCACCAGATCGTCGTGCGTCGCAGCGACGGCGCCGGCGGCCGCGTCGCGCTTGACGTGGCGGGCTACCGGCAGAAGCGGCAGCGACAGCTCGAGAAGCTGGCCGAGCACGCGGCGAACGAGGCCGTGACGCACGGGGAGGAGATCGAACTCGACTCCATGACCCCGCACGACCGGCGGATCGTCCACATGGCCCTCGCCGACCGGACGGATGTCGTGACGCGCAGCGAGGGGCAGGAGCCCAGGCGGCGGATCGTGGTCGAGCCGGCGGCCGACGGCGACGGCTGAGGTGGCACGGCGGGTGCGGACGTCTCCGGTGCTCCGGGGGCTGCGACCCTCGCATCGATACGGGGAGGTCGCTGCCGCCGTCGGGGCCGATGAGGTGCGCTGCGGCCGGATCGTCGCTCGGGCGGGGTGTCGATGCCGGTGACCGACGTTTCACGTGAAACATCGGGCCCGGTGTCGCGGCTGCGTGAGGCGGCCGCATGCCTCGACATCGGCCTCGACGTCGAAGACGCAGCATGGTTGGTGGCGTTTCTGGATCGCATGGGGCTCGAGCGACAGAACCTCACGGCGATCGACGATGTCGCGGCCGGTGTGGACCGGCACCTCGCCGACAGCCTGGCCGGAGCGGCCGTGCCGGAGATCCGCGACGCCGAGAACGTGGTGGACCTGGGCAGCGGGGGCGGGATGCCGGGTATACCCCTGGCCCGCGTTCTGCCCGGTGTCGAGATAACCCTGGTGGAGAGCGAACGCCGCAAGGCGGATTGGCTCGTGCGCGCCACCGCGGAGTTGCCTAACGTACGGGTCGTGGCCGATCGCACCGAGAGCCTGGCACGCACTGAGCGGGAGCGATGGAGCGCGGCGACGGCGCGTGCGCTGGCCGCGACACCGTCCCTGCTCGAGCTCGCATCACCACTGGTGGCGGCGGGCGGGGCCCTGGTGGCGTGGCGTGGCCCGTCGGACGCCGAGCCGACCGCGGCCGATCACGACGCGGCCGACCAGGTCGGCTTCACCTTCGATCGGGTCGTCGCCGTCGAGCCCTTCGCCGGTGCGGAGCGCGCACTGGTCGTGTGGCGGAAGGTCGCCCCAGCGCCCGGCCGGTTTCCTCGGCGCCCCGGCCGTGCGACCAAGAGGCCGCTGGCGTGATCTACGCGATCGCGAACCAGAAGGGCGGGGTCGGAAAGACCACGACGTCCGTGAACCTGGCCGCCGTTCTGGCGCGATACGACCGGCGGGTGCTCCTGGTCGACGTGGATCCGCAGGCCAATGCGTCCAGCGGTGTGGGGGTGCTGGCGCCCGAACGGAACATGGCCGACGTCGTCCTGGACGGCGTCCCGATCCGGGACATCCTCGTCACGACCGCGTACGACGGCCTGGTCCTCGCACCGGGATCGCAGGATCTGGCGGGTGCTGCCGTCGAGCTGCCGCAGCGGGAGCGGCGGGAGTTCATCCTGCGCGACGCGCTGGCGGAGGTGCGGGAGGACTTCGACGCCGTGATCCTGGACTGTCCGCCGTCCCTCGACCTTCTCACGGTCAACGCCCTGACGGCGGCGGAGCGCCTCGTGGTTCCGGTCCAGTGTGAGTTCTACGCGCTGGAGGGGCTGAGCCGGCTCATGGAGACCGTTACGGCGGTGCGGGCGCACCTGAACCCGGACCTCCGGGTGTCGGGGATGCTGATGACGATGCACGACCCCAGGACGCGCATCAGCGGCGAGGTCATCCGTGAGGTCCGTGAGCACTTCGGCGATCTCGCGTTCCAGACGGTGATCCCCCGGAACGTGCGTCTGGCGGAGGCGCCTTCGCATGGGGCGCCCGTGGTGCATTACGATCCGGTGTCGCCGGGCGCGGTTGCGTACGCGCATGTCGCAAGGGAGGTCGTGCAACGTGGTTGATCGACCGCAGCGTTTGGGGCGGGGGCTGGCGGCCCTGCTGGGCGGCACGGCCGCCGAGGTGTCGGACTCCGCATCGGATGAGGTGGTCGCACGGGAGGAGGCCGAGGCGGTCTCGGCGGTCGCCGGGACGTCCGTGGAGCCAACGACCGAGGCGCCGGAGGCCGGCGACCTGGTGATGCTCGATGTCGGCCGGATCGTGCGGAATCCCGATCAACCGCGTCGTCGGTTCGATGACGCGGCACTCGATGCGCTGGCCGCGTCGCTTCAGGAGAGCGGACTCGTCCAGCCCGTGGTCGTGCGCCCGGTGCAGGACGGGTTCGTGCTCATCGCCGGTGAGCGGCGATGGAGGGCCGCCCAGCGGGCGGGGCTCACGCGCATCCCCGCGCTCGTGCGGGAGGCCGACGAGCGGGAGCAGCTCGAGCTCGCCCTGGTCGAGAACGTGGTGCGCGAGGACCTCAATCCAATGGAGCTGGCGCACGGTGTGGCCGCTCTCGTGGAGGATTTCGGACGTACACACGAGGACGTCGCGGCGACGCTGGGGCGGAGCCGTCCTGCGATCTCGAACCTGCTGCGGCTGCTGGAGCTACCGGAGTCGGTGCAGGACATGGTGTCGGCCGGGCGCCTCACGGAGGGTCACGGACGGGCGGTCCTGGCGGCGGACGGCGCCGGCGCCCGCCGGCGTCTGGCCGAGCGGATCGTCGCGGAGGGGCTCTCGGTCCGTCAAGCTGAGGCGCTCGCCAAGGCGGGTACGCAGGCCCGGAATGCCAGCGCGGGGCGAAAGGCGACCGTCGAGGGCGCCGATCGCGTGCTGGACGCATTCTACGGTGCCTTCGAGGTACCGGTTCGGGTGCGCCCGACCGGGAAGGGCGCCGTTGTCGAGTTGCGGTTCGCCTCCATGGACGAACTCACGCGGGTCCTCGAGCGCCTCGACGCGGGTCGCGATGTTTCACGTGAAACATCGTCGATCGGTGAGGACGACTGACGCGAGCCCGTCGTGGGCGCCGACTTTCGGTGCGACTGGCGGGAAGTCCGTCAGTCGCAGGGGGCTCGCGGGGCGACTGGTCGATGCCCGCACGAGAGCAGGGGCCGGCGACTCTCGAAGAATCTGTCGGTGGATTGTCGCTGGTGGGGCCCGGCGACGCCGATGCGTCTCGTGTCCCTTCGGAGGCGACGAACGCCGATCGGATCGGGTCGGGAGATCACGTCACGCCGAACCGGATGGCTGTCTCACCCTTCGGCGGATGAGGGACCGTGGACTTCCGGAGGCCGTGACGCCTTCGACAGGACGCGGTCGGCGCCGGTCCCGTCGTGGCCCGATCCGCATGTGTGCGGTTACCGGTGCCGAGGGCCGGGTGCGACTTCTCGTCGGCCACGCGG
Organism: uncultured Bifidobacteriaceae bacterium; assembly: GCA_964434425.1. Taxonomy (GTDB): domain Bacteria; phylum Actinomycetota; class Thermoleophilia; order Miltoncostaeales; family Miltoncostaeaceae; genus CALMEC01. Next base: position 200,813 of record CAYSVH010000002.1, on the reverse strand, counting down.
ACTCGTGGGCGACCGCGCTCCCCTTCGGCGTGCTTCTCGGTGACCCGTATTCGAACGCGGCTGCTTGAGACGCGCGCCAGATCCGTGCGTCCCCTACCGGCGCGGGTCGAAGCGACGGTCACCAGTGATCGTTCGCTGGTGAGAAATGGTCAGGCACCACTGCGGAGGCCGGCCGGTGTCTCCCTCCGTGGTGGCGGCGTCACCGCGCCCTGGGCAGGGGACACGGCCGGGTGGCCGGCGCCCGCCGATACGGGCATCCGCAGTGAACGGCTACGTCGCGTCCGCGGTCCCGTCAGGTCGCGAAGTCGTCCGGCGAGACCTGGTCCAGGAACTCCTTGAACTTGCTCACCATGTCCTCGGGGTCATCCGGCTCGTCGTCGAACTCGATGGCGCTCTCCGTGATGAGCTCGTCCGATGCGAATATCGGCGCGTTGGATCGCACTGCCAGCGCGATCGCATCACTTGGACGCGAATCGATCTCGATCTCGTTGCCGTTCGACCGCAGCGTGATGAGCGCGAAGAAGGTGTTGTCGCGCAGATCCGTCACCGTGATGCGCGCGATCGACGAGTTCAGCTCGCTGAGGATGTCCGTCATCAGGTCGTGGGTGAGCGGACGCGGGGAGTCGGTTCCCTGGAGCTTCATCAGGATGGCGGCCGCCTCAGCGTGGCCGATCCAGATGGGAAGGAACTTGTTGCCCTGGACCGTCTTCAGAAGCACGATCGGCTGCTTGCCGACCATGTCGAAGCTCACGCCGTAGATCACCATTTCCTGCATGGCCGACCTCCCCGAGCTGGATCGTTGACGGCCGATTTCATTATAGGTCGGTGACCGTATCGCGGCCGATCAGCCGGGGCGTCGCACGGTCGTGGCGTCGCCGGAGAACCGCGGCCTGCGGAAGCTCCGTCCGCGCAGGAGCGGCCGGTGGCCCGCGGGTGCGAATGCACGGTCGTCTCTGCCGTCATCTCCTCGGCGTTCCGCCGTCTGCCCGAGCCGGCTGCGCAGGGTCAGCAGTCGAAGCCGTGTATCACCGGACCCGCCGCGATTGGATTCGTCCGATGGGTGCATCGGCGAGCTTCCGGTCGGTGTGGCGGGCGCGGCCGCACGCGGGTTCGTGATACCCTTCCGCGTCGCGGACGGGCGATTAGCTCAGGTGGTTAGAGCGCATCCCTGATAAGGATGAGGTCCCTGGTTCGAGTCCAGGATCGCCCACTACGAAGGTCGCCGGCACGGACGGGCCGCACGGCTCCGCGGGATTCAGGTCGCGTCGCGCGGGAGCGATGCCGACCCGGCGCCCACGTGTTCTCCGCCCCGCCGGTCCATCCCGGCCACCAGGGCGAGGCGGGCGGCCAGGAGCTGCCGCAGCGTCCGCAGCTGCGTACGCATGTGGCCGGGATCGCCCTCCGAGCGGCAGAGCAGGAAGGCGCCCTCGAAGGTCACGAAGACGTGATCGGCCAGCGCATCCGCCTCGCCGGAATCCTCGATCCCCGCCTCCGTCAAGAGCGCGGCGATGCCCTCCCGCCACGCGACGACGGCTTCCGCGACGGGGTCGGTGGTCCCTTCGTCCATGAGCTGCTGCTCGGTGAGGGCGGCGATGTAGAGGCAGCTCGACTGTCCCGCCATGATCTCCTCCGCGCAATCCTCGAACAGCTTCACGAAGGCGATGACCCGCTCCGAGGGGTCGTCGATACCCGCGATCTCCTCCTGAGCCCAGTGGAGCTGGGCGATGTCGGCGTCCGCGTACCGGCGCACCAAGGCGCGCCCAAGGTCGGCCTTCGATGCGAAGTGATGGAAGAAGGACCCCTTCGACGTGCCGGACTCGGCGATCACCTGATCGACCGACGTGGCCCGGAAGCCGTTGTCGATGACGAGGCGTTCGGCGGTGTCGAGGATCCGCTGGCGGGTGGGGGCTCCATCGCGAGGCATGAACCACTTGTACCAGACCATTCAGTCTGGTACAACTAGACCATTCAGTCTAGTACGAAGGTACCGGGCACCCCGGTGCGACCGACCTTCGATCGAGAGAAGGAGCCGCCATGAACACCGAAACCACCCGAGCCCTCGCCGATCACCACTTCGTCACCGACGGTGGCCTCGAGACCGATCTGATCTTCCACCACGGCGTCGAACTCCCGCAGTTCGCGTCCTTCCCGCTCCTCGACCGCGTGGACGGGAGAGGGCTGCTCGCCGACTACTACCGCGGCTACATCGACGTCGCCGCGGACGTCGGCACGGGCGTCCTTCTGGAGGCGCCGACGTGGCGCGCGAATCCCCACTGGGGAGCCCGCCTCGGCTACGACCATCACGGCCTCAACCGGGTCAACCGCGATGCCATCACCTTCCTTGCCCGGCTGCGCCACGAGGCCCAGGCCACCCATCGGGACTCCCTCGGCCCGGTCTTGGTGTCCGGCGTGGTCGGTCCGCGCGGTGATGGATACGCGGCAGCGCAGGGATTCGATCCCGACGAGGCGGCCGCCTACCACCGCGATCAGGTCGCGGCGTTCGCCGCCGAGGGCGCCGACCTCGTGACCGCCTACACCCTGACGGATCCGGGCGAGGCCATCGGGATCGTCCGCGCCGCCCGCGACCACGGACTCCCCGTCTTCGTCTCCTTCACCGTCGAGACCGACGGGCGCCTGCCCGACGGCAGGTCCCTTGCCCACGCGATGGCCACCGTGGACGCCGAGGCGGCGCCCGACGGCTTCGGCGTCAACTGCGCCCACCCGCAGCACGTCCGGCCGGGCATCGACGCGTCCGACACCGACTGGCAAAAGAGGATCGTGCTCACCCGGGTCAACGCGTCACCCCTTTCGCACGCCGAGCTCGACGACGCCGACGAACTCCACGACGGCGACCCGCAGTCCCTGGCGGCCGAGCAAGCAGACCTGACGAGTCGGCTCCCGGGCCTTCGGGTCATCGGCGGGTGCTGCGGTACCGACGTCCGTCACGTGGCGGCGATGTGGGGCGCCGGATCATCCGCACCTCTGGCGGCCGCGCACTGACGCCACGCGAGCGGGTGGCGGCCGACACCCGGCGGCCACCCGGTCGCGACTCGTCCGCCGAGGCGGTGGGCGCATCTTTCACAGGTCCCCGCCGCCGCGGCGGCGCGAACGCCTCAGTCCGCGGTCGGCTCCTCTGACGTCGTCTCCCGTTTCGTCAGCTCGAGGAGGTCCTCGTAGATGGCGTGAAGCCCCTCGTCGGACAGCGGTCCTCGGTTCACGCCCTGCAGATACTGGTGCATCCACGCTTCGCGGCTCTGATCGACGAACGCCATTCCGTGGGCCTCCTTGTATTCGCGCAGCCGGGCGACGAGCTCCAGGCGCCGGTTGACGGCGGCGATGATGCGGATGTCGTTGTCGATGATCTGCTCACGCATCTGACGCACCAGGGCGTCTCGGGCGACGTCGCTCATGGGTGGCCTCGGGGTCGGGATGGACGGACCGTCGGGAGACATCGTAGGGGCATATCGGTCCGGCGGCCGTACCCTCACGCTCCCCTCGCCGTGTGTGTCCCCTCCGATCGGGCCGCGTCGACCGCGGGGGCGGGCGAGGGTCGGGTACCCTGTCGCCGTGGACTTCTCGCCCATTCAGATCGCCATCGTGCTCATCATCGCCCTGATCGTGTTCGGGCCCAGGCGGCTCCCCGAACTCGGCCGGCAGGTCGGTCGAAGCCTCCGGGAGGCCAAGCGCCAGATGTCCGAGCTGGGTGACGAGATGTCGCGTGCGGCGGACGTCGAGGATCTGAAGACGGCCTCTGAGGTGCCGGGCCTGACCGCCACGGCGCCGGCGACGTCGGACGCGACCTCCACGGCGGTCGTCGAGCCGTCCGTCACCGACGCGGGTGACGCGGGCGACGATGACCTGTTGGATGGCGTCCTCATCACCCGCACCGCCTCCGACGATGCAACGGTCGGCGGCGACGAGCCGACGGCGGTGATCGAGACCGGCGCGTCGCCGGACGACGATCTCCTTGACGGGGTCGTCGTGAGTGGCGACACCCCGCCGGGTTCCCCATCGCAGGGCTGATGGGCCGGCTGTCCTTCGTTCGCCGGGTCCGGCCGGACGAGAAACTCACGATCGTCGAGCACCTCGACGAGCTGCGCCGCCGCATCTTCGTCAGCATCGCCGTCCTGGTCGTGTCGTTCGGCGTGATGTTCGCCTTCCACCAGGAGGTGCTCTCCTGGCTGCAGCGACCGCTGCCCGGCGACCAGATCCTCGTGACGCTCGCCGTCACCGAGGCGTTCTTCACCGTGGTCAAGGTGAGCGCCTACGCCGCCCTGCTCGTATCACTTCCGTTCTGGCTCTACCAGTTCTACGCGTTCATCATCCCCGCGGTCGACGACCAGCCACGACGCAAGATGCTGCTGATCGTCGCCGCGATCTCGAGCCTCTTCTTCGTGGGGGCCGCGTTCGGGTACTTCCTTGTCCTTCCCGTCGCCCTCGAGTGGCTGCAGTCCTTCGGTGACGACATCTTCGCCACCCAGCTGCGGGCCCAGGACTACTACAGCTTCGTCAGCATGTTCGTCCTCGGGAGCGGCCTCATGTTCGAGATGCCGGTGGCCATGGTCGGCCTCGCCCGACTGGGCATCGTGCAGGCCGAGGTCTACAAGAAGAACTGGCGCATCGCCGTCGTCCTCATCGCCGTGGTCGCGGCCGCTCTCCCCGGCGGCGACCCCTTCAGCATGCTCATGCTGATGGTCCCCCAGCTCCTTCTCTACGTCCTCGGATACTGGCTGGCGAAGACCTTCGGACGCGAGGCGCCGTGGAACCGGACCGAGAATGACGCGTCACCCGCGGGCGGGGCTACCCCTCCCGCAACCCGTGCCCCGTGACCCGCAGGAAGACGTCCTCCAGCGTGGCACGGCGGATGGCGCGCAGTTCGGAGGCGATACCGGTGTCCCGGGCCGCCAGGTAGACGGACTCCCCGTCGTCCGCGAAGAACGACACCATCCGGCCGCGGCGGTGGTGTCCGCGCACGGTGTCGGCCAGCCGGTGCACCAGCGTCGGAACGTCGGCGTCGTCCACCATGAGCTCCACCACCTCGCGACCGACCTCCGCCTCGATGAGCGCCCGGGGTGCTCCCGACCGGGCGATCACTCCGTGGTCCATGACGACCAGCCGGTCGCAGAGCTGCTCGGCCTCGTCCATGTAGTGGGTGGTGAGAACCAGCGTCACCCCGCGTGAGCGGAGGTCGTTCAGCCGGTCCCAGACGAGATGCCGCGCCTGCGGGTCGAGCCCCGTGGTGGGCTCATCCAGGAGGATGACCCGAGGGTCGTTGATGAGGGCGCGGGCGATCTGGACCCGTCGCTGCATCCCGCCGGAGAGGGTGAGGACGGCCGAGTCGGCCCGCTCCCGCAGCTGGACGAAGTCGAGCAGCTCCTCGATACGCTCGGCGGCCACGTGGCGGTCGATGTCGAAGTAGCGTGCGTAGACCTGCAGGTTCTCGCGGACGGTGAGCTCGACGTCCAGGTTGATGTCCTGTGCGACCACGCCGAGGCTCGCCTTCACCCGCCGCGGCTCGACGGCGGGATCACGGCCCAGGACCTCGAGGACGCCCGCATCACGGTGCGACATGCACGAGAGCATGCGCATGGTCGTCGTCTTGCCCGCGCCGTTGGGGCCCAGAAAGCCGAAGCACTCACCGCGCGCGATGGCGAAGTCGACGGCATCGACGGCGACGAGGTCGCCGAAGCGCTTCGTCAGGCCGCGTGCGAGGACGGCCGGTTCGTCGGATCGGGGTTCGCCGGTGGACACGGGGGCCACGCCTCGGGACTCAGGTCCGGTCGCGCTCGGTGTCGCGGATCGCGGCGATGGTCATCGTCAGGCCGCGCTCGAGGTCGATCGACGGCTCCCATCCGAGCTGGGCCCGGGCCAGGCCGATGTCCGGCTGCCGGATCGCCGGATCGTCCTGTGGCAGGGCCTCGAAGACCACCGCCGACGCGCTGCCGGTGAGGCGGATGATGGTCTCGGCCAGGTCGAGCACCGTGAACTCACCCGGGTTCCCGATGTTGACCGGGAGGTGGTAGTCGGCGCGGATGAGCCGGACGAGTCCCTCGACGAGGTCCGTCGCGAAGCAGAACGAGCGGGTCTGACTGCCGTCGCCGAACACGGTGAGCGGCTTGTTGGCCAGGGCCTGCCGGAGGAAGGTGGGCACCGCGCGGCCGTCGTTGGGACGCATGCGGGGACCGTAGGTGTTGAAGATCCGGACGATCTTGGTGTCGACGCCCTGCTGGCGGTGGTACGCCATCGTGAGGGCCTCGGCGTACCGCTTCGCCTCGTCGTAGACGCCGCGGGGACCGATGGGGTTGACGTGTCCCCAGTAGCTCTCGGGCTGAGGATGCACCTGGGGGTCGCCGTAAACCTCGCTGGTCGACGCCAGCAGGAAGCGGGCGCGGTGGCGCTTGGCGAGGCCGAGCGCGTTGTGCGTGCCGTATGAGCCGACCTTCAGCGTGTGCAGCGGGAGCCGCAGATAGTCGATGGGGCTGGCCGGCGACGCCAGGTGGTACACCTCGTCGACCCGGTCGGGGAACTCGAGGTGCTCGACCATGTCGTGCTGGAGGAACTCGAAACGCGGGTCGCGGATGTGGGCGATGTTCTCGAGCGAACCGGTGTCGAGGTTGTCGACGCAGATGACGCGACTGCCCTCGGCGATGAGGCGGTCGCACAGGTGCGATCCGAGAAAGCCGGCACCGCCGGTGATCAGACAGGTTTGAACGGACATGCGGTCAGCGTCCCCTTCGACGTAGGGCCATTCCCAGTGTGGATCGAACGATGCGGCCGAAATGGATGATGCCCGCCATGCCATCGTGCATGGACTGCGAGCCGGGTGCCGGGCGCATCGTCACGGGCACCTCCCCGATCGACAGGCCTCGGCGGGCCACCCAGATGAGAAACGTCGACTCGGTGAGGTCGTCCGGATAGCCCGACTCGGCCAGGGGCCGGGCGACGGACAGGCGCATCGCCCGGATGCCGGATGTGGGATCCGTCACGTTGACGCCCAGCGGGCGGGCCATGAAGCGGCACGCCTCGATCCCGATGCGGCGTGCGCGCGTCATCGGGTAGCCGGCTCCGAGGAAGCGCGAGCCGATGACGAGGTCGTACGTGTCGAGCGCCGCGAGCAGGCCGGGAAGCTCCTCCGGTGTGTGCTGGCCGTCGGCGTCCAGCTGGAGGACCCGGTCGGCGCCCGCCTCGATCACGGCCCGGTACCCGGCGCAGAGAGCGCCGGCGTAGCCCAGGGACGTCCCGTTGACGATCACGCGGGCGCCCGCCTCGCGGGCGATGCGATCGGTTCCGTCGTCGGACGCGTCGTCCACCACCACCACGACGGCGTCCGGGATCGTGGCGATCGTGCGCTCGACGACGGCGCCGACCGTCGGAGACTCGTTCAGGGCGGGGATCACGACGCCGATCACGGCGCCGCCCAACGCCAGATCCTCGCGCGCCCCAGGTCCTCCACCAACTCGAGCCGCGAGGTCGGGGGCACCACCCGCCGGTACTCCTCACGGAACGCGTCCCAGTTGCGCGGCCAGCCGACGCGGGGATGGACGGGCCCGGTGATCACATATCCGCCCCGCGCGCGCCCGGGGTCGGGAAGCGGGTCCATGAGCCGAAGCTCACGTGCGCGCGCCGGTGAGACGAAGGCCGGATCCTCGACCTTCGGGATCGCCAGGCGGTGACGCGCGCGATACGTGTCCAGCTTGGCGAGCCAGGTGTAGCTCTCGGTGATGACCGGTCCCTCCGGCAGCGTCGACAGTCGTTCCGAGACACGCGCGAACAGGGCGACGTCGTCGCTCCGCAGGTCACGGGCCGGGACGGTCCACAATACCCATATCGACGCCGCGAGAGCCACGGCCGGGGCCGTCAGCCACACCAGCCGGCCATCCACCGCGAGGGCGATGATGAGTGCCGCCGGAATGGAGAGAAGCGTGAGGTAGCGATTGGGTTTCGCGAGGTTGATCAGCGTGCCGAACTCCAGGTAGACGGCGGCCAGGGCGCACCAGAGGCCGGGCAGGATCGCTCGTCGGTCCCTGCGGGCGATGACCACGGCGATCGCCACGACCATCACGGGCAGCGCGAGGAAGAGCAGGCTCCGTGGGTCGAAGGCCCCCTCCCACAGCATCGACATGTAGGAGTCGTCCCAGTTCCACGCCGCGACGGGGTTGCGGAACACGCCCTCGGTGCCCGCGCCCACCAGCGGAGTGAGCGGGCTGCCCGATCCGATCGCGAACACGAGCGCGGCCAGCGCCGGGATGACCGCCAGCCCGCCGAGGGCCGGGAGGATCCCGCGACGCAGACCGGCCCATCCGGCGAGAAGGACGATCGGTGCGATGAGGAGCGCGTTCTCCCGCACCGACCAGCCGGCGCCCAGGGCGAGCCCGGCGCCGAAGGCCCACCAGCGGCGTGCGTCCGGACGACCGGCGCGAAGGCCGAACCAGACGGCGAACGCCACGATGGCCGGCGCGATCGCGTCGGGGCGGAGCACCGTGCCGAGGCGCACCTCGATGGGTGTGAACGCGACGACGGAGGCCGCCACGAGCCCCACCCGGCGCGACGCGATCTCGCGGCCGAGGAGGTACGTCACGACGATCGCGGCGAGCGACCAGAGGGTCGGCCAGACCGCGGCCTGGTGGTCCCCGGATCCGAAGACCCGGAAGATCCCGGCGGGCGGTGCCAGCATCACCAGGCGTGTCCCGAACCACTCCGCCGGCCCGGACGGGAAGTACCCGTTCGCCATGTTCTGGACGAGGGCGATGAACCGTGACTCGTCGGACGCCCACGCGAACGACGGTCCGACGTAACCGGCGATGCGCAGCACCAGGCCCGCCGCGACGATCCCGGCGAGGACCAGGGCGGTGGTGAGGCGCGCGGACCTCACCGTCGCCGACCGATCACCGAGCGGAACGCGTTCGCCCCCTCCCGCAGGGCCGTCGGGGCGACGAACCAGGCGACGGCGACGAAGACGACGAGACCGATCATGCTCTTGGCGGTGATGCCGATCAGGGTGTCGACGAGCGCGCCGTCCGCGCCGGTCGGGATCAGGGGGTTCGCGGCGACAGCGGCCACGCCGCCCATCAGTGCGGCCACCGCGATACGGCCCTGCTCGGAGACGAGGCCGCGGACGGCGAGCTCGCGGAGGTTCCGGCGAACCATCCAGCCGGTCACGACGGTGTTGACGATGACGCCGATCGATGTCGCCAGTGCGAGACCGGCCAGGCCCATCGGCTTCAGGAGGATGATGTCGAGGACGATCGTGACGACCACCGTGAGGACCGTGGCGTTCATGATCGCCCGTGTCTGGTTCATGGCCGACAGCATCCGGTTGTGCAGGTACCCGATGAACGCCGCCCATGTCCCCAGGGCGTAGAAGCGCAGGGGGGACGCGATGTCGGAGACGCAGTCGGCACCGCATTTGGCGCCCCCGAACATCACGCGCGCGATCTCGTTGGGAAAGGCGAGGAGCACCGCCGTCATGGGCAGGGACACGAGACCCATCACGTCGGCGGCGCGGCGGAACGCCCGCGCGGTGTCGGTGCGGCGATCCTGGGCGACGAGGCGGGCGATGGCCGGGAAGAGCGGGGTGAGCAGCGGCACCAGGAGCAGGGCGCGGGGCGCCTGGCCCGCCTGGTTCGCCCAGTTCAGCGCCGCCGCTCGTCCCGACTCGTTCAGCTGATTGGCGAACAACTTGTCGGTGTACCCGTTGATCTGCTGCAGGATCGAGGCGGCGAGGACCGGGATGGCCAGGATCCCGACGGTGCGGAGGCGGGGGTGGTGCAGATGGGGGCCACCGGCCCGTGCACGCCGCAGCACGATGATGAGCTGTGGCAGCTGGAGGAGGACCTGTGCGGCGGCGCCGGCCACCACGCCCCACGATGCCGCTCGGACCGTCCCTCCGCCGACGGCGAGGCCGATCATGATGCCGAGGTTGAAGGCCACGCCGACGGCCGCCGGCCCGACGAAGCGTCGCTGTGACTGGAGGACGGCCGTCAGGAGCGCCGAGAGCCCCTGCAGCGCCAGGCCCGCCGACATGATCCGCACGAGCTCGTTCATGATCTGTGCGGCCTCGGGCTTCATCTGGAAGAGCGCGGTCAGCGCCTCGGGCCACAGGGCCATGAACCCGCCCATCGCGATCAGCGCCAGGCACACCCAGGTGCCGATCGCCCAGAGCAGCGACCACGCCGAGTTCTCGCCGCGATCGCGTCGTTCGTGCTCGAAGGCCGGGATGACGATCGTGACCAGCGCGTACAGCAAGACGGCCGCGACCGTGTTGACGATGAAGAGCGACTGGACGTACGCGTCGGCCTGGTCGCCGCCGGGGCCCGTGGTGCCGAACACCCGTGAGAGGACCGCCTCGCGGGCGAAACCCAGGACGCGGGAGAGAATGCTGAAGGCCGCCACGATGGCGGCGGCGCGGGCGATGGCCCCCTGTTTCACCGAGGGGTGAACCCGTACAGCTTCTCGCGGCCGACGATCACGAGGGTGTCGTCGACGGCGACCGCGGGCGTGTAGCGACCGTCCGGGAAGGTCCAGATGCGCTCGCCGCTGGTGACGTCGATGCCGAAGGTGGTGCCGAGGCGGCCCTTCGGGGCGAGCGTCGAGACGTAGACGATGTCGCCGATCACCGTGGCCGATCCGCTGATGCGCTCACCGGCGTCGAACGTCCAGCGCGGCCGGCCGGTGACGGCGTCGAGGGCGTACAGCCTGTGGTCGTAGCTTCCGACGAAGACGGTGCGCTTCGCCACGGCCGCGCTGGAGTAGACGTAGTCGCCGGCCGACCGGACCCAGGCCACCTCGCCGGTGTCGGCCTGGAGGGCCACGATCCGGTTGTTGATGTTGCCGACGAAGACGCGTCCATGAGCGACGGCGGGCCCGGCGTAGAACCGGCCGGGGCCCTTGAAACGCTCGCCGGGGCTCTCGCGACGCCACACCAGCCGGCCGTTCGACTTGGCGAAGGCACGGATCTCGCCGGCGTAGTCCGTCGCGATGACGTTGGGACCCGACTCGGCCAGGCTCGACTTCACGTCGCCACCGGCCGCGGCCGTCCAGACGGTCCTGCCGGTGCGGGCGTCGAGGCGCATGACCTCGCCGTCGAGCGTCCCCACGTAGATGGCGTTGCCGAGCACCAGCGGCGACGACTCGCTGGCACGACCGATGCGGCGCACCCAGATGCGCTCACCCGTCGCCGCGTCGAGGGCGACGATGCGACCCTTGGTGGTGGTGAAGTAGGCGACGTCGTTCCAGACGGCGGGGCTCGATGCGATCAGGCCGTCGAGCTCGGTGCGCCAGATCTGCCGGCCGGTCGTGAGGTCGAGGGCGAACGTGTGCCCGTCGTTGGCGCCGCCGATGACGCGGTCGTCGACGATGGACGGGGGGAACTCCATCAGCGACCGGGCGTCGTGTGTCCACAGGCGCCGGTACGGCGGCCGGATGTTCGTCAACTCGGTGTTGGCGCGGGTGCGTGCGGCGTCATGCCCGTACTCGGGCCAGGAACCGGAGGGCACGTCGGCCGTGGTGTCGGTCGCGATGAACCCCGTGGTCGAACCCTGGACGTCCCCGTCGCCACCGCCGAGGCGCCAGGCGAGGAACCCACCCACCAGGATGAGCACGACCGCCGTCGCGATCGCGGCGACGAGCCTACGGCGCCCGATACGCATACAGGGTGGTCCGTCCGACGATGAAGAGGGTGCGGCCGGCGGCGACGGCGGGCGAGTAGCGCCCGTCCTCGGACTGCCAGACGACCCGCTGCGTCTTCGTGTTGATGGCGAAGGTGGCGTCGGCCTGTCCCCGCCGGGCCAGGCGCGACACGTAGACCAGGTCATCGATCACGGTGGCGCTGCCCGAGATGGGACCCCCCACGTTGTAGCGCCAGAGCTCCTTCCCGTCCGACAGGCGGAGGGCCCGGAGGTGGTGGTCGTACGACCCGATGTACACCACCCCGCGGGCGATGGCCGGGCTGGAGTAGACCATGTTGCCCGTGGGGACCCGCCAGATGGTGTTTCCGGTGTCCGCGTTGATGCCGTAGACGGCGTTGGCGATGTTCCCGATGACGATCGTCGAGCCCTGGATCCCCGGTCCGCCGTAGAACTTCCCGCCGAGATGCCGCTTCCAGACGATCTCGCAGTCGCGAGCGCGCATCGAGTACACGTAGCCGGCGTAGTCGGCGAAGATGATGTTGTCCCCGTACTGGGCGGCGCTCCCCTTGATCGCGCCGGAGGCGCCTCGGGCACACTGCTTCTCGCCCGTCATGGCGTTCAGCTTGTAGAGGCTGCCGCCGTGGTCGCCGACGAAGACGCTGTCGCCGACGACGAGCGGCGAGGTCTCGATGGCGCTGCCTCCGGTGGAGAACGGACGTGTCCACGCCTCGCGCCGCCGCCCGGCGGAGCGGAGGTTGTACGAGTTCACGAGCCCGTCCATACTGGCCACGATCACCGTGGCACCGTCCGGCCGCGGATAGATCGCGGGTGACGCCGCCATGAGCCCACCGGGCCGCGTGTGCTTGACGTCCCAGCGTTTCAGGCCGGTTTGGACGTCGTAGAAGAAGACCCGGCCGACGTTGTTGCCGAACACGGCCGTCCCCTGCCAGACGACGGGCGGGAACTCGAGGAGCGCCTTGCCGGTGTGCTTCCACCGTGGTGCGCCCGACGCGGAGGGCGGTGGCACCGAGATGCGCGGGTTGAAGCGGGTGCGGTTCGTGTTGTCGCCGTACTGCGGGGCCTGCAGGCCGGGGTCGAAGAGCGGGACACGGATCCGCCGGGGCGCGTCGGCCGGAACGGCCTGGTAGCGCTCGCCGAACGGCCCGTACCGGACGTAGACGCCGGTCGCGTCGCCCGGAAGCGGGAAACCGCCGTCCGTGAACGGGATCACCTGGCCGGGCTCGGACGCGTTCGGGAACACCGGGGCGACGATGGCCTGGGTGATGCGGGCGTCGGTGTCGCCGTTCACGACCTCGACGATGCGCTCCGCGGCAGGGGGATCGCGATCCGTCGTCGTGGTGGTGTCGTCGGACGAGTCGCCACCGCAGCCGGCGAGCGCGAGCACCGCCACCCCGATCACGCAGGCCCAGCGTTCAGCGATCGGCTTCAGCGGGGCTTCCCTTCCAGATGAGCGCGACGATCGCACCCAGGACCAGCCCGATGAACGCTCCGAAGATCGCGGTGGTCAGGCGGGTGCGTGAGGTGGCCGACGCCGACACGGTCTCGGCGCGCGACACGATGTTGGGGGCGAACTGCGCCTGGGTGGCGGCACCGATCCTGGCGTCGTTGGCGGCGCGGATGTTGTCGGCCAGCTGGGTCTGAAGGGCGGCGAGGGCGCTCTCGGACCCGCCCTGACGGGAGAGGCGGAGGATGTTCGCCTGCGTCTGCACCACGCGGGCCTCCGCGGTCGCGGCGCTGGTGCGCCAGGCACCGAGGATGGCGTCGTAGCCGCCCCTGACCTCGGCGAGCGCCGCCTCCGCGTACGCGTTGGCGCCCGAGAGTGCGACGTCCTTATCCCGATCGGTGAACGTGAGGATGGCGACGGTGGGCTGGTTGCCGCCGGCGGCGCCGGGCACGCGGTCGACCGTCGCGTCGATGCCGTCGCGCACACGCTGCAGGTCGAGGCCGCTGCGCTCGGCCGTTCCCGCCACCAGGCCGTCCCCCTTGAGGGTCCGTGCCGCCGTCACCGGCGTGGTGAAGGGCGTCGACATCGGCTGGCCCGAGCTGTTGGTGGCGACGCCCATGTAGACGAGGGCCTCGGCCGAGTACGTGACGGGCCGTGTGAGGCTGATCGCGAAGGCCACGAGTGCCACCGCCACCGCGCCGATGATGAGGGCCCACTTCCCCTCGGCGAACACACGAAAGTAGTCCCGAAGGGTCACATCACGCGATTCCATCCGGCAAACCTAGCGATCGAGGGGGACGGCCCGAAGGCCCGTGGGTGTGCGTTCCAGGATGACCTCCGAGAGGAATCGGCTGAGCACGACACCGGGTGTGTGCATGCCGACGCGCGACTCCGGATGCTCGCCGGCGGCCATGCGCACGATGAGCTCCGGGTAGCGTCCTCCGGCCGCCAGGGGCAGCGGGAAACCGCCGCCGAAGCGGGTGTTGATGTCGGTGATGCCCTGGATCTCGCCGTCCTTCCGGAAGCACTGGATCGTGGAGGGGCCCACGAGCCCGAGCCTCTCGACGGTGGTGACGGCCAGGTCGACCAGCTGCGGGTCGTCCAGTGTCTCGCCCTTGTGCTGCTCGCCGCCCTTGGCCTGCAGCATCGCCCGCGGGATGGCGCCCAGGGCACGCCCCTCCAGATCGCCCAGGCAGTCGATCGAGAACTCCGTTCCGTCGAGCGCCTGCTGGTACACGCTCGTGAGCGGTGACCGGCGCTCGTAGAAGGCGAGCTCCTCGGCGTCCTCCGCGCGGTAGATGTGCCGCGCGGCGAAGCCCATGCGGGGCTTCAGCATGATCGGGAACGTCATGTCGGCCGGGTCCGTCTCGTCGGCCAGCCATGTCGGCGGCGAGGGCAGGCCGGCCTCGGTCAGCATGAGGTGGCAGTCCCACTTGTCCTGGCATCCGAGGGCGACCTCGGGCGTCGGCAGGAAGACCGTCGTGCCCGCCTCGCGGAGCGTGGGGGCCAGCTTCGCCAGGATCACCGGGTCGAGGTCCGACACCGGCAGCACCGCGGTGATGTCGTTCTCGGCGCAGACCCGGAGGATGGCGTCCGGGTACCCGGGGTCGTTCACCAGCGGGACCTCCACGGCGCGGTCGGCCAGGTGGACGGTCGGCGAGATGTCGCCGGCGTCGGCGACGATCACGCGACCGTGGTGCGGTCCCTTCGCCAGTACGTCCTGGAAGGCGCGGACCATGTCCACGCGGGCGCCCGAGCAGGTGAGAAGGACGTTCACTTCGGCGATGGGGGGTTCTCCTGGTCGGGTGCGTTCGGGTCGGGGAGGTCGAAGCCGCCGGTCTCTCCCCGGTAGGTGTCCGTGGGCCGGACCAGGACGAGGATCGTCCGGAGCATGATCCGGATGTCGCCGAGGGGGCTCCAGTCGCGGATGTACTCCAGGTCGATCGCGATCCGTTCGGACCAGGGCAGGGTGGCGCGTCCGCGCACCTGAGCCAGGCCGGTCAGGCCGGGGCGGGCCGTCAGCCGTCCGCGCTGTTCGGGTGTGTAGCGCGCGATCTGCGACGGCACCGTGGGACGCGGGCCGACGATGCTCATCTCGCCGCGCAGCACGTTGACGAGCTGCGGGAGCTCGTCCAGCGACAGTCGTCGCAGCGTGGCGCCGAGACGGGTGATGCGGTCGTCGCCGGCGTCCACCGCGAGCCCGGCGCCCATGCCCTCGGCGCCCTCGACCATGGTGCGGAACTTGAACACCTTGAACGGCCGTCCGTGGAGGCCGGCGCGGGTCTGGCGGAAGAGGGCCGGTCCGGGCGAGTCGCGCCGGATCAGGATGGCGATGACGATCATGACGGGCACCGCGAGAAGCGTCGCGGGGACCGCGATGACCAGGTCCATGATGCGCTTGACGCGACCGCCGAGCGGTGGCGCGGTGTCGGGGGTTGGGGCCGTCACGACCGCCAATCCTCGCACACGGGTGACGTCGGTTTCACCGGCGTGCGACGCGCTCGACGATCTCGGTGAACCGGCCCGCCAGGACGCTGCGGTTGTAGTGCTCGCCCACGTACCGTCGGCCGGCGTCTCCCAGTTCCCTCCGGATCTCGGGATCGGCGGCCAGCTCGCCGATGGTCGCGGCCATGCCGGCCGGGTCCTCCGGGGCGATGGCGACCCCGCAACCGGCGCGGTGCATGAGGCGCGACAGCTCGCCGGGCGGAACGGCGGCGACGATGGGGCGTCCGGCACCCATGTAGTCGAAGGTCTTGTTGGGGAGGGCTCCGGCGAAGAGCTCGCGGTCCTGGTACGGCAGCAGGCAGATGTCCGCACGCTCCAGCCAGGCGGGGACGTCGGTCTTCGGCACGGGGTCGACGAACACGACGTTCGGCAGATCGAGCTCGGCCGCCATCTCCTGCAGCCGGGGCTTCTGGTCGCCGCCTCCCACCAGCACGAACCGCACCCTCGGGTCGTCGCGCATGATGTCCGCGGCCTGCAGAACGGTCTCGAGCGAGCTGTAGGTGCCGTGTGCACCGACGTACATGGCGCAGACGACGTCGTCGGGAATCGGGAACGCTGGGGCCGAGGCGGTCTCCGGTGCGGGGTCCACGCCGTTCGTGATCACCGTCACCCGGTTCGCGGGCACGCCCTTCGCGATGACGCCGTCGCGGATGCCCTCCGTGAGCGCGATGACGTGCTTCGCCCGTCGGTAACAGAAACGCTCCAGGGCGCTCGCGACGCGTGCGAAGACGCTGCCCTTCTTCACCAGGCCCATCGCGATGGCCGACTCGGGCCAGAGGTCGCGCACCTCGAGGACGAACGGGACGCGCTTGGCGAAGGCGACGACGGCGGCGCCGGTGGCGGCCGGGAGGGACGGCGACGATGCCACGACGACCGTGGGGCGCGGTGCCCGGACGGCCGCGACCGTCGCCCACCACGCGAAGCTCAGGTAGTTGGCGAGGCGCGAGCGGAGGTCCCGCCCGTAGCCCGGCGTGGAGTACGTGCGCCACATCGTGAGCCCATCCTCGTGCTCGCGCACCACGCGCCGGCCGCGGTAGGCCTCGGGGACCGTGCGCTCCTTGTGCTGGACGAAGGACGTGACGACGTGCACGTCGTGACCGCGCGCCGCGAGCGCCCGCGTGTGGTGCCAGTGCCGCACCCCGCCGGGCTGGTCGCCCCGCACGAAGTACTGGGAGACGTAGACGACCCTCATGATGTCCTCCGTCCCGTGAGTCGCGCGTAGAGATCGACGAGCTTGGCGGCCTCGTGCTCGAACGTCATGTGCCCGAGGAACGCGGCGCGCCCGTTGGCGCCCAGTGCCGCCGCCCGGTCCGGTGCGTCGAGGAGCTCCGACAGCGCGCGGGCGTGTGCCGCCGGATCGTCGGCCGGCACGACGATCCCGGCGTCGGCCTGTCGGAGGATCGTCGCCGTCCGTCGCAGGTCGCTGGACACGAGCGGACGCCCGCACGCCATCGCCTCCATGACCTTGGTGAGCCGCCCCCGATCGTTGTTGGGGGTGTGCTGCAGCGGCATCCAGACCACCGCGCCCCGCGCCAGCACCGCCGGGACCCGGTCGTAGTCGAGGCGCCCCAGGAACGTGACGCCGTCCGGCATCGGACCCGGATCGCCGGGGCCGGCGAGGAGGAGGCGGGCCCCCTCCGTGGTGACCCGCGGGAAGGCCTCGCGCATGATCTCGAGGCCGCGTGAGCGGTCGAGTGCGCCCACGTAGACGATCGTCCGCGGCTCGGCGGCCGGGAGGTCGGCGAACCGGTCCCGCGAGGCGAAGTTCGCGACCGACACGGCGTCGATGCCGGCTGCGGCGAACTCGAGCGCCATGTCCTCGGTGACGGCGACGACCGCGTCGAGCGCGCGCGCGAGCGTGCGTTCGCCCACCCCGACGACCGTGGCCAGTGGTGCGCGCATCGGGCCGGGGATCCACGGCTTGGTGCGCGTCGTCTGCGACAGGTACTCGTGCGCGTCGTAGACGAGCTTCGTCCGCGAGGTGGCCGCCACCACGGCGGCCGGAACCAGGAGCTCGGGATCGTGGATGTGGATGACGTCCGGTCGTGCGCGACGTGCACGGTCCATGAGGCGCCATCCGGCGGTCACCCGGCGACCCCGCGCGGGACGCGGATCGAAGCCCATCACCGTGGCGTCGGCACCCGCGGCGCGGAGGCTCGCCACCTCGCGCCGGTAGATGCGACCGTCGTCCGGTCGGTGGACGCTCGTCACGTGGATGGCGCGCACGCCGGAGAGGTCCGCGGCCGGTGGTGGTGGTGGAGGCGTGGCGCCCAGCCGGGCGCCGTCGTCCATCAGCCGGTCCAGCGTCGCTCCGTCCCAGGCGTCGAGGCGCTCGCCGGCGGGTGGTGCGTCGGCGAGGACGGCTCCGGCGGCCCGGACGAGCCGGTCGGTGCGACGGTCGCCCGGTGCGCCGATCACGACGGTCGCCACCAGGCCGCGCGCCGCGGCTTCGCTGAGACGGTGGACGAGGGCGGGGTCGTCGGCGTGGACGGTGAGCGCGGTTCCTGCCGCGATCGTCGTCACCGGAGGATGGCCTCGTACAGGGGGATGTGCGCGGCGGCGTTCGCGGCCCACGTGTAGGTGGCCTTCGAACGGCGGAGTGCCTCCCCCTCGAACTCCGCACGCTTCTGCGGATCGTCGAGCACCCGGCGCAGGGCGTCCGCCAGGGCCACGGGGTCCGTGGGGGGCACGAGGTATCCGGTGGCCCCGTCGTCCACGATCTCAGGGGTGCCGTCGACGGCCGTGGCGACGACGGCGCGGCCGCAGGCCATGGCCTCGCACACCACGGTGGGAAGTCCCTCGCTCAGGCTGGGCAGGCAGAAGACGTCACCCGCGGCCATCCACTTCGCGACGTCGTCGTGCGGCACCTTGCCCACGAACCGGACGCGGTCCCCGATGCCGAGCTCCGCGATGCGGGCGTCCAGCGACTCGCGCAACTCGCCGATCCCCGCGATGACGAGGAGCGGCGGGTGCGGATCGTCCGCCAGGCGTCCGATGGCCTCGACCAGCGTGTCGATCCCCTTGCGCGGGGTGAGCACGCCCACGAACGTGATGATGCGCTCGTCCCGGGGCAGGCCCAGCTCGCGACGGACCTCCTCGCGATCACGTGGGAAGAACACGCGGGCGTCGGCGCCGTTCGGGACGACGGCCACCTCACGTCGCGGCTGGGCCAGCTGTTCACAGGCCCGTCGCATGGCCTGCGACACGGCGACGATCTGGTCGATCCCGGCGACCGCCTCGACCACCTGCTCGCGCTGCGCACCGCCGCGGGCGGGGACGTCGAGCACGTCGGCGCGGTGCGCCGTGGCGAGGACGGGGACGCCGAGCTCGGCGACCGCGTGCATCGCAGCCCATCCGTCGGGGACGAGCATGTGCGCGTGGACGAGGTCGAACGGCCAGCGCCGGTGGATCCGCCGCAGCGGTCCGGCGATCGCCACCCGCATGGACTCGCCGTTCCAGTGGCCCAGCCGCCCTCCGGGGAGGGTCACCTTGCGCGGATAGAGCACGCTGATGCCGTCGTGGACCGCGGCGCCCGGAACGTCGCGGAACCGTGCCCAGCGCTTGAGGAGGGGCGGCGCGAAGCCCTTGGGTGACACCACGCGCACGTCGTGTCCGAGGTCCGTGAGCGCGGTCGCCTGCTCGTGTACGAACGTGCCCGCCGTGGGATCGGCGGGGCTGGGGTACAGGTGTGAGAGGAAGAGGATTCTCATGGGGTCGTCTCGCGGTCGCGCCGCGCCGGATGGACATCGTCCTGGGCGAGGGTGAGGGTGAGCATGCCAAGGCCGAGCATGATCCACATCGGGGCGAAGTGAATCACGGACGACGGACCCATCGCGCCGATGACGAATCCCAGGAGCGACAGCGTTCCGGACAGCGCGAGCCACCGCACGAGCGGGTCATGCGCGGTGCGGGCGGCGCGGGCCTGTCGGCGAAGCAGGGTGAGGTACGCGCCCGCGAAGAGGACGAAGCCCGGGATGCCCAGGTTGACCATGAGCTCCAGCCACCAGTTGTGAAGGTTGTCGACCCCCGTGTAGCTGTCGAGGGTGAGGAGCCGCGACTCGGCGTTGCCGGCGCCGATTCCCAGACCTCCGGTGCCGCGCACCTGGTTGAACCCCTCCACCAGCACGGCCTCGCGCACGGCCCCGGACCCGATCTGCTGGCGTCGCTGTTCGAGCAGGAGGTTGATGTCGAACTTGGTGACGGCGTCCTCGGGGATGGGGAGGATGCCGTTCCCGGAGAGGGAGGGAAGCACCAGTACGACGACCAGTCCCGCCACCGCCACCCCCACGAAGCGGGTGAGGCCCCGGCCGTAGACGAGCAGGAACAGGACGAGCCCCACGAGGATGACCCCCATGGCGAGGAGGTTCGACCGGCTGCCGGTGAACATGAGGCAGGCCAGCGTCAGCACGGTGCCGATCCCTCCGGTCACCGCCAGGCGTGCGTCCCGGAACACCACGGGCAGGCAGAGGAAGTAGGGCAGGCTCAGGGTGAGGAAGGTGGCGAAGTTGTTCTGGTTCCCGAAGAAGCTGGTCGCGACCGAACTCGACCGTCCGGCGAGCTGCGAGGTGGGCAGCCGTATCCCGAGCCGGGCCTCGGCCAGACCGAGGAGCGCCGCCAGCATGAACGTCACGCCGAGGACGATGAGCAGTCGGATCGCGTTCTCGCGTCTGCGGCAGGCGATTGCGATGCCGAGTGCGAGGCCGCTCATCATCAGGAGGAAGAACGTCCAGCGGACCGCTCCCACCGTGTCGTCCGCCCAGAGGATCGAGATGAACGACCAGATGTTGAGCGCGAGGAGGAAACCCGCCGGCCGGGCGATGGCCCGGGGGAGGGGGAGCCGGCCGTCGACGATGAGGTAGGCCGTGAGGCCGATGCCCATGAGGACGATGATGATCCGGAACCCGAAGATCTGGGGGGCCTGCGGCAGCGCCAGGTTGGGTCCCAGGATCCCGGCGACCGACGCGCCGATGATGCCGATGACCCCCAGGCGCGGGAGCGGCGTCCGCACCACGATCGTCGCGGCGAAGCCGACGATGGCCAGGCCGAGCCCCGCGAGCGGCTGCCACGCCGCCACGCCACCGAGCACGACGGCGCCAACGGCGAGCGCCGCCGTTCCGCGCCGGCCCAGGGGGCGGTCGACGGCGAGACCGTTCCCCGGGCGGGCGGGGATGCGCACGACGGCCGCGGTCACCGCTGCGGCGATGAGGACGAACGCCGCCGCCACGACCACGTTGATCGCGGCGAGGGCCCCCAGGACGGTGGCGGCGCCGACGATCACCGCGATCGATCGCGGGGTGGGTCGTATCACGTGGGCCGGTGGGCGCGCGGCGCCCGCCGGAAGCGGGACGAGGAGGGTGACGGCGACGACGCCGATCACGCCGATCACGCCGGCGAGGGCCGGCGACAGGGCCACCGTCGCGCCCAGGAGGACCGCGCCCACCGACAGGGTGACGACGGCGGGTCGTGGCAGGGCGGTTCGGGACATCGCCGACGGAGGCTAGATGATTGATTCAACGGAGTCGCGGATGTGGGGCGCGTCACCGGGGCCGCGTCCCACGGCGCGACGCCGTGATCCGATCGTCTCGTCATTCGCCGCGGCGACGGGCATGCCGTCCGCTCGCGGACGACCCGTGCACCGGATGCCACCGTGGCCACGCGCATCCCCGTCGCCGCATCGCGTGCACCGGTGCTGCGCCGGGCGTCGGCGCACGCGGCCGTCGGTCGCCGTACCCCGTCGTCCGGTCCCGTGGGGTCACGCGGTGGGTGTGTCGGGAGGTGCTCCGTCCGGGTGCGGCCGTCGGACCGGGCCGGGCGTCCATCGCCCGCTAGCATTGAGGACGTCGGCAATCCCGGCCTTCCCTCGGAGGACGCCGCTCCCGTGATCATGTGCTCGACATGACAACCGACGCTCACCGCCGTGCCCGCCGCCTTCGTCGCGTGCATCTGGCGACGATCATCGTTCCGACGATCGTCATCGTCGTCGCGTGCCTGGTCATCGCGCGCAACGTCATGGTCGCGGGTGACAAGCGGCGGGAGCATCACGGCGTCGAGCGGGAGCTGATCGATCTTCGCCACCGCCTGCAGACCGAGAACGCCCGGTACTGGCTGGTGCGATCCTCCGGTGGATCCCCGCGGCCCGGCCCGGCCATCCAGGAGGCATTCGTCGAGAGCATGGCGCGCTTCAACTCGCTCGCGGCACGCCGCGAAGGCTTCGCGGCCGAGGCCGTCGCCATCGCGCAGGTGCGTGACGCGCTCGAGTCGCTGGCGGAGGTGATGTACGCGCCGATGCCGAGCGGCGAGCCGGCGTCCGCCGTCATCGCCGAGCGGCAGCTGCGGGGCCGGATCGCCGTGGGCCGCGTGGACGCCGCCCTCTCACGATGGGTCGACGTCATCAACGCGGACCTCGAGGACGAGAGCACGAACGCCGACGCGGTCATCGCACAGCTTCTGATCGCGCTCGGTCTCCTCGTGGCGGTCCTCGTGGCCGTCGCCACCTTGATGTGGATGAGGATCGACCGGCAGCGACGCCGGGTGCTGGAGGAGATCGCCGCCGAGCGCGACTCGTCACGTCTGGTGATGGGGTCGGTGCAGGACGGCCTCATGGAGGTCGACGAGCTCGGCCGGGTCAAGTGGGTCAACCGCGGGATGTGCACCCTCACCGGCCGCGGCGAGGCGGACCTCATCGGCCGGCCACCCCCCTGGTCCGACGACCTCCCCGTCGGGTTCACGGGCGACACCGACCTGGTCGTCCGGCGCGCCGACGGATCGGATCGCGATGTCCTGCTCACGGTGTCCCGGCTCGCCGGCGACCGGGGCTTCCTGCACGTCGGCAAGGACATGACCCTGCGCCGCCGGGCCGAGTCCGAGCTGCGTTCGCTGTCGGTCGAGCGGGAGGTGCTGCGCGAGGTCGCCACCTTCGTCGCCGGTGGGCCCGAGCCCGAGGAGGTGTTCGCCCTCGTCGCACGCGAGTCCGCCCGGCTTCTCGGAGCGGATGCGGCCGTCGTCCGGAAGTTCGTCGACGGGAACGAACGCGCCCTCGACATGGGCGTTTGGATCCGCCCCGGGGGACGGCGCACGGCGCCGCCCGCCCGCCTCAGCCTGTCGAGCGACGCGTCGTTCACCCAGCTTCTGCGCACCGGCGAGTCCGCCCGCGTCGACGACACCGCCACGCTCGACGCGCGTACGGCCGAGCTCTACGCGCGGGCCGGCTACGCCACGAGCATCGCCGTCCCCATCCGCGTCGGCGGCGAGCACTGGGGTGCCCTCGAGGTCCTGTCGGGTGGGTCCGGGAGCATCCCTCCGGACGCCGAGACGCGCCTCGCCCGCTTCGCCGAGCTCATCGGCATGACCGTGTCCAACGCGGATGCGAACGCGCGCCTTGCGGACCAGGCGGGGACCGATCCGCTGACCGGGCTCGCCAATCACCGGCGATTCCACGAGCGTCTGCGCACTCAGGCCGAGGAGGCCCGCGCCGAGGGCGGCGACCTCGCCGTCGTCACGATCGACCTCGACCGCTTCAGCGATGTGAACGCCACGTTCGGTCACCAGGTCGGGGACGAGGTGCTCGCCGAGGCGGCCCGGCGGCTGGCGCGTGAGGCCCGGGTCGGCGAGACCGTGGCGCGCATCGGGGGCGAGGAGTTCTCGTGGATCCTGCCGAACACGGACGGCCTCAACGCCTGGCGCGCGGCCGAGCGTGCGCGCCGCGCGATCGCCGGCACGCCGTTCGACGGCGGGGTCGGCACGGTGACCGCGTCGGCGGGTGTCGCCGACCTCTCGCAGGCCGAGGACACCGAGGACCTGCTCCGCCTGTCCGACGGCGCGCTCTACTGGGCGAAGGCCACGGGCCGCAACCTCACCCTCCGCTACTCGCCCGAGGTCGTCCGTGAGCTCTCGGTGTCCGAGCGTGCCGAGCGTCTCGCGCGGAGCCATGCCGTCACCGCCCTGCGCGCCCTGGCGCGCGCGGTCGACGCGAAGGACCCCTCCACCGCCCGGCACGCGGAGCGCGTGGCGACCCTGTCCGTGGCCATCGCCCGCGTCCTGGGCTGGGACGACGAGCGGCTCGAGCTCCTCGAGGAGGCCGCGCTCCTGCACGACGTCGGCAAGATCGGGGTTCCGGACGCCCTTCTGTTCAAGACCGAGCAGCTCCTGCCGCACGAGCGCGACAGCGTGCGGGCCCATGCGGCGCTCGGCGCCGAGATCGTGTCGGACGTACTGTCGGAGGAGCAGGTCGGCTGGGTCCGCTCCCACCACGAGCGCTGGGACGGCGACGGCTACCCGCGGGGGCTCGGAGGTGACGAGATCCCGGACGGCGCACGCATCATCGCCGTGGCGGATGCATGGGACGCGATGACGAGCATCCGCACCTACGGTGGCGCCCGTCCCCCGATCGACGCCCGCGACCAGATCGTCGCCAACCGGGGGAGGCAGTTCGCACCCGACGTCGTCGACGCGTTCGACGGGATGTGGACGCGCTACGGCGATCGTGTCGGCGACGCGGCGACGCTCGCCGCTGCGGCCGCCATCCGTTCACCCGATGACGAGGGGATCTGACACCTACACGGCACGCCGCGTCAGCGGGGGACGACCTCCCATCGATCGGGACGCATCACGGTGTGCGGGTCGTCCGAGGGCATGGAATCCCGGCCTGTGGTCGCCGGCGTTTCGCCTCAGTCGTCCGGGGTCGCGGGGGCGGAGGCTGTCGGTCCCGCTGTGCGGGGGCCGACCGCGCGTCGCAGCACCTCGGCCACCCGGCGGGCCTGGGTCGCCACGGAATGGCGCTCGGCCTGGTGGACGCAGGTCGCCTCGTCCGGTCCGCCGTCCAGCACGCGGGTGATCCCCCAACGGATGTCGTCCGGATCGAGCGGGTCGATCAGCACGCCCGCGTCGCCGATGATCTCCGCCGTGCCGCCGTTCTTCGTCGCGACGACGGGGCGGCCCGAGGCCATGGCCTCGAGGGCCACGATTCCGAGGGGCTCGATGATGGAGGGGAGGGCCAGCACGTCGCATGCGGCCATCCATTCGGCCACGGCGGCGTTGTCGACCGCACCGGTCAGCGTGACGCGGTCGGTGACGCCGCGCTCGGCGATCCTCCGCTCGAGGTCGGCGCGCAGGGGGCCGTGCCCCACGTACACCAGCCGCATCTCGGGGTGACCCTCCAGCAGCGGGCCCACGGCATCCAGCAACCGCACCGGGTTCTTCCGTTCGGTGAGCCCCCCCACCGCGAGAACGACGCATGCCTCCGTCGGCACGCCGAGTGCGCGCCGCGCCGCGTCACGGCCACCGGGACGGAAGCGGGTGGTGTCGACGCCCATGTTGATGACGTCGATCTGGCGGTTGACGCCCACCTCCGTCACGAGGGATCCCGCGAGGAACCGGCTCACGGCGATGACGCCGCGGGCCCGTGTCAGGGCGGGACGGGTCATCAGACGTACCGGAGCCGAGCGGAGGTTCCGCACGTCGCCGCCGTGCGCCGTCAGGACCCAGGGACGGCGGAAGAGCGTTCCGGCGATCGCGGCGATCGCGCCCGTGGGGAAGAGGTAGTGCGCGTAGATGACGTCGCAGCGACGCGCGGCGCGGAGCGCACGCGCCAGGAGGCCGACGTACTTGGCCGGGGTCCGCAGCCGTCCGCTCCTGCGGTGGTCGATGACGACGCGGTCGACGGTGTGCCCCTCGGATTCGAGTGCCGTGCACATGGTCGCGACGAACGCCCCGTAGTCCGGATCGTCCGGACCGGGGTACATGTTGCTCAGGCACATGATCCGCATGGCGCCTCGACGGGTGATTCCGCGGGATCGTGGATGTGGGGTGCGTCACCGGTGGATGCGGGGTGCCGGCGGGCGCCGGTGGTCAGGGTGGTGTCCTTTCCGAGTCGCCCGGTGGCTGGTCTGGGGCGGGCGGGTGGATTGGTGGCGCATCCGCGCCGCCGGGGGCGTGTACCACGCTGCACGATCGTGGAATCGACCATCATCTAGGGCATGGGGGAGTCCGCGGGTACCGCGGGTGGCGTGTCCCGGCGACGGACGGCGAGGAGCGCCGCCCCGATGCCGAGGAGCGTCCAGACGTACGGGTCCTCGAACAGTGCGGAGTAGAGCAGGCTGTGGAGGAAGATCCCGATCAGGATCGCGAGGATCGTCCACGCCACCAGCCCGTCCGTGTCACGTGGACGCGACGCCTTCACCAGTGCGACGATCGCGCCGAGTCCCATGAGGACGAAGAGCCCCAGCCCGACGGCGCCGAGCTCGGCGAGGACGGTGACCGGCGCGGTGTGCGAGATGAAGACGCGGGTCCTCTTCCGGTCGCGTTCGGGGAAGGTCTCCGCGTAGCGCTCCGAGAACGCGCCCAGACCGACGCCCTGGATCGGCGCGGTCTTCCACAGGTCGACCCCGCCCGTGGCGAGACGGTGCCGTCCCTCGCTGGTCGCGATGAGCTCGTCCCATGAGGTGAACTTCTCGCGGACGTTCTCCTTGAGCGCCATGGCCGGCCCCCCGATCAGAAGCAGCGCGGCGAGCGTGACGAGGAGGGTCCGCTTCACACCGAAGGCGCGGATCGCGAGGACGAAGAGCGCGGCCGTCAGCATGATGGCGCTGGACCGCGAGAAGGTGACGACGAGTCCGGCGGCCATGACCGCGCAGGCGGCGGACACCAGCCAGGCGCGTCCCGACGTCCGCGTCACGAGCAGCACGGCGACCCCGGCCACCATGGCGAGGGCCAGATAGCGACCCAGCATGTTGGGGTCGAAGAAGATGCCGTTCGCACGGAAGAACCGGTTGTAGTTGTTGGCGACCTGCAGGGTGTCGTTCCACCAGATGGTGTCGGTCGTGAACTGGTAGAGCGCCAGCACCGCCACGGCCGATGCCATGGAGAGCGTCACCGTGAGGAGCGCGCGCAGCGGCCGGTCGGCGTGCGGCCACAGCGACGCCACCAGCCGCAGCAGCACGACGAACGGGATGTAGAAGCAGACGATCTTGATCGTCGCCTCCTGGACGTCGCCGCTCCACCACACCGACACCAGGGTCATCGCGGTGAAGAGCGCGGTCGTGACGTCGATCCACAGGCTGCGCGGGGTCGATGTCGTGAATCGTCCGCTGCGGCGACCCACGATCCACGCGATGAGCCCCAGTCCCACGACGGCGTAGAGCGGGACGAGGAGGTTGGCGCTCTGGCTGCCGACGGTGACCGGGATGCGGATCGGCAGCGTCACCGCGAGCAGGACGAACCAGATGACCGGTCGCGCCACGATGAGGCGGACGAGGATCACGCATGCGGCCACGGTGACCGCCAGTGCGGCGAGCGCGATGCCGATGCGTGGAAACGATGCGATCTGATCCCACCCGCGGGAGGCGTCGTCACGCTCGATCAGGCTGGCGCCGAGCAGGATCCATGCGGCCACGAGGACGGCGAGGGACGCCGCGTGACGGGCGGAGGCGGCGACCGCGTCCCGACCCGGCACGAGGAAGCCGACGACGGCGAGACCCGCGACGACGGCCGCGACGATCTGGAACTTCTCGGTGAGCGTCATGGGCGGAGCGGGATGATCGCCCGCGCGTTGTCGGTGGTGGCCACGATCCACAGCCGCGACGGCGGGATCTGGCGGGGGAGCGTGATCCGCGTGGTCCTCAGCGGGCCGCGTGCCGTCGCTCCGACGGTCGGCCCGACGATCGAGGTCCGCGTGCCGCCCGGGTTCCCGGCCCGGCGGGCGATGCTGAGCGTGACGGGGGTGGAGGGCGGCAGCGCCTCACCGCCCGGGGTGGTCAGCCGGATGCGGGGCCGCGTGCCCATGCGCGGTGAGGGCGGGATCGCCGTGCCGATGGCGTGACCCACCCAGCAGGTGGTGGTCCGGGTGCTCGAATTGCGCGCCCGGTCTGTCAGCGTCGCCCGGATCACGTAGACACCGGGTGCGACGGGTGCCCCGCCCGTGGCCGAGCCGTCCCAGTTCCAGACGACGGACTGTCCGTCGGTCACGTTGGGACGCTCGAATGTCGCGACGGCAGCGCCCCCGGCCGCCGGGACGGCGGTGAGGGTCATCGAGCCGCGGTCGAGTGCGGTGGCGGCGACGCGGCACTGTCCGTCGCCGGGTCCGGCCAGTGCGGCCGAGTCGGCCGACACGGCACCGAGGCGGGGCGGCGTCCGGTCGATGTTGATCACCCGGCTCACGTTGTGGGTCTTCTTGCCGGACCGCGCCTGCAGGCTGACGGAGTAGTCGCCGTCCGGCAGGGGCCTGCCCTGGTCGTCGCGTCCGTCCCAGGTGAAGCGCGCGATGCCCACCGGCAGGTCCCCGGTGTGGAGGGTGCGGAGGACCCGCGACGTCACCCGCTCCTGGATCGTCACGTCGGCCTGGCCGGCCTCGTTCATGCGGAACGCGATCCGCGCCACGTCGCGGATGCCGTCGCCGTTCGGGCTGAAGAGTGACGTCGCCGTGAACCCGCGCACGATGGGCGGCGGGGACGGGAACGCATAGGGGGTGAGGAACACCGCGAGCCCCACGCAGGCCAGTGCGATCGCCAGGATCGCGGCGTGGCGGCGGCCGACCGGGGCGTCGTCAGATGCGGGAGGCGGGGTGCTCAGCGCGGGCGGAAGGCGAGGCAGATGTAGAAGCCGAATCGGCCCGCCGGCGTGTGGGAGAGCCGCAGTTCGGCCTTGCGCGCCGACTCCAGACGGTAGATCCGTCCGATCTGGGATCCGATCCGGCCGCCGGGACGGAAGAAGATGCCGCGCCTGCTGACCGTAACGAGGCCGGCGGCGCGTCCGTGCGCGTCGAGGTCGCCCCAGCTCTGCCAGTTGTCGATGGGTGCCAGGCTCAGCTTGATCCACGGCGCCCCGTGCTCGGACAGCCAGCGGCGGGCGCCGTGGAGGCTGCGACGGTTGGGGGTCGACACGACGATCACGCCGCCGGGAGCGAGACGTTCGCGGGCGGCCGTGAGGCACGCGCGTGGATCCTCGAGGTGCTCGAGGACGTCCGTGATCGTGATCAGGTCGAACGGCCCCTCCGGGGGCTCGTACGCGCTGCCGACCTCGGCCCGCAGGCGGTCGGCGGCACCCAGCTCGGCCAGGCGGTTCTGCGCGATCTCGACCGATTCGGGTGAGAGGTCCACCCCGACGCCCGAGTATCCGCGACGGGCGAACTGCTCGAGCAGGAATCCCGTCCCGCAGCCGACATCCAGGATCCGCGCCTCCTTCGGGGCGAAACGGTCGACGGTCTCGAGCACGAGCGACATCCGGCTCTGGAGGTGCCAGTTGCGCTCCTCCACCTCGTAGAGGCGGGGCGCGAGGTTGTCGTAGTACTCCTGAACGTTGGCGAGACGGTCACTCACGGGATGGGGGCCCATTTCTGTGGAAGCGGATTCTGGCGTGCCCACCTGCGGAAGGTGGTGAGCGCGGGTTTTGCGGTCCAGTCCGACCGGTAGAGCCCGGCCGGCCAGTTGCGGTGATCTTGAAGGTTGAAGTACACGACGGCCACCACGTTCGGATGTCGCTTGGCGAGTTGGAAGCTCCGCTGGATCCAGGCGGCCTGCTGTGCCTCCGTCACAAAGTACCGATGGTACGGGCTGTAACTGGTGGCGTAGCTGGTTTCGCTGATGATGAGGGGCATCCTCCTACCCGGCCGCAGTGCGTCGAGCTCACGCGTGAGTGTATTGAGCGTGGTCCAGGAGGGGAAGAACGCCGCGCGCGCGGGTGGCCCCACCGAGTGCATGTGCTGGGCCCAGGCGTCGAACGGCACCTGCCCGCGGCCCAGTGCGCGGATGAGCTGCCGGTAGAACGAGTGGGTGCCGATCGTGGTGCTCGCGCTGCGGCAGCCGGCGTTGTCGGCGGCGGCCGTCTCACCGGCCACCACGACCATACGGGGCGCGACGGCCTTGACCTTCGGGTACGTCGCGCGCAGAAGCCGGGCGTAGTTCTGCGGGGACACCGGAACCCAGCGGTTGCCGACCCTCCGGCACTGCGGTGTGGTCATCATGTCGATGTTGGGTTCGTTCCGCGGGCTGAGGCTGCGGATCGCCGGGAGGTTGCCGGTGCCGTTCGGGTTGGGGTAGCCGCCGTTGTAGCGACGCGCCACGGCCATGGCGAAGTCCGATCCGGGCCCGGGGGGCGGTGCCGCGTTCCAGCGGCCCGAGGGCGTGGCCCATGCCGGGGTCCCCAGGAGGGTCACCATGGTGTTCGTCCCCCGGCGGTGGAGCCCCAGGATGATCCGGTCGTACTTGTTCCAGTCGTAGGCGGGGTCGGCGGGGTTGCGGCCGTTGCGCGGGCGGGTCCGTGCGACCTTGCTCCAGTCGATGTCGAGACGGGTCCATTTCGCGTTCGTCTGCGCCAGTCGGGTCAGGCGCTGTTCGATGACGACGGGGTTCGGGTCGTTCGAGATCTGGTCGTCCTGCACGGCGATCACCGGTGCGCCCGTCGCGGGAGCCGCGACGGCGAGAAGGGCGGCGAGGGCCGTGACGATGTGCGTTCTCACGGGGTGGCCTCCGCCGGCAGCGGGGCGGGCGGGTTCGCGACGTTGACGATGCGGATCGCGGTCTGTCGGAGCGGCGGGCGCCGTTTCCCGCGGATCGGCCTCTGGCGGACGGTGACGCGCTCGATGACGCCGATGCGGCGGCCGTCCGTCGCAAGGCCGAACGCGCTGCTGCGCAGCACCGCCCGGCGCAGCACGGGTCCGTCCGGCGTGTGCTGGAGGAGGGACCGGCCCGCGGCCACGGCCAGCGTCCGGTCGCCCAGTGCGATCGGCGGCGCCGCCGCACCCCGCCATACGATGAGTGGCTGCCACGTGGGCGCGTCGTAACGGATCACCTGGAACCGCCCTGGTGCGACGTCCCGGACGACGACGGCGATCGCATGCTCGGATGCGGCCAGGCGGACAACCGGCCCCGGTCCGGGGTTCGCGATCGTGGCGATCCTCGTCAGCGTCCCCTCCTCCGTGATCGACGCCACGTGGATGTTGTGGTCGCGGGCGTCGACCCACACCACGGTGTCGCGTGTGATCGCGACCTGTGCCGGAGCGGCGGGTGCGACGTCGACGGTTGTCTCGGCGCGATGGCCGAGCGGGAACATCGAATCCGAGAACACGTGCTGCCGCAGCAGCCGCATCTCGCCCGCCCGGTTGCGCATCAGCAGGTTCACGATCATGCCGTTGAGGCCGACGGCGAGGGTGACCGGTGCCGTGCGTCGCCCGTCCGTCTGCACCGGGGTGTCGTGGTTGTTGTCCGTGCAACACCAGGTGACCATCGGCTGGAAGTTGCGCCCGGTCGCCGCCAGCACGTGGTGGCCACCGCTGTTCGCCGCCAGCAGCCCGCCCGTCGTCGGACCCGCGCTCGTGCGCAGGATCACGCCCGGGATGGGGCGGGTCGTCAGGCGGTTCCCCGCCAGCCGGATCCTGAAGGTGTCGGTGCGGAACACCGTGTACGGCGCTCCCTTCCGGACCGTGTTGGCACTCGATCGCGCGTACACGACGTGGTCGCCGCCGATGGCGATGGCCATCGGCTGCCAGCCGTTGATGCGGCGCTCATTGGGTGGTGTGGCCGCCGAGGCGGCCGTCGCGCCGACGGCCACGAGAAGGGCGCTCAGGGTGACGGGGACTCGGATCGGGACACTCCACGGGAGGGGGCGGAAGGTTCGCGGGAGGGTAACCGAGCCCCACTCCGGAGACCATCGATCCGGTTTTCGGGGTTGCGGCCCCGGCGGATGGGAATCCTCCCGCCCGCCCCGTCCGATCCGCCGGGGCCGACTACCCGGCATCGCATGGCACTCGCCGCACGTTCTGGATTGGTGGGCGTTCGACCCGCGCTGTTGGCGGGGATCGGATGCCCCGTCGGGCGAAGGGAATATCAACCCAGTGCGTAACCCCCGACGGCACCCGACACTCGAGCACGTGAGGACCGGCGCGTAGCCCCGGGACTGGCGGTTGGCCGGGGCGGGCGGGAGGATGCCCCCGCCAGTCCCGGCGGTACGCACCCCAGAACCAACAACAAGAACGCGCAACCCCGAACGCGACCCGAGGCCCGAGCACGTGAGGCCCGGAGCGAAGCCCCGGGACTGGCGGTTGGCCGGGGCGGGCGGGAGGATGCCCCTCCGCCAGTCCCGGCGGTACGCACCCCAGAACCAACAACAAGAACGCGCAACCCCGAACGCAGTCCGAGGCTCGAGCACGTGAGGACCGGCGCGTAGCCCCGGGACTGGCGGTTGGCCGGGGCGGGCGGGTGGACAGCCCACTCCCGAAATGACGTCGGGGCCGCTCAGCGGCCCCGACCCATACAGCGTGGTATCGCGGACGATCCCTACGGGTTGGCGTTACCCATTCCCTGGAGGAGGATCGTGCCCAGGTCCTGCTGGAGCTGCTGTGCCGAAAGGGCTCCGGACGGGGCCTCGACGTTCGGCGCGTCGGTCGGGGTGGCCTGGATGAGGATGTCGATGGCCGCTCCGTCAAGACCGCTCTGCGACTTCATGTCGGCGTCGGTCGTGAAGTCGCCCTTGATCTGAAGGCGCTTGATCTCCTGGTCGTCCTTGCCGACCCAGACGTCGACCTTGGCGTTCTCGATGTACTGACCGAGCTTCTGTTCCGCCTCGGCGATCTCGGAGGCGCTGGGGCCCTCGCCCTGCGACTTGGCGATCTCGGCCGCGGCCTTCACGAGGCCGGCGGTGTCGACGTCACCCGAGATGTGGTGGGTGGGCTGACCCTCGATGTCCTCGCTCCCCTCGAGCTTCGGGTTCGTGAGGAGGTCGCCGGTGTTCACCGACTTGAGGGCGTCGGTGACCTTCTTGAGGTCCTCGGGGTTGGTCGGCGCCGAACCGGTGCTCGATGCCGGCAGCTCGTACCACTTGTCGTTGAGCTGCAGGTAGCTCGTGTTCCCGTCGAGCACGCGCAGGTTGCCCGTGAAGGCGAGCTTACCGGCCTTCAGGTCGAACGCGAGTTCACCCGCTTGCTTGGACGGGTCGACGGGGCCCGAGAGGTCGATGCTGATGGGGCCCTCACCGAGGAAGGCCGAGACCTGCGGATCGGAGATCGTTCCCTTGAGCCCCACGTTCGCCCTGAAGACGATCTTCGTGGGCTGGGTCTGCGTGTCGGGGATCTTGATGCTGTTCAGGATCGCGACGGGATCGTCGCTTCCGCCGGATCCGGTCGAGGCCGGGTTACCGGAGGTACCGGTGGTGGAGTCGCCGCCACCGCAACCCGCTCCGATCAGAGCAATCGCGGCGATGGGAGCGACGAAAAGCGCGGTGCGTCGGCGCAAGACGGTTCTCCTTCATGAAGATGAGCGTGTACCTGGAATGCGGCCCAGTGTAGAGCGAACCGACGCGGGGATCGTTAGGTTCGGGCAAAGAGTCCCGCTGCTGCCGGGAATCATGTTCCGGGGCATCGCCTCCGGATCGACCCCGGACCGAGGCGTCGTGTGGCGCGGTCCGGGGGCGTTCTCCCGCAGCGGTCGTGAACGGTCCGTCAGTACGCCGTGTCGTCGCGTCCGGTCGCCTGGATCTTGCGGTCGATGTCCGTGCGCTGGGCATCGAGCCACTTGGACACGTCGTTCTCGTTGACGACCTGCCGGATGTGCTCGGCGCGGCTGCGGCGCGTCTCGGGCTCCATGGTCAGCGCCTCGAAGAGGGCGTTCGCCTGGGCCTCGATGTCGAACGGGTTCACGGTGAGGCAGAACGAACCGAGTTCCTCGTGGGCACCGGTGTTCTCCGAGAGGATCACCACGCCGTCGCGTTCGTTGACGCTGGGGGCCTCCTTCGCCACGAGGTTCATCCCGTCGAACACCGCGTTCACCATGATCACATCGTACTGCTTGTAGATGGCGCAGGCACGGGCCATGTTGCTCTCGAACCGCAGCGAGATGGGCATCCAGTCGGTGTTGCCGTGCTTCGTGTTGATGTGGCTGACAAGCCTCTGGATGGCCTCCTTGTACTCGACGTACTCGTCGACGTCCTCACGCGTCGGCTGGAGCATGGCGATGAACGTGATGCGCTCGGCGAACTCGGGGTGCAGGTCGAGGAACCGGTCGAACGCCTTGAAGCCGCGCAGGACGTTCTTCGACAGGTCCGCACGGTCGATGCGGCAGACGAGGAACTCGCGCCGGCGGCGCAGGAGCATCTCCTCCTCGGCCGCGACATCCGCCGTCTTGGCGAGTGCGCGGAACCGGTTCGCGTTGATGGAGATGGGGTACGACCGCACCCAGATCTCGCGACCGTCCCACCGGATCAGCCGGCGGCGCTCGTCGACCGGTACGTCCAGGAGCTCCTGGACGGAGCGCAGGAAGTTCCGCGCGTAACGGTCGGTGTGGAAGGCGACGATGTCGCAGGCGAGGAGTCCGCGCAGGATGGACTCGCGGATATGTGGCGGCAGGACCCGCCAGGCGTCCGGCTGGGGCCACGGGATGTGCACGAAGAAGTGGAGGAAGGTGTCCGGGGAGGCTCCGCGGATCACCTGGGGCGTCAGGTAGAGGTGGTAGTCGTGCATCATCACCAGGCTGTTCGGGCGGTCCGCGACCTCGTCGATCACAGCCTCGGCGAAGAGCCGGTTGGCGGCCACGTAGCCGGCGTCCCACGCGTCCAGTTCGCTCCGGCGGATGTCCGGCGCGTTGGAGAGGTCCCACAGGTAGTGCTGGGTGAACCAGAGGATCGGGTTCGCCACGATGTTGTAGTACCGGTGGTAGGTCTCGGGGTCGATCACCACGAACCGGCCCCGCGTCTGCACGCCGATGTCGGGGATCGGGAACGACCCGCCGTCGGCCTCGTCGGCGACCCGCTCGTCCTCGTCGCTCAGCGCCGCCGAGATCCACAGGGCGGGCTCGTGGTCGAGCAGGCCGGTCAACGCCGACGCGAGACCGCCGCCGCCGTGTTCGAACGTCCGTTCGTCATCCGGTCGCCGCCAGGTGATCGGGCCGCGGTTGGACACGAGGATGAGGTCGCCGTCCACGCACCTATTCATACCTGTTCGCGGATGCCTTCACCGGCGCGGCGGGGCATGCCGCCACCGAGGCGGTGTGATACGAAGGTGACCGCACCGACGGTGCGCACTCCCGCATGCTCAACGGCCGACTCTATTTCCAAGCGTGGTTCATCGCGACGATCGCCCTTCTGGTCGCGTTCCTCACCCTGCAACCGCAGGATGAGCTCATCGCTCCGGAGTCGGTCGGGGTGTTCGCCGGGCAGGAGGCCCGGGCACAGGCGGAGGACCTCACCGCGGTCGCCCCGCTGAGGGTGCCCGGCACCGAGTCCGCCGAGGCCGGTGCGAAGTGGATGCAGGATCAGATGGCCGAGCTCCCGGAGGGGCACCGGCTCGTCGCCGTGCAGCAGGCGCGGGTGCGCGTGCAGGGGGTGCAGGTCCCCATCACCAACGTCATGTACACCGTGGGGCCGACCGCGCCGACCCAGTCGGCCCGCAACATCGTCGTGGTCGCCCCCCGCGACGCGCCCCGTCAGGTGGCGGGGAACGCGAACGCCTCCGCCGTTCTCATCGAGCTCGCCCGCGTGGCGGCGCAGGGCCAGTACCACCACACCATCATCTTCCTGTCCGTGGACGGGGACACGCTCGGCAACGCCGGACTGCGCTGGTACCTGAACACCGTCGACACGAACCGCATCGCGGGGATGGTCGTGCTCGACGCCGTCGGTGGCGACGCCGGGACCCAGATGTACGTCTGGTCCGGGGGCGCGCACCGTCAGGTGCTCGGGCTGCGGCAGGCGGCCGAGCAGTCCATCCGCGACGCGGGCGGGCTGCCCAACACCGCTCCGTCCCTCGCCGCCCAGCTCATCGCCATGGCCGTCCCCGAGACGCGCGGCGCCCAGCGTGCGGCGATCGATCAGCGCGTCCCCGCCGTCACGCTGTCGTCGCGCCCGGAGGGGCCGCTTCCCGCCGGCATGAGGGCGCCTGCGTCGAGTGAGCGCCTCCGGCTGGTCGGTGAAGCCGCCCTCAACCTCATCGGGCGGCTGGACGTCCGCGAACGCGCACGCACCCCCGATGCGTCGTTCGCGTATGCCGGCCGCATCCTCCGTCCGTCCGTGGCCCGCCTCGCCCTTCTTCTCCTTGCGCTCCCTCTGTTCGTGATGGCCCTCGACGCGGCCGCGCGCATCCGCCGGGCCCGCGTCCGGGTCTCGACCGGGCTCCGCGCCGTCGGATGGAAGTGCGTCCCCCCGCTCGCGGCCCTCCTGCTGGGACATCTCCTCGCCCTGGCGGGGGTCCTCGTCGAACCGGTGGTGGGACGCCCGCCCCTTCCCGCGGACATGCCCTTCACCCTGAGCGACGGCCTCGCCCTCCTCCTCGTGGTGTTCACCGCCGCGGCCGTCGGCATCGCGATACGGGGGCGGCTCCACGCGGCGGGGGCCAATCCACCCGCAGAGGCGGCCGCGGCGCTCCTCTGGCTGTCGGTGATCGTCCTGGTCGCGTGGTGGAAGTCGCCCTACACCCTGGTTCTCATCCTCCCGGCGGCGCACGCGGCGCTCGCCGCCACCGTCGTCCCCCGCCGCTGGCAGCTCGTGGCGCTCGCCGCCGTCGCGCTGGCGGCCCCGGTCGCGGTGGTCATGGCGGTGTCCCGCGCCATCGACCGCGACGTGTGGTTCACGCTCTGGTATCTGCTGCAGACCTCGATGAGCGGAGCCCGCGGATTCCTGGGGCCGGTGCTGCTCGTCCTGGTCGGCGTGTGCGTCGTCTCGCTCGGCAGCCTGGTGCTCTTCCGGGCACGCAAGGGGCTCGTGGGGCGCCGGTGGCGCAGGCATCTCGGCCGTACAACGTAGACTTGTCGTGGGGCAAGCGATGCGGAAGGAGCCGACATGACCGACGAACCTCGGCAGCGTGATGCCGACAGATCACGCGCTCACATCCTCGACGCGGCGGAGCGCCTCTTCGCGGAGCGTGGTTTCGACGCCGTCACCATGGCCGATATCGGCGCGGGCGCGGGCGTCTCGCGTGGTACGCCCGGCTATTTCTTCGGGACCAAGAGGAACCTGTACGGGGAGGTCGTGCGCCGTGCCGCGGCCACCTTCACGATGTTCGGCGAGACGCTCAAGGTCCGGGCCGCCGCGGGCGAGCTCGTTGGTGACGTGCTCATCGCCGACACCACCCGTTCCTTCGTCGACCTGCTGCGCGCGCGTCCGGACGCCGTGCGGCTTCTCGACCGCGACGGCGGCGGTGACGTCGGGCATCCGCAGGTCGACGCCCTGCGGGGAGCACTCGAGAGCCTGGGGCCGGACGCCGACGCGGTCGCCTTCCGGATCCTCGCGCTCTCATGGTTCGCGGCCGCGCACCCGGACCTCGCCGGCGCGCTCGGCATCGGCCTGACCGACGCGGACGCCGTCGTGGCCCTCGTCGGCGGTGCCGGCCCGTCAGCGGTGCCCACGTCGCCCGCCGCCGATGGATCCGCGGAGGACGACGCGGTCGCGCGGGCGAAGGCGCTTCGCGAGACCGACGAGGCCGCCGCGATCGTCGTCGCCCTCAAGAAGAAAAAGAAGAAGAAGGGCAAGAAGAAAAAGGCGTGAGATCTCCCGTTCCGACACGCCCCCGCGCAGGGCGCCCATGAGCGCGTTCCGGTTCCTCTCGGTCGTCATACCCGTCTACAACGAGCACGAGTCGCTCGATGCCCTCATGGACGAGCTCACCCCCGTGCTCGACGGGCTCGACCTCGCGTCCGAGGTCGTCTTCGTCGACGACGGGTCGAGCGACGGCAGCGTTGGTGTCCTCAACCGTCTCGCGGAGGCCGATCCGCGGGTCACCGTCGTCGTACTGCGCCGCAACTTCGGGAAGGGCGCGGCCCTCATGGCCGGCTTCCGTCACGTGACGGGCGACGTCGTCGTCACCATGGACGCCGACCTCCAGGATGACCCCGGCGAGATCCCCGCGCTCATCGCGGACCTCGAGGGCGGTGCGGACCTGGTCAGCGGGTGGAAGGCGGATCGCCGCGACCCCATCACCAAGCGCGTTGCGTCCAAGGTGTTCAACGGGGTGACCGCCCGGTTCTCGGGGCTCCGCCTGCACGATCTGAACTGCGGCCTCAAGGGCTACCGTGCCGAGGTCGTGAAGAACCTGTCGATCTCGGGGGACCTCTACCGGTACATCCCGGTCATGGCCGCGGCCGACGGCTTTCAGGTGGTCGAGCGTCCGGTGAACCACCGGCCCCGGCGGTTCGGCCGCTCGAAGTACGGCCTCGAACGGTACGTGCGCGGCTTCCTGGACCTCCTGACGATCATGTTCATCGGACGCTTCCGCTGGCGGCCCATGCACCTCTTCGGTGGCCTGGGCCTCCTGTTCACCATCGCCGGCCTGGGCGTGTCGACGTACCTCGTGGTCGAGAAGATCCTGGGCAACCCCATCGGTCAGCGGCCGCTGCTTCTGCTGGGCGTTCTCCTCATCGTGGTCGGCGTGCAGCTGTTCACCATCGGCCTCGTGAGCGAGATGATCCAGCGGAATCACCTTCGTCGGGACATCGACGAGGTCGAGGCCCGCATCGCCCGTGTCGTCGGCGGGACGCCGTCCGACCGGCGGGACCCGGTGTTGTAGCGTGCCGGGAATGAATTGTCCGGTCCGTCTCAGCCGCCGCCTGCTCGGAGCCGTGGCACTGGTCCTGGCGAGCCTCTTCGGCGCCGCCGTATCGCACGCTCAGGCGGCCACCGTCGACGTCTACATGACGCGCGGTGACCGGCTGCAGATCGTCCAGCGGCCGCTCCCGGCCGCGGCCGACCGCGAGTCGTACGCCGCCCGCCTCCTGGCCGCGGGACCGACCGTGGCGGAGCGTAAGGACGGCATCAGGTCGGCCGTTCCCCGGGGCTCGCTGATCCGGGGCGTGACCGTACGCGGACGCGTCGCCGAGGTGCGGGTCACGCCGGCGTTCGCCACGGGCGGCAACGGCCCCGCCGTCCAGCTGCGCCTGTCCCAGGTCGTGTACACGATGCTCGCCAGCAGGCGGGTCTCGGCCGTCCGGATCCTGGTCGGCGATGAGCCGGCCCCGGCACCGACCGCGGACCCCGACGGACTTCTCGACCATTCCTCGGTGCCGCGCTTCGAGATCATCGGCCCGGTCCCGGTCGACGCCCGGCAGGTGCAACAGCGGCTCGTCCAGCTCCGGTACCTCCCGGCGGGGCACGTCAACGGCCGTATCGACTACCGTACGTCCCAGGCGCTCCTCGCGTTCCAGGGGTGGGAGGGCCTGCCCAAGACCGGCGCGGCCACGCTTCAGACGCGGCGGGCGCTCAACCGCGCGCGCGTTCCGGTCCCCCGTCGGCTCACCGCCGGCCGGCGCATCGAGGTGAGCCGCAACAGGGGCGTGCTCCTCATGATCGAGGCCAACCAGGTGAAGCGTGCCGTCCACGTCTCCACCGGTCGCGGTGGCCGCACCCCGGCCGGCAACTTCAGCGTCTTCCGGAAGGAACGCATGTCCTGGTCGTACCCCTTCAGCACGTGGTTGCCGTGGGCCAGCTATTTCGTCGGGGGCATCGCCTTTCACCAGTACCCCGAGGTTCCGTCCTATCCGGCCTCGGCCGGCTGTGTCCGGGTCGGTCGTCCCGAGGCCGCGGGCGTCTACCACTTCGCGTCCTTCGGCACGCCGGTGTCCGTTGTCTAGCGCCGCGGGCCGGACGTCGCGCCGGATCGCCCTGTTCGCCGGTGCCGCGGTGCTGGCCGGCGCGCCGAGCGCCCTGGGTGCCGGGGCCACCGTCGCGATCGGCGACATCGGCACGCCCGCATCGCGCATCGTGGCCGACGGCAACGCGCTCGCGCTCACCGCGCAGGGCTACACCGTCACGCGCACCGGTTACGCCGATCCGTTCACGGCGGACGCCGCGCTGCGGGCGGGTGAGGTCGACCTGTACGTGACCGACACGTCCACCCTCCTTCGCCGTGTGCTCTCCCGGCCCGTGGAGCGTCGGCCCACGCGCCTTCATGCCGCGCTCACCGCTCCTCTGGCCGCCCGGGGTCAGGCGGTGGTCGCCTTCTCGCCCGCCGACGACGCGCCCAACGTGGTCTGCTCGCGCGCAGCGATGAAGCGCTTCGGGATCGGCCGTCTCGATCGCCTGGGCAGGGTCTCGAAGAACGTGGTCCTCGGCGTCACGGCGCCCCACGTGATCCGGGCGGACGGGCTGGTCGCGCTGCGCGCCCAGTTCCGCCGCGTCGTCGTGGCGAACGGTGACGCGCGCTTCACCCTTCTGCGCCGCGGCAGGGTGCACTGCGTCATGGCAACCGGTGCGGAGCCGCGGGTCGCGGGAGCGGCCTTCCTCGCGCTCAAGGACCCCACCCGCCGCCTGGCGGGTACGCCGGCCCGGCCGGTGACCGTCGGGTCCGCCGCCTACCTGGCCACCGCGCCCGCGAGCCTCGCCCCCACTCTCACGGCCGTCGGGGCGCGCTACACGACCGACCAGCTGCGCTCGGCGCGGGCACGTGTTGAGGTCAACAACCAGCCGAGCGTCGACGTCGCCCGCGTGACCCTGCAGACGGCCGGCCTCCTCCCCTAGATGAGCAGTGCCACAGACGCGTGGATGTGGAGTGCGTCACCGGCGGCTGGCCTGGGGTGGGCGGGTGGATCCGTCGCGCGGATGCGCCCTCGGGCACACGCATGCCACGATCTCCGTGGCACCACTCATCTCGTGAGGGGGTGTCCCTGAGCGAGATGTCCTCGTGCGGTCCGGCGGCGGCAACCCGCGCCCGCATGAGATCGCGGATACGATGAGCGAACGGTCCGCGGCCTCGTCGCCGGCGTCCACGCTCCCGGCATGGGCGCCTTCCGCCGCCGCGTCCGGGCGGTGTCCCGCCCGCCATGCCATCGAAGGACTCCCCGCTCAGGGACACCCGCGTCGCGGGCCCTGAACCCCGATGAACCGTCCACCCGACATGAACGACGTGCCCGGCACGCCGGCGTCCGACGATGACGTGCTCGACGCGGTGGAGGCCCCACGGCCCAATCGACGCCAGCAGGTCTTCCTCGTCGTCCTCGGCGTGCTCGCGATCCTCGCGCTCGGATTCGCACTGTGGCGCAACTGGGACGCGGTGTCCGAGTACGAGTGGCACCTCGAGCCGGGATGGCTCGTGCTGGGTGGGGGCCTCATCATCCTGGGCTACACCTGGCAGGGGCTCACCTACGTGCGGTCGGTCGAGTGGCTCGCGCCGCGGCACCCTCCCCGGAGGATCCACCTCGCCATCTGGGCGAAGTCGCTCATCGCCCGCTACATCCCGGGCAACGTGATGCTCGTCATCGGGCGCGCCGTCATGGCGCGGGAGTGGGGTGTGCCGCGACGCACGACCCTCGCCGTCACGGTGTACGAGCAGATCCTCGGCGTCGGCCTCGCGGCCATCGGGGCCATCGGCTACGTCGCCGTCTTCGGCAATCCCGGCGACCCGCGGCTCCAGTGGATCCTCCTGGTGGTACCGCTCATCCTCCTGTCGCTCCATCCCGTCCCGTTCCGGCTTCTGTCGGGCTTCGCGCTCCGGCTCATCCGCCGGCCCCCGCTCGAGGCCGTGTTCAACGAGCGCCAGGTCCTCACCCTTGTGCTGCGATACGCGATCGGCACCACCCTTCTGGCCCTCGGGGTCTGGGCGCTGGTGCGGTCGGCCGTCGGGCCGGAGGTGGGAGGCCCCGTCGAGATCGGGC
This sequence comes from uncultured Bifidobacteriaceae bacterium, assembly GCA_964434425.1. Classification (GTDB taxonomy): domain Bacteria; phylum Actinomycetota; class Thermoleophilia; order Miltoncostaeales; family Miltoncostaeaceae; genus CALMEC01. The sequence goes on along the minus strand of CAYSVH010000002.1, from coordinate 159,660 downwards.
TCGGCTTCCTGATGGCGTTCGTCATCTCGTTCGTCGCGTTCATCCTGCCGTCGGGCATCGGGGTGCGCGACACCCTCTTCGCGCTCGTGCTCGCACGCCATCTGCCGTGGGGCGTCGCCCTCGCCGTGGCCGTCGGCCTGCGCTTCGCGCTCATCATCACCGAGGTCGTCTTCGTCGGGCTCGCCACCGTCCTCGGGCGGCGTCGGTGACCCTGCGAGCGCTGTGGGCGCGACGGTGGCCGCCGATACTGGTGGGCGCCGTGGTCGTCGTCTTCGCGGTCGCGTTCGCCTGGATGTCGACGCAGCGCCACCGCGCGTTCTGGACGGCCCGCTTCGATCTGGGGAACATGGTGCAGGCCGTCTGGAGCGCGTCCAACGGAGGACTCCTCGTCTCGACCGACGCCGGTGGTGAGCAGATCTCCCGGCTCGGTGGTCACGCCGACCCGATCCTGGCGCTCCTCGCGCCGCTCTGGTGGATCTGGCCGTCGCCGCACATGCTCCTCGTCGTCCAGGCGCTCGTCGTGGCCACGGCCGCGATCCCCGCCTATCTCCTGGCCTCTCGCTGGATCGGGCGCCCCGGACTCTCGGTGGCGTTCGCCGCCGTTCCCCTCCTCCTTCCCGCCACCCAGTGGGCGACGCTCTTCGACTTCCACCCGGTGACGCTGGCGCTCCCGTTCCTCCTTTGGGCCATCTGGGCCGCGGCGACGCGTCACAACGCGGTGCTCATCGTCATGGTCGTGCTCGCCTGCGCCACCAAGGAACATGTGGGTCTCGCGGTGATGTTCCTCGGCATCTGGATGACGTTCTCCCTGGGGCGGAGGCGGGCCGGTCCGGTCACGGCCCTGGGAGGGCTCCTCTGGAGCGTGATCGCCGTCGCCGTCGTCATCCCCGCCTTCGCGCCGGAGGGCGGCACCTCCATCGCCGAGGACCGCTACGGGGCCCTGGGGTCGTCACCCGGTGGCCTCCTCAGGACCATCGTCACCGACCCGGTTCTCGTCGTTGAGACGATCATGACGCGGGAGCGCATGTGGTTCGTGCTTGCCATCCTCGTGCCGCTCCTGGGGCTGTCGCTGCTGTCGCCGCTTCTGGCGCTGGGCGCGCTACCCGAGCTCGCGCTCAACCTCCTGTCCAGCCGCTCGGAGCAGCACGCGATCGAATACCACTACGGTGCCGTCATGGTGCCCTTCCTCGTGGCCGCGGCGATCGACGGCTACGGCCGCCTGATGCGTCGTCGTCCCGGGCTCCTCACGCGGCGGGCCTGTCCCGCCGTCCTGGTGGGTGCGGCCGTGGCGTCCGGGTGGTACTGGGGGCCGTTGCCCTTCTGGCAGCACGTTCCCGGCGGGTCCATCGTACGCACTGAGCAGTTCTCCCTTCCGTCGGACCGTGCGGCGCTCCACGAGGCGATCGCGATCATCCCGGACGACGCGGTGGTGAGCTCCGGCAATCGCCTCGGCGCGCACCTCTCGGCTCGTCGTCGGATCCTGACCTTTCCGCGCGTGGACGACGCGGAATGGGTCATCGTCGACCGCAACCGGCCGGACGTGGGGCATGATGTGAAGCCCGACGCGCATCGCGACGCGCTGGAGGCGCTCATGGAATCCGGGAACTTCACGGTGCGGTACGAACGTGAGGGAGTCCTCGTCCTCCGACGCACGGCCGGATGAACCGCGAGTCCACACCGGCCCTCATCATGCTCCCCCTCGCGCTCCTGGCGGGCACAGCGCTCCTCCTCGACTGCTTCCGGACGGACCTCCCGGGACTCACGACCGGCGTGTCGGGGGTGAGCGGCGCCCCGACGCTCTGGATCGCCGTCGCTGCCACGGTGGTGCTCGCCGGTGCCGCGCTTCGCATACTCGTCCGCGACCGCCGTGGAGGGTCCGTGGAACCGGGCCAGTTGTGGTCGGTCGCCGGGATCGCGATCGTCGGGTTCGCCGTGGTGTTCACCGCGCTCATGGGGTGGTCGACGGGGCAGCTCGTGGCCGAGGGTGTGCCCGATGCTCCACGGGTCGATCTCGTCGCCGATCGCCTGCTCTTCCTGGCGGCGGGCTCGCTCGCCGCGATCGCTTCGAGCGCGTTCGGCTGGCTGCGGCATCTGACCGATGCGGCCGAGGCGTCCGGCACGCGCTGACCGGCGACCGGGGCCGGTGGCGCACGCGTCGTCAGATGCGGTAGACGCCCCGGACGATGTCGTGGTCCGACAGCCGCACGGTGCGCGCGCCGTCGCCGAAGGGGACCGTGAGCGACCGGACCGATGCGTCGAGGGCCACCGGTGGGCTCACCACATGCAGTCCGCGATGGAAGATGTGGTCGAGGACCAGGTCGTCCACCGTGGACTCGTCGAACCCCGAGCCCAGGACCGCGGCGATGGCCGGGTGGTGCGAACCGGCGGAGTTCATGTCGCCCGCCAGCACGACGGGCTCGCCCGGTTCGAGGTTGCGCTCGATGAGCGGCAGGATCCGGGTCACCTCGGCCGCGATGGCATCCCAGACCAGCGAGTTGTGGCAGTGCAGCGACATGGCGGTGAGGATGCGTCCGTCGGGGTGGCGGAGCCGGGTGCCCACCAGGCGGCGCGGCTCGGCGACCCAGTGCGCGCGCTCACGGCAGCCCAGGCGCAGGCGCCACCCCTGGCGAAGTGCGAACAGGGGCGGGTTGTGGCGGATCGTCCAGACCGTCGTCGGCGTCCAGTCCGGGTGGCAGAGGACCACGTTCGAGGTCCCCTCATGGGTGCGCCAGAGGTCGGGGTTGCGGTCGGCCAGCCAGCCGCGCAGGGCGAGCGGTCCGACCACCGGCCGCATCACCGAGCGGACGGCGCGCATGCCGGCTTTGCGGGCCAGGCGTCCCACGGCCTGCGGCGGCACCTCCTGCAGAGCGACCACCGTGGGCCGCAGCGAACGGATGACCGCCGCCATCTCGTCGATCCACTTCCGGTTCTCGTGCACGAGCGTTCCGTCGTCGATCGGCGTCCGGCGAAGGACGGAACCGAGCGTGGGACCCAATCGGCCGCCGTCCTGGCCGTGGAAGATGTTCCAGCTGAGGACGGTGATGTCGGCCGGGTCCGTCATGGGCCTGAACGCTAGAGGTCATGGACGGTGCTTACGCGGCGTCTGGCGGCGTCGTGCGCACCCCTGACGGTTTGGCGACGCTCGCACGGGCCACCCGCCCGCACATCGCGCCACTCCGTGTGAGGAGCACTCCGCCACTCGCCACCCGCTCACACAGGTACCGGCTATGGTCTTTCGACGGCCGATCCGGAGATCGGGCGGCCGGACCGCACGGTGCCGGTCGGTAGGATGCCCCGCGGTGTCCGTCCCCGAACCCGATGCGAACGCGCCCGTCGACGCCGACGGCGAGGCCCTCGAGTCCGAGCACTCCCCCCGTCAGGGGCGGGTGGCGGTGGCGTATTGGATCGTCGCCGGTGCGATCTACTGCCTGTTGGGGGTCCTGGTGCCCTGGATGTTCCTGCTGGGCTTCTGGCAGTCGCTTCTCTACGTCGCGGGTGTCACCGCGCTGCAGCCCGTCGTCATGAGGCTCTTCGCGTGAGCTGGGCCGCGCACGACCTCGAGCCGTACGTCATGCGCCACCACATGGGCGCGATCATCAGCATCCCGTTCTGCTTGATCGGATCCTATTCGCCGGACATCCTCACCAAGTGGGCCGTCTACGGCCTCGACTTCAGCGGGAACAAGCCGGTCGTCGACGACCCCATCCAGTTCCATCGGGGCTGGCCCGGCGTGGGGTTCACCCACGGGCTTCTCTTCCCGGTCGTTGTGGGCCTCCTCATCTTCTGGCTCTCCAAGCACAGGAGCTGGGGGATCTCGTTCGTCCTCGGGGCATGGGCGCACAGCCTGAGCGACACCCTGGATTCGGTCGGGGTCATGCTGTTCTGGCCGTTCAACGACGTGTTCGTGCACTTCGACGTGTGGCAGTACGTCGGCGACGAGGGGCGTCGCCTCGACGCCGTCGCCTACTACACGTCGCTCGGCGGGGTCTGGGACGCGTTCTGGGCCGTGCTCCTGCTCAGCCGGTGGCGCATGCTGACGACCGCCTACTTCGAGAAGGAGATCTTTCCCAGCGATCCGTTCTGGCCGTGGGCGAAACGCAAGGTCGGCATGGTCGGCTGTCTCACGATCTACCGGACCAGTGCCTTCTTCGGCCTCACCGCCCTGATCGCCTGGACGGTCTGGGCCCTGTTCGTCAACGACTTCCACCCAGGTTTCGACTGGTCGCTGGGGGGACCACAGTGGGCTCCGAAGGTGGGTCCCCCGTAACGTCGGGCGCCGTCGGACCCCCCGGCGACGATGGATCGACGGGAAGCGGGCCGACGAACTCGTCCTCCGGGCAGCGCGCCGGTCGTCCGAGCACCGTTCGCACGACGCGTGAGAAGCCCACCTGGAACTGCAGGGTCACGAGACCCGGTTCCGTCACGCGCAGCTCGGTCGTCCAGGAGGACGTGGGCATCACGCAGCCGTCGCCCTGGACGATGCGCCAGTACGGCGTGTAGCGGATCCGCAGCCGGTAGCGACCCGGCCTTTCGGCGTGGACCGTCACGCGCTCGCCGTCGATGTGCCGGACCGAGATGGCGTCGGCGGGTGTGGCGATCGGCGTCGCGTCCGGCACCTCGAAGATCCTCCAGCTGCCGATCTCGGCGATCTGAGGAAGGACGCCGCCCCGTTCGAGAAGCTCCGCCTCCTGCGTGGCGCTGTAGTCGAGCGCGTCCTCGGGAAGGAAGACGTACCGGACGGCCATGCGCCGCAGCCACGTGCGGTAGGTCTCGGCGGTCAGCTCGCCGTAGAGGTCGGCGTTGGCGGGGAAGTCGTCCTGCCGGTACCAGCCACGGGTCAGCGGGACGCCGTGGCGGGCCAGGTAGAAGGCCTCCCAGTGGTGGTCGGTCGCCACGATGGACACGCGGTGGTTGGGGTCGGCATGCTCGCTGAGGAACGCCTCGACGGGGAACCAGAACTCCTCGCTGGACGAGCGCACGGCCTGGGACTGCGCGAGCCCCCGCACGGCCGGGTTCAGCTGCCAGACCAGCGCACCGGCGAGCAGCACGCCGAACGCCACGCGAGGGCGGAACCCGCGCAGCGCGATCGGGATGAGGAGAAGCGGGACGCCCAGGTACTGCAGCAGGCGGCCGGCGTTGGCGCCGAGCGGCGACGAGATCGCGAACGCGGCGATTCCCAGGAGGCCGTACACCGCGAAGATGCCCCGCAGCGGGCGCAGATCGTCGTCGCGCCACGTCAGGACGAGCCCGACGGTGCAGAAGGCGAGCAGCCCCGCGAGGTCCTCCGCGTTGAACGGGTACTCGGACCCCGGAGTGCTGAAGGCGCGCCAGGGGATGAGGACGACGGCGAGGATCACCGCGTACGCAATGGCGACCCGTCGCTTCGGACCGGGGCGGAGGACCGCGCGATGGTCGACCATGGCCAGCCCGCACAGGGCGCAGACGAGGAGAAGGAGTGCCAGCAGGTGGCCGAGCGCCACGAGGGCGCCGAAGACGACGGCGAGCCACCACCGCCGCGACTGGACCGCCATCAGCGCGCAGAATGCGAGGGCGAGGCCGAAGATGAACGGATAGGTCCCCGTGAGGACGGGTACCGGCGCCAGCAGCGTGAAGAGCGCGGCCGCGGGTCGTGCGCCCTTCCCCCATCGTCGGGTCACGATCCGGGCGAAGGCTCCGGCGGACGTCGCGACGCTGGCGGTCACCACCACCAGGGTCGTGAGGAGCGCGGCGAGCGGGTAGTAGATCAGGCTGTAGTTGATCTGGCTGTAGCGGCCCGCGTACCAGTTGTTGTCCCAGAAGCGCCAGCCGTGCTCGCGCCAGACCTGCGTCTGGTACAGGTGCGCCGGCGCGTCCTCACCCTTGGGGAGGACGAGGAGGAACGCGATCGTGATGAGCCCCGCGACGACGGCCGCGGACCGCGGGTGCCACAGGAGGGCGTACGCCCGAACGAACCAGGGCCGTCCGGGCGGGGGTGCTCCGTCATCCTCCCGGGTGTCGCTCACCGTGTTGCTCAGATGGTCGTACCCATGGAACCGCCGCTGTGGGATGCACGCACGGTGGACGCGGCACGTCGCCGAGGACACACATCACGCCGCGTGATCATGGAGCCCGCCATCTCTCAGGGGGTGGTGGTGGGCGCGGGGGTCGGTGTCGGTGTCGGTGTCGGTGTCGGTGTCGCGTCCGTCCCGGCATCGGCGGGGGGCTGCTCGGAGGCGCTGTCGGGCGTCGTGGCCGACTCCGGCTTGGGCTCCTCCTTCGGCTTCGCCATCGATGCGCCCCGTCCCGTCCAGTAGGTCGACGAGATGGTCGGGACGAAGGCCTCCTTGGGCGTGATGAACGCCTGGCCCGACTCGCCCTTGGTGGCCTCCCTCATGAACTCGCCCCAGATGGTGGCCGGCGCCCGGCCGCCCTGCTGGTTGCCCAGCGAACGGCGGCGCTCCGGGTAGCCCACCCAGACGGCGGTCACGTACTTCGGGGTGTAGCCGACGAACCAGACGTCGGTCGCGGCGTCGGTCGTGCCGGTCTTGCCGGCGACGGGAACGTTCGACAGGTTCGCCCGTCCGCCGGTGCCGCCGGTGACGTTGGCGCGGAGGATCTCGGTGACCTTCGCCGTGACCCCGTCCGACAGGATCTTCGTGCGCTTCGGCTTGAACACGCGCGACTTGCCTCCGGCACGGCTCAGCCGGGTGATCGGGAGCAGGTCGACGCGGTATCCGCCGTTCGCCAGTGGTGCGTAGGCGCGGGCCATGTCGAGCACGCTGACACCGTCGTACAGGCCGCCGAGGCCGAGGGCGATGTTGTACTGGTCGCTCTCGACCTGCGTGGTGATGCCCATCTTCTTCGCCATCTCGTAGACGGTGGCCGGCCCGACATCGCAGGTCAGCTGTGCGTAGACGCTGTTGTCGGACGACGTGGTGGCGCTGGTCAGATTGCGCGCGCCGCCGCTCGATCGCGAGAAGGTGTTCACACCGTAGTGGGTGCCGACCCCGGTCCCCGCGCAGGTGCTCCCGGGGATCCGGAGGCCCGAGATGCTCTGGTAGGTCATGCCCGGGTTGAATCCCTTGTCCAGGGCGGCGGTGAGGACGAAGGTCTTGTAGGTGGATCCCGCCTGACGGCGACCCTGGCCGGCGAGGTCGAACTGGCCGATGCGGTCGTTCGCCTTGTAGCGCATGGTGGACGCCATGGTGATGATGTGGCCCGTGTTGGCGTCGATCATCACGAGGGCGGCCTCCGGCCGGTCGCCGCCGTACGACTCGGACAGGACCTTGGTCATCGCCTTGCGGGCCTCGACCTGGAGACGCGGGTTGATCGTGGTGTAGGCGCGGTACCCGCCGTTTCGCACCTGGTCCCGTCCCATGGCCTTCGTGAGGTGGTTCTCGACGTAGTCGACGAAGTAGCCCTCCCTCTTGACCTTGAACGCATCACCGCGCTTCAGCTGGAGGCCGAGCTTCTTGGTCTGCTCGGCCTTCTCGGCCGTGATGTAGCCGTCCTTCGCCATCTCGCTCAGCACGAGGTCCCGGCGGGCCTTGGCGTCCTTCGGGTTGTTGAACGGATCGTAGGCGCTGGGTGCCTGCGGCAGTCCCGCCAGAAGCGCGGCCTGCGCGAGGGTGATCGTCTTCACCGGGCGGTCGAAGTAGATGAGGGATGCGGCCTCGACGCCCACGGCGTGGTTGCCCAGGAAGGTGGTGTTGAGGTACTTCTGGAGGATCGCGTCCTTCGAGTGCGCCTTCTCGTACTGGTCGGCGTAGTAGGCCTCGGCGAGCTTGTTGTCCCAGGTGCGCTCCTCCTCCGGGTGACAGAGGTTCTTCATGAGCTGCATCGTGATCGTGGATCCACCCTGCCGGCGCCCGTCGTCGCCGCTTCGGATCTCGTTCACGAAGGCGCCGGCGATGCGCTGGTAGTCGAGGCCCTGGTGCCGGTAGAAGTCCTTGTCCTCGATCGCGATCGTGGCCTGGATGAGGTGCTTCGGCATCTGCGCCAGTGGCACCGGCTCGCGGTTCTGCTCGGATGCGATCGTGGCGAGCACGTTCTGGTTGCGGTCGAAGACCCGCGTGTTCTGCCCGAACTCGATCGCGTCGCACTTCTCGGCGCGGAGCGAGTCGCGTACGAGGGTGAATGAGTGGGCGGCCACGAGGGTGCTCGACGCCAGGAGCCCGCCGACCGTCGTCCAGATGACGCGCTGGATGTCGCGGCGGCGGATCTTGCGGTTGCGTCCGACGAGGCTCAAACGGGTACTCCCTGTGAACGGACCCTGCGGAGGTCCCAGATGACACGGCCGGAGCGGGCGTCCAACAGCCCGATGACCTGGCTGGTCTCAGATCCGATGTGGCCGTAGACGAACCAGGTGAACGGCGAGCGCGGTGCGACGGTGCGGCGGTGAGCCGCGACGGTCACACCACCGTCGGGGACGGGAATGGTCACCGGGTCCTCCAGGTACACGAGGTCGACGCGATCGACGAGGGGTCGCCATGTGTGGTTCGCGGTCGCGAGGGCCGCTCCTTCGGAACCGAGTTTCGCCGAGCGTGCTTCGCGAATCGCGTCATAGAGAAAGCGCCATCCCTTGTCCGGTCGAGACGTGAAGTTGATCGGTTGCGCATCGTGGGTGTAGCGGCTGGCCACGATGGACGGTCCCCAGATCGCCACGAGGCACCCGACGACGATGGCGACGACGATCCAGCGCCGACGCCGATTCTGCACCCGTTCCTCCCGCAAACGCCTGTAATCCGCGGGAGTATAGCGGGGCCCCTGCGAACGGTCGAACGGTCGGGGCACGACCGCGAGGGCACGCGCGAATCTGAGAGATCCGCCCGGTGGACACGGGGATGGCGTGCAATGATTCACACCGTGAGCGATTCCCGCGATGCGACAGCCGCCGTGCTCTTCGATGCGTTCGGCACCCTCATCACGCTCCACAAGCCGGTCCGGACGCTCGTGGCGGCGCTCGATGACGTGGGCTTCCCGAACCCTCCGTCCGCGGTCTCGTCCGCGCTCCTCACGGAGGTGGCCTACTACCGGCGGAAGCAGGACACCGGTCGTGACGCCGCGTCGCTCGCCGCACTTCGGCGTCAGTGCGCCGAGGTGTTCTGCTCGACGCTTCCCAATCCGCCGCCGAACGCGGTGGCGACGCGCGTCCTCGTCGACAGCCTCCGCTACCAGCCGTTCGACGACGCCGTCCCCACGCTCGAGCGTCTGCGCGCCGCAGGCCTCAGGGTGGGTGTCGTCAGCAACTTCGACGTCAGCCTCGGCGAGGTCATGGACGACACGGGGCTCGCGCCCCTCGTCGACGTGGTCGTCGTGAGCGCCGTCACCGGTTCGCGGAAGCCCGACCCCGGCATCTTCGCCGCGGCCCTGGATGCGCTCGACGTCGCCCCCTCCGCCGCGCTTCACTGCGGTGACCGCCGCGATGAGGACGCCCTCGGTGCCGCGGCCGCGGGTATCCTCCCGGTCCTCCTGGAGCGCGACCCGGATACGGATCCGGATCCCGGGTTCACCACCGTCAGGTCGCTCACCGACCTCGCCGACCTCGTCCTGGGCGAGAGCGACCGGCTGGCCGTGCGGGGAGACGCCGTCTCACCGATCGGCTGAGGAACCGGCACCGGCGGAGACGGGTGCACCCGTCTCCGCCGGTGGCCCGGTGCACCACGCGGGTGCCTGCCGTGCGACGGCTCGGAGGACGACCCGGTCGGCCCTCCGAGCGGGACGCGCTTCAGTGGGCGAGGGTGATGTGACGCAGAAGGGTGCTCATGGCGGCGTCGAAGTCCGCCTCGCAGCTCTCGCCTCCCTCGGCGATGCACGTGCGCAGCTGCTCGCTGATGAGAAGGAGACCCACCTGGTCGATCGCGGCCTTCGCCGCCGCCAGCTGGGTGAGCACACCGCGGCATTCGGCACCCTCGTCGAGCATGCGCTGGACTCCGCGCAGCTGGCCCTCGGCGCGCTTCAGGCGCGTGATCAGCTGCTCGCGGCTCGGTGCGGCCTGGGTACCCATCAGTGGTGACCGCCGCATCCACAGCCGCCGCCGCATCCGTGTCCGCCCGCCTGCGCCGGTGAGGGTGCGGGGGCGACGCGCGGCGGCGACTTCCGCGGCCGCGACGTCACGAACTGCGTGACCTGCTGTTCGGCCCACGCCCCGCACTCGGGGCACGTGTGGTCCTCATCCCGCAGGAACCCCTGGCGGAACACCTCGAAGTCCGCACCGCATCCGGTGCATGAGAGGTCGTAGGACGGCATCAGGCGAGGCCGAGCTTGTCTTCCAGCACGGCGCGGGGCATGAGGCCGAGTGCCTGCTTGGTGAGGTTGCCGTTCTCGAAACGGGCGATGAACGGGATCGACATGACCCCGTAGCGCTGCGCCGTCACCCTGTTCGCGTCCGTGTCGAGCTTGCCGACGACCACGTCGTCGTGGGCGTCGGCGATCTCCTGGATGATCGGGGCGATCGCGCGGCACGGGCCGCACCACTCCGCCCAGAAGTCGATGATGACGGGCTTGTCGCTCTCGAGGACGAGCCCCTGGAAGTTGTCGTCGGTGATTTCGATGACGTCGGCCACGTGTGGTCCTTTCGCATTTGCGTTTGGGTTCAGCTTGCGGTGCCTGCGGGTGACGGGGCGCCGATCTCGAGCCAGCGCTCCGCGTCGATGGCGGCCATGCAGCCGCTGCCCGCGGCGGTGATCGCCTGGCGGTACTCGCGGTCCTTCACGTCACCGGCGACGAAGACGCCCTCCACGCTGGTGGAGGTGCCGTCGCCCGTGATGTACCCCTCGTCGTCGAGGGCGATCTGGCCCTCGAATATGGAGGTGTTGGGGGTGTGCCCGATCGCGACGAACACGGCGGCGAGGTCGATCGTGCTCGACTCACCGGTGACCGTGTCCTCCAGGCGTACGCCCTCCACGACGGTGTCGCCCAGGATCTCGGCGACGACCGAGTTCCAGCGCAGGTCGATGTTGTCGGCGGCCAGCACGCGGTCGGCCATGATCTTCGACGCCCGCAGCGCGTCGCGACGGTGGATCAGCGTGACCTTCGAGGCGATGCGCGACAGGTAGAGCGCCTCCTCGGCGGCCGAGTCGCCGCCGCCGACGATCGCCACGTGTCGGTCCTTGAAGAAGAAGCCGTCACAGGTGGCGCACGACGACACGCCGTGGCCCCGGAGCTTCTCCTCGCCGGGCACGTCCAGCCACCGGGCGGACGCACCGGTGGAGATGATCACGGACTCGGCCCGGTACTCGTCGTCACCCACCCAGACGCCGAACGGACGCTCGGAGAGGTCCACACGGGTGACGTCGGCGGTGATGATGGTGGTGCCGAAGCGCTCGGCCTGTGCGCGGACGTTGTTCATGAGCTCCGGGCCCTGGATGCCCTCCGGGAACCCGGGGAAGTTCTCGACGTCCGTCGTCAGCATCAGCTGGCCGCCCGCGCCCCAGCCCTCGAAGAGGACGGGCGACAGGTTGGCCCGCGCGGCGTAGATGGCGGCGGTGAGCCCCGCGGGGCCGCTGCCGATGACGATGACCTTGTGCGTCTGTGCCACTCTGCGTGTCCTTGTCGGTGATACCCGTCCGGGTATCGTAGCGCGATCCGCTCCGGCGGTGGGCTATCCACTCAGCCGCCCCGGGGCGTCGCTCCGGGCCTCACGTGTCCGGGCCTCGGTTGGGTTCAGGGTTGCGCGTACTTGCTGTTGGTCCTGAATGCGTTCTCCGGGACTGGCGGTGGGGCATCCTCCCGTCCGCCTCGGCCTACCGCCGGTCCCGGGGCTTCGCTCCGGGACTCACGTGTCCGGGCCTCGGTTGGGTTCAGGGTTGCGCGTACTTGCTGTTGGTCCTGAATGCGTTCTCCGGGACTGGCGGTGGGGCATCCTCCCGTCCGCCTCGGCCTACCGCCGGTCCCGGGGCTTCGCTCCGGGACTCACGTGTCCGAGTCCCGGTTGGGTACATGGCTACGCCCTAGGTTGATTTTCCCGTTGGCCCGGTGGGGCCGGCGGGAGCCACGCGATGCCGGGTAGTCGGCCCCGGCGGCTGGCCTGGGGTGGGTGGGTGGATCGACCGCCGGACGGGGCGGGCGTGAGGATTCCCTTCCGCCGGGGCCGGCTATCCGTGTCCCAGGGTCCCCGCGACACAGTTGAACGCTCACCAAACCGGTGATGTGGTCGATCTCAGGTGGTCGGCTCGGCTGTCGCTTCGGTCGCGTTCGGGGCATCGTCCACGAGATCGGCGGGCAGCCAGACGAGCTTCGTCCCCGCGGCCGTCGGCCGGTTGCTCGCGGTGAAGTAGCGGCGGCCCTGCTCCGTCTCGATCCGTCGGATGCGCCGGGCGTCCTCCAGGGTCACGACCCCCCAGGCCACGACGATGCCGATCACGACCCCCTCGGCGATCCCGTCCGGGCCCGAGCTGCGCAGCACGCCGATGAGGAATCCGAGCAGTGCCACGGTCGCGACGAAGAGCGCGAGGCCCATGGTGAGCGCCCAGCGGCGCCAGTCGCCGGGACCCGCCTCGAGTCGGCGCTTGCCGGCGAGCCTCTTCGCCCGCGTCAGGTACTCCGACGGTGCCGTCTTCTTGAGCCACATGCGGAGCAGCGGATAGAAGGTGGCACCGGTCAACCCGCTGACGCCCACCATGATCCCGATGAACTCGAGCGAGAGGCCCACCTCGCCGGCGGCCTGGGTGACGATGCTGACGATGAACATCGCGAGCCCGACGGCGACGAGCGCCCATGACCACATGCGGACCAGCGACGTGTACCGCCAGAGTTTCTCGTGGGATTGCATCCGCGCCATGCGCCTCGGTCTCTCCTCTGCCCGTCCGGCCGGCACCGACCCGCCGACGCGGGAACACTAATAGGCCACGTCGCCGGCCGCCGGAACCACCCGGTGCACCGCTCACCCACCCGGCACGCGGCCCGTGGTCCGGAGTCCTTCGCGACAACGGCGGAGTGCGCGCACTCCACGACGGCGCCGACGCTTGACCACGTGAGGCCCGGAGCGAAGCCCCGGGACTGGCGACTACCCGGCGAACCTGGCTTCCGCCGACCTCACCGGGCCAACGGGAAAATCAACCTGGTGCGTAACCCTGAACGCAACCGAAGCCCGACCACGTGAGGCCCGGAGCGAAGCCCCGGGACTGGCGGTTGGCCGGGGCGGGCGGGAGGATGCCCTCCGCCAGTCCCCGGCCACCGGCCCTTTAGTTGCATCCTGCACGCTTCCCCCGGGGACGCGTAGGATTGTTCGTCTGCGAACGACTCAGGGGGGTGCATGGCGCAAACGACGGAACGGACGGAGAGCTCGCAGCGCGGGTTGCTGGGAGCGCTCACCGTCGCGGGCGGAAGTTTCGCGCTCATGCAGGCCATCGTCGTTCCGGCGCTCACGCCCATCCAGACGGATCTCGACACGACGACCGCGTGGGTGGGGTGGACGGTCTCGATCTATCTGCTGGCGGCCTCGGTGGCCACCCCGATCCTGGGCAGGCTGGGCGACCAGTTCGGCAAGGACCGCATGCTGCTCGTCACGCTCGGCCTCTTCACCCTCGGGTCGCTCCTGGCGATGGTGGCCTGGGACATCTGGTCGCTCATCGCGTTCCGCGCGCTCCAGGGCATGGGCGGAGCCGTCTATCCCCTGTGCTTCTCCATCATCCGCGACGAGATGTCCCCGCGGCGCATGGGCGTGGCGATGGGTCTCATCTCCGCCATGCTCGGCGTGGGCGGCGGCATGGGGCTGGTGGTCTCGGGTCTCATCACGGACCATGCGTCCTGGCGCTGGCTCTTCCTGGTGGGCGTGGTGTTCGGGCTCATCGGCCTGGCGCTGACGCGGCGGTTCGTGCCACCCTCACCGCATCGCGCTCCGGCGTCCGTCGACATCCCGGGTGCCGTGCTCCTCAGCCTCGGTCTGGTGTCGCTCCTCGTCGCCCTGACGGAGGGCAACCCGTGGGGGTGGACATCGACGCGGATCCTGGGGCTCTTCGGCCTCGCGGCCGTCCTGCTCGTCGCCTGGGTTGTGGTCGAGCGTCGGGTGGCGGCACCCATGGTGGACATGCGGGTCTTCACGCGGCTGCCGGTGCTGTTCACCAACATGGCGGGTCTCTTCTGCGGGTTCGCGATGTACGCGACGTTCACCGTCCTGCCCCTGTTCGTGCAGATGCCGCGTCCCCTCCCCCCGGACGTGCACGACCTCGTGACCTACGGTTTCGGCGCCACCGTCACGGGGGCCGCCCTCTTCCTCCTCCCCGGTGCGCTCGCGATGCTTCCGGCCGGCCCGTACGGCGGCCGGCTGGGTCTGCGCTTCGGGTCGCGTTTCGCCCTCACCACGGGCCTCGTGATCGGCGGCGTCGGGGCCGGGCTGCTCGCCCTCGCACACGCGGAGGCCTGGCAGGTCATCGTCTTCTACGCCGTCGGTGCGGTCGGGGTCGCCATCGCGTTCGGTGCCATGCCGAAGGTCATCGCCGACGCCGTCGAACCCACCGAGACCGGTATCGCCACCGGTATGAACACGGTCATCCGCACCGTGGGCAGCGCCATCGGCGCGCAGGTCGCGATCACCCTGCTCGCCACCCGGACGATCGAGGGCACCACGATCCCCGAGGAGTCCGGCTTCGCGCTCTCCCTGTGGCTGGGTGCGATCGCGGCGCTCATCGGCGCGGCCATCGCGCTCCTCATCCCCCGTCACCGGAGCACCCCGCACGGTGCGGGGACGGGCGCATGAGCGTGCACACCGCGGGTGTCCGCGCGTGCTCCGGTGGGCCGCTCGCACCGCGGGCCGGGGGGTGAGGATGCGGCACGGTTTCGGAGCGCTGCGCGAGCGGATCGCCGCACATCCCCGGCATCGGTGGGTGGCGCTGGCCGTCCTGGCGAGCGGCATGTGGCTCTCGGTCCTCAACATCAGCATCGTGAACATCGCGCTGCCGGCGATGGCCACCTCGCTCGACGTCGACCTCACCTCGATCGGATGGGTCGTCACGGCGTTCCTGGTGACGCAGGCGACGCTGCTCCCCCTCGCGGGCCGTGCCGGTGACCTCTACGGTCGGCGGCGCGTCTTCCTCGTGGGGACGGTACTCCTGGTCGTCGCGTCCATCGCCTGCGCGGTCGCGTGGAGCGCCGGCTCGCTCATCGCGTTCCGGGTGGTCCAGGCCGTCGGTGCGTGTGCGATGGCCCCGACGGCCTACTCGTACGTGGGCGTCCTCTTCTCGCCGCGTGAGCGCGGCCAGGCCACGGGCGTGCTGATCGGAGCCATCGGCTTCGCCCCGCTGATCGCGCTGAACGTGGCGGGCGTCCTCATGGCGTGGTTCGGGTGGCGGAGCGTCTTCTGGTTCAGTCCGGCCGTCGGCGTGCTCGTCATCGTCGGCGCGTTTCTCGTCCTGCCGCGACTCGAACCGGAGGAGGAGCGGCGCCCGTTCGACGTCCCCGGGGCGGCCCTCGCCGCAGCGGGTCTCTTCGCCACCCTCCTCGCGATCAGCAAGGCCGAGACGTGGGGTGTCACCGCACCGGTCACCGTCGGTCTGTTCGTCGGCGGGTGCCTGGCCCTGGTCGCCTTCGTCATCTGGGAGGGTCGTGCACCGGATCCCCTGCTCCCCAGGGACCTCCTGCGCCGTCGGTCCATCGTCACGGCGAACACGGCCTCGGGCACAGCGGCCGCTGCATTGTTCGGCGTGATGATCCTGTTGCCCCTCTACTTCGCCCGCGTTCTCGGGTTCGGTCCCATCGCCATCGCGCTGGCCATCAGCCCCATCGCGGGGTCGTTCCTGGTGGTGGCACCGCTCGCCGGTCGCGCGATGGCGCGCTTCCAGGCCATGAAGATCGCCGTCGCCGGGTACCTGGTCGGGTTCGTGGGCACGGTGCACATGGCGTTCGCCGGTGCCACCCAGAGCTATCCGTGGGTGCTCCCCGGCCTGTTCCTGTTCGCGGCGGGTCTTGCCATGGCACAGGCGCCGGCCACGGCCGTCGCCATCAGCGACGTCCCGGCCCATCGTCTGGGCGTGGCGTCGTCGCTCCCCAACATCAGTCGCTACGCCGGGGGCGCCATGGGCACGGCGGTCCTGGGTGTCGTCATGCACGCCGCCATCCCCGCCGGTGCCGAGCGCTCCATGGAACGTGCGGGCGCTGCCGTGCGTGACGACCTCGTCGCGGGTTTCCGGTGGGCGCTCCTCGTCGGGGCGGTCTTCCTGATGCTCGCCGCCGCGGTCGCCCGGCGGATACCGGCGATGAGCCTCGGCGTCCCCCACACGGAGGAGCGGGCATGACGCGCAGTTCGTGGCTGGCCTTCGTCGGGATGGTGGTGTTCACGATGGGCACCAGCATCGTCACCCCGCTCTTCCCGCTCTACAAGCAGGAGTTCGCGCTCTCCAACGGCACGATCACCCTGCTGTTCGCCACCTACACGGCGATGGTGGTGCCCACCATGCTGATCGCCGGCAACCTCAGCGACCGCCTCGGGCGGAAGTGGCTGATCCTCCCGGGGATGTGCGTCATCACGGCGGCCTCGCTGGTGTTCGGGTTCACCACGTCATTGCCGGCGCTCTTCGCCGCGCGCGTCCTCCAGGGGATCGCCATCGGCATGTTCCTGGGGGTCGGCACGGCCTTCGTGGTCGACCACGCCCGTGCCGAGAAGAAGGCACTCGCCGCGCAGATCGCGGGCATGGGCTTCCGCCTCGGGTTCGGTCTGGGTCCCGGGCTCGCGGGCATCCTCGCCCAGTACGCCTCCGATCCGCTGCACCGGCCCTTCCAGCTGCACGCGCTGGTCATGGTGATCGGGATCGTCGCCATCGTCATGACGCCCGAGACCGTCACCCGCACCAGGAACGCGTCGTTCCGGATCCGCGTCGGCGTGCCGGCCGGCCAGAAGCGGGGCTTCTTCACCTTCGTCGCCCCGGCGGCGTTCCTCATGAGCTTCCTCGACGGCACCCTTCTCTCCCTCGTCCCGCTCTATCTCTTCGAGACCCTGGGGATGACGAACCTCGCGGTGGTGGGGCTCGTCGGTTTCCTGGTGCTCGGCGCCGGGGGCTTCACGCCCTTGCTGCTGCGCCGCGTGAAGCCGCGCAACGCGATCATGTGGGGTGTCACGCTCTCGGCGCTGGGATCGCTGCTCGTGCTGCTGTCCTCCGGTCTCGACACCGTCGCGCTCGTGGTGGTCGCGGCCGGTGTCATCGGCTTCACGAACGGCCTCATCCTGCAGGGCGCGACCACCATCGCGAGCGTCATCGTCCCCATCGAGGAACGGGGGAAGCTGGTGTCGCTCCTCTACGTGTGCGCCTACTCCGGTACGGTTCCGACAGTCGCGCTGGGCTACCTCTCACGGGGGATCGGCCTCACGGCGACCATGGCGGTCTCCAGCATGTTCGCGGCTCTGCTCGCCGTCTTCGTCCTCACCGTGGGGCGCAGGAACCTTCGCGAGGTCATTCCCCATACGCCCGTCGAGGTGAAACCCCAATGAGGCTTCGGCGCCGACCGAACGACGAACCCGAATCAGATGTGACCGATGCCTCCGCGTCGTCCGACGCGGAGGCGGTCGGCGCGGACACGACCGACGTCACCGACGCGGCGCCGTCCGAGCCCGACGGGCGCGGACGTCTGCCGCTCGTCTTCGGGCTCGGTGCGCTCGTCGCGCTCCTCGTGATGGTGGTGCTCGTCATCCGCGACCCGTCGTCGGACGGTGCCGATGGCGTACCGGGTCTTCCAGCGGGCCACCTCACCCTCGGAGTCCAGGACGACCGGTTGGCGACGGACGACGTCGCCGGCATCGTGGCCGGGGTCGACCGCATCAGGGCGACGGGCGTCACGGTCACCCGCGTCGACGTCGCCTGGGCCGACGTGGCGCCCAACCGGCCGGACGATCCGGCGAATCCGGATGACCCCGCCTACGTCTGGACGCGCACGGACGCCATCTTCGACGGGCTGAGGCAGCGTGAGATCCGGGCGATCGTCGTGTTCTCCGCGAGCCCCGGATGGGCCAACGGCGGGCGCGGACGTGAGTGGGCGCCCGATGCCGCCGCCTTCGGGGACTTCGTCCGTGCCGTGGTCACCCGGTACGACGAGGACCGTGCCGACATCATCGCCGTCGAACCGTGGAACGAGCCGAACAACCCCGGCTACCTGATGCCGCAGTGGGACGGTGTGGGTCCGGATGCGACCGCATCGGCACCCGCGGCATACGCGGAGCTGGCCCGCGAGGCGCGCGACGCCCTCTCGAGGACCGACGCGGCCCTCGTCGGTCCGTCGACGGCGGACATCGCCGCAAGCGCGCCGGGCGTGGGCGGCGTCAGCGTCGCCGACTTCGTGGGGGCGCTGGCGGAGGTGTCGCCCGCACCGGTCTTCGACGCGACCGCACAGCACATGCAGCCCCAGTCGGCTCCGGGGGACGCCGCGGGCGACGGGCGCGTGCCGTCCCTCGCGACGCTTCCGGATCTCCTGACCCTGTTCGACCGCATCGCCCCCGGCCGTGACCTGTTGCTCACGCGGATCGCGTACCCCACCCCGCCCGGCGGCATGTCGCACCAGGACCAGAGCACGGCGCTCACCGAGACGTTCGACGTGCTGCGGTCCAATCCGCGGGTGCGCCTGATGATGTGGGGCCCGCTCCAGGACACCATCGAGAACCCCTCGGGGCTCGTCACCGTCGCCGGTGCCGGCAAGCCGGCCCTCGAGGTCTTCACCCGTACACCGAAGGAGCTGGTCTCCGAGACCCCGTAGCGGGTGGCGTGTGGAGGGCTCTGGGAGAGCGGGTTTCTAACCCGTGTTTCAATGGTCGCCTGGGTCGCGTGGCCGGGGGACTGGCGGATGACAATGATCCGCCCGCCCACCCCGACCAGCCGCCAGTCTTCGGGCGGGTGGATCAACAACCGGGTGGATCGACCGACATACCCACCGGGGTATATGTCACACTGGTGGCAGACCCGATCAAGGAGAACGCCAATGAGCGAGTCCACCACCACCCGGTACGCGATCACACGTGACATCGACGCCCCGTTCGACGCGACGGTCGAGCGGGTGACGGCCGCCATGGCCGACGAGGGCTTCGGGATCCTCACGACGATCGACGTGAAGGCGACCCTGAAGAAGAAGCTGGATCTCGATGTCGAGCCCTACGTCATCCTGGGTGCCTGCAACCCCCAGCTGGCGAGCAGGGGCATCGCGACCGAACCCGACCTCGGCGTCCTGCTTCCGTGTAACGTCGTCGTCCGCCGCCAGGGGGACCGGACCCACGTTGCGGCGATGGATCCGTCGAGCGCGCTGCGCCTCGCCGAGAACGACGGACTGGGGGAGCTGGCGGCCGAGGCCCGTGAGCGGATCGCCCGGGCGGTCGACGCCCTTTAGATCTGGCGACCGTGGCCGGCTCGCCGGCGCGGGTGGGCGTACCCGGTGGTGCGACTGTTCGGCTCGGACGTGACCACCGTCGCCCGCCCGCCGCAGGTGTGTCTAGGTGGCGAAGCTCCGGCGGATGCGGTCGAGTGCCGGGTCACCGTCCAGCCAGCGCTCCACGGCCTCGAGCACGCCCGCGCCGTAGGACCCCGACGTGATCCACGGTGCCTCGTCCTCGAGCGCGGGGTCGTCGTCGACCCCGTTGCGCACGATCGCCATGAGGCCGACCACGTCCGCCAGCTCCAGGTCCGCGCGGCTGTCGCCCACCGCCAGGCAGTTCTCGGGACGCGCTCCACGCCGGGTGATGTCGCGGGCCACGGACGGACCCTTTCCGGCGCGTGCCGGCAGCAGATGGAAGGTGCGACGGCCGTCCGCCGTGGCGACCCCGTTGTCGATGAGCCGGAGCGTTCCGCGCGAGAGGGTCGTCACCATGTCCGCGGCCTCGTCGCCGACGGTACCGATGAGGAGGTGGCTGCCGAAGCGACCGTTGCACCAGGGTTCGTATGGTTCGAGGCACCCGTCCGCCCACGTGATCAGGGTGTCGACGATGCCGGTGGCGGCGATGGCCTCGTGCACCGTCTGGCCGGGTTCGCACGGGTATCCGGCGTCGCAGGCACCGAGCTCGCCCAGCGCGCCGTCCGCCCCCAGCATGCGGCCGATCGCGGCGAGCTCGGGCAGGCGCCGACCGCTCACCAGCACCGCCTGGGCTCCGGCCCGGTGCAGTGTCTCGAAGACGCGGATGGAGGCGTCCGTGAACACCCCGTCCCCGTCGCGCAGGATTCCGCCGCCCTGTCCGAGAAGCGTCTCGTCGAGATCGAGGTAACAGATCTTCATCTGATGCGACGCAAACCTTCCTGGGCCGGTCCGTGGACATGGATGCCGGTCGGTGCGGGGAGCCCGTGACGGCGTCCGCGGCGTGGGCGGCGGCCGACCGCGGTATCGCCGATGGTAGCCGGACGGGCGCGTCGGCGCGCATGCGACGACCGTCGGGTGGCTCGCCCCGGGGCCCTGTCGTCCCGCCCTCGGCTCGGTAGCCTGTCGCTCATATGGAGAAACTGAAAGGTCTTGTGCTCTCCGGAGGGGCGGGCACGCGCCTTCGGCCGATCACGCACACGAGCGCGAAGCAGCTCGTTCCCGTCGCGAACAAGCCGGTGCTCTTCTACGGGCTCGAGGCGCTGCGCGATGCGGGCATCCGCGAGGTCGGCATCATCGTGGGCGACACACGCGCCGAGATCGAGGCGGCCGTCGGCGACGGCTCGGCTCTCGGTCTCGACATCACGATCATCCCTCAGTCGGCCCCGCTGGGGCTGGCGCACGCCGTGCTCACGGCGGAGGAGTTCTTGGGTGACTCGTCATTCGTGATGTACCTGGGCGACAACCTGCTGCGCGACGGCATTTCGGCCCTGGTGGACGAGTTCCGCGCCAACAGTCCGGACGCCATGATCCTCGTCACCCCGGTGGACGAGCCCGAGCACTACGGCGTCGCCCAGCTGGACGCCGACGGGCGCGTGCTGCGTCTGGTCGAGAAGCCGAAGGAACCGGTCAGCAACCTGGCCCTGGTCGGCGTCTACATGTTCACCCCCGCGATCCTCGATTCGGCCAAGGCCATCGAGCCCTCGTGGCGCAACGAGCTCGAGATCACCGATGCCATCCAGCACATGGTCGACCGGGGGCTGCGGGTCGATCCGCACGAGGTGACCGGATGGTGGAAGGACACCGGGCAGGTCGGTGACATGCTCGAGGCGAACCGCCTGATCCTGGACGTCCAGACGACCCGCATCGACGGTGACCTCGATGACGCGTCCAGCGTCGAGGGACGCGTGGTCGTCGAGCAGGGCGCGCGGCTGATTCGCTCCACCGTCCGCGGTCCGGCCGTCATCGGCGCCGACTCCGTCATCGAGGACGCGTACATCGGGCCCTACAGCGCGGTCTCGAGCGACTGTACCGTCGTCAGGGCCGAGATCGAGCACTCGATCCTGCTGGAGGGGTCGACCGTGCGGGATCTGGACGCACGGGTGGAGAGCAGCCTCATCGGGCGGGGCGTCACGATCAGCCGAACCGACGAGAAGCCGCGGGCGTACCGCTTCGTCCTGGGCGACTCCTCCACCATCGGGCTCGTATGAGGCGGGTCGAGTCGCGTCTGCCCGGCCTCGTGATCGTCGAGCCGGTGGTCCACGGCGACGACCGCGGGTTCTTCCTCGAGAGCTTCCGCGAGGATCTGCTCGCCGACCTCGGCATCCGTGAACACTGGGTCCAGGACAACCACGCCCGCTCCGGCCGTGGCGTCCTGCGCGGCATGCACTTCGCGCTGCCGCCCGGCCAGGCGAAGCTCGTCCGCTGCGTGCGGGGGCAGGTGGTGGACGTCGTCGTGGACATCCGCCGCGGATCGCCCACCTACGGCCAGTGGGAGGCCATCGAGCTGGACGACGCCAGCGGGCGGATGGTCTACGTGCCCGTCGGCTTCGCCCACGGCTATTGCGTGGTGAGTGAGATCGCCGACGTCGCCTACAAGTGCTCGGGCTACTACGACCCGGCGCTCGAGCGTGAGATCTCGGTGAACGACCCCGACATCGCGATCGAGTGGCCGGAGGTCGACATCCTCCTCTCGCCACGTGATCAGGCGGCGCCCGACCTCCGTGACGTCGCCGACGGACTCCCGTTCGAGTACGCGGCATGAGGGTGCTCGTCACCGGTGCGGCCGGCATGCTGGGCCACGACATGACCGCGTTCCTCCGCGATCGCGGTGACGACGTCGTGCCCGTCGACCTGGAGGTCGACATCACGGATCCCGAGGCCATCGGCACCTGTGTCGCCGACGTGCGACCCGACGCCGTCATCCACCTGGCCGCATGGACGAACGTCGACGCCGCGGAGGAGGATGAGGACTCCGCGTATGCCGTGAACGCCGGCGGCAGCCGCAACGTCGCGACCGCGGCCGCCCGGATCGACGTGCCCGTGGTGTGCGTGTCGACCGACTACGTCTTCGCGGGTACGCAGGCCGACGGCTACGCCGAGGACGACCCCGTCGGTCCGGTCGGCGCGTACGGCCGCACCAAGCAGGCGGGTGAGGCGGCGGCGATCGCCGAGCACCCGGACGGCGTGCGGATCGCCCGGACGGCGTGGCTCTACGGCGCGGCCGGCGACAACTTCGTGGACACCATGCGGCGCCTGGGCTCCGATCGGGACGCCGTGACCGTGGTGGCCGATCAGGTGGGCTCGCCCACGTGGACGCGGGACCTCGCCCCGGCTCTCGCCGAGCTCCTCCACCAGCCCGCGGGGATCTACCACACGGCGGGTGGCGGTCACGTCACCTGGGCCGACTTCGCACGCGAGATCTTCCGGCTCGACGGCATCGACTGCGAGGTGCACGACGTGACCACCGCCGAGTTCGGCCGCCCCGCGCCACGTCCGGCGGTTTCGATCCTCCGCGTCACGAAGGAGGGCGCGCCCCGCCTGCGCGACTGGCGTGAGGCGCTCGCCGACTATCTTGATGATTGATGGCCCGGAATCCGACGACATGAGGGGGATGCGATGAAGGTTCTCGTCACCGGTGGCGCCGGCTTCATCGGCTCCAACTTCGTCCTGCGCACGCTCGAGACCCGGCCCGACTGGGACATCACGGTGGTCGACGCGCTCACCTACGCGGGCAACCGCCGTTCGCTCGATCCCGCGGGCGACCGCATCCGGTTCGTGGAGGGCTCGATCGCCGACGCGGCGCTGATCGATCCGCTGGTCGCCGATCACGACATCGTGATCCACTTCGCGGCCGAGTCGCACAACGACAACTCGCTCGACAACCCGTGGCCGTTCATCGAGTCGAACATCGTGGGCACGTACCGGATCCTCGAGGCGGTCCGCAGGCACGGGAGGCGACTCCACCACATCTCGACCGATGAGGTGTACGGGGACCTCGAGCTGGACGACCCGGATCGCTTCACCGAGTCCACCCCGGTCAACCCGTCGAGCCCGTACTCGGCCTCCAAGGGGTCGGCGGACCTCCTGGTGCGCGCGTGGGTCCGCTCCTTCGGCATCCGGGCCACGCTCTCGAACTGCAGCAACAACTACGGGCCCCGCCAGCACGTCGAGAAGTTCATCCCGCGGCAGATCACCGGCATCCTCACCGGGGTGAAGCCGAAGCTCTACGGGGCCGGCCAGAACGTGCGCGACTGGATCCACGTCGACGACCACAACGACGCCGTGGTCGCGATCATCGAGCAGGGTGCCCTCGGCGAGACCTACCTCATCGGCGCCGACGGCGAGCGCAACAACCGCGAGATCATCGGCCTCCTGCTCGAGCTCATGGGCAAGCCCGCGGACTGGTTCGAGCACGTCGGCGACCGGCCGGGCCACGACATGCGCTACGCCATCGATGCGTCCAAGCTGCGCGCCGAGACCGACTGGCGTCCCCGCTACTCCGATCTGCGCGCGGGTCTGGCCGACACGATCCGCTGGTACACCGACAACCGCGACTGGTGGGAGGCGTCCAAGGTCGCCGCGGAGAAGGCATACGCCCGGCTGGGGCGCTGACGCGGACCCGTCCACCCGTCGCATTCCTCTGCTCTACGCTTCACCCATGGCGCGGTCGCCGAGGACATACCGACTCACCCCGGCCCAGCGAGGCGTGAACGGCGTCTTCCGGCTGCTCACACGGCTGGGGCTCGGCGCGCGGTACCGGCATCTTTTGACCGTCGTCGGCCGCCGGTCCGGGATCCCGCGCACCACGCCGGTCGATGTGATGACCCTCGCGGGTTCACGATGGCTGGTGGCGCCCTACGGCGAGGTGAACTGGGTCCGCAACATCCGCGCCTCCGGTGCGGGCACTCTGCGACGGGGACGTCGCCGGGCCTCGGTCCGCGCGGTGGAGGTCGACGCGCAGACGGCGGTCCCGGTGATCCGTCGCTATATCGCCGACGTGCGGGTCACCCGCCCGTACTGGGGCGTGGGGCCCGAGGCGACGGATGCGGAACTGGTCCGCGAGGCCGCCGGGCACCCCGTGTTCCGGCTGACCGAGATCGACGCGGCCTGATCCGACGACGCGAGGCCCCGGGCGGTACGGGGCCGTCAGACGGGCGTCGTCGAGAGGTCGATGGGCTCATCGATCGACGACAGCAGCCAGCGGAAGACGGCTGGCGGCTCACCGGTCTTCTCGGCCCTCAGGTTCGCTCCGTCGATGACATGGGTCACCAGCGTCCGGCGGTGCTCCGGGGCGTCCGGGAAGTCGCCGATCACGACGGCGGCGTGGTCGCGGAGGAGGAACATCCCCCGTCGGTCACCGGTCGGCGCGGTGAGGGTGCGGCAGACGATGCCCGAGGCGGGCGAGGTCCCGTCGGCGACCGGTGTGATCCCGTCGGCCCTCGAGCCGACGGCCCCCGACAGGACCGCAGCGTGCCGATCGCGGAACGCGGTGGCGGACGCCGGGTCCGGATCGCCGGTCAGAAGCACGCGGACCGGGTGGCCGTGCCGCGCGACGTCGCGGTCGAAGGCCTCCCAGAACCGGTCGACCTCGCCGGGTTCCGCCGGCAACCGCGGGTCGATCACCACGATCGCATCGGGCGTCTCCACATAGGTCGACCAGCGCGTCGCCCCTCCGTCGTCGGTCGACCAGCGCCACAGGCCCTCGCCGATCCTCGTCACGTTCATCTCCATACCGGCGAAACTCAAGCAGATCCGCGGTCCCGCCGACAGAACATCGTCGTTTGCAGGTCCCATCGTCGCTGGGGGAGGATGCCGTCCATGCGCCGCCAGATCATCAGCACCGCTCTCATCGCCGGACTCCTCGTACCCGCCGCGGCCCACTCCGCGAACGCGCGAACGGTGACGGACCGGTCGGAGGCCTCCTCACAGGCCCTCCACGCGAAGAAGAAGAAGCCCGTCCCGCGATTCACGTTCCGGTTCCCCGGCCGTGGGTTCGGCCACGGCGTGGGCATGTCGCAGTACGGTGCGTACGGCATGGCGCTGGACGGGAGGTCGGCCGAGCAGATCATCGCCGCGTACTACCGCGGGACCCAGATCTCCGACCTGCCGGCCACGACGGTCCGCGTCCTTCTCGTCGGAGGGGCCGCCCGGGCGCGGGCGGCATCGGCCGGGGAGTGGACGGCCGCCTCGGACGACAACGCCCCCTCACAGGAGCTCCCCACCGGTGCGGATCTCACCGTCCGGCACGCCGGGGGCGGGCGCATCGTGATGGCACGGGCCGACGGGCGGGTCGTGGCGGAGCGCCGGGGGGCACTCGTGCTCCAGCCGGCCGAGGGCGGCACGATCAACCTCAACGGGACCCGCTATCGCGGCTCCGTGCGTGTGACGCCGCTCGGATCGAGCGTGCGGGTGATCAACGTGATCGACCTCGAGGAGTACCTCCTGGGGGTCGTTCCCCGCGAGGTTCCGGCCGCCTGGGGCACCAGGGCTCCGGCGGTGCTCGAGGCACAGGCCATCGCGGCCCGGTCGTATGCCATCGCCACCAAGAAGACCGGTGCGTTCGACATGTACGCCGACGAGCGCAGCCAGGTCTACGGCGGTGCCACCGCGGAGGACGCGCTGACGTCCGCGGCGGTGCGCGCCACCTCGGGGAAGGTGGCGACCTATCGGGGGAAGGTCGCGACGACCTTCTTCTTCTCGACCTCCGGCGGACGTACCGAGAACTCCGAGAACGTCTTCTCGGCCCGCCTCCCGTACCTGGTGAGCGTCAACGATGCGAAGTACGACCGCATCTCGCCGCGGCACCTGTGGCGTGGTGCGGACATCCAGCGCTTCACCGATGCGCGCCTCGGTCAGCTCCTGGGGACCAAGACGGTGCTCAGCATGAAGATCATCCGTCGCGGTGCGTCACCACGGGCGACGCGGGTCCGGGTCACGACCCGCTCGGGCGGCGTGAAGATCATGAGCGGACAGGAGGTCCGCACCGCGCTGGGGCTGCGTTCGCACTGGTTCGAGATCCGCCGCGCCGTGCGCTGAGCCGCCGGACACTCGTACCTTCCGTCGGGACGTCGGTGTCAGGGACAGCGCGCGGCCTGCGGCGTCATCGCGGTTCTCGTGATCTTCATGCGTGGCGCGCTGGGGATCTCGGACCGATATGACTCCTGCGTGATTCGAGTATCGCCATCGTGTGATGGTCCTCAACGGCGTCCGGTATGCCTCTCCGTTATCTGACCGGTAATATGACCAGATGACTCGAACGATGACCGCAACGGAGCTCAAAGCGAAGATCCTCGCCGTCCTGGATGAGGTTGCCGCCGGTGAGGTGGTCGAGGTCACCAAACGCGGCCACGCCGTCGCCCGCATCGTGCCCATCCCGGGTGCGAAATCACTGCGCGGGGCGTTCACGGGGGTCGCGGCATCGGCGGTGGAGGAGGAGGATCTCTTCACCACCGGCGTCCACTGGGATGCCGGATGACGACGCTCCTGCTCGACACCCACGCCGTGCACTGGTTCACGGCCGAGCCCGACCGGCTGAGCACGGAGGCGAGCCAGGCGATCGATGAGGCCGAGGAACTCGCGGTCGCGGACATCACCTGGTGGGAGTTGGCATGGCTCGCGCACAACGGGCGCATCACCCTGACCGTTCCGCCCCGGACCTGGCTCCACCGATTGTCGGAGGGCTTCACAACCATCCGGGTCGGACCGGAGGTCGCCGACACGGCGGCTGCTCTTCCCGCGTCATTCCCGGGTGATCCGGCGGACCGGCTCATCTACGCGACCGCGATCGAGACGGGCTGGCGGTTGGTGACGAAGGACCGTCGCCTGCGCGAGCATCCGCAGCCCCGAACGATCACCGTGTGGTGATGAGTCTCGGCTCTTGCGAGCCCGGACCCCCGTGAACCCGCAGATGGATCTCCTCGTGTGATCGTGGAGGATTCCATCGGTGGAGATCGGCGAATGTCCTCCGCTACGCGCGGACCGTTCGCCTTCCGGGAATCTCCGATCGCCGAGGCCGGCTCGGATTCCCGACTCGCTCGTCTACTGGTTCTCGAGCAACTCCTCGGCGGGCACGTCCCGCCACACGCGGGCGGGGAGCCCGGCCACCAGCTTGCCGGCGGGCACGTCCTTCGTCACGAGTGCACCGGCGGCGATGAAGGCCTCGGCACCGATCTCGATCCCCGGGAGGATGATGCACGCGCCACCCACCCGTGCTCCGCGGCGGATGGTGGGGCCCTTCACGGAGGCGTGGCGCGCCTCGGTGCGACCCATGAAGTTGTCGTTGGTGGTGGCCACGCACGGGGCGATGAACACGTTGTCCTCGAGCAGTGAGTACGCCGTGATGTAGACGTTCGCCTGGATCTTCGTGTTGTCGCCGATGGTGGTGTCGTTCTCGACGAGGCTGCCGCGTCCCAGGATGACGTTGTCCCCGATGGTGACGCGCTCGCGGATGGCGGTCTGATCGCCGATCACGCAATCGTCGCCGACCACCGATCCGGCGAAGATCACGGCGCCGGCGCAGATGGCGGTGCCGGATCCGATGCGCAGCGGGGCGGCGGGTTCGCGCTTGGCCGTCGACTTCTTGCCGAGGCGCGGCTGCTTGCCCAGCACCACGTTGTCCTGGATGATCACGCCGTCGCCGATGACGGTTCCCTCGTGGATGACCACGTTGGCCCCGATCTCGACGTCCTCGCCGATGACGACGCCCTCACCGAGGACCAGGTTCTCACGGCTCACTGTGCGCCTCCTGAGACGGTTTGACTGCGCGGGATCGTGGGATCGATCCTCAGGACAGACTGACGGGCCGGCCGGACGAGGCCAGCGATTCGGTCATGGCCTCCAGGACCTCCACCACGGCGAGGCCGGCGGCGGCGTCGGACAGGGGGGTGGTTCCGTTGGCGACCGATTCCACGAAGTGCTCGCAGACGAGTCGCAGGGGCTCGGTACCCGGGATCTTCGGGATGTGGATGTCTCCCGAGCGAACCTGGATGTACTCGCCGTACTCCGATGTCGGGGGGACGGGGCCCTTGTCGTAGACCGTGACCTTGCGGTCGGTTTCCATGTCGTCGAACACCACCATGCGCTCCGACCCGATCACGGTCATCTTCCGCATCTTGTGCGGGTCGAGCCATGACAGGTGAAGGTGCCCGGTGACCCCGGACGGGAAGCGCAGATGGCCGAAGACCACGTCCTCCACACCCTCCTGCAGGTACGAGCTGCCCCAGGCGGCGACCTCCGACGGGCGCTCGCCCGCGAACCACAGCATCACGCTGATGTCGTGCGGGCCGAGGCTCCAGAGAGCGTTCTCGTCCTGGCGGACGATGCCCAGGTTCTGGCGGTTGCCGTACATGTAGTAGGTCTTGGACCCGAGCTCGCCGCTGTCGATGAGCTCCTTCACCTTCCCCAGGCCGGGGTGGTACACGAGGAGGTGGTCGACCATGGCGACGAGGCCGCGCTCGGCGGCGAGGTCGGTGACCCGGCGGGCGTCCTCCACCGTGAGGGCGAGCGGCTTCTCGACGAAGACGTGCTTGCCGGCGTCCAGAGCCTGGCACGCGAGCGCGCCGTGGGTGGGCACCGACGTCGCGATGACGACGGCGTCGAGCGAACCGTCGTTCAGCAGGTCGTCCAGGTTCGTGGTGAACGTGCTCTGCGGGAAGGCGGCGCGGTGCCGGTCGAGGACCTCCTCGTCGAGGTCGCAGCAGTAGGCGAGCTCGCACCCCGGCAGCCGGTCGAAGTTCCGTGCGAGGTTGGGACCCCAGTAGTTGAGGCCCACGACACCCAGTCGAACCGTGCTCAAAGCGTCCAGACCTTTCCGTCGCGCTGCGGCACGACATTGCGGAAGTCGACCACGAGCTGCGCGTTGTCGGCGACGAAGTCCCAGTCGACCGAGCTGTGCGGGGTGACGACCGCGACGGCGTCGGCCGCGGCGAGGTTCTCGGCGGTCAGCTCGACGCTCGTGAGGCCCTTCTTCACCAGGGTCGGGATGTGCGGGTCGTGGTACGAGACCTCCGCACCCTCGCCGACCAGCAGCTCGATGACCTTGAGTGCCGGGCTCTCGCGCATGTCGTTCACGTCGGCCTTGTAGGCGACGCCGATCACGAGGATACGGCTGCCGTTGAGCGGCTTGCGCTTGGTGTTCAGCGCACGCGACAACTTGTTGACGCAAAAGGACGGCATGTGCGAGTTGATCTTGCCGGCGAGCTCGATGAACTCGGTGTGGAACTCGTACTCGCGGGCCTTCCAGGTCAGGTAGAAGGGGTCGATCGGGATGCAGTGGCCACCGAGGCCGGGTCCGGGCTGGAAGGCCATGAACCCGAACGGCTTCGTGGACGCCGCGCGGATCACCTCCCAGACGTCGATCCCCATGCGGTCGCAGAGCATCGCCATCTCGTTGACGAGGGCGATGTTGACGCTCCGGAAGATGTTCTCCAGGAGCTTCGTCATCTCGGCGATCTCGGGGGTGGAGACCGGCACGACCTCGTCGGCGAACGCGCCGTAGAGCTCCTGGGCGCGGTTGGAGCACTCCTCCGTCAGGCCGCCGACCACCTTCGGGGTCGTGCGGGTGGTCCAGTCGGTGCGACCGGGATCCACGCGTTCCGGCGAGAAGGCGATGTTGAAGTCACGTCCTGCCTGCAGTCCGGAGCGCTCGAGCACCGGCACGAGCTCGTCCCGGGTGGTGCCGGGGTACGTCGTGCTCTCCAGGACCACCAGATGCCCCTTGCGGAGGCGTGTGGCGAGGCTCTCGGCGGCTCCGAGGACCGCCGACAGATCCGGCTCACGATGGTCGTCGAGCGGTGTGGGGAGACAGATGATGACGTTGTCGACGAACCGCATCTTGTCCCAGTCGGTCGTCGCCGTGACGAGGCCCTTCTCCACGAGGGGGAGGAGCCTGTCATTGGGAACGTCCTCGATATAGGACTCGCCGCGGTTGAGCTGTGCAACCTTGGACTGGACGGCGTCGAGGCCGATGACGGGAACACCGGCTTCCGCGAAGGTGACGGCGAGCGGCAGGCCGACGTAGCCCATGCCGATCACGCCCACCCGCGCGGCGGGCTGGCTCACCACGTGTGTGTGGGTTGGGTCAGTGTGTGCAAGGGGCTATCGTAACCGAAATGTCCGATGCGACGCTTGACGGCATGCCACGGATCACCCGCGCGGCCGAGGAGATCCGGATCCGCGGCAGCCTGGCGATCGCGGTCGCGGCGGCCACGGTTCTCTGGTGGGTCACGCAGTGGCTGATCAATCAGCCGCTGCAGCCGCGGCGCGCGCTCCTCGTCGCGCTCCTCGTCGCGCTCCTCGGCGTGATCGCCGCGGTCATGAACGTGTCCCGGCGGGTCACCGACGGACTGAGGGAGGTCCGGCCACCGGCGGCCAGCATGGTGTTCGAGACCCGCGCAGCCGCCCGGGAGCGCCGGATGCGCTACTCGGCCGCCGTCTTCCTGACGGTCGTGGTCGTCCTGATGTTCGATGCGATGGCCGGGTGGGGCGGGGTCACGGCGGGCATCGTGGTGGGTGCGGCACTGGCCTCCGGCGTCCTGGACCTGGTCGAGGCGTCGCGCTGGGAGGGGGAGGAGCGGCGACGGCGCAGCGAACTGTGGATCCTCGTCCGCCCGAAGGCCCTCGTCACGAGCTACGGACGGGCCGTCGTCGTCGAGATCCCGGACGATCCGCAGGGCGTTCCGCGGCCCCCGGACGGCTGATCTCGGTGGCCCGCGTGAAGCGACCACCGAACGTCACCGCGGTGGGACCTCGAGAGGCCGATCCTCGGCGGGCGTCGCGTTCGCGCGGATGAGGGCCTTGACGGCATCGACGTCGGCGTCGACCAGCTCGAAGCGGAGGGGAAGGTCCTCGATGCCCTCGAACCGGGGCGGTCGCGGGGGGAGCTCGCCGATCGCCTCCAGGGTGGTCTCCGCGAACTTGGCCGGAAGCGCGGTCTCGAGGCAGACGAGGGGCTCTCCCGGCTCGCGAACCGCGCGTCCGACGTGCACGCCGTCGGCGGTGTGGGGGTCGATCAGGCGTCCGTACCGGTCACGGATCTCGCGGATCGTGGCGAGGCGATCGGTATGGGTGCTCGATCCGGCGACGAAGCCGAAGTCGGCGATCACGTCCGCCGGGGACCCCGGGGCCGGGAGGGTGAACACACCCTCGGACCCCAGCGTCGTCCACAGCTCCCGCACCGTTCCGGGGTCGCGTCCGACGGCGTCGAACACGAAGCGTTCGAGGTTCGATGCGCGCGAGATGTCCATCGACGGGCTCGACGTGGCGTGCGTCGCAGCCCCCGCGCGGGGACGGTAGACGCCGGTACGCACGAACTCCTCGAGCACGTCGTTCTCGTTCGTCGCGAGCACCAGACGGCGGATGGGAAGCCCCATGCTGCGGGCGATGTGCCCGGCGCAGATGTTCCCGAAGTTCCCGGACGGCACCGAGAAGCTGACGGCGGTGCCGTCGTCCTTGCCGGTCGAGAAGTACGCCGCGAAGTAGTAGACGACCTGCGCGGCGACGCGCGCCCAGTTGATCGAGTTCACCGTGCCGATGCGGTAGCCGCGCTTGAACCCGGCGTCGGCGGACACGCCCTTCACGATGTCCTGGCAGTCGTCGAACACCCCGCGCACGGCGATGTTGTGGATGTTCGGGTCCTGCAGGCTGAACATCTGGGCCGTCTGGAAGGGGCTCATACGTCCGTGCGGCGAGAGCATGAACACGCTGATGCCGGTCTTCCCGCGCATCGCGTACTCGGCGGACGATCCGGTGTCGCCGCTCGTGGCACCCAGGATGTTGAGCGTCTCGCCGCGTCGGCCCAGGACGTACTCGAAGAGGTTGCCGAGCAGCTGCATCGCGATGTCCTTGAACGCCAGGCTGGGTCCGTTGGACAGCGCGAGGATCCACAGGTCGTCGTCCAATCGCACCAGCGGGGTGATGTCGGACGGGTCCTCTCCCGCGCCCGCGTTGGCGAACACGGCCGGGGTATAGGTGCGGTCGACGATGTCGCGGAGGTCCGCGTCGGGGATGTCATCGATGAAGAGCGACAGCACCGCGTGGGCGAGCTCCGGGTAGGACATCGCGCGCATCGCCGCCAGGTCGGCCGCGCTCAGCCGTGGGTATGCGTCGGGGACGGCCAGGCCGCCGTCGGGCATGAGGCCTTCCAGGAGGATGTCCGTGAACGAGGCGCCCCGCTGGTCGGCCGTGCCGCGCGTACTGATGTAGCGCACGCTCACGTACGAGCCGTGGCCCACTCGGCGAGGATCCCCGTGATCTTCCCGGCGGCATCTCCGTCGCCGTAGTAGAGGGGGCGATCCGCCGGCACGTCGGCCCGCGCGAGGGCGGCCACGACCCTGTCCGGGTCCATTCCGGTCAGGGTGTTGAAGCCGCCGGTGACGGTCTCGACCCACTCCGTCTCGTCACGCAGCGTGACGCATGGGACGTTGTGGAAGTACGCCTCCTTCTGCACGCCCCCGGAGTCGGTGACGACCGCGGCGGCGGTCGTGAGGAGGTTGGTGAAGTCGAGATAGCCCACGGGCGGTGCGACGTGCAGATCCGGGATGGCGGTGATCGCGCTCCAGAGGTCGGCGGCCTCCAGCTTGGCCCGGGTGCGGGGGTGTACGGGGAAGATGGCGGGACGGCCGAGCGCGCCGAGCACGGCCACCAGCGACTCGAGTGCCGCGCGGGTGTCGGTGGCCGCCGCGCGGTGGACGGTCACGAGCACGTACTCGCCGGATCCGAGGCCGTACGCCGAGGCCCCCTCGCGTTCGGCGGCCACCGGGGCGAACAGGAGCGCCGCGTCGTACATGACGTCGCCGACCACGTGCACCCCCGACGTGATGCCCTCGGCGGCCAGGTTGTCGACGGCCACCCGGGTCGGCACGAAGAGGAGCTCGGACAGGTGGTCGGTGACGACACGGTTCTGTTCCTCGGGCATCGACCGGACGAACGAGCGCAGTCCGGCCTCCACATGCGCGATCGGGACGTCGCGCTTGGCGGCGGCCAGCGCCCCGGCCAGGGTGGTGGTGGTGTCGCCGTAGACCATCACGAGGTCCGGCCGCTCGCTCTCGATCAGCGGGTCGAGCCGCGCCAGCATGGTGGAGAGCTGCATGTTCGGCGAACCCGGGCCCACGTCAAGCGCGTGGTCGGGTGCCGGGATGTCGAGCTCGTCGAAGAAGAGGTCGGCCAGCTCCGGGTCGTAGTGCTGCCCGCTGTGGACGAGGATCTCGTCGTTCTCACGTCGAAGGGCGCGGGAGAGCGGCGCCGCCTTCACGAACTGCGGGCGATTTCCGATGACCGAGATGATGTTCAGAGAGCGAGCCCCAGTCCTGAGATCTCTTGGGTGATGAGGGTGAACCGTCCTGTCGCGATGAGTATGCCGATCGCGATGGTGAGTATTCCGGACACCGTCGTGATCGCCTTCCAGTGGTCGCGCACCCGTCGTGAGAGCGCCAGCGTCTGCGTCATGAAGAGACCGGCGAGGAGGAACGGGATGCCCAGGCCGAGCGCGTAGACGAAGAGGAGCGACGCGCCGATGCGCGGTGACTCGGTGGGTACCGCGAGCGTGAGGACCTGACCGAGGAAGGGGCCGGTGCAGGGTGTCCATGCGATGGCGAAGGCCGCTCCCGCGAGCATGACGCCGCCGTACGTGGTGGGCCGCCGGCCGAGGTCGAGTCGCCGTTCGCCCTGGAGGAACGACAGGTGCGGGATGGCCAGCATCAGCGCCCCCATCAGGACGAGGAGGGTCCCGCTGATCAGGTTGATCATGTCGCGGCGATCCGAGAGCGAGCTGCCCAGGTACCCGGCGCCCGCACCCCACAGCGTGAACATGAGGGCGAAGCCCGCGACGAAGGCGGCGGTGGCCGTGAGCACCGGACGCGAACGGGTCGCCATGGTGCCGCCCGCTTCCGTCGCCACGGCGCCCGAGGTGGCGCCCGAGATGAACGAGAGGTAGCCGGGCACGAGCGCGAGCGCGCAGGGGCTCGCGAACGAGACGAATCCTGCGGCCAACGCGTCTGCGTAGGTGAGCACCGAGACGTTGTAGGCCATGTCCAGTGTGATGGTAGCCGTCATGGGTGTCCGGTTGGGTCGCGGGCGCCGGTGCGGGACGAACGGCCCCGGGGGGCGGCGGACATCGTGGCCGGCCGGGGTGCCGGCATGGGTGCAGGGCACTCAACCGCGTGCGGCTCGCGGTCCCCTCGGCTGGTCGACTCCGGCCACACGGTCTGCGCCGGGCGGCCGGTCATCCATCCTCGTGCTCCGCCGTCAGCTCACGAAGCCGGCGACTGCGTTGATCGTCACGGCGATGACGACCGCGCTGAAGAGGTATGACGGCAGGCAGTGCCCCAGCACCAGGCGCCGCATCCGGCGTGGTGATGTTGTTGTCGCTCACCTGGAACGTCATCCTGAGCGTGAACGACAGGAGACGAAGTCGCGGAGGTCCGGCGGCTCCGGCGTGTCGTCGTGCTCGGCGGGGAACGTCACGCCGCCGCCGTCGGCGTACTAGCGATGTGCATAGTGGAGCGTGTACTCCAGGTGCAGCACGAGCCAGGACACGGCGACGGTCGCGGGGGCCGGGATGATCAGCGCGCTGGTCATCGCGCCGCTGCGGGCGCTGGCCTCGTGGAGGACGATGCCGGGCCCGAGCAGGCTGACGGTGGCCGTGAGCAGTGCGAACACCCGGGCGAAGGCGCGGGTGTCGTCATCTCTCGTCGCGAACCGGGCGGTGAGGTCGGCGTCCGCGCGCCAGAGCGGTGCGATGAGGAGGGCGAGCGTGACGGTGAACGCGATCCACCCGCAGAGGATCCGTGCGGTCCAGGGCTCGACGTTCGGCATGAGGAGGGCGATGAGCACGCCGACGACCACTCCGGCGAGCACGCGGTACGCGGCCGAGAGGCGCGACGGATGGAGGAGGCGGGTCACTCCCCTCGTGTTGTCGGACCGCGGGCCGGATTCCTGCCCCGGCCCGGCGGACGCTCAGGTCGCGCTGTGTTCGCGCAGCGGCAGGCCGACCAGCCAGCGCTCGGCGGCCCGGTGGCGGGCCTCCAGCTGCTCCAGCGTCGCCTCGCCGATCTGACGGATCCCGACGGCGCGGTTCAGCTCGGCGTTCACGTGTGAGTGCGTCAGGCGGCGGTCGCGCGAGACCTGGCGGACGGCGGCGGCGTTCGCGTCGCGCAGGCGTCGGCGACGTTCCCGCGGGCTGACCTCACCGTCGTCCGGAAGGCGCAGGTGATCCACGTCCGGGAACTCGATGAGAAGACCCTCGTCATCCGTGTCCGACGTGTGGATGCCGCTGTCGTAGGGCGTGTGGATCGCGGCGGGGCCCGTCGGGGTCGCCGAGACGGGCTGGAACAACGAGAGCTGGTCCTCGTCGCGGGCGGGCGGACCGACCAGCTCATCGAGGGCGGCGGGATCCGGCTCGGCGACGGCGGCGTCCTCATCGTCGGAGCGGCGCAGGCTGTGGCGGCGCTGCTCCGCGACGGCGATGACGTGGTGACGCAGGCGTGGATCGTCGGGCACGTACATGTAGGCCGGCTGGGGACCCAGCCCGCGGATCCAACGGGCGATGCGCCCCACGGCCTGGCGGAAGAAGAGCTCCGTCGTGGTGGTGGTCGCGAAGACCCCCACGCGCAGGCGCGGGATGTCGACGCCCTCCGAGACCATGCGCACCGCCACGATCCACGGATCACGCCCTCGTCCGAACGCGGCGATCCGGTCGGACGCGTCCGCGTCCTCCGACAGTGCGACCACCGCGCGCACCCCGAAGCGCCGCAGCATGATGTCGGCGATGTTGCGCGCGTGTCGCTGGTCCGTGGCGATCACCAGGCCCCCGGCGTCGGGGTGCGCGTCGCGGATCGTCATGAGGCGACGGTGGGCCTCGCCCAGCACGTGGGGGAGCCATTCACCGTCGGTCGAGAGTGCCGTGCGCAGGCGCGCGGCCGACCCGACGCGGTCCAGGTTGTCGGCGAATGACGCGGATGCCAGCTGCCCGTCGGCGCCGACCCACTCCATCTCGCCGTCCATCCTCGGGAAGTGCACGGGGCGGACCACGCCGCCGTCGCCGAGCGCGGCCGCGTACCCGTAGTCGAAGTCGGCGGTGGCCAGCCCGTCGTGGTCGTAGTCGACGAAGGGGATGGCGAGGGTGTCCGACCGGAAGGGCGTCCCCGACAGCGACAGCCGCTGCGAGGCGCCGGCGAACGCCAGGGAGACGGCGTCACCCCACGCCCGGTCGTCGCCCGCATGGTGGATCTCGTCGAGGATGACGAAGGCCCCGCGGGCGATGTCGCGGATCTCCGCCGGGCTCTTCGCCACCTGCTGGTAGGTGGTGACCAGACCGTGCACGTCAGGGGGAAGACCGCCCTGGCCCGATGCCCAGCTGCTCTCGAGGATCAGGCCGAACGTCTCGGCGGCGTCCGCCCACTGCCCCTTCAGGTGCTGGGTCGGCGCGACGACGACCACCCGGCCCGGCTCCCGCTGTACCGCCTGGCGTGCCGCGGTGAGTGCGAAGGTCGTCTTGCCCGCCCCCGGCGTGGCGACCGCGAGGAAATCGGGTGTGGTCCGCTCGTTGAAGCGATCCAGCGCATCTCGTTGCCAGCGTCGGAGTCGGAGCGATCGGGCCATGTGAACCGGCCACGATAGCGAGTCCGTGCGGCGCCCCCCGTGAAACAGATGGTGAACCGGCGAAAGGACTTGCAACATTCGGCGCGAACGTCAGCTCCAGGTATGGATGCTCACGAGAGACGGCACATCGGTGTGACCCCCACCGCGGTCCTCGTGGCATACGTCGTCCGCCACGGTCGGGACGCTGTGTCCCGCAGAGCCCAGGGAGTGCAGAGACCATGGACCCCATGACGATCATCGTCGCGGTGGGATTCGCCGTCGTCGCCGTCGAGGCCCTTCTCACCGCGGCGGTCTACCGCAAGGCCCTGCGCGGCGGGGAGCGGCATCCCACCGTGAGCACCGACGTCGTCTGCGAGTCGACGACGCTCTCCGATCTTCGCCGGCAGCGGCTTCGCATGATGCGGTCGCTCCGCACCGGCGATGAGCGCGGCGCGGCGCCCGTCCCCGCCGTCGCGGGCATGGTCGTACCCACGGCCGCCATCCCGGTCGAGTTGACGCAGGCCGCCTGATACCCGAGGGTTCCTCGCGGCCGGGTAACGCCCGTGCCCGCCGATTCCCGCATCCTCCCGAAAGGCCACGGCCGATCGTGACGCGTCTCCGCAGCCCGCAGCCGGCCATCGCCCTCGCCACGGTCGCCGTCTCCCTCGCCGTCGTGCCGGCCGCGATGTCGCGGCCGCTTCCACAGGCGCCGGACTGCCCGGTGTTCCCCGAGTCGAGCCCGTGGAACCAGCGTGTCGACCGCCTCCCGGTCGCCGCCGGCTCAAGGGCGTTCATCGCCGCGTCACGGATCACGCGGCTGCATCCCGACTTCAGCGACAGCGACGTCGACGGATACGGCATTCCCTTCAACGTGGTGGACGACCGCACACCGCGGGCGACCGTTGCCTTCGACTACCGGGCGGAATCGGATGCCGGTCCGTATCCCATCCCGGATGGCGTGGCGATCGAGGGCGGGGGCGACCGCCACATCCTGCTCGTCGATCGGAGCACCTGCACCCTGTCCGAGCTCTTCGCCGCGCGGCGAACCGGCCCCCGCAGCTGGCGTGCGGGTTCCGGCGCCCGCTGGGACCTGCGGTCGACACGGCTGCGTCCGGTGGGCTGGACCAGCGCCGACGCGGCGGGTCTGCCCATCTTCCCGGGTCTCGCGCGTCACGACGAGGTCGCCGCGGGCATCGGAGGGATCGATCACGCGCTGCGCATCACGGTGCCACGCACTCAGCGCGCCTATCTGTGGCCGGCCCGCCACTTCGCCAGCAGCGAGCGTGCGCCGTCCGCCGTGCCCATGGGCCTGCGCATACGGGTCCGGGCATCGTACGACACCCGGCGATTCGGGCCGCAGACGCGGGCGATCCTGGAGGCCGGCAAGCGACACGGCTTCATCGTGGCCGACAATGGGTCCGCCGGATTCATCTCGGGTGCGCCGAGCCCCGGCTGGAACGATCGCGATCTGCGCGACCTGCACCGTGTGCCGGCGAGCGCGCTCGAGGTGGTCGACACCTCATCGCTGCCGGGTACCCCTCCGGTTCCTCGCGCCTGGAACATCCGCTGGACGACCGTGGGCGGAAAGCGCCGTGCCACCATGCTGCTCTCGCGCTCCGGGAGGGTGACCATCACAGCCCGCGTCCGGGGCCGTGTGGTCGCCCGCAAGCAGGTCCGGCTGAAGCAGGGATTCGTCGGAGTGGCCATCGGAGTGCGTCGGGGGGCCACCTACCACCTGGCGTTCGCGCGGCCGTGACGAGTGCACGCTGCCGGACCTGTTTCGGGGGGGGTGCCGCCCGTCGGCGGGTGCGGGCCGGCGACGCGGGTCCGCAGTGGACCGCCGATGCCTCCGGAAAATGACGTAGGCCCCGCGGATGCGGGGCCTGCACAGGTGGGCCATGAAGGGATCGAACCTTCGACCTTGGGATTAAGAGTCCCCTGCTCTACCAGCTGAGCTAATGGCCCGAGGGACGGGAATCTTACCAGTCCGACATCGGCACGCCCGGGATGGTCGTCTATGGCGCGGCGGTCACGACACCCGGTGCGGTGGGTGTGGGCACCGCCTGCGTGGCCATGGTGGCGACGCGCTGGATCCCCTGTTGTGCGAGCCGGCGGACCTCCTGGTCGGCGCCGGCGTTCGCCAGCGCGCGACTGTATGCCAGCCGCGCCCGCAGACCCTGGGTCTGCTGCTCGGCGACGCGCCCGTAGACGAGCCATGCGCGCGCGTTCCTCGGATTCGCTGTCGTGAACGCGTCGAGAACGGCGAACTGCCGCCGCGGCGTGTCGGCCAGTGCGTTCACCAGTGACTCAAGCTCCTCGGCCGTCGTCGGCGGAACGTCGATGGCGCGCTGCAGCGTGCGGTCGGCGTCGGCGGCGCGATCGGCCGCGCGGTAGCGCAGTCCGAGCTCGACGAGAGCCTCGACGTCGTTGGGATTCGCGTTGACGCGATCCTCCGCCTCCTGCACGATCTGACCCTGCCCGCTGGGGTCGTTGTCGCCGAAGATGATGAGGCCGAGCACGATGGGAAGGACACCCACGAAGGCCACGGCGCAGATGATCGCGATGATCTTGACCATCCGCTTGGTCCGCTGTTGATCCAGGAGCATCCGGGCACGGTAACACAGGAGACCCGCTTCTCAGATGCCCGTCCGCGTCAGGTCGATCGGCCCACGGGGACGCCGTCGTGAACGCGGATCACGCCGTCGACCATGACGAGCCGCGGTGCCTCCGACGACCGCAGGAGCGCCTCCGACGGGGAGCGACCGTCGAGGGCGACGGCGACGAGATCGGCATGTTTCCCGGGCTCGATCGATCCGATCCGGTCGTCCAGTCCCGCCACGCGCGCCCCCTCGATCGTGAGCATGGTGACCAGGGTGTCCGCGTCGGGCGGCGCCGGTGCGTGTGCCGCCCGGCAGGCGCGGGCTTCGTGGCGGAGGTCGTATCTGCCGCCGCTGGCGGGGCTGTCGGTTCCGAGCCCGACCGGTACGCCACCGGACCGCATCCGTCCCAGGGGGTGGACGCCCACTCTGAGCGTCGTGTTCGAGACCGGGCAGTGGGCGACGCCGACGCGCCGGTCGGCGAGCAGGGACATGTCTTCGGACGACACGTGCACACAGTGGGCGGCCACGAGGCCGGTGCGCAGCGCATCCGCGGCGGCCATCCTCTCCACCACCGATCCGCTACCTGGCCAGAGCCCGGGCGTCGAGCCACGCTGGGCGAAGAGGTCGCGCATCGGTCCGGGGTGGCCGCAGACGGCCGGAAGCTCCTCCGGCGACTCGGCGAGGTGGGTCATCCACGGGCGCCCGGCCAGATCGGGATCGGCGGCCAGCGCCTTCCAGTACTCACGGCCCACGGTGTACGGGGCGTGGGGTGACAGGCCGATCGTCACCCGCGGCGACGTCGGGAGGGCGGCGATCCGGTCGGCCATCTCGCGTGCCGCGTCGCGGGCGGCCGTTCCCGAATGGCGACCGAACGTCTCGAGGTGGACCCTTCCCCGCATGCCCAGTTCGTCCAGCGCCCGCGCCCCGGCCCCGGTCGGGCCGCTGTCGAGGACCGTCGTGGTTCCGGCGAGAAGGGCGCGGCGCGCCCCGGCGCGGGCGGCCTCGAGGAAGTCGTCCGGCGTCATCTCCTGGCCGGCGCGCATGATCTGTCGCAGCCAGTCGGCGAAGGTGCCGTCACCGCTCGTCAGCGAGGCGCCGCTCCACTCGAGGTGGCAGTGCGTGTCGACGAGGCCCGGGAAGAGGGCGCAGCCCGGTAGGTGGACGGACGTCGCGTCGAGGGTCTCGGCCTCCGCGCGACGGCCGACATGGACGATCCGCCCGTCGGCGACGGCGACGAAGCCGTCGCGGATCGGCGCCCCGACCACCGGCACGACGACGTCGGCGGTGACGATGACGGAGGCCCGGCCTCCGCGGTCGCTCACCTCGGAATCGTGCAGAGGGCCGATCGCGTGATCAGCCGCTCTTCGAGTCCTCTCCGGAGGAGATGACGTTGGCGTTCCCGTTCGGACCGTCGGGTGTGTCCGAGTCCTCGCCGTCCTTCACGCTGTCCTTGAACTCGCGCATGCCCGAACCGAGGCTGCGCCCGATCTCCGGCAGGCGCTTGGCGCCGAAGAGGACGAGGACGATGACGAGGATGATGATGAGCTCCGGCCATCCGAAGCCGCCCATGAACCGCTCCTTTGGTGGATCGATGCGGTCCTGGCGAGGCTAGCACGCGGCGGTCCATCGGCCATGGCGCCGCGGTGGGGCATCCGCGCCGCCGGGGGGCGTGTACCGCACCGCGATGTCCGTGGAATCAACCATCTAGACTCGTCGGGTGAATCGACTGGAGTGGATGGCCGTCGGATGGGGAGGAACCGTCGCCGGCCTCGGAGTGATCGTGATCTCCACAGGGGACGGTCTGACGCGCTTTCTGGCGATGGTCGTCCTGTGCCTGCTGGCCGGCTTCCTCGCGGGGGTCCGCGCCGAGAACCGTCGTGTACTCCATTCGGCGGTCGCGGCCGTCGCGGGTGCCGTCTTCTGGGCGGTGTTCGCCGCGATCACCACCGTCGTCGCTCTCTTCGGTGGTCCCGACGGCGCGGGCTGGGACATCGGCGGGGATTCCCCCGCGATCAACCTGGCCGTCGCCTTCGGCGTGGCGATCGTCGGTGGTGCCATCGCGGCTCATCGCCTGCGTCCGCAGGGCGGTGGCCGTCGATCGCGTGACTGATCGTCCCTCCGCGCGGGACGTTGTCCGTCAGTCGGAGGAACCCGGGAAGTCGCGGTAGGCTCGGCTCGCCGTCGGCCCGCGCTGTCCCTTGTACTTGCCCTGATAGGGCGTGTCGACCGGTGTCGTCATCTGATGGAACGAGAGCTGCCCGATCCGCATCTCCGGGTAGATCGTGATCGGCAGCCGCGACACGTTGGACAGCTCGAGGGTGATGTCGCCGTCCCAGCCGGGGTCGATGTAGCCGGCCGTCGAGTGGATGAGCAGTCCCAGGCGCCCCAGGCTGGACTTGCCCTCCAACCGCGCGACGAGGTCGTCCGGCAGCGCCACGCGCTCGAACGTCGTGCCGAGCACGAACTCACCGGGGTGGAGGATGAACGGCTCGTCGTCGGCGACCTCGACCAGCTCCGTCAGATCCTCCGACGGTTGGCGGACGTCGACATACGGCCGGAGGTTGTTGCGGAACACGCGGAACTGCGCCGCCACGCGCACGTCGACGGACGACGGCTGCAGCAGCTCGGGGTCGTACGGGTCGATGACAAGCCGGCCCGCGGCGAGCTGTTCTTTGATGGATCGGTCGGAGAGAACCACGCGCGGGCGAGCGTACGCGTCGGCGGGGCCGGTTGCAACACCCGAGTGGATTTCTGGTAGGTGCCCGGGACTGGCGGTGGGCATCCTCCCGCCCGCCCCGGCCAACCGCCGGTCCCGGGGCTTCGCTCCGGGCCTCTCGTGTCCGGGTGTCGGGTTGTGTTGAGGGTTGCGGCCTAGGTTGTTTTTTCTTGGCGTGGCCTGGCGGGGAGCGTGTCGGTTCAACCTTTGTCCCGGTGGGCTTCTGGGGAGCGGTGTGCGGGGACTGGCGGTGGGGCATCCTCCCGTCCGCCTCGGCCTACCGCCGGTCCCGGGGCTTCGCTCCGGGACTCACGTGTCCGGGCCTCGGGTTGGGTTCAGGGTTGCGCGTACTTGCGGTTGGTCCTGAATGCGTTCTCCGGGACCGGCGGTGGGCTATCCACCCGCCCGCCCCGGCCAACCGCCAGTCCCGGGGCTACGCGCCGGGCCTCACGTGCTCGAGCCTCGGACTGCGTACAAGGCCACGCACCAGGTTGATTCCCTTGCCCGGCGGGGTATCCCTCCATCCGGCCCCGAGACAAAGGGTTGAACACCCACCCGATCCGGAACCGACGGCGAGTGCCACGTGTGCCGGGTAGTCGGCCCCGGCGGCCGCCGAGCGGTCATCACGGTCGGCGTGGCGCTAGCCTGTAGGGCAATGGCTGAGCACCGGGGTTTTCGCGTTCGCATCGCCCCTGGCGATGACCTCCTCTCACTCACGCGCGCCGCGCGCGCGGAGGGACGCGTGCCCGACGTGGTCTTCGACGGCGACGTCCTCGTGGGCGACGGTCCCATCGCGTCGCTCGATCTGGTGGACGTCCCCATGAACGAGCTCGATCAGCTGCTCGTGCCGAAGCGTCTGCCGCGCTGGGTCATCGGAAAGGGCAGCTTCGGGCCCGGCTATGTCGGGATCCGCTCCTTGATGCGCAACAAGTCGCTCGCCACGGTGTGTGAGGAGGCCGCCTGTCCCAACATCTCGCGCTGTTGGACACGCGGCACGGCCACCTTCATGATCGCCGGCGAGCGGTGCACACGCGGCTGTAAGTTCTGCAACGTGGTCAGCGCCAAGCCGCTCGCCCCGCCCGACCCGGACGAGCCCAACCGCGTCGCCGACGCCGCCGCCCAGATGGGCCTCCGGTTCGTCGTCGTCACCGCGGTCGCCCGGGACGATGTGCCCGACGGAGGGGCGTCGCACTTCGCCGCCACCATCGCCGCGCTCCGCGATCGGCTCCCGGAC
The DNA here is from genome assembly GCA_964434425.1 of uncultured Bifidobacteriaceae bacterium. Taxonomy (GTDB): domain Bacteria; phylum Actinomycetota; class Thermoleophilia; order Miltoncostaeales; family Miltoncostaeaceae; genus CALMEC01. Next base: position 116,294 of record CAYSVH010000002.1, on the reverse strand, counting down.
GCCAAGGTCGAGGTGCTCATCCCGGACTTCCGCGGCAACTGGGACGCCCTGGATGCCGTCATCGAGGCCAGGCCTGACGTTCTGAACCACAACACCGAGACGGTGCCCCGCCTCTACAAGCGGGTGCGGCCGGGCTCGCGCTACGAGCGCACCCTCGAGCTCCTCGAGCGCGCGGCGAAGGCCGGGATGGTGGCCAAGAGCGGCATCATGGTCGGTCTCGGGGAGGATCTTCCCGAGGTCAGCCGGGTGTTCGGTGATCTCGCCGATGTGGGATGCGGCCTCGTGACCGTCGGCCAGTACCTGCGGCCGTCCGATGCGCACCTGCCGGTCGAGCGGTACTACGTGCCCTCCGAGTACGCGGCGCTCGCCGAGATGGGGCAGGCCCGGGGAATCGCGCACGTCGAGGCCGGACCCCTCGTCCGTTCGAGCTTCGAGGCCGACCGGGTGGCCGAGGCGGTCGTCCCCGTCTGATCTCCGCGCGGTTCGGGGACCCGTCGCCGGCGTCGTCGGTCGGGTGCCGCCGACCGCCGATCCGGGGCGGTGCGCTCCGGAGTGCCCCGCCCGCTGGGTCCGTCACGCTCGTGTGCACGTCGTCGTCGGCGAGTGGCCACCGGTGGACGTATGCGATATGTAAACACGGGACCACGTCCATTCAAGTTCGGTTCGGTCGCTTCCGATAACGGAGATGGATGCCGCACCTGAGGCGTTCACGCTCACAAGGATCGGCGCGCGACGTCGAGGATGGACGGGGGTTCACCCGATGAGGAGTTACAGCACCAAGCGCATCGAGCTGCCAGGCGGACGCTTCGTCGAGGTCGTCGTGTTCGATGATCCCGGCACGCCTGAGACGATCGGACCGGGCGCCCCCGACCGGGAGACCACCGCTCCCAGTCGAACCGGCCTTCACATCTGCTCCGAGTGCGAGAGCGACATGGTGTACCCGGTGACCTGGGAGGAGTGCCACGGCAACGCGTGGGAGATCACCCTTCGGTGCCCCGACTGCGAGCACTGGCACACCGGCGAGTACAGCGGCGACGTCGTCGACCAGTTCGACGACGCCCTGAACGACGGCACCGAGCAGCTCCTCTCCGACCTGCGCACCTTCGCCCGGGTCAACATGGAGGAGGACGTCGAGCGCTTCGTTCGCGCCATCGACCAGGATCTCATCCTGCCGATGGACTTCTGACCGGGTTCCCGTCGCGGAAAAGCCGTGGGAGAGGCCTCCCGGCCGCCCGCTACGCTGTCCGGATGGCTGACTACTCGGTGACCGAAACCCGCGACCGCCTGGGACGCGACGACGTGGTCGTGATCGATGTGCGTGAGGCGCACGAGCTCGAGACGAACCATGTCCCCGGGATGATCCACATCCCCATGAGCGAGTTGCAGGACCGACTGGACGATCTGCCGCCGGACGTCGAGCTGATCCTGTTCTGCCGCAGCGGCAACCGCTCGGGTCAGGTGGCCGACTACCTGAACAGCCTGGGCGACTGGGGTGATGTCGCCAACTGCGAGGGCGGCATCCTCGCATGGCACGCCGCGGGACTGCCGTACGAGGGGAACATCCCCTCGTAGCGAGAGGTGCCGTCGGCGTGCGTCGGGGAGACGCCTCCCGTCAGGCCGCGACGGGCGCGGGGTACCGCTTCACCACGCGGTAGGCGGTATCGCGCTGGACCGGCCGGCGTCCGGTCTCCTGGATGAGCTGCACCATGCGCTCCGTGTCGACCCGGAAGGCCGTCCCCGCCGACCGTACGACGTTCTCCTCGATCATGATCGAGCCCATGTCGTCGCATCCGAAGTCGAGAGCGCGGATGCCCACCTCGAGACCCTGGGTGACCCAGGACGACTGGAAGTGGTCGAAGTTGTCGAGGTACAGTCGGCTGACCGCCAGCATCAGCAGGTAGTCGTCGTGGTCGGTCGGGACGTGGTCGACGCCGCGGCAGCTGCCGCCACCGGACTGGTAGCTCCAGCAGACGAAGGCGCGGAAGCCGGGATCCTCGTCCTGGAGCTCCCGCAGGCGCCGCAGGTGCTCGACGCGATCCGCCCAGGTGTCGACCGTGCCGTACATCATGGTCGCCGAGGTCGCGAGCCCCTTCCGATGCGCGGCGCGCATGACCGTCAGCCACTCGTCCGAGGTCGTCTTGCGGGGGGCGATCACATCCCGGACGCGGTCGACCAGGATCTCGGCGCCACCGCCCGGGATCGAGTCGAGGCCGACGGTGCGGAGCCGGTCGATCGTCTCGTCGAGGGTGAGCTTGGAGTATTTCGCGATGTGGAGCACCTCCGACGGCGACAGCGCGTGCAGGTGGACCGGGTAGCGCTCCTTGATCGAGGTGAACAGATCCTCGTACCACTCGATCCTCAGGTTGGGGTGGTGACCGCCCTGCAGGAGCAGCGCTGTGCCGCCCAGAGCAAGGGTCTCCTCGATCTTGCGGAAGATGACGTGCTTCGGGAGCACGTACGCCTGCTGGTGCCGCGGATGCCGGTAGAACGCGCAGAAGTCGCAGTCCGTGATGCAGACGTTGGTGTAGTTGACGTTCCGGTCGATGATGAACGTCACCTCGTCGGCCGGCGCGCGCCGCTCGCGGGCGCGGCCGGCCGCTGCACCGATCGTCTCCAGGTCGCGCGACGCGATCAGCGCGAGGGCGTCGTCCTCGGTCAACCGCTCGCCGGCGTCGGCGCGCTCGATGATCTCGAGGATGGATGTCTCGGATGCGGTGGTCGCCATGGACGTTTCAGTCTAGATGAGTGGTGCCGCGGGAGACGTGGATCGGGGATACGCACCACGCGTCGTCTCCGTGGCACTACTCATCTCCTTCCTGCCATCGGGCCGGTCAGGCCGCCAGTGCGGGGACGGCCTCGAGCTCATGCGCCGAATGGGCCAGCTCGAGGTAGCGGGTGAGCCCGGCGCGCTCCTCGGGGCCGAAGCCGTACGACAGGCGCGTGAAGTAGCGGCGGATGAACGCGGCGGGGAAGTCGAACCGCCGGGCGGCGGCCTGGACCACCGACTCGGGGTCGGCGGCGTGGGCCGCCGGGGCGTTCTGGATGACCCGGCTGACATCCCGGATCGTTGATGCGTGGGTTCCGAGGGCCTCGCGACGGACGGCCCAGACGGCGAACACCATCGGCAGGCCGGTGAGCGCGCGCCATCGCTCGCCGAGATCCGTGGCGAACGGGGCGAGGTCGGTGCGCAGGGCGGCCAGCGCCTCGTCCGCGATGAGGAGCACGCCATCCACATCCGCCATGGCGTCGGCGGGTGGGACGTCGAGCGGGACGAATGTCACCTCCGGACCGACGAGGATGCGGAGGAGGGCGACGGATGTGGCGCTGTGCGGAGTGACGGCGACCCGCCGCATCTCCTCGAAGGGCACGCGTGAGAACACCTGGATGGAGTCGACCGCTCCCGAGGCGGTCACCGATCCGATGGGAAGCAGAAGGAGGCGGTCGGCGTTCCGTGCGTACGCGATGCTGGACATCGCGGACACGTCGAGCCGGCCGTCGAGAACGGCCTGGTTCAGCGTGGTGGGCAGCCCGTCCGTGAAGGTCACGTCGGCCAGATGCTCCCGTTCCAGCTGGTGGTACACCGGGTACATGTTGAGCGCCACGATGCGACCGACGTGCAGGGGTGTCTCGGGACGGCTCATGAGTAGCGGTCGACCACCCCGTCGGCGATCGTGCGGAGCGCGGCGACGGCGACGCCCTGGAGCCCGTCCAGCGCATCGCACGCCGAGCGCACGTAGCTGAGGGCTCGTTCCCGTGCCTCCGCGATGGCCGGTGTGACCGCGATGTCGGTGCACAGGACGTCCACGTCCTCGCCGGTGGGCACCCCGGCCACACGCGTCCGGAGATCGGGGTTGTCGCGCATGGCGTAGATCACGGGGAGGGTGACCGTTCCGTCACGGAGGTCCGTGCCCCGGCGCTTGCCGGTCGCCTCGGGATCGCCGGTGAGGTCCAGGATGTCGTCGAAGATCTGGAACGCCATGCCCACATGCTCACCGAACACGCCCACGCGTTCGCGTGTGTCCGCGTCCCCGCCGCCCACGGTCGCGCCGAGGCGACAGGCGGCCGCGAACAGCGACGCGGTCTTGCACCGGCACCGCGCCAGGTAGGACTGCTCGGTGAGCGTGACGTCGAACGCCGCCTGTTGCTGAAGGAGCTCGCCCTGCGACAGTGCGAGCGACGCCTGCGACAGCTCGGCCACCGCGGCCGGGTCGGCGGTCCGCGTCAACTCGGCGAAGGCGCGCGCGAAGAGGAAGTCGCCGACCTGTGCGGCCACCGCGGGCCCCTGGGCATGGGCGATCGTGGGCCGACCCCGTCGCAGCGAGGCACCGTCGATGATGTCGTCGTGGACGAGGGTGGCCATGTGCACCAGCTCGACGGCGGATGCCGCCGACACCAGGGCCTCACGATGATGTCCGGGGTTCGGTGCGGCGCAGAAGACCAGGAGCGGTCGCAGGCGCTTGCCCCCGGCGGCGAGCGTGTCGGCGGCGGGCGTCGACAGGCATGCGGTGTGGCCCGCGACGACCTGGACCAGTCGCTTCTCGCAGTCGTCGAGGAGTCGGCGGAACGGCCGGATGAGCCGCATGACCCGTGGTGGTGCGGTGGCTACGACACCACCCGACCCGGGTGGAGGGCCGCGAATCCGGGGACGTCGTGGAGTGCCCGTGTCCGGGCGCCGCGGTGCGTCATCGGTCCGATGCCTCCCCGTCGCCCCAGCGGGGGACCAGCGTGTTGTCGACGCCGAGGTGGTCGAGCATCCGGCCCACGACGAAATCGACCAGGTCGTCGATGCTCGCGGGGAGGTTGTAGAAACCGGGTGCGGCCGGCATGACGACGGCACCGGCCCGGGTCACCGTGAGCATGTTCGTGAGGTGGATCTCCGACAGCGGGGTCTCGCGGGTCACCAGGACGAGACGCCGGCGCTCCTTCAGGGCGACATCCGCGGCGCGGTGCACCAGGTTGCGGCCCGCGCCCGAGGCGATCGTCGCCAGCGTCGACATCGAACACGGTGCCACCACCACGCCGTCGATGCGGGCCGACCCCGACGCGTAGCGGCTGGTGAGGTCGCGTTGATCGACGATCTCGACGCGGTCGGGTTCGGTGGTGAAGCGCTCCACGAAGGCGCTCAATGTGGCCGCGACGGACGGCGCGGGCTCGGGGCCGTGGCCGAGGATCTCGTGGCCGATGACCTGGGCGGCCGCATCGCTCGCGCACAGGCCCACGGAGCAGCCGGCGGCGGTCAGGGCCGACAGCGCCCGTCCTCCGTAGATGGCGCCGCTCGCGCCCGTCATCGCCAAGAAAACCCGCATTGCCGGAATCGTAGTCGACGCCGCATGTCGCCACCCGGTTCGGCGCGCGGTGTGGTGCGGGGCCCGCGACACCGCATCCATGCACGGTGGGCGACCGGGTCCGAAATCACGTGTGGCGCCCGTCGGGCGCCACACGTACCACCGTCGAGACCGTGAGAAGCGGTCTAGTTGTATTCCTCGCCGAGCCCCTCGAGGAACGTGGCGAGCTCGGTCAGCTGCTGATCCGTCAGACCGCCGAACGCGGGCATCGGTGATCCCGGGACCATCGAGCCCGGATCCTTCAGGTGCTCGATCTGCCATTCGATCCCGCGGTTCATCGACGCCTCGTTGGTGAGGTTCGGACCGAGGCTCCCGCCGACACTTCCGACGACATGGCAGTTGAGGCAACCGGAGTCCTCGAACAGCTGTTTACCGGCGAAGGCCTCCGTGTCGCTCTCGGGCACCTCGATCGCGAGCGTGCCGCCACCGTGGGAGCTGGTCGCGCCCTTGTAGGTGGTGTACGTCAGGAACCACACGAGGATGACGGCGAGGGCCATCGAGACCGGACGCTTCCAGATGCGACGCTCCGGTCCCCGGTCGACGAACGGCCAGAGGAACAGGATGGCGAGCAGGAGGTTCGGGATGACGAACGTCGCCATGATGACGGGCATCATGGCGTTCGAGCCGTCCCAGACCTTGAGGAGCTCGAACAGGAAGAAGAAGTACCACTCCGGCCGTGGGACGAAGCTCTCCGTGGTCGTGTCGACCTCGGGGCCGACCTCGACACGTGCCCAGATCGCAAGGAAGATGATGATCCCGATCGTGAGCGACGCCACGATCGTGTCCTTGTAGATGGCGTAGGGGAAGAACGGCTTCCCCTGCCTCTTCGCCTCGGCGTAGTCCTTCTTGTAGGCCTCTTTCTGCGCTTCGTTCACGACTCGGCCTCCACGCGCACCGGGTCGGGGGCGGGCTCACCGGCCGGCACGGGGGTGCGTCCGTGCTCGATCCGGTCACGTGCGGCCTTGCGGCGTGCCACCCGCTCCTCCTCCTCGATGGCGAGGCGGCGCTTCGACCAGGGGGTCTCGGCGACGCCGAGGCGTGCGACGAGAGCGATGTGCATGGCGATGAACGCGGCCATCGCCCCTGGTATCAGCAACATATGGATGGCATAGAACCGGGATAAGGTATCCGGTCCGAACTCGGGTCCCGCTCGCAGGATCGAGCCGAGGTAGGGGCCGATGATCGGCGCCTGCGCGACGAGGTTGATCGAGACGACGGTCGCCCAGTACGCCTTCTGGTCCCAGACCAGGAGGTAGCCGGTGAGGCCCATGGCCATCGTCAGCGTGAGGAGCATCGCACCCGTGAGCCAGGTGAGCTCACGCGGGTACTTGTACGCACCCCAGATGAAGACGCGTCCCATGTGGAGGAAGACGACCACCACCATGGCGCTCGCGCCCCACTTGTGCATGCCGCGGACCAGCCATCCCCAGGTCACCTCGTTGGTGATCGCCTCGATGCTGGCGTGTGCGGTGGCGGGGTCCGGCTTGTAGTACATCGCCAGGAAGATCCCGGTGATGGCCTGAAGGCCGAAGACCACCATGGCCGTGAAGCCGAGCGTCTGGAACCATCCGGTGCCGGCCGGGATGTTGCGGAACAGGAACCACTTGCCCGCGCCGACCGCGCCGCTGCGCTCCTCGACGAACGTGAGGACGTCGTCGGCGGTCCGCTTGACGGGGCCCTTCGGTCCGATGTCCGGGACGGATGTCGTGTTCGTTGTGTTGTCTGTCGCCATGGCTTCCTAGACGAACGGGAACAGGTTGGAGAGCACGCCCGTCACCGGATCGCCGGGCGGGTGCAGCTTGTACGGATTCTCGTCGTCGTCGATCGAGTAGGCCTTGCCGATGAGGACGCGGTCCGCCGGCGTCGCCTGCGCGTACTCGACGTCCTCGCCCTGCGCGTTGACGATCTTGATGTCGAAGCGGTCCAGGGGGCGCGGGGGCGGCCCGGCGGTCCGGCGGCCGACGCTGTCGTACGCACCACCGTGACACGGGCAGGAGAACCCGTCCGCGCCCTCCGAGTAGCTGACCGGGCACCCGAGGTGGACGCACCGGTTCCAGATCGCCATCAAGCTGTTGTCGCGGTTGCGGACGAAGACCCGGCGGTCGGCCTCCGGGGTGGGGCCCGTGACGGCGATCGAGGTGGTCTGGTTCGCCGGGAAGTCGCTCAGCGGGCCGACATCGACCCACCGCCAGTCCTCGGCCTTGACGCTGTCGGCGACGGCGAATCCGATCACCGGCACCAGAATTGCGGCAGTCATGACGCCGCCCATAGCGACGGCGACGATGCTCAGGAACTTGGTCCGGGTGTGGAAACCGGGATCGTCCGCGTGGGGATCCGTCTCCACGACGTCGACGACCTCAGGACCCGAGTAGGGACCCTGCTCTCCGTTGTGAACCAACTGCCCTGTTTGTTCTTCGCGTTCCACTTCACCTCCGCTGGACCGAACTTCCGGGGATTCAACCCGACCGTGGCCCCGTGTGCAACGGGGGGCCGGGTCAGATGTCCCGGTGATGGGTGGAGCCTACCGACCCGTCGGTGCGGATGGGGCGGTAATTCGCCGACTTCGGACCCCGTAATGTTTTCGGCAGGCCGTCCATCGGACGGGATTCGCCCCCGGGCGCCGACCCCCTCCGCGTGGAGAGGGCATTCATCGGGGAAATCTCGCGCTCTGCGGGATTCCCGGGTTGGCTCACGAAGCACGGAGAACTATCGTGGTCGGGGCGTGACGGTGGTCGTAGGTTTTCGTGATTCTGTGGACCGGCCGAGCCGGCCGGTGCCCGTGACATGGAGGTGGGGGTATGGGATGCAGGATGCGGTTGGGAGGGCTGGCGCTCGCCGTCGGTCTCGCGCTTCCGGCGATGGCGTCGGCCCAGGTGACGAAGGTCGGCGTTCAGATCAAGAACGGGCCCACCTGGTCGGTTCCGTCGGGCGCGCCGGACGATCTCGTGTTCGCGGGTGGCGACAACAAGGCGTTCCGTGCCTGCGGCACCAATCGGACCCTCGGCGTGGGGTGGGCCGGAAGCGCCCCCGTCGCCCGTGCGACGAGCTACCAGGGCGAATCCCTCGACAGGGACGCTCTGCTGAGCGTCTATCGGGGTCACACGGCCGCCAGGCTCCGGCCGATCGTGGTGTGCGGACTGCGCACAGCACCGGGACGCACCGTCTACGCCGCCAGGAACGTGGTGAGGTGCGCCGCCGGATTCGTCGGTCTGGGGATCTACCGGAACGGCTTCGGTGGTGACATCCCCATCGTGAGCGAGCCCGCCGGCGCCGCCGGAAGCCGGGCCTGGCGGTACGACGCGAAGACGACCGGGGCGCAGGCCCAGTGCGTTCGGCGTGCCACCTTCGGTGCCATGTCGAAGGTGACCCGCAAGGGCGCACTTCAGCCGGGACAGCTGCGCGCATCGGTGACGGCGGTCTGCCCGCGGGGTCAGCGGGCGATCACCTGGGGAACCCGGATCGATCCCTCGCCGGCGAACCGCCACAAGTCGGTCAACGCCCCCTACATCACGTCGATCGTCCCGACGACCAACAGCTGGCGTCTGACGGTGACCACGCCCGACAACCTCCCGGCCAAGGAGGCGTCGTCGTTCAGCGTGACCGCCGTCTGCGGTGCGCCGGGCGCGGCATACGTGCCGCCGAGGAAGAAGCGGTAGGCGCTGGGAGTGGGGCGGGAGGATGCCCTTCCGCCAGTCCCGGCACGCACCCCCGGGATCAACATCAAGAACACGCAACCCCGTACGCAACCCGACACCCGATCACGTGAGGCCCGGAGCGTAGCCCCAGGACTGGCGGTTGGCCGGGGCGGGCGGGAGGATGCCCTTCCGCCAGTCCCCGGACATGCCGCCCAGGATCAAACAGCGGGTACGCGCAATCATGAACGCAACCGTGGCCGGATCACGTGAGGCCCGGAGCGTAGCCCCGGGACCGGCGGTTGGCCGGGGCGGGCGGGTGGATCAACCGCCGGGTGGATCAACCGCCGGGTGGATGCCCTCCGCCAGTCCCCGAGAGACTCGGACACCGCCCGCCCTATCGGCCGGGAATCCCGAACTCGGCCCAGCGTGCGTCCACACGCGCCCGCGTCGCGGCGTCCATGACGGCCTCGTCGGGCCAGGGGCGCACCACGCCCTCGCCCTCCCACTTGCGGGTCGCGTCGAAACCGATCTTCGATCCGTAGGCGAAGTACGGCGCGGCGTGGTCGAGCGCGTCCACCGGCCCCTCCACCACCATCACATCGCGTCCGGCGTCCACGTTGCTGAGTGCGTAGAAGGCCACGTCCGAGACGTTCTGCACGTCCACGTCGTGGTCGACGACGATCACGCAACGCGTGAGGGACATCAGGCCCAAGCCCCAGACGGCGCTCATGACCTTCTTCGCCTGCCCCGGGTAGCGCTTGTTGATCGACACGATCACGCAGTTGTGGAACACGCCCTCGAGCGGCATGTTCATGTCGACGACGTCGGGAAGGCTCGTCCGGATGAGCGGGAGGAAGATGCGCTCGGTGGCCTTGCCGAGGAAGTAGTCCTCCATCGGCGGCTTACCCACGATCGTGGTCGAGTAGACGGCGTCGTGGCGCATCGACATGCCCGTCAGATGGAATGCGGGGTAGTCGTCCACCGGGGTGTAGAAGCCGGTGTGGTCGCCGAAGGGGCCCTCCGGCCGCAGGTCCTCGGCGTCGACGTAGCCCTCCAGCACGATCTCGGACTGCGCCGGCACCTCGATGTCGACGGTCCGGCACTTCACCATGTCGACGGCCTTGCCGCGGATGAACCCGGCCAGGAGCATCTCGTCGATGCCGGGCGGAAGCGGGGCCGAGGCGGCGTAGGTGGTGGCGGGATCGGTCCCGATGGCCACGGCCACGGGCACCCGGCCGCGGCTGTCGCGCATGTGCGACGCACCGTCCTTGTGGATCTGCCAGTGCATGATCGCCGTGCGCGCGTCCACCTTCTGGATGCGGTACATGCCGCAGTTGCGCGCGCCCGTCTGCGGGTCCTTGCTGAACACGAGCGGCAGGGTGATGAAGGGGCCGCCGTCGCCGGGCCAGCAGTGGAGGATGGGCAACAGGTCGAGGTTCGGCTGGTCCAGCCAGATCTCCTGGCACGGCGCGTCCTTCACCATCCGGCTCGAGAACGAGGCCAGGGTCTTGAGCTTTCCGAGCGCCTTCACCTTCTCGACGATCCCCTGGGGGGGCTGCAGCTCGAGCAGCTCCGAGATGCGGTCGGCCAGTTCGTCGGGATGCTCGACGCCGAGTGACATCCCCAGTCGCTTCCAGCTTCCGAACTGGTTGATGAGGACCGGGAGCCGGCTGCCGGTGACGTTCGAGAAGTGGAGCGCCGGTCCGTACGACTTCATGACGCGGTCGGCGATCTCGGTGATCTCGAGGTGCGGGTCGACCTCCGCCGTCACGTCGACGAGCTCACCATCTTTGCGGAGTGCGGAGATCCAGTCGCGAAGGTCACGCATCGAGTACCTCATCAAGTGCGGGTGTTGGCGGGAGCGTGGCGGCGAGGCGCCGAAGGGGCCCGGTGTCGGACATGGCGCGGATGGCGTCCTTCGCCACCGCGAGATCGTGTGCGCGGGCGGGGTCGTCATCGGCGATGACCGTCACCACCGATCGCCAGAGGGCGGTGAGGTGTTCCTCGTCGCCCGTGGCGACGAGTGAGGCCGACAGGGCGATCAGATCCGCCAGCTCGCGGATGATCCGGAGATCGCCGACGGCGGCCACGCGGACGAGGCCCTGTGCGTAACAGAAGTCGCCGGCGAGGATGCGGTCCCCCGCCTCCAGGTCGAGCAGGCGCGGCGTGCCGTGATGCAGAAGGAAGCCCTCCAGGATGAGGTCCAGGCCGACGGCGGCATCACCGGTGAGTCCGGGCGCGGCGAGCGGTGCGACGACCGGATCGGGGAGGGGATCGGTCAGAGCACGGGCGAGCGACGGCTGCGCCGCGAACAGGTGGGTCACAGTCCGTCGGCCGCCCGCGCGAGCGCCTCCCGGGTGGCGGCCATCTCCCGGTCCCCGTGGGTGAGCCCCGTGAACCAGCACTCGAACTGTGACGGCGGGGGCGACACGCCCTCGTCGAGGAGCCCCCGGGCGAACCGCCCGTAGGCGTCGGTGTCGCTCCGGGTGGCCGACGCGTAGTCCGTCACGGCGCCGTCGGTGAAGAACGGGGTGAGCATCGAGCCGATGCGATTGATCGTGACGGGTGCGCCGCTGCCGGCGATGGCGGCCTCAAGGGCCGCGCCCGACTCCTCCAGTCGCTCGTACACCCGGGGGCGTGCCAGCGCCTCGATGGTGGCGAGGCCGGCGGTGGTGGCGAGGGGGTTCCCGCTGAGCGTCCCGGCCTGGTAGCAGGGACCGACGGGCGCCAGCTCACGCATGATCTCGCGGCGGGCGCCGAACGCCCCGACGGGGAGGCCGCCTCCGATGATCTTGCCGAGGCAGGTGATGTCGGCCCTGACCCCGAACCGCTCCTGTGCCCCGCCCAGTGCCAGGCGGAAGCCGGTGATGACCTCGTCGAAGATGAGCAATGCACCGTGACGGTCGCAGGCCTCGCGCAGGCCCTCCAGGTAGCCGGGGCCGGGCAGCACGGCGCCCATGTTCCCGGCGACGGGCTCGATGATCATGGCCGCGGCGCCGTTGAGCGCGGCGTCGGCGGCCGACAGGTCGTTGTACGGCACGAGGCGCGTGTTGGCGACCGCGCCCTCGGGGACTCCGGGGCTGTTGGGGTGGCCCAGGGTGGTTGCCCCGCTCCCCGCCTCGACCAGGAGGGGATCGATGGCGCCGTGGTATCCGCCGATCGTCTTCACGATGCCGTCGCGTCCCGTGGCGGCGCGTGCCAGGCGGATCGCGCCGGTCACGGCCTCGCTGCCCGAGCTCGTCATGCGGAGCATGTCGATCGACGGGAACGCCTCGGCCACGGCCTCGGCCATGAGCACCTCGCGCGCCGTGGGCGCACCGTACGAGGTTCCCAGGGGAAGTGCGTCGGTCAGCGCCTCGATGACGGCCGGGTTCGCGTGGCCCAGGATGGCCGGGCCCCAGGTGGAGAGGTAGTCCACGTAGCGGGTGCCGTCGGCATCCCAGACGTAGGGTCCCTCGGCGCGGTCGATGAAAACGGGGTCGCGGCCGATGGACCGCATGGCGCGCACGGGGGAGTTGACCCCGCCGACGAGCACCTTCTGGGCGCGGGAGAAGAGCTCCTCGCTGGTCAGCTGAGCCACGTGGCGACATCCTCCGCTGCGTAGGTGATGATGAGATCCGCGCCCGCGCGCCGCAGCCCGACCAGGGTCTCCAGCGTCGCTTCGCGCTCGTCGAGCCAGCCGCGCTCGGCAGCGGCCTTCAGCATGGCCCACTCGCCGCTCACCCAGTAGGCGACGACGGGGAGGTCCGTCCGCCCGCGCACCGCCGCGACGACGTCCATGTAGGTGGCCGCCGGTTTGACCATCACCATGTCGGCGCCCTCGGCCTCGTCCTGCGCGATCTCGCGCAGTGCCTCGCGTGCGTTGGCCGGGTCCATCTGGTAGCCGCGGCGGTCGCCGAACCCGGGAGCCGAGCCGGCGGCGTCGCGGAAGGGCCCGTAGAAGGCGCTCGCGTACTTGACGGCGTACGACATGATCGCCACGTCCACGTGTCCGGAACGGTCGAGGAGCCCGCGGATCGCGCCGATCCGTCCGTCCATCATGTCGCTGGGCGCCACGACGTGGGCGCCGGCCTCGGCGTGGCTCAGGGCGGCCTCGGCGATGATCGCGATGCTGGCGTCGTTGTCGATCCGGTCGTCGCGGATGACGCCGCAGTGACCATGGTCGGTGTACGCGCAGAGGCACACGTCGGTGACGATGACCATGTCGGGAGCCTCGGCGGTGACCGCGCGGATGGCCTGCTGGACGGCGCCCTGCGGGTCGTGCGCACCGGATGCGCGGTCGTCCTTGTGGTCGCTGATGCCGAAGAGCAGCACGGCGGGGACGCCCAGCTCGTACGCACGGCGCGCTCGGGCCGCGATGAGGTCGGGTGTCTCGCGGCGCTGCCCGGGGAGCGACGGGATGGGTTCCGTACGGTTCTCGCCGGCGATGGCGAAGAGCGGCAGGATGAGGTTCTCGGGGCGCAGGTGGGTCTCGCGGACCATCGACCGCAGCGTGTCCCCGCGCCGCAGGCGGCGGGGACGGACGGTCGGGAAGACCCCGGAGGGGCGGGCGTCAGTCACCGGCCAAGCCTACCCGGGGTGCGACCGCTTCTGCCACGGTCGGGTGTCCCGTCCGGACCCGCGCGGTGGTGACCCGCGACACCGGCGTCCTCGGGGTCCCGCAACGGGGTGCCGGTGCCCGGCACCGAAACCCCGCGGGGTGACGCGAAGACCCGGTCGAGCGGGCCCTCTCGTTCGGCTACATCCGTTCCGGGGCGGCCACACCCAGGAGATCGAGTCCTGTCGTCATGACGCGAAGGGTGACGGCGGCGAGGGACAACCGTGACTCGCGGGTCCCCTCGTCGGGGGCCTTCAGGATCGGGCACGTCTCGTAGAACGCGCTGAAGGCCTGCGCGATGTCGAACAGGTGGGCGCAGAGGCGGTGCGGTGCCAGGTCGTCGCCCGCGTCGGCCACCACCGAGCCGAATCCGAGGAGCCGCAGGGCGAGGTCGCGCTCGGCGGGCTCCGTGATCTGGACCGGCGCGGCCTGTGCGGCCGGGTCGCGGTCGGCGTTGCGGAAGACGGAGCGGACCCGGGCGGCGGCGTACTGCATGTACGGGCCCGTGTTGCCCGAGAACCGGACCATGCGGTCGAGGTCGAAGGTGTACTCGCTGTCGTGGGCCACGGAGAGGTCCGCATACTTCACGGCTCCGATTCCCACGGTGGGGGCGATCCGTGCCCGGGTCTCCTCGTCCAGGTCCGGACGGGCGGCGTCGATGACCTCGCGGGCCCGGGTGACCGCCTCGTCCAGCAGGGCCATGAGCCGCAGCGGGTTGCCGGACCGCGTCTTCAGCATCTTCCCGTCCTCGCCCAGCACGGTGCCGATCTGGACGTGCACCACGTCCACGTCGTCCGGCAGCCAGCCGGCGAGCCGTGCGGTCGCGAACACCATCTGCAGGTGCAGGGCCTGCGTGGCGCCCACCACGTAGAGCACGCGGTCGGCGCCGAGGGTCTGCACGCGGTACCGGATCGTCGCCAGATCCGTCGTGGCGTAGCCGTAGCCGCCGTCCGACTTGCGGATGATCAGGGGAAGCGGCTCGCCCTCGCGACCGGCGAAGCCGTCCGGGAAGACGCACAGCGCCCCGTCGCTCGCGACGGCGATGCCGCGCTCCTCGAGCTCGCGGCAGATCCCCTCGAGCTGGTCGTTGTACGTGCTCTCGCCGGCCAGGTGCTCGTCGGTCAGCGTGACGCCGAGGGTGGAGTAGATGCGGTTGAAGTAGACCCGCGAACGCTCGAAGAGGCGCTCCCAGAGAAGGCGGGCCTCCGGTTCGCCGGCCTGCAGGTCCACCACGCGCGCCCGCGCGCGGTCGGCGAACGCCGGATCCTCCTGGAAGCGTGCGTAGGCGCCCTGGTAGAAGGCGTTGGGGTCGGTCTCGACCGTCGCGGCCTCGTCCGAGTCGGGTCCCACCTCCACAAGCCGCTCGATGAGCATCCCGAAGTTCGTTCCCCAGTCGCCGATGTGGTTCTGGCGGATCACGTCGTGGCCCAGCGCCTCCAGGATGCGGGCCAGGGCGTCGCCCACCACGGTGGTCCGGAGGTGCGCGACGTGCATCTCCTTCGCCACGTTCGGTGCCGAGTAGTCGATCGGGACGGTCTTCCGTTCCTGGACCGGGATGCCGACGCGTGGTTCGGTGAGGAGCTCGGTGGTCAGCCGCCCGACGGCGTCGTCGTCGAAGGTGATGTTGATGAACCCGGGGCCCGACACCGCGATGTCCGAGGCCACGCCGCTCAGGTCGAGGGCCTCCGCGATGGCGTCGGCCACCTCGCGCGGTGGACGCTTGGCGCGCTTCGCCAGCGCCAGCGCGGCGTTGATCTGCACGTCGGCGAACTGGGACGGGCGGATGACGGGGTCCTCGCCCCGGAACTCCTCACCGAGTGCGGCTTCGATGGCGGCGGTGGCCGCGGGGACGACGAGGGCACGTGGGTCGGTCACGCGTTCTAGCCTAGATGGTTGATTCCATGGGAGAGGGGTGTGGGGTGCGTCACCGGTGGATGCGGGGTGCCGCCGGGCGTCGAAGGGCATGCTGGTCGCCTGTTCGAGTCGCCCGGTGGCTGGTCCGGGGTGGGCGGGTGGATTCGTCGCGCATTCGCGCCGCCGGGGACACACCCCATGCCGCGATTTCCGCGGAATCAACCATGCGCCACAATGGGCCGCGATGACGCTCCTCACCACCGATGACATCATCCGCGGCTATCTGAACGGGGCGTTCCCCATGGATGTCGACGGCGCGCTCGACCTCTTCATCTTCGATCCGCGGACGATCATGCCGCTCGACGGGTTCCGGGTGCCGCGCTCGGTCCGCCGTGCGCTGCGAACGGATCCCTTCACGATCACCGTCGACCGGCGCTTCGCGCAGGTGGTGGCCGCGTGCGGCGGCGAGCGCCAGGGCGGCGAATGGCTGACCCCGCGGCTCGCCCGTCACTACGACGAGCTGTTCGAACGCGGACTTGCCCACAGCGTCGAGGTGATGCACAGCAACCACCTCGTGGGCGGGCTCTTCGGAGTGGCGCTCGGAGGGCTCTTCACGAGCGAGAGCATGTTCCATCGGGTGTCGAACGCGGGCAGCGCCGCCCTGGTGGCGACGCACGCGCTCCTCGTCGATCGGGGGTACACGCTGTGGGACATCCAGATGCGCTCGGATCACACGGCGCGGTTCGGCGCCGTCGAGCTGCCGCACGACGAGTACCTGGACCTTCTCGCGAACGCGCTGCCGCGTCCGTGCACCTTCACCTGATCGTCGTCGACGGTGGCGGACGTCCCGGAGAGGGCGGATCGGGGACGCCGGCGTCCACGTGGCGGCGTCAGGTGTGCTCGCCGGCCAGGCGGCGGCGGAGTTCCTGAACCGCGGCGAGTTCGGCCTCACCGCGCTCGACCAGCGCGGTGAAACCGCTCACGTCGGCGAACTCGGGATTGCGCAGGGCGGAGCGGATCAGCGCCAGCCGGGCCGGTGGCCAGTCCTCCACCAGCCGGAGCTCCGTCTCGGCCACGGCGAGCTGCTCGGAGAGCTCGTCCACGAGCCGCATCAGGCGGTTGGCCTCGCCGTCGAGGTCCTCTGTGAGTTGTCGATGGATGTCGTTCAGTTCGCGCTCTTCCGTCTAAGCGCGATGGATCCTGCCACGCCGAACACCGTCGCGAGAAGGAGGAGCTGCCCGATCCGCATCCAGAACCGGCCGGAGTCGACCGTCGGTTCGACGATGAGCGTCTGGAACACGCGGAACGAGGGGCCGAACGGTACGACCTCCGAGATGGCGCTGGCGGCGCCGCTCTGGGTGAACAGGCCCAGGAAGATGAGCGGCAGGGCCAGCATGAGCGCGGCCAGGAGGGCCGTGCGCGTCTCGCGGGCCAGCGCGCCGACCAGCACGCCGAACGATGCGAAGGCCAGACCGGCCGCGATGAACGCCGCCGGCCAGTACGCCCATCGCCCGATGGCGAGCGACGTGGTGAGGGCCACCGCGGCGAGGAGTACGGTGCCGATCACCAGGCAGAGGATGGCTCCGAAGGCGATCTTCTCGAAGACCAGCGCCTCGAGCCGTACGAGGCCGCGACGCAGGCGCACCAGTGTGTTCTCCTCCCGCTCGGACGAGAGACCGGCAGCTCCGAGCAGGACCCCGACCAGCGCGAGGCTCACGAGCAGAGCACCGGACAGGCCGAATCCGGAGAGCGGCTCGCGGCCGGTGGGTGGTGGAGGCATCCGAAGCTGGATGGGGTTCCCGATGGCCGTGGCGGCGACATCGGCCAGGTCGAGGTTGACCTTGGCCTCGACGATGAAGTGCAGGAGCGGGTCCATGCTGGCGGCCAGCTCCTCCTGTCCGGCGGCCCGAAGATCGCGCTGCAGCTCGCGGACCAGGACGTCGCTCTTCTCGAGGCCGAGCACGGTGCCGGTGCGTGAGAACACCGCGACCTCGCCGCCCTGGACGACGATCCGCACGAGATCGAGGGTCTGCTGGATGTACGTCTGCGCCAGATCCTGATTCAGGCGGTAGATCGACGATTCGAGGCGCCGTGAGATCGACTGGGCCTCGATGGGCGACCGGTTGCTGGGCTGGACCGTGACGACGGGCGGACGGATACCCGACTGGAGGTCGCTGATGAACCCCTCCGGGAGGGTGATCACCGCGGCCACGCGTCCCGCGGCCAGGGCCTCCGCGGCGGCGAGGGAGTCCATGCGCTTCAGATCGACCTCCTGTGCCAGCCGCTCCTCGTACTCCGCCACACCGAGGCGCCGGTCCCCGACCTTCACCGTCCGGTTGCTCTGGTCGTTGTTCACGAAGGCGACGGCCGGACGCCGCTCCCCGCCCTGGAGGGCGAGCGCCACGAGCGCCGCGACGATGAGCGGATAGCCGATCAGCATCACGAGGAGGCCGCGGTTGCGCACCAGCAGGCGCAGGTCCTTGGCGAGGATGGCGCGGAACGACCTCATGCGTCCACCAGGTTCAGGAAGGCGCGTTCGGCGGCGTCGGTCGCGCTGGTCCCCGGGGTGCCGTGCTGCGTGATGAGCTCGTCCGCCGTGCCCCCGAACACCTGGCGCCCGTGGTCCAGGATCACCATGCGCTCGGCGTAGCGGGCGGCCTCGTCGATGGACTGGGTCGAGAAGAGGACCGCGAGGCCGTCGCGCTCGCGCAGCTCGTCGAGCCACGTCCACAGGCGGTTCACCTGATCGGGACTGAGCGTGGCGGTCGGCTCGTCGAGGAGGAGCGCCGCGGGTCGCCCCGCCAGTCCCAGGGCCACGTTCAACCGCTGCAGCGTGCCGGTGGAGAGGTCCGCGGCGGCACGATCGGCGTAGCGGGCGAGGTCCGTGCGTTCGAGGAGTTCGGCGGTCACGGCGTCGGGGTCGTCCACCCCCTCAAGCCGGGTGAACAGGAGGATGTTCTCGCGTGCGGTCAGGCGGCGGTAGACGGCCGGATCGTGCGGCACCCAGCCGATGTGGGCCGTCGAGCGATCCTCGCGGTCGACGCTGCCCTGCGTGGGGGTGCTCACCCCGGCGAGGATGCGGAGCAGGGTTGTCTTGCCGGCGCCGTTCGGACCCAGAAGCGCCACGGCGTCACCCCGCCCCAGATGGATCGAGACGTCCTCCAGCGCGGCGACGGACCGGAATCGCTTCGACAGTCCGGCGCCGTGGAGGAGTGCACCGGCGCCGTCACCGCGCGCGTGGACGTCCGTGGGAGCCATTCGATCATGGTACCCGCGCGGGGTGCGGTCAGCGCGTGAGGTGCGTGTCGATTCGGTGAAGCCGGCGCCGTGGACCGGGTGGTTCGCGGCCGTCCCGCGTGGCCCCGCGCCTGCCGAGAACGGCGCGCGGTGCGATACGATCATCGGTCGATGGCCGCGGTATCCCCGGAACGGCTCGAAGCGGCCGATCGTGCTCGACAGCGGGCGGCGATTCAACGTCGCCGCGCGGCGCTCGTGGCCGTGGTGCTCCTCGTGGTGGGGCTCATGGTGGTCGTGGTGGTCCAGCGCCTGCGCGACTCACCCTCCGGCGGCGCCGTCGCCGCACCCGTGACCGGCAGCCCGACGGACGTCGGTACCCGCCCCCCCAGCCGCATCGTGGCGACCGCGGGACCCGTCGAGATCCAGCTTCCCGTCGCGCGTGACCGGGTGCGCACCACCCTGTTCCGCTCCATCGACGACGTGTCGGGTGTGGCCGTGACCCCGGATGCGTCGTGGAGACATCATGTCGCGCCGGGTGACGGCCAGGAGGGGCCACGCACGGCCGGCATCGACTTCGCCGTGGCCGCGGGCACCGTGGTCTTCGCCCCCGTCGACGGGGTCATTCAGGGCTCGCGTCCCTTCGTCATCGCGGGCCACCACGTCGGCCACGAGATCGACATCAGCCCCCGGGCGGCCAGCGACGTCCTGGTCCGTGTCCGGAACATCGAGGACATCCCCCCTGAGCGGCGGGTGCAGTCCATCTGCGACGCGGCGGGCGTCCGGGTCCCGCAGGTCGGAGAGGTCGTCACGGCCGGCGTCACCTGCATCGGCCAGGTCCGCGACCTCGGCGACGTCCGCGACGTCGTCACCCCGCAGGTGACCGAGTACCTGAAGGGTGGCGACGACCCGAACACCGACGCCATCAACCACCTCCACGTCGAGGTCGTGCGGGTGGCCCAGTGAGCGGCACCGATCTGCGCATCCTCATCATCGGCGACGTGTTCGCCGGGACGGGTCTGCGCGCCCTTCTCGAACGGCTTCCCGAGCTCCGTGCCGAGCACGATCCGCACATGGTCATCGTCAACGCCGAGAACTCCGCCTCCGGGTCGGGCACCTCCGCGCGTCAGGCCCGCGAGCTGCTGGATGCCGGGGTGGACGTCCTCACCGGCGGCAACCACACGCTCCGCCAGCAGGATCTCTACTCGGTGCTCGAGACCGAGCCGAGGGTGCTGCGCCCCGACAACATGGCGGTGCGTGCACCCGGTCGCGGGACGTACCTCGCCGAGGTGCGCGGTGGTTTCCGGGTGGGCGTCGTGAACCTCATGGGCGGGGTGTTCCTCGAGTCGGCGCAGTCACCCTTCGCCGTCGTGGACGCCCTGATCGACCGGCTGAAGCGTGAGGCGACGCACATCGTCGTCGACTTCCACGCCGAGGCCACCAGCGAGAAGGTGGCCATGGGACGTCACCTCGACGGGCGGGTGACAGCGGTGGTCGGGACGCACACCCACGTCCAGACCGCCGACGGCCGCCTGCTGCCCGGTGGTACGGCCTACATGACCGACCTCGGGATGACGGGTCCCCACGGTGGTGTCATCGGAGTGAGGACCGACATCATCCTGCGCCGCTTCCTCACCGGTTCGTCGGGCCGTTTCGAACCCGCCTCCGACGAGATCCTGGTGCAGGGTGCGCTCGTCACGGCCGGCGGTGACGGCCTCGCCCGCGAGATCCGGGCGATCAGCGTTCCGGGTGAGATGAGTGGTGCCGGGGAGGCACGCACCACGCCGTGATCTCCGTGGCGCCAGTCATCGAGGACCGCTCGCGGTCCGGTCCCACCAGCCGATCCGCGGGAACGCGGCCGTCGCCAGCACGATGAGTGCGACGTTGCGCACCACGAGCTGGGCGATCGCTCCCTCCCGCATCGCCACCAGATCCCAGTACGAGTACGGAAAGTAGACCTGCGTCGTGAGGAACACGACGACGACCGCACCGGCGGCGACGGCGCCGTACGGCCCGACGATGAGCAGGCACGCCGGCAGGAGCCACAGCACGAACTGCGGTGACAGCACCTTCCCGGTGAGGACGAGCAGCGCCAGCGTCGCCCCCACCGCCGACACCAGGCCCTGGACGGCCAGGCGAGCAGGAGCGCGGCGCACGAACAGTGCGAACACGATGGCGACGGCGGCGATCGACGCCACCTGGAGGCCCATGGCGATGGCGGTGATGACGTCGACGCCCGGCCCCCGGACGTTCTGGCTTCCGTAGGTCGTCGTGATCGACAGGGGGATGTCCGCCAGAGCGTGCAGTCCGAGGAGGTACGACCCGCCCAGCGACTCGATCTGCAGGGGACGGTCCAGGTGGTAGCGGAACATGTGGCCGAGCCCCGACGCCCCGGACACCAGGAACGGGATCCACACCACCGCGCTCACCACGGCCGACGGCACCAGCGTCCGTCCGGGCCAGCCGCCGGTGCGATGGCGCTGCCAGATGACGAGCACCGGGATGAGGGCGACGGGCACGAGCTTCAGGGCGATGGCGGCGGCCAGGAGAAACCACATCAGCGGGAACCGTTCGGTCACGGCGGCCCACAGGGTCCAGGCCAGAAGCGCCGTGAGCGCCAGGTCGAAGCGGGTCGCCACCAGGTCGCCCAGAAGGAGCGGGGTCGTCGCGACGACCACCCCCGCGGCCGTCTGGCGGCCGGGACTCAGCCGCAACGCCGCCGCGGTGGCCATGGTGCCCAGGAGCGTGGCCGCGAGGGCGGCGAACATCACCAGCGAGAACCCGGTGGCGTAGTCCGTCGGGACGAGGCGCGCGAGGTACATGAGGGCCGAGGCGAGCGGCGGATACTCCACGTCGAAGTCGCGGTACGGAAGCTGCCCGCCGGCGATCTGCGCGGCGACGTCGCGATACACGGGGATGTCGGTGAGGTGCTGGTGGCGCACCGGGTCCCACAGGGCTGCGATGAGCCAGGACGCGGCCGCCAGGCCGATCAGGGGGATGGCACGCCGGAGCGGGATCACACGCTGCCGGGGGTCGGGCGCACGTGGCGGTCGAACACCGACGGCATCGGCCGCGGCCGCGCCGTCGCGGTTGCCGGAGCGTCGCGGCGCGTCCAGGTCGGGATGAGCGCCAGGATGGCGAAGGGCAGGAACCACGGGATGTACAGGTAGAACCAGTGGGTCAGCGACAGCTGGAGGCCGATCAGCAGAAGCCCGGTCAGCGCCGCGAACGAACGCAGATCGAGCCGGCGCGGCCAGCGGACGAACGCGACGGCCGCGACGATCACGAGCCCGGCCAGTGCCAGCTGCACGGGCCGAAGCTCCGGGTTCTGTCCCCAGATCGAGAACGGCGACGTGCGGCCGAACTGGAATCCCATGGTTCGCGACCAGAATGCCCGTACACCGTCCATGCCGTCGAGGAGGACGACCCAGCCGGTGCCGACGAGGGCGACCGCGAGGCCGGCCACGTAGAGGGCGACGCGTCGCGGGGTGAGGGTCTGGCGGGGATACGGACTCCGGGCCCACAGGAGAAGCAGGATGGCCGGCGTGAACTTCGTGAGGGCCGCGAGCCCGACCATCACCCCGCGCGCCATGGGCCGGTGCGCCACCACCAGCCCCCAGATGAGGAGTGCGGCGACGAGGCTGTCGTTCGCGTTGCTCTCGAGCGTGTAGGCGGTGAACGGGTGAGCGGTCCAGGCGAATCCGAGGAGCACCGCCAGAGCTCGGCCGCCGATGCGCCAGCCGAGCAGCATGAGCCCGGCGATGGCGAACAGGTCGAAGACGACCGCCGCGGCGTGCGCGGCCTCAAGACCGTCCCATCTCCCCTCCCAGGGCGAGATCGCCTCGAACGGGACGTAGGCCAGATAGACGGCCGGGCCGTAGGTGTCGCACTGCGAGCAGTCGTCCGGAAAGGTGCCGTACGGCGTGGCGGCGTGGGCGATCCGGTCGGCGCCGATGACTCCGGCGTACCCGACGTCGATGACGTTGGCGTCGAACGCGTTGAGCCCCAGTCGCAGGCCGAGCACCAGGAGCATGAGTGCGAGCAGGAGCCAGGTGGGGCACCAGGAGCCGGCGCGTGGCGTCGCGCTCGGTCGTGCGGCGGGTGTGTCGTCCGGTGGTGCGGTGCCCCGTCGTCGCGGTCGCCCGAGGCCGACGACGGCCAGACGGACGGCCAGGTAGGCGAGGGGCGGGTAGGCCAGCGGGACCGACGTGAAGATCTCGCCCCGGTTGAACCATGCGAGCGAGACGCCGAAGGCGGCGAGCGCGGCCAGGTCGAGGGTGTGCCACGAGAAGAACCGTCGCCATCGGATCAGCGGCACGAGGAAGATGACGAAGAGCGGAATCCAGATCTGCGGCTCGGTGAGCGACCGTCCGAACGCCCCCCGGTAGCCGCGCGCCATCTGCCAGTTCACCTGAGGACCCGTGCGGGTCTCGACGATCTCGCCGCTGCCGTCGTCCACGAGGACCTGCGCCTGGGTCGTGCCGTCGGCGTCGACGAAGCTCTGCGTCCACAGGTTCCTCTCCGTGTCGCGGGTGGGGGACGGCGTCCGCTCGATGGGGTGCCGTCGGATCCACTCCTTTGCGGCCGGCGACTCGCGGGCGATGCGTGTGACCTCGGAGGCGGTCAGTCGGGCCGATGGCCGCTCAGGCGCCCGATCCGCTCCCTGGGCGGCCGCGGTGATCGCGGAGGGGGCCGTCGTGGTGGCGATCGCGGCCGGGGTGCCCACCACGAACACGACGAAGGCCGCAAGCGTGAGGGCCGCGCGGTGTGCGCGTCGTCTCACCGGAGAGCTACCGGAATGACCAGCGGCGGTTGAGCAGGAAGGTGACGGGCGTGAGCGCGCCGACGGCGATCATCTGGGCGGGGACCTTGGGGATTCCCACGCTCACCAGCAGGCGGAGGAAGATCAGGTTGATCGCGAGCCCGATGAGGCTGACGGCGAGGTTGCGCATCCCCTGCTGCGTGGTCGAGAGGTCGTGCCGACGGAACGTCCAGTGCTTGTTCAGCATGAAGTTGGTCGACCAGGCGACGACGAACGCGACGACCGCGGCCGCCATGTAGTGGGTGTCCGCCGGGTGCACGAGGACGGTGTACACGACGAGATTGACCACGAAACCCGACGCTCCCACGACGCAGAAGCGCACCAGCTGAGCCCAGTCCTCCGGCTTGGTCCTCCGGATGTCGGGCAGCGCGAAAAGGCGCTTTCGCGGGGGTTTGGCCTGGGAGGCATCCGACGTAGACACGACGAACGATGGTAACAGAGCGCTTACGATCACCCGCGACGTGCGGTCGTTCTACACTCAGCCTGAATCATGTCGCTCCGAGAGGCACCGTTGGCCATCGATCACACACGGAACACTCACAGTCAGGTCACACCACAGGACGCCGTGCGCTACGAGCAGCGCTTCGCGATCCGCGCGCGCAAGATCAAGGCGTCCGCCATGCGCGACCTCATGGCGCTGGCCGAGCGGCCCGATGTGATCTCGCTGGCGGGCGGGTTCCCCGACATGGAGCTCTTCCCGTCCGAGGTGTTCGCGACCGTGATGGACGCGGTCCGGGCGGACCACCTGACGTCGGCGCTCCAGTACGGCCCCACCGAGGGCCTGCGCGATCTGCGGGAGCGCATCGTGCAGATCATGGCCCACGAACGCGCCTCGGCCACGGTCGACCAGATCATGATCACGAGTGGCGGCCAGCAGGGCATCAACCTCTCCGTCCGGTCGTTCGTCGATCCGGGCGAGGTGGTGATCGCCGAGGGGCCGACCTACCCCGGTGCGGTGCCGCCGTTCACCACGTACGAGGCCGACGTGGTCCACATCCCGATGGACGACGACGGCATGATCGTCGACGAGCTCGAGCCGGCACTGGAGCGCCTCGCGAACGAGGGATGTCGCGTCAAGCTGATCTACACGATCCCGAACTTCCACAATCCCGCGGGCGTCACGATGTCGCTCGAGCGGCGCGAGCGTCTCATCGACATCGCCCACCGCCACGAGATCATGGTCGTCGAGGACAACCCGTACGGCCAGGTCCGGTTCGACGGCGAGCCGTTGCCCTCCCTGTACGAACTGGACGAGGGGCGTGGCTGGGTGATCTACGTATCCACGTTCTCCAAGATCCTCGCGCCGGGCCTGCGCGTGGGATGGGTGGCGGCGGCCCCTCCGGTGCTGCGCCAGATGAACCTCGGCAAGCAGAGCGAGGATCTGTGTTCCGGGACGCTGAACCAGCGCTTCATCCTGGAGTACCTCGACCGCTACGACTGGCGTGAGCACGTGGCGCGCGTGAACGCCGTCTACCGCACCCGGCGCGACGCCCTGCTGACGGCGCTGGAGGAGGAGTTCCCGGCGTCCGCCACCTGGACGCGCCCGCGCGGTGGACTCTTCGTCTGGGCGACGCTTCCCTCCTACCTCAACACCCAGGACCTGCTTGCGCGCGCCATCGACCGCAACGTCGCGTTCGTCCCGGGCGGGGCGGCCTTCCTCGACGGTCAGGGCATGAGCTCGATGCGGATGAACTTCTCGCAGTCGTCACCGGAGGTCATCGCCGAGGGAGTCCGCCGCATCGGCGAGGTGATCGCCGAGACCAGTGAACTGTTCGAGGGACTGGGAGGCATCCGATGAAGGTCGCCGTGCTCAAGGGGGGACGCTCGTTCGAGCGTGAGATCAGCCTGCGGAGCGGCGCCAACGTGGAGGCGGCGCTCCTGCGGCTGGGTCACGAGGTGATCGCGCTCGACGTCGATCGCGAGATGGTGCGGATCCTGCGCGACGCGGCACCGGACGTCGCGTTCATCGCGATGCACGGGCAGGGAGGTGAGGACGGGACGGTCCAGGAACTGCTCGAGATCATCGGCATCCGCTACACCGGGTCGGGGGTCAACGCCTCGTCCCGCGCCTGGGACAAGGTCGTGGCCAAGGCGGCATTCACGGCGGCCGGCATCCCCACCCCGGACGCGTACGCGTTCAGCCAGGCGGCCTTCCGTGAGCTGGGCGCCGCGGACGCGCTCGGCGAGATCGAGGAGCAGCTCGGCCTTCCGCTCGTGGTGAAGCCCGCGCGCGGCGGGTCGGCCCTGGGCATCCGTCTGGCGCACCGGCCCGCGGACGTGCCGGCGGCCCTCGTCGCGGCGCTCGCCTACGACGACCGCCTCATGATGGAGCGGTTCGTGTCCGGGCGGGAGCTGTCGGTGGTCATCCTGGGCAACGACGATCCGGAGGCCCTCCCGATCGTGGAGGCCATCCCCCTCGGCAAGGAGTTCTACGACTTCGAGTCGCGCTACACGCCCGGTGCCACCGAGCTGCGCGCCCCGGCCGATCTGCCGGACGCCGTCGCCGACGAGGTGGTCCGGGTCGCCCTCGACTGCTACCGCGTGCTCGTGTGTCACGGCTTCGCCCGCGTCGATCTCATCCTCGACGAGGACGACCGCCCGTGGGTGCTCGAGCTGAACACCATCCCGGGTCTGACCGACACGAGCATCGTTCCGCGTGCGGTGGCCGCGGCGGGCATGGAGTTCGACGAGATGATCGAGCGCGTGCTGGACTACGCCGACCTGGGGGGATAGTCCCGCGGTCGCTTCGGCGGTGAGGTGACCATCCCGCGGCCCGGATCTTCGATCGATCCGGTGCGATCGCATGGGCTCACGGAATCGGTCATCGGGGAACCGAGCCAGCCGTCCTGGCGTCGTCGCGATCGGTCGGCGTGTCCGGGATGGCCACCGGAGTCACCCGATGCTGCTCTCCGCGGTCCGCAGATCTCCCGGCGGCAGGTCCTCCGGGTTCGGGATCTCCTGAGGCGTGCGCGGTTCGGTCTCATCGAAGCGCTCGAAGGCCTCCCCGTCGCGTCCGTCGTGCGGGTTGGCACCGCCCAGCGCCAGGATCACGACCCGTCCGGGACCGCGATTCACGATCTGGCGGCGCACATCGGGCGCGATGCGGATCACGCCGTTCTCCAGGATCTCCGTCGTGCGGTCCGGCGTGACCACTTCCAGGATCCCCTCCAGCACGATCAGGACCTCCTCCTGGCGCTCGTGCCGGTGGATGCGTCCGCGTTCGCCCGGCTGGAGAGTGATGAGGTTCATGCCGAACGTGGTGATCCCCAGTGCCCGTCGCAGGCCTTGGAAGCGCTCGCCCGAACTGGGGTCGAGCCGCGTCGTCGAGATGCCGGATTCCATGCGCGTCCTCTCTTTCCGTGCACGCCGGTGCGCGCGTCGTCTCACACGCTACGCAAGTCCGGTGCCAGGCACGGGGCTTGCGCGATCTGGAACACCGGCTAAGAAGATGCCGGATAGCAGGTGGTTCGCCTTCGTGCGGTTTGCCACGCGCAAGTTAAGTGCCTGGCACCGGACTTGCCCGTCCGGTTCGCGGGAGTGTCGGTGCGCGTCAGCGCGCGGCGATGATGCCGTCCGCCATCGCGGCCCACGTGCGTTCCAGATCCGCCCACCGGGCGTCGGCCGCATCGGCCACCAGGCTGGCGAGAAGCGGCGGATCGGTCGCCGCCAGGAGGAGGTGGGCGGCGACGTCGGGATCGAGGGCCGGGGCCGCCTCCGCGAGCAGGTGCCGCAGGTGCGTGTGCCACCCGCGGTAGACGGGGTGTGCGAAGTCGTCGTCGAACTCGGCCATGAGATCGAGGTTGGCGCGCCGGTGCGCGATGAGCGCGGCGCCGAAGGCCTGGATGCGTTCGGCGGCGGGTGCACCGGGACCGAGCGGCGGGGGCCCCATGAGGAAGCTCTCCTGAAAGCAGCGCTCGCCGGTGTCCATCAGCGCATGGATCAGGCCGGTGCGGTCGCCGAAATGCCGGAACACCGTGCCCTTGCCCACGCTGGCCGCCTGCGCGACGGCGTCCATCGTCAGGCTCCGGGCCCCGCACGAGTCGATGATCCCGCGTGCGGCGCGTAGGACCCGGTCGTGGTTCCGGACGGC
The DNA here is from genome assembly GCA_964434425.1 of uncultured Bifidobacteriaceae bacterium. Lineage (GTDB taxonomy): Bacteria > Actinomycetota > Thermoleophilia > Miltoncostaeales > Miltoncostaeaceae > CALMEC01. Next base: position 88,717 of record CAYSVH010000002.1, on the reverse strand, counting down.
GTCCGCCCGCTGCCCACCGGCCGTGGGGGCTCCGATGACGAGGGGCGTGGGTTTCATGGTGGGGATGGTATCCATGGGTGTATCGGACTGCGGTCCGTTTTATGATAGCGTCTTTGGACATGAAGCGGACCATGGTCCGAATATGAGGATGATCGACCCTGGAGGGCAAGGAAATGAAGATCGGATTCGTCGTCGGAAGCCTCCGCGAGGACAGCGCCAACCGGACGCTCGCCACCGCGGCGGCCCGGCTCGTACCGGGTGGTGACGGCGTCGTCATCGACGACCTCGACCTCCCCAACTACAACGACGCCCTCGAGGCCGAGGTCCCGTCCTCCGTCGCGGATTGGCGTGAGACCGTCGCGTCGCTGGACGGGATCGTGTTCGTCACCCCGGAGTACAACGCCCTTCCGTCCGGCGTCATCAAGAACGCCATCGACTGGGCCTCCCGTCCCTACGGCGAGGCGTCCATCGCCGGCAAGCCCGTCGGCGTGCTCGGTGCGTCCATCAGCCCCAACGGTGCGCTGTGGGCTCAGGAGTCGGTGCTGAAGGCGGCCCCGATCGCCGGCGCCGTGCCGTTCGAGCGCGAGCCCGTGCCCGTCGGGCCGGCTCCGGAGAAGCTCGCCGACGGCGGCATCACCGACCCGGACCTCGAGGGACGGGTCCGGGATTACCTCGAGGCGTTCGCCACAGAGGTCGCGGCCGTCGCCGCCTGATCCTCCGGTCAGGGTGGGACGATCGGCGACGACATGACGTCCGTCCAGCGGGCACAATGTCGCGATGGCCACCGTCCCGCCCTCCCCACCGCCGCCGCCTGACCCCGATCGCATCGCGCACGAGGTTCAGGGCGGCGTCCTGATCGTCCGCCTCGTGCACGAGGGCAAGGCCAACGCCCTCACCGAGCGGATGCTGACCGCACTGGCCAAGCTGCTGGCCGCGCAGCCGTATCCGGACGTACGTGCCGCCATCCTCACGGGGGCCGGTGATCGGCACTTCTCCAGCGGTGCCGAGCTCGGCACCGATCCCATCCTCGAGTGGTCCAACCGCATCAAGCGGATCGAGCACGGCATCCAGGACGTCGCGAGCGCGATCCAGAAGGCCCGTTTCCCCGTCATCGCCGCGCTGAACGGTGACGCGATCGGAGGAGGCCTCGAGCTCGCGATGGCGTGTGACTGGCGCGTCGCCCGAGAGGGCATCCGCCTCGGCATGCCTCCCGCGCGGATCGGCCTCGTCTACACGGCCGACGGCCTGCGCCGCTTCGCCGACGAGATCGGCATGGCACGCACGCGCGAGATCTTCCTCACCGGCCGCCCGTTCGACGCCCGCGCCGCCCGGGAGATCGGCCTGGTGAACCACGTCGTCCCTGCCGAGGAACTGCTTCCGGTCGCGCAGCGGATGGGCCAGGCCGTCGCGGCCAACGCGCCCATCGCCGTCGAGGGGATCCGGGGGGTTCTGCGGGCGATCGCGGACAACGACGCGCCGGACGGCAAGGCGCAGCAGTGGCGTGTGAAGGCGTTCGGATCCCAGGACCTGGCCGAGGGCGTCGCCGCCACGCGTGAGCGTCGCCAGCCGGAGTTCGGCGGTCGATGAGCGTCTCCGTCGTTCGCCATGCCACCTTCGGGACCCGCCTCGGCGCCTGGCTCATCGACGCCATTCCCCACTCGATCGTTCCGTCCATCGTCTTCCGGGTCACCGGCGATTGGATCTACGGCCTGGCTGCCTACTTCATCGTCGGCCTGCTGTGGTCGATCATCCCCGAGGCTCGGACGGGGAGCACGTTCGGAAAGCTGATCGTGGGCATCAAGGCCGTCGACCAGGCGTCGGGAGGGCCCATCGGCCTTCCCCGGTCCGCCGTGCGCTGGTTCGTGAAGTACGTGGTCTGCAGCGTCCTGCCCGTCGGCTACCTCTGGTACTTCCGAAACGGGGAATCACGAACGTGGGCCGACCGGGCCGCGGGCACCGTCGTGGTGACCCCGTACACCGGCTCCGACGCGGAGCCGGCCGGCTAGTGTCCTTGCGTCAGGCGTTCGCTTGGTGTTCGCCGGGCGAATCTCCGGCGAGGCACGGACGCACGATCGCCCGGAGTACCGGGAGTCTATTGGCGGTCGAGGACACCGCCTCGCGATGAGGTGCAGCCGGCAAACGACCACGAACCTCTGACGTGGGACGCTAGTGCTTCTCCTCGTTCGCCCACATCCGCGGGGCGCAGGACAGGCCGAAGAGGATCCAGATCACGCCGAGGCCGAAGGGCACCCAGCCAACATGGTGTCGCTCCTCCCAGCCGACGATGGCAAGGAAGATGCCCAGAAGCACGAGGAAAAGAACCACCCACGCGGGAATGCGACGCACAATGACACCTCTTCGGGGGAATCCGGTCGAACGGGGCCGAAGCCTACAGGGAACGCCGCACCCCGGTTCCGGCGACGGCCGGGGACATTTGCCCCGTCTCGACGTGGTTTGATCCAGGTCAATGGCTGACCCGACTCCGAACCTCGGTCGAAGCGCCCGCCTGGCCGGCGGCCCCTCCGACGAACTCGTCGCCGCCGGACACCGCGCGGAGGTGGCTGACGGGATCCGCCTCGCCACCGCGATGTCCCTGTCGGACATCGCCCACTCCGTCGTCATGATCGAGGGCGGTGCCATCGACGCGGAGCGCGGTGCGCGGCTCCTGTCGGGGCTCTTGGACCTCCATGCGATCCCCCCGCAGGACTTCCCCTGGGATCCGTCCCGCGGCGACGCGTTCAACAACCGGGAGCACGAGCTCCGCGGGCGCATCGGGGCCGACGCATCCGGCTGGCTGACCGCGGGGCGTCCTCGCCGTGAGGCGTTCCGGGTCGCGCTCCGTCTGGTGGCCCGCGACGACGTCCTCGGTCTGCACGACGCGGTCCTCGAGCTGACCGAGGCACTCGACGCACGGGCCGACGACGAGATCGCGACACTGGCCGCCGACTACACGTACCTCCAGCCGGCCCAGCCCACCACCTTCGGGCACCTGCTCGCGGGCTACAGCGAGGTCTTCCGGCGCGACGCCGTCCGGCTGCGTTCGGCCGTCGACTGGCTGGACCGGTCCGTGGCCGGGGTGGGTGGCAGCGCCGGATCGCGCTGGCCGACGGATCGCGAACGCCTGGCCGAGCTGCTGGGTTTCGCGGATGTCGTCGCCCACACGAAAGACGCCATGTGGGCGGCCGACGGATACGTGGAACTCGCCGGTTCCGTGGCGATCCTCCTCACGGGGATCTCGCAGATGGCCCAGGACTTCGAGATCCTCGCGAGTCGCGAGTTCGGCGCGATCGAGCTGGCCGACGCCCATTCGCGTCAGAGTGATCTCATGCCGCAGAAGAAGAACCCCTACGCGCTTCCCGTGCTGCGTGCCGCCGCGGCCGAGGCGGCGGGAGCGGTCACCACGATGCTGACGGCGCTCCACACGGGATCCGGGCGCACGGACCACTACCAGGTGCTGAACGGCGGGATCCCCCGGCTCGTGGACGGTGCCCGGAACGCGGTGCACCTGGCGACCGCGGTCGTACGCGGGATGGTCATCCACCGTGACGCCCTCGAGCGGTCGGCACGCGAGGCCTTCCTGGTCGCCGCCGACGTCGCGGACGTCGTGGCGATCACGTCGGGCATCGACTACCGCACGGCCCACACCATCGTCGGTCGTGCGGTCCGGCGGCTCTCCGAGGACGGACGCGGTCCGGAGGGTCTGACGGCCGAGCTTCTGGACTCCGTCGCCGCCGACGTCGTGGAGGTGCCGATCACGATCGACGCCGAGGCCGTCCGGCGTGCGCTCGATCCGGCGTCCTGTCTGGTCGATCGCACACAGACCGGGTCGTCTACGCCGACCGAGATGCGCGCTCTGCTGGACCGCGCACGCGACGGGCGTGGGGAGGCCCGGGCGTGGTCGGCCGAGGTCCGCTCACGTGCCGCATCCGCAGCGGAGACGCTCCTGGACGAGGCGCGGCGCCGGGCCACATCGGAGCGGGCGTCCGGGTCCTGACGCTCTCCCCGGTCAGGGACCCGTCACGTCCGGGTGGGAGGGTGGCGGAACGGGGTCGGCCCACACGATGGTGACCGACAGACGGTTGCGGTAGCGCAGGAGAAGCCGCGTCAACGCGGCACCGATGGCCAGGGCGAAGACGACGTTGCCGACGGCGTGCGCAGTCTCGAACCACAGGCTCGCTCCGGACCTGGCGACGAACGCGGGCCAGTTGAGGACCGGCCCGAGGACCGCGAGGTCCCAGAGATTCATCGCCCAGCCGAAGAGGAATCCCCAGACGAACCCCACGACGGCGAGGCCATGGGGACGACGGCAGACCGTCGCGAGCGCGGCGCCCGTCACCCCCACCATCCCCCAGAGGGCCATCTGGGCGGGTGTCCAGGTGCCGTGCCCCAGCGCCATGTTCGACAGAAGCGGCGTGAGCGCGCCCACCGCGAAACCGGCCCGCGGTCCGAGCGTGGCGCCCGTCGCCAGGACGATGACCGTGACGGGCTGCACGCTGGGGAGCGCGACGAAGAGCACGCGGCTGGCCGCGGCCGCGGCCCCCAGGGCGGCCACGACGGCGAGCCGCCGGGCGTCCGGGCGCCCGTGCTCGACGGCCACCAGTCCCACGGCGAGGATCGTGAGCACGCTCGTCACGGTGATCGTCGCCGCCGTCGTCACACCGTCACCTCGCCGGCCACCGGCACGGGGTGGAGCCCACCGCGGACCAGGATGAGACGGCGGTCCGCGATCTCGTGGACGAGCCGGTCGTCGTGTGTGACGACGACGACCGCGGCTCCGCGTTCGGCGCGGCGGCGCAGCGCCTCGCCCATCCGACGACGCCGGACCGGGTCCATCCCGCGGGTCGGCTCATCGAGGAGGAGGACCGGCCGGGACGTGGCGAGAACGGTCGCGATCGCCACGCGTTCCCGCTCGCCGACCGAGAGGTCGAGCGGGTGCCGGTCCGTGAACGCGGCCAGGTCGAGATCGGCCAGGGCTTCTCCCGCACTCGTCGGCGTGGCCCACACGGTGTCGGCGACCTCCTCGTCGACACGATCACGGAGCAACCGCCGCCCACCGTCCTGCGGGAGATAGGCGAGGTGCCCGGCGCGATCCTCCACACCGAGGTCGTCCGCGGGTCGCCCGTCGATGGCGATGCGGCCACCGGCGATCTCCTGGACGCCCACGAGGGCGCGAAGCAGCGTCGACTTGCCGCTTCCGTTGTCGCCGGTCACGGCCAGCACCTCGCCGGCTCGCACGTCGAGGTCACATGAGGTCAGGACGGTGCACTCGCCGAATGCCACGCGCAGGCCCCGTACCGCCAGAAGCACGTCCCCAGTCTGTGGACGGACCTGTGGGCGGGGCGGCGGTGCGGGGGGTTCGGCCACGCACCGGCCGCCCTCCATCCAGATCTCCCGTTCGGGGTCGAGTGACATGCGGTGGTCGTCGTGCTCGGCCACGACCACGCCCACGCCGTCGGCCGCCAGGTCGTGGAGAAGGATGCGGAGTGCGGCGACGCCCGATGCGTCGAGCTGCGAGGTCGGCTCGTCCAGCGTGAGGAGCTTGGGGCGAAGAGCGATCGCGGAGGCGATGGCGACCCGTTGTCGCTCCCCTCCTGAGAGCGTCGCGATGCTCCGGTCGACGAGATGTTCGCCCCCGATCCGGCGAAGCGCCGCCCGGGTCGCCGCCGGGATGTCGGCCGACGCCACGCGATGGCTCTCGAGCCCGAACGCGATGTCCGAGTGAACCGTGCTTCGCACGGCTTGGACCTCCGGGTCCTGGAACACCGAACCGACGAACCGGCCCAGCTCGGCCACGGACGTGCGGCGGGTGTCGTGGCCGTCGACGATCACCCGTCCCGCGAAGGTCCCCCCGTGGAAGTGGGGCACGAGGCCCGACAGGGCCCGGAGCAGCGTGGATTTTCCGGCCCCGGACGATCCGCGGATGAGGGTGATGGTGCCCGCGTCGACGGACAGGCTGACGTCGTCGAGCGCGGGGACCGCCGATCCCGTCGGCCAGAAGCTCACGTTCTCGGCGCGCGCGAGTGTCATCGGCGTGCCGCCGCGATCGCGGCCGTGGACCCGGCCCCGAGGACGACCACCATGGCCGCGATCGAGCCGGTCTCCCCCAGGGGTGTCAGCCGAGGGTAGAAGTCGAAGTCCCCGATCCGGCTGGCGATGGTGAGGCCGCCGACGGCGATGAGGACGATGGCCGCCACCGCGATCACGCGGTCCGGCGACGTGAGTGGCGGGCGCGGAGGCCGTGTTCGCGGACCGGCGCCGTAGCCGCGCGCCGCCATGGCCTCCGCCACGTCGATCGCCCGGTCGAGCGAGCTGCCCAGGAGCGGCACGGCGAGCGCGCCCGTGGTCCGCACGCGCGACCTCCAGCGACCCGTGGTCAGGGCGCGTCCGCGCAACCGGGCGGTCTCCGTGAGCCCCGCGGCGTCACGGCGCAGGGTGGGCACCAGCCGCGCGGCGATCGATGCGGCCAGCGCCGAGTTCGGTGCGAGGCGCGATGCGAGTGCCAGGAGCCGATCCGGGTCCGCCAGTGCGAGGGTCGACATGACGACGAGGGTGACGGCCGCGGCGCGTGCTCCGAGAACCAGGCCGGCGACGACCTCCTCGAGGGTGACCTGGGTGTCGAGGATCGGTATCCCGGGGAGCTCGAACAGGATGAGGTCGCCGTTCACCTGGACGAACGGGTTGAGGACGACCACCCCGATGGCGGCGATGGCCGCGATGGTCAGCACGAGCGTGCTCCGCGACGGAGCGGCGAGTGTCAGCAGGACCGCGACGACGAGGACGGCACCGATGATGAGCGGGTGCGTCGTGGTGAACGCGATGATGCACAGGCCGATGCCCAGGAGAAGGAGCGGTCCGGGTGCTCGGACCCCCTCGGTCACGGGTGCGTCCATCCGGCGTTCGCCGTCGGGGCGCCGTCCGCGTCGAACGCCACGGCGACACGTCCCGACAGGACATCGGGGTCGGCGGCGATCGTCTCGGCCGCCCGCCGGGCGTCGTCGGGGGTGACGCCGACGATCGCGAGGAGGGCCCCACCGTCCTCGGCGGTCACTCCCGTCAGGACGGCCACGGCGATCGCCCGCCCATCGGGGACGGGGGTCCACCGACCACGGCCGTCGATCACCTCGACCCCGCCGTCGCGGATGCGTGCGACGAGCTCGCTGTCGGATGCGGCGCGGGCGCGCCTCCACGCGGGATCGCGGTCGGCCAGCGCTGCGTCGGAGTCGACCCGGACGCGCCAGGGGCGGTCCGACGGGGCGACGTCGACACCCCGCTCGCGCAGTGTCGCGTCGAGTGGGGCGTCGACCGCGACGGATTCGGGTCGCGTCGGGTACCCGCCCACGAAGGGCTCCGGCCAGCTCCCGACGACGACCGAGGCCGTCGGATGCCCCTGCCACTCGCGGTGGTCCCACCAGATCCGGTCGCCGGTGCGCACCGTGTACTCGCTCGCGCTGCGCCCCGACTGGATCCCGTTCACGTAGTAGAGCCAGTCCCGCGCCGGGTTCGTCGTCATCCGTCGTCCGTCGATGGACGACACGAAACCCCCGCCGAAGGCGGTCTCGACGTCGTGCGTCGCGCGGAGTCCGTCCATCGCCGACCTCCCGGCGGCGAGGCCGTCCTCCGAGAGCACGGTCTCGCCGTACCCCTCGGTGATGAGCTGTGCCGCGTCGGATCCGGTGCGGTCCGATACGCGCCCGCCGCATCCGGCGAGGAGCGCCGTCGCCGCGAGCAGGCCCGCCAGGAGGATCCAGATTCGGTTGCGCACCCGCGTCTCCTCGGAGCGGTGGTTGCCGTCGGTGGCCGAGGCCGCCTGATGGATGTCCGGCGGAGGCAGGTCTCCTGGCTTCCGGTCGAGGCGGGGTCACGCCTTCCCGAGAGACGCTCTCAGTGGCTGGGCGCTGCCGTGTGACACCGCTCGCGGTTACAGTGGCGGGACCGCGTCGGACTCGCACCGACTTCCCTCATGCGCCGATCGGCGACCACCGCGCGAACGGCGTGAGGCTAGCAGGGGAACCGGGTCCCGGGGGTGTTACGGCACCACGGGCTGCTGTGCGGTCGCGGAGTCGTCGGCGGGCACCAGGCGATCGGGATCGTCCACCTCGTTCGCGGTGCGCGCGTCCATCTCCGGGCGCGCCGGGGCCGTGGGCGTCGGTGGCTTCCAGTCGAGGTCCACCTCGGGGATCGCATCGCCGCGGATCATGGCGATGAACGCCCGGCCCAGCTCGGTGTGGAAGTGGGTGCCGAGGCCGGACTCGATGATGGCGAGGGCGTCCTCGACCGGCATGGCCTTCCGGTAGGGGCGGTCGGTCGTCATGGCGTCGAACGAGTCCGCGAGCGTGAGCATCGACGCCCCGAGCGAGATCTCGGCGCCGGGGACGTTGAAGTACCCCTTTCCGTCCTGGCGCTCGTGGTGCTGGCGGATCGCCGGCAGAAGCGAGCGCGTGAGGCTGAGGGACGACAGCAGGTCGGCCGACACGATGGGGTGGCTCCGCATGAGCTCCCATTCCTGGTCGTCGAGCGCGCCGGGCTTGTGAAGGATGGAGTTGTCGACGACGATCTTCCCCAGGTCGTGCAGGCGACCGGCCCATCGCGTGTCGACCACGGTCTGCTCGGGCAGCTGCACCGCCTCCGCCAGCCGGGATGCGAGGTCGCCCACGCGTTCGGAGTGCTGGGCGGTGTACGGATCTCGGGCGTCGACCGCGGCTGCGAGTGCTTTCAGCGTCTCGCGGGTCTCGTGCCGCAACGCGCGGTGGCGCTTCATGGCGAGGAACACGGCGACGAGAAGGAGGACGCCGAACAGGAGGACGCGGGGGGCCTCGCTGATCAGGATGGCCATGACGACGGCCAGGCAGCCCTCCATCACGTAGCTCACGAGCTCCGGCCCGCGCACCACGGTCATCGGGTTCCACCGCTTCTGGGTGATCGCCGAGGAGATGGAGACCACCGCGATGATCGACACCGCGACATAGGTGATCCACATCGCGAGGATGGAGGGGTAGACGCCCCACTCGAAGTTCTCGAACGCCCCGCCGGGGGTCATGCCCTGGAAGACGCTGGCGGCGGCGAGCGTCGCGATGGTCGCGACGGCGCCGTTGAAGCCGACGCGGACCGGGCTGCGTCGGCGCGCGGTCTCGCCGAGCATGGTGGCGGCGCCGGCGATGAGGGCGGCCCAGCCCGGCGGGAGCAGGAGTGCTCCGGCCAGGTGGACGCTCGCGGCCAGGCTGAACGGGTGCTCGGTCTGTTCGTCGTCGTTGCCCTCGAGGGTCGCGATCTCCATCGCGGCCCCTCCGATGAGAAGCCCCAGCCAGAGCGCGACGGCCGGGGTCTCCGATCCGACGGCGAGCGTCGATGCGAGGACGACCGCGGCGGCACCCAGGGTGAGGGTGACGGTGACGACGATCTTGGCCGGTCGGTTCACTGGGGCTTCGTGGATCCTTCGCGGCACACCGGGCGGGTGTGCCGACCTCTGGCGCGGGACCGTCAATAGTAGCGCGACATCCGTGCGATCTCGCTGGAAATGCGCAGAGAGCACCGCCTCGGTTCTGTGGCCGAGGCGGGTGAGTAGCGGCGGTAGGACTCGAACCTACGACACACGGATTATGATTCCGTTGCTCTAACCAGCTGAGCTACGCCGCCATGTTCTCCCCATCGGGGAAGCCCAGTAACGGACTCGAACCGTTGACCCCTTCCTTACCATGGAAGTGCTCTACCAACTGAGCTAACTGGGCGAAACACCGGCCGAGGCCGGTAGTGGGGGGAGGAGGGTTCGAACCTCCGTAGGCGGAGCCGACGATTTTACAGACCGTTCCCTTTGACCACTCGGGCATCCCCCCGGGCCGATGCAGGGTACTCGAATGGCGCGCGCGGCTCAAGCGGCCATCGTGATTCGCGTGTTGCAGGCGATACCCACGCGAGAGGATCGGACCGTGACGGCGGTGTATCTGTTCGACGTGGGCTATCGTCAGGCCATGCAGCACGGTTCCGGGTTACGTCCGTGGCGGCCGTATCTCCGGCGCGGAGCATCGGCGGTGCCCGGTGTCCGCTGAGGCCCAGGTCCTCGGGGACCGGTACCGCATCGACAGCCTGATCGGCCGTGGCGGGATGGCCACGGTCTGGCGGGCCACCGACACGGTGCTGGGTCGCGAGGTGGCCGTCAAGCGGCTTCACGCCCGTCTGCACGGCGACGCCGAACTCGAGGAGCGCTTCCGTCGCGAGGGGCGCGCGGTGGCCGGACTCTCGCACCCCAATCTGGTGCGCCTCCTGGATCAGGGCGGCCTTCACGACGAGCCGTTCCTCGTCTTCGAGCTGGTGGAGGGGCAGGACCTGAAGACGATCCTGCGCCAGCACGGCCGCATGGCGCCCGAGCGCGCCAGCGCGGTGGTCGCCCAGATCGCGCGGGCCCTGGCGGCGGCGCACCGCGCGGGCGTCGTCCATCGCGACATCAAGTCGCACAACGTCCTCGTCGACAATGAGGGCACGGCCAAGCTCACCGACTTCGGCATCGCGCGGTTCCTGGAGGCCGAGAACAACCTCACCCGCACCGGCATCGTCATCGGGTCGAGCGACTACCTCGCTCCTGAGCAGGCCGAGGGCAAGGACGTCGACGCGCGCAGCGACATCTACTCGCTCGGCGTCGTCCTGTTCGAGGCGCTGACCGGACGGCTGCCCTTTACGGGCGACAATGCCGTGGCCGTCGCCACGAAGCACGTCTATGAGGACGCGCCCGATCCGCGGACCTTCGCGCCCGACATCCCCGACGACCTGGCCTCGGCCTGCGTCCGCGCCATGCGGAAGGACCCGCGCCGGCGCTACGCCACGGCCGACGACTTCGCCCGCGCCCTCATGGGTGAGGACGTCGCCGAGCCGCACACGGCGGGGAAGGAGGACCCCACCACCTCGAAGATGCGGGCGATCCGCCGTCGGGACGCGCGGCGTGGGGGCGTTGGAGTGCGTCGGAGTCGCGGAATCCTGACCTGGGCCCTGGGGCTGTCGGTCGTCGTCGCGCTGGTCGCGGCGGCCGCCCTCCTCATTCCGGATCTTCGCAGCGAGACGATCGGCAACGGGTCGAACGGGTCGTCGGGCGATCCGGTCGAGATCCCCTACCGCGCCGAGGACGTCGACCCGTTCGGGGACGACCGTGAGAACCCGGACCAGGTCGGGAACGTCAACGACGGGGACACCGAGACCCGGTGGCGCACCGAGCAGTACATGCAGGCGTCGATGGGCAAGGACGGCGTGGGCCTCCTCCTGACGTTCCCCACCTCGACCGTCGTCCATACGATCACGATCGACACGACCACCCCGGGCGGGAATCTCCGCGTCCTCGACGGCTCGACGGAACTCTCGTCCACGGAGCCGCCGTCCACCATGCAGCCGGTTCTGTGGGAGGGGCCGATGGAGGCTCCGGTGACCACGATCACCATCCCCACGGACACCGCCCACGGTGCACTGCTCCTGTGGTGGACGGAACTGCCCCCGGGCGACGATCCGGCGGACAACCCACATTGGGTCCGGATCGGGGAGGTCACCGTCACGGGGGTGGCGAACTCCTGAGGGTGGATCCCTGGGAATCGTCACTCGTCGATCTGGCCGACCGGCTCGCCCGCCAGGGTGCGCGTCGGAGCGAACTCGCCCCGCGCACCCGGGAGGAGTATCTGGGCGACTGTCGTCGCGTGGCACGCTGGATGGCGGACCACGGCGTGGGACGCCCCGAGGCCATGACGGCGTCCGCGCTCGAGGCGTGCTTCCGCGACCTGGAGTGGACCCCGGCCACGCGGCGCCGCGCACGGGTCGCGCTGGGTGTCTGGCTGCAGCCGCACTTCCCGCCCAGTCGCTCGCCCGCCGATCTGGTCGAGGCACCGAAGGTGAACCCGGGCCCGGTTCCGCGCCTCACGCAGGAGGACGCCGCCCGGGTGGTGGAGGCGGCGCCGCCGGCCGATGGCGCCACGCCTGTCGCGGCGGCTCTCGGGCTCCGCGACCGGGCGATCCTGGAGGTCCTGTACGGCAGTGGTCTACGCCGCCAGGAGATCTGCGACGCCGTCCTGGCGGGACTCGACTTCGAGCATGAGACGCTCCGCGTGGTCGGCAAGGGCGGCAAGCCCCGGACGGTGCCGCTCACCGAGAACGCCGTCGACGCCCTGCGCCGGTGGCTCACGGAGGGGCGACCCCGGCTGGTGCGCCGCGATGCCACGTCGGCCGACGGCGAGCCGGTCTTCGTGACGCGTTCGGGCGGGCCGATGGACGGGAGCACCGTCTACCGCGTGGTGTCGAAGCGGCTGCGGGCGGCCGGACGGGCGGGGGGACCGCACCTCCTGCGCCACGCGGCGGCCACCCACCTCCTCGAGGGACCCGACGGCGAGGGGGGCGCACACCTGCGCGTCGTGCAGGAGGTGCTGGGTCACGCCAGCCTGGCCACCACACAGCGCTACACCGGGGTCAGCACGAAGGCCATGCAGGGCGTCCTCCGCCGAGGACACCCACGCGGATGAACGCCGTCCCCCCCGCGGGCTACTGGCGACTGGTCGACGCCTTCCTCGCCTCGCGCTCGAGTGCCAACACCCGCGCGTCGTATCGACGTGATCTGGTGGTGCTGGCGGAGGGCCTCGGGCTGTCGGGCGGGCCGGGAGACCGCCCGGTCTTCGGTGTGGAGGACGATCCTCAGGCGCGGGCCGCGGCCGAGGCACTCGCAACGCGGGGTACCGACTTCTGGCACCGGTGGCGCGACGGGCTGGAGGGATCCGTCGCCAGTCGCCGCCGCCGGGTGGCCGGGGTGCGCGCATTCTGCCGCTGGTGGTCGGCCCTCTACGCCCTCGAGAACCCGGTGGCCGGTCTCAGCCCCCCGGGCGGAGTCGCCGACGCCAAACGGCGCCTGGGCAGGGAGGTCGTGGCGCTCGATCCGTCTCAGGTCCGCCGGATGTGCGAGGTCGCGGCGTCACTTCCCGGTCCGGAGGGTGCGGGCACCCACGCCCTCGTCGAGATCCTCTACGGCTGCGGTCTGCGGGCCGGCGAGGCGTCGGCGCTCAGCGTGTCGGACCTCCACCTGGACGACGCCGACGACCCGTTCATCCTCGTCCACGGCAAGGGAGCACGTCAGCGGGCCGTCGCGGTCCCGGTCGTGGCCCGCACGGCCCTGATCGCCCATCTGCGCGTGGGCCGCCCGGAACTCCGTGCCCGGGACGTCCACCCTCGTCCCGACCAGGCCCGGCACCGGGATGCGGATGCGGTCTTCCTGACGTCGCGCGGCCGGCGGATGGGCCGGGCCGGGGTGTGGCGGGTCGTGCAGGGCGTCGCCGAGAAGGCCGGGCTCATCGAGAAGGGGCAGCGGGTCTTTCCCCACGCGCTCCGGCATTCGTGCGGCACCCATCTCATCCAGGCGGGCGTCGACATCCGGTATGTCCAAGCGCACCTCGGCCACGCGAGCCCGGTGACGACCGAGATCTACACGCACGTCACCGCGGCGCACCTGCGCGAGGATTTCGATCGGGCGCACCCCAGGAGCCGCAGGTCGCGGGCTTCCTGACGCCCGCCGGTGGGTGGTCGGTCCGGATCCGGAAGAACCCCCGATTGCTCCCGCAGGAGATCAGACGATCGATCGGCAGGACAGCAGATTACGCTTGGGCATTAACCCAGGTAAATGGTAGGCAATCTGTAAAACGATGACGTCAGTCTCCCTACGTTCCACGGATCGTTGATGGCGAACTCGAACGCCGGCTGAGCTCGATCGGCACCGTGGTCATCAAGGGGCCGAAGGCATGCGGCAAGACGGCGACGGCCACTCGCCAGGCGCGCACAGTGCTCCGCCTGGATGAGGATTCGGCCGCGCGTGCGCTGATCCTCAACGCACCCGACCTGCTGTTCGACAACCCGGCCCCGATCCTCTTCGATGAGTGGCAGGTGCCAACGGCCATGAGGTCGATGACGTCATCATCGTCGGTGACGGCAGATGGGGTGCGTGTGAAGTGAAGCTCGGCCATGAGGGGGTCGAAGTGGCCGCTGAGCCGCTGCTTCGCTTCGCTGCCAAGGTGGACGTCGATCGTGACGGTCCGCCTGCCTTCCTCGGAGTGATCATCAGCAGCGGCGACTACGCGTACCCTCGTGAGGACGGAGTTCACGTCATTCCGATCGGCTGCCTGGGTCCCTGACGACTCGTGGAACGCCTTCGCGGTCGACGGGTCGTTCACGCGGTCGGAGTCGTCTCTCAGAGATGTGGATTGGGGCGCGCCGCCCCGGTGCCCAGGTCGATCACCTCGATGGCGGTGATCGCGCCGTCTGAGGTCGTCACCCGCCCCACGGACGGGCGCATCGCGTCGGCCGGGAGCTGCCTCCGGTAGCGGCGCACCACGCGATCGGCGAACCCTCGCGGGCCGGTGCGGGGCTCGGGGTCCGTCTGGAGGCTGCCCCACGGGCACACCGCGCCGGGCGAGAAGACGATCGTGTCATCGACGCGGTCGATGTCCGGTTCGTGCCAGTGGCCGTAGACCAGGACGTCGACGGGTCCCACACGGCGCAGCAGTCCGCGGTGAAGGCCGGCGCGCCATCGCAGGCGGCGTCCCGCCGCCACGTGGGCCAGGGTCACTGCGGTGTCGATCGGATACCAGCGTCGTCCGTGGATCAGGCCGATGCGCACGCCGTCGATCGTGACGGTCTGCGTGCGCGGCAGTCGCGTCGCACCCAGCCGGTCGTGGTCGCCGCGGACGGCCACGACCGGGGCGATGCGTCCCAGCTCGTCGAGCACGGAGGGCACGCTGATGTCCCCGGCGTGGAGGATGAGGTCGGATCCCCGGAGGGCCGTGAGTGCGCTCTCGGGAAGCCGGTGGAGGAACTCGCCGACATGGCTGTCGGCGATGACACCGATGACGGTCATGGCGTCATTGTGGCCGTTCCGACCGCCCATGTGAATGAACGGGGTGGACATCCGGTGCCCGGCACCCGACGCCGCTCGCGATGTTCACCACTGATCGACGACGGCGTCGACCGTGCGCACGACGGGCGGGCTCCCGTCACCGCAGCGGTAGCCGTCGTAGCGGCGGACGGAGCCGTCGGAGTGATGGATCGTGAGAAGCGTCCGCACGCCGCCCTCGCACCCGTCGGCATCCCACCTCTCCCGGCCGGGCGTCCAGCCGCTCTCGCGCAGGGCGACCTCCAGGGCGTGGAGGTGCCGGCCGTCGTCCACGGTCCGAACGGAGCCGTTGTTGTCGGGACGGGCGGTCTGCCGCGAGACGTCGACCCGTGTGATCGGGCCGATCGACCCGGTCGACGTGGCCGGGTCAGATGTCGCGGCGAGCCGGAGCGCGACCGCGAAGAGTGCGGTGAGACCGGCGATGAGGGCGGTGACGGCGAGGGAACGACGGGTGACGGACATCGGTTCTGTCCTCCGGGAGAGCGAGTGACATCCGATCTACGCCACCGGCTCTGAAGCCGTCACAGGCGGGCATGGAGGATCCGCCGCCGGGCCCGTCCGCAGCGGTGCGGGCATGACACGTCACCGTTTCGAGTGCACGGTCCGACGGACCGGCGGCCGTCGTCAGCGCTGGCCGTCGATCTCCATCGCCAGGTCGACCAGGTGCTCCACAAGGGGCTGGTACGCGATGCCGGCGGCCTCGAACAGCTTCGCGTAGACGCTTGTCGGCGTGAAGCCCGGGATGGTGTTGATCTCGAGCACGCGAGCGTCGCCCGACTCCTCGACAAAGAAGTCGATGCGCGCCATCCCGACGCAGTCGATCGCCCGGAACGCGCGGCGCGCGATGTCCTGGAGGTGAGTGGCGAGCTCGTCTGGGATGGTGGCGGGCACGGTCAGCGACATGCGGCCGGGGAGGTACTTCGTGTCGTAGTCGTACCACTCGCTCTCGTACGCGATCTCGCCGACCGGTGACACCCGGACCTCCTCGTTTCCGAGGACGCCGACCTCGACCTCGCGACCGATCATCCCGCGCTCGACCAGGATCTTGCGGTCGTGCTCGAGCGCGCCCTCGATCGCCGCCGCGAGATCGGCGGGACCGGTGACCCGCGAGATGCCCACGCTCGATCCCAGTCGCGCGGGCTTCACGAAGACCGGGTACGGAAGGGTGTCGTCCACACTCCGGCGCACCGCATCGGGATCGGCTGTCCACTCGGAGCGCCAGATCTCGACGGATTCGACGACGGGGATGTCGAGGGTGCGCGCGACGGTCTTGAACATCGCCTTGTCCATCGCGATGGCCGACGCGCCGACCCCGGCGCCCACATACGGGACACCCGCGATCTCGCACAGTCCCTGCACCGTGCCGTCCTCGCCGTACGGTCCGTGAAGCGCGGGGAAGACGACGTCCACCACCCGCGTCGGGCCGCCCGACAGCGATGCGATGACCCCGCGTCCGTCGGACCCGGGTACGAGCGCCACGGGCTCGCCGTCCAGGGTCCATCCACCGGTGCGGTCGATGAGGACGGGAAACACCTCGTAGCGATCCGAGTCGAGGGCACGGGCGACGCTCGCCCCCGAGACCAGGGAGACCTCGTGCTCACCGCTTCGTCCGCCCATGAGAACGGCGATGCGCCGCCTCATCGGCGGTCTCCGGGCGGTCGGTCGATGATCACGTGCGGCAGCTCCATGTCAGTTGCCCTGGGTGGCGGGGCTCGTTCCCCTGCCGTCCGAGACGATGATGGTGATCACCGTGTCCGAGGACGCCATCGCGCCCGCCACGGGCGTCTGGCGTACCACGGTGCCCTCCGGCTCGGACCCCGATACGGTCCCCCCGCTGATGGGCTCGGGAAACCCCTCCGCCTCGATCTTCGTACGTGCGTCGTTGAAGTTCGACCCGACGACGTCGGGGACCGCGACGGATCCGGACGGGGGTGTTTCCGGTGTGGTGGGCGTGGTCGGGGTCGTTGGGGCCGGGGCGCGCGAGATCCAGATGGTGATGCGGGTGCCCTTCTCGGCGCGCTGTCCGGGTGTGGGATCCTGTCCCACCACCAGACCGGGCGGTCGGCGGTCGGTCACACGGTCGAGGGTGAGGACGGCGAACTCGAGCCGTTCGAGCTCCGCCTCCGCCTCGGCCTGTTGCATCAGCGACAGGTTCGGCACCTGGACCATCTCCGGGCCGAGGCTCACCGTGACGGTCACGGGGCTCCCCTTCGCGAGCTGCGTGTTCGCCTCAGGAACCTGTCGGATCACGAGACCGACACCGACGTCCCCGTCGTGGGCGTCGTCACCCCGTCGCGGTTCGAAGTCCGCGTTCCTGAGTGCGTTCTGCGCCTGCTCCCACGTCATTCCGGTGACGTCCGGGACAGGACCCAGGTCCCGTCCCCGGCTCACGATCATGACGACCGTCGAGCCCCGGTCGGCCTTCGAGCCGCCGGCCGGGTCGGTGCGGATCACATGCTCCGCGGCCACCTCGGGATGGAAGACCCGCTCCTCCTCACCGATCGTGAAGCCGGCGTCCGTCAGCTGTGCGCGTGCCGTGGCGACGGGCTGACCGTCCACGTCGGGCACGGTCTCACCGCCGCCCCCTCTCAGCAGGAGTGCCGCGCCGCCTCCGGCGAGGGCCAGGGCGAGGATCGCGATGAGGACGATCAGTCGCCGACGTCCCTTTTTTCGGGGCGGGGTCGCCGACGGCGGTGGCGTGGGGTTCAACGGGCGCTCCACACGGCGGGTCGGTGCCGTCTCGGGTTGCTGCGGGGGGTGCACCGCCGGGATGACGCGCGTCGGCGGATCGATCGGCGCGAGGATGGCCGTCCGCTGGTCCGGCTCGGGCAGCTGGTCGCGGATCGCGAGAAGCGCCTCCATGAACTCCTGCGCCGTGCGGTAGCGCTCGCCGGGACGCTTCTCGAGCGACCGCATGACGATGTCGTTGAGTGCGTCCGGGACGGACGGCACCAGGAGGCGGGGGGCGACGGGCGGTTCGTTCACCTGGCGCATGGCGACCGAGACGGGCGTGTCTCCGTCGAACGGCACGCGGCCTGTCAGCATCTCGTAGAGGACGATGCCGACGGCGTAGCAGTCGCTGGCCGTCGTCACGTCGTCGCCGCGCGCCTGCTCGGGCGACAGGTACTGCGCCGTGCCGATCACCGATCCGGCCTCGGTCATGTCGGCCTCGTCGCCGGCGCGGGCGATGCCGAAGTCGGTGACCTTCAGATGACCGTCCTCCGACACCATCACGTTCTGCGGCTTCACGTCGCGGTGGATGACGTCGCGTTTGTGCGCGGCTCCCAGCGCCGCCAGGACCTGGAGCGCGGCGTCGACGGCATGGCGCGGGGCGAGCGGACCCTGCTGGCGGATGATCTGCTTGAGATCGGGGCCCGGCAGGTACTCCATCACGATGTAGTAGTTGCCCTCGTACTCACCGCGGTCGAAGACGGCGACGATGTTCGAGTGCGACAGCTTGGCGGCGGCGGATGCCTCGCGCCGGAACCGCTCGACGAAGTCGGGGTTCGACGCGTAGCGGTCCGACAGGATCTTCACCGCGACCTTCCGGCCGAGCAGCCGGTCGTCCGCCAGCCACACGGTCGCCATGCCCCCGCTGCCGATCTGGCGCTCGATCTGGTAGCGGTCGTTGATGAGGCTGCCGGGCTGGACGGTCATGGTCGCTCCAGGGCCGCCCGCATCACGCGTGCGGCGATCGGGGCGGCGACCACGCCGCCGGTGCTTGATGTGTCCTCGACACGGACGGCCACCGCGACGGTGGGATTGTCCGCCGGGGCGAAGCCGATGAACCACGCCATGTTCCCGCCGGGCACCTCTGCCGTGCCGGTCTTGCCCGCGACCGAGAGCCCGGAGAGGGCCGCCTGCGTACCTGTTCCTTCGTCGACCACAGATCGCATCATGTCCGAAATCTGCCCTGCGACGTCGGGCGGCATGGCCTGGTCCAGTGTCTCAGGACGCGCCTGTCGGATGACGTCGCCGGACCGGTTCCGCACGCGGACCACCAGGTACGGGCGCTGGAGGCGGCCCTCGTTGGCCACCGCCCCGGCGACCATGGCCATCTGGAGCGGGGTCGCGAGGAGCTGCTCCTGCCCGATCGCGACGCGTGCGGCGTCGATGCCGTCCTCTCCGTTGGGAAGCTGTGTCGAGCCGCGGAACCGCCCCGACGACAGCACCTCGGACGATGGGAGTCCCTCCAGCGGCGGTCGCCGGCCGAACCCGTACCGTGTCATCGTCTCGCCGAGGCGACGGGGCCCGAGTTCCTGGCCCAGCTGTGCGAACGTCGTGTTGACGGAGTTGGTGAGCGCGTCCTTCAGGGTGTGCTCACCCCAGACCCGGCCGCCGAAGTTGGTGATGGGCTGGCCGTTGATCACGATACGTCCTGTGTCCCGGTAGGTCGTCTCGGGCGTCGCGATCCCGGACTCCAGGGCCGCCGTCGCGGTGACCACCTTGAACGTGGACCCCGGGGGCTGCCGGCTCTGAGTCGCCCGGTTCAGGAGTGGTGCGCCGGGTCGCGACCGGATGGCCGCGAAGTCGTCGGCGACCCGGTGCAGGTCGAAGGACGGGTTGGAGGCCATGGCCACGACCGCGCCGCTCTTCGGGTTCAGGGCGACCACGGCTCCCGGTCGACCGGTCTCGGCCAGTGCCGCGTTCGCGGCCTCCTGCACGCGGCGGTTCAGCGTCAGCTGGACGTCCGCGCCCTCCTTCGTGTCGAGGTTCAGGCGCTCGAGGAGCGGTTGGGCGCCGTAGCTGCCGCCCAGGTACCGGTTCATCTCCGCCTCCACGCCCGACTGCCCCAGCTGCGCGGAGGCGTATCCGACGACGTGCGGGGCGAGCGTGCCGTTGGGATACACGCGCCGGTAGAGGGTCTGCGACCCCTCCTTCACCGGGACGCTCCGGGCGAGCACCGTGCCGTCCGCGGTGATGATGCGTCCGCGGTCCACCTTGCGTTCTCGTTCGAACAGGTGCGGGTTGTCGGCGCGGTCGCCGAGGCTGGACGCCCGCACGACCTGCCACCAGGCGAGGAACACCGCCAGCAGCGCGAAGGCCACGATGACGGCGGCGTAGAGACGTTGGATGGACCGGTTCACCGCGGCCCCACCGGTCGGCGGGTGTGCGAGCTGATCATGCACAGGAGCGCCACCGCCGCGAAGTTCGTGACGATGCTGGATCCCCCGTAGCTCATGAACGGCAGGGTGACGCCGGTCAGAGGGACCACGCGGACGATCCCGCCGACGATGAGGAACGTCTGGGCGGCGAACATCGCGGTGAGACCGGCGGCGAGCAGCTTGCTGAAGCCGTCATTGGCCTGGGCCGCGATGATGAACCCGCGGTGCACGATCAGCAGGAACACGAGGAGGACGGCCAGGGCGCCGACGTAGCCCAGTTCGCCGCCGACGGCCGAGAAGATGAAGTCGGTGCGAAGCTCGGGGATGAACGTCGAGCCGTTCTCGCGAACGAGGAGGCCCTCTCCGAACCCCGGGCCCACCAGTCCGCCCTCGGCCAGCGTGTACAACGACTGCACCATCTGGTAGCCGGCGTCCTGGGGATCGTTGAAGGGGTTGATCCAGCTCTCCACACGGAGGCGGATCCGGGGGATCGACGCGTAGACCAGCAGCGATCCGAGGGCGAACATGGCGAGCCCGGTCGCCGGATAGGCGAGTCGTCCCGTCGCCACGTAGAGCATGGCGAGCAGGATGGCGACGAAGAGCAGCGCCGTTCCGAAGTCGTTGAGGACGGCCACGGTGGCGAGCGCCGCGCCCACGAAGAGGAGCACCGGGCCGATGTGCCGCATCGCCGGGAACGGCACGCCCAGGAACCGCGATGTGGGGATGGCCAGCACCTCGCGCCGGTCACGGAGGTATCCGGCCAGGAAGATGACGAGCAGGATCTTGGCGAACTCGCCGGGCTGGATCGACTGGCCTCCGCCAATGGGGATCCACAGCTTGGCCCCGTTGACCTCGCGGCCGAACACGACGGTGATCATCAGCAGGAGGACCGCGGAGAGGCCGAAGAGGTACGCGTAGTCCTCCAGCTCGCGGTGGTCGCGCAGGAGTGCGAGCACCGCGACGAAGACGACACCGCCGGCCACGATCCAGAGAAGCTGTGTCCGCGCCTGCGCCGGGGCGATGCGGTGCAGCTCGACGAGGCCGATGGCGACCAACGTCGCGACGAGCGGCAGCAGGTACGGGTCGGCGTGCGGCGCGCGCAGGCGCAGGGCCACGTTCATCGCGGCGAACACGGCGAGGCCGACGAGGACGCCCGCCACCGGTCCGGCCCGGAACTCACCCGCCTTCGCGGTGGCGACCGATGCGACTCCGACGAGGCCGAGCAGTGCGGGTACGAGGAGGAACGCCGCTTCCCGGGTGCGGCGCGACGTCACGCCTGTGCCTGCGCCTGTCTGTTCGCCGGAGGCGTCGGCGGATCGGGCGGAGGGACGATTTCGGGGATGGTGGGGATGCCGTTGCCCCAGATGATCGCGACGGCACGCGAGACGGCGTCGCCCTGGCCGGTGACGCCGGTGTTCACCGCCGGGGTGGGCAGGGATGCCGTCGGGTCGACGGGGATGCGGGTGTCCCCCCATTCGCGGAAGAGGTCGATCCCGAACACCGACAGCGGGCTGCCATGGTAGACGCGGACCGTGTCCGCGCCGTTCCGGGTGTCGACGAAGTAGCTGCGCGATCCGATCCACACCGCGAACGCGATGAGGCACGCGAGGACGAGGGTGGACAGCCACGCGACCCGTCGGACGATCGTGCCCGTACGTCGCGGTTCGGCCGGCTCGAGTACGGCCGCGGTCCGCATCGTCGTCGGCGCCGTCTCGACGGTCGGTTCGTCCTCGGCCGCGGCCTCGTCGACGGCGGCCGCCGCGACCTCGGCCGTCGGTGCGTCATCGGCTCCGTCATGTGCGACCGGCGGGAACTCGGCGGTGTGGTGAGGCTCGTCGGCGAGCGCCGTGCCGTCCACGCGACCGAGTACGACGGTGACGTTGTCGGTTCCGCCGGCGTCGAGCGCGGCGCGGACCAGCCCGGCGGCCGCGTCGCGGAGGGTGGGCGCCGCCGTCACCATCGTGGTCATCACATCCGGCCGCACCATGGTCGACAGGCCGTCGCTGCACACGAGCACGACGTCACCGGGCTCGAGCGTCAGGTCGACCTCGTCGACCGCGACGTCGTTCTCGGCTCCCAGGACCCGCGTGATGATGTTGCGGGACGGGTGCCGCTCCGCCTCCTCGGGGGTCAGGGTGCCCTGCCGCACCATCTCGGCGACGAGCGAGTGGTCCTCGGTGACCTGCCGGATCTGCCCGCCCCGGATCACATAGGCGCGCGAGTCGCCGACGTGCATCACCCGCGCGACGTTCTCGCCGATGAGCACGGCCGTGATCGTGGTGCCCATCCCCGCGTGGTCGGCGTCGTTGGCCGAGAGCTCCCGGATCTCACGGTTCGCGTCGGCGATCGCCTGGAGGACGAGCGCCGGGTTGGGTGCCGGACCGGTGTCGGCCAGCCGGTCGACGGTCATCTGCGCCGCCACCTCGCCGGCCTTCGCGCCACCCATGCCATCCGCGACGGCCAGGAGCGGAGGCAGGGCGTAGAGCCGGTCCTCGTTGTGCTCCCGGACGCGTCCGGTGTCCGTCAGCTGGGCGACTTCGACGAGGCGAAGGTCCACTGGCCGGCTATTCCTCGTAGCGGAGCACGGTGTCCCCGAAGCTGACGAGATCGCGCACCTTGAGCTGGGTGGGTTCGTTCACCTTGTGGCCGTTCAGGAACGTGCCGTTCGTGGAGCCGAGGTCCTCGATGAAGAAGAAGTGGCCGTTCGGATAGACCCGGGCGTGCATGTGCGACACGAACTGGTCGGAGAGCGGGATGCCGTTGCTCCGCGACCGTCCGATGGTCATGCCGGCCTCGAGCGGGTACTGGCTGCCGGGTGCGAGGGAGGGCGAGCTCTCGACGACGAGCCGCGGTTCGATGTTCACGGAGAGATCGAGCGCCGGGCCCGTGGGGCGCCGCTGGGCGCGCTCGGCCGCCGCGGGGTCCGGGAGGTCGGCCTCGAGGGGGCTCACCGGCGGAGCCGGGACGACGGGTATCGCCTCGACGGCGGCGGCTTCGGCGACCGGTTCGTCGCGGCGGACGTCGTCGTCCGCCGCGGCCGGCGGCGTCGCCACGATCGGCCGGGCGTCCTGCAGGTCGCGCGACGAGGATCGCACCAGCGACCAGACGAAGAGATACAGCAGGATGAGGAACGCACCCTGTGCGACGAGCAGGCCGGTCTCGGTCATCCGTGGTCCACCTTGACGTGCTCGACGATCATCTCCGTCGTTCCGATGAGGATGCGGTCGCCGTCCGCGATGGCGTGGCGGCGCACGCGCTGCTGGTTGACGTACGTGCCGTTGGTCGAGCCCAGATCGACGAGGAAGTAGTCGAGTCCGATGTGGCGCACCTCGGCGTGCTGGCGACTGGCGTTGGCGTCGTTGATCGACACGTCGCAGTCCCGGCTGCGTCCGATCGTGGTCGTGCGCTTGGTCAGCCGGTGCCGGCGGCCGTCGATGATGAGCGAGACCTCCTCCTGGACGAACCGGTTGTCCGCCGGCTCGGCCGGCGGCATCATCTGCGTGCCGCTCACACCGGCCAGCCCGTCGTTGGTGTGCGCGGGCGGGATGGGCGGGGTGGCGAGCGGTGCCGGCTTCGGCCGTGCCGTCGGCACCACCGGGTCGGGGGGGCGCGGACCGTACGACGGCGGCGGCACGACGGGCCGCTTCGGCTCTGCAGGTGGCGGGGGGATCGGTGGCACCGCAGGCGGCTCGGGGTTCTCGGCGTCATCCGGCGCGGCCGACTCCGCAGCGACCACCGGGGGTGCGTCCACGGGTTCGGACGACTCCGCGGGGTCCTCCTGGGCGTCGGCGTCCGTCCCGTCGGATGACGGGAAGAGACTGTCAAGTGGGTCGTCGTCCGCATCCGCATCCCGATCGGAGAGGTCGAGATCGGGCGCGGACGCATCGGGCTCGACCGGCTCCGACGGGGAGACCTCGGCATCGTCGGCGGCGTTCGCGGCGGCCGCCTCGTCACGGGGGACATCGTCGTCGGTCGCCTCGAGGAGCGGGGAGTCGTCCTCCGCGTCGTCGCCGACCAGGAGGTCGGCAGCGGGTTCGTACGGCGCGAAGGGGGCACCCGTCGCCGGAGCGGCGCCGTCGGCCGCCTCGACGCCGTCCTGTTCGGCGGCCGCCGGCGGATCCACCACCCTGCATGCGATCCCGTACTCGCCGGTGCGCAGGTCGTCGTCGGTCTCGAAGGTGACGACCGGTTCGGACAGGAGCGTGAAACCGTCGTGGCGGGCGCGCTGGGTCAGATAGTCCGCCAGCTCATGGGTGGCCGAGCGTTCGAATGACGAATAGTGCGCACGGTCGACCGGTGAGAGGTAGACGACGTACTCGTTCGGCACGTAGACGCGCGTCACCGAGACGGACTTGTGGTCCTCCATCTCGCGGCCCAGTTTCCGCGCCAGCTCGACCAGCTCGACGTGGCCGCGGAACACGCGACCGAACACCTTGCTGACAAGGCCGGAGATGGCGCTTTCCATGTTCCGAAGGGCACTCATGAGGCTGGCTGTCGCTCCACTGGGTTCGCACGGAGCGTCGCCGTGCCCCGCCTGTCCGGACCACGCCGAAAGCGTTCGAGTGGCATGGCGGCTCCGACGGCAACGAGTATACCGCCGGGCAGGAACGCCCCGATCGCGTTCTCGACGCTGCCGCCGGTGACGCGAACGGCGATGACGAGGACGATCAGCCACATCATGATCCCGATCGTGCGCGGCACCCCGCGGCGCAGTCGCATGAGACCCGGCACCAGGAAGACGGCGACCGTCATGACGGCGCCCGTGGCGAGGATGGAGGGGTGATCGCCCAGTGTCCGCCCCAGCGTGGTGACGACGGCGAGCGGCGATCGCACGCCGTCGATGTCGGCCCACGCACCGCTGACGCGTCCCCCGTCCATGCCCGGGTCGGCCCCGGCCGCCAGCTGCCAGACGACGATGGCCAGGAAGCTGGTGACGGCCGCCCACGCGCGCCACATCCAGCCTCGGACGAGTCCCGCCGCGAACGCGACCACGGGGGTGAGGCCCAGCCCGGCGATCAGCGGCGCGGCCAGCGGCAGTGCGAGCAGGCGTCCCCGTGACCGGATCGGCGCGATCATGACGAGAAGCGTGGCCCCGACCAGGAGCGCGAAGGCCGGCGCCTCCCGTCCCAGGAGCACGCACCCTCCGGCCGCGACCAGGAGGCCCGTCAGCCAGGGGAAGACGGCGAACAGCGCGCCGGCTCCGAGCCCCACTCCGGCCACGAGCGAGATCGGCGCGTCGGTGAAGCGGTCGGCGCCGATGCCGACCGTCACGCCGAACACGAGCGCCGGGATGATCCGCGCGATCCAGGGCACCGGCGGTCGATCGGCAGTCGGAGCCGCGACGGGGTCCGGCGGCTCGTGGACCGCGCGCAGCGGCTCGGGGTGGGCGTCGGCCGGTGGGACGTTGCGGGCCCGTCGACGCGAGGACGGCCGCGGGGCCCCGTGAACGTGCCCGCGGAACACCTCCGCGAGCCGGTCCGCGTGCGGGCGGCGGCGGGGGTCGGGGTCGAGGCCGGCATCGATGGCGGCGCACAGGTCGGAGGGCAGGTCGCGGCGGACCGCGGCCAGCGGCGGCACGTCGCCGTTCGCCACCCGGCGGAGCGAGTCGGCGGGGTTGCTGCCCGCCTGGGGATTGTGACCGGCGAGGCCCTCATAGAGGACGAGGCACGCCGAGTAGACGTCGGACGCCGGACCGGCCTCACCGCCACGCGCCTGTTCGGGCGCCATGTACGACACCGTGCCGATGAGCCCGCCGGTCATCGTGAGCCCGGCCTCTCCGGCGATGCGCGCGATGCCGAAGTCGGTCAGGCGGCCCCGCCCCCTCTGGTCGACGAGGATGTTCGCGGGCTTCACGTCGCGATGCGTGACCCCGGCCCGGTGTGCGTGGTCCAGGCCGTCCAGCACGTCGGCGACGATGGACAGGTAGTGGGCGTCGCCGAGGGTGTCGGCGCGCCGGTGCGCTGACAGGGACTGGCCGTCGACCAGCTCACTGATCAGGTAGCAGGCGTGGTCATCCTCGCCGAAGTCGAGGAGCTCCACGATCGCGGGGTGCGACAGCCGTCCGGCCGCCCGGACCTCGGCGCCGGCACGTCGTGCCATCTCGCCGTCGAGCGGGATCTCCTTCACCGCCACGGTCTCGTCCGCCGTCGCGTCGTGGGCACGGTAGACCGTGGCCGCGCCGCCTCGTCCGAGGACGGGACCCAGGCGATACCTCCCGAGCACCTGCCGGCCCATCATCAGCGTTGGCTCATTCATCGCGGCCGCCGTCGTCCGCACGGCGGTGCGAACCGGGCCGCGCACGGTGGAACGGGGCCGCCCATATGGGAGGAGGTGGGGGTGTGCTCACGAAGGCTGTTCGAGTCGATGGATACGGAGACCTCACGTGATTCACTTCGTCGTGCCCGTGCTAGCATCCTTCGGCCCTGCCTTCGGGGTGGTCGCCACGGGCGAGTGGTGGAATTGGTAGACACGCTAGGTTCAGGGTCTAGTGCTCGTACGAGCTTGGGGGTTCGAGTCCCCCCTCGCCCACTCTCGGAATCCGTCAGCAAGCGGAGGCCCTTGGTTTTCGATTACGGAGATGCCGCGTGAGCTTCGTGGACGAAGAATTCTTCGACGAGGGTACCGGCGACGAACCGCAAACTCCACGGCGCCGGTCCGGCGGGCGTGGCGGTGGGCGGTCATCGGGAGGAGGACAGGGCGGATCGCCCCTCCAGCGTCGCGGCGTGCGTTTCGGCATCTTCGCCGGACTCATCATCGTGGTCCTCCTGGTGCTCGTCACATCGATCCGGGGATGCCAGCGTGATCAGCTCGTCGACTCCTATCGGACCTACGTCACCGCGACCAACGAGATCGGTGAGCAGTCGTCCACCATCGGCAACGAGCTGCGCGCCCTGCTCGACAACCGCAAGATGCAGAGCCCGGCGCAGATCTCCGAGGAGACCAAGAAGCTCGCGGCGCGTGCCGACGAGCTCGTGACGCGTGCATCGGACCTGAATCCGCCCGACGCCCTGAGGGGACCGCACAACACCCTGGTCACCGCGTTGCAGTACAGGCGTGACGCGCTCAACGAACTGCCCGCAGCCATCGGTGCGTCCAACCGCGGCGGCATCGACGCCCCCGAGCGCATCGCCACCCTCGGTGCCCCGCTCCAGGCCATGGCGGCCAGCGACGTCATCTTCATGCGCTCGTTCGTCCGTCCCACCGAGGCGGCGATCGAGAAGGACGACGTCAAAGACGTGGTCGTCCAGCAGTCGCAGATGTTCCCCGGTACGACGTACGACATGACGGCGCCCACGGGCATCGCTCAGATCCTCGCGAACCTCCGTCGCACGCGGGCGCCCTCGGGTGGCGGCAGCGATCCGGACGGAGCGGGTCGCCACGGCCTGGCGCTCGTGTCGACCGTCGCGGTCAGCGGATCTGACGAGAAGCAGCTGGTACCGGGTTCGACCCAGAGCCTGCCGGCCTCCGGGACGACGTTCCGGGTGACCGTCGAGAACGGCGGGGACTTCGTCGAGACGAACATCAATGTCACCATGACGTACACGTCGCCCATGGACAGCTCCGGAGCGACGACGACGAAGACGATCCAGGAGATCTCGCCGGGGTCCGACAAGCAGCAGACGGTCACGTTCGACCAGCCGAATCCCCCGTACCTGGACAGGCCCAGCACCATCAAGATCGAGGTCGCGGCGGTGCCGAACGAGACGATCCTCACCAACAACGCCCAGACCTACACCGTCCGCTTCCAGAGCGCCGGCGGGTAGGGGATGACCCCCTCCGCGTAGATGGACGTCTTCCACGATGCCTGGTGGTGGTTCGCCGCCGCTGCGGCGCCGGGCGTCATCGCGCTCGTCGGCGTCGTTGTCCTGGGCGTCAAGCACCGGCGCGTGACGCGCGCCCAGCGGGTCGCGCTGGGCGACGGGGGGTCGACGGACCTCATCAGCGCGCAGGCGGGGCTCGCCGAGGCCATCGACCGGGTGACGTCGGATCTGGCTGCACTTCGCGTCGATATGACGGACGTCGGCCAGGGTGCTGACGAGGCCCTTCGCACGGCCGTCCGGTTCCACGGCGTGGTCCGCTACGACGCCTACCGGGACATGGGTGGCCGGCAATCCTGGACCGTGGCATCGATCGACCGCGAGTCGAACGGCACCGTCATGACGGCGCTGCACGGCCGCGAGGACACCCGCCTGTTCGTCAAGGAGATCATCGCGGGCGCGGCCGATCTCGAGCTCTCGCCGGAGGAGGCGCGCGCACTGGAGGGCGCGCGGGCGCGGATCCCATGAGGGTCGCGTTCCTCGGTCCCGCCGGGACCAACAGTGAAGAGGCACTCCTGGGTCTCCTCGGTCCCGAGGGTGAGCACACGATGGTGCCCTACCCGACGGTCGTCGACTGCATCGAGGCCGTGCTCTCGGGCGAGGTGTCCGAAGCGCTGGTGCCGATCGAGAACTCCCTGGAGGGGCCCGTCAACGCCACCCTCGATGCGCTCGCCCGCGCCGACGGTGAGATCGTCATCCGCGCCGAGGTCGTACACCCGATCCGTCATCACCTCATCACGCGGCCGGGTGCGGATCTCGCCGACATCACCCAGGTCCTCTCGCACCCGCACGCCGTGCCGCAGTGCCAGAACTGGTTGCGTGCCGAGCTTCCCGGCGTTCCAACCGTCGCCGCCAACTCGACGGCCGAGGCCGTCCGCCTGGTGGTCGAGGGCGATCGGCCGTGGGCTGCGATCGGCACCCTGCGCGCGGCGGACCTCTACGGCGGGACGGTGGTCGCCGCCGACATCGAGGACGCCCGTGACGTGGCCACGCGTTTCGTGATGCTGGGACGTGAGGCAGTGGACGCACAGGGACCCGGCCGGTTCGTCACGTCGATCATCTGCGTCCCGCCGCGCGACCGTCCAGGTGGCCTCCTCTCGATCCTGCAGGAGTTCGCCATGCGCGCCGTCAACCTCACCAAGCTGGAGAGCCGCCCCACGAAGGAGGGTCTGGGGCGCTACATGTTCTTCATCGACATGGAGGGCAGCCGGCAGCGCGACCTGGCGGTGGACGCCGCGCTCCGAGCGCTCGAGGAGCAGGACATCGCACACGTCGTCTTCCTCGGGTCGTACCCCGCGGGGTCGCAGATCACCTTCTGATCGCTTGCGCCGTGCACGGCGCGGGACCGGATCAGGACGCTGCGGACGCGGTCCGGCGAGGGTCCGCGGGGCCTCGCGACGCGCTGTTCACACGGACGCACCAAACGCGTTAGGGTAGACGCATGAAAATTGTGCTCAGTGGTGGTGGGATCGTCGGGCTCATGCTCGCGCGTCTCCTTCGGAACAAGGGTTTTGAGCCGATCGTCTTCGAACGGATGAGTGAGGGACAGTTCATCCCGCGCGGCTACATGATGGGCTTCCAGGCCTATCCGCCGTTCGAGGAACTGGGGCTTCTGCACCAGATCCGGTCCGAGGGGTGGGACATCGCGCCGCGTCCCGACCAGGACCCGGTCGCCGTCTGCGTGGCGTTCGGCTACGTCCACCAGCTTCTCGCGCGGGACCTGCCGGTCGAGTACGAGCACTCCGTCGTCGACCTCGTCCGTGACGACAGCGGCCGCATCGTCGGTGTCATCGCCGAGGGTCCCGACGGTCGCAAGGAGTACGACTCGGACCTGGTGGTCGCGTGTGACGGGACGATGTCGCCTGTCCGTGAGATGGCGGGCCTGGAGGCGGAGTTCACGCCACTGGCCGAGGCCGAACTCGGTTTCACCAGCACCGAGCCCGGAGGCACCTCGTTCGAGATGATCTACCTGGCCGACGGCGGGCACATCGGCACCCTTGGGTGGCCCCAGGGTTCCGGCGGATGGCGCTCCTGCACGAGGGTCGGGGCCGAAGCGGCCCTCGCTCCGGGGCTGGACGCCATCAAGGAGATGTGGGCGCGCCTCCTCCCCTCGTCCGCGAAGGGCGTGGAGGGTGTGGAGTCGATCGACCAGATCCGCTACAGCGAGCCGACCCTTCTGCGGTGCCCGCGCTGGTGGATCCCGGGGCTCATCCTCATCGGCGATTCGGCGCACTTCTTCGGCCCCGAGACGGGCGTCTCGAGCGGCATCGGCTTCCAGGACGCCCAGGCGCTGGCCGAGGCCGTCCGGCAGAACCCCAACAACGCCGACGCCGTCTGTGCCGCCTACGAGGCCTGGCGGGTCCCGGCCGTCCGTCCGCTCGAGGACGCCGACCCGGGACGTCAGCGCCTGCTCACGTACGGGCAGGTGCCGTCCAAGCCGGACGAGGTGTGGCCGCCGGAGGCGTGACCCGACGGTGGTGCCCGCGGTGGGCCGGCGTCCGCGGGCGCCCCACCGCGATCGGCTCAGGCGGTGTCCGCCACGTCACCCTCCCGGGGCGCGAAGGCCGCATCGGCCCATCCCGAGCGGGGTGCGGACCGCCCGGACCGACGCCGAGAGAGCGGCGTGCCCCACTCTCTCGGCGGTCGTCGTCGGGCACCCGGTTCCCGCGTGCACCCCGTCGGGTCCTCCTCGGGATCGAGCGGCTACGATGATCGTTGTGCCCACATCATCATCCGGTAC
This sequence comes from uncultured Bifidobacteriaceae bacterium, assembly GCA_964434425.1. Lineage (GTDB taxonomy): Bacteria > Actinomycetota > Thermoleophilia > Miltoncostaeales > Miltoncostaeaceae > CALMEC01. The sequence continues at coordinate 58,159 of CAYSVH010000002.1, read as the reverse complement.
CGCCAGAGACTTCCGAGGGCTGAAGCCGCAGGAGTGGAACGAGGTCCTCGCGCCGCCCGCCGGCATCGCGAGGGCGGTCGGCGCGCTCCTCCCCGAGACGGGTGGAGAACCGTTCACCCTTGACCAGCTCGAGGCGATCGCGCAATCCGTTGCGGATCATCCGGACGTCTGGCGACCGCTTCTGGTGGTCGACCATGAGCGCCGCCGGTATCGCCTGGCCTTCGAGGACGATCGCGTCGACATCTGGGTGCTCTCCTGGATGCCCGGTCAGGGCACGGGCTTTCACGATCACGACACCTCCGGGGTCGGCCTCGCCATGGCGCAGGGCATGGTCGTCGAGCGTCAGATGCTCCTCCCCGAGGGTGCGACGCGCCTCGAGCTGCGCCCCGGCGACGTGCGACAGGGCGGAGCCGGCTACATCCACTCGGTCGGGTGGGGGGAGGGCAGCCCCGCGGTGTCCATTCACTGTTACTCGCCGCCCCTGGTGCGGGTGGGGCAGTATCGTGTCGACGAGGACGGCATCATGTCGCGCCACATCGAGCACGGGCGACAGGAGCTGATGGACTACACCATCGCAGGCGTCGATCCCTCGCGCGCCGACGGCTAGTGCCCTTGCGTCAGAGGTTCGTTTGGCGTTTGCCGAGCGAATCTCCGGCGAGGCACGGACGCACGACCGCCCGGAGTATCGGGAATCTTCTGGCGGTCGAGGACACCGCCTCGTGATGAGATGCAGCCGGCGAACGACCACGAACCTCTGACTCAGGGACACGAGAGGTTCGTTCCCTTCCTGGGTGCTTGATCCGGCCCGGCGGTGGGCCATCCACCCAGCCGCCCCGGCCAACCGCCGATCCGGCCGCCTACCCCTGGCCGGCCGCCGGGGCCGACCACCCGGACTGCGTGGCTCCTGCCGTGGGGCTGGGGATGGGTGATCGTTCGACCGTGGATCTCCGTTCGCGCGGCCCTACATGTCACCGTCCAGCCAGACCTCCACGTCCGACGCGGGACGTCTCGGCGCCTGCGCGATCCAGCGTTCGGGCGATCGACGCGAGGCGGCCCGCTCCACGTCCGGATGCCCGAAGGTGAGGACGGTCACCGGGGTCCACCCCGACTCCAGCTCCAGCTGGACGGCCAGCACGTCCGCATCCCTCACCCCGTTCGGGCACGAGACGAGACCGCCGTCCCACGCGGTGAGCATCATGTTCTGCGCGGCGCGACCGGCGTCGAAGGCCCAGAGGCCGCTCTCGTGGGTATCGGCGACGACGGCGACGGCGAGCGGTGCCGCCATCACCATCGACGGCACGTAGACGGCGGGAGCCAGCCGGGCCCGGGCGGCGTCCGACGTCGCGACGAAGAACCGCCAGGGCTGGCGGTTGCGCGCGCTGCCGGCGACCCGTCCGGCGTCCAGGATCCGCCGGACCTCGGTGCCGGAGAGTCCGCGCGGGTCGTACCGGCGGTGATCGCGCTTGCTGACAATTGTCAGGAACGTCTCGGCCATGGGGATCCTGTGTCCTCCGCCCGGTGGGTTTCGGCGTACATTAGTGATGGAGTCATGCCACCCAACAAGGAGACGAGGCCGATGCCACCGCTTCATTCCCACATCGCTGTCTGTGTCGATCGATCCGAACCGGCCAAGGAAGCGCTTCGTCAGGCGATCCACCTGCGCGACGATCTGGGCGCGGAGCGCCTCTCGGTCGTGCACGTCGCGCCGTGGCCGATGATGTACGCGGGCGAGGCTGCGGGATGGGCGCCCAACCAGAAGGAGATCGAGGACTCGGCCGCCGAATGGCTGGACGAGATGATCGGTGACGCGAAGGGCGCGACCGCCGTCCTGCTTGACGGGTATCCGCCCGTCGCCGTCTGCGACTGGGCCGCCGACAACGATGTATCGCTCCTCATCGCGGCGTCGCACCGCGGGCTGGTTGAGCGGGTCCTCCTCGGCAGCTTCGCCGGGTACCTCGTCCGGCACGCTCCCTGCTCCGTCCTTCTCACGCGTGCGCCCAAGGACTGACGACGCGGGGGTGCGGGTTCCCGGGGTCGTTCATCGTCGTCACGCGGGGCGCCGCGGCGAGCCGTCATGGCCATCGGGCAGTATTCGCGCGATGAGTCAGTGGCTGAGATCGCCCCGCCGTGGGGGTGCCGTCGGGATCCTGGCCGTGGTCGCGCTCGCCGTCGCCGGGTGCGGTGGTGAGAGCGATCCGCAGCGCGTCAGCGTCGTCGACGCGTGCACCCCCGACAACCACGGTGACCGGGTCGTGGTGGAGGGATTCCTCCGGCTGCCCGAGACGCTGGCCCTGAGCGACACCACGGTCATCGACCTCTTCTCGCTCATGGGCGGCGACGGTGACCGCGTCCCCGTTCGCCTCGGCGTCGGCGACGGGCCCAACGAACTGCGTGACCTGCCCTCCACGTACAGCGCCTCAAGCCTTCGTGTGGGCGTCGTGAACGCCGAGCAGACCGTGTCGATCATCGACCGGGTGGTTGTGACGGCCACGGCGACCGAGGAGGACGGTGCATGTCTGCTCACCGACCCCACGATCGAACGGGCCGCCGACGCCACGTAGAACGTCGTCGACAGGGGCGGTGGGTGGATCGTCGTCCCGGCGGGCCGGTGCCGGCGGACGCCGCGAGACGGTCACTCCGCGTGACGGTGTCGCCGGGCCCTACCTCGTCGTGCGGCGCCCGCCCCGGCGGTGCACGAGCGCCGTGTCGAGGACCGTGGCGAGCTCCTCGGCGAACACGACCGTCATCCTGGACCCGAGTTCCTCCGGGACGTCGGCCTCGAACTGCGGTTCGTTGTCCTTCGGCAGGATCACGGTCCGGATGCCCGCGCGATAGGCGGCGAGCACCTTCTCCTTCACTCCGCCGATCGGAAGGACCTGGCCGATCAGGGTGATCTCGCCGGTCATCGCCACGTTCGGGTCGACGGGCCGGCCGGAGAGGGCCGACACGAGGGCGGTGGTCAGCGTGACCCCGGCCGACGGTCCGTCCTTCGGAACCGCGCCGGCCGGAACGTGCAGGTGGATGTCGTGCTTCTGGAAGAAACCCTCCTCCAGGATGAGGCCCAGTGACTCCGCGTTGACGCGCACGAACGAGACGGCCGCCTGCGCGGACTCGCGCATGACCTCACCCAGCTGTCCGGTCACCACCAAGCGGCCCGATCCCGGCATGACCCCGGCTTCGACGAAGAGGATCTCGCCGCCGGCGCCCGTGACGGCCAGGCCGGTCGCGACTCCGGGCTCACGGGTGCGTCGCTTGACCTCCGGACGGATGCGATCGGGGCCCAGCAGCTCGCGGACCTGTTCGCGCCCCACGTTCACCCGCTTCGTATGGCCCTCGGCCACGCGGCGGGCGACCTTGCGCGCCACCGATCCGATGCGCCGCTCCAGGTTTCGGACGCCGGCCTCGCGGGTGTATTCGGCGATGACGGTCTTCAGGCCGGCGTCCGAGATGCGCAGATCCTTGGACGTGAGGCCGTTGGCGGCCAGCTGCCGTGGCACCAGGTACCGCCGGGCGATGTGCAGCTTCTCCTCGTCGGTGTATCCGGCGAGGCGGATGATCTCCATCCGGTCGCGCAGCGGCGGCGGGATGGTCTCGAGTACGTTCGCCGTGCAGACGAACATCACGCGCGACAGGTCGATCGGCAGATCGAGGTAGTGATCGCGGAACGTGCTGTTCTGGGCGGGGTCCAGCACCTCGAGCATCGCCGAGGAAGGGTCGCCCCGCACGTCCGAGCTCATCTTGTCGATCTCATCGATCATGACGACGGGGTTCATCGACTCGGCGTCGCGCATCGCACGCACGAGCGTACCCGGCATGGCACCGATGTAGGTGCGGCGGTGCCCCCGGATCTCGGCCTCGTCACGCACGCCTCCCACCGAGATGCGGGCGAACCTGCGGCCGAGTGCACGGGCGATCGACTGCCCGAGTGAGGTCTTTCCCACGCCCGGAGGTCCCACGAAGCACAGGATGGGGCCGCTGACGTCGTGCTTCAGCCGGATGACCGCGAGGTACTCGAGGATGCGTTCCTTGACGTGCTCGATGTCGTAGTGGTCGTCGTCCAGGATCTCCCGCGCACGCGCCAGATCAAGGTTGTCCTCGGTGTAGGTCGACCACGGGACCGACAGGATCCAGTCGAGGTACGTGCGGATCACCGAGTATTCGGCGGCGGCGGCGGGCAGCCGCGAGAGCCGGTCCAGCTCGCGGTCGGCCGCCTTCCGGACGATCTCGGGCGGGTCGATCTCGGCGATGCGGACGCGAAGCTCGTTGATCTCGGCCTGCGTCTCGTCCGTCTCGCCCAGCTCCTGCTGGATGGCGCGGAGCTGCTGGCGGAGGTAGTACTCCCGCTGCTCCTTCTCCATGTCCGACTGGACCTCGTTCTGGATCTTCGCGCCCAGTTCCAGAACCTCGGCCTCGCGGTTCAGGAGAACCGTGATGCGACGCAGCCGCGCCTCCAGATCCATCTCGCTGAGGAGCTCCTGCTTCTCCTCCGTCGTGAACCGCATGGACGCCGCCACGATGTAGGTGAGGAGCGTCGGATCCTGCACGTTCGACACGGCGAGTTCCAGCTCGTCCGGCAGGTACGGGACCAGATCGATGATCCGGCTGAAGATGCTCTGGATGTTGCGGGAGAGGGCATCGATCTCGCGTGAGGACGCCGTCTCCTGCGGCATCGCCTCGACCTTCGCCACCAGGTAGGGCGTGGTGGTCGGGTAGGGGCCGACCCGGATGCGCTCGACTCCCTGCGCAAGGATGCGGAGGGTGCCGTCGGGCGCCTTCATCATCCGCTGGATGACGGCCGCCGTGCCCACTTCGTACAGGAGGTCCGGGCCCGGCTCGGTGACGTCTGCGTCCTTCGAGGTCACCAGGGCGATCATCCGCGTCGACGAGTCGACCACGTCGTTGATGAGCCGGATGGAGCGCTCCTCGCCGATGGCGAGGGGTGCCATGGCACCGGGGAAGACCACCGTGTTCTTCAGGGGGAGGACAGGGAGCTGGCGCGGGATCTCAGCCACCTCTGTCTGCAGGGAGGGGTCGATGGCCATTTCTAGACCGTCAATACGGTGAGGAGGACCCGGGTGATGACCGGTCGCGCCGCCAGCGGAAGGGCGATCTGGAGCAGGCCGCGTTCGTACCGGACCGTGCTCGACTCGGGGTCCACGGGGGTGCCGAGCCGCAGGTTCCGTTCGACGCGGCCCCAGTCGATCTCGGCGTGGTGGTAGACCCTGCGGCCGCCCTCGTCCGGCCGGCGGCGCTGGCCGCTGACGGTGAGGACGTCGCCGTCGAGGACGACGCCGAGCGACTCGGGATCGAGCCCGGCCAGATCGATCGTCACGTTGAGCGTCGGGGGGTCCTCGGTCATGTAGACGTCGGTGTCCGGGCGGATCGGGCCCGGCATTCCGAGGGGTCCGCCGATCATCTCGGAGAGGAACTCCCCCTCCACTCCCAGGCCGTGAAAGCCGTATATCAATCGGTCACGTCGTCCCACGTCCCGCATCGTACCGCGCGGACCGGGTACGGTGACGTACCCGTCCACTCACCCCGGTGGAGCCCAGTGACCCAGCCATCGCGTCCCTCGTCGCGGTATGACGCACTGCGTCAGATCGCGTTCGCCGTTGTGCACGGCGTGGACGGCGACGCGGCTTACGCCCTCGTCTGCGAGATCGCCGCCGGGCTGGTCGACGCCGACGGATGCGGGCTCGTCCGGTTCGAGGACGGCCGCGGGCATCTGACCGGGCGGTGGGCCCGGGAGGGGATGTTCCCCAACGGCGTTCCTCGCGAGGTCGCCCTCGACGCCGACCACGTGGCGGCGCGCGTCTACCGAACGGGTGCGCCGGCGGTGGCATCCGGCTACGACCGGATGGTGGACCCGCGGGGCCGGCTCCTGGCGACCGAGTACGGCTACGGCATCGGGGTGCCCGTCCAGGTGGGGCTCCATCTGTGGGGTGCACTCATCGTGGGATTCCGTACCGGCGAGACCGCTCGGCGTTCGGTGGTCGACACGCTCGCCGGCATCGCCGACCTCGTCGCGATGGCCATCCCGAACCTCGACCCGTCGGCCCGCCGCGGGGTGGAGGCGCTCCTCGACCTCCTGCTCACCTCGGCGCCGGTCGGCTTCGCCTATCTGGACCGCGACCTGACCGTCGTTCGCGCCAACCCCGTGTTCACGGCCATCGGGGGCCACACCCCGGACGAGGTGGCCGGACGACCGGTGGACCGGCTCGCGCCGCGGTTCCCTCCCCTGAGGATCGCTGAGCTGCAGCGCGTCCTGCGCAACGGCATACCGATCCTCGACGTTCCGCTCTCCGGTGTGACGGAGGGGCGCACGGACCGGCACTGGCTCGTGAGCTACTACCCCGTCCGGCCGCCGCGGAGGCCGATCCACGGTGTCGGCGTGGTGGTCGTCGACGTGACGCGCGAACACCGTGCGCGCGAGGCCCTCCGTCGCGAACGCGATTACTCGACGGCGCTCATCGACGCCCTTCAGGACGGACTGGCCGTCTCGGCGCTCGATGGGACGCTGACCGATGTGAACGACCGCCTCTGTGCGATGACGGGGTTCCGGCGGGAAGAGCTGGTGGGCGCATCGCCTCCCTATCCCTTCTGGACCCGCGGTGACGCGGAGTCGTCCGATGCCCACGTCGCCGCCGGGGGCGTGACGGGCGAGGAGCACACCGAGCTCCGGCGGGCGGACGCGTCGGTGGTCCCCGTGGTGGTCTCGCGCGTCGCCCTCCGCCGGATGGACGGCAGCGTGCGGGGGTACGTCGCCACGATCCGTGACATCACCATGCAACGACGCGCGGAGGATGAGCGCGCCGGCCTTCTCGCCGACGAGCGTGCCGCACGGCGGCGTGAGGGCATCATCAACGAAGTGGTCGCGAGCCTCTCGCGTGCCGCGACGCCCGAGCAGGTGGTGGACGTCCTGCTCACGCGCTCCCTCTCGCTCTTGGGCGCTGCGCACGGCGTACTGCTCATGCCACAGGACGGACGCCTCATGCCCGTCGCCGGCGAACCCTCCGGCATCGGCCATCTCGTCGCGGCCGACTGGCCCTCCGGCCAGGATCAGGCAACGCTCGCACGGGTGGCGACCACCGGGGTCACCTGGCACTCGGAGCCCTTCGCGTCGATCCAGCACGACCTGCCGGCGCTGGCGGTTCTCGTCCCCGAGTGTCCCTCGGCCGTCGCCGTCCCCATGCCCTCGGACGAGTCCTCCCGGCACGGCGTCGTCCTCCTCCTCTACTCCGAGCCCCACGGCTTCTTCTTGGACGATCATGCCCTCCACGAGACGTTCGTCGACGTCGCCGGGCAGGCGCTGCAACGCGCGCGTCTCTACGCGATCGCCCGCGAGAACGCCGATGCGCTGCGCGAGCGCGACGCCCTCCGCACCGCGCTCCTTCGCGGCGTGTCGCACGAGTTCCGAAGCCCGCTCACGGCGATCGCGAACGCCGCGGCCGCCCTGGAGGGGGTCACGGACGAGGCGGAGCGCCGCGAGCTCGCCGCGGTCGTGCGCGGCGAAACCACGCGGCTCGACCGCTTCGTCGCCAACGTCCTCGATCTGTCGCGGTTGGAGGGCGACATCCTGGTGCCCCGCCTCGACTCGTGCTCGGCCGACGAACTCGCGGCCGGCGCGCTCGAGGCCGCCGCGGCGCTCGTCGGCGCGGTGCCGATCCGGTTGGAGATGGCGCCGGACCTTCCGCTCGTGCGCGCCGACCCGGTCCTGACGGAGCGGATACTCCTCAACCTCATCCACAACGCCGTACGGCATGGTGGCCCCGACATCGCCGTCGGGGTCGTCCAGCATGATGGTGAGGTGATCTTCACCGTCGAGGACAACGGTCCGGGTGTCCGTCCGGGTTCCGAGGAGTCGGTCTTCGAGCCGTTCGTCGGCGAGCACGAACGGGGTGGGCTGGGTCTCGGCCTGGCGCTCTCCCGGGGCCTGGCGGAGGCCCAGGGCGGTCGGCTCGAGCTGGACCCCGCCGTATCGCGTGGAGCACGGTTCCTGGTGTCCCTTCCCGTCGATCAGAGGGACGCGCGATGAACGGGGCGCGGGTGCTCGTCGTCGACGACGAGACGCAGATCGTCCGAGGCCTGTCGGCCGCCCTTCGTGCCGCGGGCTACGAGGTCGCCAGTGCGGAGACGGCACAGGACGCGGTCCGGGCCTTCGCCGTGCGTCCGCCGCACGTCGCGATCCTGGACCTCATTCTCCCCGACGGCAGCGGGGTCGACGTCTGCCGGGCCGTGCGGGAGTGGACCGACCTCCCCATCATCGTCGTGTCGGCCCTCGACACCGAGGTCGACAAGATCGCTGCCCTGGACGCCGGGGCGGACGACTACGTCACCAAGCCGTACGCGGTCGGGGAGCTCCTCGCGCGCGTCCGCGCCGCCCTGCGCCGCGTCACGACGAGCGGCGTGAACCCCACCGTGACGTTCGGCGACGTCGAGGTGAACCTGGCGCTGCGCGAGGTCAGGCGCGGGGGCGATCTCGTGCATCTGACCCCGCTCGAGTACGAGCTGCTCGCGCAGCTGGCGGGACACGCAGGACGCGTGCTGACCCACGCAACGCTTCTGCGGACCATCTGGGGCCCGCAGTACGTCAACGAGACCCACTACCTCAGGGTCCACATGGCGACACTCCGCCAGAAACTGGAGGCCGAGGTCGGACGGCCGCGCCATCTTGTCACCGAGACGGGCGTGGGTTACCGCCTGCGGCCGGACGGATGATGGCTCCGGCGCTCGGAATCCGTCTTCTTGCGGGCGATTTGATGGGATCTTGATATCCGCGGCACGATTCTTGATTCCGGCTTGACATACGCTGACCTAGGTTTCGGTGAACCGGGCGCGCTTGGACCGGTACCCCCCAACGGACGTAACAGCTCGACGTGAACAGCAATGAGTCCATATCGCCCAAGCGCTCCCGGGGTATCGATCAGATACCCGTCTGCGAGACGTGCGCGGGCCTTCTGGACGCGGTGCTCGGCGTCACCGGTCGGATTCCGGAGGCGGGGTCCCGGGAGGACATCCGCTGCGCACTCTGTGGATCTCCGGCCGCCGTGCGCGCGCGGTCGCGCGGTATCGCGCCCACCTCGAGTGCCCACCCCGGCGAGGTCGATGTCGTGGTGGCGGATCGGCTGGTGCGGCTGGCCATCTCCGGTGACATCGCGCCCGTCACCGTGGCGTCCGTCGTGAACGCCCTCGCCGCCGCCCGCCGATCGGGACATGCGGTGCTCATCGATCTCCTGGCCGTCCGGCTCCGGAACGCGCGTGGCATGCGTACTCTCGTCGAACGACTTGTCGACGAGCCAGGCGGACCCGTTGCGCTCGTCGTCCGGCCGGGGCAGCTACCCGGCCGTGCCCGCACCCGCGCTCTCTCGGCGGGGTGGTTCGTCGCCGACTCCTATGAGGCGGCCGAGCGGGAGCTGGGGCGGCTGGCCTCCGACGCGGAGCTCAGGGCGCCAGGCGAGTGAGCCGCCATCCCGCGTCGTCGCGCGTGTAGGCGAACCGGTCGTGAAGCCGGTTCTCCCGGTGCTGCCAGAACTCGTAGGCCGTCGGGGTGAGCACGTAGCCGCCCCAGTCCGCCGGTCGCGGCACGCTCGTGCCCGAGAACCGCGCGGAGATCTCTGCCACGCGGGCCTCCAGGGTCGCGCGGTCGGCCAACGGCCTGCTCTGCCGGGATGCCCACGCGCCGATCTGGCTGAGCCGCTCCCGGGATGCGAAGTATGCGTCCGACACCTCGCCGGGTACGCGGGCCACGGCCCCCTCGATGCGGATCTGGCGACCGACCGCGGCCCAATGGAAGAGGAGCGCCGCCGCGGGGTTGGCGGTCAGCTCGCCTCCCTTGCGGCTCTCGTAGTTCGTGTACCAGACGAAGCCGCCCGGTCCGAAGTCCCGCAGGAGCACCATCCGCGCCGACGGCGCGCCATCGGGGGTGGCGGTGGCCAGTGCCATCGCGATCGGCTCGTGGACTCCCGCCGCCGTGGCCGCGTCCATCCAGCGCGAGAATTCCTCGAGGGGATCCCGGGCCGGCGCGCCGTCGTCCAGGGGAGGAGGCGGTGTGGTCGGGGACGACATCAGTCGCAGCCTACTCATGGTTGTCTCATTCTCAACCGATGAAAAAGGCAGAGTCCTTCGTGCTGCGCTACCTTGACGAGGAACACGATCAGCGACCCTGTCGCGGTTGGGACGGTGAGAGATGACGACGCGCTCCGAACTGGAAAAAGCTCTCGAACGTGCGACCTCCGACTACCTCTCTGTGTCGAAGTCGTCACATCTTTTCGACGAGGGTGAGTACACCCGTGCAGAGGCCGAGGCCTGGGAGCGACTCGAAGCCGCCCGTGAGGCGTTCGAAGCCGCCGAGACCGTCGGCGTATAGCCCGCGTCACCGCATCCCGCGGTACGTTCGATGACCTCGACGCAGACATCGCTGTTCGACTCGGATCCCGGCGCGGCCGTGCTGTTCTTCGATGGCGGTTCCCGGGGTAACCCGGGTCCGGCGGCGTGGGGCTACACGATCACCGACTCATCCGGCGAGTCCGTCGCACGCCAGGGGCGTGCCATCGGCGTCGCCACCAACAACGAGGCCGAGTACGGCGGCCTGATCGCGGGCCTGGCACGCGCGCTCGATCTGGGAATCCGGCATCTGACGGTGCACGGCGACTCCAAGCTGGTCATCGAGCAGATGGCCGGGCGCTGGCGCGTCAAGGCGCCCGGGCTTCAGGGACTGTCGCGGGATGCCCGTGATCTCAGCCGCCGTTTCACCTCCATCACGTTCGAGCACGTCCGCCGCGCTCACAACTCCGAGGCGGACAGCCTCGTGAACGAGGCCTTGGACGAGGAGGCCGCACGACGCTAGCCTCTCGCGCCGCGGCGTCACCGGGGGGACGGCCGTTGCGCCCCTCTCCCGTATGCGGCCGCGGATGCCGCCGCGCCGACGTGCGGCGTCGTCCGCACGGGTCACATGACGGATGCGGAGGCCGCGTGCCCACCGGGGCGAGCTCACCGGTCCCGCTCCCCGGGGCGGGGTGATCGGGGATCGTGGCCGACGGACTGCGCATCGCCGTGTTCGCCGAGCAGCCTCTCGTCCGTGAGGCGGTCACCGCGCTGCTTCGGAGCAGGACCGAGGTCGCCGATGTCAAGGACGCGTCCGACCTGCGCGGCCTCGCAGCGATCCTCGCCGAGGATGCCCGCGAACGAGTGGTGGTCCTCGCGCCGCGGTCCGACGTCCCCCGGACGATCCGCGAGCTGAACGTCGCCTATCGCGGGGCCCCCACACTCGTGCTCGCCCCGCCGCCGGTGGCCGCCGCCGACGTGCGCGAGGCCGTGGCGGCCGGGGCATCCGGCGTGCTGACCGTCGATGCCACGGGCGACGACCTGCTCCGTGCCCTCCGGTCCATCGTGGACGGCACCACGTACATCCATCCGGTGATCGGCGCCCTCCTGGTCCAGGACGACGGCCTGGGACCGGTTGAGCGGTTGTCACCGCGCGAGCGGGAGGTGCTCCGGCTGATCGGGCTCGGTATGACGAACCCGGAGATCGCCCGCGTCCTCGTGGTCAGCCCGAGGACGGTCGAGACCCACCGGGCGCGCCTGACGCGGAAGCTGCAGGCGCAGAGCCGTGCCGACCTCGTCCGGTACGCGCTGCGAAGCGGTCTGGTGTCCGGAACCGACTAGATGGAGTCAACCATCGGGATGGTCGATCCCACGAAAATCGCGGCGTGGTGCACACCCCCGGCGGCGCGGATGCGTTCCTTATCCACCCGCCCACCCCAGGCCGGCCACCGGACGCCTCGGAAAGGACACCACCCTGATGACCGTCGGCGTGCGGCGCCCGTATCCACCGGTAACGCACCCCACATCCACGCTTCCGTGGAATCACCCATCTAGGGTCCGGACTGCGCCTCGGCCTTCATGACCTCGATCTCGGCGACGAGGGCGTCGGCGTCGGGTCGGACGTCCTCCGGTGCGTGCACCGCGACGAACGTGGCCTCCGCGATCAGGCCCTCGAAGCGATCGTCCGAATCGGTGTACCTGGCGGTGTGAAGGGACCTCTGCCGCAGACGGATGATCATCTCGCGCGCCTCCGTCTCTCCCAGCGCGGTGTCGTTCGGGTTGCGCGTGCCGAGCAGCCACCAGAAGAACGCCATCAGGGGGATCTTGACCGCGACGAAGACGCCCGTGACCCACCAGGTCATCGCGGCGGGGCTCACCTCGTTGGTCAGATAGACCGCCACCAGGGTCCCCAGGGACACCAGCATGGCGATGGATCCGGTGATCGCGAGCAGCCGTCCGCCCTTCAGATTCCCCTCGGAGTCGAAGGTGAACCGAACGAGCAGAGAGGGTTTCCCGTGCGATGCGGTGCTCACACCGAGAGCATAGGCGGGCCGTGCCGGCATCCCAAGCACGGTCGTCCCTCAGAACCGGACCGACCGCCCCGGATCGCGAGGATGGTTCGTTACAACAGTGTCATAGTTGGGCGGGAACAGCCGTCCGGCTAGAGTTCACCACCTTTGCGGGTTGGAACGTCCCGACCAGGTGCGATTCCTCTCGCGGAACGGCGGATCGTCCATGACGTATGTCCGGCGATGCCGTGCTTTGTTCGGGGGACCCACTTCAAACTTGCGACGTAAACAGCTAGGGGGGCGACGCCGGTCGGACATCCGCATCGGTGACGCCTGATCCGGCGGCTCAGGAGAGTGATCCATGGGGACATTCCAGGAAGAGATCGAGGAGATCAAGCAGTATCAGCGCAGCGAGCGGTTCTCGCGGGTGACCCGCGCGTTCACCGCGACGCAGGTCGCGGAGCAGCGCGGCGTAATCAAGTCCGACTACATCGTCGCCCGTGAGGCGGCGACCGCCTTCTACGCACACCTGCGGAAGCTGTTCAGCGAGAAGCGCTCCATCACGACGTACGGCCCGTACTCACCGGGTATGGCCGTCGCCATGAAGCGCGCCGGCATCGAGGGCATCTACCTCGGCGGCTGGGCCACCTCCGCCAAGGGCTCCAAGGACGAGGACCCGGGTCCCGACCTGGCCTCGTACCCGCTGAGCCAGGTTCCCGATGAGGCCGCCGGTCTCGTGCGCGCGCTCCTCACCGCGGATCGCAACCAGAAGTTCGCCCGGTCCCGCATGACGGACGCCGAGCGCGAGGCGACCCCCGAGGTCGACTTCCGGCCCTTCATCATCGCCGACGCCGACACCGGCCACGGTGGTGCGGAGCACGTCCGCAACCTGGTCCGACGCTTCGTCGAGGTCGGAGTCCCCGGCTACCACATCGAGGATCAGAAGCCCGGCGTCAAGAAGTGCGGCCACCAGGGCGGAAAGGTCCTCGTGCCGTCGGACGAGCAGATCAAGCGCGCCAACGCGGCCCGCTTCCAGCTCGACATCATGGGCGTCCCCGGCATCATCGTGGCCCGGACCGACGCCGAGGCGGCCAACCTGATCGACGGTGCCTCCGACGAGCGCGACCAGCCGTTCATCCTCGGTGCCACCACGCGTGACGTCACGCCGTACCGCAACACGTTCCTCGCCATCATGCGCCAGCTGCACAACGGCGGCCTGGACGAGCTCAACGGCTTCAAGATCTACGCCGTCGCGGACGAGGACTACGCCGAGGCCGAGGCGTGGCTCGCAAAGGTGGGTCTCACCGCCGACATCGACCAGGCCATCGCCGACTACAGGGCGAACGGCGGCCGTCAGGAGGCATACCTGGACACCGTCGGCGACAAGTTCGTCGCCGCGTGGCAGGACGCCGCGGGTCTGCGCACGTACGGCACCGCCGTCGCCGAGAAGCTGGCACAGGCCAAGGACGAGGGCTCCGACATCGGCATGAGCGTCGAGGAGTGGACGGCGTTCGCGTCGACCGCCTCGTGGCGTGCCGCCCGGGCGAAGACCGCCGAGCTGGGCCTGGACGTCTACTTCGACGCCGACATCGCCATGACGCCCGAGGGCTACTACCAGGTCCAGGGCGGCATCCCCTACGCCATCCAGAAGTCGCTGGCCGTCGCGCCGTTCGCCGACATCCTCTGGATGGAGACGAAGATCGCCGACCTCGAGGAGGCCCGTGAGTTCGCCGAGGCGATCCACGCGGTGTACCCCGAGGCGATGCTCGCCTACAACCTCTCCCCGTCGTTCAACTGGGACACCACCGGTATGACCGAGGAGGAGATGCGCGACTTCCCGGCGGAGCTCGGCAAGCTCGGCTTCGTGTTCAACTTCATCACCTATGGCGGCCACCAGATCGACGGCCTCATGTGTGAGGAGTTCTCGCGGTCGCTGCTCGAGGACGGCATGCTCGCCCTCGCGCGCGTCCAGCGTCGCCTCCGTCTGCTCGAGTCGCCGTACCGCACGCCGCAGACCCTCGTGGGCGGCCCCCGCGCCGACGCCGGCCTCATGGCCGCCTCCGGCCAGACGGCCACCACCAAGGCCATGGGCGAGGGCTCGACCCAGTCGCAGCACCTCCAGGTCACCGAGCTTCCCACCAAGACCCTCACCGGCTGGGTGGAGGAGTGGGGCGCCTTCTACAACGTCGACGGTCCGTTCCGCGTCCGTCTGCGTCCGTACACCGGCAACTCGGAGGTCCTCGAGCTCGCCGTGTTCGGCAAGGACGACCAGATGCTCGCGCACACGGTCTTCTCGCAGCTGACGGACCGCCGCGGTCGCTCCATCCTTTCGGTCCGCGACCAGCAGACCTTCGAGCCCGCGCACCGCAAGCGCATGTCGGTCCTTCTGCACCTGTTCCTCATCAAGCGCTACGGATCGACGTCGATCCACTACCTCACGCCCACCGAGGACAACCTGCACCAGGCGAACCGCATGAAGGAACTCGGCATCTTCTCGGGGATCGCCCAGGAGGTCGGCGAGATCCTCACCGCGGATGTGGCCGAGGACCGCGTCGACGCTCTCACCGCACCGGAGAGCGCCGAGCTGACGAAGCTCATCAAGAAGGAGAGCTAGACCGAGGGGACTCGACCGCTCGCTTCGCGATCGGAGGCCCGCATCTCACCCTGAGGTGCGGGCCTCCGCGTATTTGGGCGCGGGTGCGACGCACACGTCTGAGGGGAACGACGATGCCCGTCCGATGACCCGGCGTCGTGGCCGCACCATGACGACGTACCACCTTCGGGTTCCGGACGAGGCGCGGAACAGCCGGCCCCGTGATGCGCGGGCCGGTTCGTCCCGGCGTCGCACCGCCTCGTCTCAGAGGCCGTGGCGCGGTGGGGCATCCATGTGCGGACGGCCCCACCCCGCAGGCGCGACTACTCGGCGCTGGCCTCGGTGCTTCCCGTCGGGCGCAGACCGAGCTCGGCGTCGAGCCGCAGCAGGCCGGGACCGTCGTTGTCGATCAGTTCCACGCGGCCGATGATCTCGGACACCGTCGCCTCCTCCTCGATCTGCTCCTCCAGGAACCAGTTGAGCAGGGGGCGCGAGTCGAGGTCGCCCTCCTTCTCGGCGGTGCGGTAGAGGTCGCGGATGGACGCTGAGACCTTCTCCTCATGCGCCAGTGCGGACGTGAAACAGTCGAGGACCGAGTCGACCTTGACCTTCGGGGCGGCGATCGCGCCGATCTGGGGGCTGCCGCCGCGGTCGCTGACGTGGTCGATGAACTTGTTGGCGTGGACGATCTCCTCGTCCGCCTGATGGCGGAGCCACGACGCCATGCCGGGGAGGTCCCGGATGTCCATCTCGATGGCGAGCTGGCGATAGACGATCGACGCACCGAATTCGAGGGTCAGCTGATCGTTGAACGCCTTCTCGAGCTTCGATGGGAGTTTCATGCTGCTCCGTCCTTCTCATTCCGTGTGTCGGTCCAACAACAACCGCAACCGTACTCCCCGTACGCCCCGTCGCGCCGGGGAAGATGCCGTCTTGTGACACCCCATGACAATGTGGGCGGCCGAAGGCCGGGGCACACCGGGGCGGGTGAAATCGCCCGGCGCGGTACGCCGGGCGTCCCGCATCCGATTCGTGAAACCCGATCTCCCGGGTCCCGAGAGATCTCGGGCCGGCGCAGGAGTCTCCTGCGCCGGCCCGAGGAAAGGCGGTGGATGTACGCCGAAGCGTCAGCTGATCTCGTCGTACGCCGGCAGCGTCAGGAACTCCACCAGGTCGTCGGCCTTCGAGATCTCCTTGAACATCTTCGCCGCCTCGTCGTACCGACCGAGCTTCCAGTTGTCGCCGAGCTCGGCGCGGACGTTCTCCATCTCCGACTCGAAGAGCTCGTCGAAGAGCTTCTCGTCGAGCTTGCGGCCGTCCTCCAGCACGCCGTTGTCGCTCTTGATCCACTGCCACAGCTGTGACCGGGAGATCTCGGCGGTGGCGGCGTCCTCCATGAGGTTGTGGATCGGCACGCAACCCACACCGGCCAGCCAGGCGCCCATGTACTGCACGCCGACGTTGATGTTGGTGCGGACGCCGGCCTCGGTGATCGGGCCGGACGGACCGAAGTCGAGGAGGTCCGCGGCGGTGACGTCCACGTCCTCGAGCTTCTTGTCGATCTGGTTGTCGCCGGGCATGACGGCCTTGAACGCCTCGAGGGCGATCGGCACGAGACCGGGGTGGGCGACCCAGGTGCCGTCGTGGCCGTTGTTGGCCTCGCGGACCTTGTCCTGGCGCACCTTCTCGAGCGCGGCCGCGTTGGCCTCCTCGTCACCCTTGATCGGGATCTGCGCCGCCATGCCGCCCATGGCGTGGGCGTTGCGACGGTGGCAGGTCTTGATGCAGAGGAGGCTGTACGAGTTCATGAAGTGCGTGGTCATGGTGACCAGCGCGCGGTCGGCCAGCACGAAGTCGGGATCGCGGCGGAACTTCTTGATGACGCTGAAGAGGTAGTCCCAGCGGCCGCAGTTGAGGCCCGACGAGTGGTCGCGCAGCTCGTAGAGGATCTCGTCCATCTCGAAGGCCGCCACGATCGTCTCGATGAGGACGGTCGCCTTGATGGTGCCCTGCGGGATGCCGAGCTCGTCCTGCGTCCGGATGAAGATGTCGTTCCAGAGGCGGGCCTCCAGGTGGCTCTCCAGCTTCGGCAGGTAGAAGTACGGGCCGCTGCCCGCGGCGATCTTGTCCCTCGCGCTCAGGTACATGAAGAGGGCGAAGTCGAAGATACCGCCGGAGACGGGCTCGCCGTCCACCAGGAAGTGCTTCTCGAGCAGATGCCAGCCGCGGGGGCGCACCAAGAGCGTCGCGATCTCGTCGTTCAGCTTGTAGGACTTGCCGCCGCCCTCGAAGGTGATCGTCGTGTTGACGGCGTCGCGCAGGTTGATCTGCCCGGCGATGACGTTCTCCCACGTGGGGGTGTTCGAGTCCTCGAAGTCCGCCATGAACGAGTTGGCACCCGAGTTCAGGGCGTTGATGATCATCTTCCGGTCGACCGGTCCGGTGATCTCGGCGGTACGGTTGGCGAGGTCGGCGGGCTCCGGCGCGATCGTCCAGTCGCCGTCGCGGATCTCCTTGGTCTCGGGAAGGAAGTCGGGACGCTCACCGGCGTCGATGCGCTTCTGGCGCTCCTCACGGGCGGCGAGAAGCTCCTTGCGGCGGCCGTCGAACTCGCGGTGCAGCTTCGCCACGAGCTCCATCGCCTCCGGTACGAGGACCTCGGACATGCCGGGGACCTCGGGGCCGCGGATCTCCACGCCCGCGGGTGGGGTGATGTTGCTCGTCATCATGCTCCTTAGGGTTGCAAACCAGGAATGCCCGGCTGCTCGTGGGTGCCGGGGACCCCCGGACACTAGCCGATGCAGGCAGTTCGCGGGTTTCCCGTCTCGTGGATGTCCGTCCCGGAGGAGGTGCTCGACATGCCGTGTACGCGCCGTGAGGTCGCTCGGCCCACGGCCGACCTCAGGATGCGTCGCGACGCAGGCGCCGGCGGTCGACCTTTCCCGTCGCGCCCCGCGGCAGCTCGTCGATCCAGTGGATCATCTGCGGTGCGGCGAACGTACCGACGGAGTGCGCCACCAGGCGGCGGATCTCGCGATCCGTCGCCGCATCGATCGCGACGTCGTCCCGGGCCCGCAGGAAGGCCGCGGTCCTCACGAGACCGTCGTCCTGCGGCAGACCCACCACGGCCGCCTCCTCCACGGCCGCGTGCCGCAGGATCACGCCCTCCAGCTCGACGGGGCTGACCCACCGTCCGTCCACCTTGAACATGTCGTCCCGCCGTCCGACGTGGCGGAACACGCCGTCCTCGCACTTCAGGACGTCGCCCATCCGCACCCACTCGCCGCGGACCACGTCAGCCGTCTCCTCCGGACGCCGGAAGTACCCGGTCGTGTTCGACGGGCTTCGGATCCACAGGCGGCCCGGTGTCCCGTCGGGGACCGGCGTCCCCTCGTCGTCGGCCAGCTTCAGCTCCACGCCGGCGACCGGGCGGCCCACCGTACCCGGCAGATGCTCACCCGGCCGGACGGAGAGGACGATGTTGCTGCACTCCGAGCACCCGAAGCCCTCGACCACGTCGACCCCGTGGCCCCGCATGCGCTCCAGCACGACGGCGGGAAGGCTGTCTCCCGAGGAGACCGCGAGACGGACCGATTCGAGCGCACCCTCGTCCGGGTGGCGCTCGAGGAATCTGGCCAGCTGCGACCAGAAGGTCGGAACGCCGGAGAGCACGGTCACCCGGGTCCGGGCGACCTCCGCCAGGACGAGGCGCACCGTCGGGCGACGTCGCGTGAGGACGGCGCAGGCGCCGCGGCCCAGCGGCCGGAAGAACCCGTTGCCGAAGCCCAGCGACGCCATGCACTTCGCGACCGAGAGCGTCCTGTCTCCTGGTCCGAGAGCAAGTACCTCCCGGCTGTAGCCCTCGATGCTCGCGATGAGATCCCGATGGGCGTGCATCGCCCCCTTCGGGGCACCGGTGCTGCCGGACGAGAAGATCATGTAGGCGAGATCCGTCGGCAGCACGCGATGGACGGGCTCCGACGGACCGGCGTCACCCTCCTGCGGTGAGATCCGGGCGAATCCGTCGGGAAGGTCCGTGCCGGACTCGGTCGCGACGATGGCCGGCGCGAAGGCGGCGAACGCCGCGGGTAGCCGGGGCGGATGCGGCTCGAACGGCGCGGCCACCGCGCCGATGCGCTGCGCACCGAGGAATGCGGCACACCAGGCGCGGGAGTCGGGCAGCACGATGGCCACGCGGTCTCCGGCGGTGACGCCGCGCTCACGAAGGGCGCCGGCGAAGCGCGCCGCCGCCGCGTCGAGGTCCCGGAAGGTCCACATGCCGTCGTCGTCGATAACTGCGGGATCGCCGCCGCGTCCGGAGTCGATCCACCGGCCCACGAGGAGATGGGCGATGTTCGCCGTCGTGGACGGTGACGCGCTCATCACGTGTATCCCAGTGCGTCGGCGACCGCGTCGACGAGCTCCGGCGGCGTCCGGGACGGCAGCGCGAGGACGGCGTCGGTCGCTCCGGCGGACGCGTACTCCGCGAGGCGGTCGCGAAGCTCGTCGGGCGGCGCGACGAGGCCCGTCGTGGCCAGCCAGCGCAGAACGGCGCGGGGAGTCGTCCCGAGCGCGTCCGCCTCGGGGGTGAGCCATGCCTCCGTCTCGGGGATCAGGGGCATGACGAAGGTGTAGAGGCAGGCGGCGAAGTCGGTGTCCGTGCTCCGGCGCGCGGCCGTGGCGATCGCCAGGCGGTTCGCGAACGCGTCCGGGTCGACGAACGCCGCCACGATGCCGTCCGCCTCGCGGCCCGCGTACTCCAGGAGGCGGCGACGGTGCGCGGCCAGCCAGAGGGGTGGCGCGGCGTTCGGTCGGTTGGTGGCCTCCACCAGCACGCCGTCCAGGGTCGCGGCGTCGGGATGCGCGTGCAGTGTCCGGAAGACCTCCACGGTCCTCCGGAGGTGGCGGGTCCGCGAAGCGCGGTCGGCGAACGGGATCCCGTAGGCGCGGTGCTCGCCCGCGTCGGATCCCGTGCCGAGGCCCACGACCACGCGGTCGCCTCCTCCGATGGCGTCGATCACGCTCGTCATCCGCACGGCGAGCGGTGCCGGCCGATAGGACGCCGAGAGCACCGCCACGCCGAGCCGTACACGGGGGACGAGGGGCGCGAGTGCGGCCAGGGTCGTGAGCCCCTCGAAGGTCGGCTCGTGCTTCACCCGGCCGGGCGACCGGAGGTGGTCGTTCACCCAGATCCCGTCGAAGCCCCGTGCAGCGATTCGTTCGGCGGACGCGCGGATGTCCGGCCAGGAGCCGCCGTACTGGGGAACACGGACACCGATGCGCATCGCTCGCATCGTACGCCTCCCTCTCCCGGCCACGTGTCGCGGTGAGATCTCCGTGCGCCCGACCGGGCTGCGATGATTCGTCCCCGCTGGGCCGGTCGGTGGCGTGTCACCGTCGTGAGGACCAACGTCAACGCCCATTCCAATCGTAAGGAGGATTCGATGGCAGACACATCTCGTTCCGGGGGCAGGCCCGACAACGCCAACCGCACCAAACTGATCGTCGGCGCCGTCATCGTCGTCCTGATCCTGTGGTTCGCTCTGGCGAATCGCGATTCGCAGGAGGTCCACATCCTCTTCTGGAGCGTCAACATGAGGATGATCTACGTGATCCTCGCGTCGGCGATCCTCGGTGCGATCGCGGACCGTCTCTTCCTCCACCGTCGCCGCAGGGACTAGCGGGGCCGTCCGTTTGCGCGCACCCTCGTCCCCGTCCCGAGACCTGCACTATGATGAGGTGAGTAGCTCGTAGTGTGATGGGGGTGCGTGATGGGCGTTGACGGCGGGACCGAAACCCAGTGCTCCGTCCTGGAGGACGTGATGGGTGTCCTCGGTCGTGCGTGGGCGGGCGCGGTGATCCAGGCGATGCTCGACGGCAGCCGCCGGTTCTCGGACATCGCTCGGGCCGTTCCGGGTGTCACCGATGCTGTGCTGTCGGCGCGATTGAAGGAACTGTGCGCCCGTGGGCTGGCGGAGCGTCACGTGGGCCCCGGTCCACCCGTCAGCGTGTCGTACGAGCTGACCGCGGCCGGCCGGGACGTCGCGCCCGTCCTGGACGCGGTGCGCGCCTACGGGGCGGCGCACCCGGAGGTCATCGCCGAGGGGCGCTGACGCCTAGGGCGCCACGGTCGTCGCGTCCTGAGCATCGTTCGCCGTCCGCGCGGCGAGCCGGTTCGCATGCGTCGGGGCGTCGGGCACGTGTGCCGGCTTCAGTGCGGCGAACTCGCGTCGCAGGACCGGCACGACCTCGGTGCCGAGAACATCGATCTGTTCGAGGACGGTCTTCAGGGGCAGTCCGGCATGGTCGACGAGGAACAGTTGCCGCTGGTAGTCACCGACGTAGTCGCGGAATCCGAGGGTTCGCTCGATGACCTGGTCCGGGCTTCCGACGGTCAACGGCGTGGACTCCATGAAGTCCTCAAGGGAGGGTCCGCCTCCGTAGACCGGTGCCCGGTCGAAGTACGGGCGAAACTCGCGGATCGCGTCCTGACTGTTCCGTCTCATGAACACCTGCCCGCCAAGGCCGACGATGGCCTGGTCGGGGTCGCCGTGTCCGTGGTGTGCGTAGCGCTCCCGGTAGAGCCGGACCATCTGCTCGGTGTGCTCCTTCGGCCAGAAGATGTGGTTGTGGAAGAAGCCGTCGCCGTGGAGGGCGGCCTGCTCGGCGATCTGCGGACTGCGGATGGATCCGTGCCAGACGAACGGCGGTATGCCGTCGAGGGGGCGGGGCGTGGAGGTGAACCCTCGGAGCGGTGTGCGGTGCCGGCCCTCCCAGTCGACGACGTCCTCCCGCCAGAGCCGGTGCAGAAGGGCGTAGTTCTCGATGGCCAGGTCGATGCCGTCGCGGATGCTCTTCCCGAACCAGGGGTAGACCGGTCCGGTGTTGCCGCGGCCCAGCATCAGGTCCATGCGGCCCTCGGTGAGGTGCTGGAGGACGCCGTAGTCCTCGGCGATGCGGACCGGGTCCGTGGTGGTGATGAG
Organism: uncultured Bifidobacteriaceae bacterium; assembly: GCA_964434425.1. Lineage (GTDB taxonomy): Bacteria > Actinomycetota > Thermoleophilia > Miltoncostaeales > Miltoncostaeaceae > CALMEC01. The sequence goes on along the minus strand of CAYSVH010000002.1, from coordinate 36,251 downwards.
CGTGGTCGACGTCGAGAGGATGATCCTCGTGGTCTGCGCCGCGATGAAGGCCAGGGTCGTCGTCGGTGACGATGCCACGAACGGAGGGTTGTGGTGCTGTCCGACGGCGAAGACGTCGAGGCCGACCTCATCGGCGCGCTTCGCGATCGCGATCTGTGCGGTGATCCGCTCGTGCTCGGTCGGCACCCGCCCGGTGATGGGATTGGGGGTGACGTCGCCGACGCTGAAGATTCCGAACTGCATGTGTCCACCCCGATCCTTCGTGACCAAGTGCAACTATTGATTACAGAGTAACACGTTCGCAAAGAGTGTTAGCCGGCCACCGCGGTGGGATGCGGATACATCGGTGTCGTGCCGCTCTTCCCCCGCACGGGTGGCGGTCGGTCGGCGACGCGAAGTGGGCGCTCGCACGACGTCGATGCCAAGATGCCCGACATGGCAGACGAGCAGTACATCTTCACCATGTACCGGATGTCCAAGTCCTACCAGGACAAGCGCATCCTCGAGGACATCAACCTCCAGTTCTACCCGGGCGCCAAGATCGGCCTCCTGGGCGGCAACGGGGCCGGTAAGAGCACCGTGCTCAAGATCATGGCCGGTGTCGAGCAGCCCTCCTCGGGAGACGCCGCCGCTGCTCCCGGCACCACCATCGGGTACCTGGAGCAGGAGCCGACCCTCGACCCGGACAAGGACGTGCTCGGCAACGTCGAGGAGGGCGTCGGCCCCCAGCGCGCAAAGCTCGATCGCTACGGGGAGCTCTCGGCGAAGCTCGCCGAGCCGCTCGAGCCCGACGAGATGACCGAGGTCCTCGACGAGTTCCAGGCGGTGCAGGACGCCATCGAGCGTGACGACCTCTGGGACCTCGATCGTAAGCTCGAGGTGGCCATGGAGGCGCTGCGGCTCCCGCCGGCGGACGCCGATGTCACCAAGCTCTCGGGTGGTGAGCGCCGTCGGGTGGCGCTCTGCCGTCTGCTGCTCTCGTCCCCGGACCTCCTGCTCCTGGACGAGCCCACCAACCACCTCGACGCCGAGTCGGTCGCCTGGTTGGAGCGCTTCCTGGACGAGTACCCGGGCACCGTCGTCGCCGTCACCCACGATCGGTACTTCCTCGACAACGTCGCCGGGTGGATCCTTGAGCTCGACCGCGGTAAGGGCATCCCCTGGAAGGGTAACTACTCATCCTGGCTGGAGCAGAAGGAAGCCCGGCTGGCCCAGGAGGAGAAGGAGGGCTCGGCCCGCCGTAAGTCCATCGCACGCGAACTCGAATGGGTGCGTGCCGGTGTCAAGGGCCGCCAGTCCAAGGGCAAGGCACGTCTGGCGAACTACGAGCGCCTGGTGGCCGAGGAGGCCGAGCACTCGCGCCAGTCCAACGTGGAGATCCGGGTCCCCCCGGCCCCGCGTCTGGGCGACCTGGTCGTCGAGGCCACGGACCTCGTGAAGGGCTTCGGCGACCGCGTTCTGGTCGATGGCCTGTCGTTCTCCCTGCCCAAGGCCGCCGTTGTCGGTGTGATCGGCCCCAACGGGGCGGGTAAGACGACGCTCTTCCGCATGATCTCCGGGCAGGAGACGCCGGACGGCGGTGAACTCCGGGTGGGCGACACGGTCCAGCTGGCGTACGTCGACCAGGCCCGTGACGAACTCGAACCCTCCAACACGGTGTGGAAGGAGATCTCGGGTGACAAGGACATCATGCTGCTGGGCGGCAAGGTCGAGGTGAACTCACGCGCGTACGTTGCATCGTTCAACTTCAAGGGCGCCGACCAGCAGAAGCTCGTCGGACAGCTGTCGGGCGGCCAGCGAAACCGGGTGCACCTGGCGAAGATGCTCGCGACCGGCGGCAACCTGATGCTGCTCGACGAGCCGTCGAACGATCTGGACGTCGACACGCTCCGCGCTCTTGAGGACGCCATCGACGGCTTCTCGGGCTGCGCCGTGGTCATCAGCCACGACCGGTGGTTCCTCGACCGCGTCGCCACGCACATCCTCGCCTTCGAGGGCGACGGTGAGGTCGTGTGGTTCGAGGGCAACTACGCCGAGTACGAAGAACACCGGCGCCGTACCCTCGGTGAGGATGCGGACCGCCCGAAACGCATGAAGTACAAGCGCCTGGCCCACTGACCTGGAGCCACGTCGCCCCATCGACGGCAGGTGCGCGAAATCAGCAGGAAGCCTGCGGTTGATGGTTACGAGGGGCCGCCGAGAAGGCGGCCTGGCGGCTGGCCGGGGCGGGTGGGTCGATGCCCTTCCGCCAGGCCGGGGTCGCGCCCGAAGGACGATTACCTCGTCGACGGCAGGTGTGCGTAACCCTCAGGGGATCCGTTGCGTCTTACGGTTACGAGGGCCGTCCTCCGGGCGACCCGGCGGTTGGCCCGGGCCGAGTGGGTGGACCGGGTGGGCGGATGCCTCTCCGCAGGGACCGACCCTAACGCCGTGAGACCGGCGATCCGTCCGACGGGAGGCCGTCGGGGTGGTCGTCGCGCCGGACGACCTGGACGTTGTTGCGACCGCGCTGCTTGGCCCGGTACAGCGCGCCGTCCGCGCGGCCGAGGGCGGCGTCGATCGAGTCGTCCGGCGGTACCCAGTCCGACACCCCGATGCTCGTGGTGATCCCGTGCTCCATGGCCTCGCAGGTGCGACGGATCGCCTCGAACAGCGGTACGGCGCCGTTGCCCGGGTCCAGCGCCTGGGCGGGCAGGATGATCCCGAACTCCTCCCCTCCCAATCGTCCGATGACCGCCCCGCGCTCGGTGAGCGTCTGCTCACGCAGCATCGCGCCGTACTGACGAAGCGCCTCGTCACCCGCCGAATGGCCGCTGGTGTCGTTGAGCCGCTTGAAGTGGTCGAGGTCGAGGACCGCGACGACCATCGCACCTCGCGAGTTCTGTGCCAGGCGCTGGGCGCGCGCGAAGAACTCACGGCGATTGAGCACCTGGGTGAGGTCGTCGACCGCGGCCAGCACCGCCAGCCGTTCCTCTGCATGCCGTCGGGCCGCAATCTCCGCCTCCAGTTGCTCGGTGCGCTCCCGGAGGTCCTGCGTCGCACGGAACATCCCCAACGTGAGGATGGGCGCGACGGTGAGGGGGAGGATGAACGGCAGCCCCATCTGCATGGCCCAGTTCTTCGGTGAGTCGGGCACCGTTCCGGTGAAGACGTACGCCGCCATGCAGACGGCGACGGACACGAGGGCGGAGAAGAACCCCAGCGAGACGGCGGACCAGAGCGGGCTGCGTCGTCCCTGCGCCCTCTCGGCCTGCGGGGACGTGGGCGCGACGGATTCCGGGTCCGGAGACGCCGTGGGCGACCGCGTCGACGTCGTCGTGCTTGAAGCCAAGTTCAGGAGAGCGGAAGGTCGTAAAATGATGAGAAGGAGCCGCAGCCTGTCCGGTATCCTACCGGGTTGAGCGTCCGTCCACGAGTTGGGAGTCGTATGAGCAGCGATCCATTTGGTGCCAAAGCCATCCTTGACGTCGGAGGGCGCAAGCATGCGATCTGGCGTCTCGACGCGACGGGTGCCGATCTGCCGCGGCTGCCGTACACGGTCAAGGTCCTCCTCGAGAACGTCCTCCGCAACTGCGGCAGCGAGTTCGTCACCGAGGCGGATGTGCGCAACCTCATCGGGTGGACGCCCAACAGCGGCACCGCCGCCGAGGTGCCCTACATGCCGGCCCGCGTCATCCTTCAGGATTTCACGGGCGTCCCCTGCGTCGTCGACCTCGCCGCCATGCGCGACGCGATGGTCGACCTGGGCGGCGACCCGCAGAAGATCAACCCGCTGGTGCCGGTCGACCTCGTCATCGACCACAGCGTGCAGGTCGACCGCTTCGGTACGCCGCAGGCCTTCGAGCAGAACGTGGAGCTCGAGTACGAGCGCAACGCCGAGCGCTACTCGGTGTTCCGCTGGGCGCAGCAGGCGTTCCGCAACTACCGCGTCGTCCCGCCCGGCACCGGCATCGTCCACCAGGTCAACGTGGAGTACCTCGCCGAGGTCGTCATCCCGCGCGAGGTCGACGGCGAACTCGCGGCCTTCCCCGACACCCTGGTCGGAACCGACTCCCACACCACCATGGTCAACGGGCTCGGCGTCCTCGGATTCGGCGTCGGCGGTATCGAGGCCGAGGCCTGCATGCTCGGCCAGCCGCTCGCGCAGCCCAACCCGGTCGTCGTCGGCGTCAAGCTGACGGGCCAGCTGAAGTCGGGTGCCACCGCCACGGACCTCGTCCTCACGCTCACCGAGATGCTCCGTAAGCAGGGAGTCGTCGGCAAGTTCGTCGAGTACTACGGCCACGGCCTCTCCAGCCTGCCGCTCGCCGACCGTGCCACGATCGCCAACATGGCGCCCGAGTACGGCGCCACCGGCGGCATGTTCCCGATCGACGACGAGACGCTCCGCTACCTCACCCTGACCGGCCGGTCGAAGGAGCAGGTCGCGCTCGTGGAGGCGTACGCGAAGGAACAGGGGATCTTCCGCACGGACGACGACCCCGATCCCGAGTTCGACGAGTACCTCAGCCTCGACATGGGGGACGTCGAGCCCTCCATGGCCGGACCCCGCCGTCCTCAGGACCGCGTCATCCTCCCGGACGTCGATGACGAGTTCCGCGAGAATTACCCTGAGGGGCTCGTGCAGAACGGCTCCGGTCCGCACTACCCGACCGTGGACGTCAGCGACAACGGCGAGACCTTCCCGCTCGGATCCGGTTCGGTCACCATCGCGGCCATCACCAGCTGTACCAACACCTCGAACCCGTCGGTCATGATCGGCGCGGGCCTCCTCGCGAAGAAGGCCGTCGAGAAGGGGCTCACCACCCCGCCGCACGTGAAGACCAGCTTCGCTCCCGGCAGCCGCGCCGTCACCAGCTACGTCGAGAACGCTGGCCTCACCGAGCCGCTCAACAAGCTGGGCTTCAACCTCGTGGGCTACGGATGCACCACCTGCATCGGCAACTCGGGTCCGCTCAGCGAGCCCATCACGCAGGCCATCGAGGACAACGATCTCGTGGTCGCCGCGGTGCTCTCGGGAAACCGCAACTTCGAGGGCCGCGTGCACGCCAACGTCCGCGCCGCCTACCTCGCGTCGCCCCCGCTCGTCGTCGCCTTCGCGCTGGCCGGCCGGGTCGACAAGGACCTCACCAAGGAGCCCCTCGGACAGGACAAGGACGGCAACGACGTCTTCCTCGCCGACATCTGGCCCAGCCGCGAGGAGGTCGACGCGGTGATGGCCGAGGCCATCGGCCCGGACGTCTTCTCGTCCAACTACGCGAGCGTCTTCGAGGGCGACGAGCACTGGAAGTCGATGGACGCGCCCACCGGTGACAACTACGGTTGGGACGAGGACTCCACCTACATCCAGAAGCCGCCGTTCTTCGTCGGGCTCACCCCCGAGGCGCCCGGTGTCACCGACATCGTCGACGCCCGCGCGCTCGCGCTCCTCGGCGACTCGGTCACCACCGACCACATCTCGCCCGCCGGCGCTATCCCGCTCACCTCGCCGGCCGGCAAGTACCTCACCGCCAAGGGCGTGCAGCCACGCGACTTCAACAGCCTCGGTTCCCGTCGCGGCAACCACGAGGTCATGATGCGCGGCACCTTCGGCAACATCCGTCTGCGCAACGCGCTGGCGGGCGGCAAGGAGGGCAACTGGACGGTCCACCTCCCGGACGGCGAGGAGACGTCGATCTACGACGCCTCCATGAAGTACCAGGAGGAGGGCGTTCCGCTCATCGTCATCGGCGGCAAGGAGTACGGAACCGGATCCAGCCGTGACTGGGCCGCCAAGGGCACCCTGCTGCTCGGCGTCAAGGCCGTCATCACCGAGTCCTTCGAGCGCATCCACCGCAGCAACCTGGTGGGGATGGGCGTCCTTCCGCTCCAGTTCACGAACGGCGAGAGCGCCGAGTCGCTCGGTCTCACCGGCCGTGAGGTCTTCACCATCAGGGGCCTCACCGACCTGAAGCCGCGCCAGAACCTCACCGTCGAGTTCGCGCGTGAGGACGGCAGTACCGGTTCGTTCGAGACCCTGGCCCGCATCGACGGTGACGCGGAGCTCAAGTACCTCAACAACGGTGGCATCCTGCAGACGGTGCTCCGTCGTCTGAAGGACGAGGCCTAACCTCCACCGGGATACACGCGCTCTTGAAGGGGCCCGGCCGGGCCCCTTCGTTGTTTCCGGGGCGTAGCCGAGGATGGCCGTTGGTCCGGGAGTGTTTTCCCGGGACTGGCGGTGGGCTATCCACCCGCCCGCCCCGGCCAACCACCGGTCCCGGGGCTTCGCGCCGGGCCTCACGTGGTCGGGCGTCGGACTGCGTACCGGACGACGCACCAGGTTGGTTGTCCCTTGCCCGGCGGGGTATCCCTCCATCCGGCCTCGAGACACAGGGTTCGGCACCCACCCAATCCGGAACGTGCGGCGAGTGCCATGCGATGCCGGGTAGTCGGCCCCGGCGGATCGGACGGGGCGGGCGGGCGGATTCCCATCCGCCGGGGCCCGCAGCCGACGCGCGGTAACGGGCTACGGCACGCGCACCACCCGGAGCACGTCGGTGGTGGGTGACCGGGCGTTCGTCCCCGCGAGCACCACGACGTTGTCGCCGGACCGCACGTGGCCGTCCCTGCGTGCCAGGTCGAGCGCCTCGCGCACCATGATGTCGTTGTCGTCGAAGCCCGACAGCGGGAGAGGCGTTGCTCCCCAGCTGACCGAGAGCTGCTGACGCACGCGGGCGTCCGGCGAGAAGCCGAGGATCGGCTGCGGGGGGCGGAACCGCGCCATGGCACGAACGGTGAACCCGGAGCGGGTGAGGCAGAGGAGCGCGGTGGCGTCCACACTGGCCGCGACGCGGGTGGCCGCGGAGGTCATGGCGTCGGTGACGGCCCTTTCGTCGTCGCCGTGGGCGTGGCCGACCTCGGCCGTGCGGAGGGGGGCGACCAGGCGCAACCACGCCTGCGCGTCGAAGCCGTGGTCCGCTCGTTCGCAGAGGCGCGACATGGTGGCGATGACGTTGACCGGGTCGTTTCCGACGGCGGTCTCGCCGGAGAGCATCACCACGGACGAGCCGTCGAAGACGGCGTTGGTCACGTCGGTCGCCTCGGCCCGGGTGGGGGTGGGGGCGTGGACCATGGACTCCAGCATCTGCGTCGCCGTGATCGCGGGACGTCCCCGTGCGATGCACTCGCGGGTGATCATCTTCTGGAGGTGCGGGACCTCCTCCATGGCGTATTCGATGCCGAGATCGCCGCGGGCGATCATGACGGCACCCGAGGCGTCGATGATCCCTGCCAGGTTCTCGACCGCGGCGCGCGTCTCGACCTTGGCGACGACGAGAGGGCCGCGGGGATGCGGCTCGGTCCCGAGGCGCCGGACGTCATGGGCGCTGCGCACGAAGGAGATCGCGACCATGTCGACGCCCTCGTCAACGAACGCGTCGAGGATCTGCAGGTCGTGCGGGGTCGGGGTGTTGATCCGCAGCCGGTCGGCGGGGATGTGGACGCCCGGGCGTCCTGAGATGTGCCCGCCGTGGATGACGACGGCCTCCAGGTGCTCACGCCCCGTGTAGATGACCTCGCAGTCGAGACCGCCGTCACCGAAACTGATGCGGTCGCCCATCTGGACGCTGTCGAGGAGCGGCTCGTAGTCCACCTGGATGACCTGCGAGGTCGACTCTCCGTTGCCGGGTTCGAGCCGGATGGTCTGGCCGTCGGCCAGCTCGACGCCCTCGACGCCGAACGTGCCGGCGCGCACCTTGGGGCCGGGGAGGTCCACCAGGGTTCCGATCGGCCGGCCCATCTCACGGGCCACCTCGCGCACGCGACGGTGCACCAGGAGGGCATGCTCGACGGTTCCGTGCGAGAGGTTCAGCCGTACGGCATCCATCCCGGCAAGGGCCATCTCGTGAAGGACGTCGGCGGACTCGGACGCGGGCCCGACCGTCGCCAGGATCTTCGTGCGGCGGATCTCGTTCGGCATGACGGGGACGATACTCGCGCGGGGGGCGGTGCGGACCCGTCCGTCACCACCCCGCCGCCGGAGGCCCTCTCGCTCAGCCCTGCTTCGGCTGCTGACCGGGGCCCGGCGAGGCCGGGGGTCGGGGGCCGCGCGGGTCGGTAGCGGGACGGCCGGAGTGCGACGGTCGGGCCGGACCGCTGGCCGGCTTCGCCGGGCGTTCCGCCGGAGGCGTCGGCGGGCGCCCGGGAGCTGAGCGCCCGTCGGCCGCGTGGGACGCCGCGCCCTCCGGCTCGTCCCAGTCCGGAAGCGCTGGGGCTTCGGCCGCGGAGGGTGGCGCGGGGGCGGCCGGGGTCGTGGGTGCGGCGGTGACCGCGACCGGGGGGTTGTCCCGGCGTGATGAGGATGCGGGTACCACGGCGATGCGGGGGATGCCGTCGTCGGATGCCGGGCTCGTCAGTGGCTTCGGCCGGGACGTGATCGGCGTGGCGGCCGGCGCCGGCCAGCCGGGCGGGGGTCCCTGACCGCCGGGCGCGGCGGCCGGGCCGGCCGGGGCGGGTGCCGGTGCCGGTACCGCTGGACGCTGCGCGACGGGAATCGGCGGTGGCGTGGTCGACGGACGCGCGGGCGGAGCCGTCGGAGGTGATGCCGGGTGCGGGGAGGGGGTCGTCGGCGCGGTGCGGGGCCTGGGAGGCGTCGGTCGTGCCGGAGGCGCGGTGTCCGCCGGCACATCGGCCATGGGCGCGACGGGTGCGGTCGGTGCGACGGGCTGTCGCGATGCGGGGGTGTCGGTCACCGGTGCGGTGCGCGCGGGACGGGGTGCGGGTTCCGGCGGGCCGGGGGCGGCCGGCGGGGTCTCGGATGTGGGTGACGGCTCGGTGGCCTCGGGGGAGACGGATGCCGTTTCCGCGGCCGGTGCGGATGGGGCATCCGCGGCGGCCGGTTCGGCGGACGGAACGGCCGGTGCGGATGGGCCCTGGTCGGGTGTCGGCGCCGTCGCCGTGACCGCGGCGGCCTGGGCCATCGCGGCGGCCCGCTCGAGTGGAGGCGTGCGGCCGAAGGCGGGCCGGGTGTCGGGGTCCGTCGGGGCGATGTCGGCATCCGCTACCGGTGCAGATGGTGCGACCGGCTCGTCGCTCGGGACCTCGGGGCTCGGTGAGGATTCCCCGACGGGTTCGGTGCTCGCGGCGGGCTCCGCGACGGGCTCAGGGCTCGCAACGGGCTCGTCTGCGGACGCGGTGCTCGCGGCGGGCTCCGCGACGGTGACCGTGGCGACCGCCTCGACGGTGTCGTCCGGCTCGGTTTCGGGACGCGCCGATTCGACGGCATCGGCAGCGGGGTCCTCTCCGCGGCGAAGGCGCTGATCGAAGTACGCGATCGTGACGAACGCGGCGGTGAGAGGTGCAAGGAGCACGAGGCCGAGCGTGAACGGGAGGAAGATCCCGATCAGGACGGCACCGACGCCGTCGGCGCCCCCGCGGAGCGGCTCTCCGATCGCCCCGTTCAGGACACCGTGGACGAACAGGGCCACCACGCCGCAGGTGAGGAGGGCGGCCAGGGTCCGGATCCAGCCGCCGATGAGCACGCTCCAGGCACGCTGCAGGGCGACGACGGGGCCGCATCCCTCCCGGACCATCGTGGGGATCGCGACCATCGCGACAATGGTCGTCATCGCCCAGATGACGAGCACGGCGACGAACGTCAGGGCGTCGATGACCATGTAATCGGTCGATCCGAACCGGGAGACCAGGATGACGGGCAGCGCGACGGCGGCGACGTTCGCGGCGGTGACGGCCAGAACCCCGGGGGTGTTGCGCAGACCGGTCCGAAGCGACGTGCGCCAGTCGCAGTCACCGGTGAAGTATTGGTCGGCGAGGGCCACGTGCAGCGACGCCATCGAGAGGAGGCTCCCCACCAACGTCATCAGGACGGCGATGCCCATGACGAGGTTGAAGCGGCTGAGGGACTCCACCGACTCGAGCACGATGCGTCCGTCCTCGACCCGGGCGCTGGCGGGAACCGACTCGCGGGCCAGCATGAACGCGATCAGGGCGACGGGGATCGTCGTGATCGCGCTGAGGAGCATGAGCTTCGTCCATGCGCCCCGATAGACGCGGAGACCGCCACCGAGGACGGTTCGCACGGGGAGGGGGGACTGACCGGTGGTCATCGGACCACCGAGTGATTTCGGGAGGAGGCGTACATGGCGTTTCGGGATCCCGGAGGGATTCTCAGCCATGACATCGGCGATCGACGCGTGCCGCTTTAGCCCGCCCGGTACGGCGACCGCGCGCCGCGCGAAGGGCGGGGGACCTGGGCTACGCTCCCCGTCATCAGGCAACGCGAGGGGATCACGTGGAACCGACCATCGAAAGTCTGCTCCTGGCCGATTTCGCCGAAGTGGTCAACGGCAAGCTGTACCTCATGGGCGGGGGATTCACCGCCGTGCAGATGTCGTCCCTCGACCAGCCCCACCGGTTCTACGTGGCCGCGTCGCTCCGGGTTCCATTCAGCCATTCGGATCGCGGGGTCACCTTCTCGGGCCGCCTCGAGACCCTGGACGCCGTCCCTCTCGACTGCTGGTCCCTGGAGGGGCAGATCGAGGCGAGCCGGGCCCCCGGGCAGCGGGAGGGCGACACCGTGACCATGTTCGCCGCGCCGGTCGACGTCATCGTGCCCGAGCCGATGGACGTGGTCCTCCGTTTCCGTCTGGGCGACGACGAGCGCACGGCACGCTTCCGCCTCGTGGTGGCACAGCCCGAGACCGAGCACTAGTCATCTCGGTCTCATGGCCCGCACGGGTGTCGGTCACGATCGCTGGCCGACGGGGCCCCGGAACCCCTGTGTGGCGTGCAGCGGATCGACCAGAGGGCGAAGTCGCTCGACGATCCCGGGCCGCCCGGCGATGACGCCATCGGGCATCCCGTCGGCCGGGGCGAGATGCGCGACCTCGCCGCCGGCCTCCCGCACGATCATCGAACCGGCGGCCCAGTCCCAGATCTGGGGGCCGCGCTCGTAGTACCCGTCCACCCGGCCGGCGGCCAGCCATACGAGGTCCAGCGCGGCCGACCCGGCGCGGCGGATGTCGCGGATGCGGGGTACGACGCCACCGAGGACCGCAGCCTGCCGGTCGCGGACGGCGGCGTCGTAGGCGAACCCCGTCGCGATGAGCGCGTCACCGAGATCCGACGACGGAGGCATCGCCAGTCGATCGCCGTTCAGACGGGAGGCTCCGGGCACGGCGGTGAAGAGCTCGCCACGTGACGGATCGAGGACCACGGCGGCGAGGTCGCCGTCGTCGTCGGAGGCATGGATACTCACGCACCAGGTGGGGATGCCCCACAGGTAGTTCACCGTCCCGTCCAGGGGATCGATGTGCCAGGTGACGCCGCCGGCTCCCGGCGCGCTCGATGCACCCGACTCTTCGGCGACGACGCGGTCGTCGGGCCGACGGCCGCGGATGCGGTCGAGGATGACGCGCTCCGCGTCCCGGTCGGCGTCCGACACGAGGTCCGTGCGCGTGGATTTGGTGTCGATCCCCGTGGCCGGCCCGCCGAAGCGCGCCGCGAGGAGTTCACCCGCCGTGCGGGCCGCGTCCGTGGCCAGTTCGAGGAGTTCGCCGGCAAGATCCGTCCGTAAGGCCATACCCGCGATGCTAACGCGGCGCCCCAGAACCGCGGGCTCCGATGCCCATGGGCCGTCGCCGTTTCGGCGGAAGGCGCTAGGCTGACCCTCGCATGTCGTCATCACTCACCCTGATCTCACCCCGCGGCTACTGCGCCGGTGTCGACCGCGCCATCGAGACGGTCGAACAGGCGCTTAAGGACGAGGGCGCACCCATCTACGTGCGCGGCGAGATCGTCCACAACCGCCATGTCGTCGACGGTCTGGCCGCGAAGGGCGCGGTTTTCGTCGACGACCCCGCGGAGGTTCCGGAGGGCTCCACCATCGTGCTCTCCGCCCACGGGAGCAGCCCCGAGATCTATGAGCGCTGCCAAAAGCGCAGTCTCCGGATCATCGATGCGACGTGCCCGCTGGTCAGCAAGGTCCACGCCGAAGTCCGCCGCTATGCGAAGCGGGACGCCACCATCCTTCTCGTGGGGCACACGAACCACGACGAGGTGATCGGTACACGGGGCGAGGCCCCCGACCGAGTGATCGTGGTGGAGGACGTCGAACAGGCACGTATCGTGGAGGTCCCCGATCCGTCGAACGTCGCGCTCGCGACGCAGACCACGCTGTCGCTCGACGACATGAGCGAGATCATCACGATCCTCCGTCGTCGCTTCCCGGATCTCATCGAGCCGACGTCCAGCGACATCTGTTACGCGACCCAGAATCGTCAGGACGCCGTCAAGGAGACGGTGACCGAGGGCGCCGAACTGGTGCTGGTGGTCGGATCGCAGAACTCGTCCAACTCGCTGCGCCTCGTCGAGGTCGCACGGGCCCGGGGTGCCGATGCGCACCTGATCGACGACGTGTCCGAGCTGGACCCGTCCTGGCTGCGCGAGGGCATGCGCATCTCGCTCACGGCGGGCGCGTCCGCTCCCGAGAGCCTCGTCATCGGCGTGGCCGAGCACCTCGAATCGCTGGGGTGGCGGCGCGGCGGCAGCGAGGTGCCGAGCGACGAGGGCATCACCTTCGCCCTTCCGCACCAGGTCCGCAAGCGGGACCGCGCGAAGGCCTGACGCACCGCGTCGGGCCCGGGGAGTCCGGGCCCCGCGTCTCCGGACGACCCACCGTGTGGATCAGTCCACCGAGAGGAGGATGGGCTCGCCCGTGCGGGGCGCGAACCCCGGGGGCAGCCGCCGCGCCAGGTCGTCGGCGTCGATGGCGAAGCGCGGGTCGATGTCGATGTCGACGACCGGATCTCCCCCACCATCGGTCGGGACCGTCACGCCTGCTTCGGCCAGCCAGCGGGCGTACAGCCGGTTCAGTGCCCTCCGGGCGGTGTCCGGGCTGTCGGCCCCCTCGGCGTTCTTGATCGGTGCGAACTCCTCATCGCGATCCGCCTCGACGTTCACGGTGCGCTCGGCGAGCGGGAGCGCATCGAACATGAACGCCTCGAACTTGATCGCGTTCGGTTCGTCCGGCGTGACGGGTTCGCCGTTCTCGTCGACGTAGGGGACCGCCTTCACGGCTCGGTGGTACGGGAGCCCGCCGTCGGAGCCCACGCGCTCGGCGAACGTGCGCTCGATGGCGTGCGCCGCGATCGATCCGGCCCAGAAGAGAAGACCGCCGTCGGGGGCGCGCTCGTCCGCCACCTCCGTCGGCAGGTCGCTGTACTCGACGAGCACGGCCCGGCCGTCACGCCGTGCCAACACGCCGACGCGTTCCCGCGGATCGTGCTTGCGCACGACGATGTTCGACATGTCCGCGCGCGCCAGCGTGTGATGACCGAGCAGCCGCGGATCGGCGACCCTCAGCATCGGGTTGTCGACGTTGAACGTGACGAACGTGGTCACCCCGCGGTCGCGCATGTCGTCCAGGATCCCCTCCCGCACGAGTGCCGGGAAGATGCCGCCATGACCGTCCGGCGACAGCGCGAGCAGGTCCGGCGCGGCCCGCAGGATCCGACCCGTGTTCCGGTCGACGGCCGGAAGCTCGCCCTGGACGAAGAGCCGCACCGAGTCGCGCGGCAGCCCGTACCAGTCGTTCTCCTCGAAGAGGGTGCGGGTGGCGGCGTCGTTCTGCGGCGAGGTCATCACGTACCAGGGCAGATCACAGTCGTATCTCGCGCGCATGGCGGCGATGCGGCCGGCGTGGTGGTCGAAGAGCGTCCGGCCGCTCACCGCGCCCATGGGGAACGCGCCCTTGGGGCCGGCGAAGCCCAGACGCGTTCCCTGTCCGCCCGCCACAAGGACGGCGGCCACACGATTATCACGGAGCAGTGCGGTGCCCGCCGCGATGGCCTCAGCGTCGTCCGATCCCAGGGGGACGACGTCGGGGGGGGCAAGGGCGCCGAAGTCCTCGGATACGCCGTCGGTGGTGACGAGGTCGTCGATCAGGCGCCTCACGCGATCGAGGTCCAGTCCCGCGATCTGCTCGACGAGACGGCGACGGGCGACATCGTCGACGCGGTCGAGCACATCGGCCAACTCGGGTTGGCCGATGTCGATGAGGCGTTCGCGGCTCACGGCTTCAGCGCCACCTTGACCACGCCGTCGCGTCGCTCGGCCATCATGGCGTACCCCTCGGCGCCGTCGGTCAGGTCCAGTTGATGCGTCAGCAGCGGGCTGGGGTCGAGCCTCCCCGCCTCCACCAGGTCGAGCAGTTGGTCGAAGTACCCGGGGCCCGGCACCAGGCCCCCGGTGATGGTGATGTTGCGGAGGAACTGGTCGAACCAGTTGATCTCGGGGGTGCGACCCATGAAGTGGTCCATGCCGAGACAGGAGATCGTTCCGCCGGCACGCACCGCGGCGTGGGCGGTGGCCATGGACTCGGGACTCGAGATCGAGTCGACCACGACGTGTGCACCCTGCCCGTCGGTCAGCTCGTGGACGCGTGCACGGATCTCGTCGTTGTCGCGCGTCGTGATGATCTCGGTGGCGCCGAGCTTCCGGGCGATGGCGAGGCGATCCTCATGGTGACCCAGGCAGACGACGTTGGCCGCCCCGATCGCCGCAGCGGCATGCACGCCGGAGAGACCGACTGCGCCGTCGCCGATGACGACGACGTTCTGACCCGGCTGCGTGCCCGCGCTGCTCAGACCGTGCATGCCGGTCGACATGACGTCGACGAGCGGGAGGACGGTGGTCTCCTTGTCGGGGCCCGCCAGCGCCTCCGGGATGAGGTGGAGCGTGGATGCGGCGAAGGGCACGCGGATGTACTCGGACTGTCCTCCCTGCGTCTCGCCGCCGTGCTGCCAGACGCGCGGCGCCCACCCGAAGAGCGACCACCGCTCGCACGACGACGCGAGATCCTCCTGGCAGTACACGCAGGTGCCGTCCGCGACGCTGCACGACGACATGACGCGGTCGCCCGGCCGGAGTCCGGTGACCTCGGAGCCGACCTCTTCGATCGTGCCGATGAACTCGTGGCCCAGGCGCGAACCGGCGGGGAAACCGAAGGCCTCACCCGCACCGAAGATGTGGAGGTCCGACCCGCAGATCGCCGCCAGCGTGACCTTCACGATCACATCCGTGGGCTGGAGCAACTCGGGATCGGGCACATCGATGACCTGGACGTCGGTGGCACCCTGGAATGTCAGACCCTTCATGTGAACTCCTCCGCGGCGGCTGGGCTGGTCGGTTGGGTGAGCATACGCGGGGGCACGCGGGACATCCGCCGAGCACCGGGTTCCGATGCGGCCGGGCGGGCACCGCTGTTCGCTACCGTCCCGCCCATGACCGACCCCGATGCGTTCGACCCCGGCGGTGCGTTCCGGGACGCGGTGGCGGCGAGCCTCGCGGCCGACCCCTACCCCACGTTCGAACGCCTCGCCGGGAACCTCGGCATCCCCGCGGAGCACGTCGTCCACTACGCCCTGCACCGGTGGGCCTCCGCCGGGGCGGAGGCGCTCATGTCCGTCCGGCCGCAGATGCTGCACGAACTGGACGAGGCCGCGGCGCGCGGTGATCTGGTCGCGGTGCGCGGCCTCGTCGGGATGATCCTCGCCGGTCGCGACGCGGACCTGCGGTAGATCGTCCCTCGACGTCCCTACCTCGCGAACCGCCAGACCCGCTGGGCGTCGGCCACGTACAGGGTTCCGTCGCCGCCCTCGCCGAACGTCCGGATGCCCACCCGTGGTACGCGCAGCCCGAGCGCGCCGGTGATCTCTCGCCGATCCCCGGGTCGCGGGCCGGCCCGCATCGACCAGATGCGCGACGTGCAGAAGTCACCGAAGACGTAGCGACCGTCGAGGCCCGGGATCGAGGGGCCGCGGTACACGTACCCGCCGGTCACCGAGCAGCCGACCCGGTGGCCGTAGACGGCCACCGGCCTGATGAGCCGGCGGATCGTGAGCGGGGTCGTCCCGTGACGTGTGTTGCCCTCCCACACACGCCATCCGAAGTTCGCGCCCCGGGCGTTCGCGACCGTTGTGAACGAGATCTCCTCCTGCGTGTTCTGACCGACGTCTCCGATCCACAGGTCGCCGCGCAGGCGGTCGAAGGACAGCCGCCACGGGTTGCGCAGACCGATCGCGAAGATCTCGCCGGGGATGCCCGCACGACCCCGGAAGGGGTTCGTCGGCGGGATGCGGTACTGCAGCCTGCCCTGGCGCCCGTTGACGTCGATCCGCAGCAACTTGCCGAGGCGCGAGTTCATGGCCTGGGCACGGTTCTGAGGATCGCCTCCCGCTCCCCCGTCTCCCATCCCGATGTACAGGTACCCGTCGCGGCCGAAGGCGAGCGCACCCCCGTTGTGGTTGGAGTACGGCTGGGGGATGCGCATCAGCTGGCGGCGGTGGTTCGCATTCGCCGCGTTCGGGTCGGTGGGCGATCGGCGGAGCTCGGCGATGACCGTGGCGCCGTCCCGGTCCGTGTAGTTCACGTAGAAGCGGCCGTTGGACGCGTACTTCGGGTGGAACGCGATGCCGAGCAGCCCCTGCTCCCCGCCGGAGCGGACCAGCCGGCTGATGTCCACGAAGGGCCGGGGGCGCACCTTTGCGTCCTGGACGATCCGGATGGTCCCCCGCATCTCCGCCACGAAGAGCCGGGCGTCCTCCCTCGGGGCCGCCAATGCGGTCACGTCCCTCAGACCGCCGCCGGCGGGGATGAGGCGGGCGGCCGTCGCGGGGACGGTGCCAGCGGTGAGCAGAGTGAGGCACATCGCTGCGAATCTCAGTCGTCGGGTCATCGGAGTCTCCTTCGCCGTTGGGCGAGCAGGGGGTTGAACGGATCACGGAGTCGTCCGGACTCCGGAACGGATGCGTCCGACGCGAACCAGACGATGACCGCGGCGAGCACGGGAACGGTACCCGGGATCGGTGCGGTCACCGCCAGGAGGAGTCCCCAGAGGAGCGCCGCCGCTGTGGTGGCGGTCGCGGCGGCCCAGCGAGCGCGGTCCGCATACGCGAAGAGCATGCCGGCGCAGGCCGGGGCGAGGAGGTCGAGCCATCCCATGAGCGCACCCCCGAACGTCGCATCCTGCAGCGACGGGAGCGGTGATCCCCCGGCCTCGGGAGGGGCGACGGCGTGGAGGTCGGCGGTTGGCTGGGTGACGTGCCCGCCGAATACCAGGATGCTGTCGACCACCGCGAGGACGATCAGGCCCACAACGAGTGCACGCTTGGTGGTGAGCGACGCGATCACCGCGGCGATGCAGACGGCGGCGAGCGCGATGAGCGCGATGCCGGCCGCGTCACGGATCAGTCCGTCGGCCCGCCAGGCGACGGCGAAGAGGATCGGCGAGAGCAGGAGGCCGGTGATGGGACGGCGCCAGAGCGCGACGACCCCGACCAGGGCGGCGGCGATCGGCGTCCCGAAGGTCGCCAGCCGGGCCAGGGCCGTGCGGCTCGGATCGCCGGCGACGATGAGCAGGATCCCCGCACCGAGTGCCCCCACCGGGATGATGAGCCCCAGGCTGCGCGCGCGGAAGAGGCGCCGCTCATCGCGCCAGCCCATGGCGACGAGCGCGCCCTGGAGGGCGCACAGAACCGCGAAGTTCCAGGAGTACGGCCAGGACATCCGCGGGAACAGTAGCCCGGATGCCGGGCGCGTGCGCCCGAGGACGGGGCGTACGCGTCACCCCATGGGACGGATCAGGCGGCCAGAATGGGCTCGATCGCCGGCTGCAGAACGCGGCTGACGGAGACCGGGAGGAGGCGCACGAACGCATTCAGCTCGCCGGACGGCGCGCCGTTCTTGATGCCCTGTGCCAGACGGTCGAGCACGGCGAGCTCACGTGGACCGAGTTCCGGAGCGACGGGGTCGAGCGCTTCGATGATGCTGGCCTGAAGGTCGGCGTCGAGCACCTTGATGGAGTCCATGAGTTCGGGTGGCATCTCATTAGGCATAGCGACGATTATCGCACACGCAATGCACCTTTCGTCGGAGGCTCAAGGGATTGCACCCGCCGGGGCGAACGAGGGCGGCATGGATGACGACGGGGTTCAGACGGGGTGGCTCCCTCAGGATTCGGAGGGTGTCGGCGGACGTCTCGCGGCGGACGCCATCCGCGGATCGCGGATCGATCCGGCATCGGCATTCCTGCGGCTGGGAGGCGCCGGAGGTCTCGGCGTGCTCGCGGTGGTGAGCGCGTCGGGTGGCTCGTGGGTCGGCGCGTCACTCGCCGCGTTCGCGGGTGCCGCGGTCGTCGCGTTCATCGGACCGTCCCGTCGTCGGGGCATTCGCGATCTCGCGCGGATCGCATCGGTGCCCGAGGAGCAGCCGACCGCGATGCGTTGCGACCGTAACGGGGTCGTCGATCCCGACGCCCGCCGCTGGAGCGACGCCGCCTGAACGATCAGGCCTCGGTGGTTGATTCCGCGTCGCCGAGATCGACAACTCGTTCGCCATCCAGGAGCCCCTCGGCATCGAGGCGCTGGGCTTCGCGATCTCGCGGCGTGGTGCACGCCCCCACCGGCGCGGATGCGCCACCGGACGACGCGAACAGGCAAACCGGCATGCCCTCGGCGCCCGGCGACACCCCGCATCCACCGGTGACTCACGCGCCATCATCCACGATTCCGTGGAGCAACTCATCTAGGGGCGTTCGGCGGTGGACCCGTCCAGCAGAAGCTTGACGTCGTGGGCGACGTCGTCCGCGTCGATCGCCGACAGCGGGTAGTAGACGGCGCGACGCCCCTCGGTGTCGAGGATCCACACGACGCCGCTGTGCTCGACCAGGGAGGGATCGTCCGGTGACTCGGCGGCGAGAACCCCCCAGCGCGTCCAGGCGGCGCGCAGCTCGGGTGCCGTGCCGACCAGCCAGTCGACCTTCCCGGTGAGACCGCGCTTCGCGAGGAACGTGCGCACGGCCTGCGGCGTGTCGCCCTTCGGGTCGACCGAGATCACCACGAGCGCGGTGTCCTCGGCAGCCGGGCCGAGCCTGTCCTGTGCGTGGCGGAGCTTCTGCAGGATGACCGGGCAGATGTCCGGGCACTGCGTGTAGAGGAAACTCACCATGACGACCTTCCCCCGAAGGTCCTCCACGCGCACCATCCGGCCGTCCTGTGATTTCAGGTCGAGAGCCGGCGCCTCCGTCAGGGGGTCCACCGAGCCGCCCCGGAACGGGGAGTCCGTGGCCGAGGTGTCCGTCTCGATGATGACCTGTGATGTCGGATCGTCGTCGGCGGTCGTGTCCGAGCCGGATCCCCCGCACCCGGTGAGCACGACGGCGCAGAGGCCGAGGACGATGGCGAACCGGCGGGCGATCACTCGATCCACTCTAGTGGGTGGACCACCTGGACAGATGACCCGATCTCACGTAGTCCGGCGGCGATCTGCCCGGCGCAGCCGGGGTTCGCCACGGCGACGACGGGGGCGCCGCTCCGGTCGATCGCCTCGGCCTTCTCACGCCGCAGCACGGCCGAGAGCTCTGGTTCGGTGACGCTGTAGAGGCCGGCTGACCCGCAGCATCGTCCGGCGTTCTCGATCTCGACGCACTCACCGCCGGCGGCCGTGATGAGCGTCCGGATCTCCGGGCCGATCCCCTGCGCGTGCAGATGGTGGCAGGCGTCGTGGACCGCGATCGGGCCGCGGCTTCTGTGACGAGGCTCGACGTCGATCTCCAGTACGTCGCGCACCCTGGCCGAGAACCGCTCGGCCCGCCCGGCCCACTCCGGGTCGTCCTGGAGGAGTTCCCCGTATGCCTTCATATGGGCACTGCAGCCGGCGCTGTTGGCCACGACCACGTCGGCGTGCTCGAACTCGGCGATCCGCCGCCTCGCAAGGTCTCTCGCCGTGGATGGACGACCGTAGTGCGCCGAGAGCGCACCGCAGCACCCGCCCGGCGCCGGCGTGGTGGCCCGGTATCCGGCGTCGGCGAGGGTCGAGAGTGTTGCGCGGTGCACCGGCCGGTAGGCCACGTTCATCACGCATCCGGTGAGCAGAGCGGCTGTCGGTCCGTCGCCCTGTGGCGCCGGGAGCGGTCTGCGCAGCTCGCGGAGCGATATCCGCGGGGCGGCTCCGCGCAGTCGCAGCGGCAGCAACTTGTCGAGCCGCAAGGCCTGGGTGATTCCCAGTCCCCTCGCCATGAGCCGGATCAGCCACGGGCGCCGGAACACGACGTCCATGCCCAACCGTCGCACGAGTCGGGTGCGCGGTGGCCGGTGCGACTCGATCATCGCCCGTGACGATTCGATCAGCCGGCCGTAGGGCACGCCGGACGGGCATGCGGCCTCGCAGGCCCGGCAGGCGAGGCACTCGTCCATCATCCGGATGAAGGTGCCGTCGATCGGCGCGCCCTGATCGACCACGGCACGCATGGCGGCGATACGGCCGCGCGGTGATGCCGTCTCCTTGCCCGTCACCCGGAACGTCGGGCAGTGGGGGAGGCAGAGGCCACACGAGACGCAGTGTCCGATGTCCTCGGATGTGGGTCGGCTGTGGCTCACGTTGCGTGTTCCCGGTGCTCGGTGGAATGGAGGACGGCGTGGGGGTCGAACACCCGCCGCAGGCGGTTCGCGATCACGCCGAGCACCGGCGTCGCCGGTTCGGCGTGGACCACGGGGACACCCAGATCCGTCGTCCGGGTGGCATGACCGCCGAGGCCCGTCGCGAGTCCGGCGATGCGCTCGACATGTCCGGTGTCGGGCAGCGCGACGTCGCAGACGCCGGTCCCCATCTCGGCGATGAAGTCGACGTCCAGTGGCGCCAGCGCGCGGGTGAGGTCCGCCACGGCGGCGGGCGGAACGCCCACGTGGACCATCGTCACGTCGTGGGGTTCGACGGGGGCGGCGGCCACGTGCATCCCGGGTGGTGCCACCACGTCGGCGGACGGACCGGCCAGGCGCACCCAGAGACCGCGGGGGGTCACGAGGACGGCCTCCACCCGGAAGGTGGTGCGGAGGATCTCGCGACCGCGGCGGAGGCACTCATCGAGCGGCGCCGGCAGGTGGAACCACTCGCCGAACGGCGGCAGTGGCGTCAGCTTCACGGTGACCTGGACGATGATCCCGAGCGCCCCCAGGGATCCCGCGGCGATCCTCGGAATGTCGTAGCCGGCGACGCTCTTGACGGTCGGCCCCCCTCCCTTGACGCGCCGTCCGTCGCCGGTGACGAGGACGACCTCGAGGAGCGAGTCGCGGACCGGCCCGTACCGGAGGCGGTGCCGGGAACTCGCGGCCGAGGCCACCACGCCGCCGACTGTCGAACCCGTCCGGTGGTCCGCCTGCGGCCACCACTGGCCGGCGTCCCCGAGGACGCGTGCGAGGGTTGTGACCGGAACGCCGGCCTGGACGGTGGCCGTGAGCTCGGCGGGGACGTGCTGGAGGATCTGGGTGAGGCCCGCCGTCGAGATCAGCCGGCCCGCCGTTTCCGCGACCGGCCGGCGACGTGTGCCTCCGCCCACGGGGGTGATCCGGGTGCCCGACGTCGACGCTTCGGCCAGTGCGGCCTGGACGTCGGCGATCGTGGTCGGCGTCAGGGTCTCCATCGGGTGCGCGGCGTCATCCATCAGATGGCTGGTCCCGTGGTTCCGTGGATGTGGGGTGCGTCGCCGGTGGATGCGGGGCGTCGCCGGGCGCCGAAGGGCATGCCGGTCGCCTGTTCGAGTCGTCCGGTGGCGCGTCCGTGCCGCCGGGGGCACACGCCACGCCGCGAGATCGTGGAACCGGCCATCAAACCCAAAGACCGTCGGCGAGGTCCGTATGGGCACCGCCGATGTCACCGCAGCGGCTGCCGAGGGGGAGCACCTTCTCGGGGTTCACCCGTCCCGTCGGGTCGAAGGCGGCGCGCACACCCGCCATCGCGTCCAGGTCCTCGGGGGTGAAGGTGAGGGGCATGAAGTCGCGCTTCTCCAGGCCCACACCGTGCTCGCCGGTGAGCACGCCTCCGACCGACACGCACAGGTGGATGATCGCCTCGCCGGCCTTCATGACCCGCTCGGTCTGCTCGGCGTCTCGTCGGTCGAAGGCGATGAGCGGGTGAAGGTTCCCGTCGCCGGCGTGGAAGACGTTGACGATCACGAGATCGTGCGCCCGGCCGATCTCGGCGATCCCCTCCAGCACCTCCACGAGGTGGGTGCGCGGGACGACACAGTCATGGAGGTAGTAGTTGGGAGCGATCCGCGCCATCGCGCCGAACGCCGACTTGCGCGCCTTCCAGAGCAGGGCGCGCTCGGCCTCGTCACGGGCCACCCGGATCGTGCCGGCGGAATGCTCCTCGGCCACGCGCTCCACGATGGCGGCCTCGTGCTCCACCTGGGCCGGCGTCCCGTCGACCTCGACCAGGAGCATGGCCGCGGCGTCGACAGGG
Organism: uncultured Bifidobacteriaceae bacterium; assembly: GCA_964434425.1. Taxonomy (GTDB): domain Bacteria; phylum Actinomycetota; class Thermoleophilia; order Miltoncostaeales; family Miltoncostaeaceae; genus CALMEC01. The sequence goes on along the minus strand of CAYSVH010000002.1, from coordinate 13,955 downwards.
AGTCCCGCGTGGGTGAAGGCCTCCGCGGCGCGGATCATCCCATTGTCCATCATCTCGATGGCCGCGGGCACCACGCCGGACGCGACGATCGCCGAGACGGTCTCGGCGCCTTCGCGGACCGTGGCGAAGTCGATCAGCATCGTCCGCACGGAGGGGGGGTTGCGGGTCAGGCGCACGCAGATGCGCGTGGCGACGCCCATGGTCCCCTCGCTTCCGACGAACGCTCCCCGCAGATCGAGGCCGGGCGCATCCGGAGCGAGGCCACCCAGCATCGCGACGGATCCGTCCGACAGTACGACCTCCACGGCCAGGATGTGCGGGGACGTCACGCCGTAGAGGAGGCAGTGGGGGCCGCCGGCGTTGGTGTTGACGTTGCCGCCGATCGAGCACGCCTGCTGGCTGGAGGGGTCGGGCGCGTAATGCAGCCCCAGGTGGCCGGCGGCCGTGGTGATGTCGAGGTTGAGGACACCGGGCTCCACCCATGCGCACGGTGTCTCCTCGTCGATGTCGAGGATGCGATTCATGCGCGAGAGCGAGATGACGAGCGCGTCGTGCAGCGGTACCGCGGCGCCGGCCAGGCCGGTCCCGGATCCGCGCGGGACGATGGGGACCCCGCTCGCCGTCGCGGCGCGGACGCACGCGGCGACCTCCTCCGTGGTCTCGGGGAGTGCGACCACTCCGCACCGACCCACCTGGACCGAGCCGTCGCGGGAGTAGAGCGCCCGCTCGAGCGGTTCGACGAGGACGCGGTCCGCGCCCAGGATGCGGCGCAGCGAGGTGGCGAGGCTGGCCTGCGACGTGTTCGGCGTGGGTGAGGAGACCGTCACCCCGCCGAGGCTACCTCACCGGGGCGATGGGACGAACCGGGGCGAGGGGACGAACCGGCGCGATGGGACGAACCGGCGCGATGGGACGAACCGGGGCGAGGGTCGTGAGTGCCGGCGTCCGGTACCGTGGCCCGGCGTGTTCCTGTCGTTCGTCTCGGGGGGTCGTATGCGTCACGCGCGTGGCCGCGTGGTGGGGGTCGCCGCCGCGCTGATGGGGTCCGCGATACTCGTCGTCGGATGCGGCGGCGGTGGCGGGATCCCGAAGGACACGTTCATCGACGGGTTCGTGACGAAGTCCGGGCTCACGCGTGATCAGGCCGTCTGCGTGACGGACCGGTTGTTCGGCGACCTGTCGGAGTCGGAGATCCGGACGATCCACGATGCCGAGGACTGGGAGGTGCTCTCCCCGAAGGAGCAGCGGGCGATCGTGTCGGCATCGACCTCGTGCCTCACGCCGGAGGGAGGGAGCGGTTCGGACGCGCCCCCCGCCACGGGCACCGGCGAGGTCACACCGACCGGGACGGATGGGCCGGCGACGACGGAGTCGTCGGACACCTCAACGGTGGCGCCGGCTCCCTGATCCACGACCGCAGGTCGTGGTGACGAATCGGCGCGGTCTTGGGGGCGGTGGACGCCCGGAGGGTCAGCCCGGGACGGCGGGCACTTCGCCGGGCAGGGTGAACGCCGTCTGCCCCCGGACTCCTCCGGTCCCGCCGGTCACCTCGGCGCGGACCTCGTACATGATCTCCACCGCGCCGTCGCCCACCAGGAAGAGGTATTCGGTGTTGCGGAGCCGGCCGACCTCGCCGACCCGGTCGCCGCCCGGTCCGTGGATGCCGATCTGCGCGCCCACGTAGCGCTTGAAGTCGACCGGGACGGCCGCCACGTCACCCCGCTGCCCCAGGAGTCCGACGATCTCGCCGGCGGGGAGGTGGCCCTCGTCGTTGAACGACACCAGCAGGTACGGCGCCCGGACGGCGCCGACGAGGTCGGCGAAGGCCTCGTGGGCGCGGCGTTTCGAGTTGTAGGGGCTCTTCGTCGTCCGGCAGTCGGTGCGCTTGCACGCCACCCCGTAGGTCTCGGGTGCGTCATCGCGGATCAGGGTCTCCCAGATGTGGTAGTTCGAGAAGTAGGAGTGGTGGTTGTAGGGCGGGTCGACGTAGACGAGGTCGAACGAACCGCGCGTCGTCCTGGCCATCGCGTTCGCGTCGTGGCGGGAGGCCCGTCCCGCTCCGTCGATCAGATCGGGCACGCGGAGCTCGAGGTCGTTGTGCGCACGGGGCGCCCACCGCTTGAGGTACGCCATCTGGAGTCCGGTGGTCGAGTCGACGCGGTCGGCCGCCTCCATCAGGCTGGTCAGGAGGATCGCCCGTTCGATCGGATCGTCGGCCACCCGGTCGATCTCCGGTCGGATGGCGTCGATCCGCCGGCCGTTGTGCGGCTGGAAGAACCGGGAGCGGACGCAGAAGGTCTCGGTGAAGTATCCGTCCACGCCGGGCAGCGCGGCCAGGTGATCCAGCTTCGCCCGGACGGCGTGGCGGTCGACGGCGGCGCCGTCCGCCGCGATGTAGCAGGTGGCGAGCACCTCCGAATAGGTGGCCAGGTCGTTCGCCGTGACCTGGAACCCGGCGCGCTTCAGCCCCTGGGCCACCCGGGTGGTGCCGGTGAACAGGTCGCACACCGTCGTGACCCCGGGCAGCCGTCCCGCCACGTCGACGATCAGCGGAACGAGGGTGCGCTTCGAGCCGATGTACTTGATCACGGGCCGATCGTAGCGGCGCATCCGGAGGAATCGTTACGTCCCGCGATCGTGCTGTCGTCTCTGGCGTCAGCCACTTGACAAGTGTGTGGCGATCCTCACGATCGGAGAAGTACCGGGAAAATCCCGTCCTCTTTGGTGTGCGGGACTCCTCCTGTCATCTCCTGTGCCTGGTACCAGAGACGACAAACCCTCCTCGGTTGCCGCCGGCCGAGCTACTCTGGCCGAAGGGTGCCGACCGCCTCCGACGACCAGCGAAGGGAGGGCCCGCCATGATCATCGACCGCGTCGAGGACGACAAGTACCTGGCCAACACGTACCTCGTCGCGGAGGGCCCTGGCGGGCGGGGCGTGATGATCGACGGGAACGGCGCGGCCGGTCCCCTCCTCCGCCGGGTGGACGACGACCGCATCACGATCACCCACATCCTCCTGACCCACCACCACCCGGACCACGTGGCCGAGATCGCGCGCTACCGGGAGCGCTTCCCCGGTGTTCCGATCCTGGCGCACGCGGTGACCCGGGACGAGCTGGAGGCCGGTTCGGTGGACGAGGTCCTGGACGACGGCGAGTCCGTCACCACCGGCGACCTCTCGTTCCGGGCGATCGACACGCCGGGCCATTGCCAGGGACACTTCGCCTACATGCTGAACGACGAGGACTGCTTCACCGCCGACGTCCTCTTCCGCCGCACGCTGGGCGGGCATGCACGTCCCGGAGGGAACTTCCCGGAGCTGAGGACATCCACGATGGACGTGCTGATGGCGCTTCCCCATGGGGTGCGCGTGCATCCGGGGCACCGGGAGCCGACCACGATCGGCGAGGAATGGGAGGAGAACCTCTTCATCCGGTTCTGGCGGGGACTCGATGCGGCGCTCGACGAGCCGGTCGAGGTGGAGGACATCGGGCCCGGGACGATGCTGGTCTGGGCGCCGGACTACGACGGCGGCAACAAGGCCCTCGTCCGCTTCGACGACGGTGCGGACGGCATCTACTTCGGGTCGCGCGTCACCCGCCTCACCGACTGAGGGACCCTGGGGTCAGCGAGACGGGTGACTCCACCGTCTCGTGGCGCGGCGGGCCGCGCGTCTACGGCGTCGGGAGGGCCACGGGATGGGTCGTCCCCATCGCCGGGTACGTCGCCCATCGGTCGGACCAGTGGACGAACGTCGGGTTGGGGCGGACGTGGTTCAGTGCGCGCAGCAGCATCACGTGCGTGCGGTGGTAGCCGCGGGCCTGGTGCAGCGGACGCTTCATGGTGATGTGACTGAGGTGGTACGCCGTGGTGGTACCGGCGTCGTAGAGAGGCAGCATCGCGGTCATGGTCTTCTCACCCGACAGGTACAGGCGACGCGCCCGGTCGTCTCCCAGCGAGGCCAGGTCCGCCAGCCCCAGCAGGGTGAACTGGAACCCGTTGAGGGTGAAGTTCCCGGGCGCGGTCGGGTACTCCTCGAAGAACGGGCGTCCCTCGAACACGGCCAGCGTTCCGCCGTTCCGGACGTGACCGCGGATCGGGCCCAGCCCACGGCGGGCGGCCGCCAGGTAGGAGGGCTGGTCGGGGACCAGGCGGTGTACGCGGGTGAGCAGGGAGATCGCCTGTCCCTGCGCCATCGCGGACACCCATCCCTTCCGCAGGAGCACGGTGGTGCCGCCCACGCGGAACGGGAACGGGTACCGCCAGGCACCGGTCCGCTTGTCCTGCAGGCGCACCAGCCATTGCGCGTGCCGGATCGCCGCGGCACGCGCCGCCGGGTCGCCCGTCCGGAGCCAGACGGAGTACTGCTGCAGCCCGTACATGGCGATGTGCGCCGGGTGCTTCACCAGCCCGCCGCGATAGGGGAACCCGATGACTCCGTCGGGACCGAGACGTGTGTTCCAGACGGTCGTGAGGGGCGCCGATTCGGCCAGATCCAGGTAGACCCCGGCCGGGTCGTAGTCGTCGTAGCCGCTCACCTGCGCCCGCGCCGTCGAACCGCCGAGGACGACCAGCGTCAGGGCCGCCAGAAGGGCCAGACGGAACCGGGTGATGCTGTCGGCGGTGATGGTCGTGAGCATGGATTCCCGTTCGTCCGGATGGATGGATCGCGGCCCTCCGTGGTGACGGTCGTGGAATCCTGCCCGCTGGGGCATCGGTGGTGCCCGTGTGCCGGGTCTGTCCGATCGGGAGGACGGCCCGCATCGGCCGCCGGTGGATGGGGTCTCGATCCGGACTATCGGTCGAGCGCGCTCATCATCCGGTACGCGGCCTGCTCCCCGGCGTCGATGGCCTGCACCACATCGCCTCCTTGCGCCATGACAAGTCCCTCCACGGCGGCGAGGCGCTCGAGTGATGCCGCCACGTCGTGGACGCGGTCGGTCGTCACGACCGACCATGCGTGCGGCCGTCGGAGGACGCGCAGGGGTTCGACCCGGGTCGCGGGGGAGAGCAGCCCCAGATGGACGAGGCCGTCGCGGCAGTGCGCCGAGAGGTCTGCGTCGTCGCGCGACCACCAGGCATCGGCGTCGTCCGGCGTGCAGTAGACCTCCCCTGTGACGACCGTTCGTCCGTGGGGCGCCAGGCGGGCACTCCAGTTCTTCGGTTCGGACAGCCGGGAGAAGGGGACGGCGGGATCGTTGACCTGGATCCACGGCTCGTCCGTCAGCCGGGGCGTGTCCAGCGCGAGCGCCACCACGGCCGCGGCCCGCGTCGGCAACCCGGTCGGCGGGTCGTGTCCGAGCAGGCGAAGGACGACCCCGGCGACGAGACCGGCGATCACCGCGGGCGTCTCGAGCGTGGTGGTCGCGCCGGACGGGTCGCGCACCGCGACGCCCGTGACGGCGCCTGCGGTCGTGACGATGCGTTCGACCCGGTGGGAGATGAGCACCTCGCCTCCCCCGGCGACGATGGCCCGGGCCATCGCGTCCATCAGCTGACCGATGCCTCCGGCCGGATACCACCAGCCGTCGGGTGCGTACTGCTCGGCGAAGAGCTTGTGGCACCGCATCGCGGTGATGTCGTCGACGGTCGCGCCGTCGACCTTCTGCATGTAGGCGATCACGTCGCCGAGCGCCGCCGGGTCGGCGGGGAAGACCGATGCCAGGTAGTCGCGGGCGCTCGCGGTGGGGGGCGGAGGAGGTGGCGGCGTGGCGGCGAGGGGGCCGGCCTGTTCGTAGTACCGGCCGCGACGGATGCCCCCGTCGACGATGGACGCGACCGGTCGGTCGACCCAGACGAGGTCCGGCCCGAGGAGCTCGCGCAGCCAGGCCTCGCGCAGCGGGTCGTGGACGAACAGGATGTGGCCACCGAGGTCGAACGCGAACCCGTCGTCCCTGGTGGTGACGCAGAGCCCTCCCACCGTGGGCGCGGCCTCGACCAGCGACGCGGGGATGCCCGCACGGACCAGCGCCAGAGTGGCCGCCAGGCCCGCCGGTCCGGCGCCCAGGACCACGGCCCTGCGCGGAGTGGCGGGGGTCGACCGGCTCACGGGCTGAGCCTAGACGATTGATTCCACGCCCTCGCGGCGTGGTGCGCGCCCGGCCGGTCTCCTCTGCGGCGGCGAATCATCCGGCGCGCAGGGACATCTCGCCCGGTTCGGAGGCACCCGGGGGTCGATATGCTCGCTCACAATGCCGCTCTTCGCGTTCATCATCGCAATGGTGTTCATCCTTGTGGGAGGCCTCGTCGAGCTTCGCAACGAGGTTGTCGCCGCGCGGCGCGAGCGGCTCGGCGTGGTCGAATGGGTGTGGATCATCCTGCCGGTGCTCTTCCTCGCGCTCGTGGTGATCCTCGCTGCCGAGGCCGGGGTGCGCCAGTGACCACCGAGGTGTATCCGTCCCGCCCCGCGGGACGCTTCGTGCAGCTGATCTCCGACTACGTCAGCCTGACCAAGCCTCGGGTCATCTCGCTGCTGCTCTTCACCACCTTCTTCGCCATGATCGCGGCGCAGGGCGGCTGGCCACCCGTGAGCACGATGGTGCTCACGACCGTCGGCGGGTACCTGGCCGCCGGCGGGGCCAACGCCATCAACCAGTGGTTCGACCGCGACATCGACGCCGAGATGAAACGCACGGCGAAGCGCCCGATCCCGGCCGGCCGCATGAGCGCGGCGCACGCGCTCACCTTCGCCATCGTGATCAGCGTCGCGTCGGCGCTCATTCTCGGGTTCGGGGTGAACTGGGTCGCGTCCGGCCTGGCCATGCTGGGCCTCGTTCTCTACGTCGCGCTCTACACCATGTGGCTCAAACGCACGACGGTGCAGAACATCGTGATCGGCGGCGCCGCCGGTGCGGTGCCCCCCATGGTCGGGTGGGCCGCCGTCGACGGCCAGGTGGGCGTGGCCTCGATCATCCTGTTCGCGATCGTCTTCTACTGGACCCCGCCCCACTTCTGGGCGCTGGCCATGATGATCAAGCGCGACTACGCCAAGGTCGGCGTTCCCATGCTCCCCGTCGTCCGGGGCGACTCGGAGACGGCCAAGCAGGTCCTCTGGTGGACCCTCGTCATGGTCGGCGTGTCGCTGCTCCCGGTCGTAGCCGATGTCGCCGGCGCCGTCTATCTGGTCTCGGCGTTGGTCCTCGGGGGTATCTTCATCTGGATGGCGATCGACCTGGCACGCACCGAGAGTCAGCGGAGCGCGAAGATCACCTTCCACTACTCGATGATCTACCTGGCGCTGCTCTTCGTGGCGCTCGCCGTCGACGCCGCTCTGAGATGACGGACGACCGTTCCACCACCCGGGCCCGTGGACGCAGGTCGACGGGGAAGGAGGGCCGTGTCGCGGCGTAGAACTCGCGAGGCCGGCAAGCCCAACTTCTTCCTGACCCCGATGGGCATCGTCTTCACCACGGTGGTGATCGACCTCATCGGTTTCGGCATCGTCGTCCCCATCCTCCCGCTGTGGGCCGATGACCTCGGCGCGTCGCCGACGATCGTGGGCGTCCTGACGGCGGTCTACTCCCTGATGCAGTTCATCTTCGCCCCGGTGCTCGGGCGTCTGTCCGACCGTTTCGGACGCCGCCCGATCATCCTGGCGTCCCTGTTCGGGACGGCACTGTCGTCGCTTCTGATCGGGCTTGCCAACTCGGTGCTCCTGCTCTTCGTCGCGCGTATTCTGAATGGCATCTCAGGCGCGTCCTACTCGACGGCCCAGGCATACGTTGCCGACATCACCACCCCCGAAACGCGCGCCCGCGGTATGGGGCTGATCGGCGCGGCGTTCGGCATCGGTTTCGTGATCGGCCCGGCCTTCGGCGCGGTGTTCGCACTCGTCGATCACCGGCTGCCCTTCTTCGCGGCGGCCGCCCTCGCCCTCGTCAACCTGATCATCGCCTGGAAGCGCCTGCCCGAGCCGGAGCGGACACCCGGTCCCGTCGCCTCGCGCCGGGCCCTCTTCGCGCGCGCCGTGCGCGACCCCACGATCGCACCGATGATCGTGATCACCTTCCTCGGCACTGCGGCCTTCGCCGGGATGGAGACCACCTTCGCGCTGCTCGGCGAGCGAAGATTCGACTTCGGGCTGGCGGAGGCCGGTGCCGTCTTCGCCTTCGTCGGCCTGATCGCGGCGCTCGTGCAGGGCAAGGCGCTCGGCCCGCTGGTCGATCGCTTCGGAGAGCGGACCATCATGCTCTTGGGGATCGTGCTCACGGGTTCGGCGCTGGGTCTTCTCGCCATCACCACTCAGTTGTGGGCGCTCTTCCCGGTGGCCGCGCTCCTGGCCGCCTCGGGGCTTGTCTTCGCGCCGGTCACGGCACTCGTGTCGAAGGCGTCGTCCGATGCGGATCAGGGCGGGTCGCTGGGCGTCCTGGCGTCGTCCAGCGGTCTGGCGCGCGTGCTCGGTCCCCTCGCGGCGGGCGCGCTCTTCGACTGGCACGTGCCCGCCCCGTACCTGGTGGGTGCCGGCCTCTTCGCCGCCTGTCTCGTCATCGCGCTGCTCTGGTCGCGGCAGCCGGCCGATGCGTCGCCGGGCAGGGCGAGGTCGAGGGCACAGGGGGGATCCGGCGTCGGCTGAGCCGGTGCCGCCCGCCGGTCAGGGGCCGACGCAAGTCCAGGTCGTCGGTCGCGATGGCTTCACCGACGAGCATGCGCACCGTGCGCAGATCGCTCCAGAGCGTGGAGGCGCGGTCGTCTCCCAGGGTGTCCGTGAGGCGCTCCCCCAGCTGAAGGAGAACCGGCAGGGCTTCGCTCAACGCGCCCTGCTCCGGGGAGGAGAGGCGCGCCGGTCGCCGTCGTCGATCGCTCACGTCCTCGGTTCGTTCGATGAGCCCCCGCTCCTCGAGATGCTGGAGCAGCGCGCAAGGGTGCCATCGCGCGGATGACGCGGTCGATGGCGCGGAAGGCGGTGCCGAGCAGGGGTGCGCCCGGGCCACGCCGGGTCTGTCGTCTGCGTCGAGGTGCCCATCGTCGATATGTGATGGCGCGGGTTCGACGGGCCGTGCCGATCGGCTGTGATCCGCATGTTTACGGGAGATCGAGGCCGAGAAGCCCTTCCCGCCGGTGCAAGGAAGGGACGCTCATCCCACCAGAATCGGGACAAGGGATTCCGGGGGCGTCCTCGGCCTTCAGACCCTGGACACGCATGGTAGGCTCGCCAGCGTGTCGGACTCGAAATTGTCTCCAAAGCAGCACGCTCTGCCGCTGGCCGTCCTCGGCCTCATCATCGGTGGCATCTGCGTCTTCATCGCGCTGTACTTCGACTGGATGCCAGAGGCGGCATCCGTCGAAGCCGGACGCGTCGACAGCCTGATCTGGTTCACGGTGTGGACCAGCATCGTGGTGTACACGGTGGTGATGACCTTCCTCCTGTACTCGGTGTGGCGCTTCCGCGCCAAGCCCGGCGACGAGCGCGACGGCTCGTCCAACCACGGGCACACCCTCCTCGAGATCGTCTGGACGCTGATCCCGACGGTCGTGATCGGTGTCACCGCCGTGTGGGCGGCCATCGTCATCGTGCAGAACGAGGAGATCGCCGAGGCCTCGCCGGGTCCGCTCAAGATCGATGTGGTGGGCCAGCAGTTCGCGTGGTCGTTCACGTACCCCGAGCTGGGCGTCGAGACCGGTGATCTGCACGTGCCGACCGACCGTCAGGTGGTGCTGACGCTCCGGGCGCAGGACGTGATCCACTCGTTCTTCGTCGTGGAGACGCGCATCAAGGGCGACGCGGTCCCGGGTATCACCAACGACCTCGTCCGGTTCACCATGAAGCCGGAGACCGCGGGGAACACCTACCCGGTCATCTGCACCGAGCTGTGTGGTGCCGGGCACGGGATCATGCGGTCACGCATGATCGTCCACTCTCCGGAGGATTACGAGGAGTGGGCCACTGAAGCCAGCGCGAGCGTGAAGGGATAGCGACGGACGATGTCACACGATTCTCCAGCCGGTAGCGGTACCCCGCTCGGTTATGCACAGGGTGGCGGTCACCCCCATCACAGCGACTCCCGTTCTCTCACCTACTGGTGGACCCGTGTCCTCTGGTGGACCATGGGCGGCGTACTGCTCGGAATGCTCGTTCCGTTCCTGTTCCGCCTCCTGTTCGGGATGGACCCGCTCTGGGAGCACCAGGTCTACGTCGCCACCATGGCGCTCGGCGGTGGGCTCGGCTTCATCGCCGGTATCGGGTGCTTCGACTGGTGGTTCCGCTGGCTGACCGGCCGCAAGGTCGACTACGACGACCACTCGTTCCACGGGGCGAGTTCGTGGCGCGACTACTTCAAGATGAACACCGACCACAAGGTCATCGGCATCCAGTACATGGGTGTCGTCCTGTTCTTCCTGATCGTCGCCGGGTCGCTCGCCGAGCTGGTCCGGACCGAGCTGGCCCAGTCCGGTGCCGACATCGTCGGCGGTGAGGGCTTCAACCGGCTGTTCACGGGCCACGCGGCCCTCATGATCTTCCTGGTGCTGATCCCGGCGTTCGGTGGTATCGCGAACTACGTGCTGCCGATCATGATCGGCGCCAAGGACATGGCGTTCCCCAAGTTGAACGCGCTGTCCATGTGGATGCTCCCGCCCGCGGGAATCCTGATCCTCATCGGTGTCATGACCGGCGGCTACTCGTCCGGTTGGACCGCCTACGTGCCGCTCGCCGAGCAGGGAGGGACGGGTACCACCCTCTTCGAGGTCGGTGTGCAGTTCGCCGGGTTCTCCTCAATCTTCACCGCGGTCAACTTCCTGGTGACCATCATCACCATGCGGGCACCGGGCATGACGATCTGGCGGATGCCCCTGCTGGTCTGGGCGAACGCCACGACGCAGGCCCTCATCGTCTTCGGCACGCCCTTCGTCGCGGCGTCCCAGTTCATGACGATGTTCGACCGCATCATGGGCACGAACTTCTTCAACTGGACCGGTGGTGGCGACGTCGTCAGCTACCAGCACATCTTCTGGTTCTACAGCCACCCGGCCGTCTACATCATGCTGATCCCCGGATTCGGGATCATCAGCGAGGTCATCTCGACCTTCTCGCGCAAACCGATCTTCGGGTATCGCGCGATCGCCTTCTCGACGGTGGCGATCGCCGTCCTCGGATTCGGCGTGTGGGCCCACCACATGTTCGTCTCGGGTATGACGCCCTGGCTGCGCATCCCGATGATGATCACCACGATGCTCATCGCGGTCCCGACCGGCATCAAGATCTTCTCCTGGCTCGGCACGATGTGGGGTGGTCGCATCCACCTGCAGGCACCCATGTACTGGGCGCTGGGCTTCCTCGCGACCTTCGTGCTGGGCGGTCTCTCCGGTGTGTTCGTCGCGATTCTGCCTGCCGACATCTTCGTGACCGAGACGTACTACATCGTGGCCCACATCCACTACGTCTTCTTCGCCGGAAGCATGTTCACCATCTTCGCGGCCATCTACTACTGGTTCCCGAAGGCGATGGGCCGGATGATGGACGAACGCCTGGGCAAGTGGCATTTCTGGCTGACGTTCATCGGGTTCAACGGCACCTTCCTGCCGATGCACTGGCTGGGCGTTCAGGGAATGCCGCGACGCGTCGCCGACTACGAGCCCCGGTTCGAGCACCTGAACCTCATCATCACGTTGTTCTCCAGCCTGATGGTGATCGGCACGCTGATCTTCTTCTACAACCTGGTCAAGTCGGCCATGAAGGGCGCCAAGGCTCCCTGGAACCCGTGGCGCGGCCGCACACTCGAGTGGCTGCTCCCATCGCCGCCGCCGCTGTTCAACTTCGACGCACCGCCGCAGGTCGTCGGTGGCCCGTACAACTACGGCGTCGAGGGTGCGCGCCACGCGATCATCTTCGCCGCTGACGACGTCGGCGGAGGTGAGATCTCGGAGACGCTCCACCCGAGCATCCTCGTGGTCGCCCGCGAGACGGTCACCACCCAGGCGCTCGTCGATGCGGTCCGCGAGCTGGACAAGTCCGGCCACTGGCGCTTCGCCTTCTTCACCCCGGTCGAGACCGAGGCCGAGGTCGAGCCGATGCGCCGCCGCCAGGCGCTCTCCATCGCCGCCCTCCGGCGCGACGGCATCGTCGCCTCGGGAACCGTGGCCGCGGGCGAGACCCTCGAGACGATCGCGCAGGCCGCCAAGGACGACGGATCGCACGAGATCCTCATGGCGACCTACGACATCACCAACTCGGAATGGCTGCGACGGGACCTCGTCGACCGGGTGCGGAAGATGACCAACCTCCCGGTCGCCCACATCACGATGGGACGCGGGCAGGCCGCGGCCGGCATCACCGGTCGCGACGTCGAGCACCTGATGGTCGTCGCCGGCGACGGCATCGACCAGGCGCTCCTCAACGCCATCCGCACCCGGATCGACTTCGATCCGAAGCGGGTGACCCTGGTCCTCCCGGCCCGCGTGCCGGAGCCGGAGTGGGGTGACGAGGCCACGGAGGTGCGCCGAGCCGCCATCCAGACGGTCCACGACGCGGTCAAGGACCTCCAGGACAGCGGTGTCATCGCCCAGGGCGAGGTGGTCGACGGCGGCTCCGCCGAGGCCGCCCGCACGGTGGCGAGCGCCATCCTCCCCGACACCTTGCTCATCGTCGGTGGGGAGGCGCTGGGAGAAACGGAAATGAGCGAGATCCGCGTCGCCGCCCCGGGCGTCGACGTCGAGTTGATCTCCCTCGACGATCTCGGGACGGTGCGCGCATGACCACTCAAGCTCAGCCCACGCCCGCGCCCCAGCAGGTCGGCAGCCAGTCCGCGGCCTCCCGGATGAACCCGGGCGTCCTCGGAATGGTGATCTTCATCGGGTCCGAGATCATGATGTTCGCGGCATTCTTCGCGACGTTCTTCATCGCCCGGAGCAATGCCACCAACTGGCCTCCGCACATCGAGGGACGCGAGCCGTTCGAGGGGTTGCCGCAGCTTCTGACGGCCGCCAACACGGCGCTCCTCGTCTTCTCCAGCTTCACCATCTGGTGGGCGGAGAAGAGGATGCGTGCGGGCGACCGCAGGGGGCTCCACCGAGGGCTCCTGCTCACGATCTTCCTCGGGGCCACGTTCCTGCTCGTCCAGATCAACGAGTACGCGCACCTCACGTTCTCGCCGGACGACACCATCTTCGGCACGACGTTCTACATGCTGACGGGGCTGCACGGACTCCACGTCTTCTTCGGCCTCTGCGCGCTGACGTTCTGCTACATGCGTGCCCGAGCGGGGGAGTTCAGCCACGGGAAGGACGGTGCGCTCGTCAGCACGTCCATCTACTGGCACTTCGTTGATGTCGTGTGGGTGTTCCTCTTCGTCGTCGTCTACCTCGTCTGATGGCTCTTACCATGAATCTTCGTCGTCGCTCCCGTTCGCTTGCCGTTGTCGCCGTGACCACGCTCGCCGCGTCGACGCTCGCGGCCTGCGGCGTCTCGTCCGAGAGCGAGGCGGACCTCGCCAACGGCAAGCAGCAGTTCGTGTCGAACTGTGGCTCGTGCCATGCGCTGGCCGATGCGAACACACAGGGAGGCATCGGGCCCAACCTCGACGACGCGTTCCGGGGGCCGCGTGCGGAGGGATTCCCCAACGACTCGTTCTCGAACGTCGTCGAGTACTGGATCAAGAACCCGAGCACTCTCAAGACGAACCCGCAGGTCGGTCCGATGCCCGCCAATCTGGTCGAGGGTCAGGACGCCATCGACGTGGCCTGGTACATCGCCACCACCGCCGGTGCCGGCGACGCCGCCGAGAAGAGCACCCTCCGCCCGGCCAAGCCGCTGCCGAAGCTGCGCTCCGAGATCGAGGTCGACGAGTAGTCCTCCCGAGCCATCGTTCGGATGTGTTTCGACATGACGCCCGACCGCCCGCCGGTCGGGCGTCGGTCTTTCCGACGTGATTCGGAGCATCACCGGGCCGGGGGTGTGTGTTTGCCGGCCCTTCCGGTTCAAGTGGGGATTCGGGTTCGGATGCGCGGGGGTGATGGCCGG
>CAYSVH010000001.1:72163-372572 GCA_964434425.1 uncultured Bifidobacteriaceae bacterium | reverse complement strand
GCAACCCACGAACAATCATGAGGAGGCGCCGACCCCGGCGCTCCATACGGTCTAGACGACTTCATCCGGCTCAGGGACCTGAACCTCCGGAAGCAGCTCGAGACCGGTCGTCGCAACATCCGGCCGGGCTCCAAGGGGTTTCCACCCCTTCGAACTTCGAGGGGCCGGGCAATGAGGCAGCGGACGTAGCGGATCTGGCAGGAACGCGCGCCTCACGGCCTATCCGGAAGTGAATCCAGATACTCACGGGGCGTCACAACGGCGGGACGCACCAGACCGAGGGACAAGAAGTGCTGGTCGCCTGTGAGGATCACATCGACCCGGCGGCGACAGCGGCGTCCAAGATCAGCTGATCGTCGATGTCAGCGATCTTCATCTCCGAAGGGGCCGGTGACGCTGCTTCAAACGGGATGCCCGCGAGGAGGGCACCGAGGGCGGGCAGGAGATCCGGACGTTCGCGTGCGATCACCTGGTGCAGTTCCTCGAGGACCTGGTCAGCCAGCACTACGTGCTGGTGCAACAGCACATGGGATAGAGCCTCGGCCGGCACCGAGTTCGGGAAAAGAGAACTGAGACGATGACGTTCGTGTCGACCAGCACGCGTCTCACGAAGAGGATCGTCGGCGCACCCGAACCTCGTCGACCAGCGACTGCACCGCCGCCTCATCGTCGATGCCGAAGTCAGAGGCCGCCCCGGCGAACGCATCCTGAGCAACCGACAGTGCTGAGAGCGCGGCGTTCGTGACCACGATCTCGCCGTTGGACTTCCGGAGGAAGAGCATCTTGTCGCCCGGGTGAAGATCGAGGTGGCGTCGGATCTCGACCGGCACGGTGATCTGCCCATTGCTGGAGAGTTTCGCAAGATTCACTGCCGACTCTTTTCTTGAGATCTCAAGCTTCCTTGAGGGAAGTCTAGCGCGGCAGCGAAGCGCTCTGGGACGCTGCGCCAACTGCGGATCACGACACTCCCTCGACACCCGATCTCGTTCACTCATCTCATCTGCTCTCCCGGTTCTCCTTTCGTCATCCACGGTACGACGGAAACCGTCACGAGTGTGTGTCGCACCCGTCACAGACTGTGTCGCCCACCTCGTACCATCCGGCCATGCCCGATCCCCGCATCACCCGCGTCGACGACCCCTCCGATCCCCGCCTCGACGACTTCATCCGGCTCAAGGACCTGAACCTCCGCAAGAAGCTGGAGACCGAGCGCGGGCTCTACCTCGCCGAGGGCGCGGTGGTCATCGGGCGCGCCCTCGATGCGGGCCACACGCCGCGCGCCATGCTGGTGAGCGAGTCACGCCTGCCCGACTGCCGTGGGCTTCCCATCGGCGACGCGCCCCTCTACGTCGCACCCGACGCACTCATGGAACGGATCACCGGCTACGACGTGCACCGCGGTGCGATCGTCAGCATGCACCGGCCGCCTCTCCCCGACCTCGCCGCCGTCATCGACGGCGCACGCCGCATCGTCATCCTGGAGGACCTCACCGGCCACACGAACGTGGGCGCGATCATCCGGTCGGTGGCGGCCCTCGGCGCCGACGCCGTACTCGTCACGCCGCATTGCGCGGACCCGCTCTACCGGCGCGCCATCCGCGTGTCGATGGGAACGGTGTTCCAGGTGCCGTGGACCCGCATCACCCCGTGGCCGCAGGGCGTGCGGGTGCTGCGCGAGGCGGGCTTCACGGTGGTGGCACTCGAACCGTCCGACGACTCCGTCCCCATCGACGACTTCGCCGCCGACCTCCCCGATCGCATCGCCCTCATCCTCGGCACCGAGGGCGACGGCCTGGGTCAGACCACCCGCGATCTGGCCGACGTGCGGGTCCGGATCCCGATGGCCGCCGGAGTGAGCTCCCTGAACGTGGCATCGGCCGCGGCCCTCGCCCTCTGGGAACTGAGGCCTCGCTGACGCTCACCGTCGCCCGGATCCGGGCACCGGAGTACTCGCACGCCGGCGAGGCTCAGCACCTCCCTGGTCGTAGCGGCAATCGCCGGTTGGAGCGTGCGCGTGGCGGTCGGGGAGCGTGCAGTCACCGCAAGAAATGTCACTCCGTGAAACACGGGTGCCCTTCATGGTCCGGTCGCGCTGCCAACGCGAGGTCCTGCAGGGGGGAGCACCACGACGTCACTCGTACGCGAGCACGTCGCGCACGCTGAGGCGCCAGGCCCGGCGCGCAGGCAGTACGCTCGCGACCACCGAGAGCACGACGACGAGCGCCAGCCAGATCACAAGGCCGGCGAACGAGAAGGTGAACGCCAGGGGCTGCTGGAGGAAGGCGACGCCGATCACGTTCGACAGGAGCCAGCTGAGCGGAAGGGCGACGAGGACGCTGAGCAACCAGCTGATCACCCCGATCGTGAGTCCCTCGGTGATGACGATGCGCGCGATGGCACGGTTGGAGGCACCGATGGCGCGCATCACCCCGATTTCGCGTGTGCGTTCGATGACGTTGAGCAGCATGGCACCGGTCAGTCCCAGCGCACCGACGATCACGAGCAGACCACCGATCACGAGGAGAAGGACGACGAGGACGTCGAAAACCGCCTGCGTGTTCTGGACGCGCTCGCTGCGGGTGAAGATCTCGGTCACCGGAAACCCCTCCGCCTGAAGCGATCGCTGGGCGGCCTGCGCCACCTGTTCCTGGGTGGCCGCGTCGTGTGCGCGGGTTCCGAGCACGATGCGGTTCACCTGGCCGGGTACGCCGATGGCCCGGCTGAGCGGCGCGTGGGGTGCGAACGCCACCGGCCCCATCATCTGGCTGGAGACGATGCCGACCACCGGCCACTGCACGCGATGCCCCTCCACCCAGAGCGTCACCTCGTCCCCCAGTGCGACGGATAACGTGTCATTTCGCAGGTCGACGTTGATCACGAGCCCTTCGCGGTCGTCGGGGGTGAACCAGCGCCCCTCGACGAGCGTCGGGCGCACATGGGCACTGCCGACAGGAGGTGCCATCAGCCAGACGTTGGAGTTCTGGGTGCCGTCGGGACGCACGCGGGACGCGTTGGTGACGATCCACCCCTCGGCGTCGGCGACCCCGGGCACCGCCGTGGCCGCGGCGACGGCCGTGTCGGCTGGCCGCATCGACTCCAGATTGAGCTCGGCGTCGTAGCCGAAGTAGTCGATCACCTCGTCCAGGGTCGCGTTCAGTGAGGCGTTGATCGTGGTGACACTGGCGAACAGTGCCCCGCCGAGCGTCAGTGTGACGAGAGTGAGCGCGAGACGCCCGCGACGGCGAAACGTGTTGCCCAGTGAGAGCACGACCGGCCGGGGCAGCCCCCGCAACCGCGCGATGAACCTGTCGACGGCACCGCCGGTGCGCTGGCCGATTCCGTAGGAGGTGATCGCCTCGCGCACCGGGATCGTCGTACCGCGGATCACCGGCACCAGTGCGGCGATGAGCGGTATCACCAGGGCCAGGCCGACTTCGATTGCCACCACGGGCACCGGGAACCAGGGGCCGGTGACGTCGATGTTCAGCATGTCCGCCAGGTAGCCGGTGAAGAACCGTGTCGCGACGGCGGCCAGCGGGATGGCGATGATGGCCGCGACGGCGCCGTAGGCGAGTACAAGGGCGACGTACAGGAGCGCGATCTGCCGTCGGCGCCCGCCGATGGCCTTCATGAGCCCGATCTGGCGCACCTGCTGGGCCAGCAGCGCGTTGACGGTGTTGATCACCAGGAAGACCGCGAGCAGCAGGATGAGCACGCCCATCAGGCCGAGCACGAGCAGGAGGGCGTTGCCGAGGTCGGTCGAGTGGTAGCGCGGAGTGTCGTGGACCTGGATGCGGTGGACGTCGATGCCCGCGGGCTCGAGCACGCGGGCGCGGACGAGGCCGGCCACCCGCTCGCCCTGTTCGAGATCGCGCGGGTTGTCCGCGGCCACGATGTGGAGGTGGTCGAACGCGACCGGCCGACCGAGCGCCGCGAGTGTGTCGAGTGCGATGTACCCCGCGATGGAGTCGCCGCCGAGTGCCGGTGAGACCTGCCCCGGGTCGTAGGCCGTGCCGCTCACGGGGAGGGCGTGGCGGACGCCGTCGGGTGTCTCGATCGTGATGCGGTCGCCGACGGTGATGCCGGCATCGCCGAGGGACGCCCGTTCGATCAGGACGTGACCCGTGG
Organism: uncultured Bifidobacteriaceae bacterium; assembly: GCA_964434425.1. Taxonomy (GTDB): domain Bacteria; phylum Actinomycetota; class Thermoleophilia; order Miltoncostaeales; family Miltoncostaeaceae; genus CALMEC01. The sequence goes on along the minus strand of CAYSVH010000001.1, from coordinate 368,444 downwards.
CGGGTGGCCAGGCGCCGGTGTCGGGCAGCACGGTGTCGATGGCGACGGAACGGAAGTCCGGCAGCGCCGTGAGCACGAGGTTGCGCCACGATCCGTCGGCGGTTCTGAGCCGTACGGTCACGGTGGCGCGCCCCTCGGCTCCGGCGATCTGGGGCAGTGCCGCTACCTCCGCGACGACACGGTCGTCGAACGGCTCGGTCACGAGCACGGCGGATGCGGGGTTGGCGGTCTCGAAGCCGCGGTCGACCCCGGCGTTCAGCACCACGCGCGCCGTGAGCATGGTGCCGACCGCGAACACCCCGATCGCGATGGAGAGGATCACGAGCAGGGTCCGCGCACCCGACATCGTGAGGTCGGCCCGTACCTTGTGCCAGCGCGGGCTAGCCACCCGACGGAGCCTTCGCGGAAGCATCCGCACCGTCGACGATCCGCCCGTCGAGCATGGCGACGTGCCGTCCCGTGCGGCCCGCCAGCTGGGCGTCGTGGGTGACCATGAGGATGGTCTTCCCCTCCGCCACGAGGGACGTGAACAGCTGGAACACGGATTCGGCGGTGACGGAGTCGAGGTTGCCGGTGGGCTCGTCGGCCACGATGAGCGGCGGGTCGTTGGCCAGGGCGCGGGCGATGGCGGCCCGCTGCTGCTGACCGCCTGAGAGCCCGGACGGGAGCTTGTGCGCGTGGTCCGCGAGGTCGACCATGCCGAGGAGATCCAGGGCCCGGCTGCGGCGATCGCGCGCCGTGACCGCACCGGAGAAGTCCATCGGCAGCATCACGTTGTCGAGAACCGTGAGGGTCGGCAGGAGCTGGAAGAACTGGAAGACGATGCCGAGGTTCCGTCCGCGCCAGACCGCCAGTTCGTTCTCGCTGAGCCGCGTCAGGTCGGCGCCCGCGACGTGGATCTGCCCGCTCGTGGGCCGGTCGATACCGGTGATCATGTTGATGAGGGTCGACTTGCCGCTTCCCGACCGTCCGGTGATCCCGACGAACTCGCCCGCCTGCACCGACAGGTCGACGCTGCGCAGCGCCTGGAACGTGCCCGCCTCGGTCTCGAAGCTCTTCACCACGTCGCGGATGGCGACGATCGGCTGCGGACCGGACGCGCCGCCCCCGTCCGGATCGCCGGATGCGAGATCGGCCGGGGTTGTGCTCGTGCCCATGGTCGTCCTTTTCGTCGGTGTGATCCGTGGTCGTGCTGCGCGAACGGCTGCGCCGGAGACGGGCAGAACGTGCCGACCGCCGTCCTCACGGGAGGGACACTCTCACGCCGGGCACCCCCGCCCCACCGCCGTCCCGTGCATCCAGGACGATCGGCAGGAACGACCCGGGGTTCGGCGTGCAGGTCAGGCGCCTGGTGGAGGCCGGTCGGGTGGGTTCGTCGGCGGCCGGCGCCGCTTTTCATCATCACGACTCATATCGGCTGGCAGGGACTCGGCCCCCACCCTCCGGTGTCTCCCGGCTCGCCGGTGTTCGATCGCACCGTCACCCGAGCAGGCCGATGAGGCACGGGCTCCTCTCCGCCGCAGCCGCAGGACAGGCCGCATCCGACGTCCCACCCCCTGCGCGCACGGCAGGCCCGCCAATCCGCGGCCGTGGCCATCCAGCGGCCAGGGACGCACGTATGGTTGCCGTGACATGAGCTGGTAACGCGGAGCGAGCAACCCTCTCTGAAGCGAATCGAGGTCACGCGATGTGCACGAGGCTTGTCTACAAGGGTGACGGTGGCCGGGTGATCACCGCGCGGACGATGGACTGGAAGTCGGAGCTTCCCACCAATCTCTGGGTGTTCCCGCGCGGACTCGAACGCGATGGCGCCGGGGGTGAGCGGTCCATCACCTGGACGTCACGCTACGGAAGCGTCATCGCGAGCGGTTACGACATCGCGACCACCGACGGCATGAACGAGGCCGGGCTCGTGGCCAACGTGCTCTGGCTCGTGGAGTCCTCGTATCCGTCGATCGACGACGGGCGCCCGGTCCTGGCGCTGTCGGCGTGGCCCCAGTACGCCCTCGACAACTTCGCCACGGTCGCTGAGGCGGTGGAGGAGTTCGCCAAGGAGGAGTTCGTGGTGGTCACGGACGCGATGCCGGACCAGGACCGGCTCGCGACGGTCCACCTCTCGCTCTCCGACGCGACGGGCGACAGCGCGATCTTCGAGTACATCGACGGCAGGCTCGTCATCCACCACAGCCCCGACTACCAGGTGATGACCAACTCACCGGTGTTCGAGGAGCAGCTGGCCATCGCGAAGTACTGGGAGGAGATCGGCGGGACCGTGATGCTCCCCGGCACCAACCGCGCGGCGGACCGCTTCGCCCGGGCCCGGTTCTACGTCAACGCCATCCCGCAGGTGGAGGACCAGTACACGGCCGTGGCCGGCGTCTTCAGCGTCATCCGCAACGTCTCGGTGCCCTACGGCATCACCACCCCGGACCAGCCGAACATCTCGTCCACCATCTGGCGCACGGTCTCCGACCAGAAGGGCCTCGTCTACTTCTTCGACTCCGCGCAGTCACCGGGCGTCTTCTGGATCCAGATGAAGAACATCGATTTCAGCGAGGGTGCGAAGAGCCGTCGGCTGGATGTGGCCGCGATGACGAAGCAGGGCCGCGCCGGGGACGTCACCGTCGAGATGGTGGAGGCGGAGCCGTTCGCGTTCGCGAGCGTCGGGTCAACGATGCAGTAGCAGGCACAACCCGTGGGGGATGGCGATCGCCGCGAGAACGAACTGCACGGGGCCATGAACACGGCGGCCGGGGCCGGACCACCCGGGATCTGGCCGACGTACGCGTGCGGATCCCGATGGCGTCGGGGGTGAGTTCCCTCAATGTCGCCTCCGCCGCGGCAGTGGCACAGTGGGAGCTGCGCGTTCGGGACGACAGCTGAGCGTCCGACCGAGCGCCGTACCCTTCAGTCTCTCCGCCGACGTGACGGTCCTGATGGCCATCGCGCCATCGATGGCCGTATACGGCCATTCCCGCGGACCCGACACCTCTCGGCGAAAAGAGCACGGAAGCAATGCCTCTCCTCTATGTCGTCGCCTTCGACGCAAATGGCAGGGACGGCGAGGATCCATTCACAGGGGTCCTCGACCACACTGCGGATTGGTTGAGTCGCGGCGTTCCAGAGACCCTGACGCCGCGCGACCTCAGCAGGGACGGAACCGCGCTCCTGCCTCCCATACGGGTCGGAGACACCACGGTGGCCGACCGAACCGCGGTATGGGAGTGGATGAAGGCCGGCTCCGCACAGGCCCTTCGCACGTCCGTCAACCAACCGCTTCAATCCGGTGTGATGCTGACGACGCGCGTGACGCTCAGCCGGATCGACGACCAGACGAGGTTTCGAGCCAGCATCAGTCGTGAGTACAGCGGCGACGCCCTTGCCCCTGTGCAGGACACAACGGTCTTTCAGCCGGGGATCGTCGAGGTCCTAGCCCGGGACGACAGCCTCCAGCTGCAAAGTGGAAGCCAGGTGGTTGACAGCCTCTACCAGACGATCCGCACCGAGGGCGAAGCCGTCGCCCTGGCCGAGGTTCTTCGATCCTCGACGCGACTCCCGGTCCTGCTCATCCATGGCAGGACGGCAGAGACCTGGGAGCTTGCGCCCGTGCTCGCGCGAAAGCTCGTCGGTCTTGTCCGGATCGTGACGCTGAACTACTCCGCTCGCAGCGCCCTGTCGCGCGAGCTTCCTCGCGCTTCGGTCCCGTTCGCCGGTGCCCGCCTCCTCTGGTCGGATATCGATGCGTCGATTCTCGACTTCCCCGCTGCACACATCATCGAACTGGGTCCGGAGAGGATACGGGCCCTCCTGATGGCTCGTCTCGCCCCCGTATCCGCTCTCGTTCGCGCGGTCGACGACGGGTGGCACAACGTCCGAAGAGCTGCTCAGCAGCAGGCCCGTTCTGACGCGGCCGAACGGGTTCGCAGCGCGCACCGGGCGAAGAACAACGAAGCCGAGTTGGAGGAGCTTCGCAAGCAGGTCGCCCAGTTGGAGACCGATCTGCAGGAGGCCGAGACCATCGCCTCGAGCTACGCCGAAGATGCCGATGGGCTGCGGGTACGGCTCCGGTCCGCCGAGGAGTCCCTCGCCGAAGCGGCGATCACGCGCGACGAGTACCTCCGACTCACTCAGGAGTCCGCGGAGGTCGAGACGGATCCATGGGACGCGGTTCCGATCTTGAAGCCGGGTAAGGACCCGAAGAACACCTTCCTCGCGCTCGTGGACGCATCGGACGAACGGGTTGTCTTCACCGACAACGCGGCCAAGTCCTGGAAGAAGATCAAGTATCCGCAGCCCGAGGAGATGACCGCGGCTCTGATCACGCTGGCCCGGGCGGCGTGCTCCCTGTACGGCGACTCAAAGGGATCCATCGACGGACATATCGATGAATGGTTCAAGAACCAGCATGGACTCAACGTTGCGACGTCGGACTACACGATCAAGAAGACGCCGGCTCTGCGCTACTTCGACTACGACGGCAAGCGCCGCGACCAGATGCCCCATGTGAAGGTGCGCGACGCCGTACGACCCAACGCGGTCGGCCGTATCTATTTCGCCCTTGATTCAGAGGAGGGACGTTTCATCGTGAATCATGTGGCCCTGAAGCTCCACGGGCTGTAGCCACGGCACTTCGCCAGCCCGGGTGCGCTGACGGCGGGAACGCGGGATCGACGCGTTTCGGTGGCCTGTCGACGCATGTGCGGATGCCGTCGACAGGCGCGGGTTGCGGGATAGAACACCCGCCACGGATCAGGCGACCTCCACCTCCGCCAGCGGCCAGCCTCCCGCCGCCAGGCGTCCGGCGACGCGATAGCGGTCCAAAGACGTCACCGCGGCGTACTCAGCCTCGCCGAGCGCGGGTACGGGTGCATCGTCGGCCACCTGGCCGTCGCCGACGATCTCGGGCAGAAGCCGCACCACCAGGTCGAGCTCGTCGGACGTGAGCCGCTCGCCCAGGACGTCGATCAGGCCCCGCCGGTCGGCGGAGGGCACACCATCCGGGTAGGCCGATCGCACCCATGCGACCGTGCGCTCGACGAACACTCCGGGAGACATCGTTGCCATGCTGTCGTTCCTCTCGTTCGCTTCAGAATCGGTACGGACCGAGGGTTGCGCAGGCGCTCGACGGGGCGCAAGGGCCGGCGGCGGTTCGACACCACCCGTGTGCCCGTTGTTCACCGGGGGCCGGGCGGTGACGCACCGGCCATCGGCGTCGATCGGTGACACTCCCGGAGCCGAGATCGACGAGAAGCCCCCGGCGAACGCTCCCGCGTGCAGCCGCTACGCCGTGTCGGCCAGCGGCCATCCGCCGGCGGCGAGCCGACCCGCCACGCGGTAGCGGTCGATGGGCGTGACGTTCGCGGCGAACCTCCGGCGCAGGTTCCTGGCCTTTCGTGTCTCTCTGACAGTCCCGTATCCGATGACGTCCGGCAGAGCCTGGACGAGGGTGTCCATCTCCTCCTGGGTGAGGCGCTCGCTGAGAACGCGGATGAGCCCCATGCGGTCGCCGGCGGGGACCCCGTCGGGATAGGCGGACCTGACCCATGCGATGGCACGCTGGACAGGCACCCCGGACGCTGTCGGCATGTTGTCGTTCCTTCCGTTCGCTTCGACACCCCGGTACGCGACCAGGGTGGCGCGGCTTGCAGCAAGCGGCAAGACCGCACACGGGTTCGCCACCGATCGCGCACCGGCCGTTCACACGCCGTCGGCGTGGAGGCCGATTCGACCGACTGCCCCAGGACCCCCCACGCGACGTCGCCGCGGTCGCTCTGACCGGCCGCTCGACCCGTCAGAGCCTCCGATCCGCCGGCCGGCGCCCACCGGCCGACGGACCTGTCACATGCGACCCTCGCGCGTCTACTGGCGGCGCTGGTACACCCGCACCCAGTCGACGATGAACCGCGCCGGGAAGATGCTCTGGTCGGACAGCGGCCGGCCGTAGTAGCCCGGGAAGCTGCCGCCCACCTGCATGTTGAGGCGGATGTTGTAGCCCTCGTTGAGGGTCTGGGTGAGCCAGGGGTGGTCCTTGGCGTGGGCCCGGAAGACCGGCTTGCCGTCGATGGTCCAGGTGACCATCTCGGGTGCCACGATGACCCCGTAGGTGTGCCAGCGGCCGGTGTCGGTGTTACGGGGGAACGTATGGTCGTTCTGTGCCCGGCCCTTACCGCCGTTGGTGGACTCGTGGATGGCCTGGTGGGCCAGGTTCGGCCGGCCGCCGACGGCCTCGAGGATGTCGATCTCCCCGCCCCCCCGGTTGGCGCGCAGCCAGAACGCCGGCCAGGTTCCCTGTGTGGAGGGAAGCTTGGCCCGCATCTCGAACCGGCCGTACTTCCACGACCGCTTGCCGATGGTGTCGAGGTAGCCGGTGGTGTACTGGCGGCTCACGTCGCCCACCCGGGCCCACTCGCGCTTCGCCTGGATGACGAGGAGTCCGCGTGAGGTCCAGACGTTGTCGCGGCGACCGGTGATGATCGCGCTGTCGTACGAGAGGTAGTCCTGGTGGCGGACGTTCCAGTACTTTCGGTTGACCGCCTTGCCGTTGAACTCCTCGTTGAACACGAGCTTCCACGGGCCCTTCTTGACGGGGGCCTGTGCCTCACCCCGCTCGGCCAGGCCGAGGCCACCTGCGAAAACCACCGCGAGTGCCGCACCGACGGATGCAAGCCCGCCTCGCGATGGACGCCGCCGCCCCCGCGCGCCGCCCGGGTGTGCCGTCCCCCGTGGCCGCGTCGCTCCGCATGCGGTGTGCCCCTCGGCGGGTGCGTGCCGCACGTCTGTGGATGTCGTCTGTGTTCCGATCGTCATACGGGCTGAATCCTCCCAACGGTTGCGAGATGGGCGCTCCGCGCATCGCTCCGCATCCACACAGGGGTGGATAGGGTCATAACGACATCCCGAGCGCCATCGCGGGGTATTGGACGTGGTGGGCCTTGCGGGTGCCACCCGGCCGGGTCCGCTGGAACGGTCGGTGAGAAAACTCACCGTCGCAGCGCGTGCTGACGCCGAGATCGCCATCTGCACCGACGATGAGCGGGCGGCGGCGGCTGGGGCCACCCCGCACGCCGGCGTTCAGCCCTGGGTCACCTCGGCGACCACCGAACCGCGGTCCATGGGCTCGCGGGCGGTCTTGGCCCAGCTGTCGCGTCCGCTCAGCTGACGGAAGAGCGAACGGATCAGCACCGGCCACAGAAGCAGCGTGTACAGCGCGTAGAGGTGGCCGACGAGGAACCCGCGGACCGGGCCCAGCCATCCCATGCCGCGCCGTGCCGCGACGGCGCCCATGACCGTCCCGCCGAAGCCCAGCAGGTAGACGACCACCAGCTCCCAGGTGACGCCGCCGGCCCACAGCGGCACACCACCGAAGACGGCCAGGATCACCGCGGCGACGAAGGCGATACCCACGATGCCCTGCCACACCGGCATGAGCAGATAGGCGAAGAGCTCCAGCCGGGCGAGCAGCGGGAACGGTGAGCGCATGACCGTGCGAAGCAGGTCCATCGCCTGCAGGTTCCCCTGCGACCACCGGGTGCGCTGGCGAAGCAGGGGACGCAGCCGCGAGAGGCCCTGCTGGTCGACCGCCCCCACAAGTTCCTGACGGCCGTGCCAGCCCGCGGCGAGGAGGCGCAGGCCCAGATCCTGGTCCTCGGTGAGCCGGTCCTTCCACGGTCCGTTGGCATCGGCGACGTCGTCGAGCGCCGCCAGCCGGTTGAACTGCCCGTTGCCGCCCATGCCGGCCGTGCCCCAGCCGTTTCGGCCGGCCTGGAACAGCCGCCCGTAGACGCCGAACTCGATGTCCTGCATCCAGGTGAGAAGCCGCCAGCGGTTGTAGATCCGGACCTGCGACTGCACCCCGCCCACGCACGGGTCGGCGAAGTGGACGGCCGCGCGCGCCGGCGCGTCGCGGGCCAGCCGGCCGTCGGCGTCCACGACGACGACGATCGTGCGCTCAGGATCCCGTCCGTCCAGGTTCTCGGCCAGAAGCCGGTAGGCCTGGTTGAGCGCGGCGGCCTTGCCCCGCCGGGCGTCCGGCAGGTCGCGGCGGATGACCGTCAGGAGGGGATGGTCCATGCGGGCCAGCACGTCGGAGGTCCCGTCGTCCGAGCCGTCGTCGATGACGATGACCTGGCTCCGCAGAACCGGGATCGCGAGCAGCCGGGACACGCTGTCGACGATGGTCACCTCCTCGTTGAGCGCCGGGACGAGGAAGATCCAGGTGAAGTGGTCGGTGTCGGTGCTCCGGCTCTTCGCCAGCTGCCGGGCCGAGCGGACGAAGAGCAGCGCGGTCCACGCCATCATCACCAGCACCACGACCAGGGCGACGGTGAAGTAGATCTGCCAGCCGGCCGGGAGGCCGTCGAAGAGTCCGATCACACCGGGGCGTCGTCGGGGACGGTGGGCACGCCGCCGGGCGGTGCGGTGGGCCGCTGCACGCCGGTGAGCGTTACAAACTGCGGTCCGGCGGCCCGGCCCACCACGGCCCGGTCGTAGCCCGGACCGAACGGCGCGGGCGCCGGGCCCCCGATGAGGATGTGCTCCAGGGCGGCCACGATGCGCTCGGCCGCCCGGCCGTCGCCGTACGGGTTCTCGGCCTGCGACATCCCCGCGTAGGCGACCGGGTCCTCCAGCAGGCGCCGGCCCTCCTCGACGATGCGCGCGGGGTCGGTGCCGACGAGGCGCAGGGTGCCGGCCGAGACGCCCTCGGTGCGCTCGGTGCTCTCCCGCATCACCAGGACGGGCTTGCCCAGCGAGGGCGCCTCCTCCTGGATGCCGCCGGAGTCGGTGAGGACCAGGTGGCAGCGGCCCAGGAGCTTCGCGAACGTCGCGTAGCCCAGGGGCTCGATGAGCAGCACGTTGTCGAGACCGGACAGCCGGCGGGCCAGCACGTCCTTGACCTGCGGGTTCGGGTGGACCGGAAGGACGTAGTGGACGTCCGGGTCGAGGGCGGCCAGCCCGGCGACGCCCTCGGCGATGCCCTCAAGGCCCGCGCCCCAGTTCTCGCGGCGATGCGCCGTCACCACCACGATCCGGTGGTCGCTCTCATAGAGCGCCTGCAGCCGCGGATCGTGGTAGGTCATGTCCAGCCCCGATGCCCACATGAGCGCGTCGATGCCGGTGTTGCCGGTGACGAAGATCTGCTCGACCGGGGTGTTCTCCCGGACCAGATTCTGCAGGTTGAGGGCCGTCGGCGCGAAGTGCATGGCCGCGATCCGCCCGATGACCTGCCGGTTCATCTCCTCGGGGAAGGGTGAGCGGATGTCGCCGGTGCGAAGACCGGCCTCGACGTGCATGACCGGGATCCCCATGTGGAACGCCGACAGCGCCGCCGCCATGGCCGAGCTGGTGTCACCGTGGACGATGACCGCCGCCGGGAAGCGCCCCTGCAGGACGTCCTCCTCGTTGGGGGTGCGGTCGGAATGCACCTCGAAGCGCTCGGCGCAGAAGTCCTCGAACCGCTCCATCACCGAGGCCACCCGCGCGTTGAGGTTGGCCTGCCGGGAGCCGGACCAGAGCGTGACCTCGCAGGCGATGCCCGCCAGGTCGAGGATGTCCTGCACCATCTTGTAGTGCTGCCCGGTGGAGACCACCAGCGGCTCGTAGTACGCGCTCGCGTCCAGGGCACGGATCACCGACAGCAGCTTGATCGCCTCGGGCCGCGTGCCGACCATGACCGGCACGACGATGCGGACCGACGTGGATCGGTCACCTGCTGTGGGGTGAGGTGTGGCCACGGGACTCCTTCGTGTGTCCTGCGCGGGAGGGTGCGCTACAGGGAGGTATCGGAGGGGACGCGGGGGGCCTTGACCCCAAGGGACTAAGGCAGGTTCCCGCTTCAATCCCGTTCCACCAGCAAGAACTCTGTCAACTCAGCTCGATTACGAAGTCGTCAGACGCCTTTGCCAGACTGTGCCCATGCCAAATGCTCGGAAGAGTAAACGCAGGAGGAAACAGAAACGGAAGACGTTCCAAGCGACGGCAGATCCGCGTACTCGCGGTAGCGCCTTAGGACCCGAGTCACCCGATGATCTGCGCGGTAGGCGCGCGATTGTGTTGGATGGTGCCACGTTTGCGGACAGAGCCCCGGATGAGGTGTCTTTCACCTTTCCCGCCCCGATCACCGAGATTCTCCTCTTAGATCGCGCTGCCGCCGCTCGGCGCTCCGCCGACCGTACTCGGCGTCAACTGCGAAGCGCAATCCAGCCGTGCAATAACGGTCTGGTGGACCTTGAGATTGCCGCGACCCACGAGAAGCGTGTTCATGACGCTATCGCCGATGAGATCACCGCCGTGACCTTCAGCACCATGGCGATCTCCTCGTTCTCAATCTTCGCATTAAACAAGCATGCAGACGACTCGTACGTCTTCAACTACCAAGGAAAAGAGTACGGAAGAAAGAAGATCGAGTCGAGGCTGCCTCTCATGGAGTTCGTAACGTGCGTGCTTCCGGAGATTTGGCCAAGTACGCCGGAATTCCCCGAGACACTTGTGGCCGAGCTGCGCGAGCTGCAGAATCTCCGCAACGCGATCCAGCACATGCGCGGTCATGATCGAATGCACGCTGAGCGACTGAAACCGGGGGTGCTTGGTGCGCTCTTAGTCGGCAATGTGTGCGGGCCTGCGGTCGCGCTGGATGTCTTCGAACACGTGGAGGCCGGGTTCGTCCCCGGCGCGGTCGCCAAGAAGGTTTCCGCGCTCGACATCGATGGTATGTCTCGCCCTCCGCAGTGCAACCGCGCCCCTCGTCCAGATGGCTCCGAAGCATCCGGACCAGCCCGCTGACCGTCAGTACGCTGGAGACCTGAGCAACGCCAACCCTGGATGCCCGTGGTGCCTTCCCCGTCGCAGGACGCTTACCGCGTCGGGCGCCCCTGACAGAATCCCAAGATGGCCGAGTCGACCAAGGAAGTGGGGTTCTTCGGGGGTTCACGTGGATAGTTGGATGGGGATTCGGCCGCAGATGAGGGTGAGTATTGCCGGTTCTTCCGATTGGAGTGGGGATCGGGGGTAGGTGGAGCGAGCGGCTGAGGGGTCGGGGGCCCCTGCCATCGTTGCGGTTGTTCTACGACTGCGTGAGGCGGGCTGGGTTTGAGGCGGGCTGGGTTTGAGGCGGGCTGGGTTTGAGGCGGGCTGGGTTTGACGGAGGCTTTGTGACGAGGATTTCGGTCCTCGGGAGAGGAAGTGCTCTGTATGGCCCGTCCACGGAAGTATCCAGTTGAGGTGCTCGATCGCGGTGCTCGTCTTGTGATTGAGAGTGGTCGTCCGATTGCGCAGGTCGCGCGGGATCTGGGTGTCGCGTCGGAGACGTTGCGTCGGCATGTTCGGCGGTTGGAGGCTGATGAGGGTCTCAGGCCGGATCTGCCGACCAGTCAGGAGCGAGAAGAGATCCGGCGGTTGCGCAAAGAGGTCTTCGAGTTACGACGTGCGAACGAGATCTTGAAGGCCGCGTCGGTGTTTTTCGCGACCGAGCTCGACCAAGACCGGACGAAGTGACCGCGTTCATCGACGAATGTCGCGGTCGCTTCGGGGTCGAGCCGATCTGCAGGGTCCTGGACGTGTCGGCGTCCGCCTACTACCACCGCAAGAGCGGTGCCCGCAGCGGGCGGGCAGTGGACGATGAGCGTCTACTCGAGGCGGTCCGCGACGTCCATCGACGAAACTACGAGGCGTACGGGTACCGCAAGACGTGGCTGGCACTCACACGCGAGGGCATCGTGGTGGGCCGTGACCGGGTGAAACGGCTGATGCGTCACGCCGGGATCCAGGGGGCCAAACGCCGCGGCAAACTGTGGCGTACCACCATCCCGGACCCCACCGCTTCACGCCCACCGGACCTGGTTGAGCGTGACTTCGCGGCGACCCGGCCGGATGAGTTGTGGGTCGCGGACTTCACGTATCTGCGCACGTGGGAGGGTGTGGTGTTCTTCAGCTTCGTCCTCGACGCCTACAGTCGCCGCATCGTCGGCTGGCAGTTCGCCACCCGGATGCGCACGGACCTCGTCCTCGATGCCCTGCGCATGGCCTTGACACGCCGCCGGCCCGGTGCAGAGGTCCAGTTGATCCACCACTCCGACGCCGGTTCCCAGTACACGAGCTACGCCTTCCAACAGGAACTCGTCGACCACCAGGTACTCGCATCGATCGGATCGGTCGGAGACGCATACGACAACGCCATGGCCGAGAGCTTCGTCGACACCTTCAAAACCGAGCTGATCGCCGACCGCGTCTGGAGAACCCACACGCAGCTTGAACTCGCAATCGTGGAATGGGTGGCCTGGTACAAAACCGATCGACTCCATCAATCTCTCGGCGACAACACGCCCGCCGAACACGAACACCGGTACGCTGAAGCCCAGCTGACCGGCGCCCCCCGATGAAACAAGGAACCCACCAAACCCGGTCTCCGTCAAACCCAGCCCGCCTCACCGACGTGCGGGGTGCGAAACGAGCGGGTGCCGTGGGCACGGGCGGGCTCCCGGTTCACCCGCGCGTTTGAGGACACCTGCGTGTGGCTGGCACGCAGCGCTCCGAAGAGTGTGGTCTGCCACCTGCAACGTGTCGATTGGCATACCGTCGGCCGGATGATCGAGCGGGTCGTCACCGAGCACACCCGGGCCCGGGACGGCGACGGCCTCGACGGGCTGCGGCGGATCGGTATCGATGAGGTTGCCTACCGCAAGGGCCACCGGTATCTCATGTGCATCACCGACCACGACACCCGCCGGCTCGTCTGGGCGGCCCCCGGCAGAAGCGAACAAACCGCCGCCGCGTTCTTCGAGGCCCTCGGACCGGACCGCTGCGGCCAGTTGGAGGCGGTGTCGGTCGACCTGCACGGCGGGTGGATCCGGGCGATCCGCACCTGGTGCCCCAACGCCCGGATCTGCGCCGACCCGTTCCACATCATCAAACTCGCCGGGCAGGCCTTGGACGAACTGCGGCGCGGCCTGTGGCAGAACCTCCGCGACAGCGACCCCGAGCGGGCGGCATGGGTGAAAGGCACCCGGTTCGCGATCCGCCGCCGCAGCGACAACCTCCGACCCCGCGACCAGACGATCCTCGACCAGCTCGCCGCAACAAACCAGGACCTCTACCGCGGATGGCTACTGGTCGACCAACTCCGCGCCGTGTACCTCGCCCGCGACCACGATGAAGCCCTCCGACTACTCGACGAATGGATCTACGCCGCCTGCGTCAGCGAACTCGACCCATTCATCCGCACCGCGTTGACCCTCGGCACCCACCGGGAGTACATCGCGAACGCCATCACCCTTCGGTTGTCGAACGCCCGCCTCGAAGGAATGAACTCGACCGTCCGGCTGATCAACCACCGCGCCAGAGGCTTCCGCCGCCTCGATTCCCTGCTGGCAATACTCACCCTCGTCTGCGGACGAATCCACGTGAAACTACCCACCTGAACCCCCGAAGAACCCGGAAAGGCCCCTCGCGGAGGCCCCGCCAGTGGTTCACGGCCGGGCCTCTGTTGAGATTTCGCGTCTAAATGACAGCTGAACGCCGGTCGGCGTCCCGGTCTGCATACCCAGAGTGGGTGTCGAGCGTCTCCGCGATCCCCTCTGCGATTGCTCGTGCCAGCAGGGGCGGAACAGCGTTGCCGATCTGCTTGGCGATCCGACTCATCGACTGGTCGAGAGGGAAGACGAAGTCGTCGGGGAAGGACATGCACCGTGCCGCCTCACGGGGCGTGATCGCGCGATGTTCGCTCGGGTGAAGGTAGCGCCCCTTCTCAGGCTTGTGGAACTCGGTGCGAATCGTGACGGACGGACGGTCCCACCACAGGCGTCCGAAGACATCGGTCGAGCCCGATGTCTTCTTCAACCAACAGGGAGGCGTGATGTCTGGACGTCGTTCTGCCAACTCGAACCGCCCCTCACCCTCAGCAGGGATCGTCCGGTATCGCTCAATGCTCACGGGCCAGGGCCGTCGACCCACGTGCCAGTTCTCTCCGTCTGGCGTCAGAGGAAGGCCAGCCACTGCAGCGCGGAATGTGACCCACTCACTGCCAGTGCGCCGATGGGGGTGGGGACGGTGGTGCGTTACTGTCGGCCAGGTGATCTCGCCGATCCGGGAACCGATGACGACGGCCCGTCGGCGATGCTGCGCGACGCCGAAGTCCGCTGCGTTGAGGACACCGCTCGTCACGGTGAATCCGATCTCGGCGGCGGCGTCCGAGAACTGGATGAACTCCGGCGACCGCAGCAACTCCGGGACGTTCTCCATGACGAACACCATGGCACGCGCCTCTGTGACCGCGCGGAGGTACTCACGCCAGAGAGAGCGGCGTGAGAAGCCGACTCTCTCTCGGTTCAGGGGCGAGAACCCTTGGCACGGCGGACCGCCGATGATGACGTCTGCTTTTGGGAAGTGAGTCACGTCCTCTATCTGGGATGTGGACAGGATCCCGTTGAAGTTGGCCCGGTAGGTCGCCGCTGCGTATGGGTCGGCATCGACGGCGAATGTCGAGCGGAATCGCCCGGTCTGCTCGAATCCGAGGGTCATCCCACCGCAACCCGCGAAGAGATCGATGAGGCTGTACACGCGCATGCGGATGCAGCGTACCGGTCGTCTCCCCGGAGCGACCTGTCCGTCGGGAGGCATGTGAGATGCTCCCATCGGGTGTTGGGTTTCAGGTCCGCGCTCTCGCTACCGATAGGGAAGAGTGTGGGCGATTGAGGGGAGCAGGATGACTCAGGGTTCGGATGGCGCCGCCGGTTGGGAGGGCGTCGAGTCGGCGGTCGGCACGGAGGTCCGACGGATCTCCGATGAGACCCTGGACAGCTACGCCCTCCACCACGAGTACATCGACGAGCACTTCGGTGTCGAACGCCAGATCCGAGAAGGCGGATACGGGCATCGTCAGCTGTACGAGCTGATTCAGAACGGAGCCGATGCGCTGCTGCGGGCCGGCGCCATGGGGAGGATCGAGGTCGTCCTCACGAGCGATGCTGTCTACTGCGCCAACGAGGGTGCACCGATCGACGCGGACGGCGTGGTGGCCATGCTCGGCTCCCACAACTCGAAGAAGCGAGGAGACGAGATCGGACGGTTCGGGCTGGGTTTCAAGTCCGTGTTGTCCGTCACGTCCAACCCCGAGGTCTACTCCCGAACCGGATCGTTCCGGTTCTCTGCCGCTCGCGCCAAGGTCCTGATCAATCAGCGGGTTCCAGGCGTCGAACGGACGCCCGTGCTGCGCGTCGCCGCACCCGTCGACCCGCTTCTGTCGTTCGTCGATGATCCCGTCTTGGGTGCCATGGCCGAGTGGGCGAGTACGATCATCAAACTCCCCCGCGATGTGGGCATCGCCGATGGCGCATCAGACGTGGACCTCGCGCAGCAGGTCTTCGACTTCAAGTCGGAGTTCCTCCTCTTCTGCCCCCACGTGACGACCCTGGTCCTCACCGATGCGGAGGCGGGTATGAAGGCTGCCGACCGCCGTGAACTGACCCTTGAGAAGGACGGCACCTACCTGATGCTCGGCGCCGAGGACAACCTGAGCGCCTGGCGTGTGTTCAGTCGCGCGCATGTGCTCTCAGATGCCGTGAAGCCGGACTCCGATGAGGAGGCCTCGCGCGATGAGGTCCAGTTGAGTTGGGCGATCCGCACTCCTCCGAGCCGCCAGCGCGGTGAGTTCTGGGCCTACTTCCCTACGGAGGACCGCACCACTCTCAACGGCATCATCAACGCACCGTGGAAGACGAATGAGGACCGCCAGAATCTCCTGCGCGGGGACTACAACCGTGAACTCATCAGTGCGTCCGCCGAGCTTGTCGCGGACACCCTGTCGGGTCTCGCATCACCGGACGACCCCGGCTGCGCTCTCGATCTGCTCCCAGGTCGTGGGCGGGAGGCCGATCGGTTCGGCGATGAGTTCCTCACCGAGCAGTGCTACGCGAAGGCCGCGCAGCGACCGTCGCTGCCCGACTCAGCGGGGCTTTACGTCGTTCCGTCCTCGCTCAACCTGTATCCGCGCGACCTTCCGGAGGAAGCCCACGCACTCTGGCTTGAACGACCAGGCGGCCCGCCGGCGGGATGGGTTCATCCCTCTGTCGATTCGCGGGAACGTCGGCCCCGTGCGGAGGCCCTCGTCGAGCGCGGCGGCGGTCGCTTCGCATCCGTCGCGGCGTGGCTTGAAGCCCTGGTGGATCCCTCCAGACCCGAGACGTCTGGGCACGCGCTGCGGGTGGCCGCTCTGCTCGCGGACGTGGATGTGGGACACAAGGATGCCGCGATCGTCCTCACGGCGGGAGGTCGCTTGGCCCCCATCGACCCCACGCGGGTGTTCATTGCGACCTCGCACTTTCCGAAGGCGGCTCAGGGGATCTCCTATCTGCACCCGGATCTGGCCGCCGATGAAGCAGTCGTCGCAGCGGCGCTGGTCCTTGGGATCGAGCACATGGATCGAACCCAGGAGCTCCGTTCGCTGCTCGGAACAGAGGGGCCCCTGGACTGGCACAAGGTCTGGCGTCTTGCCGGTGGTCTCGACGCCGAGGAGGCCTTTCAGACGCTCGAGGACTCGGGCATCCCGATTCATGTCCGGACACGGGACAACGCGTTCGCACCCATCAGGTCGGCACTGCTTCCGGGCGAGATCATCCGGGGAGATGAGGGGGGCGCAGGAGCCATCGACGTCGAGTTCCACGGTGGTCAGATCGATCTGCTCCGGGCTCTCGGTGCCGTCAGTGAACCGCAGCGCGGGCCGGGACCTGAGAACGTCGAGGGACTCCCATGGTGGAACGACTATCGGGCGCACATCGCGGACACGGGCGTCCCCGGCCGGCCGGACACCGCATCACCTGACTATGTGGGGCCGCTTGCACCCCTGAGCAGGCTTGATGACCTGGGCGCGCTCAGATTCAGCATGGCTCTTGTGCAGCTGCTTGAAGAGTCACCGCTTCTGGCCGTCGCCGGAGGGACGGTCCCGCAACCCGGATGGTGGGCTCTCCAGGAGCATGGCGTCCTGGAGACCAGTGCTGGGCCTGCACAGGTCAGCGGATGCGTTACGTCTGACCTCGACCCGACGGGTCGGTTCCTCCCCGTTCCAGTCCTCCGCGATTCGGTCCTGGCGCGGCTTGGCATCGACGGTGACCCGGCTCGCCCGACCTCTTCCGCCTGGGCACAGGCGCTTGAGCGGGCCACGGGCGACTCGGACATCGCAGCGGTGGAGGCCTTCTATCTGAGGGCGGCGTCCTGCGGGGCTGAGGCGCCTCCGCGGGTCCTGGCGCGGAGGGGTGGGGGACGAACGGTGCTTCCGCCCTCGCAGGTGGTCGTCGCTCGGCGTCCCCTGCACGTCGAGACGCTGACCGCGTCGGAGATTCCATATCTGTCGCTTCAGTCCGCCGAGCAGGACATCGTCGATGTGCTCGTGGGGCGATGGGGGTTCCAGCGCGCCGAGGACATGATCACGGTGCAGGTCGTCCACACACCGGTCGCCGCCCCGGTCCCGATGCTCGACGAGTTCACGGCGCTTAAGCGCTATGGGCCGGAGGGCGTCGACACCTGGACGCTCGTCCGCTGCTCGGAGATTCGCCTCGAACGCCAGACCCCCCTTGGCCGGGACGATGAACTCGCTGTCGTCCATGTAGACGACGCGGGTGTCGTCTACGCAGTGGAGGACCTCGACGACCGAACCCTCATCCGCCGAATCGGAGAGCACACGGGTATCCACCTCAGTGAGGCAACGCTTGATCAGATCCTCGAGAAGAAGAGCACGATCAAGCGACGGCAGATCAGAGCGGCCGTCCGCGCCGCGGAGGGCGACGCGGACAAGCTCTCCGCGCTGGCAGCGGCGGGCAGTCTGCGCCGCGGGCTTCCGAGAGGCCTCGTCGAGACGTATACGGCGTCGCACGGTGAGCCCTCTCAGCGAGTGCTGGCACAGATGTTCCTGGCGGTCCACGGCACGGGGAGCCTCCAGGCCCTGAGAGACCAACTCGATGCGGAGGGCCTTGAGCCGCCGCGTCAATGGGCGGGATCGGCCCCTGCGCTCGAGTTCGTCCGGGACCTGGGTTTCGATCAAGCGTTCGCGGGTGAACCAGGGATCAGTCGAACCCCTTTCGAACGGGTTCTGCGTCCGCCCGAGCTCCCTCCCCTGCATGACTATCAACGGACCATCGCGGATCGCATCAAGCGTCATCTCGGTGAACCGAAGCGGGACCGTCGCGGGCTCGTCTCCCTCCCGACCGGGGCCGGAAAGACCCGTGTCGCGGTGCAGGCGCTGATCGAGCATGTGGTTGAGACCGAATCGAGCACCGGGACCTACTTGTGGGTTGCCAACGGTGACGAACTCTGTGAACAGGCGATGGGCACCTGGGAGTACGTTTGGCGCGAGATCGGCCCGCGCGGGGTACCGGTCAAACTGAGCCGTCTCTGGGCGAGCAATGATGCACGCCCGCCGGAGTCCGGTTGGCACGTCGTCGTGGCGACGATCCAGAAGCTGACAGCGGTGATCGATCGTGGTGACGACGCCTATGAGTGGCTGAGAAGCCCCGACTGTCTGGTGATCGATGAGGCGCACGGGTCCACGGAGCGCTCGTATACGGCCCTGCTCAACTGGGTCGGGAACGATGCACGCGCAGGCAAGTTCAGGACAACCCTGGCGGGGCTCACTGCCACTCCTTTTCGCGGGAGGAGCGAGGAGGAGACGGACCGGCTCGTGCGTCGATACGGTGGGAACCGGTTCGACGACAAGACACTCGGGGATGATCCATACGACACGCTCCAGCGGATGGGTGTGCTGGCGGGGGTCCGCCACGAGAAGCTGGACGGATCCAATCTCTCGCTGGACCATGGGGAGAGAGTCGAGCTCGAACGGTTCGACAGAGTGCCCAGTTCCCTGAGCAAGCGGATCGCGGACGACGGCGAGCGAAACCAGACGATCGTCAGGTCCATCAGCGGCTTGCCGTCCGCCTTCACCGTGATCGTGTTCGCCGCCAGCGTCGCCCATGCACAGACACTCGCGGCGCTCCTCCAGCTCGAAGGGATCCCTGCGCGTCCGATCTGGGGCGAGGGGAATCCCGCAGCGCGTCGGAGGCACATCGAGCTCTTCCAGGCAGGGGAGATCCGGGTTCTCACGAACTATGATGTCTTCTCCGAGGGCTTCGACGCGCCCAAGGTCTCGGCGGTCTACATCACCCGCCCGGTTTTCACTCCCGGCCGGTATCAGCAGATGATCGGGCGTGGGCTGCGCGGGCCACTGAACGGAGGGAAGGAAGAGTGTCTGATCGTGGACGTGGCGGACAACTTCCTCCAGTTCGACGGTGAGCTCGCCTTCACGAAGTTCGAGCACCTCTGGAAGCAGGGGACGACGGCGTGAAGCTGGTCCCCCCTTACGTCGCACCCTCGTGTCAGAGTGACGGCGAGCGCAAGGTCTTCGCAGCTCTGGAGGATGCGCGGTCGGTCCCGGGAGCCCGCGCGTTCCATTCGCTGAACGTGCCGCTCATCCACGGGAAGCATGAGGGGGAGATCGACTTCCTCATCGTCACTCCCGATGGCTACTTGGTCCTGGAGGTGAAAGGCGGCGGGGTCCGCGTCGATGACGGGTCCTGGACCTACATGGACAGATACGGCAAGCGCCACCCCGGCGGAGAGGGTCCTTTCAGGCAGGCTCAGCGGGCGATGTACGCCCTTCGGGACCGCCTCGAGGACCAGATCGGCCCAGAGGTTCGCTCTCTGGTCCATGGATACGGGGTGGTGTTCCCGGATTGCACCTTCGACGTGGCGTCGGAGGAGTGGGTCCCGGAGATGGTCATCGACCAACGCAACATCGATCAGATGGATCAGTGCCTGAATGACCTGTTCGCGCACTGGAAGGCCAAGCGCCACAGCCGCGGCCTGCCATCCCGCCCTGTGGTCGATCGTGTGGTCGAGTTCGTCCGCCCGGACTTCGAGAAGCTGCCCGGGATCGGGACCTGGGCGTCCGATCTGATCCGTGAGTCGCACGAGCTGACGGAGCAACAGCTGGGGATGCTGGACCTCGTCGAGACCTCCGACAGGCTCGTCGTCGAAGGGGGAGCCGGCACGGGAAAGACGTTCATGGCGATCGAGATCGCGCGTCGTCATGCGCGCGCGGGTGAACTGACGCTCCTCATGTGTCACAGCAAGGTCCTGTCCGCGTTCTTGAAGGCGGAGGCGCGGGAGGAGAACCTGGAGGTCATGACCCTCGACACCGCTCGCGAGATCGGTGATGTCTTCGACGCCCTGGTGGTGGACGAAGGGCAGGACCTCATCAACTACGAAGCGCTGAGCACCGTCGATTCGCTGGTGCACGGCGGACTGGAGAAGGGGCGCTGGAGGATCTTCCTCGACCCCAACCACCAGGCGGGGGTCTCCGGAAGGTTCGATCCGGCGGCCTACGGTGAGCTGCGCGCCTACGCGACGGTGAACACTCCGCCGTTGAAGCGGAACGTCCGCAACACCCGTCAGATCGTCGACAACACCCGACTGCTTACGGGCGCTGACGTCGGTGAGCCGCCGGCGGGTCATGGACCAGACGTCCAGATCGTCGATTGCAACGGGGACGCGGATGCGACAGCCCAGCTGGCGGAATGGCTCGATCGCCTGGGAGATGATGGGGTCGTACCGGGTCGCATCACCGTGGTGTCACCTGTCGACAGGAACCGGTCGATCGTGCACCGTCTGCCCAGGACGTTGGCGACGAGGATCGTATCCGTCTCGTCCGCCTCGGTCGCGGGTTGGCCGCCGCGGGAGACCACGTTCTCCGAGATCGGCGACGTCAAGGGGCTGGAGAACGAGTTCATCGCACTGGTCGATGTCGACGAGGCGCTTCTGAGCGAGGCCCAGCGCGGCCGCCTCTATGTGTCCATCACCCGTGCACGTGTGCAACTCGCCGTATTCTTGGATCGCACCCTCAGGGGACGATACGAGCAACTGATGACGAGCCACGGGGAGGCGATTCCGTCCTGATGACCGATATTTCCGAGAGCCGAGCCGAAGTCTTGGAGTGGCTTCGCTCGAACCTGATCGGCCCCCTCGGAGGACCTGAGGAGAGCGTCGCAGACCCTCCCAACCGCAAATACGCCATGGGTGTGCTCTACCCCCAGGAACCCAAAGGGGCCCATGTCGCCAACGCCGCGGTGGGCGACGATCCGATCTTCGAACAGGACGACGCTCAGGCGGTGAAACCGGACGAGTTCGACGACGTCCCCGTCGTGACCGCCGACTCCTGGATGCCCAGTTCGTGTGGACTGTCGCTCTACTTCTCGGGCGACCCCGTCCTCCAATGTGAGGTGGCCGCAGCCGTCTACGCTCGTCGACCAGACGACGGTGCAGGTTCGGACTGGATCCGCTCCCCGTTGCCGGAGGGCGGGGGCCGCGAGACGGTGAAGCTGAGTCGGGGGGAACCTTCGGCGACGCTGTTTGATGGGCGGGCTGAGTTGACCACGGTCTGGCGGGAGGTCTCCGATGGCTGGTTGGTCACCTGCTCGCTCGTCAACCCCCGTGTGGTCGCCGATCGGACGCGCGTCGATGCACAGGAGTGCATCTATCAGGTCGAACTGAGTTGCAGTCCAACGCACGGGTCGATCAACGAATACCCCGAGGTTGAGGCCCTCTCGACGGACCCGGAAGAGGAGGACCTGCGACTCGTATTCCGTAACCATCGAACCTTTGCCGCTGGGCACAACACGTCTGTGCGGTGGGAGCCCGATGCGCCGGGTGCCCGTCCGGACCACGTCTGCATCGAGTTCCTCCCATCGCATGAAGTCCCTGCGGTCACCCCTGAGTTGAGCGAGGGCGAGACGTCGGGGTCGGATCCGGTGAAGGTCCTCGACATCGGATGGCTGGCCGCTCCTCGAGATCCCGAGGATCTCATGGCGTCGCTCGGAGCCTTCCTCGACCACTATGCAGAGTGGATCAGTGGGCAGATCGCCACGGCGGTGCCGGGCCGTCTCGAAGCTGCCAAGGGACGCCTGATCGGTAGCCAACAGGACGCGCTCGAGAGGATGCGCGCGGGTGTCGCCGCTCTTGACGAACCGGACGTGGCCGATGCGTTCCGCCTTGCGAATCAGGCGATGGCGCTGCAGATGCGTCCTCCGGGCGAACGCTCAGCGGATGTCGGCCCCGTCCCGCTCGGGCGGTTTACGTGGCGTCCCTTCCAGCTCGCATTCCAGCTGCTGGTGCTGCGCTCGCTCGCCGACCCCGATCATCCGGAGCGTGAGGACGCAGACCTCCTCTGGTTCCCCACGGGTGGAGGTAAGACAGAGGCGTATCTGGCGGTCGCGGCGCTCGAGATCTTCCTCCGACGGCTTCGAAAAGGGCCGTCTGGCGGGGGGCTCGCCGTCATCACCCGCTATACCCTGCGGCTCCTCACCTCGCAACAGTTCCAGCGGACGGCGGGGTTCATCTGCGCGGCCGAACTCATCCGTCGTGGCCATGATCGGTTGGGAGATGAACCCATAACGCTGGGGCTCTGGGTCGGAGAGGGCGTGCTCCCAAACAACCGCAAGAAGGCCCGAGAGTGGTATGAGCGGTTCAGACATGCGAACGATCCGCGTTACGCATATCCGTTTCAACTGGATCTCTGCCCGTGGTGTGCTGCTCCTCTCGTGCCGGACGACCGGACCGACGATGATTCTGCTTACGGCGTGAGCCTCGACACATCGGGTCTGCACCTGAACTGCACGGACGACGGATGTGCCTTCCATCCGAGCATCCCGGTGAAGCTCGTGGACGAGGACATCTACGACTCGCCGCCGACGTTCCTCGTCGCAACTGTGGACAAGTTCGCACGGTTGCCCTGGGTCAGTGAGGCGGCGAGGCTGTTCCCGGTCGACGGATCGGTTGATCCTCCCAGTCTGATCATCCAAGACGAGCTCCATCTCCTCAGTGGACCGCTCGGCAGTGTCTTCGGAGTGTATGAGGCCGCGATCGACACGCTGCTGTGGCACGAGGGGCGTCCACCGAAGGTCGTCGCCTCGACGGCGACCATCCGGCACGCGTCGGAGCAGGTACGGGGTCTCTTCGCGAGGGACGTCCATGTCTTCCCGCCCACCGGCCTGTCGAGCGACAACTCGTTCTTCGCCCGGACCGACCACAATAGGCCTGGTCGGCTCTACGCCGGGGTGTTGGCGCCTGCTCACAGCCCGTCGTATGCCCTCAGCCTGGTCAGTGCGCCGCTCCTCTACGCTCCGTTGCGGCCGGGCCTGGACGAAAGACTGGTCTCCTCATACTGGACGCTGGTCATCTATCACAACAGCCTGAGGGAACTCGGGCGAACACTCACCATCGCCCGGGACGACATCCCTTCGCATCTCGCGTCCATGTCGCCCGGAAAGGAACGGAAGATCGAGGACGATGACGTCGTCGAACTGACGGGGAACCTCGAGGGGCCAGAGCTGGCCAGGGCACTTCGCCAGCTCGAGGCCCCGCGCGGAGAGGATGGAGTGATCTCGGTCCTCGCGTGCACCAACATGTTGTCGGTTGGTGTCGATGTCCCGCGTCTGGGTTTGATGTTGGTTGTCGGTCAGCCGAAGACGTCTGCCGAGTACATCCAGGCGACGAGCCGGGTGGGGCGTGACGCCGTGCCCGGTCTGGTGGTTGCGATGCTCGGGGCGTCCAAGCCCCGTGATCGGTCGCACTATGAGGGCTTCATCGGGTTCCATCAGGCGCTCTACCGTCATGTCGAACCGACGAGCGTGACCCCGTTCGCCGACCCCGTGCGCCGGCGTGCTCTCCATGCGGCTTTGGTGACCGTAGTCCGTCATGGAGCCAGGCTTGATGAGGCCTCGACGTTCTCGATGGAAGACCCCCGCATCCGTGATGTCATCGAGAGGCTCGCCGCCCGGATCGCGAAGGCGGATCCTGCGGAGGCGGACTCATCGCGACGTCATCTCGATTGCTTGATCGAGGAGTGGACCGAATGGGCCGCCGACCGGCGTCTCATGTACACGGCCAGGAGCTGGCAGTTCACATCCTTACTCGTGGATTTCGGCAGCAAACGGGAGGGGTGGGAGACGTTGAGTTCGATGAGGAGTGTCGATCTTCAGGTGCCGATCGATGTCTGAACAGCGGAACTCCCCGAATCGAAGCGTCCGCCTTGGCCAGGTCCTGGCTCCGTTCGGGGTCGGCGCGATCTACGATCACCAAGGCGAGTCACTGATCGCATGCGACACGAACGCGTGGCCGGAGAAGCTCGTCTCGGTCGACTCGTCCCGACTCTCGTCGGCCCTCGGTGTCAAGATGCTCAAGCAACCCGGCGCCACGGCATCTCGCCCAGGTGCCTCGCTGCCGAAACTCAAGTACCAACGCTTTCCTCGATGGCTGTTCTGCACGCGGTGTCGTCGGCTGAAGCAGTACGACGCCTGGGGCGGGCCGCGAGCTCGCTGCGAATGCTCGGGGTCGCCCCAGGTGGTGCCGATGCGCTTCGTCGTGATCTGCGAGGACGGGCACATGGGCGACGTGGACTGGCCAGCATGGGCACATCGTCACGTGGGGTCAGCATGTCGTGACAGGGAAAACCTGGAGTTCAGGACGAGAGGCGGCTCGGGAAGCGGTCTTTCGTCGCTCGTGGTCAAGTGTCGAACCTGCTCGGCGGAGTCGACCCTGGAGGGCATCACCAGCGGGGCTGCCCGGCGGTCCGCCGCATGCATGGGCGTGCCCGGGGCGGCAGCCCTGGCAGAGACCTGGGGAGGCGATCTCCTGCGGGAAAGACCCTCGAGTGGTTCAGCGTGGGGCCACCAACGTGTACTTCGCCGAGGTGGAGTCGGCATTGGAGATCCCCGATGGGTCGGCCTCACAGCGCGGGCAGATCGCCGCCGCCATCCGAGGTCACGCACAGTTTGTCGCTGTCCTGGCTCTCATGCAGAGAGACGCGGAGGAAGGAGCTCGGCACCTGGCCGAGATGATCGCGAGCGATCTCGGGTGTTCAGCGGACGACATCATGTGCGCGGCGCTCGACGAGAGGTCCGCGGGCGACGGGACGGCTCAGCCGCCTGCGTCCGCCACGGGCGACGGGCGTCGCCGGTTGCGCGACGACGAATGGGGTGCGTTCACCGGCCCCACGGGTCCCGTGGAAGAGCCCGACTTCATCATCGAACCCACCGCGTTGATGACGCGATCCGACGACGTCATCCCGGCTCACCGCCTACTCGGTGAGCTGATTCCCAAGGTGGTTCTCGCGAAGAGGATTCGCGAGGTCAGGGCGCTCGTCGGGTTCCGACGCTACAGCACCAGCGGGCAACTGGTCCGCCCGGACCTGAGTTCGAGACCGGACTGGTTGCCGGCCATCCAAGTGTATGGAGAGGGGGTGTTCATCACTCTTGACGAACAGCGAGTCGCGGCCTGGGAATCGGAGTCCGCGGTCAAGGACCGTGCAGCGCGTATCGAGAAGCACCGAGCGGACACTTCTCTTCCTCAGAGGATCCTGGAGTCCGCCACGCCCCGCTTCATCGTGCTCCACACCCTGGCGCATCTCCTCATCCGTCGACTCTCCTTCGACTCCGGCTATGCGGCGGCGTCACTGCGCGAACGTGTCTACTGCCGGGAGGCGGGAGATCCCAGCGGTCCCCAGGCGGGCATCCTCGTCTACACGGCGGCTGGAGACATCGAGGGCACCATGGGCGGCCTCGTGCGGCAGGGGCGTCCGGACCGGCTCGTCGACACATTGACGCACGCCATCGCTGGTGCCGTGATTTGCTCCTCAGATCCGATCTGCAGAGAATCGCAAGGACAAGGATACCAATCCCTCAACCTGGCCGCGTGTCACGCGTGTTCTCTGTTGGCGGAGACCTCCTGTGACCACGGGAACATCGCGCTGGACCGGGTGCTCGTCACCGGTGACGGAGCGGCAGTGCCGGGGCTCTTCCAGGAGGTGGCCGACCGGGCCATCGATGCGGTGACGGGTCTCGGCGGTTCGTGAGGTTCCTTCCGGAGTCCGCTCTGAGCCCGGAGCAATGGGAGGTGGTCGACCTCTCCGCCGAGGGCAGCCACTTGGTGACCGGAGGGCCGGGCACGGGCAAGACGCTGATCGCCCTCTACCGCGCCGCACGCCTGTATGACGACGGCTACAACCCCAAGCTCATCATGTACGGGCGTCTCCTCTCCCAGTGGACGCGACGCGCCGCGAGACAGCTCGAGATCTCTGACAGCGTCGCAACCTTTCACAGCTGGATCGAAAAGTGGCACCGCGATGTGTTCAGCGCACCGCCCCCGAAACTCGATGAGTACACGCCGGATTTCGATGCGATCCTGCAAGCGGTGCTCGGCCGGAAGGATCTTCGCGGCTCGCATGAACCGCTCATGATCGACGAGGGGCAGGACTTCGACCGAAGGGTCCACCTGATCGCGGGCTGGATCGCGGAGTCGGTGACGGTGTTCGCTGACGAGAACCAGCGGATAACCGAACATCAGTCCACGCTCGGGCAGATCCGCGGTGCACTCTCGTTCGACACCGTCACCCGCTTGACGGAGAACCATCGCAACACCGTCGAGATCTCCCGGTTCGCCGCGCATTTCGACGTCGGGTTGGGAGACGGGCCGACCACGCCGCTTGATCGACACGGAGACGTCCCACGTTTGGTGCGACACCGTGGCACCTCCGACACCGTGCGCTTCCTGCGAGAGCTCGAGGCAGAAGACCCGACCGACTCCATTGGGGTCCTCGTGCCCACCACCGGTGCGATCTCGTCCCTCCTGAAGGCACTGACGGGGAAGACGCGACAACCCGTTCAGCACTATCAGTCCGGTCAAAGGTTGAAGGTCGACTTCCGCGACCCGGGGATGGTGCTGATCACCCACCAGTCGGCCAAAGGCCTCGAGTTCGACACCGTCGTGATCGCCGGTCTTGAGGACCTCCACACCGATGACGAGCTGCTCGAGGCGCGCATGCGGATGTACGTGCTCGCGACCCGGGCGCGGACGCGCCTCTTCGTCGCATACACGGGGGAGGCCCTGCCCAGACCGGTGCAACGGCTGTTGGACCCCGCGCTTGCCGCGGGGGACCTGATCCTGGATTCCGATGGGTGATGCTCCGGCGGGCTCGTGGGCGTCGTCGCCGGGGGTGCGACGGTCCATGCAGTCCAACCGGCCTCGTGACACGAAGCCCGAGGTTCGTCTGCGTTCCGCGCTCCACCGGCTCGGCCTGCGGTTCCGGGTGGGTGTCCGCCCCCTGCCCGGACTGCGCCGTACGGCGGACGTGGTCTTCACCCGGCGTCGCATCGCCGTATTCGTCGATGGGTGCTTTTGGCACGGCTGCCCTGATCACTACACGGCACCCGTCGCGAATGGCGAGTACTGGGCCGAGAAGGTCCGGGTCAACCGCGCCCGCGACCGGGAAACGGACGCACGCCTCACTGAGGAGGGATGGCTCGTCATTCGGGTTTGGGAACACGAAGATGCCGACGCGGCGGCACTCAGGATCCAGGCAGCCGTCACAGAGATGAGATGAAGTAGATGACCTCCGGGCGCGCAGTTGACGGTGGCTTCCGGGCCTTCGCATGCTCGTGTCAGCGAATGAATAGCGGACAGCGGCGAAGATCTATGGAAGCAACGTGCAGGGGACCCTTCCCCTCCGGGAAGATCGGCGAGGAGCACAACGGGCGTCCGTTGTGCCGGATTCGCGCAGCTGATGGTTCGGGCTCTTCGGGTATTGCCGTGGGTGGGTGAGCGCGGCGTAGCGGGCGGGATGGTTGGTGCCACGCGGCATCCGGGGGTCTGCGGGTAGCGTCACTTCTTGTCACAGAAAGATCGGCAAGGAGAAACCGGGATGCGCGTGGCGTCGTTATTCACGCGGGTTCTCGGTCTGGGGGTCGGTGTCGCCCGAGTCGAGATCACCGGCTCTTCCGGTTGGAGTGGGGATTGGGGGTTGCTGAAGCGTCGTTGTGAGGGGTCGGGGGTCGCTGCCATCGTTGCGGTTGTTCTACGACTGCGACGGTGAGAGGAGACCCCCGACGATGAGTGACGTTACCGGCCTCGCGGAGGCGCTTTTGGGCTTGGATGGGTTCCGGGTGTTGGCGGTCGAGGAGACCGCGGCGGAGGTGATCATCCGCATCGAGACGACCGGTCGTCGTGTCGGCTGCCCGGGCTGCGGGACGGCGGCGACGGCGCATGATCGGATGGTGGTCGGCCGCCCGACGCGCCTGGTGTGGCGCAAGCGCCGCTACCGCTGCGGGGAGCCTGTGTGTGAGGTGAGGACGTGGACGCAGACCAACCATGCGTTCTCGTCGCGGTGCGTGTTGACGCGCCGGGCTGGATGGGAGGCTTGTCGGCAGGTCGGGCGTAACGCTCGGCCGGTCAGGCAGCTGGCCGACGAGTTGGGGGTGTGTTGGGACACGGTGATGGAGGCGGTCAGGGAGCACGGCCAACCCTTGGTGGATGACCCCGAACGGGTCGGTGAGGTCGGGATGCTCGGCGTCGACGAGACACCGTTCCTCACGGCAACAGCTGATCACCCGACGCTGTATGCCACCGGCTTGGTCGACCTCGACAATCGGATCGTGATCGATGTCGTCGAGGGAAACACCAGCACTGACCTGGGTGCGTGGCTCGACGACCAACCAGTGGAGTGGCTCGATGGGATTCGGGTGGTGGCGACGGACCTGGCCGAGTCGTACCGCTCGGGCCTGGTCGGGCGCCTCGACCATGCGACCAGGGTCGCCGACCCGTTCCATGTGGTGAGGGTCGCCAACCGCTGCCTCGATGCGGTGCGCCGCAGGGTGCGAAACCAGACGACAGGTCACCGTGGCCGCAAACGCGATCCCCTCTACAAGATCCGCAAGGTGATGCTCACCGGCGCCGAACGCCTCGACGGGACCGGGGTCAACCGGATGCTGCTCGAGCTTCGTCTCGGCGATCCCGACGGCGACGTCCTCGGCGCGTGGTGTGCGAAGGAATCCGTCCGCGATGTGTACCTCACTGACGATCCAGTCGATGCCGAACTGCTGCTCGACAAGGCGATCGAGGGGTGCCGCACCGACTGGGTCAGCGAGATCCGCTCTTTGGGCACGACACTCACCCGCTGGCGAGCCGAGATCCTCAACCACCACCACACTGGCGCGTCGAACGGGCCGACCGAAGGACTGAACCTCCTCGTCAAGAAGGTCAAACGCGCCGGCCACGGCTTCCGGTCGTTCGCCAACTACCGCCTGCGGATCCTGCTTCACGCCGGCGGCGTCGACTGGCCCGCAGCCCGGCCATCACCCCCGCGCATCCGAACCCGAATCCCCACTTGAACCGGAAGGGCCAGAAAACCTGGGGCGCTTCAGGACACCCCCGGATGCCGCGTGGCACCAACCATCCCGCCCCCACGCCGCGCCCAACCGCCCACGGCAATACCCGAAGCGCCCGACTCGGGCCCGCGGCCGCGCCTGTCACCGCCGACGGATCCAGGCCTTCAGCCTAAGCCAGTTCGGCGTACTGTCACACTTCGCTGTCAGACCCATCCGGCTAGACCGGAGCAAGGCGCAGTTGTTCGGGGACAGAGCCGCTAAGAAGACTCGCATCGCGGACGAGCACACGAGCCACGTGCTGCGCTATTGCCGCGGAAAAAAGCGGCGGAACAGCGTCGCCAATCTGATTGTAGCGAGCGGCGAGCCGACCCAAGAACACGTAGTCACTAGGGAATCCCTGCAGAAGCGCCATTTCACGCACCGAAAGATGGCGATGCTGTTCGGGGTGCAGGTACCGGCCGTTCCCAGGATGACCGCACTCCCGCGTGACAGTCCGCGCTGGCTGGTCCCACCAAAGCCGTCCATAAATGTCAGGAAAGGAACCAGCTCTGCGCGATGGCTTCAACATCGAGGGTATCAATAGCTCTTCGTGTTCCGAGCCAAGCAGATCAGCCCAAGACCCTCCGTCAGCTGGAATGGCAACTATGCGCCGCATTGACCGTTCGTTATGTGCCCCACACACATGCATCGGATCGTCCGGGTGGGCCTCTCCAGCCGCCAGCGGTGGCAGATGCCCAATCGCTTCTCGTACCGTCCGGTGTCGCGGCCTTACCTGCATTGGAGCGAGCGGCGGCATCCGCCGATCACGGTGTGCGAGCACCAGAGCGCGGCGTCGAAGCTGCGGGAGCCCAAAGTCACCCAGGTCGTGAACCTCGGCCGTAACATGATATCCCAGACGTTCTAGTCGCTCTCTAAGTTCCACAAAGTGATGAGGGTTCCGCCCCTGGATTAGCTGAGGGACGTTCTCCATTACGAAGACCTCGGGCATCAGAGCTTCAATAAATAAGGCAGTTCTGACAACGAGGCTATTACGGTGGTCATCACGAAGATGATTTCCGGCGTTCTTTTGACTGAAACCCGTGCAGGGCGCGCAGGAGATCAAGACCGTCAACTCGCCAGCCTCTAAGCCGAGATGCTCGTCACGCCACGAAGCAGGATCCAACTCGAACAGATCGGCGTTTAGCGGGCGCAGGCCGATGTTCCGCTCGTAGGTATCGTTACAGCTCGTGGAGGCCTTGCCGTACTGGCTGGGCTTCGCCACCTGCCGGTCCACCGCACCTACAACGCGGTAGCGGCCATCGCGATGGAAACCGGTAGACATGCCGCCTGCACCGGAGAACAGGTCAGCGACCGTCCAAGAGCCTTCAACGTTGGTTGGCATGCGCATATCCTACCGGGTCGCCCCGACGCGACCGGACTCCAGGGTGTCCTGGAATATCCAGCACGCATGAATCATGCATAGATCGACACGCAGTTTCCGTACCTGAAGCTTCCGCTCAGTCCCGCCATCGAAGTACAATTCGAATGCGAGACTACTCCCATCTTGCATTACTAAGCAGGAGCCAGGCTTAGGATTCTGCTTGCTATCGTGTCTCATGACGCAGTTGGCATTAGCTGCTTTCTGAAGCAGTACTTTTGGAATCTCGACGAGTTCATACTCATGATCGCCCCGACCCCGGCGAGCCCTGGACCCTGCAAGATACCGGAGAGTGAATATGCGCTCGTAGTCTTCCATGTGTCGTAGCATCGAATCGCGGAGACGAGCAAGGTCCCCTTCGGTGACCCAAGCCCCCTTGCCAAGCTCCATGAATTTCGAGACATGAATGAAGTCTGGCTTTATCCCTTGATCGGCCTGCGTCTTGAGACTCCAACCAACGCCGTCGACGAGGAGGTCCGCGCCAGGATGGCCCATTGAAGACAGCGCCACTTCGTGACCGAGATCCGCAAGCACACCGGCTAGTGCATGCTCAAAGAGCTCCTTCCCAAGCGGCTTTGTCGAGGATACATGGTGCCCGCGGAGGACGTCTGCCATGTGATCCATGAAGTCCTCGCTAGCGAAGTCTGACTCTACATTGCGCATACTCTGCACAGGTGCTGTCAGGGCAGCGATGACCCGATTGACATACTGTTGTTGACGCTTCGTAAGGGATGAGAAGGCATCATTCAAGACTTCCTCCAGATAGTATGATTCGCTACTGGCGCTCAAGCGTCTACTAGAGAGCCACGTGAATTGGCAGTCTCTGAATGCGCGTTCACCGGTGTTCGACCCGCACACCGGCAGGCTGCGCGCCCTGCTCCAGCTCCTGTCCGTTCTCCGAAGTGTGTGAACCTCCTCCTTGATACAGAGGGAGAAGTATGTCGACACTGGCTTTTGCTGCCGGTGTTTCTGAAGACTAACCACCCGACGAGGATCCTGTCGATGACAACCCCTGACCCCACCAAGCGGACGGCTCAGACCTCGTGCTCGAGGTGTTCGACACGCTTGTCGAAGCCTGCGGCATCCTGGAAGATTGGCGCGTCGATGACAACACCGTCCGGCCGCATTCCAGCCTCGGCTGGATGGGCTCCGGACCAGTTCCCGATCGGACCGAGGCGAGTGACCGGAAGGCCGCAGGGCGTCGAGCATCTGCTCACCCCATCCAAGATCACGGCGTGGCTCGACTGCGCCCACTACCTCACGCTCAAACACGAGGTGGAGGCCGGCGCTCGGCCACACCCGTACCAGCCGTTCGGATCGTTCGCCAAGCTCCTCATGGACAAGGGCCTCGAACACGAGGCCGCCGTGCTGGCCCGCTACGAAGCCGATGGACGTCGCCTGCTACGCGTCGACGACAGGAGCACGAACGAGAGCTTCGCCGCGTGGGCGCAGCGGTCGCTCCCGGCCCTCGATTCGGATGCCGACGTCATCTTCCAGATGCCCCTTGTGCACGACGGTATCCGGGGTGTCGCCGACTTCCTCGAACGCCACGTCGATGACGACGGCATCGTGCGATGGGAACCCGTTGACGCCAAGCTCGCCCGCAACGCGGCCAAGCCCGGCCATGTCCTTCAGCTGTGCTTCTACGCCGAAGCGATCGCCGCGGCCACCGGGGTCACGCCGCGAAACCTCAGGGTGTCGCTCGGCTCCAGTCGGTCCGAGTCCGTGCGTTTCGAGTACGTCCGCCCATACTGGGAACGCCTGCGCGGCCAGCTCAGCGACGTCCTCGCCGTCGTGCCCGGTGCCACCGCCACCCGGCCCGAACCATGCGATCACTGTCAGTTCTGTGAGTTCGCGGAAACGTGCGAAGCGACGTGGCGGGAAGCCGATTCCCTGGTCTACGTCGCGGGCATCCGTACGGCCGAGCGAAAGGCTCTCGAAGCCGGCGACGTCGACTCCCTTGCCGCGCTCGCCGCCCGCGTCGAGCCCGTCGTCGACCTGCGTCCCGATCGCCTCACCCGGCTCCGGGTTCAGGCCGATCTCCAGGTCCAGGCGCGTGAGCAACCCGAAGGCGCCAAGCCGCCGTTCGTCATCGTCGAGCGGGGCGACGACCCGGTGTGGGGGCGCGGCTTCGAGCAGCTCCCCGCCCCGGATCCCGCCGACATCTTCCTCGACTTCGAGGGTCACCCCTTCTGGCGCGCCGACCGGGGCCTTTTCTTCCTCTTCGGCTACATCGCCGCCGACAACTCCGGCACCTGGGGCTACCACCAGATGTGGGCACACGACGAGACCGAGGAGGCAGCCAGCGTCGAGGAGCTCATCGCGTACATCGCCGAGCGGCGAGCAGCACACCCCGGCATGCACGTCTACCACTACAACCACACGGAACGATCGTCGCTCGAGGCGCTCACCGCCGAGCACGCCGTGGCCGAGGGCAGCCTCGCCAAGCTGGTGGCCGAC
Organism: uncultured Bifidobacteriaceae bacterium; assembly: GCA_964434425.1. GTDB lineage: Bacteria > Actinomycetota > Thermoleophilia > Miltoncostaeales > Miltoncostaeaceae > CALMEC01. The sequence goes on along the minus strand of CAYSVH010000001.1, from coordinate 335,378 downwards.
GGCGTGTTCATCGATCTGCTCCTGGCAGCACGCAACGCCGTGCAGGTCGGCACCGAGGGATACGGCCTCAAGCACCTGGAGCGGCTCACCGACTTCGAGCGCAGCCACGAGATGGACAGGGGCGCCGGCGCCGTCGTGGCGTTCGAGGGATACGGCTCGACCCGCGACCAGACCCTGCTCGACGCCATCGCCGTCTACAACGAGGACGACGTGCGGGCCACCAGGGCGCTGCGCGACTGGCTCATCGACCATCGTCCGGCGGATCTCGATTGGCGAGCCGATCCCGAGGGCGACGACAGGTACGCCGACGTCGATGCCCTCACCGAGCGGCTCACCGCATTCGCGGAGGGCACGCCCCAACGCCGGCTGGCCGACCTGCTCGGCTACTGGATCCGCGAATGGCAGGCCCACATCGCGCCCATCATCGGCACGCTGACCAATGACGCCACCGACCACCTGGATGATCCGTCCGTGCTGGCCGGTCTTGGAGACGCGGAGGTGGTTGATCGCCTGACCCCGACCGGCCGACCCGCCAAGTGGCCTGGGCTGCGTCTCAGGTTCCCCGCGCAGCCGCTTGACCGGGGCTTTCGGGATGGTCGTCCGGAGAAGGTCATCCATCTCAGCCCCGAGGGACTCGTTTCCCGTGCCACTGTCGATTCCATCGATGTCAAGAACGGCACCCTGGTGCTGGAGTGGAACGGGCAATCGCAGGAGCATGGCTCGATCCCCGGCTCCGTTGTCATCGATGACTGGGTGGGTCCCACGTCGAAGCTCGGCGCTCTCAACCACCTGGTCAACCAGGCGCTCGATCCCGATACGCATGGCTCGCCGAATCCAGTGACATTGGAGCTGCTGCAGGGTGCCCCACCGGCGTTCCGCTCTGGCGGTGGGCCGGCCGACGGCCGTTTCTCCGACGGTACGGACGACCTGGCTGATTGGGTCACGGAGTTGGATGAGTCGGTGCTCGCCGTCCAGGGTCCGCCGGGAACCGGCAAGACGTACCGCGGTGCGCACATGGCGAAGAAGCTTGTCGCCGCCGGCAAACGCGTCGGGATCATGGCGATGAGCCACCACGCCATCGACAACTTCCTGGCCGAGATCGTCAAGGTATTCGCAGAGGCCCCTGGCGTCGAGTTGCACGCGGCACGAAGGCGAGATGAACCCGTGGACGGCGGACTGGCCGGAGTCACGTATGTATCGAGCAACAGCGCGCTGGCCAACCCGAAGTACAACGTCGTCTGCGGCACGGCCTGGACCTTCGCCGGCAAGGACCTGCTGAGCGAGCCCGTCGACGTGCTGCTGATCGACGAAGCGGGTCAGCTCGCCCTCATCGACGCCGTCGTCGCCTCGATGGCGGCGCGCAGCGTCGTGCTGCTCGGCGACCCGATGCAGCTTCCCCAGGTCGCCAGGGCGAGCCATCCCGGAGAAAGCGGCCACAGCGCCCTCGGACATGTTCTGGGCGACCGCGACACCATCGAGGACACCTTCGGCGTGTTCATCACCGAGACCAGGCGCATGCACCCCGACGTGTGCAGGTTCATCTCCGACCGCATCTACGAGGATCGGCTCACCAGCCACGCGGACTGCGCCAACCAGGACACCGAACGCGGAACCGGGTTGCGATGGCTGAAGGTGGACCACACCGGCTGCTCGACCGAGTCGGTTGAGGAAGCTCGCGCGGTGGCGGCGCAGGTCCGCGCACTCCTCGGCCGACGATGGACCGACAAGACCGGCGACGAGCATGCCATCGGTGTCGGCGACATCATGGTCGTCGCCCCATACAACGACCAGGTCCGGCTACTTCGCGAGCATCTTGATGCGGCCCGCGACACCCGCGGCGTGCCCGTCGGGACGGTCGACAAGTTTCAGGGCCGTCAGGCACCCGTCGTACTGTTCACCATGACGAGTTCGAGCGCCGACGACATGCCTCGCGGCACCGAGTTCCTCTTCTCGAAGAACCGGCTGAACGTGGCCATCAGCCGAGCGCAGTGCCTTGCCTACCTGGTGTGCACGGAGCATCTCCTGAACAGCCGGGCCAAGACGGTCGAGGACATGCACCTGATCGCGACGCTCTGCGCCTTCGTCGAGTACGCCGACTCGACCGCGTGACGGGTGCCGTGGTCTCTGCCCTGGCTCACCGCCGCCGGGCTACCTGGAACCGGCGACCAGCCCGGCGGGGGGACCGCCGTCAGGAAGGCCGACGTCACTCGGACATCGTGGGCTCAGGTACCCAGAGCCGCTTGAAGGTCCTGGGCGAGCAGAGCGACGCTTTCCGCCACCGCGACCGGGTCACCCACCAGCTGTTCCGCCGCTCCAGCCATCGCTGACCCGTCTGCCCTGGCCCCGGCCGCGAAGAGCTCGCCCAGGTAGATGAGGGCTTCGCGCGTCACCTGTCGGCTCACGTCCTCGTTCTGCAGGCGCCCGAGGGCATCCGCAAGCGCATCTGTCTCGACCGCCCGAAGAATGCGGTAGACGTCGTGTGCGTCGTTGTTGTCCTGTCGTGCCGGGTTGGCGATCCGGTCGTGGATCTTGTGCAGCTTGGCCACCAGCAACGCGGCCAGCCCCGCCACCGAGACCTCGAACTCGCGCGCGTCGGAGGAGGTGTCCAGCGCACAGATCGTCATCTTCGAGTTCTCGACCAGGGCGGCTTCGAGTCCACGCGCGCGTCTCATCGCCCGGGAGTCATGCGGGGGCACCCGTACGCTGCGGCGTCCGGGTCCCGCAACAGCGTCGGGCACCATCAGGTCGACGGGCACACCGCGCGGCGAGATCCAGGTCCCGAGGACGCTTTCCCTGGGGTCCGGCGCGAATCCCGCTGCGACCATCGCGTCCTCGATCCGCGGATCTGAACTGAGCAGATTCGGGTCCAGGACCACGTCGCCATCGGTGGTGTACTCGGCGAGCGCCACCTGCATGGAGCCCGTGTGGAGGTAGACGGCCTGCGCACCGACAATGATCAGAGCCCCCCATATGGGCGTCCAAAGCCTCCAGTGCGTCGAGCAGCCCGGCCCTCGCCAATGTGATCTCGTCAGTCACGGCGCCATCGCTTCTCTTTGGCCTTCATCCACTCGATCAGGTGCTCGCCTTCAGCCGGCTCTCGTCCGGGACCGTTGAGCAGGTCGGCGGCGACCTGAGCGGGTGCGGCGATCGGATAGCCCGCAGCGGACGTCGTTGCGTTGCGGAAGGGCACATCACCGATCGTTGCCGGTTCCAGCAGGACGACGTTCGGTGCCGCCGCATTGGCCCGCAGACCCCAGCGCTCTGAAGCCTCGGGGATCGACGAGACATAGACGAAGGCAGCCTTGGTCGGCGCGTAGCCGGCCCATTCCTTCGCGGCGACCGAACCCGTCACCGCAACGGTGAACGGTTGATCCTCGGAGAGCTTCGCCAGGAAGTGGTCGACGCCACGGGGTTCAATGAATGTCGCCACACGCGTGGTGGCCGAGAAGGCGGCGTCTGAACTCCACTCGCGCAGCAGGCGTTCCCAGTCGGTGACGCTGAACACGGCGCCGCTCTTGGCGACCAGGTCCTGGCGCTGAAGGTAGTCCAGCACCCGGTAGGTGGCACCGCTAGATGCGCCGGATGCAGCGATGAGTTCACGTACGTGCCAGTCGCGACGGGAGTCCAGGAGGGCCCGAACCACCCGTGCCGCCGGTTCGCCCTTGAGCGTTCCCCGGGGCCGCCCCTTGCGCCACGGATCTCGGTCGTCGCCGCGACGGGAGACAAAGATCGCAGGGGCGTCGCTCGTGATCCTCATGTTCCCGGTTGCGTCCACATAGGAGAGGCCCTCCTCCGTCAGCGCTTCACGAACGGACGGCGAGAGGTACCGAGCGCCCACCACCGGGACGTCGGCCGGCCGCGTTGCCCGGCTTCGCACCAGATCCCCGATCCGTGGGATATCGCGGCGCTCGACGACCTGCCGTGCCTCGATCACAAGCCAAGCGCGGCGTCCGTCGGGAGCCTGAATCTCGATCTCCAGGCCGGGCGGGTGAGCGTCTCTCGAGGCCGCGAGCGACTCGGTGGCCTCCCACGTCGCCGGAAGGCTCTCACGCACAAGGGTGGCGATCCGGCGCTCTACTTCAATGTCCGTGAGGGTGTCATCCGTTGCCATCGCGCCACCTCCTTCGTTCGGCTATTCGTTGGATTCCGCTGTCGGCGGGATACGCTGATTACCCGAACACCGCAGCAGGATGGTGTTCGTGAAACAAAGAGAACCCGCTGACAGCGGTTCTCACTACTTTCCCGAACACGGCGTACGTCAACCTGTTGCGGGAAACTGTCTGTGGGTCGCTCCCCAAGCCTCCCGGTTCACGATCGAGAGGAGCCCCGTCAACATGGATTCGTCCTCTCACCGCCGCGGCAACCGGCCGCCCGGCCCCGGATCGGGACTCCGCCGCGTAACTCAGCGTCTTCACCCGGTGCTCTCCGACGTTCTGAACCGCCTGGACGGGGCACCGATCGGTGATGGGTTCAAGAAGCGAGCCGTCGAAGTCTCGACGTCGACGCTCCTCGGCGACCCGGTCGATCACTCGGCGGCACTCGCGGCGCACCGCTGGCTGCTGGGCCGCGCGGACGGCGATGGGCTGCCGCTCACCGCCGCCGGATATCTCAAGCCCGCCGACGTGCGGGCCTTGGCCGAGGTTCTGCCGACCATGCAGGACTGGATGTTCACGATGGCACGCGAAATCGACGTCTACCCAATCCTCACCTTCCGCAAGTACCTGAAGGCCATCGGCCTGCTCCGAAAGCACAAGGCCTCGCTGCGGTTGACGAAGGTCGGCCGCGACGGGCTCGCGGACCCCGACGTGTTGTGGCGGCACCTGGCCGGAACGCTCGTGCTGACCGGTTCCGACTTCGACATTGACGCCTCCGTCGTCATCCTCCTCCACATGGCGACGACCAAGGTGGGAATCGACGGCAACGAGGTCGCCGAGACGATGACGGCACTCGGCTGGGCTCACCACGGCGGAAGCCCGGTCCGCCGTGACGAGATCGCGCCGGTCTGGAACGACCTGTGGACGGCTCTGGGCAACATCGGTGAGCGGGCCGGTGGACGGCACGGTGACGGACGTCTCAGCGCGGCCGCCCGCGTCATGATCCACGACGCCCTGTTCGAGGAGATCGATGGCGAGTCAATCGGGTAACCGGATCGATGACGAGAACGACACCGGATGATACGTGCCCCCGACCTGAGCAGTGGTCATCGACTTGTCGCTCGATCTCGGAAGAGGCCTGCAGGTGCGGAGAGACCCGAGAACGGACCATAGACACCATCCTTCCGACGCTCACGCTCATCCGCCACGGCGAGACCGAATGGAGTCACGGCGGCCGGCATACCGGCACGACCGACCTGGACCTCACGCCGACCGGTGAGGAGTGCGCACGCGCCCTTCGCGGGAGGCTTGATCCCGCCGACTTCGACCTCGTGCTCGTCAGCCCGCGCACACGCGCTTGACGGACCGCCGAGCTGGCGGGGTTCGACGACTACGAGACCTGCGACGACATCGTGGAGTGGGCCTACGGCGACTACGAGGGGCGCACGAGCGCCGACATCCTCACCGAGCGGCCGGGCTGGACCATCTGGAACGGGGACCCGCCCGGCGGAGAGACCGCGGTGCAGGTGCGTACGCGGCTCACCCGGTTCATCGACACGACGATTCGACGTGCCCGGAATGAGGGGCTCACGCGGGTCGCCGTGTTCGCGCACGGACACTCTCTGCGGGCGCTGACGCTCTGCTGGCTTGGACTGGACTTCTCACTGGGCGACCGGTTCCCGCTCGACACCGGAGCCATCTGCGAACTGGGACCCTACAAGGGAGACCGCGCGCTTATCGCGTGGAACCTCGCGGGGTGGACGGTCGGATAGCATCCCGCAGAATCGAATGACGCCAGTTCGGGCGCATTAGCCGATCGTGACAGAACGCTGAGACATGACCACGCAAGCCATGACTGATCCACTGGACCTCACAGATGATGAGCAGTCGCTCCTGAACGTCGTTCCTCTGGAAGGAGGGACGATCGGGAATCAGCGCGCACAAGATGCGCTGGCTTGGGACGACGACCGATACTGGGCCGCCCGAGATGGCCTCGTCGATAAAGGACTGGTCGCAAGAGGACGCGGGCGGGGTGGCACGATACGCCGGGTCATCAATGATGTGGCGGTGGGCGACGGCGCCCCCTCCGAGCAGCCGCAGCCTTCCAAGAACATCGTCGAAGAGGTCATCCGCCGAGAGGTCGAACTCTACGAGCCCATGGCAACGGTACTGCGCGGCGATTGGGCGAAGGACCGCCGCATTGTGGGCCTGCTGTCTGTCGAGATCATTGCCAACCAGGGGCGCCGTTCTACGGGTGGAACATGGTCGCGCCCCGACTTGGTTTCGGTCGAGACACGAACCTTCGAGTACGTACCGGGAAAGTTTCTCGAAGTCACCACCTTTGAAGTGAAGCCAACGGATGCAATCGATGTCCAGGCGGTGTACGAGGCTCTGGCTCATCGGCGCGCCGCCACACGCTCATACGTGGTCTTGCATGTCCCAGCGCATCAGCTCGCAGCACTGGAGGAGACGATCAAGGCTGTCAGTCTCGTCGCACGATCGCACGGGATCGGAGTTATCACCGCGAGTGACCCGGCCGACTACAGCACTTGGGAAGAGTTGGAAGAGGCTCTCCGGGTAGAACCAGACCCCGAGCGGTTGAATGAGTTCATCGAAACGCAGCTGAGCGCCTCACTGAAGAAACGCATCGCCCGCGCACTGCGGTAGGGGCATCCGAGGGACGAGCCAGCACAACGACCAAGCCTGATCAACGTCACCGACGGGGGTCTGGTGCATGGATGGGTGACAGGGCTGTCGGTGAAGTCAGGCGCGTGTCGTGTCCGTCGTGCGGAGTGAGGTCAGAAACGGTGCCGTGGGCGCGTCCTGCTGCCCAGGGGCACTTGACCCCGTTTCGCGATTCGCCGCAGAGCCGACAACCTGCGCCCCCCACGACCAGACGATCCCTGACGAGATGGCCGAGACGAACCTCGACCTGTATCGCGGATGGCTCTTGGTCGACCAGCTCAGGGCCGTGTACCTCGCCCGCGACCACGACGAGGCGCTACGCCTTCTCGACGAATGGATCTACGCGGCGAGCGTGAGTGAACTCGACCCGTTCATCCGCACCGCCTTAACGATCGACACCCACCGCGAATACATCGCCAACGCCATCGTGCTCGGACCCTCGAACGCCCGCCCCGAAGGCATGAACAGCACCGTCAGACTGATCAGCCACCACGCCCGCGGGTTCCGCCGACTCGACTCCCTCCTCGCCATGCTCACCCTCGTATGCGGCCGAATCCCGGTCGCCCTGCCCACGTAAACCCCCGAAGAGCCGAGAACATGGAATCAATCATTTAGGGTTGCGCGATATAGCTGACCAGCAGGATGATGTCGCGGAGTCGCGCACGGTCGATCCCGGCGGCTCCTCCCGCCGCGGCGAGACCGCCGAACGCACTGATCGAGAGGGTGTGCTCTCCGAGGATGCCGCCGGCGAGTGCCGCCTCGGCCCGCTTCGCCGGCAGCCCGCCCACCGGCGCACCCGCCGGACGCGGATCGGGGATCTCGGGAAACCCGTCCACGGTGGTCCCGTTGAGATCCACGGCGAACGCTCCCACCGGGCCGTCGGTGATCTCGAGCACGAGTTCCGCGCTTGCGAGGGTGACCTGAAGGTCCGACACGAAGAGCGGCAGGTGCCGATCATCGATCGTCACATCGACGGGGGTGCCGGCCGGAGATCCCAGCAGGCGTTCGAAGGCCGCGGGGAAATCCCGGCTCAGGCTGAACGCCCGCTTCAGCGGCGTCTGGGCGAGTGAGGCGATGAGGCCGCCGGCGCCCGCCGGATCCTCGATCGCATCACGCAGCACGCCGTCGTACCTGGCCGTGTAGCTGATCGTCATACCCACGTCGGAGATGGTGCCGTAGTCGAACGGGCGCAGCAGCCTGGGCAGCTCGATCCGCCAGTCGCTGATCGCTCCCGCTCCTTCGAACGGGTTGTTGAGCGGCCCGCTGAAGTTCAGCTCGAAACGCCCCGAGTCGCTCTGGGCGCTGCTCGTCGCGATGCGCGCCGTCCGTGTCACCGGGACGTCGCTGAGCGCCGCCGCGCCGGTGACCGGCTCCGTGCGGATCCGGCTTCCGAGCAGCGTGAGCGTGGCACTCACGTTGGTGTACGGACCGCGCACACTCGGGATCGTGATCTGCACGGCGCGGATCTGGCGCCGGTAGTCACCGGGGTACTGCAGGTCGAACTCGAACTCGGGGATGCGCATCTCGCACGAGCCCGTCTCACGAAGTTCGATCAGCGCCGCCGGATCGATCGCCTTCAGGGAGAACGTCTGCGGGATCTGGGTCGGCAGATCCTCGTACCGTTCCAGGTACCGCCGTTCGAGCGTCGCCAGCGCGAGCGTCAGCCGCTCCCCCGCCAGGAGCCCGGACCGGGCGCCGTCCCACTCCCCGCCGACGTACGTGGCATCGTCGCCGGGCAGCTCGAAGTGGTAGGCCTGCTCGGCCAGGCGCGCGACCGCGAGGGCGTTGCCGTACGCCTGCCGGTGAAGCTGCTGGAGCGCCCGGGCCATGTGGGTGTAGAGCCCCAGCCCCGTGAACTTATCCCGGTAGAGATCCATGACCTCGTCGTGCTGCCGGGCCGTGAGGGCCTGCTGGTCGAGCGCCCGCTGGGCGAGGTCACGGCGAAGCTCGGCGGAACGCACATCCCGGTCGAGCACCTTCAGCTCGTTCTCGGCGAGCCGCAGGTCATGGCGCCACCCCTCCTCACGGCGCTCGAAGCCCGCGACCGTCCCCGAGACATCCGCCGCGAGCTCGGCGACGGTTGCGGTGCTGGCGATCGACTGGGCGATGGCGTCAAACGAGTCACCGAGCTGTTTGCCGCCGTACTTCATCGCGAACGGTGATCCGAGCTCGGGCACGAGGTAGCCGATGCCCGCCGCGAGCTTGAGGATCGCGTCGGCTCCGCGGAGCACGGTGGCCGTGGCACGGAAGGCGGTCTGGGCGAGCTCCGGCGCGGTGAGACCCGTCGCGATCAGCTCGGCCGCGTGCTCGTACCGATACCGGGCACTCTCCTGCTGGCGCGTCGCCTGCTCCAGGCCGACGGCCGCCGCGGTCAGCTCCGTGCGCCGTGTCTCGAGCGTCAGCCTGTGCAGGTTGCGCTCATGCGTGTTGCGCAGGGCCGCCAGGTCCTCCCCGTCGCGGCGCTCATGGGCACTGAGAAGCGCAGAGCCGAACTGCTGCAGTGTCGCCGCCTGCGTCCGGGCACGTTCGATGAGGTAGCTGAACCTGAACGGCGGAACCGTCCCCGCCGACTGGCCGAGGGCATCCTCGACACCGAGGCCCGCGGCCTTGGCGCGCACCAGCAGCCCGGGATCGATCGGTGCCGAGAACAGGGGCAGCGGACGGAAGTTGCCGTCCGGGTCGAGCGCATTCCGGACCTTGAACAGGCGGTCCTCCACCCTGTCCCAGTAGCCACCGAGCTTCTCGTTCGCGGGAAGGCAGAACAGTGCGTTCCGCTCGACCTCCCACACGAAGGCCGGTATCACGACCCGGACGTCGGCAACCAAACCCGTCACCGCCTCCGCCGGCGCCGAGACCGGCGCATCGGTGGCGCCGTCCGCCAGTTCGGCGAAGGCGGAGAGGTCCACGTGACGGATACTCGCCATCTGCTCGATCAGCGCCGGTGGCGGCGCATCGAGGTCGTTCTGCGTCAGCGCACGTCCCATCGCGCGCTCGGCGTATGCACCGGCCGACCCCTGGGCACCGCCACCGGCGGTGGAGGTATCCGAGGTGGCCGCGTGCCAGAGCGGCATGAAGCCGGTGGTCGTCTGCGCCGGGAAGCCGGTGTAGGTCACGATCAGCGACTCGAGCTCCACCAGGAACTCATCGGCGTCGTCGGCCATGGTGGCGAGGATGTCCGCGAGCCGCCTGCTCGTGGCCACCCCGTCACCGCACGCGCCGCCCCGGTACGGGCGCTTCCCGAGGAGGTCCTGTGCCAGGAGGTACTTGAGCGTCGCCTCACGCAGGTGCTCCGGGTTGCCCTGCGAGTAGGCCAGCGCGAACAGGTGGTCACCCCAGTCGAGGAGGTTGTCGATGTACCTCATCACCAGCGACTTCTGATAGGCGGTCAGACGGAGGCGGGCGATCGCGTGCGGATTGAACGGGTCGCGCCTGTACGCATCGAGCGCCGGGGCGTTGACGAGCTGCTGCCGCAGGGCCTGGGCGTCCAGCCTGCGCAGTTCCCGGTAGCGCCACACCCGGTCAAGCTCGCGCCGGCGCCGCTCGGCATCGGGAATCCCGGCGGGGATCCCCCCGATCACCTCCGACGAGGTCGGGTCGAAGACGTGGTGGTACCACCGCTGCGCCGCCTCGAACTCGCCCTGGCTGTTGAGATGGTCGGCGAGCAGGAACGGTATGTGGAAGTAGATCTCGCGGAGGTAGGTGCCCATCGGGCCGTCGAAGTCGAGCGTCCCCGAACGCGACCGGTCGGCGAGCCCGGCACCGAGGTTGCTGAACGGATGCCCCGGCTCGTTGACCTGCTGCTGACGGCTCGTGGCAAGGAGGGCGTCGAGGCCCTCGTTGTGCAGGATGGTGGCGACCTGCTCGCTGACCCCTGTGGACAGCCGCCGCAGCACATACGGCTTGCCTTCGACGGTGCGCTTGCCGACGTGGAACATCTCCCGGCCGTTCTGGACGATGACGTCCGCGTAGGCGCCGTTCACCACGCCCACCGTCGCCGCCGCGGGCATCGACAGCACGGGATTCGGACGGAAGAACCGCTTCAGGTAGCCGGTGACGTCCGGGTGCCACTGCGGAGCGGTCCACTCGGGAGGGCCGGTCACCGCCAGCCGCTGTTCGTATCGCTCCAGCCTCTCGCGCTCGAGCAGCAGGGACGCGAACGTGTACCGGTCGAACACGGCGTACTCGCCCGTGCCCATCGTGATCGCGTGCAGGGTCCGTCTGTCGCCCGTGACCTGTGACCAGAACAGGTCCTGCTTCGCGCTCTGGAGGATGCCCTTGAGGATCTTCTGGGACTCGCTCAGGCTGCCTCCGAACAGGGAAATGAGCGCGATCACGACGGCGATCCCCTCGATCGCCTCCGGCGGGAACCAGGGCACACCCCGGTTCATGAGAGGCCCGGGCGGATTGACGTCGTCGTAGTTGATGCGCCGTCCGATCTGACGCGTGTACAGATCGAGCCTCGACCACATCTGGAAGTTGATCCCGCGCAGCTCGATCCGGTCACCGGATCCCGGGTAGATGCGGTCCCAGCCGAACCCGCGCAGCGTGTAGTCGTCCTTCGGCTGGTCGTGGGCGACCCGGTCGTAGAGCGGCTGGTAGTTGGAATAGAGCATCAGCGAACCGACATACGGCAGCTCCAGCTTGGTCGCGTCCCGCGGCACGAGCGGGTCGAGGATGATGCCGTTTCCGCTCGTCACGAACGGCTCCTCCGTCAGCTCCACCGGCTGGGCCGGCGTCCAGGTGCCGTCGAGCCGGCGGGTGGAGAACTCGACGTGGGCGCGATGGCTGTAGCCCGCGAACCTGCTGGTGCCGTTCACGATCTGGTTCACCGACCGGGTGACATACCGGACCCAGAACACGTAGAGCTGCCCGTTGTGCACGAGCGGCGACACCGTCCGGGTCGGGATCTGGAGATCGAGCCGCTGCCACGGACCCCACCGCGTGGCACGATCCGTGGCGCCCACACCGAAGTGGGCGTCGTCGACGCGGCGGTAGTAGTACACGGGCGGATCGTCGCCGGTGGTGCCGAACAGGTGGAGGACGTCGCGGCGGGCCCCCTCGTTGCGCTCATGGTAGGACCCGGCGATGCGCAGGCCGGCCAGCTCGTCGAAGCCCCGCAGATAGCGGCTGTACGCCTCCCGCACGGCCTCCTCGGTGACCGGCTTCGCGAGCAGTTCCTCCTCGAGCTGTTTGAAGAGCGGGGTCTTGTCGTCGCGCAGCTCGGGTTCCAGATACGACTCCGGGAAGAGGAAGACCTTCCGGTTGGCCTCCCACACGCGGTAGTTCTGACGCCAGTCCCACTCGGCGCGCGGAATGCGCGACGGCGACACCCGGAGCGGGTCGGTGTGGCCCTGCGCCGTCTCCTCGAGGTTCATCAGGCAGCGCTGGACGTAGAGCTGTGCGCCGGCGATGCCGGCGGCGACACGCGAGGTCCTGACCACGCCCTCCACGAGCGGGTCGAGCAGGTAGTGGTGGTACAGGTCGCTGACCTCGTCGAACGGATAGGTCGTCCGCGAGTGCAGCAGATACGCGACGAGGCCGTCACGCTGCCGTGACAGCACGATGTCGCGATACGGCTCGTGGTTGCTCTCGAAGTCCGCAGGGTCCGGGTACCGCGCCCGCAGCGCACCCGCGAGCAGCGCGCTCGCCGATGTGAGCTCGTCGAACCGCGCCGACTGGATCAGGCGAAGCAGCACGGCCGGCGCCCCCACCTGCCGGCAAACCAGCGAGGCGAGGATGACCTGCTCGAGGGCGGCGAACGGCTCCGCGGGCTGCGGAAGCTCGGTGCGCAGAGAGGCGACGAGAGCCTCGTCGCTGCCGACGAGCGTGGCGACCGTGGCGAGGTCACCGGCGGCGAATCCCGTCCCCGCGACGTAGCCGGCGATGGCGGCCGCGAGGTCGGGTGGGTCCTCCTCGCGCTGGATCCAGGGGTCGATCAGGTTCCGGAAAAGGTCGAGCCGGCGGATGGACGCCAGGCCGATGTGGTCGAAGTCGTCGATGCCGAACCACGCGCGCTGGTTCTTCAGTACGTCGAGCATGGGGGCGTCACCGACGCGGGCGACGGTGAGGACCCGCTCGAACCGGTGAAGCCGCGTGATCACCGAGGCGATCTCGACCGGATCCAGCGTCGGATCACGCAGCTCACCGAACAGCGGGGCATCCGCCAGGTCGATCCCCAGCAGATCGACGGCCCGCGCCACGGCGGCCGGGCCGGCCGCCAGCTTCCCCGGCAGGGCGCCGAGCAGGACGGCCCCGCCGTGGAAGCCGTTGAACACCGCACGCAGCGTGGGCTCGACGGAGGCGTCGAGCCCGCCCGTGGCCACCGGGGCGGACGGGTCCCAGTCACCGCGGAGCCGGTGGGCGCCGTCGCGTCCGACCGGCTCCAGCCGCGCGAGGTTGGCGGTGATGACCGCCCGCGAGCGTTCCTCGGTGATGGTGAGACCCCGGACGGAGGCGGTCCCGGCGGCGGTCAGGATGTTCGCGGAGTCGGCGGTGATGTCGATCCGACTGTCGTCGCCGTCCCCGTCGGACAATCGGACCGACAGGTACGCCCCCGCCGCGGACGCGGTGCCGGTGGCGTCCGACCGGAAGGCCACCGTGGCGGTGACCTGTCCGTTCCAGTCGGCCACGACGGCATCGAGGTCGGAGTCGTCGGCGAACGTCACGGTCTCGGTGACACCCACCTGGCCGCGTCGCACCGCGGTGTAGGTGACGGTGTCGCCGGCGGCGGCCGCGGCCACCGCCGCCGGGCTCGTAACCCGAGGGGCGAACGGCGCGATGGTGGTGAACAGCGTGTCGGCGAAGGTGAGCGCGCCGGTCGCGTTGACCTCGTCGACGACCTGCCGGGCAAGGTCCGCGGCTGCGATCGACGGCACCCCGCCCTGTGCGGGCACCACGACGTCCGAACCGGCGGCGCTGACCGGCGGGTTCTGGGCGAACAGCGCGGCGGCGTCGGCGGTGATCGTGATGCGGGCACCCGCGCCGGGCGTGAGCGTACGGATCGCGAGACGGTCGCCATCGGGTGCGGCGGCACCGGTGGCGTCGGCGCGGTAGGCGACGGTCGACTGCGCCTGGGCGTTCCAGTCGGCGACGACGGCGGTGAGCGTGGTGTTCGCGGCGAGGGTCACCGTCTCCCGGGGCAGTGCCCGGCCGTAGCGCTCGACGTCGTAGCCGACCTGCGTTCCCGCAGCCGTCGCCCCCACCGCGGCGCGGCTCACGACGATCGCCGGGGTACCGGGCGCGCACGCCTCCACCAGCGCGGCGATCGACCACCGGCTGGACGTGACCCACCGCGCGGCGCGCACCAGCGCGTCGAGATCGGCGAGGGTTTCCACGTAGCCCAGGGGAATGCCGGGCGCCAGGGCGGCGAGAGCGAACAGCTCGGGGACGGCGATCCCGAGCACCCGGGCGAGCCGGGCGTGCCGGTAGAGCAGCGACAGGTTGCGCAGGGTGAGCGGGAACGCCCGATCCGCCGCGACCGCCGAGGTCAGGTCGACACCGAGGGGGATCGCCAGACCCCGGATCAGGTGATGGAGCCCGCCCTCGTCGACGGACAGACCGGCGAGGAGGCGGGGCAGGACGGGTGAGGGGACCGGCGCGCCGATGGCCAGCATCGGGTGGGTGAACGTCGCACCCGCGTTCGGATAGGCGCCGTCGGCCTCCACGTCGGCGGGACGGTTGAACAGCCGGTCGAGCAACGGCACCCGGGCGGGAGCCGCCGCGTGATCGCGGCGCGATCCGGGCGGCCGTGGCCGGGCGCCGGCGGCGGGGACGTCGGGGATGTCGGCGCACAGGCTCACCAGCTCCTCGACGGGCATGTCCCACGACTCGCCGATCCGGCGCAGGTGGGCGACCGCCGCGACGATTCCGCCGTCGAGGCCCGTGCCCTCCCCGGACTGTTCCAGCCGCGTGCGCACGATGTCGAGCTCCCCGGTGCGCCAGCCCGTGGCACGCCACAGCCGGACGAAGCGGTGGAGCCGGTCGAGGGCGCCCAACGTCAGGCCGCGCACACGTTCGATGTCGTTCTGCACGCTTGCGGCGTCGCGCTTCTCGGACCGGATGGTGATCGCCGCGCGCTCTCGCACGAACCGCACGTCGAGCAGGTCGCCGAGTTCGTCACGTTCCACGCCGATCGGCGAAAGCAGATCCTGCACATCGACGGGATCGGTGCCCTGGGCGAAGTCGATGCCGTAGAGGCGGCTCAGCACGGCAACGGTCACGTCGGGGGTGGTGATCAGCCGGTGGTCCTCCGGGGGCAGCACCAGCCGCAGCCGCGCCAGCGGGGTTCCGACGGCCGCTCCCGCTTCGGCGAGATCGGCCAGCGACCGGTCGAAGTGGCGGATGTAGGTCGCGAGCTCCGTGAACGGAAGGTGGAACGGCTGCTTGAAGCTGTGCGTCTTCACGCTCAGCTCCTGGCCATAGACGCGCCCGCGCACCCGCGCGCGATCGGTGAGGTCGCCGCCCGGCTGGACATCCCGGGAGACCGCGTCCTCGAGGACCTCGTTCACGATGACGAGGGAGGGGATCTCCTGGTTCGTGTTCTCGCAGGTCAGCTCGAGCCGGTCCCAGAGGTCCGGGCGGCGCGTCCGGAGCATCAGGTCATGGGACTGCCGCTGTCCGAAGACCGGTCGCGTCACCTTCTCATCGATGAATCTCATCAGATCGACGAAATAGGCGGCGGGACTGAGCATGGATCGGCAGTGCGAGCAGTCGCAGAGTTCCTGGGCACCGAAGAAGTCCTCGTAGCCCGGAAGCTCCTTGAGGAAGTCGCCCACATCGGGGAGCACGTTGTTCACCGCAAGGTCGGTGAAGCCTCCGGACCCGGCGTCGAGGATCGTCGCCACGCCGGACCCGGTGGCGATCGCGACTCCCTCGGCACGGTCGATCAGGCGGGCGATGCGGTCCGCATCGAACCCCGTCAGCGCGGCGATGCGGTCGGGTGTGTGGCGCATGATCGAGATGGCCGACCCCAGCCCGGCGTCGACCATCGCCTGCGCGGTCGGGAGGTCGTCGGTCACGGCGAGAGCCCGCTGGTAACCGCGGCCGAACGCCAGCAGGCGCTTTCGGTCATCCTGGGACGTGCCCCGTGGGAACCGGAGGTTCGCCGCGTCATCGCTCCCCGGCAGGAGGTTCATCTCCAGAGCACCGGGATTGGCGGTGAGGAACGCGTTCGCCTGATCGATGCGACGGCCGGCCTCGGTGACGCGGTCGGCGGCCGGTGACGTCGTGTCGTCGAGCAGCTCACCGATGCCGAGTCCGCGGTAGCGTCGGTGCAGGGTGGTGACCTGCTCGTGGGCCTCGCGCAGCTTCTTGCGCCGGGCGGCCGGCATGCGACCGATGCTGAGATCACCGAAGTCCCGCCCGACGACCCGGGCGTTGCGATCGTCCGCGCGTAGCGCGTCGAGCTCGACATTGGCGTCGAGCACGGCGGGGATCCGCGCGGCCGTGAGGTCCCGGGCGATGGCACTCGTGCGGAAGCGCTCGTCGATCCTGGCGCGCAGGAGCCCGGCGTAGTCGTCCTCGCTCATGCCGCCGAGGGGGATCGTCCCGCTGGCGACGATCCGCTTTTTCCACTGGTCGGCGGGAAGCGACGTCAGCGCCACAGGGTCGGCGGCCTCGGCGGCGAACGCCTGTATGAGCTCCTGCCGCTCGTCGAACAGGTCATAGAGGGCCACCGCGGTGCCCGCGTTACGCGCCGCCGTGGCGGTCAGGGTGCCGGCATCGACCAGAGCGGCGAGGTTCGTCTCGGTGACCGCGGTCAGGGAGCCGAGCCCGCCGAGCGCCGTGGCGGTCTTCGCGGGCAGGCCGACCGCGTCGGCGAAGGCGTGCACACGCGCACGGGACAGGTCGGCACCCAGCCCGGGCACTGTCCGCAGTGGCTCGTCGACGCCGACCGCATCGGCAACCCTGACGCCGACATCGATATCCGACTCGAGGGTGGCGATCGCCTCCTGCAGGGCCGGGTCCTCGGCGATCGCCTTCTCACCGATCGCGTCGCGCAGGACGTCGACCGTCACCTGCGCCACCGGTGTCGAGAGATCGTCCGGGAGCGTGATCGCGCCGAGGTCACCGGCCGCGTCTCGCAGTTTCTCCGAACGGGAGATCATCTCGCCGACGGCCGCCGTCAGCCGTTCGTCCAGTACCGGCGTGAGCTTGGCGGCGAGCTTCGGCTCGGTATCGGCCAGCTCCCGGAAACTCAGCCCGGCGCTCGCGTCCAATCGCAGCAGTTCCGAATTCGTGAGTGGCATCGTCGGGCCTCCGTGTCGTCAGAACGTAATCCGGGGTGCGTTGAGCACCACCTGGGAATCGAGATAGCCGGCCTTGACGAGGTCGTCGGCCAAGTCGAGGTCGACGGCGACGCCGCCGATGTCCAGGGCCTGGGATGGGAGGTCGGCGAATGCACCCCCGCGCGACGGATGCTCAACCGTCGATGAGAGCCAGCGGTTCTTGTGGGTCGACATCAAGACGAGCTTCTCGGCCTGACCGGACTTCTTGCTCACCACGTGACCGGCTTCAACGAATCGTGGATCGAACATCCAATCAACCTGCGTCAGCCCCTTGGCCGTCGGGTTGAGGAACCTGCCGTTCGCCCCGAGGAGCGCCTTCAGCGGGTGGTCGGGACGGCTCCGGATGATCCTCTGAGCCGCATCCCTGAACTGTGAACGTGACGTACCGACGAGCACCGACGTCAGCCACGACCTCATGCGGTTCCCGCCGATGGTGGTCGTGACGGGCGCGGTCAGACTGGCCAGCATGGTCGTGCCGCCCTTGAGCAGGGCTCCACCGCCCTTGAGCATCACCGGCACCGCCTGGGCCTCGATCGCCTCATAGCCGAGTTCACCGATCTCGCCTCCCATGTGAGCGGCGGTCTCGTATACCTGGGCGCCCTTCGTCTGCTGGCTTCGCTGGATGCCTCCGAACGCATCGTCGAGCTGCTCCGAACCGACGTTCCGGGCGGTCTCCTTGAGCGAGTCCCTCGTCTCATTGATCGACTTGACGGCACCCGTCTCGGAGATCCGCTCCGACACCGCATGCCACTTCTCACCCACGTACGCGGTGAACCGGTCCCAACGGCTGGGACCTTTCGCCGCCTTCGCCTCGGCTTCTTCCGTCGCTCTCGCGAAGTTCGCCTCTCTCGCCTGGTTCTTCAGGGCCTGGAGTTCCTTCGCCGCGTCCTGGCTGAGCATCCACTCCCCAGCCCCGTACTTCTGGATGACCTGCTTGTTGGCCCGGACAATGTCCAGCAGGGTCAGGTCACATCCCTCCTGGCCGGCGCATTGCGCATCCGCGCCGTCGGGATCACGCAGCACGACGGGGTTCGAGTCGACGTAGCGGTAGCGATTATCGGTGGGCTTGGGATCGCAACTCGTCCACCTCGCGAGCCAGGGCGCGTAGTACCTCGCACCGTGGTAGTAGAGGCCGCTCTCCTCGTCGCGTTCCTTACCCGTGTAGCGGTATCGCTTGGCCGGCACCCCGATGTCGGTGCGCACGGCCTGGTAGGTCGTCGCCCCGTACGGCGAGTACTCCTCGTAGGAGATGACGTCCGCGGCCTGCTGCCCGTCCACCTCGAGCGTCGCCGACCCGAGATGGTTGCCGAACTGGTAGCGGGCGAGGGTGGCCGGCGAGCCGTCGTCGACGGCGTTGCGCATGTCGATGAACGCGATCCGCCGCTGGTCGTCCATTACGTGCAGCGACCGGCGCTCCAGCCCGGAGTACCGGCCGGTGTGTTTTCGATAGACCTCGACGCCGCCGAGGTAGAGCCGCTCCTCCTTCACCGTCCCGCCCGCCTCGGTGACCTTGCGGATGCGCGTCCCCGCGGCGTCGTAGACGTAGTAGGTGCGGTCGCCGTCGCGTTCGGCACCCTCGGCGTCCGACGCGTCGATCCGCTGACGCGCGGTCACACGCAGACGATCACGGAAGTCCCAGGCCATCTCGGCCAGGTGCGGCATCCCCAGGAGGTTGCCGTGCGGGTCGTAGCCCTCGCCGCTCACGCTGAACGTCTCGGTGACTCCGCCGGACGTCGACGACGACAGCCGGTTGCTTGGCCTCGGCACCCCGCCCACAGGGTCGTCGAGCTGGGTCGCCTCACCGTGGGTGAACGTGCGCGTCCATCCGGCACCGGCGACACCCG
The DNA here is from genome assembly GCA_964434425.1 of uncultured Bifidobacteriaceae bacterium. GTDB lineage: Bacteria > Actinomycetota > Thermoleophilia > Miltoncostaeales > Miltoncostaeaceae > CALMEC01. Next base: position 316,469 of record CAYSVH010000001.1, on the reverse strand, counting down.
AGGTGTGGGTGATGGTCAGGAGGTTCCCGGTCCGGTCGTACTCGTACGCCTCCTCGTAGCGGGCCATGGCGCCGCCGTCACCGGGACGCGGGAGGCGCAGACGCCGCCAGTCGTTATATGTGTGAAGCGTGGGGGCACCCGCCTGGCCGACGTGTTCGCGGCCCGTGGCGTGCACCAGCCGGTACGTGGCGTCGTACGTGTACCGGTTCTGCGCACTCGCCACCTGGTTGGCGAAGAACACGTCGCGCTGGGCGCCGTCGCGGATCTCGGTGACGTTGCCGGCCGGGTCGTAGGTGAACCGGAGATCCTGCAGCAGCGTGCCGCTCCCACCGCGCCGTGTGGTGAGGCCGACGAGCCGGAACGTGTCGGGGTCGTACGCATAGTCGGTGACGACACCGTTGCGGTAGACGATCGACGTCCGCAGACCCCTCGCGTCGTAGTCGACGGCGTCCACGCCCACCGCGGCCGGAGCCGTGACGAGCGGATCGAGAAGACCGGCAGGATCGGCCGCCAGCCCGGTCCACACATGCAGCGCCTCGAGCAGCCCGGCCTCGTTGTACACGGGCTGGGTGACATCCCGGGGAGCGGCAGCAACGTCAGGGCGAGGGGCGATCTGCTGGATCGGACGGTTGAGGGCGTCGTACATGGTCGTGCCCACGTACCGGGACCCGGCTGGCTGCGGCCGCGCCCAGTCGATCGCGGTGCGGTGGCCGGGGGCCACGGCACGGACCTGCCGGACGACATTGCCCTTGAAGTCGTAGGAGTTCGTCACCACACCGGCAGCGTCATACTGACGAAATACACGTCCGCGCAGGAACCGGGCGGCGGCGGTCGGCTGCCCCTCGCCGTACTCGGTGCGCTGATACAGCACCGGGCCAGCACGGGTGCCGGGGTCGGAGTGGGCGCCGCCTCCCACCACGAGGTGCCGGACGGGCCGGCGCAGCGCGTCGTACTCGGTGGTGAAGTCGTGGCCCCGGCCGTCCCAGGCACGGATCATGTTGCCGGCGACGTCGTTCAGCATCCAGCGCTCCCCCGCCTCCATGCTCGCCTGGTGGATCGTGCTCCCGACCACGTCGTAGTCGTGGGTGGCGACGATGCGTCCCTCGGCGTCGACCACCCGGCGCGGGTTGCCCTCGATGTCGAGGATCACGTAGGTGTCGAGCAGCAGCGGGTCACCGGCGCCGTCGAACCCGTTGTGCACACGGGTCAGAAACGTCCGGCCAAGCGAATCGAGGTACACGGTGGTCGGCGTTGCGGCGTGGGCGGCGGCCTTGGCGGCGGCCTCCCGTTCGGCGACGGTGGCACCGGCGGCCTGCCGGCGCTCCCACCACGTGCGCCAGCCCGCGGGCAGACGCCGGAAGTGACCGGCGACGAGACCGGAGATGTCCGGGTCCGTGCGCGGATCACCCGTCTCCCGGCCCCTGGCGGCGACGGTGTCGTTCACGTCGAAGGTCGCGTGGTGCCATGCGTCGAACACCGTCTTCTCATACGTGTGGTTCGGATGCAGCACGGCGACGACGCGGCTGAGCGGGTCGTAGAAGAGGGTCTTGGCGACCCCGATCCGGGCGTCGAAGTCGCAGCGATGCGTGGCGGAGAAGAACGGCTCCCACTGGCGCACCGGGTTGCCCTTGTTGTCGAACTCGGTCCACTCGCTGCCGACCCAGCGCCCGCCCTCCGCCGGGATCTTCTTCTGGATCTCGCGCCCGAAGCCGTCCGAATACGAAAATGCGTGCTGGACCCGGGTCGCCGCCCCCGCCGGGAGATCCGACTCGTGGGTCTCGCGGGCGAGCGTGTACACACCGGCGGGATCCGGCTGCGCGGCCGCTCGTGTGCGGGTGTAGGCGAACAGGTCGTAGACAAGGCGGGTGGTCGCGGTACCGAGCAGGGCCGCGGGCGCGACGAGGGGCTCGGCGAAGGCACGGGCGATCTGCGCCTCCGTGAGCGTGAGGTCGATCGCACCGATGCCGTCCCCCTGCGGGGCTCCCGAAGATCTGCCCATGGTCGCCGTGGCGACCACCATCCCGAGGGCGTCGAACGCGACGGCGGTGCGCTCGCCGTTGGGGCCGGTGACGGTGGCCGGCGACAGCGTGCGGTAGTCGAGTTCGGCCCCGGTCGTGTTGCCGAGGGCGTCGACGCTCGTAACCGGCTGGAGATCGTGCGGATCGAAGGTGACGGTCGACTCCGTCGGCGTGCCGCGGGTGTGGAACGGGTTCCGGTACCGGCGCGGAAGGAAGAAGTGGGTGAGCGCCTCGTCGAGTTCCTCGGCGGGCGACGCGTCGGGATCGACGCTGTAGAGGGCCCGGCCGGAGGGGATCCACCATGCACCGTCCAGATCGACGTACCCGCCCCTGCCCGCCGCGGTATCTCCGGCCGTGCCCGCGCCGACCCGGAGCACGGCGGCAGGATCGGGGAGGAGATCCTGGACCACGCCGGTGATGGTCCGCCGATACACCGCCGCCACGAGACCCGGCGTCAACGACAACCGGTACGACTCGAACGACAGCGCCCGTGATTCGATCCTGCCCCAGGGGCACGGGCCGGACAGATCGTCCCTGCGGTAGCGCGTGCGGTCATGCTCGATGAGACGCTTCTCGACCAGGCCCGTGGTCGGCACGGCTTCGTAGGGAAGCTCGGCCGCCGCGGCGATCGCTCCGTCGAGTTCGTCGCGCGTGAACCGCATGCTTGTCCCCGCCGGGGCGACCCCGGTCACCTCATATGCCCGGACCGCCCACGGAACCGGCAGCCGGTGGTCGTCCGGCGTCGCCGCCGGGTCGATCAGCGCGTTCGTGTAGTCGGTCTCGGTCGCGAGAACGGTGAGCCGGACCTGCTCCGGTTGGAGCGTCGCCGGCAGAGCGGGATCCGGGCTGCGCCGTCCATATGACACGGTCGCCCCCCGTGTGGGCTGGCCGAACCTGTTGACGCCGAGGGTGAGGGTGTGCGTGATCCGAGGGTCGGCCGGGTTCCTCTCGTACTGGTACGTCACCATCTCCGAGGCGTGCGTGAGGACGACGGCGTTCGCCCGCCCGATCCGCGGCTGGACGAGCCGCACCGCCGCGTTCTGCTCGGTGACCACGTACGGATGGCCGAACGGATGGCCGGGCCCGTCCGAGCCGTCGAGCGCGTAGACCTCCTGTCGCAGCAGTGTCCCGCGAAGCGCGCGGCAGGCCTCCCTCTCCTCCTCGACCGTCAGCCCATCCGGCAGGATGGTGTCCTCGAGCAGACGCGACGTCGCTTCCTCCGGCGACAGGCCGGCTTCACGGTAGTACTCGTCGGCACACAGACGCGAGATCCGCTGACGGCCGAAGTGGGCGCCCGTGTGGAACCACGACCGGGTCAGGGTCGGTGGAACATACGATCCGGCTTCGACGTTCGTGGCGGCGGGCAGCGGGTCGTACTCCGCGGTGTCGTACTGATCCACGCGGGCGAACCCGCGGAACTCACGCTCGACGCCGTCGAAGTACCCGTGGTGGTACTCGTAGCGGCTGACGAAGCGGTTGCCGCTGACCCTGTCGACGGTCTCGATGCGATCAACCACGTGCACCGGGAAGGGCAGTCGCGTGATCCACGGTGTGCCGCGCCTCTGGTCATCGCGCGAGAAACGCGTGGACGGCGCGTAGTGGACGGTGGTCTCCGCCCCGAGGTTGTTGTGGATCTCGACCAGCAGATTGGGCTTGCCGGCGGGCATCAGGTCGATGTACCGGATTCGGCTGCGCTCGTCCCCGGGAAGCGGCGACGACCACACGAGGCAGGAGGTGCCGTTGCCGAGGAGGTCGACGGTCGACACCGACGCCAGGTTGTCGACGGGCGGGAACCCGGTGATGACGAGCCCCTCGCTCAGCCCGTTGCCGGACCGGTTGAAGTGGACGCGCGTGTCCGCCCGGCCGAGGTAGACGATGTCCGTGACGCCGCTGCCGTCGATGTCGGCCAGCCGGATGCGCGCCGGATCGAACTGGTCGTCGTGGTCGAACCACGGAGGCCCGTCCATCACCACCCGGGTCCCGAAGCGCCCGTACCCCAGATTGGGCCAGTACGAGACCTCACCGTTGCGCACCCGCACCAGGTCGGCGAGCCCGTCACCGGACATGTCGGCCAGATGGATCGAGTCGGTCCCGTCGGCGAAGACCAGGCGCGGTCCGACGTTCTCGTCAAACGGCTGAGGCGTCGTGTGGCACGCGTCGAACCCCTCCTCCCCGAGCGATGGATACCACGCGAACGCGTCGGCCTCGCTGACGATGATGTCGGCGTGGCCGTCGCCGGTGAGATCGGCGAATCGCAGATCCGGGTCGTCCCAGTCCAGGTTCGGCAGCGAGCGGAACGTGCGGTGCGGTGCCCAGTCGGCGTCGTCCGTACGCTCGTAGAAGCCGGCGACCGGTTCGGTGAACCCGACGAGGTCGAGAGGTCCGTCGCCCGCCAGGTCGAGCAGCCGGCGTCCTCCATCCAGCCCGCCCGCCGGCCGCGGCGACACGGGCTCCAGCGGGCCGAGGACGCCGTCGCCCAGGTTGCGTTTGTACCACCACTCGCCCGCCTGCTCGGTGAGCACGCCGGACAACCCCTCGGCGTCGAGATCGACCCATTCGTACCCGCCGCCCAGCCCCACCGGCAGGTTGGCGGCACTGTCCTCGTCCAGCACGCGGACGTCGAAGTCGAACGCCGCCCTGCTGTAGCGGAAGGCCACCGGAGGCATCGACTGGCGGACGTAGCGGACGAGACGTTCGCCGTTCGGGCCGTCCGTGACCGCCTCGTCGGCCGCCTCGAACCCGTGCTGGGTGACCGCGACCAGCAGGGATGCGAAGGGCGTGCTGCCCTGGTGCGCGAGCTGCTCGGCGACGCCGGCGTCCCGCGGAGCATGATCGGCGTAGTCGAACTCGAGTGCCTTGACGAGATACGGCTCACCGCCCAGTTCGGGAATGCGATGGAACATGAGCACGCGTTCGCATCGACGGTAGGTCCGGAGTTCGAACCCGGACCGGTAGCTTGAGAACGGGTCGGGCCGGGTCGCCCACGCGCCGTCGCTGCCCAGGGATGCGTGGACGTGGCGGAGCTGGTCGTCCGTGGCCGCGCCGGGGTCGAGCGGAAGGTCACGGTAGTGCCCTTCGCCGTAGTCGAAGACCAGTTCGAACAGCCAGTCGTCGCGCCACTCCGCGGCGCGCGTCGGGTGGAGCCGCGAGATGACATTGCCGTACCGGACGGACTTCAGGTACCTCTGAGCGGTGCGGGCGGCCGTGGAACGATGGGCCTCGTGGGCGAGGGCGACGCCGACGCCCGCCCCGTCCTCGGGCCGGTATTCGTACACGATGCCGTTACCCAGGTCGTCGTACGACTCGCACAGCAGCCAGCTGAAGATGCGCGACGGGTCATCCGGATCGACGATGCGCGAACCCGCATCGCGGCCGTAGAGCGAGGTCACGTTCTCGCCGGTGACCGTGCGCCAGAACGAAGCGGCAGGGTCGCTGAGGTCGGACCACCGCTCGATGCGGGCGAAGAGGCCCTCGGTGCGCGGCCGGTAGCGGACGATGTGGAAGCCGCCGATGTCCTCCTCGTCGGCGACCGGATCACCGTGCCCGTCGCGCACCAGCGCACCGCCCGCATCCACCCGCATGGCGGGCACGAGATCCTCGGCGCCCGAGAGGAGGAACACGTCGGGCTCCGCGGCCTCGTAGCGCGGCAGGCCCCGATCGGTCTTCCGCGTGATCGCCGGCAGTCCGAGGGTCCATCCCAGTCCGAACGGTCCGTTGCCGGCGCCGGAGTCGTACGACAGCGCGATCGGGGGCTGAAGTCCGGCGCGACCCGGGCTCACCGGCAGAGGAATGGTGAAACTACCGGTTCCGGTCACCGCGCCAACGGTGAACTTCTCACCGATCCCTCGAATCGCACCACCGCCCTTCGGAAGTGCGATCGACGGCGCGGTGACCCTGTTCGTGGCGGACCCCGAGGAATCAGTCGCGTGAAGACGTGAGACCGATTCGGGTGTCCGGCCGGGGTTCATCCTCCCGTGAACCTCCTGCCACCGGCCCGGGCACCCCGCATCGTGCGCTCGGGCCGCGACCCGTGGCCTCTCTGCAGTCGCATGAACTGTCTGCGCCGGCGGACGGCGGCGATGGCTCCTGTGATCGGCCCTGCGCCGTCGCCGCTGTCCCGGGCGATGGCCAGAGCGCGCGGCGAGGGCCGGATCAGGGACACATCCATGTTCCGGCGACCGTAGAGCACAGGACGAGCCTATAGCACTGGACGACACCGTTCATGACGTCCTGACGTAAACAACTCATCGATTGTGTCTTTTTCTTGTCAGTAATTCGGATGTTCTCTCACCTGCCGTTCGGCCGCTCCCTCAGAGCGGTCGATCGGCCTGCGCCCCGAGCCGCAGGACCCTCGGCCCAAACGCGAGAGCGATTGCGAGAGAACGAAACCGCGCCCGATCACCGGCACGGCGACCCTGGTCGGCCCGTCGGCTGGCGGAGTCACCCGACAGACGTTCCTCGTGCACATGGCGACGACCAAAGTGGGGGTCGATGGCAACGAGGTCGCGGCGACGATGACGGCACTCGGCTGGTCACACCGTGGGGGCACCGCGGTCCGCCGCGACGAGATCGCGCCGGTCTGGAACGATCTGTGGACCGCACTCGGCAACGTCGGCGCGCGAGCCGGAAAACAACACGGAGACGGGCACCTCAGCGCAGCCGCCCGCGCCATGATCCACGACGCCCTGTTCGAGGAGATCGATGGCGAGTCGATGTCGTAGTCAGGCTAGTGGCCAGGCTTGCCCACAGGGGACACAGCCCCGGGACACGCCGAGGGACACGTCGAGGGACAAAAAGTCGTCTACAATCTCCATAGTCCCTTGTTTACAGCAATCTTGAGAGGAGGTTTACGGACAGTGACGAGGACATCGAAGGGCCAACCATGGGCCGAGTCGCACCCTTTTCTCTCATTCAACGTCCCCAGTGATCTGCCGCCACAGGTCTGGATGCTGCTTGCAGAGATCCAGTCCAAATGCGACCACATCCGCATGACGCCCATCGCCCCTGATCTCCAGAAGAACCTGCAGGTGGTGTACCTGGCCAAGGGAGCCCTGGGATCAGCAGCGATCGAAGGGAACGAGCTATCCGAAGACCAGGTCCTCCAGATCATCGACGGCGCCTCGGATCTTCCGGCATCCCAGGAGTACCAGCGGCGCGAGGTCCAGAACATCGTCGACGCCTGCAACGAGACGCTCCGAGACGTGCTCCGAAGCCCGCACCCAGCACTGACAGTCGAGTGGATCAGGCGGTACAACAGGATGGTCCTCGACGAACTCGAGGTCGAGGATGGCGTGGTGCCCGGCGAGTGGGCCGACTCGACGCGAGTGGTGGGGTCGTACAGGGCACCGTCTCCGGCGTACGCCGCACCGCTATTGGGCCACCTGTGCGATTGGCTCAATGGCGACGCCTTCCGCCCTCAGGTGCCAGGACATGACACCGCGGTTGCCGTCCTTCGCGCCATCTTCGGGCACCTCTACCTCGCCTGGATACACCCCTTCGGTGACGGGAACGGGCGAACGGCGCGAATGGTGGAGTTCCTGCTGCTGATATCAGCGGGGGTGCCCGCACCTGCCGCCCACCTTCTCAGCAATCACTACAACCTGACCCGGTCCCGGTACTACCGCGAGCTCGCCAAGGCCAGCCGATCCAAGGACCCCGTGGGCTTCGTCCTCTACGCGGTTCAAGGATTCGTGGACGGGCTCAAGGAGCAACTCGCCCTCATCCAAGAGTCCCAGTGGATCGCCGCCTGGGAGAGCTACGTCCACGAGAGTTTCAGCGACGCGAAGACGCCCGCTCTACGAAGGCAACGGGAACTGGTGCTGGCGATGTCTCGGGTTGAAGGACCGGTCGGACGCGGAGATATCCCGACCCTGAATCCCTCCCTTGCAGAGAAGTACGCCGGGAAAGGCTCGAAGACGGTTACCCGCGACCTGAACGCACTCAAGGCCAGAGGTCTCGTCAGGAAGGACCACGACGGATTCCGCACCAACCGCGAAATCCTGGTTCGGTTCCAAGCCGTGTTCGCGAACCGATAGAAGCCGTGCCCAACGAGCCCGCGTGAGACACCACGCTCCCAATACGTCCAACGCACCCCACATCTGCCCGCGCTCCAAAGGGACCACGGCGAGGAGCCTCCAGGGACCCGGCCCAGCACCACATCGCGGGGGAACGAATCCACGTGAGCCCGCAGAATGAAGCGCCTACCGACAGGGGCGCCGTTCAAGCATGAAATCCGATACCCCCGCATGCTCGAAGAATCCGGGAAAGAGCTCATCGCGTTGCCGCGGGTGTATGCACTCGCACTGCTGGACTCCCTCAGTACGGCGACGTCCGTGGGACGGGAGAAGGCCCCGTCAGCCGGAGATGTTCAGCGCGGCGGTCACCTTGGTCGGCCGGATCCGCACCAGAAGCTCACCGGAAACACCGTTTCGCCTGCCGAACTCCTCGGCCCTGTCCTGGCCGACATAGCGGGCAGCGATGCGGGTTGCGCTGTCGAGCAACTCATCCGGATCCTCGCTGACGGTCGCCTCACCCTGCACCCGGACGAATCCGTAGGGCATCTCCTCCAGGTCGACCACCATCGTCACCCGCGGATCCCGAAGGATCGCGCGCCCCTTCGCGGTCGTCCTGGCGGTGTTGAAGATAATCTCGTCACCGTCGAGGATGAACCAGATCGGCGTGACCAGCGCACGGCCGGACGCCGACAGGAACGCCAGCTTCCCGGTACGCGTCCCGGCCTCGAGGAAGGCGCGAACGACGGGGTCGCGGAGCGAGGTCGTCATGGCTCGGATCATATGCCCGAGCGCGACACGACGTGCCCGAAGCCGGTTCGGCGGTGTGGGAGAGATTCGCGCCATCACACACTCCGACGAGAATCGGCCGCGAGAACGAAAAGCCGTCCTCACAATCGCCTTGGGCGTCGTCCCGGCGATACTCATCGCGACCATCATCAATGATCCATCCCGCACAGGGTGCGGGAAGCACGTCGCAGGTCTGACGCACATGCGTTCGAATGACGACACGAAGGTGGCACGAGCGGAGTCCTTCCCTCGCCTACTGTCATGCCCATGTGGCAGCACATCCCCAGGCTCGTTCCAGCACCTTCCTCGGAGCGGTGGCCGAACGTTGATCAGAGCCCCGTCAGGGACGACCACGGCCAGCCGCCCCCTCGCTCCCATCGACAGGATGCGCCTGACGGCGACGGTGATATCGCTTCTTCGATATCGGAGGTGATGGCGCTGGAGCAGATACTGATTCGCAACCTTCCCGCGGGAACCAAGGCGGCGCTCAGGATCCGTGCGGAGCGGCACCATCGGTCGGTCGAGGCCGAGGCTCGGGAGATCCTCGCGGAGGCCCTTCGACGCGAGCCGATCACGCTGATCGATCTGCTCGGCACCGACGAGGGTGCCGACATCGCATTCGAGCCCGAACGCCTCGGACTGACCATGCGCACTCCCGAGCTCTGAGCCAGGCGGTGCGGTACGTGCTGGACACGAACGTGATCTCCGCGCTTCGCATCCGTGGACGCAATCCCGCGGCCGAGACCTGGGTGTCGTCAGTACCGGTCACGGATCAGTTCGTCACCGCGACGACCCTGGCGGAGATCGAGCACGGCGTTGTCACGAGGGAGCGGTCCGATCCGAAGCAGGGTGACGTCCTGCGTCGATGGTTCGACGATCGCGTCCTCCCCGCCTTCACCGGTCGCGTGCTTCCGTTCGACCTGGCTGCGGCGCGGATCCTGTCCACCTACCGGGTGCCCGAGCGCGCTCCGCTCGATGACGCCCTGATCGCCGCCGTCGCCCAGGCACGAGGGATGACGGTCGTGACGCACAACACCCGGCACTTCGACCCCCTCGGCGCCACCTGCGTCGACCCGCGGGGCACCAGCCCGTAGCAGTGCGGACGACCGTGCCGGCGGCCACGGCCCGGCACTCACACCTCGCACCGATGCCGTGGCTGTCGTATTCGGGTGCCTCCCGGGATCGTCGATCCTCTGCTGCCCGGAGCCGCGACACTCCCATCAGATCCGGTTCCTGCTCAGCATCCCGCCGAGCACGGCCGGCTCCGCGATGACCTCGCCCATGGAGCCAGGATCATCGCGGAATGAGCGCGTGGGGCTACGCGGATGGCTGGGTCCGAGCCCTAGGGGCCGACCACCGCACAACCGGGTCAGTCCCGGCGGATGTCGAAGTACCCGTCGCCGCCCAGCACGATGCCCGCAGCCGCGTTGGCGGGGTACTTCCCGTCATCCGGGAAGAGGCCGAGGGTCCTGATGCGCTCGGTCCCGTCGGCGAACGCCAGACGCAGCGTGCCGTTCGCCCGGACCTCGTAGGTGCCCTTGCGGTCGTTCGGGACCGAGATCCAGTCGACCACGGGTCCGGTGCCCGACGCCACCGAGCTTCGGGTGAAGGTCCCGTCGGGCAGGAACGTCAGATGCTCGGTGAAGTAGCTGCAGTACAGCGGGCACAGCCCGGTGGCGCTCGAATGTGTCAGAACGACGTTCCAGCGTGCGCCGGCCTTCTCGCGCCCCAGCTCCCAGTGCGACTGGTTCTGCCAGGTCAGTCTGTGGTCCTGCAGCGTGGCCCGCTCGCCGTCGATGACGAGAGCGTTGGTCCTCGCGTTGTACGTATACGGCTTGCACACGTCGGTGGGGGCGGTGCACACCGGCCAGGCGTCCTTCGCATCGCCGATGAACACATACCTGGCGCTGGTGAAGTAGAGCGTGTGCCCCTCGGGGCCGTTGAGCGTGTACTGCGACCCCCAGAAGTACCGCCCCGTCAGGGTGGTCGGCGCCGGCTTGCGGATCACCAGCCGCCCGCTCCCGATCGTCCGGCGGTTCTGCACGACCTTCGGAGTGAGGACCGCGGTCTTCGGGGCGGTGGGCCCGTTGCGCCGGACGCGCACCATGACCCGCGTCGACGCCCGGGCCCGCAGCGCGGGAAGCGCCCGGACCTTCGCACCGCGGCGTGCACCGACGATCGTCACCTGAACACCCCTCGGGGCCGGCACCGCGAGCGTCAGCCCGGTCAGCGTCCGGTTCGTCGTGTTGCGGACGCTGACGGTGGTCGTGGCATTGGTCGCCGTCAGCTCCCGGTTGATCGGTGGCGCGGTCACCACCACCCGGTTGGCGGCGGAGGCCACGGCGGGGACGGCGAGCGCCATCGCGGCTCCGGCGATCGCGATTCGGGCACGGGGTGAGATCATCGGGGGGTTCCTTGGGTCGGTGGCGTGGCGTGAGTCGGTCGTGACGCTATGGGCCTGCCGCACGGGGCTACCCAAGGCTCGGTAAAGGGAGATCACAGGACCGGTAAAGGACGCCGCCGTGCGAAAGCGATGCGTTCGCGAGACGGCGGCCGTCGTGCGACGGGATCTCCGGGAGACGGGCCGCGGCGCACTCATACGTCCCGCGATGGACCGTCATCGTCATGTGCCGTTCATCCGGTGTCGCTCGTCCGGCGTCGCGAAGCCGGCCCAGCGGGCGAGGGGCACATGACATGTAAACGGCGCCGACCGCTGCACCGCACCGCGCACGGCGAGCAGACTGAGGGGCATGACCACCACCGCTCCCACCCCGCCCCGGTCCTCCCTGCCCGCCGTCCTCACGGCGGCACCGCACCGCCTCATGTTCTTCGTCGGTGCCACCAACGTGCTGGCGGCCATGACGTGGTGGGCGTACCTCTGGGTCTTCGACATCACCCCGGTTCCCGTGGGCGATGTCCCGGCCGGGTGGTTGCACGGGTTCATCATCCAGTACCAGATGCTGCCGAGCTTCATGTTCGGCTTCCTGCTCACCACGTTCCCCCGCTGGATGGGGCAGCCGGAGCTCGCGCGCCGGCACTACGTGCCGATCGGAGCGGGCATGTTCGCGGGGCAGATCCTGTGCCTTGTCGCCGCGTTCTCAGGGTGGGCGCCGCTGCTCTACGCGGGGGTGGCGCTGACGATCGCGGGCTGGGGCTATGGCCTGTGTGTCCTGGCGCCCGTCATCGTGCGCAACCGCTTCCGGACGTGGCACGCGATCAGTTGCTGGGCCGCACTGCTGGTGGGGTGGATCGCGCTTCTGACCTTCGCCTTCTACCTGTACGACGACGACTTCACGGTGGGCAGGTTCGCGATCCGGGCGGGCATGTTCGGGGTGCTGCTGCCGATCTACGCGACCGTCGCGCACCGCATGTTCCCGTTCTTCGCCGCCCGCATCCCGGGCTACCGGGCATGGAACCCGATGTGGATCCTGGCGGCGCAGTGGCCGTTCTGGATCCTCCACACGGTCCTGGAGGTCACCGATCACCTGGCCTGGCTGTGGGTGGCCGACATCCCGCTCATGGTCCTGTCGCTGATCTGCGTGTGGAAGTGGTGGCCGCGCGACGGCGGGCCCGGCCTGACGCGGGTCCTGTTCATCGGCTACGCCTGGCTGCCGGTGGGCCTTGCGCTGTACGTCGTGCAGAGCCTGAACCTGCTCATCGCCGACGAACGGGTGCTGGGCTACGCGCCGCTGCACACGCTTGCCATCGGCATGTTCGGAAGCCTGCTGGTGGCGATGGCCACCCGTGTCACCCAGGGGCACTCCGGCCGTCCGCTGGCGCTGGTGCCGACGGCCGTGTTCGCGTTCGTGACGCTGCAGGCGGTGGTGCTGCTGCGCATCGCGGCCGACCTCTCGGCCTTCCCCTACGTCACGATGGTGCGCATCGCCGCCGTCGGGTGGGTGGTGGCCTTCCTGCCCTGGGTGGTGCGGTCGCTGGTGATCTACCTGCGGCCGCGGAAGGACGGGCGCCCCGGGTAGCAGCAGCGCGATGGATGCTCCGCTCGATGCGGCCGGACGGCGCGGGATACCGAACGCCGGAGCCACATCGTCACAGAGGCCCTGCCCCGGGGGGCGGATGCGCGCAAGCGATCACGCCGGGCGAGCCATCGACGCTCCGGTGGGCGCTGACGGCGATCCGTGACCGCTCAGACAGCCGAGGATCATCGCAGGCGGTGAGCACCATCACGTCCGCGAGCACCAACCTTCACCTTTTGAAGGTTTTTGGCTACGATTCCCCCCATGATTCGTACGGTGCAAGCAGGGGTTATTCGCGTTCAGGACGTGTACGCTCGCGGCGTCACACCTCACATCCCCGCGCACATGCCGTCCCCGGACGGCCGGACGGTCACGACGCCATGAGCACCGAATCCACGCCCTCGCTCATCCTCATCCGCCACGGCGAGACCGAGTGGAGTCGCACCGGCCGGCACACGTCGACCACCGATGTCGACCTCACCCCCGCCGGCCGCGAGGCCGCCAGGGCGCTTCGCACACGCTTCGATCCCGACGGCTTCGGCCTGGTGCTCGTCAGCCCCCGCCTCCGGGCGCGGCGCACGGCCGATCTGGCCGGGTTCGACGACTACGAGATCGCCAGTGACCTGGCGGAGTGGTACTACGGTGACTATGAGGGCCACACCAGCGCCGAGATCCGCGCGGACCGCCCCGACTGGACCATCTGGACCGGCGACCCGCCCGGTGGCGAGACGGCCGCGGAGGTGAGGAAGCGGCTCACCCGGTTCATCAAGCAGACCCTCCGTCGCGCCGAGGACGAGGGGATCGAGCGCATCGCGGTGTTCGCACATGGGCACTCGCTGCGGGCCCTGACCCTCTGCTGGCTGGACCTCGACTTCTCCCTGGGCGACCGGTTCCCGCTCGACACCGCCGCCGTCTGCGTGCTCGGCTTCTACAAGGGAGACCGCGCACTCATCGGCTGGAACATGGGCTGACGGACGGTCCCGCGGCGGCCCCGGCCGATGGCCGTCAAGCTCCATGCTGTTCGGATCGGTGAAGAACGGTGGTACGGGGCGCGCAACCCGGCGTCGGCGACGGCCGCGGCGGCGGTTGTGCGCAGGTGCGCGGGCGAGGGCCACGTCGACGGATCCGCTCCTCGCGGCCGCCGCCGGTCCCCTTCGGAGGGCGGCGATCGGGGTTCCACCCCCCACCCCGTGCAGACATCCTCGCAACGCGGTACCGTGCCGGTGTCACGCGCGCTTTAACTCCCTCCGCATGCGGACCGATCAAGGAGCGTATGGAACCCCGAAGTACCGACACACCTCGACGCCGTGACCACGATGGCGAGGTGTGCACCTAAGTGATCTGGATCCTCTCGATCCTCCTGGGCCTCGTGATCGTCCTCGTGATCACCGCGGCCACCGCATACTTCGTGGCCCAGGAGTTCGCCTACATGGCGGTCGACCGCGCTGCGCTCACGGCGGCCGCCACGGGCGGCGACGCGGGCGCGGCACGCGCGCTCACCATCACGCGCCGCACGTCGTTCCTGCTGTCGGGCGCGCAGCTGGGCATCACCGTGACCGGGCTCCTCGTGGGTTACGTCGCTGAACCGCTCATCGGATCGGCGATCGGCGACGCGCTGGGCGGAGTCGACGTTCCGCGCGGCGTGGGCGTCGCCGTGGGCACCGTCCTGGCCCTCGTGGTGTCGACGTTCATCCAGATGCTCTTCGGCGAGCTCTTCCCGAAGAACCTCGCCATCTCGAACCCGAAGCCCATCGCGGTGGCGCTCGCACCCTCCACGCGCTGGTACCTGCTGGTGTTCGGGCCCATCGTCCGGGTGTTCGACGGTGCGTCCAACCTGCTGCTTCGGCTCCTGCGGATCGAGCCGGTGCACGACGTCGAGTACTCGGCCACCAAGGGCGACCTCGAGCACATCGTCGCCGACTCGCGCGAGAGCGGCGACATCCAGCCCGAGCTGTCGCTGCTTCTGGACCGCATCCTCGACTTCCCCGACCAGACGGTGGAGCACGCCATGATCCCCCGCGCGCGCGCCGGCGTGGTGGACCCCGAGACCACCATCCGCGAGGTGCGCACGCTCATGTCCACCGGGCACACGCGCTACCCGGTGGTGGACGAGGACGACGTCATCGGCATGGTGGCCCTCACCGACCTGCTCGACGTCACCGACGACGCCGTCCTGGACCGGCCGGTCACCGCGGTCATGAGCCCGCCCCTTCTCATCCCCACCACCATGCGGCTGCCCGACGCCCTGGTCACCCTGGCCGGAAAGGCGCGACGGCTGGCATGTGTCATCGACGAGTACGGCGGGTTCGCCGGGGTGCTGGCCCGCGAGGATCTGGCGGAGGAGATCGTCGGCGAGATCACCGACGAACACGATCCCGAGCCGCAGGTCGACCCCTACCAGCGCCGTCTGGACGGATCGTGGCTCCTGCCGGGCGACATGCCCTACGACGAGGTCGAACGCATCCTCGACGTCGAGCTGCCCGACGGCGACTACGAGACCCTGGCCGGTGTCGTCATCGCGCGGCACGGCACCCTCCCCACCGCGGGGCAGGAGGTGCGGCTGCTCCTGGAGGGCGACCCCGCCGACTTCGCGCTGGTTGACGAGATCAGCGGCGACGTGCTGGTGATGCAGGTGCTGCAGGTCGAGCGCCACGTGCCGTCGCTGGTGCGCGTGCGGGTCGTGCCCATCGAGGAGGCCGGCATCCCCGAGACGCTGCACCGGGCCGACGGACGACACCGGCCCGTCGACTTCGCCGAGGGCGGTGAGGACGAATGAGCCCGGCCGTCGTGATCGTCGCCACCATCGCCATCATCGCGCTCTCGGCACTGTTCGTGGCCATCGAGTTCTCGCTGCTGGCGGCCCGCCGCCACCGGCTGGAGGAGGCCGCGCTCACCAGCCGCGGCGCGCGTGCCGCGGTGCGCAACTCCGCCGAGCTGACGGTGGTGCTGGCCGGATCCCAGCTGGGCATCACCGCCTGCACCCTGGCGCTCGGTGCCATCACCAAACCCGCCGTGCACCACTGGCTGCAGCCGCCGCTCGACGACCTCGGCATGCCCACGTGGGTCGCCGACGGATCGTCGTTCGTGCTGGCGCTCGCCATCGTCACCTTCCTGCACCTGGTGATCGGCGAGATGGCGCCGAAATCGTGGGCCATCGCGCATCCCGAGCGGTCCGCCATCGTGCTGGCCGCGCCCATGCGGGCGTTCATGTGGGTGTTCCGCCCCGTCCTCAACCGGCTGAACGAGGCCGCCAACTGGTGCGTGCGGAAGGTCGGCGTCACCCCGGTCGCGGAGGCCGCGTCCGGCCAGGACCGCGACGCCCTCCGCCACCTGGTGGAGCACTCCGCCAACGTGGGGGCCCTCGACGCCGGATACTCGCGTTGGCTGTCCGACGCGCTCGATCTGGAGGGCGCCACGATCGGCGACCTGCTTCGGCCCGGATCGCCGCCTGCGGCACTGCCCACCGATGCCACGGCCGGCGACGTGCGCACGCTCTCGAAGGAGTCGGGGCACCTTCGGATCCTCCTCCACGAACCGGGTGCGCCCAACGAGATCTCGGGGGTGGTCCACGTTCGCGACGTCCTTCTGGCGGACGAGGACGTGCGCGTCGTGGACGCCGCCCGCCGCCCGTTCCACCTCCTCACCACCACGCCGATCTCGTCCGGGCTCGAGGAGATGCGCGGCAAGCGGCAGCATCTGGCCGTGGTGACCGACGCCGACGGCCGCTACCGCGGGGTGGTCACCCTCTCGGACCTGCTGCGCAAGCTCTTCCCCGCCGCCGCATGATGGGTGCCCGGACGATCGACCGGTGATCTGCGGCACCGGTGCCCAGGCGGTGGCCACCCGAGCGCGGCCCTCTGAAGCGGCGGCGCGTGCGCACGGGCGACCGGCTGCATCCGGCCGTCGCGAATCGCGTGGGCCCGATGGTCATCTCCTGCCGGGAGGGCTCCCCGTCGATCCGGCAGCGGCCTCGCCGGTCGGCATCGGCGTGGAGGACGTGCACGAGATTGCGGGAGGCTTCGCGGCACAGGTCGCGGCGGGACTGCCGATCGTGTCAGAATGATACGAATGTGACGTCGC
This sequence comes from uncultured Bifidobacteriaceae bacterium, assembly GCA_964434425.1. Taxonomy (GTDB): domain Bacteria; phylum Actinomycetota; class Thermoleophilia; order Miltoncostaeales; family Miltoncostaeaceae; genus CALMEC01. Next base: position 299,597 of record CAYSVH010000001.1, on the reverse strand, counting down.
GCGCCGCACCGGGGGAGCGGGCGGTGCCACGACCACGTACGGGCCGCCGGGGCGATGGCTTTGCGACCCAGAGTGCCATCGCCACGGCGCCTCGCGTCCCACCCGGGGTGCTGTGGGACGCCCGTCGGGAGGTGCCGGCCCGCAGGATCAGGCAGCCGGCACCCCTCGGCGGGATCTCGAATCTCGCTCCTAGGCGACCTCGGCCAGGGGCCAGCCGGCCGATGCCAGACGTCCGGCGACGCGGTACATGTCGAGGGAGGTCACGTTGCCGGATGCGGATTCGGGGACCATCGCCATGTCCATGTCGGACGTGGCATCGGCCATCTCGGGCATGACCATCATCATGGAGTCGAGTTCATCCGCCGTGAGCCGTTGGCTCAGCACGCAGATGAGGCCGGGCTGATCGGTGCTGGGTACGCCGTCGGGATAGGCCGAGCGTACCCAGGCCAGTGCACGCTCGACGAACACTCCGGGGGAAATCGCGTTCATGCTGTGTTCCTTCCATTGGCATCTGCTGTCGCTCGCCGACATCGCGGGTCGGGCATCCCGGGACGTCTGGCGGGTGGATGACGCCTGAGATGCCACCCACCCGCGTTTGTGCACCTCTCCGCCACTGCGAATGCCGAGACCACCACGACCCGGCGACCGTCGATCCGTCGTGCGGTGGAGAGATGCCGTATGGGGACTTGCTTACCCATGAGGGAACCCTGATCGCGAACCGGTCCGCGTTGCACATCCCCGCAGACAAACCGAGCGGCGATGCGGTTGGCCCGATGTCCAGAGGCGAGGTCGGTAGAAGTATTTGAAGTTTCCGCGTGCGGTCAGCCTCGGCCTCACCGGGCGGACCCGAACGTTACGCTCAGCACGAGAGCCGACAGGCCATCGCCCGGAATATGACGATTAGTAGGGAGAAGGACGTCCCGGACACCCAGGGCGTTGTCACCGTGGTCTGCGCCGGCCCCATCGAAAGCAGCTACGGACCCAACAGGGAGAGGGGAACGACGACCACACCATCGTCGCGGCGATACGCAAACTCCCCCGTCGTGATCACGACCCGGGCGACCAGGCGCTCACCGATCTGCTTGTGCAGCCAGTTGAGGTGACGCACGTCCCGGTTATCGACCGTCTCACCGAGCTTGACCTCGATCGCGACCACCCGGCGGTCCTCCCCCTCCACGATCATGTCGATCTCGTGGTCGGTCTCCTTGGTACGAAGATGCCCGACCGAGGCGAAGGCGGCACCGGCGTAGGTGCGCACGCTCTGCACTGCAAGCGACTCGAACAGAGCACCCAGCCAGACGCCGGTGGAAGCTGCGATGCGATCCCCCTCCCCGCGAAGAAGTCCCGATTCCCCGACGCCGACAAGCTGCGCCGCAAGAGCCGGATCCACGAGGTGATGTTTCGGGGAACGTGTCAGGCGCTTCAGCGGGTTCAACGTCGGAACCCAGGCCGGCAGGGGGTCGAGCACAAAAACCCGGGTGAGGTGTTCACGGTAACCGTCGACGGTCGCGCGAACCGGCTTGTCGTCGTCACCGGGCGTCGCCGCATCGAGGATTTTCGTGTAGGCGGCATCGGTCGCCGTGGCCGCCGCGTAGGCCGTCAACCAGGCGAGGAGGGCACGTGGGCGGCGAACGGTCGCTCCGATCTCGGGCAGTTCGCGGTCGACGATTCGCGTGATGTAGCTCTCGAGCTGGACCCGTCGAGCCCTGGCCGGCAGACCACGAATGCCCGGAAAGCCGGAACGAAGGATCTCGTCCGTGTACGTCGCAAGATCAACCGCCGAGCGTCCGTCGACCGTCAGTGCATCGCCGGAGAGAAGCGCACGAAGCGAGACCGTCGGTTCGACGAGATCGCGCTCGGCCATTGAGAGGGGTCGCATGGCAAGGCTCACGATGCGACCAGCCCCTGAATGGATTCGTGCGCCCTCGGCAACACCGGCTGAGCCCGCCAGGAGAAAGCGCCCTCCGGCACCGTCCTCATCGACCGCCCGACGTACGCGATCCCAGATCGCCGGCTCGAGCTGCCACTCGTCGATCAGTACGGGCGACGGGACCCGGGTGATGGAGTCGGGGTCCGCCGAGAGCATCTCGTGCTGACGAGGAAGATCGAGCGAGAGAACGGTCGCCGCACGCTGTGCCGCGGTGGCCGTCTTCCCAACGCCTTTGGCACCCTCGATCGCGATCGCAGCCAGGTGCGGGAACAGTTCGTCGAGAACGTCATCGATGATTCGCCGCCGGTAGGACATGGGCTGAACCTAGCAGATGGACGCCCTTATACTATGCATTTGGACTGAATTCCACCATGCATCTGGACGCTTTTCTCGTGAGCAGACGGATGAGTTCCCGATAAGCGGCTCGACGTGAAGCACACGGAGCGAACACCCCGGTGCAGGAACCCCAGGTGCGCCCCAGGGATGCGACGAAATCGCAGACTCTGTGAACTCGCAGGCACTTCACCGGACCACGTGCTGAAAGCGACATCATGGATGCCTGGCACCCATGGTGTCGCTGCGGTGCACCCCAGCCCGACCGATCCTCGGCCGCCCCTCAGACCAAGTGCTCGGCCAGCGCCTCGCGGATGGCCGCGGCCGGGATCTCCTCGCCGCTGTTCAGGCGCTCGAGGAGTTCCCTGATGATCTCCTTGGCGCGTTCCTTCGTGGGGCCCGCCAGGAAGCCGTCGAAGACGTTGTCACCCGCCAGCGCCCTGTTGAACTCGTTCTCGCGGTTGTGGTCGTTCAGCTCGGTGTAGTAGACGACCCGGTAGGTGCGGTTGTAGTGCCCCTCCCGGTAGATCTCGAACATCACCTTGTCCGCCGCGCGGATCGCGTTCGTGCTCATGCCGGAAACCCTACCCCTGCTCGCCGGCCGTGGAACACGGCGTCCCGCAGGACGCGACGGACGTCACCGGGAGCGGACGGGAATGGAGAGGTCCCGGACCGCCCCCGGCATCCGACGACACCGCGACGCGTGGCGGACACCTCGTGCGCCGCCGCGTTCAGTCCTCACCTCCGGCCACCATCGGCACCCGGGGCTCGGCGCCCAGCTCCTCGCGGAGTTGACGCTCAAGCTCGGCCAGCCGCTCGTCGATCGCCGACAGGGTCTGGCGGTGCTTGATCATGTCCTCGCGGTAGCGTTGCAGGAAGTAGCCGATGGTCTCGACGCGGATCTTGATCGACCCGGACGCCTTGTTCTCGTCGATGTCCTTGAAGCAGAAGTACGGCGTGCCGTTGGCCTGGACGGTCTCCTCCACCACCGTGTAGATCGGGGCGTCGTGACCGCACTTGAACGACGAGAGCTCCAGCGCCACCAGGTTGGGATGCCGTGCCACGTACTTGGCGGCCCAGACCTTGCGGGAGGTGTTCTCGGAGTAGCTGTTCTTCCAGACGTCGGTGATGTCGAAGGCGTCCTGGATGCGCCCGGCGGCGATGTCCTCGCCGAAGAGCTCCTCCATGAGGTCGTCGTCGATCGGCAGCGAGTCCTGGGTGAAGACCGGGTAGCCGATCTTCTGGAACTCGGCCAGGATCTCGTGGTTGACGCCGGGGTCGTTGTGGTACGGACGTCCGAGCACGACCACGCCGAGACGATCCTCGGCAGCGAGCTTGTCGAGCACCTCACGGGCATTCGACCGGACGCCGGCGTCGAAGTCGCGCTGGGCCTGGTAGGCCGCCTCGACGGCACGGGTGTGCTCGCCCTGGCTCAGCCCCAGGATGTCCTTCCACTCGTCCCACATCTGCTTCTCGAAGAGCTTGGGCTCGTCGATGTTCACGAACGTGTTGACGTACTTGATGCCGAGCTCCGCGAAGAGGTCGCCCTCCTTCGTGAAGGCCGCCTTCACGGCCTCGGGAGTGGCGGTGACCGTGGGGCACGCCCGGTTCGACTGCGTGCACGACAGGTGGCTCTGGAGTGCGTCGATCATCGGGAAGAAGATCACGTCGAGCGGCTTCTTCTTGTGCACCACGTTCAGCAGGTTGTGCACGTGCGGGATGCCGACCTTCGATGGGAAGCACGGGTCGATCGCGCCGCGCTTGGCGCCCTGCTTGTACATCTCCTCGTTGGTGAAGCTGGAGTAGACGAGGTTCTTCGGGTGGACTCCCAGGCTCTCGAAGTACGCCGAGATCATCGGGTTGATCGAGTACTGGTTCAGCACGCGCGGGATGCCGATGCGGAGCTCCTCGCGCTTCGCCACCAGCTCGTTGCGCCGCTTCTGGGCCGCGGTGATCGTCCGCTTGTGCGGCGGGTCGGCCACCATGGGCGGGTTCTGGCTGCGCCAGACGGCCTCACCGACCAGCTCGCAGAAGTTGGGGTTGACCTTGGCGGTCGAGTCCATGCCCTTCTTGATCACCTTCATCGACTCGACGTCCTCCACGAGGCCGCGCTCGCAGGAGTTGCCGACGATGAGGCGCTTGACCCCGACGGGGATCGGGATCTTGGACGGCCGGTCCGACTCGTCCACGTCGGAGCCCTCCACCGTCACGTCGATGAACGTGCGCAGACACTTGTTCTTGCAGAAGTAGCAGCGCGTGTCCTCGTTGCGGTGGGTGATGAACGAGATGTCGCGCACCTTGTCCATGCCGATGAACTCGGTCTCGCGGCCGTTCTCCCACAGGCGGACGGCCTCGATGCCGGCTCCGATGGCGCCGCTCTCACCGCAGTGCTGGTGCACGATGACCCGTGGCTGGGTCTCCTTGCCCTTGAAGCGCGACTCGATGAAGTCGACCTGCGCCTTCACCGCCGCCAGGTTGTGCTGGGTGCCACCCTGGAGGACGAAATTGGTGCCCAGGCCGGCGATGTTCGGGATCTGCGACACGTAGAGCCAGATGTTCTTGGGGAGCACGGCCGCGAGACCGGCCATGATCTCCTCGGGCTTCCACCCCTGGCGCTGGAAGTCGACGATGTCGGACTGCATGAACACCGCGCAGCCGTAGCCGAACGTCGGCATCGTCTGCGCCTCGAAGGCGATGTCGGCGTAGTCGTAGACGCTGTAGCCGAAGCCCTCGGCCGTCGACTGCAGGAAGTAGCCGTTGCCGGCCGAGCACTGGGTGTTCAGCTTGAAGTCGACCACGCGGCGGTTCTTCAGGATGATCAGCTTGATGTCCTGGCCGCCGACGTCGACGAGCACGTCCACGTCGTCGTAGAACTGCAGCGCCGACTCGGTGTGCGCCACCGTCTCGACCAGCGCCACGTCGGCACGCAGGGTGTCCTTGAGGATGTCCTTGGCGTAGCCGGTGGTGCCGATGCCCATCACCTTCAGCTCGGCGCCCTGGTCGTTGACGTACTTCTCGAGCTCGCCGAGCACCTCCTGGGTGTCGACGATCGGGTTGCCCTTCGAGAGCTGGTAGCTCTTCACCAGGACGTTGCGGTCCTTGTCGAGCAGGACGGCCTTGGTGGAGGTCGACCCCCCATCCAGGCCGACGAACGCCTCGACGACCTGCCCCCTCTCGAAGGTGACGGGCTCGAACTTGCGGACCCGGTAGCGCTCCTTGAACTCCTCGAGCTCCTCGGTGGAGTCGGAGAGGCCCTTGCTGCCCGACGCCGCCTTCTCCTCGAGCCGGCCGACGTCGATGTAGTGACGAAGGAGCTGGGTGCCGCGGTACACGCCGACGTCCGGCCCCTCGCTGAGGCCGAACTCGACGGCGCCGAGCGCCGCGAAGTACTGGGCGTTGTCCGGGACCTTGATGAGGTCACGGGGGTCGACGCCCTCGGGAAGCGGTGTGCCCCGCTCCTCCCAGATCGGCGGTATGTTGTCCTTCCAGGCCTCCACCATTCCGCGGATGTAGGTGTTCGGACCGCCGAGCAGCAGTACCTCGGGGAGGAGGGTGTTGCCGCGGGTGAGCACCGACAGGTTCTGCCCGATGATCGCGTCGAACAGCGACGCCATCAGCTGGTCGTTGGGCACCCCCATCTTCTGGAGGGAGTTGATGTCGGTCTCGGCGAACACGCCGCACTTGCCGGCCACGGGGTGCAGCTTGATGCCGCTGTAGGCCATCTCGGACAGCTGATCCGGCGGGATGTGGAGCTTGGCGTTGATCTTGTCGATGACGGCGCCGGTACCGCCGGCGCACTTGTCGTTCATCGACGGGATTTTCTTTTTCTTACCGGTCTCGGGGTCTTCCTTGAAGATGATGATCTTCGCGTCCTGGCCGCCGAGCTCGATCACCGAGCCGCACGCCGGGTAGAGCTTCTCGACCGCCAGCGAGACCGCGTTGACCTCCTGCACGAACTTCGCTCCGATACGGGGCGCGATGCCCGATCCGCCCGAGCCGGTGATGAACACCCGCATCTCGTCGTACGGCACCGGGAAGTCCGACTCGATCATCGTGAGGAACTCGAGGCACTTCTCGGGCTGTTTGGTCTCGTGGCGCTGGTAGTCCTGCCAGAGGATCTCGTCCTTGACGTGATCCACCACCACGGCCTTCACCGTGGTCGAGCCGACGTCCAGCCCCACGTAGAGGCGTGGATCCGCCATCAGCGGGCCCCCGCCATTTCGAGCTTGGTGCTGGTCAGCTTCTCCTCACCGCTCTTGAGCGCGGCCACGTGACGCAGGAAGTTGGCGGCGGTACCCACCGTGCCCGTGTAGTGGGGCACCTTGTAGAGCGGACGCTTGAGGTCCGGGTGCTCGTCGGCGTAGGCGCGGGCCTCCTCCAGCGTGACGCCGGTCTCCTCGATGACCTTCTCGATCTCCTGCTTGGCCTTGACCTTGGCCTCGCCGAGCGCCATCTGCACGCGGCTGTGGGCGTTGATCTCGCCCTCGCCGGAGGTCTCGACGGGCAGGTAGATGATGTCCTTGTAGAGGTTCACCACCGCCGACTGCACGCCGTCGGACTGCGTGGAGGGCATGCAGCCGAAGGGCTTCAGGGACAGCACCATGTGGCACATGTCCTTGTTGGAGTAGTAGATGTTCTTCGCGACCTCGAGGTGGCCCTCGCCGCCGCCCGCACGCGAGTTGTAGAGCGGGTGACCCAGGCGCTGCAGCTCGTACTGGTCGGTGAGCTCGTGCGGGATGCCGCCCAATGCGTCACGAAGACGATTCCACTCGCGCTTGAAGATCATCTCGGCGGCGGTCAGCTTGGCGTTCTTCTTGTTGGCCGTCCACGAGTTCGCCATCCGCTTGTCGATGCGCCACGCCGACGGCATGGCCTCGTCGTCGGTGACGCCGGAGCGGTCCTTGTTCATCTGCTTGGCCTGGTGGATCATGTACATGATCCAGGTTCCCACCGGTTCGACGAGAACCTGGGCGCCCTCGCGCTCCAGGAACGGGAACATGTTGAAGTTGCCGTCGCCCTCGGTGGTCTGGGCCCAGAACTCACCGGTGATCTTGACGATCGGTTTCACCAGGGTGCGGTCCACCTGCACCGAAGTGTCGATCTTCTCGCCGAGGTCGGTGAACGCCTCCGCGTAGTCCTTTCCGTACAGCTGGTCCAGGAACTTGCCGACCATGTCCGCCTTGCCGCGAAGCATGAACTTGAGGAGGCTGCCGCTGGCGCCGTCCAGCTCGTAGGTCTGCTTGGTGCGGAAGATCTCCTCGAGGTCGTCCGTCGCGGAGTTGACCGCGGTGTTGGTCGACCCCTCCTCGATCTCGAACGGGCGGGTCTGGTAGCCCACGTCGTTGATGAGGTCGCCCATGTTCATGGCGTTCAGGATCGCGAGGAAGAAGTCGGTGTTCATCTCGAGCCCGGCGCCGGCCTCGGACTGGCTGAGGCCGCCGGACTGCTGGAACAGGAGAACGCGGAATCCGTCGAACCCGGAGTTGCGGAGCGCGAGGCGGTACTCGGCCTCGTACATGCCGAAGCGACAGGGCCCGCAGGCCCCGGCCGTGATGAAGACGTAGTTGTCGAGGATCTCCTGGCGGGACGTGCCGTCCTCCTCCAGCTTCTGCAGGTGCTGGACGAGGTTGCCGACGGTGAAATAGGTCGGGTTGCACTGGCCGTTGTTGCCGTACTCCTTGCCCAGCTGGAAGGCGCGGACGTCGGGCACGGGCAGGGGCTCCACCGAGTAGCCGAGCCCGGCCAGGGCCCCGCGGATGAGCTGCTCGTGCTTCCAGGTGAGCCCTCCGAAGAGAATGGTGGTGTGTGCGCGCTGATCGCCGGTGAAGTCGTGCTCGACCGGACGGGCGAAGTGCTCCTGCTCGGGCAGGGCGACGCCCATCTCGTCCATCAGCTTCGCGCGCTCATCCTCAAGTCGCTTGCGGATGATGTCCTCGACGCGGTCCGAGGCCGGACGCGGAGGAACGGTGGTCGGGCTCTTGCCGTTGTCAGCAGACATCGATCACCTCGCGGTATTTGTGTTCGGGCGCGTTGCTCCTTCGAAACTAGGGTGGCCCACGGACGCCCTCAATCGGTATGGAACACGGTCATTCGCGACGGTTTTATACGCGCGAAATGTATGTATTTCACCGCAAAACCCCTGCTCGATGTTTCGGGCCCTTCGGCCTCCGAACGAGCGCCGCGGACCGCGGTCTCAGCGGCGAATCGCGCCTTCGGACGGCCGCTGGAACGCCGCCCCGCGGGTCGCGCCCTTGGCCCGGAGCGTCTCGTGGTAGAGGTCGCTCACCCGGCGCGCGACGCCCGGCCACGCGTAGCGCTCGACCGACAGCGCACGTCCGCGGCGACCCCAGTCCGCCCGCAGGCCGGGATCGCGCAGCACCTCGTCCAGGCCGTCGGCCAGGGCGTCGGGGTCGTTCATGGGGACAAACCGCCCGGGCATGCCGTCGCGGATCACCTGGCGGAAACCCACGTTCGACGCGCAGACGATGGGGATGCCGCTCGCGGCCGCCTCGATCAGGATCACGCCGAACGACGCCAGCGTGCAGGGCGCGGCGAGGACCGTGGCCTCCCGGTACCTGCGGGGCAGGTCGTCGTGGATGAGCCCCAGCCACTCCACGCGGTCGGCCACCCCCAGTCGCCGGGCGAGCTGCTCGTCCCTGCGGCGCGTGGGGCCGCTGCCGGCCACCTGGACGATCACGTCCCGGCCGCGTGCGCGCAGACGCGCCAGCGCGTGCAGCAGATGGTCCAGCTGGTTGCGCGGCTCGAGGCGTGCGACGAACAGGATTCGCGCCGGCCCCGAGGGTCGCGGCTCGTCCGGTGCGAGCGGGCGGAAGCGGTCGCAATCCACGCCGTTCGGGATGATGTCGAAGCCGCCGCCGAAGGTCTGCTCGAGGGAGTCGATGCACGCCTGCGACACCGCGATGCGGCGGTCGAGTCTGCCGAGCGTGCGGTTGAGACGCCGGCCCACCCACCGGTAGGACCAGTGGTGACCGCCCTCCGTGTAGGTGTGGAAGGTACCCACGGTCACGGGCGCCCTGCTGCGGTTGATCGCCTGGCGCGCGTTCATGGCGCCGACGAGGCCCTGCACGTGGACCACATCGGCCCCGTGGAGGGCCTCCGCCATTCTCCGGCGGAGCACCGGGGTCTGTCGGGCCACGGACCCGTTCTGCGGGATGGGTACCGCCCACCCCAGCCGCCGGGTGCGGTAGCCGTGGTCGAGGTACGCGCGCCCGTCGATCTCACGCAGCATGCCGCGCGCACCGGACCTGCCGGTGATCACGGTCACGTCGTGGCCCAGGGCGACGAGTTCCCGCGAGAGGAAGTGGACGTGTTCCGAGATGCCGCCGAGGATCGGATAGGCGTACTCGGTCACCATCGCGATGCGAAGGCCCGGCGTTTCGGTCACATCCGAAGGCTACAGACGGAGCCCCGCCACAGTGGACGTGCTCTGTGACGACGCGCCGCGGGGCGGCGTACACACCTCGACAACGCGTCCGAGGAGATCGTCATGAGCACATACGCCAAGCGCTGGGTACCGCCCGCCATCGCCGTCGCCGCCGTCGGTGCGGTCGTGGCGATCCCCCTGGTCACGGGCGTCGGAGGGTCTGCCCGGGCGGCCGAGGGACAGCTGGAGCGGTTCACCGGCTGCGGCGCGCTCACCGACTACGCCGTGAACGCGGCGCTGGCCGAGATGGACGGCCATCGCCGGCAGTGGGCGCTTCCCACGGCGACGGCCGCGGATGACACGGCCGGCTCCGAACTCCAGGCCGCCACGCCACAGGCGGGTGCCGACCACTCAACCACCAACGTCCAGTACGCCGGCATCGACGAGCCCGACATCGTCAAGACCGACGGCAGGCGCATCTTCGCCATCGCGGGAGACAAGCTGCACGCCGTCGACCCGTCGGGAGGCCGGCCGCGCCTGGTGGGCACGCTCGCGTTCCCGCAGCGATTCACCCCGAGTGACCTCCTCCTCGCGGGCGACCGGCTGCTCGTGGTGGGCACCACCATCGTCCCCCTCTCCGAGGGCCCGCCGGCCGGGACGGACGCGGCGCCCGACATCGCCCCCGGCACACCGACGGGTATGACCGTACCCAGCGGCCGCGCCCTCAGCGGCCCGGCGCGCACCGTCATCGCCAGCGTCGACGTGAGCTCGCCCGAGGACATGCGGATCGTCGACCGGCTCACGACCGACGCCTCCTACGCATCGGCACGGATGCGTGACGGGACGGTGCGCGTGGTGCTGACGGGCCCGCGGCCCCGGTACCCGCTCTCGTACCGCTCGGGCCTCTCGGGCACCGTGGAGCGGGCCCTCGCGATCCGCGAGATGAAGGACATGGACGTGGCGTCGTGGCTTCCCTCCTACCGGATGGAGGACGGGGACGGCACGGCGACCTCCGACGCCGTGATCGCTCCGTGCGACCAGATCAGCCGCCCCGTCGGTCCCCCCGCCGGCACGGGCACGGTCACCGTCCTCACCATCGATCCGGCGCGCGGTGCGAAGCCGGTGGATCAGGACACGGTGATGGGCGCCTCCGACGAGATCATGATGTCGGCGGACAACCTGTACGTGACCTCGCACGAGGCCGGCACGCGCAGCACGGCGACGCGGATCCACGTGTTCGACGTGAGCCGGCCCCGTACCACCGACTACCGGGCGAGCGGATCCGTCGAGGGCTCGCTCCTCAATCAGTTCTCGATGGATGAGCATGACGGGATCCTGCGGGTGGCCACCACCCGGATGACCGGCGACGTCGGCCTGGCCGGTACGGCGGCGGACTCCGTGGACGTCGCCACCGGCAGCGACAGCGTCGTCACCACCCTCCGCGTGCAGGGCAGGCGCCTGGTGGAGGCCGGACGGGTCACCGGCCTCGGTAAGGGCGAGCGCATCTACGCCGTGCGCTTCATGGGCGACCGGGGATACGTCGTCACCTTCCGCGAGACGGACCCCCTCTACACGATCGACCTCTCGGACCCGGCGGCCCCGCGGATGACGGGCGAACTCAAGATCAACGGCTACTCGGCCTACCTGCACCCCGTCGGCGAGAACCGCGTCCTCGGCATCGGCCAGGACGCGACCGACACCGGCCGCAGGCTCGGAAGCCAGGTGTCGCTGTTCGACGTGAGCGACGCCGCCTCGCCGCGGCGGATCGCGCAGTGGACGGCGCCGGGCGCCCACTCGGGCGTCGAATGGGACCATCGCGCGTTCCTCTGGTGGGAGCCCACGCGCACGGCCGTCATCCCCATGGTGGTGTCCGGTCGTCAGGGAGCGGAGCCGGCCGGCTCGGCGGTCGCCCTGCGCGTCACCGACTCCACCATCGGCGACCCGCGCACCCTGACACAGGGACCGGGGAGCCAGGAACGCGACTCGGGCATCGTGCGGTCGCTCGTGATCGGCGAGACGCTGTACACGCTCTCGGACGGCGGCGTCGTGGCCCGCGATCTGAAGCGCCTGGACGACGGCGAGTGGCTGCGGCTGCCGTGACGGATGGCCGCGGGACGGCGGGGTACCGCCCCACCGTCCCGCGATCCGCCGTCGCCGATATCGTCCGTGCCGGCATGACGGAGGCCCCGGTGGTCCCATCCCCTCCATCGCCCGGAATCCGCCCGTGACCTCGACCGCAGACCGACTCGAAGACCTCCGCCGCGCACGCCTGCTCCAGATCGCCCAGGCCTGCACCGTCATCGTGGTCGCACTGATCATCGCCGCGGGGACGATCGTGTTCGGCACGCGCATCACGCAGGCGCAGGACGACGTCGAGGACGCACTGCGCCAGGCGCAGGAGCTGCACCAGCTGCGGGGCGAGCTGCGCCAGGGCTACATCCTCTTCTGGGAGAACCGCTTCCAGGGACGCCGCGGCATCGACTCGGTGGTTCGCGCCAGCCTCGAGGCCGGCATCGTCGAGGTCGGCCGTCAGGTGCAGATCTCGCGGGGCGAACCCAGCATGGAGCGGCCCATCCGCGACATGGAGACGGCGCTTGGCCAGCTGATCACCCTCGTGCGGAGCGACGACCCCGGCATCGTCGTGGGCAGCCCCGAGAGCAACGCGCGGGTCCAGGAGGGACAGGCGCTCGTCAACCAGCTGGACGACGCCGTGCTCCGGTGGTCGTACGCCGCGTCGGCCCTCGGCGACCAGCGGAGCGTGACGCTCCGGTCCCTGACGCGCAACCTCGTCACCGGCATCATCCTGGTCGCGATCGTCATGGGGATCGCGACGTTCGCCATCTGGACGTTCCTCGAACGCGCCCGGTCGCGCATCGTCCGGGGCCTGCACCGGGAGGCCGCCGAACGCACGGCCGTGGTGTCGAGCGTCGGTGACGGTGTGACCGTGATCGACGCGGAGGGCACCCTGCGCGACGCGAACCGGCGGGCCCGGGAGATCCTCGGCATCGACGACAGCGCCATCGGCCGGCACGCCGCCTACCTGACGCAGGCCGGCATCGGGCCGGGTTTCACGGGCGAACGCGACATCGAGCTGGCGGGCCCCGACGGTGACACGGTGCCCATCGCGCTGAGCGCGGCCGTGCTCGACGACGAGTCGTCGAGTGAGGGCGGACGCGTGCACGTCCTGAAGGACGTCACCAGCTGGCGCACTCACCAGCGTGAGCTGGAGCGGCTGGTGCGCCAGCAGGCGGCGCTGGGGCGGGTGGCGACGGCCGTCGCCGCCGAGTCCGATCCCCAGGGGATCTTCGCGCTGGTCGCGAAGGAGGTCGCCGAGCTGCTCGACGCCGACGCCGGACTGGTTAGCCGGTTCGACCGTGACGCGGGCCGTGCCACCACCGTGGGCGGTTGGCGACGGAGCCCCGGTTCGGTGGCCCTCCCCACCACGGTTCCCCTCGACGGATCGTCCGCGCCCAGCCTCACCTGCCGAAGCGGCCGTCCCGCGCGGGTGGAGGACACAGATGGCGAGCACGACCCGCTGGCCGCCGCCGGGTACCGCGTGAACGCCTCGGCGCCCATCCGGGTGGGCTCACTGACCTGGGGCGCCCTCACCGTCGCCGCGCGCCTGCCGGACACCCTGCCTCCCCGCTCGCAGGAGCGCCTCGCGCGTTTCGCCGAGCTGGTCGGCATGGCGATCGCGAACGCGGACGCACGCGTGCGACTGGCACTCCGGGCCACGACGGACCCTCTGACGGGGCTCCTGAACCACCGCACCTTCAACGAGCGACTGGAGGAGGAGGTCGAGCGCGCCCTCACGCGGAACACCCCGCTCGCCGTCATCATCTTCGACCTCGACCACTTCAAGGACGTCAACGACTCGTGCGGCCACCAGACCGGGGACCGCGTCCTGCGCTCCTTCGCCCGCCTCCTGTCGGCACGCGTGCGACCGGGACAGACCGTGGCCCGCACCGGCGGTGAGGAGTTCGCCGCGGTCCTCCCGGGCTGCGACGCGGACGAGGCGCGCCGCCTGGCCGAGCGCATCCGCCACGAGTACGAGCACCGCGCCCAGCCGGACGGTCTGTCCTCCCAGACGGTGTCCGTCGGCATCGCGGATCTGTCGTCGGCGACGACCCCCGACCGCCTGCTGCGCCTGGCGGACAGCGCCCTCTACTGGGCCAAGGCGAACGGCCGCAACCGCACCATGAGCTACTCGCCGCTCGTGGTGGAGGAGCTGTCGCCCGAGCGCCGCAGCGAACGCATGGCCCAGCAGCAGGCGATGGGGGCCCTTCGCGCCCTCGCACGCACCGTGGATGCGAAGCACCCCGCCAGCGTGCGCCACAGCGAGCGTGTGGCCGCCGCGGCCGCCTCACTCGCGCGCAGGGTGGGCTGGAGCCCGGCCGATGTGTCGGCCCTGCACGAGGCCGCCCTCGTCCACGACGTCGGGAAGATCGGCCTGCCGGACCGGCTCCTCCGCCGGGAGGTCCTCTCGGACGACGACCGCACCCGGATGATGGGCCATGTGATCCTGGGCGGCGAGATCGTCTCGGACATCCTCACCGAGCGACAGGTGGCCTGGCTTCGCGGCCACCATGAGCGCTGGGACGGGACCGGGTATCCGGACGGCCTGCACGGCGATGCGATCCCTCTCGGCGCCCAGATCCTGGCCGTGGCCGACGCCTGGGACGCGATGACGGAGGTCGGCGTGCAGAGCCGCAGGCACACACCGAGCGAGGCGCTGGAGGCATGCGAGGCGCTGGCGGGGAGGCAGTTCTCACCGCGCGTGGTGGAGGCCCTGGCCGCACTGGTTCAGGACCCGACGGAGCCCTTCGGCGATCGTCGGCCCTCGGTACCGCTGGAGCGGTGAGCCCCGGGGCGCGCGGCCGACCCCGAGGTTGCGGCGTCAGCGGCCCGTCATCGAGTGCGTCGTCTTCGACGGGGAGTCCCCGATCCGCCGGCGACGCATGATCTCGACCAGCGGTGTGCCGTTCCACTTGAGGATCTCGAGCACGTAGACCAGGTAGACGCCGGCGGCCACCGCGACGGCCCCCGCGATCGTCATCCCGATCCATCCGCCGAAGCGGAAGCTGATCACGATGGCGACGCCGCTCATGATGATGCACCAGACGTACATGGCGAGCACCGTCCGCCGCTGCCCCCAGCCGATGGTGAAGAAGCGATGGTGGAAGTGGCTGCGGTCGGCTGAGTAGACCGGCACCCCGTGCTTCAGCCGTTTCAGGACGACGAACGAGGTGTCGAGGATCGGGATCGCCATGATGATGAGCGGCAGGACGATGGCGAGGGCGGCCGCGCTCTTCATGACCCCGCTGACGGCGACGCCGGCGACGATGAACCCGAGAAGCAGCGAGCCGGCGTCGCCCATGAAGATCCGCGCCGGGTGGAAGTTGTGTGCGAGGAAGCCGATGGCGGCCCCCGCGAGGGACGCGGCGATGATCGCCGGGACGGCGCGGTCGAGGGACGCGGCGATGATGGCGAACGTGGTCAGCCCGATCGCCGACACCCCGGCGGCGAGCCCGTCCATTCCGTCGATGAAGTTGATCATGTTCGTGAGCGCCACGAACCAGAGGACCGTGATCGGGTACTGCGCGGGGCCGAGTTCGCCCACGCCGAGCAGCGGGACCGTGATGTGGTCGATGGTGAGTCCTGCCGCCACCGGGATGATGGCCGCGCCGATCTGCCCGGCCAGCTTGATCGCCGGGTTGAGGTCGAAGATGTCGTCCAGGGCGCCCACCAGGCACACGACGATCGCGCCGCCGATGAGCCCCTTGGAGGGGGTGTCGAACAGCGGCAGATAGAAGATGACCGGGATGAGGAACGCGGCCAGCATGGCCAGCCCGCCCAGAAGGGGCGTCGGCACCGAGTGGATGTTCCGGCCGGCCGGCTCGCTCACGGCACCGACGAGACGCGCGAGGTGCGCCGCGAGCGGGGTGAGGACGATCGCGGCGAGAATCGCTACCACCGCACAGATGACGGGAATGAGCGTGTTGGTCACAGACGCCTCCGCACCCGGGTTCGGGTGCACAGGATCCATTCTACGGCCGGGATCGTCATCCTCTCACCGGGGTTGGTGCCGGTCGGCGCGTCGATGGATCATCCCGGCCACCGCGACCACGAGACGGCGCGGCAGGATGGACGCCGCCACGGTGGTGACCTTCGCCGCGATGCCGGTGGCCACGCGCACCCGGCCGCGGTCGAGCGCCCGGACGGTCTCCCGCACGACCTGCTCGGGTGTGTGCGGAGGTGTCCACGACGGCGACGACCCGCCCGCGACCTCGCCGAACTCCGTGCGGGTGGGCCCCGGGCACGAGGCGATACACCGCACTCCCGTGCCGCGGAGCTCGTTGGCGAGCGCCTCGGCGAAGTGCAGGTCGAACGCCTTGGTGGCGGCGTAGGTGGCCGTGTGGGGGATCGGCTGCCACGCCGCCGCGGAGGAGACGACGATGATGGTGCCGTTGCGCTGGGCGAGAAGGCGCGGCAGCACGTGGGTGGCGAGGTCGACCACCGCCTCGCAGTTGACGGCCACCATGGCCGTCTGATGCTCCCGCGAAAGGTCGGCCACGGCGCCGACACCGCCGAAGCCGGCGTTCAGCACCACGACCTCGACCGCGCGCACGGCGTCCACGGCCTCGCGCGCCGTGCGCCGCCCCTCGGGGGTGGCGAGGTCGGCCGCGGCGAACCCGACCTCCACGTCGTGGCGGTTGGCGAGTTCGAGTGCGAGGTCGCGGAGGCGCTCCTCGCGGCGGGCGATCAGCAGGAGCGGATGCCCCTCGCGGGCGTAATGCCGGGCGAATGCACGTCCGATGCCGGATGAGGCCCCGGTGATCACCGCGAGCGCCTGCCGAGGAGAGCTCACGCCGGTACGGCTCCCCGCGAACCGGGGAACGCCCGGCAGGCGCGGCGACCGGTGATCGGGTCCCTGCGGAGACGCGACGGAGATGGCATCGGAGGACGATCGATCATGCGAGAGGGCCCGCCGTACGCAGCGGACCGGCCCAGTCTATGCCCGTGCGCGGAAGGCATTGTGGGCCGCGTACAGCGTGCCCGTACGGCGTCCGGCGACGTCACGGACGTGCCGTCCGGAGATGCCCGCGGACGTGCGGAAGACGGCGATCGCCCGGACCGTCCTCGGCACCCGAGTCCCCCGCCTCCGGGATCACCGCCGCACGCGGACTCCGAGACCGTCCAGGACGTCGAACAGGCCGTCCATGTCGGGGCCCGCCCGGACGATGCGCACTCCGTCCGGCATCCTCGTCAGGTCGAGCACCGACGATGCGGTGCCCGGCAGCGGCCCCACATCGACCACGAGGTCCACGCGCGCGCGGATCCCCGCCGGGACCTCGTCGACCGCGGCGGGCGACGGCCCACCGGGATCGTTGGCGCTCGTCGCCACCAGCAGCTGGTTGACGGCCGCGAACGCATCCGGCATGCGCGGAACCCGTAGGCCCACGGATCCGACGGCGGACCCGGACGCCTCGGCGAACCGGCCGGACGGGTCACCGATGATGCAGGTCACCGTGCCCGGGGTCACCGCCCGGATGACCGAGCGGGCGGCCTCGTCCGTCGCGGCCACCGCCTCCTCCACCAGGTCGGGACGGTAGACCAGCACCTGGCAGGGCTTGCCGCGGTCACGCCCCTTCACCTCGTAGAGACGGTCGACGGCGCCCTCCACGTCGAGCGAACAGGCGAGCCCGTAGACGGTGTCGGTCGGGACGAGGGCCACACCGCCGTGGCGAAGGACGCGGTTCAGATGCTCGACGTCCGGGCCGGCACTCATGTCCGCCTCCCGCCGACGACCCGCGCGATCCCGGCCAGGTCGGGCCAGGTGCGCACGTCGGAGAATCCGGCCGCCGTCATGAGATCCATCACCGCCGCGTGCTGACCGACGCCGATCTCGATCAGGAGCCACCCGTCGGGATCGAGGACCCGCACCGCGTCGGCGACAACCCGCTCGTGGCTCTCGAGGCCCGTCGGCCCGGAGGCGAGCGCCCCCGCCGGCTCGAATCCCAGCTCGGGCTGGACCGCCGTCAGCTCGTCGTCGCGCAGATACGGGGGATTGGCGAGGATCATGTCGAAGCGACGGTCACCCAGCGCATCGGCACCGTCCGAGCGGACCCACTCCACCCGGTCCTCCACGTCGTTCCCACGCGCGATCGCCAGGGCGTCCTCCGAGATCTCGACGGCCGTCATCACGACGTCGGTCCGCTCGGAGGCCAGCGCGAGGGCGATGGCGCCGCTCCCGGTGCCCCAGTCGAGCACGCGGGCACCGTCTGCGGCGCGCTCGATGGCCAGGTCGACCAGCATCTCGGTCTCGGGACGCGGGATGAGGACCGCCGGGCTGACCGTGAGATCGAGCCGCCGGAACCCGCGTCGCCCGCGGATGTACGCCACGGGCTCACGCGCCGCACGGCGCCGCACGAGCTCGCGGTAGCGGTCGATCTCGTCCCGGTTCAGCGGGCGCAACAGCTCGGTGTAGAGGTCGATGCGCTCGCACTCCAGCGCATCGGCCAGAAGCAGTTCGGCGTCGAGGCGCGGCGTATCGATCCCCCTCTCGGCGAAGAGGCCCGCCGCACGCGTCAGGATCTCGCCGATGGCGAGCGGTGCACCCCCGCTACTGACGTGCGACCGCCACGACGAACGACCGCAGCGGGCCGCGCAGATAGTCGTCGACGTCGTCCATGACCGCGAGGATCGCGGAGAAGTCCATGTCGATCTCGCGCTGCGAGTAGACCACGCGCAGGTACATGCGCGATGCGTCCGCGTGCATGGGCTCGATGGAGCAGTCGAGGCTACCCTCGCCCAGCGACCGCCAGATGCGCAGTCCCAGCGACACGTCGTCGTCGGCGTCCCCCAGCATGGCGAGGCGCTCCGGGTCGAACCGGACGACGTCGTCGATGATGAGCGACCGGGCGGCGTCGCCGTCCTCGAGGTCCCAGGTGGCGACGAGGGTGATGTCCTCGAGCCACAGGGGTGCGACGTCGAAGCGCTCCATGGCCTGGCCGACGAGTCCCTCGATACGCTCGCGGCCCTCCAGGTAGCCCAGCCGGGTCACGCCGCCGCACGCCACCTGGGTGGGCCGGAGCACGAGTTCGGCGCCGTCCGGATTGGACATCGAGGCCCCGCCCTCCTCCAGATACTCGAACCGCGGAACGTCGTACGAGGCGCTGATGTCCGCGAAGAACGATGCGAGCTCGTCGCGCGGGAGATCCACGGTGTCGTACCGCAGTGTCACACCGAGGAACTCGGAACGAAGCAGGTCGGGGTTCACACCCCTGAGTCTGCCATGTCCGCCAGGCGGAGTCGGCGTTCCTCGGCCTGAAGGGCCTCGGTGACCTTGTCGAGCTGCCCCTCCAGCACCTGGCCCCGCAGCGCCACGCTCAGGTTGACGCGGTGATCGGTGACCCGATCCTGCGGATAGTTGTAGGTGCGGACCTTCTCGGAGCGGTCTCCGGAACCCAGCTGGCCGCGCCGGCTGGCCGACAGCTCGGCCATCTGCTCGGCCAGCGCCCGCTCGTACAGGCGCGCCCGCAGCACGCGCATGGCCTTCTCCTTGTTCTGGAGCTGGCTCTTCTCGTCCTGGATGGCGACCACAAGCCCCGTCGGCAGGTGGGTGATGCGCACGGCCGAGTCGGTCGTGTTGACGCTCTGACCGCCCGGTCCGCTCGACCGGTAGACGTCCACCTTGAGGTCGTTGGGATCGATGGTGATCTCGACGTCGTCGACCTCGGGCATGACCGCCACGGTGGCCGTCGAGGTGTGGATGCGCCCCTGGCTCTCGGTGGCGGGGATGCGCTGCACGCGGTGCACTCCGCCCTCGTGCTTGAACACCGAGTAGGCGCCCTCCCCCTTGATGGCGAGGCTGACGTCCTTGAAGCCGCCGGCGTCGGCCGGGCTCGACCCCATCAGCTCGGTGCGGAAACCGCGGGTGGAGGCGTACCGGGAGTAGATGTCCAGGAGGTCGCGCGCGAAGAGTGCCGCCTCCTCCCCGCCGGCGGCCGCGCGGATCTCGACGATGACGTCGCGGGCGTCGTTGGGGTCGGGCTCGACCATGGCCTCGCGGATGGCGGGACCGAGCTCGTCCATCTCCGCCTCGGCCTCGCGGAGGATGGTGCGGATGTCGTCGTCCTCACCGGCGTCCAGGAGCTCGGCGGCCTCGGAAGCCTGGGTCTGGGCATCGCGGTAGCGGGCGGCCAGCTCGAACGCCTCGCTCAGGCCGCTCCAGCGTCGGTTGACCTCGGCGTACCGGACGCGGTCGCCCACCAACTCGGGGTCGGCCATCGCCGCCTCGAGTTCACCGCGGGTCGCCTCAACCTGATCGACGAGCCTGTCGACGACCTCGTCGCTCACCTCACATCACCTCCGTCATCGCCGGCCGGCCCCGCTCGCACGGGGGACTCCGACGCGGGTTACGACGACTTCTGGCGACGGGCCAGCTTGCGCTGGAAGCGCTCGACGCGACCACCCGTGTCCACCAGCTTCTGCCGACCGGTGTAGAACGGGTGGCAGTTGCTGCAGATCTCGACGCGGATGTCCGTCTTCGTCGAGCGCGTGGTGAACGTGTTGCCGCACGTGCAGCTGACCTCAGCGACGGCGTAATCGGGGTGGATGTCCGTTTTCATGGTGCCTCTCTCAAGTGTGGCGACGACCGACCCCGTAGTCTAGCGCCCGGCGGGCCGCCGCGTCGGGGACGGGCCCGCGATGCGCTCAGGGACGCAGCGCCACCTGGTTCGCGATGCGCGCCTCGATCGCGGCCAAGGGCACCGGACGACCGGTGTGATAGCCCTGAGCGCGATCCGCTCCGTAGGCGGCGAGCATGGACAGAGCCCCCGCGCTCTCCACCCCCTCCACGATGGCCTCCAGGCCGAGCGACTGGATCAGCTCGATCATGCTGCGAAGGACGACCCGCTCGCGCTCGGAGGTGGCGCCGACGACGAAGGAGCGGTCGATCTTCACGCCGTCGACCGGAAGGTGGCGCAGACGCGCGAACGACGAGTGGCCGGTACCGAAGTCGTCGATCCAGGACTCCACGCCGAGCGCCCGCAGGCCCTCGAGGGTCTCGATGGCGGCGGCATGGTCCTCCATGATGGAGTCCTCGGTGATCTCGACGATGAGACGCCCGGGGCCGATGTCGTACTCGGCCAGGCCGTCGCCGATCCACCGCACGAGGTCGGCCTCGTAGAGGTTCCGGACGGAGAGGTTCACCGAGATGACGTAGTCCGGGTCGCGCCTGCCGATATCGCGCAGGTCGGCCAGCGCCCGCCGGATGACCCAGCGTGTGAGGGGGCGGATCTGGTCGGAGTTCTCCGCCAGGCCGACGAACATGGACGGCGGGATCAGCCCCTCCTCCGGGTGGATCCAGCGGGTGAGCGCCTCCGAGCCGACGACACGTCCGGTCGCCACGTCGACCACCGGCTGGTGAACGAGCTCGAGACCGTCGCCGGCGAGGGCGGCCTCCAGGTCGGCGATGAGGGCGAGCTTGCCCGACGCGAACGGATCGATGTGCGGCTCGTAGAGCTCGACCCCGCCGCCGTTGTCCTTGGCGCGGTGCATGGCCACGTCGGCGCGGCGGATGAGCTCGTCCACGGTGTCCGTGTCACCGGGCGCGGTGGCGATGCCGATGCTGGCACGCACGCGCAGGCGCAGACCTCCGACGTGAACCGGCTGGCGGATGGCGTCGCTGATCTGCGCGGCGATGGTGCGGATGCGTTCGCCCGCCGATCCGGTCACCACCACGGCGAACTCGTCGCCGCCGATCCGGCAGGCGTATCCGTAGCCCGCCGGGCGGCAGCGGACGATGCGGTCGGCGAGCTCGCGGAGGAGCAGGTCACCGGTCTCGTGTCCCAGCGCGTCGTTGATCTCCTTGAATGCGTCGAGATCGATGGAGAGCAGGGCCGCGGATCCCGTGTCCAGATCGTCGAGGGTGTCCGCGAGGTGTTCCATGAGCGCCCGCCGATTGGGGAGCCCCGTCAGGTCGTCGCGCCGGGCCTGATCGTAGAGCGAGCGGGCGGCCTGGACGCGTTCCGTGATGTCGACGAGGTCGACCGTACAGTTGGAGGAGTCGACCACGCGCACGCTGACCTCGATCACCCGGCCGTCGGCCTCGGTCACCTCGGCCGACACGACGGTCCCCGGGGACGGGTCGCGGTCCAGGGTCTCGGCCGCGCAGGCGAGGACGGGGTGGCGCCGGGAGAGGACCCGCAGTCGCGTGCCGACCACCTCGTCCTCGCCCAGCACGCCGTGGGCGGCGTTGTTCACCGATCCCACCACCCAGGGCTCGGTGTCGGACCGGCTGAGCAGCATCTGCGGGATCGGCGAGGTCATCACCACGTGACCCAGCGTCGCGGCCTCGCTCTCGATGGCGACCTGCCGCGTGCGGTCCAGCAGCACACCGGCGTAGAAGCCGTGGCGCCCGAGGGGATCGGCGACGGATGAGATGTGGGCCTCGCACGACCGCCATCCCCCGTCCGCGTGACGGAGGCGGAACGTGAGGACCGATGCGGGATCGCGGGAGTCAAGGTCCGTGAGGAGGCCGGGATCGTCAGGATGACGGATCGACTCCAGGAAGGCACGGTCCTCCCAGAGCGCGACCGGATGGCCGAAGAGGCGTTCCGCGGACGACGCCACGCGCAGGCCGCGTCCGGGGATCTCCTCCCAGAGGATCGCGTCGATGTGGCGTGTGATCAGCCGCTCCCGCTCGCCGACCGTGCGTGCGCCCATGTTCAGGCGCACCGCGCGCATGGTGAGGATGGCCGCGGCCCCGCAGAAGGCGGTGGCGGTGAGCCACAGCGGGGGGCGGTCGCCCACGGTGTACATGAGGATCACGGCGGCGGTGATGCCGACGAAGGCGGCGGCCGCCACCACGGGCCGGAAGGTGGCACCCCAGGCGAGCATGACCACGGCGATGGTGAAGACGGCGGAGGCGGGCAGACCGGCCGCGGCGAACACAGAGAGGAGCACGACGTCCGCGATCGTCGCGGCACCACCGGTGCGCGGACGGACGACGTTCATCGTGTGCGCGACGGCACCCACCAGGATGACGGCCGCCACGAGCACGTCGGGCCGGTCGAACGACCCGTCCGCCAAGCCCACCACGAGGATGACCGCGAGCAGGACGTGGCGGACCAGCCACATCCAGCGACAGAGCTGGAACTGCCGCACCTCGTCGGCCGCCGGCTCCGCCAGTCGGTCGCGTGCGAGTTCACGCCGCAGACGACCGAGAGCGGTTGTCGCGGTATTCGCTGTCATGCCCACCTGATCGGTTTTCCGGGGCGAGCCCGTGAATCCTCTCAGGGAGGATTCACGGGTCACGCGGAATCACGTGAGGAGTGCCTGCCCCACCCACTGACCCTCCGCGACACCGGGTGGCACGGCCCAGATCCCGGACCCCGTGTGCTGCAGGTACTCCATGAGTGCGTCGTCGCGGGAGAGGCGGGTCTGCATCGGGATGAAGTGCTTCGCGGGGTCGTTGACGAAGGCGATGAAGAAGAGCCCCGCGTCCATGCGCCCCAGGCGGTCCGCTCCGTCGGTGAAGTTGTAGCCGCGCCGCAGCAGGCGGCTGCCGCCGTTCACCGTGGGGTGCGCCAGCCGGACGTGCGCGTCAACCGGGATGATCGGGCCGTCGCGCCCCTGCATCCGGAGGTCGAGTTCGGCGAACTCGTCCCCTCCGGAGAGCGGCGCCCCATCGACGCGCGTGCGGCCGATGAGCGCCTCCTGCTCCCTCAGGCTGGTGCGGTCCCACGGCTCGATGGCCATGCTGATCCGCCGGGCGATGAGGAACGATCCACCCGCGAACCAATCCGGCCCCTCCCCCTTCGGCACCCAGACGAATGCGTCCAGTGCCTCGGTCTCGTCGGACCGGATGTTGGCGGTACCGTCCTTGAACCCGAACAGATTGCGCGGTGTGTCCTGACTGCGGGTGGTCGACGAGGTGCGACCGAAGCCGAGCTGGGCCCAGCGGATGGCCACGGTGCCGAACCCGATCCGGGCAAGGTTGCGGATGGCGTGCACGGCGACCTGGGGATCGTTGGCGCATGCCTGGACGCAGAGGTCGCCGTCCGACCGGTCGGGGTCGAGGTTGTCGGCCGGGAAGTGCGGCAACCGCTTCAGGTTCGCGGGTCTCCGGTCGTCCAGGCCGAAACGGTCCCTGCCGGCCTTCCGGAAAAGGGTCGGACCGAAGCCGAAGGTGAGGGTCAGTCCCGATGCCGGGAGATCCTGGGACTCGCCCGTGTCGGCGGGAGGTGCGTCGTACGGCTGCGGGGCGCCGTCACCCACCAGCCGCCCCTCCGTCATCTCGATCGCCGCCGCCGTCCAGGCACGGAGGAGTTCCTGAAGCGCGTCGCGTGAGTCGGTGGTGACGTCGAAGGCCGCGAAGTGCAGCCGGTCCTGGGCCGGAGTGACGATCCCCGCCTGGCGCTGGCCATGGAACGCGTACGAGGCCGCGGCGCCGGCCTCGCCGGAGCCGGATCCCCCACCGCCGAGCTGGTGCCCGGCGATGAACGATCCGGCGACAAGGGCGCCCGCCGCGCCCCCGAGGAGGCCGCGGCGGGTCACCCCGTCCATGGCGTCCCATCCCACGACGCTGTGGACGCGACACGGATCACAGGGTGATCGCCCCTGTGATCTTGGAGAGCGGCTCCGACAGCGCGTTTACGGCGTCGGAGAGCTCCTTGCGCTGCGGCTCGGTCACGGTGTCGTAGAAGACGAAGCCCTCGTCGCCCTGCCGGTACCTGTCGAGCAGGGCCTGAAGCTCCTCGAACCGCTTGGCGATGTCGTCCGAGAGCGCCGCGTCCTTGACGTCGAGGAGCGGCTTCACGTCCTCGTACGCCACGCGCGCTCCGTCAACGTTCGCCTGGAAGTCGTACAGGTCGGTGTGCGACCAGATGTCCTCCTCACCGGTGATCTTGCCGGTCGCCACCTCGTCGAGCAGGCCCTTCGAGCCGTTGCCGATCTGGTCGACGGTCAGCTCGAGCGTCTGCACGCGGGTGTCGAGCACCTTGGTGTTGGCGAGCAGGTCGTCCGCGAACACCTTCCGCTGTGCCGGGGTGAGGGCCGTGTACCCCGATGCGGGCGGCCAGAGGTCCTTCTCGATCTTGTGCCAGCCGGTCCACCTCTGACCGGGCTCGAGGTCCGCCTCGCGGAGGTCGAGCTTCGGGTCGAGGTCGCCGAACGACTCGGCCACGGGCTCGATGCGCTCCCAGTGGCGGCGGGCCAGCGGGAAGAGTGCGCGCGCCTCGTCGTCCTTGCCCTGCGTGTAGAGGTTGACGAACAGCGTCGTCTGGTCGACGAGCTGGCTGGCCTGGTCGCGCACGTAGCCGGCGTAGCTGGTGGTGGCCTGGTCGATCGTGGCCTGGTCGACGCCGGTGATCTGGACGTCCTCGCCCGAGTCGTTCACCGTGAAGTCCGACCGGATCCCCTGGCCCCTCATGCCGGGACGACACGACGTCACGTAGTCGCCCGGCACGGCACGGACCACGAGATCACGGGTGAGGCCGGGGCCGATGTTCTCGACCTCGCCGACGATGCGAAGCCCGTCGGAGCCGTAGAGATAGAACTCCGTCACCTTGGAACCGTCGTTCGTCACCGAGAACGACAGGTTTCCGGACGGCGCCTCGGCCGTGCTGACCTCGCATGCGTCGTCCGACGACGTGACGGAGATCTTCCCGTCGCCGTCGTTCGACTGCGTGAGGCCGCAGCCCGCGAGGGTCAGCGCCGCGGCGGTGAGACCCAGGGCCGCAGTGAATATCGTGCGCATTGAGGTGCCCACTTTCTCGTCAGATTGATTTACTCCTGGGGGAGCGCGGCGGGTCGAGCGCTCTCGACCGGGTCGGGCTTCCGCCGGATGGTTCGGATGAACAGCCACATCGTCGGAACGACGTAGGCGATCCACGCCAGGGCTTCCAGCCAGGTCGTGGCGGGAGAGAAGTTGAAGGTGCCCTTGAGCAGCGTCCCGGTCCACGAGTCGGGCGGGATCGTCTCGCTGACGTCGAAGGCCAGGTTGTGGAGACCGGGGAGCACGCCGGCCTCCTGAAGATCGTGGACGCCGTAGGCCAGGACACCGCCGGCGACGATCACGAGCAGGCCACCGGTCCAGGCGAAGAACTTCGTCAGGTTGATCCGCAGGGCGCCGCGGTAAAAGGCGTACCCGAGGACGACGGCGGTCAGGATGCCGAGAAGCGCGGCCGTGAGCGGCTCCCAGTTGGACTGGCCGTCCGACGTGGTCGCCTTGGTCGCCGCCCACAGGAAGAGCGCCGTCTCGAGCCCCTCGCGGGCGACCGCGAGGAACGCGATGATCACGAGCCCACGCCGGCCGTCCTCCACGGCGGAGTCGATCTGCCCGTGGAGCTCGGTGCTCAGGTTGCGGGCGTTCTTCGCCATCCAGAAGATCATCCAGGTGACGAACCCGACGGCGACGATCGAGAGGACGCCCCCGATCGTCTCCTGGGCCTCGAATGTCAGGGTGCGCGGACCGAACGTGAGGAGCGCGCCGAAGCCGACCGAAAGGGCGACGGCCAGGGCCACGCCCATCCAGACCCGTGGAAGGAGGTGACGGCGCCCCGATCGGTTGAGGTAGGCGACGAGGATCGCCACGATCAGCGCAGCCTCAAGCCCCTCTCGCAAGCCGATCAGATAGTTGCTGAGCACATGCCGTCCGTTTCGACCGTTCCGGTCCCGTCACGTCCGCGCGGGGCACAGAAGAAGTGAGGATACCCTACAAATGGTTCGGAACCGAAGGGCCGATGGCATGCGCGGCCGAACGACGGCGGGCCGTGTGACGCTACTCCTGTGGCCCCAGGAGAACAGCGGTGCCGGCCGGTCACCGCCTCGTGTCACACGTCCCGGAATGCGCTGCGGGGCGCCGTGGGCGCCCCGCAGAGGTACCGCTCAGGAGGTGGGGGCGGACTCAGCCCTTGCGCTCCTTCACCTTCTCGGTGAGGGCCGGCACAACCTGGTGGACGTCACCGACGACCGCCATGTCGGAGAAGTCGAAGATCGGAGCGTTGGCGTCCTTGTTGATCGCGACGATCGTCTGCGAGGACTGCATTCCGACCTTGTGCTGGATGGCGCCCGACACACCGCAGCCGATGTAGAGCTTCGGCGACACGACCTTGCCGGTCTGGCCGATCTGCGTGGCGTAGGGGTACCAACCCGAGTCGACGACGGCGCGGGTCGATGCGACGGCGCCACCGATGGCGGCGGCCAGGGCCTCGACGATGTTGAAGGCGTCCGCGCTTCCGAGACCGCGACCGCCGGTGACGAGGATGTCGGCATCCTCGATGGCCGGGCCGGTCTGCTCGGGGCTGGTCTGCGCGACGAGCGTGGTCGATCCGGAGAAGTCCTCCAGGCTCGGGGAGACGGTCACGACCTCACCGGCACCGGCCGTCTCGACGGGGTCGAACGAGCCGGCGCGGAAGAGGCCGAGGCGGGGCGTGGATGTCCATCCCACGTCGACCACGACGCTGTCGCCGAGGGCGGTGCGCTTTCCGACCAGCGCGTCACCGCTGCCCGAGATGTCGTTCATGTCCCAGTTGAGACCGGCGTCCAGGCGGGCCGAGAGCCCCCCGGCGATGTCGGCGGCCAGCACCGACGCACCGAAGAGGACGGTGTCGATGCCGTTGTCCTTGACGATCTGGGCGATCACGTCGACGCGCGGCTGGGGAAGCGGGGAGGCCACCGAGGCGTCATCGACGACGTACACCTTGGCGGCACCGTACTTCGCGGCCGTCTCGGCGAGACCGGCGACGCCGCTTCCGATGAGGACGGCGGAGGTGTCCGGATCGTTTGACGCGGCCTTGCTGAGCACGCCGAGCGAGCCCTTCTGGATGTTCGAGTCCTTGTGCTCGAGGAAGACGAGGGTGCTCAAATCAGCTTCCTTTCAACGAGGAACGCCACGATCTCTTCTGCGGATGAGCCGCCTTCGTCCTCCACGGTGCGCGTCTCACCGCGCGACGGGGGATCGGACAGGCCCTTGACGACGGTGCGGGAACCGGCCTCACCGGCACGGTCGCCCTCGACGCCGATGTCGGCCAGCGACACGACGTCCTGCGGCTTCTTCTTGGCGCCCATGATGCCCTTGAGCGACGGGTACCGCGGTTCGTTGATGGCATCCGACACCGCCAGGATCGCCGGCAGGGCGGTGGTGATGGTGTCGTATCCGAACTCGGTCTGGCGGGTGGCCTTGGCCTCGCTCGTCGTGACCTCCAGCTCGGAGATCTGCGAGACCACCGGGAGGCGCAGCCGCTCGGCGATCGACGACCACATGACGGCGCCGTCGCCGTCGCTGGCCTGCTGCCCGAAGAGGACGAGGTCAGGGCTCTCACGCTCGAGGGCCTTGGCGAGCACGTAACTCGTCGCGACCAGGTCCGAGCCCGCCGCGGCGTCGTCCGAGACGAGCACGGCGCGATCGGCGCCCATGGCGAGACCCTTGCGGATGGACTCGACGGCACGCGCCGGACCCATGGATACGAGAACAACCTCGCCGTCACCGGTGGCGTCCTTGATGCGGAGCGCCTGTTCGATGGCGTTGAGGTCGAATTGGTTGAGCGTACGGTCACCGGCGTCACGCGCAAGGCGAAGCGAGGATGGATCGATCCGCTTCTCCACTGTCGTGTCCGGCACCTCTTTCACGCAAACTGCGATCTTCACGAGCGTGCAGGCTCCTCTGTCGCTGCGCTTCGCGACGAGGCCGATCACGATCCCCCTGGGCCGTGACGTGGACCCGCCGCCGAACGCAGGCAAACTACCACGGCTCCGCCGCCCGGGTGCTTGGAAAATCACCCGCTCCCGGGGGTCATGATGCCTCCGTGACCGGTTCGCGCCGCCGGTCCCAGGGGCCGGCGAGGATGACGACGGAGGCGACGACCAGGACGGCACCCGCCCACTGGATGAGGCTCAGGTGCTCACCGAGCACGACGAGGGCGAGGCCCGTCGCCGTGACCGGTTCAAGGGTCGAGATCAGCACGGCGACGGAGGGACCGACCACGGCGGTGCCCGCGGCGAGGAACGTGATCGCGATGACCGTCGAGAACAGCGCGAGACCGAGGATGATGAGCCAGCCGGTACCCGTGGTCGCGGGGAGGTCGCCCCTCGCACCCGCGCTGACGCTGAAGACGATCGCCACACCGGTGCAGACCCAGGCCGTGAGCGTGATGGGGTTCATCTCCCCCACCACCGCGTGCGAGAAGAGCATGTACGCCGCATAGGTGACGGCGCACACGAGCGCCAGCATGATCCCCACCCCGTCGGCGCGCACCGGGCCGCCCAGCGCTCCCGCGGCGATGAGCGCGGTGCCGGCGACGGCGATCGGCAACGACACGAGCGTCATTCGCGAAAGCCGCTCACGGCCGAAGGCGACGGCTCCCAGGGCGACGAACACCGGAGCCGTGTGGGCGAGCAGGATGGTGAGCGCCGCATCGATGCGTGTGAGGGACGCGAAGTACGCCCCGGCCTGCGCCGCATAGGTGATGGCGCACAGGACGACGCCGAGCGCGATCCCCCGGCGCGACGGGCGGACCGAACCGCCCATCGCGATGACGAGGGCCCACATCAGGGCGGCGGCGATGATGAACCGCGTCGACAGCAGCGTCGACACGGTCAGCCCCTCGTCGTAGGCCATCTTCCCGAAGATCCCGGCCGACCCGTAGCCGACGGCCGAGATCACGCAGAACAGGACGCCGAGCGCGCGCCGGCTCACGATCGCCCGGCGGTGGGCACGCCGAGGGGCCCGGCACAGGGCAATGCTTCTCTAGACGCCGCGGAAGGTGGGGCTGCGCTTCTCGAAGAACGCACTCATCCCCTCCGTCTGATCCTCGGTCGAGAACAGGTCGACGAAGGCGTCGCGCTCGGCGACGAGACGCGCGGCGGCGTCACCGCCGGCGGTCGTGTTGATCAGCTGCTTGGCCCGCCCCACGGCCAGCGGGGCCTTGGTCGCGATGAGCTCGGCGAGCTCGACGGCCTTCTCGACCACCTCGTCGTCCGGGTACACGTGATCCACGAGACCGCGGGCGTGGGCCTCCTCCGCCTTCACGTGACGTGCCGAGAAGATGAGCTCCTTGGCGAAGCCGGGGGTCGTGATCCACGCGAGCCGCTGGGTGCCACCCCATCCGGGCATGATCCCGAGGTTCACCTCGGGCTGGCCGAGGCGGGCGCTGTCGGCCGCGATCCGGATGTCACAGGCGAGCGCCAGCTCGCATCCTCCGCCCAGGGCGAACCCGCGGATGGCGGCGATGACCGGCTTGGGCAGCGATTCGAGACGCGCCGTGACCCGATGGCCGAGCTCGGCGAACTCACGCACGGCGTCGATCTGCGCGTCCTGCATGAAGCCGATGTCGGCACCGGCCGCGAACGCGAACTTCCCGCCCTCGGCACCGGTGATGACGACGGCACGCACCGACGAGTCGGCTTCGATGGCCACGATGAGCGCCTCGAGCTCCCGCAGGATCTCGACGGAGAGCGCGTTCATCTTCTTCGGGTTGTCGATGGAGAGCACGGTCACGGAACCACGGTCTTCGCGCTGAACTGGCATGGGATCTCTTTCGCGTCGTCAGGAAGTCGAGGTGCGGACGGCGAGGCGCCGCGTCCCGCATCGTAGTGGGAATGCGGCCGACCGGACGGCGGGAGGCCGCACGCCGAGACCCGCGACGGACGATCCGCCCCTGCCCGGCGGTGGCGATCGGCCACGCGGCCACGGTCCCCACCCGCGTCCGCGGACGCCGAAACGGAACGGGCGCGGCATCGTTTCGCACGTGGGTCGTGGCATCGGGCCGGTCGTTCGCACGCCGATTCCCCGAGGTTTGCGCGTATGCTCTCTTACACTTCCCTCACAGGAAGGGTGTCACGGATGATCACACCCGCATCGCCCCTCTCCTGTCTTCGAACATCCCACCCGAGACGACGATGACAACAAAGCTCTCCCGTTCAAACCCCCTGACCGGCCGGTCCCCACTGGTCGTCGTCACCGTTTCCACCGACGACGCGAAGCTCCCGCCGGTCCTGGCCGAGGCGGACGCGACGCTCTCCGGAGCCATCCGCAGGGCGCAGCGCTCGGGCGAGTTGTCGGCGAAGCCGGGGGCGACGGCGCTCTTCCACCTCACGGGGGCGAAGGGTGCGGCGCGCATCGCCGCGGTCGGTGTGGGCGGCGGGGAGAGCCGGGACGACTGGGAGTCGGCCGGACGCGCCATCGCCCAGCTCGCCGGGCGAGTGAAGGCGTCGAAGGCCACCGTGGTCCTCCCGGACGACGCGGACCCGGCCGGCGCACGCGCTCTCGTGGAGTCCGTCGCGTACGGCGCGTACCGTTTCGATCGCTACCGCACGCGGGGCGACGACGCCCCCGAACCGGTGTCGCTGACGGATCTCAGCATCTCGGGCGGTCCGCTGACACGCGATGACCTCGCCCGGATCGACACGGTGATGGCGCACGTCAACGCCGCCCGTGACCTGTCCAACACCCCGGGCAACGACCTCACGCCGCCCGACCTGGCGCGGTACGCATCCGATCGCGCGGCGCAGACCGACCGCCTCACCTGCACCGTCCTGGGACCGAAGGAGCTCACGAAACTCGGCGCCAGCGGCATCCTCAACGTGGGCAAGGGCTCCATCCACGACCCGCAGCTCATCGTCCTGCACTACACGCCGGCCGAGAAGGCCACCGACGAGGTGCTGGGCATCGTGGGCAAGGCCGTCACGTTCGACACCGGTGGCATCTCAATCAAGCCGTCCGGCGGCATGGAGGAGATGAAGATGGACATGAGCGGCGGTGCCGCCACCATCGAGGCCGTCACCGCCATCGCCGAACTCGGTCTCCCGGTCGAGGTCATCGCCGTCGTCCCGTCGGCCGAGAACATGCCGGACGGCGCAGCGCTCAAGCCGGGCGACGTGATCACGGCGATGAACGGCCGGACGATCGAGGTGACGAACACGGACGCCGAGGGCCGGCTCATCCTGGCCGATGGCCTGACCTACGCGGCGCGCAACGGCGCGACCCGCATCGTCGAGTTCTCGACCCTCACCGGGGCCATCGTCATCTGCCTGGGCGAGGTGTACGCGGGACTCTTCGGATCCCACCAGGACTGGACCGACACGGTCCGCGACGCCGGTGAGAGCACCGGTGACCTGGCGTGGCAGATGCCGCTGCACGAGCGCTACCGCCCCCTCATCGAGAGCACCGTCGCCGATTTCTCGAACGCCGCCAAGAAGCGACAGGCCGGATCGATCTACGCCGCCATGTTCCTGCGCGAGTTCACGGACGGGCTGCCGTTCTGCCACGTCGACATCGCCGGCGTGGGAATGGTGAACGGCGCGGGCACCGGCTTCGGCGTCCGCATGGCCACCCGGATCGCCGAGGAGCTGGCCGGCTCGTAGGACCTCCCGCCCCGACCGCACCTCGGTGCGGTCAGGTGGCGGATGCGGCCTCCACGAGCGGGAGCACGTCGTCGAGGAGTTCGACGAACCGGTCGTTCTCCTCGGGGCGTCCCACGGTCACCCGGATGCCGGACGGGGCTCCGAATCCCCCCGTGGGACGGATGATCATGCCGCGGGCCAGAAGCGCGTCGTTCAACCGGGCGGCGCGCTCGGGCGTCCCCATGTCGAAGTAGACGAAGTTCCCCTGCGACGGAAGCGGTTCGAGCCCCCGGCGTCGCAGCCCGTCCGCGAGCCGCTCGCGCTCGGTCCGGTTGGCCGACGCGCGCTCGGCGACGATGGACTCGGCCTCCGCCAGCGACGCGGTGGCCGCGAGCATCGCCATGTGGTTCACGTCGAAAACGTTGCGGATCCGTCCGATCGCCGCGATGAGCCCGGGGGGCGCGACGAGGTACCCCACGCGCAGGCCGGCGAGGCCGTAGATCTTCGAGAAGGTCCGGGTGACCGCGAGCGGCCGGGACCGATGCGTCAAAGCGACAGCATCGTGGCGATCCTCGTCCATGAACTCGAAGTACGCCTCGTCGACGACCGGCAGCACGTGCGGCGGCAGATCGTCCAGGAAGGCGACGAGGTCACCGGCGTCCACGGCACCCCCGGTGGGGTTGTTGGGGCTCACGATGACGACCAGCTTGGTCGCGTCGGTCACGGCCGCACGAAGCGCCGCGAGGTCGTAGGTCCCGTCCTCCCGGAGCGGCAGCAGGACCGGGGAGGCCCCCATCATCAGCGCGCCCTGCCGCCAGGACGGGAAGGACGGCCAGCCCATCACCAGTTCGTCGCCGGTGTCCAATGTGGCCAGGCAGATCAGCTTGATCAGGCTGTCGACGCCGTTGCCGACCAGGATGCGGTCGGCCGGGACGCCCAGGTGGCGTTCGAGCGCTTCGCGCAGATCCCATGCCCCCGGGTCGGGATAGACGCGCAGGTCCCGCACCGCGTCCGCCACGGCACGTTGGGCGGCCTCAGCCGGGGGCAGGGGCCCCTCGTTCGAGGCGAGCTTCACGATGTCGGCGACGCCGATCTCACGCGCGAGGTCACCCGCGGGGCGACCGGGCTGGTAGGGATCGACGGCGTCGAGGGCGGGGCGGATCAGGCGCGACGGGAACGTTGGATCGGTCATCAGGCCGGATCGTATAGTTCGGGGGACCGCCGTCATGACCGAACCCTCCACGGAAATCCATGGGCTCTTCCCTCTCGATCTGGTGCTCCTGCCGGGTGAGCGGATCCCCCTTCACATCTTCGAGCCGCGCTACCGTGCGCTGGTGGCCGATTGCGTGCTGACCGCGTCCGAGTTCGTCCTGCCGCTCGTCCGGGGTGACTCCGTGACCGAGGTGGCGTGCGCGGCCCGGATCGAGAGCCTCATCCGGCGGTTCTCCGATGGCAGGATGAACGTGGTCGTCGCCGGGACGCGTCGTGTGCGCATCACATCCGCGGCCGAGGAGCGCCCCTACCTCACGGGCCTCGTGGAGGATCTCCCCGATGACCGGGAGGACGTGGACCACACGCTGGAGCGGCGTGTCACCGACCGGTTCGACGACCTCGTCGCCCAGATCGCGGGTGGCCGGCTGGACGTCTCCCGGTCCGACGCACCGCGGTCCTATGCGATCGCCGGGCAGATCCAGCTGGAGGCCGTGCTCAAGCAGACGCTCCTGGAGGAGCGTTCCGAGAACACCCGGCTCGCCGTGGTCGATGAGATCCTCGTTCGTGCTCTCGATCAGATCGACCGGCCCGACGAGGGCGCGCGGCGCTCCGGATCCAACGGTGACCCGACGGTGTCCGAATGACCGACCGCGTCTCATCCCGCCCGATGGCCACGGTCTGGGTGGACGGCCCGGATGCCGTGTCGTTCCTTCACGGGCTGCTCTCGCAGGACATCGCGTCGATGACCGACGGCGAGGCCCGCGACGCACTCCTCCTCGACAAGACCGGGCACGTCCGGGTCGACCTGCGCGTCATCCGCACTGAACCGGAGTCGTTCACCCTGCTGACCGAGGCGGACAGCGGTGACGGCCTCACCGCCCTGCTCGACGAATACCACTTCTCGGAGGACGTCGAGATCCTCGGGCCCGAGCCCGTGGACGTGGTGACCTTCCTCGACCGGAGCGATCCGTTCGTCGCCGGAGCCGACATCGTGATTCCGGGTGGCCTTCCGGGCTCGGTGGACGCGATCGGGGATGCGGCGACCATCGTGGACGCGAATGCCACCACCCCGGCCGACGACGAGGAGGTGGAGGCACTGCGCATCGCCGCCGGCCGTCCCCGCTTCGGCGTGGACATGACCGAGCGGACCCTGGTGCACGAGGCCGGGCTTCAGCGCCGGTCGGTGTCGTTCGACAAGGGGTGCTACCTGGGTCAGGAGACGGTCGCCCGCGTGGAGTACCGCGGCGGCGTCAACAAGCGGCTGGTGGGCCTGCGGCTTCCCGCGTCCGCCGCCGTCGGCGCATCCATCGCGGCCGGTGAGAGGTCCGTCGGCACCGTGACGAGCGTCGCCGTGCATCCGGCGCTGGGCCCCATCGCGCTGGCCACGGTTCGCAAGGAGGCGGAGGACGGAGGCGAGGTGACGGTGGAGGGGCTCACCGAACCAGCGCGGGTGGTTGCGCTCCCGTTCACGACCGGGGCGGCTCCGGCGGGCTGACCCGACAGCCGCCCGGGAGCCCTGAACGGGGCGGTCCGGCGAGGGGAACCCAACGCGATCGCCAGGCCGACGAGCAGGCCCGTCGAACCCGGACCGGGGTGGCTGTTCGACGTCGGACGGGGGTGGCTGGTGCCGGGAACGATCACCCCCGTCGCTCAGACGGAGGTGATCCGCAGTGCGGCGCTAAGGTGAGCGGATCGTCACCGCCGTCATCACACCCCGGGGTCCCTACTCCCTCGTGTCCACCGTCGGCGGTCTCGCCGACACGACGCGCCGGCATCTCAGGAACGGCGGCGTCGAGCTGGTGTTCGACACCGGTGCCAACCCCACCCGCGCGCGTGTCGGGCAGCGGCCGGGCGGCGAGGTCATCGCGACGCTGGAGGCGGCGGACGTCGAGGCGTCGCTGACGCGGCTGCGGTTCATTCTGGCCGTCGACGACGACACGACGCCCTTCGCCGAATCCGTGCGGGACGACCCGCTGCTTCACTCCCGTGTGGCGCAGGCCCGGGGCGTGCGCACGCTGCGCACGGCGACGGTGGCGCATTCCGTGCTGAAGGCCTTCGCCGGGCAGCTGATCACGGCGCGCGAGGCGCTTCTCATCGAACGACGGGTGCTGCGGCGCGTCGGACGTGAGCACGCGGGGCTCGCTCTTCCGCCCGGCCAGGACGACCTGGCGTCGCTCTCGGTCGCGGACTACGTGGCATGCGGCCTCCATCCCAAGCGGGCGTCGGCCCTCGGCCGCCTCCTGCGCCACGTGGATCTTGAGGCGCTTCACGGCGAGACGCGCGAGGGACTCTGCGGCCGCCTGGAGCGCGAGCGCATGATCGGCCCGTGGTCGGTCGGCGTGATCGCATCGGCGGGGCTCGGGCGCTACGACGTGGGGCTCGTGGGTGACCTGAACCTCATCCGGCTCACCGCCAACCTCCTGGGACGCCCGGCAACGGCCGACGATTCGGCGGAGCTCCTCTCGCGCTACGACCCGTGGGCCGGCATCGCGTCCACGCATCTGATGCGCCATCCGCTGGCGCGCGTGCGCCGCCATGCACGGGCGGACGGCGTGACGGATGCACACCCGCAGGTCCGACGCCGTGCCGGGGGTGGATGGCGCTGATGGGCCGCGTCCTCTCCCCCCTTCTGATCGCGATCATCCTCGCGTCAGCCCCTTCGGCGGCGACCGCGTCGAATGCCTTCGAGGCATCCGTCGCGCGCCTCACCGCCGAGGAGCGACGCGCCATGACCCCGTCGGTCTGGCGCCCCGGATGCCCCGTCGGACTGAACGATCTGCGCGTCATCCGGGTGACCCACTGGACCTTCGAGCGCACGACGCGCACCGGACGGCTGGTCGTGCACCGTGATGTGGCCGGCCCCGTCGTCCGCATCATGCGCCGCCTGCATGCCGCACGCGTCCCCATCCGCTGGATGGTTCCCGTCGAGCGGTTCGACGGTAGCGACTTCCGGTCGATCGAGGCCGACAACACGAGTGCCTTCAACTGCCGTTACGTCGACGGCAGCCGCCGCTGGTCACTGCATGCGTACGGTCGTGCCATCGACATCAACCCCATCGAGAACCCGTACGTCTCGCGCGGCCGCACGTCGCATCGGCGCAGCATCCCGTACATCAATCGCCGCCCCCGGCCCGGCATGGCCGTCGAGGGCCGCGCGATCGTGCGGGCGTTCACCGCCGAGGGCTGGGACTGGGGTGGACGCTGGTACGGCGACAGGGACTACCAGCACTTCAGCACCGGCCGACGGTGAGCGGCCGCTCACCATATTGCGTCGTTCAGACGACATCGGACGCCGCATCCCGTGCGGGGGTCCGGTGGCCGCGATGAGGGTCCCTCCCGAGCGCGTCGAGACGGACCTCATCCGCAGGATCCGTCATGGAATGAGGCTTCCGCGCCGTCTTCCCGAGATCGTGCCGTCGCACCTCCCAGGAATGTGCGAGGTGACGTTCGCCTGGCAACCGGACGACCCGGCGCGCCGTGACGGCGAGGTCATGGTGCACCTGAACTCGATCACCGACGCGCACCGCGAGGACATCGGCCCCGCCCGCATGGAGTGGATCGGCGACACGGGCGTGGCCGCGGTGGGCTACCTCCTTCCGGACGATCTCGTGGCGAGCTACCGCATCGTCTGGATGCCCGAGATCCCCCGGCACCCGGGAGAGACCCGCGAGGGGTGGCGCGCCATCCACGAGGCCGGCCGGCCCGACCCCCTGAACCCCGAGCGGATCCCCAACCCACTGGGAACGATGAGCTCCGTCCTGCGCATGCCCCGGAGCGGGCACAACGCGGCCGAACTGGTCGATACGCCGCCCCGGCGGAGCTACGAGAGCCGCGAACTCGATCTCCGTGCGGCGTCACCCGCACCGTGGGCGCGCCTTGTCCTCCCGGATGACGAGGCGCAGCGGCTCATCGTCATGTTCGACGGCGAGGCGTGGAACGGGCTTCCCGTGGAGGAGGCCCTCCGCCGGCTGGGCGGCCCGGCGACCGCGGCGGTGCTCGTGGGTTCGGGTCCGCGCCCGGAGCGCGTGACGTTCCTGCCCGACGTGGAGCGGGTGTGCCGTGCCCTGGAGGACGTGATCACCGCCTGCCGGGATGCGGGCCTTCGGGACATCACGGCCCGCGAGAGGGTCATCGTCTGCGGCCAGAGCCTGGGTGGCCTGGCGGCCGCATCGTGCGTCGTCCACGCCCCGTACCTGGTGCGGACGGCGATCGCTCAGTCGGGGTCGTACTGGCACGGCGCGCCGGAGGGCACACCTCGGACCGAGGGCGGCGCACTGATGGAGCAGGTGGCGGGGATGTCCCTCGGCGGCCGGCGCCTCGTCATCCAGTACGGACGACAGGAGCAGGTGCTGGGTCCGCTCGGCCGCCGGTTTGCCGACATGTGCCGCGCCTCGTCGGCCGAGGTGATCGAGCAGGAGTACCCGGGCGGTCATGACTACGCGTGGTGGCTCACAGGTCTGCTGGACGGACTGGACACGCTCGCGGAACTGCCGCCGCTGTAGTCCGCGACGGGCGCCCGGAACCCATCGGATGATCGTCGTCAAACCGAGGCCGCGCAAGTCTGGTGCCAGGCACTTAACTTGCGAGTATCAAATGGCACGAAATCAAAGTGCCTGCTCCTGCGGGACTTCTGTCGACGTGATCGATGGGTGCAAGTCTGGTGCCTGGCACCAGACTTGCGAGGGCCGCCGCGTCGCCCGTGACGGGCGCACGGTTCGCCAGGAGCGCCGGGGTCACTCCGTCACCCCGCGGCGAGCGCGTCGGCGGTTGCCGTACCGGTCAGCCCTGCCACCGTACCCCTGGTACAGGATCCGCCCTCCGCGAGGCCGCCCTGCTCGACGAGCGCTTCGTCCGTCCCACCGGACCTGCGCACCACGCCCCCGCGTCGGCCGGACGCGCCACGGCGAACGGCCACGCCTACGTCGGCGGCGGCACCCCGTGATCGATGATCTGCCGACGCCGACGGCGCATACGGAGCCGGCGCGCACGGATGCGCAGGACGATCAGCACAACCGCGAGCACGACGACCGCGACGAGCGTCCACTGCCACCACGAACGGCCCGAGCCGCCCAGATCCTCGCCGCCCCATGAAACCCGCACACGGTCGAAGTGGTCGCGCCACTCCTGCGGCAGGTAGTCGATGTTCTGCAGGAGCTGCAGCAACTGGCGGTGGTAGACCTGGTAGGTCTCGGGCGCCGGGTCCATGCTCCTCAGGCTGTAGCGCGACAGACCGTTGTTCAGGTCGTAGACGTCGAGATGGTGGTCGACCTCAAGGGCGGCCTGGTAGACGTACTCGCGGGCACGGTCGCGGAGCTCGGCCCAGCGGGGGTCCTCCGCCGCAAGCGCATCCGCCTGGGTGGCGAACCGGTCCAGGCTCACGATGGACTGGGCGAAGCCGTTCAGGATGCGCGACTGGTCGCCACGCGGGGTGGCGTACTCGAGGAACCACATCCCGCCCGCCTTGCCGTCGGTGGCCACACCTCCGTCACGCCAGTCCACGGCGAACGAGTTGAGGTACTCGGTGGCGAGGGCGTGGATGCGGCCCCGCTCCCGCTCGGTTGAGTTCTCGTCGAGCGTCGGGATGAGCGTCGTGAGGATGAGGCCCTGCCCCATCGCGTCGCGCCACGGCGGCGCGGTGCTGTCGGTCGACAGATAGACGCTGTCGTTCATGCGGAACACGGTGCCGTCCGGAGCGACACGCCGCGCACTGTACGAGACGATCTCGTCGACCGAGGCCCGGCCCCGCCCGGCCTCCCCGGCCCGCTGACGGCGCAGCACGTCGCGCGCGGCGGTGACCCAGTTCGGGAAGAAGCCCTGGTTGCGGTAGAAGCGCCAGAGGAGCGCCGAGCCCTCCGGGCGGTACTCCTCGCGCAGAACCGGGGTCCTTCCCGGGTTCTCGCGCATCCACTGTTCGTTGACCGCGGTGATCCGGGCCGCGGTCTCGGCGTCCGCGGCGCCCTCGCGGATGTGCAGGATGGACGGCCCCTCCGCCGCCTCGTCCTGGGCAAGAGCCACCGGTGCGGCCGCGGCCGCGACCATACATGTGAGGGCGACGAGAAGGCGATGACGCCACCTCATGCGAAGAGGATCTCGTCCTCCGGCGCGCCCTCTTCGAGGCGCTCGGTGACCTTGCCGACCGCCACGTCGTAGACGATCGGGGCGAGCTGCGACATCGGTCCGTCGACCACGTCCGGGTTGATGGAGTGGACGCGGACGCGTCCCACGAAGCACGTCTTGATGCCGAGAAGCTCCCCGTCCCTGAGCACGTGCACCTGGAAGCCCCACATGGCCGCCGGCGAATCGGTCAGGCTGGTGCGGATCGGCTGCGGCGCCAGCACGTAGTCGACGCCGCCCACGGTGACGGGATAGATGAAGTCGTCGTCGCTCACAGGTCCCTGACCTCTCCGTCCTCGGTCACGACGGCGGCGGCACCGCCGCGGCGGGGGTCACCGGCGCCCGACAGGACGCCGTCCCGACGGGAGACGGCCGAGACGCCACCGAAGAACAGGTTCCGGTGATCCCACCGGCGAAGCTCATGTCCATCCCTCTCCAATGCGGCGCAAACCTCCTCGGGTACCCCGAACTCGACGTCAACGCGACCGTCCTCCGGGTGCACGCGCGCACGGTCGACGGCCGATGCGACATCCAGACCGCCGTCCATGACGCTCACGAGCGTCTGGAGGATCGCGGACCGAAGCCTATTCGACCCCGCCGAGCCGAGCGCGAGCGCCGGTTCCCCGTCCCGGATGACGAGCGTCGGCGACATCATCGACGTCATGCGCAGCCCGGGTTCGATGAGACCGAAGCCCGCGGGATTGAGGTCCTGCTCACCCGACATGTTGTTGAGGAGGATCCCGGTGCCCGGGACCACGACGCCACCGCCGGAGCCGAGAGAGGACGACAACGTGGCCATGCCTCCGTCGGCGTCGATCACGCTCACGTTGGTCGTTCCGGTGGGCTTCCGCGTGATGGCGCCGAGGACCCGTTCGATGATGCCCGGCTGGCGGAGGGCGTCGAGGAACGTCACGTCCCTGAGCTCGTTCGCCGCGACGCCCCCGGCGGCCACCGCCCGGTAGAACCCCGCGTCCGTGGTGACGGAGCCCGGGTCGATGGTGGCCAGCGCCGCCAGGATGAGGATGCCGCCGGCGGACGGCGGCGCGTTGGTGATCACCTCGTAGTCCGAGCGGTGCAGGCGGAGGGGTTCACGTTCGATGACGTGGTACTCGGCGAGATCCGTCTCGGTGACGAGGCCCACGTCACCGAGGTGCTCGAGGACGGCGTGCCCGATCGGACCGTGGCTCATGGCGCGTGCACCCTCGGCGGCGAAGAGCTCGAAGGTCTCGGCGAGCTCGGGCACCCGGAGGACATCACCCTCGCCGAGGAGCGCACCGTCGGGCGCGTAGATCTCCCGGGCATGCGGTGTGAAGACCAGCATGGCCTCGAGGATCCGGTACAGGAAGTCGATCTCGGCCGTCAGGCGCACGCCGTCGCGCGCGAGACGGCACACGGGTTCGACGATCTCGGTGAGCGACAGCCGGCCATGGTTCTCGACGGCGTGGGCGATGCCGTGGAGGAAGCCCGGCACGGCGACGGAGGCCGGGCCGATGTGGAACACCTGGTCGGCCCCGCCGAAGGGGACGGTGAACGAGTCGAGCATCGACTCGTCCAGTCGGCGGCCGTCGGGCCCCTGTCCGGGCACCTGGACGAAGAAGTCGATGACCTTCGGCTCGCCGCCGGGCGGACGGAAGAGCAGGAAACCACCTGCTCCCGGCCCGGTCAGCGGGTTCTCGGCCATGGAGGCGGCGCAGGCCGCCGCCGCAGCGGCATCGACCGCGTTCCCTCCGCGCGAGAGAATCGTGGCACCGGCGCGTGCCGACTCACGATGGCCGGCGGCGACGATACCCGCGGGCATCAGCGTGAGGAGGGCGGTTCGTCGTCCTTGTCGCGCTTCAGCGTCTTGAAGAGCTGGGTCACCGGGTTACCGCCGCCGTCCTTCTTCTTGCCCTCGTTCCCCGGCTCCTCGGCCTTCGGATCGTCATCCGCCGTCTCGACGTCCTCGACCGCGGGCGGCTCGGGCGCCGAATCCTCTTCCTCCGATGCAGGCTCCGGGTCCGGGACGGGCTCGGGCTTCGGCGATGACTCCGGCTCGGGTCGCTGGAGGAGCGTCGGCTGATCCAGGTCGCCGCCCTCCCCGAAGAGCACGGTCATGGCCGGATCGACCTCCGGGGGCTCGTTCTGGGACTCGGCGCGGGCCTCATCGGTGAGCGCGGTGAGATCCGGGGCCTCCGGTGGCTCATCCGGTGCGTCCGGCGCTCCGACATCCGTGAACGACGGGCCCTTGGGGGGCTCTTCAGACGACGGCTCCGATGACGACGACGCGGGCGCAGGCGGCGGGGTCGGGGACGCGACCGGCGGGAAGATCGGAGCGGACGGCTCCCTGGGACCGCCCGTCGCGACGGGAGCCGGTCCCGTGAGGCGGGGCTCGGACCGGCCGATGCCGGGCTGCGCAGGCGGGGCGGTGCGCTCCTCCACCTGGCGCGCCTGGGCGGTGCGGCGACCGCTGAAGCCCGCTGCGACGACGGTCACCCACACCTTGCCCTCGAGCTCGGGGTCGACCGTGGCACCGAAGATGATGTTGGCCTCCGGGTCGGCCGCGTCCGAGACGACCTTGGCCGCGCGGCTGATCTCGCTGAGCGAGAGGTCCGGGCCACCGGTGATGCCCAGGAGGATGCCCCGTGCGCCGTCGATCGGCGTCTCGAGGAGAGGTGAGCTGATGGCCGAGAGAGCGGCCTCCTCGGCGCGATTGGCGCCGCTGGCGAACCCGATGCCCAGGAGGGCCGTGCCGGCGCCGCGGACGACGGTGCGCACGTCGGCGAAGTCGAGGTTGATGAGCCCCGGAAGGGTGATCAGGTCGGTGATGCCCTGCACACCCTGGCGCAGCAGGTCGTCGCAGACCCGGAACGCGTCGACCATCGAGACGCCCTTCTCCAGCACGGAGAGGAGGCGGTCGTTCTGGATGACGATGATGGTGTCGGCCTGCTCGCGCAGGAGCGCGACGCCCTGATCGGCCATGCCGCCGCGACGGGAGCCCTCGAAGCCGAACGGACGGGTGACGACCGCGATGGTGAGCGCGCCCATCTCACGGGCGAGCTTGGCCACGACCGGCGCGCCGCCGGTGCCGGTGCCGCCGCCCTCGCCGGTGGCGATGAACACCAGGTCCGCACCACGCAGCGCACGACGCAGCTGGTCCTCGCTCTCGCGCATGGCCTGCTCGCCCAGGGCGGGATCGCCCCCGGTGCCGCGGCCACGCGTCAGGTCCATTCCCACGGGGATGCGGATGTCGGCGTCGGTCGCGTCGAGCGACTGCCGATCGGTGTTCACCGCGATGAACTCGACGCCGCGGATACCGGCCTCGATCATGCGGTTGATGGCGTTGACGCCGGCACCACCGACGCCCACGCACTTGATGACGGCGAGATAGTTGGACCGCTCGCCGAAGGTCGGCGTGTCGCGACCCCAGGCGGGGGGCTCCGTCTCCGGGGCGGGTGGCTCCGTGTCACGGTCCGTCGGGCGGAAGAGATCGCTGAGCGGCCCCTCCCTCATGCTCGATTTCTTCTCGCTCATGCTGCCCTCATCACCTCGTTGCGCGGGTCACGCGCGATCACCTCGTCCGCCAGTCGACGGTACCACCGCGCCGCCTGACTCTGTCGATCGTAGGCGATTACGCTCTTGCCCGAAACCGGGGCCTCGGCAAACTTGATGGTCTTGCCGATACGCGTTTGAAAGACGATATCCCCGAAGCCCTCCTCGAGGAGCATGACCGCCTCGCGGCCGTGGACGGTCCGGCCGTCGTACATCGTCGGGATGATCCCGGCGATCTCCACCCGCGGATTGAGGTGCTCCCGGATCTGGCCGAGCGTCTTCTGGAGCAGGCCCAGGCCACGGAGGGAGAGGTACTCGCACTGGACGGGGACGATCACGCCGTCGGCCGCGACCATGGCGTTGATCGTGAGGAGCCCCAACGAGGGCGGTGTGTCGACCAGGATGTAGTCGTAGAGGTCGAGGTAGGGCTTGACGGCCCGTTCGAGTTGACGCTCGCGGCCGATCATCGCCGAGAGCGCGATCTCGGCTCCCGCGAGCTCGATGCCGGCCGGCGCGATGTCGACCTCCCGCGCCTCGATGGTCTCGGACAGCGGCGTGCCGTGAACGAGCACGTCGTACATGGTGGTCTCGAGCGTGTCGACGTCGATCCCCTGGCTCATCGACAGGTTGCTCTGCGGATCGAGGTCGAGGGCGAGCACACGGGCCCCGCGCTCCTTCAGGGCGACGCCCAAATTGAGCGTGGTCGTCGTCTTCGCGACTCCACCCTTTTGATTTGCGAGCACCAGCACACGTGCCGGTCGAGACATGACGCACCCCTGGCGAGAGTTTGGCGTCTGGCGAATTCTACGGCGGTGGGAGTATTCCTCCCTTGTCCGCCCTCAGGACAGCGTGAGCGGCGGCCTGCGCCGGTGTGCGCTGAGATAGCGGATGCCGTCGGCCCCCGCTCGGATGACCCGTTCGGCGCCGCGCGGAATGACGAGACACTGCTCGGCCGACACCTCGACGGGCTCCCCGTCGACGGTCACCCTGCCCGATCCCGCGACCACGACGATGAGGACGTCGCGCTCGGCGTTGGTGTGCGCGTCGACCCCCTCACCG
Organism: uncultured Bifidobacteriaceae bacterium; assembly: GCA_964434425.1. Classification (GTDB taxonomy): domain Bacteria; phylum Actinomycetota; class Thermoleophilia; order Miltoncostaeales; family Miltoncostaeaceae; genus CALMEC01. The sequence continues at coordinate 255,690 of CAYSVH010000001.1, read as the reverse complement.
GCGGGCCACTGCACCAGGTTGACGTTGAGGTCCTCCGTGGCGAGCCCCCAGAGGACCGCGCGTCCACCGGTGTCCGCAAGCGAGTGGACCTCGGGAGCCGTGGACGGGGAATCGGCGGGAGAGCCCATGGCGGCCTATTCGGGGGGGAGTTCGAGCCGGCGCTGGCCGGCCCATGCCGCCGCCTGTGAGCGACGCTGGAAACCGAGCTTGCGCAGCAGCTGGCTGACGTGATTGCGGACGGTCTTCTCGGAGAGGTGCAGCACATCTCCGATCGCACGGTTGGTGTACCCCTCGGCGATGAGGGTGAGCATGCGGCGCTCGCGATCGGTGAGGCCGGCGAGTTCGGCCTCCGCCTGCTTCGCCGACAGCTCGCGGAACTGATTGAGCAGCGCGCCAGCGGCCCGCGGGTCGAGCGAGGACGCTCCCTCCGCCGCCTCGCGGATGGCCCGGGTCAGCTGGTCGGAGTCGGCCTGCTTGAGCAGGTAGCCGTTGGCCCCGGCCATGACGGCACCCACGATGGCCTCCTCGTCGGAATACGAGGTGAGCATCACCACGCGGATCTCGGGATGCGACTTCTTGATCTCACGGCAGGCGTCCACACCGCTGCCGTCGGGAAGCCGCACGTCCATGAGGACGACATCCGGCCGCGCCTGGTCCGCCGCCGAGATGGCCTCGGCCACGGTGGCCGCCTCGCCCACCACGCGGAAGCCGCTGGTGTGGCCGAGGAGGGACCGCAGACCGATCCGCACGACCGCATGGTCGTCGACGATCAAGACCCTGATGATGTCCGTTGTGCTCACCTGACAGCCTCCTGGTCCGGAGATTCGATCTCCTCGGGTGCATCGAAGTCCAGGGGGATCTCCACCGCCACACGCGTACCCGTGGTACCCGCGCGACCGATCACAGCACGACCCCCGAGCCGTCGGGCTCGTTCCTGCATGTTACGGAGCCCCTCGCCCGTATGACGTGGTTCGGAGGGTATTCCCTGCCCGTCGTCGACGATGACGAGGTCCAGTTCGTCCGGCGCGAACCGGATGTCGACCTGGACCTCCCGGGCATGACCGTGTCGCGCGGCGTTGGAGAGCGCCTCGCGCAGCACCTGCTCCAGGTGATGGTTCACCTCGGCGGGAAGCTCGCCCGACTCGTTCAGGCCGCTCACCGTGCAGCGTACCGACACCCCGGTCGTGGCCTCGAAGGTCCGTGCCACGTCCTGAAGGCTGGCGGCCAGGAGCATGGGGCCGCTCTCGGTGTGCCGCAGGTCCGAGATGTACTCCCGTATCCCGCCGATCGTCTCGTTCAGTCCCTCGATGACCTGACGCACCTCGTCCCGGATGCTGCCGCACGCCCGCATCGACACGGATTCGAGGTGCAGACCCGCGGCGTACAGCGACTGGATGGTGCCGTCGTGGAGGTCCCGCCCGAAGCGTTCGCGTTCCTCGGCGACGGCGCGGGCCCGGTCGATGGCCTCCAGTTGCTCCTTCTCCTCGACGTTGAAGATCTCGAGCAACCGGATGGCGAAGAAGCAGAGCGCGAGACCGATGATCCCGCGGATCACGGAGATGTGGATGGCCGTGCCGGTGAGGCGCTCACCGTCGGATGCGACGTCGATGGGGTCCCAGAACGGACCGCCGACGAGGGGGAGCGCGGCGAGGCCGTAGACGACGATGCCCACCGCCATCGCGGCGGCGAACCGCCGGATGCCCGAGAAGCCCGCGTCGCTGAGCTCTCGTCGTTGTCGCCACATGCCGCATGCGGCCACGGCGACGGCGGGCACCATGAGCACGATCCGTCCCAGGGCCTCAACGGACTGCTCCCACTGCACGGGGGTCCAGTCGAACGCGAGGGCCTGGAGGGTTGCCGCCAGGACGACGGCCAGCACGACCGCCGTGCTCACCGCACGCCAGACGAGTTTGGACCGACGCGAGTCGACGAGCAGACGTATACCGAACTGGAAGAGCAGGAAGAAGGCCGCCACTTGCAGCAGCCCCCGGACGACGAGGAGGCTGTCGATGACGCCCTCTCGGACGTATCGCTCCTGGATGGGGATGAAGACGTGGCCCCAGACGGCGAGGGCGTCCGCCACGGCGAACCCGGCCAGCCAGTTGAGTGACTGGGTCAGGCGCAGCCGGGTGGACCGACGTCGCTGGAGCCAGACGGCGAACCCCAGAGCCATGAACACGAGCCCCTGCGCGAACAGGATGATCGTCTCGTTCTCTTTGATGAGCCGCGTCATGACAGGGCGAGACGGCCACGGGTGACCGTGACGATCGGCGGGCGGGCGGGCGGGCGGGCCGCCGGGGACCTCGGTACGGACATCACCGGGACAGTAGCGAGAAGCCCGACGTCGGCGGTGTTCCGGGGCCGCCGTGAAACGCGCGGCGTCGCCGATTCGCGTCGGAGTCCGCCGGTGCCCGGGCTCCGACGGGTACCCGCGCGGGGCGGCAGGCCGCTGGTGCCTGGCACCGCCGGCCTACTCCGATCCACCCGAGGTGCGCGCCGAACGCGAGAAATCACGGCACGTGCAGCCATTTTCGGTGCCGGGGGTCGTTGTCGCTCCCGACCGGTGAGGCCGCTGGTGCCTGGCACCAGCGGCCTACTCCGCGTCGGGCGCGATGACGGGAAGAGGACCGGGCCAGCCGCGCGGTTCACCCACGGCCGGCGCATCCGACCCATAAATGACGACGGCCTCCCGAGGGAGGCCGTCGATACGTCAACGACCGGCGGGGTGCCGGCCCTGTGTCCGCGTCAGGCGAACGCGCCGTCCATACGGAGAGCGAACGATCCCGACATCTGACGCAGACGCCGGACGCGCTCCTCGGTGGGCGGGTGGCTGGCGAACAGGCTGGCCATACCGCCGCGGCTGCCCTTGGCCGCCGCCGACAGCGGGTTCACGATGTAGAGGGGCGCCGCAGCCGGGTTGGTCTCCATCGGCACGGCGTGCGCACCCCGCTCGAGGGTCTCGAGCGCGTCGGCGAGGGCGTTCCCGTCGTGAAGGAACTCGGCACCGGTGGCATCGGCGATGTACTCACGCTGACGGGAGATCGCCATCTGGATGACCATGGCCGCGAGCGGCGCGAGGATGATGGTCGCGATGGCGCCGATGATGCCGAGCGGGTTGTCGCGGTTGCCGCCGAACAGCATCGAGAACTGGAGGAAGTTCGCGATGGCCGAGATGGCACCGGCGACCATGGCCGCCATGCTCGCGATGAGGATGTCGCGGTTCTTGATGTGCGCCATCTCGTGGGCGATCACGCCCTCGAGCTCACGCGGCGAGAGGGCGTGCATGATGCCCTCGGTGCATGCGATGGCCGCGTGCTTCGGGTTGCGGCCGGTGGCGAACGCGTTGGGCTGCGGGGACGGCGTGATGTACACCCCGGGCTTCGGGACCCCGGCGCGGGCAGCCAGGCTGGCGACCATGTGATGGAGCTCGGGCGCCTCGTCCTGACTGACCGGACGGGCCTTGTTCATCTTGAGCGCCATCGACCCGCTGAACCAGTACATGGCGAAGTTCATGATCACGGCGAAGCCGGCGAAGAAAACCATGCCGCGCGCGCCGCCGAAGAAGAAACCGATCACCACGAGGAGCGCGGTGAGGGCCGCCATCAGGACGAACGTCTTCAATCCGTTGTGGCCCTTATGACCGGTGGGGTTCATTCGTTCCGATCCCTTTCTCATCGGAGAGTGCAGCAACGACGCCAAGTGTAGCCGCGACCTACGGGTGTCGCATGTCAGGTGGGTTGTGGCTCTGTTAACCGGCCGGCCACGGGATGGTCGGTTCCGCGGTGTCGCGGAAGCGGGACGCGTCGCCGATGGCGCGGGCCGCCGCCGGGCACCGACGGTCGGGGCGGTGTCCGTTCCGAGGTGTCCGGTGGCCGGCCAGGGGCGGGCGACTGGATGGGAAGCGCGGACGCGCCACCGGAGGCACACACCACGCCGTGAGATCGCGGGACCGATCATCTAGCCTTGAGGGCGTGAATCGCGGCCTCGCAGTGCTCCTCGCCGGGGCGGTCCTCCTCATCGCGGGATGCGGACGAGAGGCCACCTTCACGACGGACGCCGTGGACCTCGTCGAGATCCTGCGGATCCTGCCGACGCAGGAGGAGTTCACCCTCTCGGACACGGCGACGAGCGTGGACCTGGACACGGTGGTCGCCATCCACTCGCCGGCGGAGGGTGCGGCGACGCTTCGCGCCCAGTACGAGAGCCTCGGCTTCCGCGACGGCGCCATGCGCCGTTGGGAGGGGCCTGACGGGGCGCGGATGACAGTGCTCACCACACGCTGGCGCGACCGGATGGTGGCGGTGAACACGGGCGCGGGCGTGGCCGACGTCGTGCCCATCCGTGGCGGCGCCCGCCCCTGGACCCCCGACGAGCTCCGGGGATCGCGGGGGGCGCGGACCGAGACCGCCCCTCCCCGGTACTGGCTGAGCTACGCCGTCGAGAACGTGAGCGTCTACGTCGAGACCTCGGGTCCCGTCAGCGAGCGCACCGTGGTGCGGACCATGAAGCTGATCTCGGAACCGTTGATCGCCGCCCGTGACTCCTGACGCGGCCTGACGGCGACAAACCCGGCCGGAAGGCACGGATGACACGAGGGCGACGGGTCCGCGGCCCGGTGTAGGGCTCCTGCTGTCGACGCGGATCGGCCTCGGCCGGGCCAAGGGCCGCGCCGTCATGGTCGAGCCGGGATCGGAGCGAGGCTTGTAGTCTCTTCGTGAATGGGTGAACTTCAGCGAACGTACCGCGGCAAGGCCGAACTGGAACGGGAGCGCGAGGAGCGCCCCTACCCCACCGCGCTCCCGGTCGAACGCGCCGTGGTGGTCGCGTCGATGGACGTGCCCGACGACGAACGCGACGACCGGCTGGAGGAGTTCGCCGAACTCCTGCGGACGGCCGGTGCCGAGGTCGCCGACACCGTCATACAGCGGCGTGACACACCCCACCCCCGGACCTTCCTGGGAAAGGGCCGGTTCGAGGAGCTCATCGCCCTCGTCAAACGGACGAAACCGAACCTCGTCGCGGTGGAGGGTGAGCTCTCCGCCAGCCAGCAGCGCATCCTCGAGGACCGGCTGAACAAGCGCGTCGTCGCTCGCACCGGCCTGATCCTCGACATTTTCGCCCTCCACGCCCACAGCGCCGAGGGAAAGCTGCAGGTCGAGCTGGCGCAGCTCGAGTACAACTACGCCCGCCAGGAGGGACTCTGGCAGCACCTTGAGCGCCTCGGCGCCGGCGTGGGCACGCGTGGCCCCGGTGAGACGCAGCTCGAGTCCGACCGGCGGATGCTGCGCTCACGCATGGCGACGCTCCGGCGACGACTCCGCGAACTCGAACGCTCGCGGTCGGTGATGCGGGAGAAGCGCCTCGCGTCCTCCGTACCGCGCGTGGCGCTGACCGGCTACACGAACGCCGGGAAGTCCAGCCTGATGAACGCTCTGACGGGCGCCGACGTGAACGTGAACGACGCCCTCTTCGAGACCCTGGACCCCACCACCCGGACGTTCGAGGTCGAGGACGGGCGGCTCATCCTGTCCGACACCGTCGGGTTCATCCGCGACCTCCCCCACGAGCTGGTGGAGGCGTTCCGCTCGACGCTCGACGAGGCGCGCGATGCGAACCTCATCCTCCACGTGGCGGACGCCAGCCAACCGGACGACCGGCGCGAGGCACGGGCGGCGGCCGTCGACACGGTGCTCGACGAGATCGGCGCGGCGGACATACCCCGCATCCTCGTGCTCAACAAGATCGACCGGGCCTCGGAGGACGAGCGCGACGCACTCCGCCACCGGCTGCCCGACGCCGTGCAGGTCTCGGCGCGAACGGGCGAGGGCCTCGACGACCTGCGCCGGGCGCTGGCCGAGTTCAGCCGATCGCTCCTCACGCGCATCGACGTGGTGATCCCGTACACACAGGGCTCACTGGTGTCGGCGATCTTCGACGTCGGCCGCGACATCACGCAGGAGGCGGGTGAGGACGGCACGCACATCCGAGCGCTCGTCCCGCCGAGCCACGCGCGACGCATCCGCACGGCGTTGCTGGACGGCGCCTAGCTCACCGCGACGCGGGCACCGGACCGATCCGGAGCCCACGTCGATCATCGGGTCTCACGCCGGGGTACCCGGCGCCCGGATGCGTCAGACGATCAGCACCGGGGTGTCCATGCCGATGCGCTCGAAGAGCCACTCGGACTGATTGATGTACATCCGGATGCAGCCGTGCGAGGCGGCGGTCCCGATCGAACCGGATGCCGGCGTCCCGTGGATGCCGATGGCCGGTGAGTTGATGCCCATCCAGCGCGTGCCCAGCGGGTTGCCCGATCCCGGGGGCACCGGACCCAGGCCCCGCGCCCACGGGGAGTCGGGCGGGATCCAGGTGGGGTTGCGCTGCTTGTTGATGATGCGGAACTTGCCACGGGGGGTCGGGTGCGACGGCGTGCCGACGGCCACCCGGAACGTCCGCCAGACACGGGCGCCCCGATAGAGCGTCAGCGTGCGGTTGGCGCGATGGACGACGATGTTCGCACCGATGGTGGTGGTCGCCGGGCGGACCCGGCGGAAGGGCAGACCGATCTGATCGGTGGTCCGGCGCACGAGCACCCGGGAGAGGGCCGGAACGGCGACGTCCATGTTCACGGCGGTCCCCATGCGCGCCTTGGAGACGCGCGGCCGTGCGTTGCTGTAGGTGAGCCGGGCGCTGACCGCCGGGACGTTCAGCGAACGGGACCGGTTGGCGAGCGCGTTTCGGAGCTTGGCCTGGTCGACGGTCTGGATGAGCGGAACGTTCACCGGACCGTCGAGCGGGACGGACCGTCCATACCGCAGGGCCTGGTTGATGGTTCCGTTGATGTTGGCGCTGTAGCCCGCGGCCTGGGGCGAGATGGTCGCCGACCGCCTCTGCAGCGTGACGCGGAACGGCTTGATCCGAGGCGCGACACGCTCACGAAGGAGCGTGACCCGTGCCTGCGCGACCGTCGCACCCCCGACCGGGATCCCGTCGATGGAAACCCCGTCGGCGAAGACGCCCGGAGGAAGAGGCGGAGCGGGCGGAGGTACCGGCGTCTGTGCCTGCGCGACCCCCGCCGCACAGACGAGGCCGACACATCCGATGGCGAAGCGTGAGGCGAGACGCACGTTGAGGTTCCCCCTGAGCGGATCGAAGCGGGCGCGATGATACCGATGAAAGAGGGCATTCCGCAGTGGACGCGGTTCCCCTGCACCGGACGGGCGAGATCTGCCGACCGCGGGAAATGCTTGACTTCTCCACACATCCATGTCCGAGGACACCGACCGACACAAGCCGAGTGGTGCGCGCCCGAGCGAGAGCGGCCGATATGGCGCCGTCCTCACCGGCGACCCGTCCGAGATCGCGCCGCTGCGCAATGCGATTACGCACATGGCCTCGGTCCACGGGTTCGAGGACCGGGCGAAGGATCTCGTGCTGGCGCTCGACGAGCTGGTGGCCAATGCCCGGGAGCACGGCAATCCCCCCATCACCGTCGTCGCGTGGTACGACGGCCGGCTCGTCCTCACGGTCTCGGACGTCGGGAACGGGTTCGATCCCCGGCAGGTGCCGCACCGGCCCCCGCCCAAGATCCATCACCGGGGCCGAGGACTATGGATCATCCGGCAGCTCGTCGACCACATGACCATCTCGAGCACGATCTCCGGCACCACGGTTCGTGTCGAGATGACGCACGAACCGCAACTCGGCGCATAGACGGTTGATTCCGCGGAATCAGCCATCTCGGCGCCTGCTGTCGGGAGCCCCTCCTGCGATCCGGCGGACACGGCGCCGAACCGGAGAGCCGCAGCGGCTATTCGGCGCGGCGCATCGCCCAGATCGGCTTGTCGAGGGCGTCCTTGCTGGACTCGGCGGCCTCGACGTTCTGGGCCTGGATCTCGACGAAGACCTCTTTGCGGTACACGGGGACATCACGCGGAGCCTGGATACCGAGACGGACCTTCTCACCCATCACGGACAGAACGGAGACCTCGATGCTGTCTCCGATCATGATGCTCTGGTTTGCCTTCCTCGTGAGAACCAGCATTGCCCCGCCTCCTTGCAAAAAAGGGCACGCACATGCCCGCTTGCGTACTCATTGTACTATGTGCAGTCGTTTTCCTGCTTCTCCGATCGAGAGGATCCTACATGTTGCACGGTCGTCGCCTAGACCACGCGCTCTCTCATGTCAACGGTTCGCGCTACGCGCTGGTTCACGCGGTTTCGAAGCGCGCCCGCCAGATCACGCTGTGGTTGACGGCCGATCCCGCCGAACTGCGCGCCGAGGCGGCCCCGCCGCCGGTCGCCGGTGAGACCATCACCCGGGATCCGGTGGCCCTCTCCGAGTCGGAGATCCTGGACGGTGAGGTGATCGTCCGGTGGGACCCGGACGGTCAGCTCGATGAGCCGGAGCTCCTCGACTCGCTCGAGACCGATCCGCTCCTCCTCGAAGGCCTCGAGGGCGAGGACGACGATGACGACGCGGATCTGGGCGCCGACGCCGACTCGGTGACCACCCCGGCCCTCGCGGAGGTCCTCGACAAGGACGCCGAGGAGAGCACCGCCGATGCCCCTGAGAGTGCCGCCGACGCATCCGCCGAGGTGGAGGGCGCGCCCGTCGAGGTCCCCCTGAGTGAGCTGGACGAGGGTGACGACGAGGGTGACGACGACGGGAACGACGTCTGACGACGTCCCCTCGGGGATAGCAAGGCGCCCTCGGCCCGCCTTCCGCGGGCGCCCCACCCCGCCGGGACGAACGATCCTTCGGGCGGTGCGATGGCGCGGGATGCCTCCACCGAACGATTCGGCGGACCGCCGCGCCCGCGAAGCGCGATCGTGACACGATCACGGCACGGAGGGAGCGGCCCCACGCGCTCCGGAACGGCGCGTGGCGTCCTGAACCGGGGTTGGTGTCGGGTCCCCTTACGGACCTGCCGCGGATGCGACCGGGAACGGCCGGCTCCACCGGCCTGAGCCACCCGCACCGAGACGATCGATTCCACCACCTCGCGGCGTGGAATCAGACATCGAGGGGGTGTGGCCGATACCGCGGTATCGGCCACACCCCCTAGGGCAGGTCGCAGATGCGATGGCGCGTGTCATACAGCGCGCCGTTTCGCAGAACCACCTGACGCGCCACGGGTGCGGAGCCGCTCACCACCAGCGGGGCGCGCAGGTTCGCCGTCAGTTCGTTCGTGCGCCGTGACACGGTGACGATCGCGTACAGCGCGAGACTCTCGAAGGACCCGATGCCGAGGGCCTCGACGTCCATGTGGTCGATCTCCGGCTCGTAGCCGATATCGGCGCTCCAGGCATCGGTGACCAGGAAGGTGTGGAACGGCGCCTGCAGGGCCTGCAGCCAGTGCATGTCCGGGTCGACACGTCCCGACTGGCGGTAGGGAAGCAGGGCGTAGCGGCGGCAACCGGGAAAACCCGCGATCGGATCGACGAAGTCGAGGACCTGGTCATGCTCAACATGGATGTGTCCGAGCAGCGGGGACTCGACGGTGGTGCCGACCCTCGACCACGGACCCTGTACAACGTTGAGCAACCGCCCCTCCCGCGTGTCGATCCGGCTGAGATGATTCACCCATGGGTGAATCTGCCCTTTCATCGGTTGACACTCAAGGAGACTTGAGTGTGAGAACAGGAGGAACGGGACCTCCGGGGCGCCCGCCCGTTACCGTGCCCCGATGAGCCTGCCCCTGACAGTCGCCGATCTCGCACGTCCGCTCGGAGAGGTGGCGCACGGACTGGTCGAGTGGGATCGGGGCGATGAGGACGAGGCCGTCATCGCCACCCTGGCGCTCTCCGCGGCGGCCGTCCATGCCCGGGCCTATACGGCATGGGCCTGGTCGGCGGACGACATCGAGGGCGTGCCCGTGCTCCTGCTGCCCGTCCACGCAGAGGACGTCGAGCGGTTCGCACCCGCCGGGCCGGTGCGGGTGCTCGTGCGTTCCGTCGCGGCGGCCGTCGCCTGCGGGGCGACGATCGACGACATCCGCCCCTTCGAATGGAACCGCTTCACCGGGCTGCGCGCCCCGGGCACGGATCTGTCCCTCCTCCCCCTCGCGTGGGCGGAGGCGCATCCGCCGATCGCACGGACGGACGCCGCCTCCGTCCCCGCACGCGTGGCCGTCGATGCCGGGCTCGCGCTGCGTCTCGCCCCGCCCCGGGAACCGGCCGACACCGGCCTGGGGCGACTGGCGCGCACGCTTCGCACCCACCCCCTCCGGTTCATCCACGTGCTGTGGGAGCAGGGCTGGCGGCTGGAGGAGGAGTCGTATCCGGAGGACGTCGTGGAGGCGCTGCGCCACCGGGGGTTCGAGGGCCCGCCGCTGCCGGCCGACGAGCCGAGCCTCGCCGTCGAGGACGACCCCGACCACCTTCGCCGCATCGCACGCCGCCTGGTGCGGCGTCTGCTGCACAAGGGGAAGATCGGTCCGGGCTACCACACCGCCTTCGACCACATCGCCCACGGCGTGTCGCCTGCCGACCGGGCCGACGCGTATCGCGTGGGCGAGGCACTCGTCCGGGCGGGCTTCCTCGGTGAGAAACCGAGCGTGGGGCAGCGTCACGTCTATCTGCGCCGTGAGGCGCTACCCGACATCCATGCGTTCATCACGTCCGGCGAGACACGTGACCCGGCGCTGGCCGAGCTCTGGACCGTCCCTCTCACGGCGACCGGGGACCCCTGAGACGGACACCGTCGCCGGCCGCGCAGAGAGCGACCGCCACCGGATGTGACGCCGGCGGAGTCATCCGCGACCGGCAGAACCGGCTTCCGGCGCGGGCCGCGGCGGCCTGACTATTGTTGATCGCGGTGTGACCGGCTCCGGTTCTGTGACGTAGAAGCCGTATGCAGCGTCTCGCCCCGACCCATGCCCTCGTCAGACGCCACCGGACCGACCTTCGCGGAGACCGCCCAGCGGCACCTGGACGGCGTGCACCGGTATCTGATGCAGATGGCGCGCGACCCGCACCTGGCGGACGACCTCACGTCCGAGACGTTCGAGCGCGCGTTCCGCCAGTGGTCGTCGTACGACCCGCGGGTGGGACCGCCGCTGCCATGGCTCCTGACGATCGCCCGTCGCATCGCCCTGGACCACTTCCGCAGCGATCGCCGCCGCCGCGACCGCGAGGATCGCTACAACGCCGTGGCGCCCGTCATGACGGAGGATCGATCGTCGTTGGACGGCGGGCTCCCGCCCGAGATGGCGCATGCCATGGGCGCGCTCTCGGACGTCGAACGCGAGGTCGTCGCGCTCCGAGTGCTGTTGGACGTGGACGGGGCTTCGGCGGCCGCGCTCCTCGGCGTGTCACCCTCAGCGTGTTCCACGCACCTGCACCGCGCCATGACGAAGCTCCGGAAGGAGCTCAGACGTGACTGACGAGATCCGCCCCGAACGCCTGGACGAGCTTTTCGACGGCGCCGCCGCCGACACGGACGAGGAGCGTGAGCTGCTCGCCCTGGCCGCGGAGCTCCGGGCGTCGGCGCCGCCTGCACCGGATCATCTGCGGCAGCGGATCGCCGACCTCGGCGAACCGCCGGTCGCACGGCGCGCGTCCGGCGGCTGGTGGAGCCGGATTCGCTGGCGCATGGCCGCCCCCGCCCTGGCCGGGCTCATCGCGGTCCTCGTGGCCGTCACGGTCATACCTCAGGTGATCGGGGGATCGGACGACGACGTCTCGCTGTCGGACGCCCCGGGCGCCGTGGAGCGCGAGACGGCCGTCCCGGAACGGGACAGCGCCGCATCGGTGCCCCAGGGAGAGGACACGGGGGGGTCCGGACCGGGTATGCAGGCCCGTGAGCCGTCCGCATCCTCGTCGGCCCCGCGGCCCGTGGACGGGGTCGTACGTGAGGGGGATCTGGACCGGGTCCGCGATGCGGTGTCGCGGGCGATCGCGGACGCCGGTGGCCGCGTGACCTCGCAGACGGGCGAGGGCACCGTACGGACGGTCGAGTCCGACGTGACGGGGGCCGACACCGCCCACCTGGTCGACGGCCTCATGGCGATCGACGGCGTGTCGTTCACGCGGAGCGAACTGGATGCCGCCGTGTCCGCCGGGCCGGGGCTCCGCATCGACCTCCGAACGCGCTGACGCGCCCCACGTCGTCGACCCGCGCAGAGTGAGCCTTACGGGGGCGGCGCCTGCAGGACGGTGACGACCGGGATCTCCTGATTGGTGGTGACCATCTCCACGTCACCCGGTCCTCCCCGGCCCTGATAGCCGAAGACGATCCCGATGAGGAACGCCACCGCGCACAGCACGAGGGCGACCTTGAGCGTGATCCGGCGCCGGGGAGCCGGCCGTCGTACCGGGGGTCTCCCGCGCGGCGGGGTGAGGTCGTCCTGCGGGCTCACAGGAGACCGGAGTCCTTCGCGTTCCGCATGAACCTGGCGAACGCCGCGTCCGTGGTGATCGCGCCGTCATGCGCCTCGGGCACCCGTGGTGCGATCTCGACCGACAGCGGCAGCGTCCAGTCACCGGCGGTGGTGTACAGGTCGGCGAGCTCATCGACCGTGAAGTCCCGGCCCAGCCGGCGTCGGAGCTCGACCTGGATGGCGTCGACGACGCGCAGGCAGGCCGAACGGCGATCCGGGCTGAGCGCCGCCAGCCGTTCGGGCCCCTGCTGCCAGTCGAAGACCGCGGCGCGCGCCCGCGGGCTCACCGTCACTCGAGTCCCTCCACGGAGCACGTGTGCGTGGCGACGTCGAGGTCGAGGCGGTCGAGTATCCAGTCGCCGACGGGGTTCCCGCCCGTGGCCAGCGCGAAAGCGAGGTGGGCGTGCAGGCACTTCACGCGATCCGGGTCACCGACACCACCCACCCGGTACCCGGCGTGGATGGCCTGATGCGCCGCATGGGCGGCGTTCACGTGTTCGCGCATCCCGGCATCATCCTCGATCGCTCGGACGCCACCGTCGGCCTCCAGGCGGCTGACGGCCCGGTGCACCGCACGGCACGCGAGCCAGTAGCGCGTCGGGAACGGCCTGCCCTTCAGATCGACCGGGTCGTTCTCGAGGACGGCGGGAGTACCTGAGGGGCAGCGAACCACGATCCGGTAGTCGGTGAACGGCTCGCGGCCGAGCAGCAGGCGGACGGCCTCACGATCCCGGGGGGTCGGCGATCCAGTCCCAGATTCCGGTGGCGCCGGATGCGGAGTCAAGGCCGGTCACCCGGAACGGGATCTCCCCCGGCTTCATGTAGCCGAGCTGGCGGGCACGCGCCTCGAGCACCGCGGGATTGTCGATCTCGCGGATGCGCAGCCGTGCCTGATCGCGCTGCGCGATGAGTTCCTTGAGCGCGATCTCCTGCGAACGCAGCTCGGCCTGCCGCTCGCGATAGCCTCGGACCGGGCCGACGTACGACGCGACGAGGGCGATGAGGACGCAGGCGATGAAGATCCGTTTGACGGCACGAGAGCGCAGCGCGTGGTTCCTTCGGGTCGGAGTCGGGGCGCGTGTTCCTCACGGCGTACGCCAACGACCCTCCGGTTCCTGCCGAAAACTGTTGCACAACCATCTAGGAGCGGAAGGCGCGCCGCCCAGGGTAGGTGGCCGCCGGCCCGAGGAGTTCCTCGATGCGAAGCAGCTGGTTGTACTTTGCGACGCGCTCGCTGCGCGCCGGGGCGCCCGTCTTGATCTGTCCCGCGCCGGTCGCCACCGCGAGGTCGGCGATCGTCGTGTCCTCCGTCTCACCGGACCGGTGGGAGATCATCGAGGCGTACCCGGCTGAGGACGCGATCTCGATGGCCTCGAGGGTCTCGGTGAGCGACCCGATCTGATTGAGCTTGATGAGGATCGCGTTGCCGACGCCCTTCTCGATGCCCTCGCGCAGACGGGCGGGGTTCGTCACGAAGAGGTCGTCCCCGACCAGCTGCACGCGGTCGCCGATGCGGTCGGTGAGTTCCTTCCAGCCGTCCCAGTCGTCCTCGGCCATGCCGTCCTCGATCGACACGATCGGGAAGTCGGTGACGAGCCTCTCCCAGTAGTCGACCATCTCGGAGGGGCTGAGGACGCTGCCGTCCCCCTCGAGGTGGTACGCACCGTCGCGGTAGAACTCGGTGGACGCCGGGTCGAGGGCGAGGGCGATGTCCTCACCGAGGCGGTATCCGGCCGTCTCGACGGCGGTGGCGATCACATCGAGTGCCTCGCGGTTGCTCTTCAGGTTCGGAGCGAAGCCGCCCTCGTCCCCCACCCCCGTGCCGAGCTTCTCGGTGCGCAGGACGCCCTTGAGGGCCTGGTAGACCTCGGCGCCGGTCCGGAGCGCCTCCGAGAAGGACCCCGCGCCGACCGGGGCGATCATGAACTCCTGGAGGTCGACGTTGTTGTCGGCGTGGGCGCCGCCGTTCAGGATGTTCATCATCGGGACCGGGAGCCGGTGCGCCTGCGCACCACCGATGTAGCGGTAGAGCGGCATGCCGGCGTCCGTGGCCGCGGCCCGGGCGATGGCGAGTGAACACCCCAGAATGGCGTTCGCACCGAAGCGCGACTTGGTGGGGGTGCCGTCCATCTCGATCATGAGGCGGTCGAGGGTGGCCTGTTCGGAGGCCTCACGTCCGATGAGCGCATGCGCCAGCTCGTGCTGCACGTTGGCGACGGCCTTCAGAACGCCCTTGCCGGAATAGGTCTTCGCGTCAGCGTCGCGCAGCTCGAGTGCCTCGTGCGCCCCGGTGCTGGCACCGGAGGGAACGGCCGCCGTGCCGATGACGCCCGAGTCGAGTTCGACGTCGACCTCGACGGTCGGCTGCCCCCGCGAATCGAGGATCTGACGGGCGTGGACACGAGCGATCTTCGACAACGAGGGCCTCCGGGGGACGGTTCACAGGAGCGTCACCGAGTCTATCGTCATCGGTGTCCCCCGGGTCAGACGCCCGGCCGCCGCCCGCGGGAGGCGACCCGCACCCGGATCGGGCCGTGCGTATCCGTCCGCAGACCGATCCGTCGTGTGGGAACCGGTGCGGATGCGCCACGGTCGACGCCGACGATCGGTACGCCACGCCGTTCATGCACGCCATCGGGCGGACAGGGACGGAGTGGCCGCACCGCCATCAGCGGTCCGGGTCGAGATCCGCCTTGGCGCGCCGGTAGTAGTCCGCCTGGGCACCCGGGTCGAGGCTCTCGAAGGCATGGCCCTCCGCGGCCGCCAGGTCCGCGGCACGGTCCACCCGGTCGCGGAACTTCGTCGCCGAGAACCGCACGGCGAGCTCGCCGTCGACGCCCAGCGCCCGTGCGACGGCGATGGCGGCGAACAGCACGTCGCCGATCTCCTCCTCGCTCGGCGCATCCCGTAGCTCGTCGACCTCCTCGACCAGCTTCCGGAGCGCGTCGTCCGCACCGGAGAAGACGAACCCAACCGCGGCCGCCCTCTTCTGAAGCTTGGCGCTGTAGGCCAGGGCGGTCAGCCCGGGTGGGACCTCGTGGAAGATCGCCCCGCCACGCGCCGTGCGCTTCTGCGTCTCCCACAATCCGCGCACGTCGGCGGCGTCGGCCGCGACGGCGTCGCCGTAGACGTGGGGATGCCGCGCGATGAGCTTGTCGGCCTGGGCGTCGGCCACCGATCCCAGATCGGCCGTGCCGGCCTCCTCGAGGAAGCGCGCGAGGAAGACGGACTGGAACAGGAGGTCGCCGATCTCGTCGGCCTGATGATCCGGATCGCCGGCACGGAACGCCTCGGCGACCTCAAAGGCCTCCTCGATCGTGTGGGGAACGATGGTCTCGGGCACCTGGACGCGGTCCCAGGGGCAGCGGGCGCGGAGCTCCGCGCCGACGCGGGCCAGCCGGGCGACACTCGCCGCGATCGCGCGTTCACGCAGACGTTCGCGGTCGGGAGCCGTCGGAACGTCCGGATGCGCTCGTGCGAGGTCGAGGGCGACGCGGTCCGGCGCGACCACGACGGCGTCGTCCGGGCACGTCGACGCGTCGAACCGACGGACCTCCGCACCGAGGGCCTCTCGCACACCGTCATCCAGCGGAGGGCCGTGCACGACCGTCACCCCCTCCGACCGGAGCGCGGCGATCGCACCCGCCGGCACCTCGGCCGCGGCGCCCGGGCCGATGGCGACGATCAGCCGCGGCATCGGCCGCCCGGATCGCGGGTCGTCGACGCTCCGACGGAACCGGCGTTCCCAGCTGGTCCCGTCGGGTGTGTGCTCATACCTCGGACGCCTTAGATGGGTGATTCCATGGAATCACCCATCTAAGGCGTCGCCTCGACCGTCTCGACGACGGGTTCCGCGTCATCCGCAGACGCACCGGCGTCATCGGCCGTGGGCTTCACCCTGTCGTTCTGGAAGGTCGCGGAGTCCTGGACCTTCCTGACGACGGAGTTCCGCCACTTCTCGAGGGCCGCGGACTGTGCGACCTGGAGCTGCTCACCCATGATCTCGGCCTTCACGGCATCGAACGACCGCGTCGTCGCCGGGATCTGGCGAACGGTCAGGATGCTCCACCCGAACTGCGTCTGGACCGGCTGCGAGATCTGCCCGGGCTTCAGCTTCTGGACGACGGCCTGCATCTCGGGGAAAAGACCCGAGCCCGTGACCGGTCCGAGGTCTCCGCCGGTGCCCTTGGCCGCGGGGTCCAGCGATCGGGTCTTCGCCGAATCGGCGAAGTTCTCGGCGGTCAGCCCGGGCCGCAGATCGTCTGCCACCTTCTTGGTCCCGACGAGGATGTGGGCGACGCGCTTCTCAGCGGGCGTGCGATACGTGGCGATGTTCTTCGCGTAGTACGCCTGCGCCTGCGCCTCGGTGAAGGTGATCTTCGCCGTGACGCGTTCCGACAGCTTCTGCTCCTGAAGGGACGCGCGGAAGGCGTCCTGGAGGTCGGTCATCGTCATGCCCTGTGCTTCGAGGGCGGTGTCGAACTCGGGCCGCGAGCCGTTGAAGCTCTGCGTGATGATCGACGCGATCTGCGTGTTGATGTCCTTCTTCGTCACGTTGCACGGGGCCCCGCACCGCTTCGCGAGGATGGCGAAGACCTGCTCGTCACGCAGCTGCTCGGCGGCCATCCGGCGGAGATCCGCGAACTCGTCGCTGTCCTTGGCCGGCGTCTCGGCCGGCTGGCCGGCCTGCTCGGCCTGGTTGGCCTGGGCCTTCGCGAGCGAGTCGGCGCGCCGTTCGATCTGCCCGTTGGTGATCGTGACGTCGCCGATGGTGATGGCGACCTCGTCGTCCGGGCCGAGAGAGGCGTCACCGCCGCCGCAGGCGACGAGCGAGACGGACAGGATTCCGGCGCCGAGGACGGCGCAAAGGTTTCTTAGGTTCATCGGCGGGCGATCGTAGCATGGGTTTTGGAGATGACATCTCACCATCGGCCCGAGGGAACCGCGACATGACTACCCGGCCGAGACCGCCTCGATCAGGGCGTCGAGCGCGCCCTCCGCGGCGTCGAGTCGCTCGCCCGGACCGCTGGGCGCCGGCACGGAGACCGTCCGCTCCGCCGACGAGTACATGGCCCGCGGAACGGCCTCACGCAGCGTGCGCATGCCCGAACTCGTCAGGCTGACAGGTGCGACGACCACCTTTCCGGAACGCACCGCGAGGTGGTTGCCGCCGACGCGGACCGTCTTGCGCTTGAGTCGCTGCACCTGCAGCAGGGCCCTCACCGAATCCGGGGGCTCGCCGAAGCGGTCGGTGATCTCGTCGTTCAGACGTGACAGCGTGTGCTCGTCGGCGGTGGCGATCCTCCGGTGAAGGTCGATCTTCGCCGCCTCGAACCCGATGTAGTCGCTCGGGATGTGGGCGGACACGGGGATCTCCACCCGGACCTCCGGCTCGACGGTCGTGTCGCCGCGTCGCGCGGCGATCGCGTCCTGGAGCATCTGCATGTAGAGCTCGAAGCCGATGGCGGCCACATGACCGCTCTGCTCGTCGCCCAGGAGGTTGCCGGCGCCGCGGATCTCGAGGTCGCGCATGGCGATCCGCAGTCCGCTCCCGAGCTCGGTGTAGTCCGAGACGGCGCGAAGACGCGACGCCGCGTCGCGGGTGAGGTCCTGATCGCTCGGATAGAAGAGGTAGGCGTGCGCCGCGGCCTCGGATCGTCCGACGCGACCACGCAGCTGGTACAGCTGCGAGAGGCCCAGCAGGTCGGCGCGCTCGACGACGAGTGTGTTGGCGTTGGGGATGTCCAGCCCGGCCTCGATGATCGTCGTGGACACCAGGATGTCGGCGTCGCCGCGCATGAACGTCACCATGACGTTCTCGATCTCGCTCTCCCCCATCTGCCCGTGGGCGACCACGACGCGCTGATCCGGAACGAGCGTACGGACCGCCTCGGCGGCCTCATGGATGGTCTCGACGCGGTTGTGCAGCCAGAAGCTCTGGCCGCCGCGCTCCTTCTCGTGCGTGAGCGCCTCGCGGACCAGCTCCTCGTCGAACTCGCCGACGTGCGTCGCGATGGCGCGGCGGCCGGACGGCGGCGTCTCGATCACGCTGATATCGCGCATGCCCGACAGCGACATCTGGAGGGTGCGCGGAATGGGCGTCGCGGACAGCGACAGGACGTCCACCTCGAGGCGGAGTTTGCGGAGCGCCTCCTTCTGGGCGACGCCGAAGCGCTGCTCCTCGTCCAGCACGACGAGCCCCAGGTTCGTCGGCTGGACATCCATGCCGAGCACGCGGTGCGTCCCGACGAGGATGTCGAGGGCGCCCGAACGGAACCGCGCGAGCACGTCCTTCGTCTCGGCGGTCGACCGGAGGCGGCTCACCATGTCGATCTCGACCGGCGTCTGCGCGAACCGCTCGCGGAAGGTGCCCAGGTGCTGCTGGGCGAGGAGGGTGGTGGGCACGAGGACGAGCACCTGACGGCCGTCCATGGTGGCCCGGTGCGCGGCGCGCATGGCCACCTCGGTCTTGCCGAAGCCCACGTCGCCGCAGATGAGCCGGTCCATGGGCTGGTCGCGCTCCATGTCGGAGAGGACCTCGTCGATGGCGCGCTCCTGGTCGGGTGTCTCGCGGTGGCGGAACTGGCGCGCGAACCCGGAGGTCTCCTCCTCGTACTCCGGGTACGCGTGTCCCTTCGCACGGCCACGGCTCTCGTAAAGCGTGAACAGCTCGCCGGCCATCTCGTGGACGGCGGCGCGCACGCGCGCCTTGAGCCGTTCCCACGCCTTGCCGCCGAGCTTCGACAGAGGCGGCGGCGAGCCGTCCGACCCGATGTAGCGGGTCACCTTGTCGAGCTGGTCCTGCGGGACCCAGACGCGGTCCTCGCCGGCGAAGGCCAGGGCGAGGTAGTCGCGTGTGACGTTGGCAACGGTCTGGGTCTCGAAGGCGACCAGGCGACCGATCCCGTGGTCCTCGTGCACCACGTAGTCACCGACGCGGAGCTCGAGGAACGACCGCAGCCGTCGCCCCACCGGTGCGCGATCGCTCGCGCGCCTGCGACGGAGGATCTCGTTCTCCGGGATGACCGCGATGCCCAGGTCCGCCGAGATGAAGCCCCGGTGGATGGGCATCACGGTGAACGCGACGCCCCCCTCCCGCGGCATGTCGGTGGCCAGGTTCACGGACGCCGGGGTGATGCGGGTGAGTTGCGACGCGGCCCGTTCCATGTCACCGCGACGTGTGAACGCGACCACCACGCGCAGGGAGCCGCCGGACAGTCGGGTGAGCTCGGCCTGCGCCTCGCTGATGCCGCGGGTGGCGAAGCGCGCCTCGCGTGCGTCGACGAGTCCCGTGGCGTCACCCGTCGGAGGGATGATCTCGACGGCGGCCGCGGCGTCGATGGCCGCACGGAGCTCATCGGGGTCACCCAGCGCGCCGGCCTGGGCCTCCTCCTCCGCCACCTCGAGCGTCTCGGCGATCGCGGTGTCGAACGTCCGCGGTGCGACAGCGATGATCGGGGTCTCCCGGACCAGGTCGAAAGTGTCGACCAGGTCGTCGGTGGGCTCGGCCGCCGGCTGGATGCGCACGCCGGTGACGGAGCGGATCGTCACCTGCGTGAACGGCGAGAAGACCCGGAGACCGTCCACCTCGTCGTCGAACATGTCGATGCGG
The DNA here is from genome assembly GCA_964434425.1 of uncultured Bifidobacteriaceae bacterium. GTDB lineage: Bacteria > Actinomycetota > Thermoleophilia > Miltoncostaeales > Miltoncostaeaceae > CALMEC01. The sequence continues at coordinate 235,695 of CAYSVH010000001.1, read as the reverse complement.
ACGGGCTGGTCCGCGGTCGTCGGGTAGACGTCGACGATACCGCCACGGATCGCGACCTCGCCGCGCTCCTCCACCTGGTGGACGCGCTCATAGCCGCGCGCGACGAGCAGATCGACGAGTTCACCGTCCACCCGGCCGCCCACCCGGAGATCGAGAGGTGCCGGTGCGCGCCGGGGCACACGCTCGAGAAGCGAGCCGATGGACGCGACGACGACGCCGTCGTCATCGATCAGGCGATCACGTGCCTGGGACCGAAGGCCGATGAGGTGGGGCGACGGGCCCACGCGTCCCTGGCTGACGGTTCCGCGCGACGGCCAGAGGCTGACGCGGTCGGTTCCGTGGATCGCGCCCAGCTCGAGCGCGAGGTCACGCGCCTCAGCGTCGGTGGCGGACACGACGAGGATGGCCCGTTCGGCCTCGTCGACCAGGGCGCCGGTCAGGAAGGGCCAGATCGCCTGTGAGACGGTGAGCCGGGCGACCGGTCCCGATCCCATCAGGCGTTCAGCGGCGGCCGCGATCTCGGGCGAGGCCCTCAGGATCTGGGTGAGCGCGTTCAACCGCCCTTCCCCTCGGGGGCCGGACCTGAGTCCGGGGGTGCGTCCTCGGGGGCATCCTCCGCCCGGCGTTCGCGACGTCGTTCGGCGCGTTGACCGGGCGGTGAGGCGTGGAAGCGGGCGATCGCCGCGTCCATTCCCTCGGCCACCGCGACCTCCGTCATCTCGACCGCCCGCGCGATCATCGCGTCGACCTCCGCGTCCGGCTCGGCGAACCGACCCAGCACCCAGTCCGACTGGGTGCCGCGGTACTCCGCCGGAGGCCGTCCGATGCCCAGACGGACACGCGCGAAGTCGTTTCCTCCGGAGCGGGCGATGATGGAGCGCACCCCGTTGTGGCCACCGGGACCCCCGCCCACCTTCCCTCGCACGACGCCGAACGGCAGGTCGAGTTCGTCATGGACGACGAGGATCTGCGGGCGCGAGATGCGCAGCGCACCGGCGGCGGGGCCCACGGAGTCTCCCGACAGGTTCATGTACGTGGACGGAATGAGAAGGGCGAGCGGGCCGGAGGGACCGTTCACATCGGCGAACGATCCCGCGTACTTCGCGGTGAAGCGTGCGACGCCCAGCCGATCCGCCAGGCGTTCGACGACGCGTTGCCCGACGTTGTGCCGGGTGCGGGCGTAGCGGGCGCCGGGATTTCCGAGACCGACGACCAGCCGGATCGGCGGGTCCTCCGGTCCCAATTACTCCGCGTCGTCCTGGTCGTCGTCGGAACCGCCGACCAGCTCGGGCTCCGCGCCCTCCTCGCCGTCCGACTCGGGTGCCTCGACCGCCGACGGAACGGTGACCGACGCCACGACGGTCTCTGCCTCACCGAGGAGGGTGACGCCCTCGGGCGCCACGAGCTCGGAGAAGAGGCGGACCCCACCGACGTCCAGGTCGCTGACGTCGATCTCGATGCCCTCGGGAATCGCGTCCGGCAGCGCCTCCACCATCACCTCGTGCAGGGACTGGTCGAGCACACCGCCCTCGCGGACACCCTCGGCCATCCCGACGAGCACGATCGGCACGGCGGCCTGGACGGCCACCTTGAGGTCGACCTGCTGGAAGTCGACATGCATGATCTCGTTGCGGACCGGGTTGAGCTGCCAGTCCTTGAGAAGCGCGGGGACGGAGCCGTCATCGCCGACCGAGACCTCGAACACGGCGGTCTTCGCGGCCGAGCCCTGGATGGCCATGAAGAGCTCGTGGTGCGAGATGTGGAACGAGACCGTCTCGCCACCCTCCGTGTAGAGCACGCCGGGCACCTGGCCGGTCTTGCGCAGACGGCGGGTGATGGCAGAACCGAACTCGGTTCGCCGGGCGGCGGTGAGTGTGACGTGATCGGACGACATTGCGGTGGCTCCTGGAATCTGATTCGCGACCGCGGAGCATAGCGGATGGGGCGACCGACGGTCGCCCCATCCGCCGTACGCCGCATTCCGCCCACGGCCCGAGGCATCTCGCGCCACGAACCCCGCAGGTCCCGCGTCGGGACGCGAGATGAGTGACGCACGGAGGTCGTGGCCTCCGCGGCCCCACTCATCTCGAAGGGCTAGAAGAGCTGGTTGTCGCCCTCGAAGACCTCCGAGACCGACTCGTCGTTGAAGACGTTGCGGATGCAGTCGGCGAGGACCTGGCCCGCCGGCAGCTGCGTGATGAGGTCCGGGGCTCCGGCGCGCAGCGGCACCGTGTCGGTGACGACGATCCGCTTGATGTCCGTGCAGGCGGCCAGCCGGTCGAAGGCCGGATCCGAGAAGAGCCCGTGGGTGGCCGCACAGTAGACCTCGGTCGCACCCATCTCGCGGACCTTCTTCGCCCCCTCGACCAGGGTGCCCGCGGTGTCGATCATGTCGTCGATCATGATGGCCGTCTTGCCCGCGACGTCACCGATGAGCATGGTCATCTCGACCTGGCTGTGCTCGGGCCGCTGCTTGGTGAGCACGGCCACCTGGGCACCGAGCTTCTCGGCGAAGTGGCTGGCCAGCTTGGCCCGGCCGGCGTCCGGTGAGACGACGACCACCTGGCGATCGCGCAGCTCGGGGGCGTCGCGGAAGTACTGGACCAGGATCGGAACGGCCGTCATGTGGTCGACCGGGATGTTGAAGAAGCCCTGCACCTGACCGGCGTGGAGGTCCATGGTGAGGACCCGGTCGACGCCGACGGTCTGGAGCATGTCGGCGATCATCTTCGCGGTGATGGGCTCGCGCGGTGCGGACTTCTTGTCCTGACGGGAGTAGCCGTACCACGGGAGGACCGCCGTGACCCGCCGCGCGCTGGCGAGCTTGGCGGCGTTCACCATGATGAGGAGCTCGACCAGGCTGTCGTTGCACGATTGCACGTGGCCGTTGGCCACGCTGCAGGTCGACTGCACCAGGAAGACGTCGGCGCCACGGACGCTCTCGCCGAAGCGGGCGTAGATCTCGCCGTTCGCGAACGACTTCAGCAGCACCTCACCCGGATCGAGCCCGAGCCGCTGGGCGATGTCGCGCCCCAGGTCGAGGCTCGAACGCCCCGCGAATACCATCATCCGCCGCGCGTACTCGCGCTCGACGTGCGTGTCCACCCGTTCCGCCGTCTCGGTTGTCACCGCGCCCCCTTGGTGCCCTGTGCCTTTGATGCTTCGCGGGCCTTTGCCTCGGCCCGTTTCGTGAAGCCCTCTCGGTTCTCCTGGCGAGACCGCGCCACACCCAGAGCGCCTGCCGGAACGTCGTGGGTGATGATGGATCCGGCCCCTGTCATCGCTTCGTCACCAATCCTAACCGGTGCGACGAACACACAGTCCGACCCGGTCTTGACGCCCGAACCGATCGTTGTGCGGTGTTTGCGGAAACCATCGTAGTTCGCGGTGATGTTGCCCGCGCCGATGTTCGTCTTCGGGCCGATGGTGGCGTCTCCGATGTACGAGAGGTGCGGAACCTTGCTCCCGGTCCCGAGCGTCGACTTCTTGAGCTCGACGTACGTACCGGCCTTGGCACCGTCTTCCATGACCACCTCCGGCCGCAGGTACGCGAACGGCCCGACGCTGCAGTCGGCGCCGACCCTCGAATCGTTGAGGTGGGCGTAGACGACGGTGGACCGATCCCCGATCTCGCAGTTGGTGATGATCACGTCCGGGCCGATGACGCAGTCCTCGCCGATCCTTGTGCCCGCACGCAGGTGGGTGCCCGGATGGACGACGCTGTCCTGGCCAACGGTGACGTCCGCGTCCAGGTAGACCCGCCCGGGATCGGGCATCGAGACCCCCGAGAGGAGCATCTCGTGACGCAGGCGGTCCTGGACGATGCCCTCGCACTCGGCCAGCTCGACCCGGCTGTTGACCCCGAGGACGACGTTCGGGTCGTCGGAGCGGTAGACCCCCACCCCGCCGGAGATGTGCGCCAGCGCGTCCGGGAGGTACGCCTCGCCCTGGGCGTTGCCCCGCTTCACCTTCCGGAGTGCCTTCGTGAGCTCCGCCCGGTCGAAGACGTAGAGGCCGGCGTTGATCTCGTTGACGTCGAGTTCCTCCGGCGTGGCGTCCCCCGCCTCGACGACCCGGACCCGGCCTTCCCCGCGGATGACGCGGCCGTAGGCGCCGGCGTCGGGGAGCACCGTGCTGACGAGGGTGGCCTGCCGCCCGGAACGGCGGTGCACGCGCAGCACGCCCCGGATGAGGTCACGGCTGAGAAGTGGCGTGTCGCCCGACAGGACGATCACGGTGTCGCAGTCCGGGTCGAGTGCCCGCAGACCCACCTGCGTGGCGTGCCCGGTGCCGTTCTGCTGACGCTGCACGGCCGTGCTGGCGCCCTTCGGCAGAGCCGACGCCACATCCTTCGCTCCGTGGCCGACCACGACGACGGTGTGCTGGATCCGCGCCCCGGCGAGTGCGTCCAGCACCCAGCCGACGAGCGGACGACCGGCGATCGGGTGAAGCACCTTCGGCAGTTTGGAGCGCATGCGCGTTCCCTTACCGGCGGCCATCACCACTGCTCCGACACCCATGCGTTCCAGAGATCCTCTCCATCGGGGACAAGGCCGTTGGGGCGGGAGGATTCGAACCCCCGATCGCGGGACCAAAACCCGCTGCCTTACCGCTTGGCTACGCCCCACCGGAGGTCGCGGGCAGTATAACGCCGCCCGGGCGCCGGCCCGCCTGGCGGGGACCCCGCTTTCCGCCGGTTGCAGCGCGCCCTCAGCCGCGGGTCGCCCGACGATGGATCACGCCCTCCTGCAGGGCGTTCTCGGGTGCGCGCCGGTGCGCCTTGCGCGTTCCCCGCCGTGCCTCCGCGAGGGCCGCCAGCGCCTGGTCACCCGAGAGCCCGTCGTCGACGTACCGACAGCCGATGACCGTGCCGGTGCGGCCGACTCCGCCCCAGCAGTGGACGTAGACCACACCGCGCGCGGTGGCCTCGTCGATCGCGGTGAGCACCCGGTCGTAGTGGGTGTCGTCCCGCACGCCCATGTCGGGGATGCCGAGACGGCGGTATCGGAGGTCGACGCCCCGCCTGCGGGAGGCGGTGTCGACGACGTGGGCGTAGGAGGCCAGACCCTCGATGGCCTCGGTGAGATCGATGAACGTGCGGACGCCGTGATCGACCAGGAGGTTGACCCGTCGCGCCGTCTCGTCGTCGCCCTCCACGTGCGCCGGCAACTCACCGGCGAGGATGGTCCCCGGGTGGGTCCAGTACGCGTGATGGAGATCGTCGTGATCCCATGCGGGCACGGGATCGGCGCGGCCGCGCCCCTCCGCCGCGAGCCGGGTGGCGATGGCCCGGATGCGATCGACCTCCGTGATCCGGTCACGCCACTCGGCGGGTATGCCGGCCCAGCCCCACCGGGCCCCGGCGATCTGCCCCGCGATGGCGGCGGTGGTGTCGGCGTCGTCGCCCAGATTGGCGGCGCGGAGAACGGCGTCACGGAAGTCGGCGGCTCCGCCCACCGCCCACAGCGCGGCTTCGATGGCGTCGACGCAATACCCCGTCCCGCGGATCTGCGGTGGTTCCTTGGTGCGCCACGATCCACGCGCGACCGCCTCCACCTCGGGGTGGAGCGACCCGAAGCTCCAGAAACCGGGGTCGAGCACCGCGTCGGGATCGTCGCCCCGGACGAGGGCCGCCGTCATGGCCCCGAGCAGACGACAGACATCCACGGGCCGGTCGGCGGCGTGGGTGGTGCGACTCGACTCGGCCGACCGTTCGGCGGCCTCGGCGGGGTCGGCGTGCCACCGCACGGGAACCGGGGCGAGGCGCATGGCCGACCCGTTGGCCGCGGCATCCTGGTCGATCGTGGCGTCCGTGACGTCCCCGGTCTCCGCGAAATGCCTCAGCGCCGCGACGGTGGTGTTGCCGATGTCGAAGCAGGTGCCGGTGGACGACCAGTACCCCTCGCGCCACCACATCACGTACCGGTGAAGCTGGTCCGTGGGGTCGTGCCCGCCGGTGTCGAGGATGGACTCGGCCAGGCACATGGCCATCGACGTGTCGTCGGTCCACGCGCCGGGCGGAAGGTCGAACGGGCCTCCGCCCACCATGTCCGTGATCGGGGCGAAGGTGCCCGGGCGACGGAACTCGAGGACGGTGCCCACCGCGTCGCCCGCGGCGAGGCCCACCAGGGCGCCGACGGCACGATCCGTGGTCCCCTCATGCGTGACGTCGCCCAATGTGAATCCTCCCGTTCGCTGAGGTGAGAGTCTGTCGTCCTCCGCATGCGGCGGTCGGAAACCCGGGTAATCCACCGACGGGCGCAGCGGAAGTGGACCCGACTCGCCCACCCCGCCGGGGCGGGCATCGCGCGAACGCGGGACGTCCGTCAGCGACGCCGGACACAGATCTGGTACTCGGCTGACTCCGGGCTGATGAACGGAGATGAGGAGGAACGCGGTGCCATCCGGTCTGGCGAGACTCGGCGTCCACTCTCACCCCGCCGACGGCTCGGGCGGCACCCAGGCGGTCAGCGAGTCCAGCACGCGTCCCACGGCGGCACCGGGCATCACGCGCATCACGGTGTTGCGAACGGTGGTGACCACGGCCCCGTCCATCCGCGACAGCCGCCCGGCACGGCGGGAGCGCAGCAGCATGCGCCGGGTACGCGGCACGCGGAGGCCGTTGTAGCGTGCCAGCACCCCGGGGACCTCGGCACTCCCGCGCGCCGCCCGCAGGAGCAGCACGAGCGTGGCGGCGTCCTCGATCACCTGGCCCGCTCCCTGGCCCAGGTCCGGGGTCATGCCGTGCGCGGCGTCACCGAGGAGCACGGCGCGTTCGCGCACGAACGTCGTGAGCGGCCTTGCCAGGTCCTGGATGTCGTGACGGAGGACCGCATCCGGATCCGTCGCGTCGAGGAGCCGGGCGATCGGGGCGTGCCATCCCGAGAACAGTCTCCTGACGACGGCGTGCTCGCTCTCGTCGTCGTTGCCACCGCCGGCCGGGGTGTTCAGCGTGGCGAACCAGTACACGCGGTCGTCCGGCAGCGGCGCCATCCCGAAGTGCCGGCCGCGGCCCCAGGTGACACCCGCGGCGCCGCCCAGGTCGACGGAGCCGGACGTGACGCCGCGCCAGGCGACATACCCGGCGTAGCGCAGCCCGGGGTCCAGCCCGAGGCGTGCACGGCTGGGGCTGTGGAGTCCGTCGGCCGCCACGACGAGGTCGTAGTCCTCCATCCGGCCGTTGACGGTGACCCAGGGAGCGCCCCGATCGCTGACGACGGCCTCGCTTCCGACGCGCAGGGTGCCCTCGGCGAGCTCCGCGACCAGCGCCCGGTGCAGGTCGGCCCGGTGCATCGTCCGCAGCGACTCGACCGCGTCCCGGGGGATCCGCGTGAGCCATTTCCCGTTCGGCCGCCGATGCCCCGTGCGGATCCAGGCGATGTCGTCGGTGCTCACCGAACGCACGACGTCGTCCAGGCCGAGGGCGTCCAGCGCCGTGAATGAGTTGCCGAACAGGGAGATGCCCGCTCCGACCCCTCCGGCGTCCTCCCTGCGTTCGAAGAGCGTTACCTCGTGTCCGTCCCTCTGGAGCCCGATGGCCGTGACGAGTCCTCCGATGCCTGCACCGATGACCGCGATCTGCACCTGTCTGCCTCCTCGGGAGGGCGCGGACCTTCTCCGCCGTCGCCTCCCATCGTGTCCCTGCCCTGGGCACCCCCGATGATGGCATGACGCGGCGGGCGACGACCGGGCTCCGCCTCCCCCCGGACCACCTCCCGATCCTGAGATGCTGTCGGCGGTCGGCCACTGGGAGAACGCCCTGCACCATCTCGAACACAGGATCCCCCCGCCCGTCGTCGGCCTCGCGGCCGCGGCCGGCATGGTCGCGCTCATGGTCCTGGTCCCGGGTGCCGGGTTCTCCTTCCCGGGGAGCCGGGTGCTCGCCGTGGCCCTCGTGGTCGTCGGCGTCGGCATCGACCTGGCCGGTTGGATCGCGTTCCGCAGGATGCGGACCACGATCAACCCCCTGCGGCCGCACAATGCGGTCGTCCTGGTGACCGGCGGCGTCTACCGCATCTCACGCAATCCGATGTACCTGGGGTTCGCCGTCTCGCTGACGGGCGTCGCCATGTGGGACGTCAACGTTCTGGCGCTGGTGTTCGTCGCACTCTTCTGCGCGTATGTCACCCGGTTCCAGATCCGCCCCGAGGAACGCGCTCTGCGGGATCTCTTCGGCGAGGAGTTCGACGCCTACGCGGCCCGCGTGGGCCGGTGGATCGGGCGCGCCTGACGCCGGACCGACGCTGAGGGTCGCGGTGGTCGCACGGCATGCCGACGTGGTGGTTGCAGGCGTGGTCGCACGGCGGTGTGAGGCCGCTGGTGCCTGGCACCGCCGGCCTCACACCGCACGGTGGAAAGCGGCCGAAACATGGGTATTTGCAGGCAGATACCTGAATGGCCACCCTGACGGTGAGGCCGCTGGTGCCTGGCACCAGCGGCCTCACCGTCGCGAGCGAGCCGCCCCCGCGCGCTATCCGACGGTCCGGATCTCCGCCTCCAAAGTGGCCGCGTCGCGTCCGATGCCGTCGGCGTCGGCAAGGTAGGCGGCGATCACGGCCGGGTCGAGGCGATGGACGCGGAGGAGGCCGCGGATGATCCACCCCAGGTAGCCGGACACGGGCGGATTGGCCGGTCCGACCGGCTCGCCCCCGTGGGAGACCGTGGCCACAGGATCGCCGCCGATCCGCCCCAGAACGTCAACGGCTCCATACCGGCCGGGACGCAGACGAAACATCCGGCCGGGACGCAGGTCGGTGGCGGCCAGAGGCGACCGATCGTCCGGCGGCAGGTGCATCTCCTGGGCGGCGACGTCGGCGAACTGGTCGAGCGTGAGCGAATAGGCGGCCACGAGTGCCGTTCCCGCGATCGCCCGATCGAAGAAGGCCATGCCACCGCCCCACACCCGAGAGGTCCCCGCGAAGTGCACACCCCCGGGCACCCGGAGCGGGCGCGGGACCGGCATCTCATACGGGGGCCGACGACACCCCGGGTACTCACGCCGTGCGCCCGGAGGGCGGCCGCCGTACAGGTAGTGGGCGAACCGTTCCGGGCTGAGGTTGGACCCGTAGGCGGCGTACCAGACCCGCGGGGTCATGGCCGGCCGATTCGGGCGGATGGCGGGGCGATCATCGATGTGGCACCTCGTCGCGCCATCGTCGCACGCCCGAGCCTGCGCGTACTACGAGACCTTGACGAGCTTCTTCTTTCGCACGGTGTATCCCGGCGGAAGGGTCCCCTCCTTGAGGCACCGGACCGGACAGCGCCGGCACCGGGGCGAGGACCCGCAGCACTTCGTCTTCGGCATCTTCGCCGTCTTGTCCTTGGCCATCGGTAGGGCAGCCTAACCAAGGCGGCCCTACCGTCGCCCGATCCCGACGATTCGGTTTGCGTTCCCGTGGCCGCGACCGGGATCCGGACGACAGCCGGACGGTATCGGGACCGGGACGTTCCGTGTCACGGACCGGCCGCTGATGACACTAGACTGGTCGGGTGACCGCATTCGGAATCATGGGTGCGCGGGATCCCTGGTTCCGCATCGGACGCCTCGAGGTCAGCACCACCGTCTTCGTCCTGCTCCTGCTGGCGGCGAGCGTCGTCGTCTGGGCGGCGGAGGGCCCCGGCCGGCCCGTCACGTCCGCCCTCGCCCTGTGGACCGACGATGTGTCCGCCGGCCAGGTGTGGCGTCTGATCACGTGGCCCTTCGCCACCAGCCTGAGTCTCTGGCTGCTCCTGTCCGCATGGGTGTTCCTGTTCTCCGCCTCCGATCTCGAGCGCGAGGCGGGACGGCGCGACTTCCTGATCCTGCTGGTCGGATCGATCGTCATCCTCGGAGCGGCCACGTACGGCGCGGCCCGCGTGTTCGACATCCAGGAGGGGCTGGCCGGATTCCACCTCCTCGCGTTCACCATGCTCCTGCTCTACTGCGCGGAGCACCCCGATCGCCCCATCCTCTTCGCGATCAGAGCGTGGATGCTGGGCATCGCGCTGCTCGCCTACCGGGTCATCGTGGACCTCGCCGCGCGCCAGTGGGACGACCTGCTCGGCATGCTCGTCGGACTCGCGGTGATCGCGGTGCTCGCGCGGTCCCTGGGCCTTCTCTCCATGTACGACTTCATTCCGCGCGTCGGCATGCCGAGGCGCCGCAGCCGTTCGAAGCCCGGTCGCGGGGAGAAGCGGGCCCAGAGGAAGCGCCGCCGGAAATCGCACCTGGCCGCAGTCCCCGATGCTCCCCCGCCCCCTCCGGAGCCGTTCCGGCCGCAGGCCGCCGACCTTCCCCCGGCCGATGCGATCCCATCCGCCACGGAGGACGAGCTCGCGATGGACGCGCTGCTCGACAAGATCTCGGAGAGCGGCCTGGCATCGCTCACCGACGAGGAGCGCGACCAGCTGGAGGAGCTCCGGCAGCGGCGCTCCCGGCGCCGGTAGACGACGGAGCGCCGTTCCGGCGGGTCATCCGCCTCGGGACATGCAGGATCGCAGGCCCGTCACGGATCCGGTGACATGGTCAGGACAGGCCCCGGTGACGTCGCGCGTCACATGCAGCCGCGCGCCGGGGTACCGTTTCCCTCGTGAGTGAACAGCCGCTCAGAGATCGCGTCGGCGTCGTCCTCGGAGGCGCCGGCGAGGTCGGAGAGGGAATCGTCGCCGGACTCCTCGCGGCAGGCGCCCGCGTGGTCGTCCCGTCGCGGCGACCCGAACGGCTGGAGGCGCTCGCCGCCTCGCTCCACGGCAACGGGTTCCCCACGGAGGGGCTCGTTCCGGTCACCGGCGACCTGTCGGCCGACGGCGGTGAGGGCGCGCGTGCACTGGCGCAGGAGATCGTCCAACGCGTGGGCACGCCACACCTGGTGGTCGCCGCCCTCGGCGGATGGGACGCGGGTCCCCCGCTCGCCGATATCCCCATGGACGACTGGGACCGCACCGTGGCCGACGGGCTGCGCAGCCACCAGCTGGCCGTCCACGCCTTCATCCCGCTCCTTCGGAGCGTGCCGGGCGCCAGCTACGTGATGATCAACGGAGCCGCCGCCCGCTACCCCGTGCCGGGATCCGGAGCCGTATCGGCCGTGGCCGCCGGCGAGCTGATGATGGCGCAGGTACTGGCCGCTGAGGAGGCGGGACACGACATCCAGGTCGAGGCCTACGTGCTGGGACCGATCGGCACGCGCTCACGCGACAACACGGCCGCGTGGATGGCGAGCGCCGTCCAGATCGGCGAGATCATCGCCGTCCGCGCCGCCCGACGGTTGGGGTCACCGACCGCTCAGGCGGGCCCCGCCACCGTGATCGAGATCCTCTCGGCGCCCGACGTGCGCCGCGCCCGCGACCTGCCACCGGGCGGCGTACGGGGGTCGCTCATGGGGCGCGCCGGCTGGATGCTCTGGGGGCTCCAGACCGGCGGGCTCACCAAGAACGTCCGACGCAGCCGCCCCCCGTACGGGTACTGAGCCCAGCGGCCGGACGAGTGTCCGGCGTCCATCGGATCAGGCGGCCGGGCCTCTCAGATCGTCGATGATCCGCACCCCGTTGGACGTGCCGAGCCGATCGGCGCCGGCCGCGATCATGGCGAGGGCGTCGTCACCCGATCGGATGCCGCCCGCCGCCTTCACCGACATGTCCGGTCCGACCACCAGGCGCATCAGCGCGACATCGTCCACCGTGGCGCCGGCCCCGGCGAAACCCGTCGAGGTCTTGACGTAGTCCGCGCCGGCCATCTGACTGATGACGCAGGCGACGGCCTTCTCCTCGTCGGTGAGGAGGGCGGTCTCGATGATCACCTTCACCACCACGCCCTTCGGGCCGCACGTCTCGACCACGGTGGCGATCCCCTCACGTACCAGGGTGAGCTCGCGATCCTTCAGCGCACCGACGTTCAGGACCATGTCCACCTCGGTCGCCCCGCGGGCGATGACCTCTCGGGCCTCGTGAGCGATCACCTCGGGCAGCGTCGCACCCAGGGGGAAACCGACCACACTGCAGACGTCGACGCGATCGTCCGCCAGCTCACGGGCGCACAGCTCGACCCAGATGGGGTTGACGCAGACGGCGACAAAGCCGTACTCGCGTGCCTCGTCGCACAGGGTGCGCACCTCATCCGCCGTCGCGTCCGGCCGCAGAAGGGTGTGATCGATCATCCGGACGACCTGGTCGGCGGTGGGAGGGGAGGGCGCGGCGGGCACCGGCCCGCCACGCTCACGCGCACCCGCCGCACGGGCGTGGGCCTGGGCGATCCGGGCGATCATCTCAGCGGACATGGAACCTCACAGTGGGATGCACGACGACGGGATGCGTCGTGTTCGGCGGATCGGCGCGTTCCGCGACGGCGTCACCATCGTCGTCCGAGACTGTAGCCCGCACGCCCGGCGAGCGGCGTGTCCACTCGACGCCCCGTCCCGGCGAGCCGAGCCTATGGTGCGCCGGCGTCAGGACGCACGACGCGTCGGCGGACGAGGATGACGCCCCTCGGCCGCCGATCGCCCCATGCGTCAGGCGACGAGCGAGCCGAGCACGTCCAGGAGGTGGTCGATGTCCGAGATCGTCGTGGACACGCCGAAGCTGGCGCGGAGCGCTCCGTCGGGAAGACCGAGACGGACGAGCAGGGGATGCGCGCAGAAGCGACCGGCGCGCAGCCCGATGCCGTGGTCGGCCGCGAGGGCGGCGCTCACCTCGGCGGGAGCGCGACCGGCGACGGTGAACGACACGACGCCGACCGCGTCGACGGAGTCCCGCCAGATGCGTAGCGTCCGGACACCGGGCAGGTTCTCGAGGCCCGCCACCAGACGGGCGCGCAGCGCATCCTCGTGAGCGGCAAGCGCACCGTCGGGCAGGGCGGAGAGGGCCTCGCAGGCGGCGGCCAGCGCGACCGCACCGAGGAGGTTGGGGGTGCCCCCCTCGTGACGCTCCGGCGCGGCACGCCAGTCGACACCGTCGGCGCGGACGTCCTCGACGGCTCCTCCGCCGTACAGATGGGGCCGGGCCGTGTCGAGCCAGTCGCGTCGGCCGACCAGGGCACCCGCACCGAACGGTGCGTAGGTCTTGTGGCCGGAGAACGCCACGTAGTCGGCGTCCCAGCCGGCCAGGTCGAGCGGTCGGTGCGGTGCGAGCTGTGCCGCGTCGACGGCGAGCCGGGCGCCGTACGAGTGGGCGAGGGCGGCGAGGGCGGCGAGGGCGGCGAGGGGCAGGGTCTCACCGGTGACGTTCGACGCCCCGGTGACGGCGAGCAGCGCCGCCCTCCGGCCGGCCAGTGCGTGCTCGATCCGTTCGAACGTCTCGTCGATCGTGTCCGCGTGCGCGATCTGCCGATGCGGACGGATGGTCCACGGGAGCAGGTTCGCGTGATGTTCGCTGTCGAGGAAGAGCACGTCGCCCGCGTCCGCCGGGACCGCCGAGGCGAGCAGGTTGAGCGCGTCGGTCGTGTTGCGCACGAGGACGCAGACGTCGTCGGCCCGCGCCCCGGCGAACGCGGCGACGGTCGCACGCGCCCGCTCGTACCGCTCGGTCGATCGTGCGGAGAACGGCCCGGCGCCGCGGTGGACGCTCGCGTAGGTCGGCAGCGCCGTCGCAACACGTTCGGCGACGCTGACGAGCGCGGGTGCGGTGGCGGCGAGATCGAGGCCGACATGGCGGACCTCACGCCCGTCGGCGAGCGTGACCCGCTCGTCGCGCCCGACGACGGGAAGAAGCGGGGTGGCTGCCGGCGGGGCGCCGGAATACCGCACCGGTCGATGCAGGGTGGGACGACGGATCGGATCGGGTGAACGGCGAACACCGCTCGCCGACGTCGCGGGACGAAGCTGGGTGACAGACATGGGCACCTCATCGGGTCGGTGGACCCACCGGATGCGGGTCCGCGCTTGCCACAGAACCGCGCGAGGCGGCCTGTGCGGCCTGGTCGTCTCCCGGGGCACCCCGCCGCGGAGGAGGGTTGCCGGCCAGCGAGCCGGGACTTGGCGCTGGCGCTCTTGACCGAGGACCACAGTACCGAGAGCCGCCGCCTCTGTCAATACCCCACTGGATCAGTGCACAATGTGCCGCGGCGCCGGTGGCGCTTCGGTGCACGAAGGCCCCGCCGGAGGTTCCGCGGCCGCGCAATCACCCCATCGGCGGAGTATCTCACCTTATAGTTGACGGTTAGATACGAACCGTTGTCCGCGCGCCTTCGCGTCGTGAGTGGGCATCCGGCGCTTTCCGCCTGACGTCCACTCGTCCGGTTCACAAGCGGACAGAATACGCCGTTTAGCAGTCATTTTGTCCACCTGGGCCGCAGTGGCGGGGCATCGCGTGCCTGACGCCCGGTGTCCACTCCGGCTCCCGCTGGGAGCGCACCGTCAGGTGGCGGACGGTGGCCAGCGCTCGTGATCGAGCGGCTGTCCCAGACGCGCGCCGCGCAGGCGGTACCGGCCGGGGTCACTCATCTCCAGATAGCGGGCCTCGGGCTCGCGGACCGCCACGTACGCAGCGCATGCGGCGTCGGCATCGTCGGGGTGACCGGCCACGGCCTGGGCCAGCGCGAAGGCGTCGCCGATGCCGATGCCGGCGCTCGCACCGGTCTCCGGTCCGAAGAAGTGGGCCGCGTCACCGATGATGACCACCCCGGGGGCCCACCAGCGCGGGCACGAGAGCAGTTCCGGCTCGCTGTAGAGGAGTTCGTCGGTCGACGTGAGGCCTCGGACGCCGTCGGCGACCTCGGGAAGAAGGGAGATCCAGGAACGGACGAACGCCTCGAGTCCCGGAGCGAGGGCGGCCTCCCGCCCCACGCGATCCATCGACCGCCAGCCGAAGGACCCCTCCGGCCAGCTCAGCATCCCGATATGGGATCCGTTGGAGAGGTAGCGCATGGCGAACGGCTCGGCCACCGGCACCGGGCTCATCCACTCGATCTTGCCCTCCTCGAGGGGCGCGAACTCCGTCTCCAGGCCGGCCATCGCGCGTACCCGGGAGCGAATCCCGTCGCAGGCGACCACCAGGTCGGTGGCGATCACGCGGCTCCCCTCGGGCCCCTCCACGGCGACGCCGGTCACCCGGCCGTCCGGCCCACGTTCCAGGTCCACCACCGAGTGCTCATGCAGAACGGGCACACCCTCGCCCACGGCGGCGAGCACGCGGCCCACCTCGATGGCGATCGCGGCCGCGCTCCCGTCGGGCATCGAGCCCATGCCCCGCCCCCGAGAACGCAGGTGCTCCAGAACGCCCAGGTCCGCGAGCGCGTCGTTGGCGTGGTGGCCGAGCATGAAGCCGCGTTTCACGTAGACGCCCGCGGGCATGCGCTCGACGACGACCGGCTCGACCCCGCGACGGCGCAGGAGACCGGCGAGCGTCAGACCGACGATCCCACCCCCGGCGACGACCACTCTCATGGGGCGACGCTACCAGTAGACAGTGGAGTGCGGGACCGGCGTCCGCGCTACGCTGTGCGAATGCCACCACTTCGATCACGCACCACCACCCACGGCCGCAACATGGCCGGGGCCCGGGCGCTCTGGCGCGCGACGGGAATGACCGACGACGACTTCGGAAAGCCGATCATCGCGATCGCGAACAGCTTCACCGAGTTCGTCCCCGGCCATGTGCACCTGAAGCACATGGGAGACGTGGTCGCCGAAACGGTACGCGCCGCCGGCGGTGTCCCGCGCGAGTTCCACACGATCGCGGTGGACGACGGCATCGCCATGGGCCACGGCGGGATGCTTTACAGCCTCCCCAGCCGCGAGATCATCGCCGACTCGGTCGAGTACATGGCCAACGCGCACTGCGCGGACGCACTCGTGTGCATCTCGAACTGCGACAAGATCACCCCCGGAATGCTGAACGCCGCGCTGCGGCTCAACATCCCGGCCGTCTTCGTCTCGGGCGGCCCGATGGAGGCCGGCAAGGCCGTGATCGTCGACGGTGTCGCCCACGCGCCCACGGACCTCATCACCGCCATCTCGGCGTCGGCGTCCGACGACGTGAGCGACCAGGGCCTCAGCGAGGTCGAGCGGTCGGCCTGCCCCACCTGCGGCTCGTGCTCGGGCATGTTCACCGCCAACTCGATGAACTGCCTCACCGAGGTGCTCGGCCTGTCGCTTCCGGGCAACGGCTCCACGCTCGCCACGCACGCGGCGCGCCGCGATCTCTTCCAGCGCGCCGGCACCGTGGTCGTCGATCTGGCCCGCCGCTGGTACGACGAGGACGATGAGTCGGCCCTGCCGCGGAACATCGCCACTCCGGCGGCCTTCCGCAACGCCATGGCACTCGACATGGCCATGGGCGGATCCACCAACACCGTCCTGCACATCCTGGCCGCGGCCCGTGAGGCCGAGATCGACTTCTCGATCGACGACATCGACGCCGTCAGCCGCCGCGTTCCGTGCCTCTCGAAGGTCGCACCCAACAGCGACTACCATATGGAGGACGTCCACCGGGCCGGCGGTATCCCCGCGATCCTCGGCGAGCTCGACCGCGGCGGCCTGCTGGATCGGGACGTGCATGCCGTCCACGCGAACTCGCTCGACGACTGGCTCTCCGAATGGGACGTCCGGTCCGAGGAACCCACCGAGCAGGCCGTCGAGCTGTTCCACGCGGCCCCCGGCGGGGTGCGCACCATCGAGCCCTTCTCCACGACCAACCGCTGGGAGTCGCTCGACACCGACGCCGAGGACGGCTGCATCCGCGACGTGGCCCACGCGTACACCGCGGAGGGCGGTCTTCACGTCCTGCGGGGGAACCTGGCCGAGGAGGGATGCGTCATCAAGACGGCGGGCATCGATGAGGAGCTCTTCACGTTCAGCGGCCCGGCCCGTGTGGTCGAGAGCCAGGAGGACGCCATCGACGTGATCCTCAACAAGAGGATCCAGCCCGGTGATGTCCTCGTGGTGCGCTACGAGGGCCCCGCGGGCGGACCCGGCATGCAGGAGATGCTCTACCCGACGGCCTTCCTGAAGGGATCCGGCCTCGGCAAGAGGTGCGCGCTCATCACGGACGGCCGCTTCAGCGGCGGATCGTCCGGGCTGTCCATCGGGCACGTGTCACCGGAGGCCGCATCGGGCGGAACCATCGGGCTCGTGCATGACGGGGACGAGATCCAGATCGACGCCCACGCACGCACCGTGCACCTGAACGTCCCGGACAACGTACTGGCCGAACGGCGCCAGGAGATGGAGTCGCGTCCCGAGCCGTGGACGCCGGTCGACCGCGACCGGACCGTGACGGCGGCTCTCAGGGCCTACGCCGCGCTGGCCACGTCCGCGTCGGACGGCGCCGTGCGGGATGTCAGCCGACTGAACTAGAGCGACCGACGGGATGGCCATGCCCGTGTGAGTGGCTGAGTGCCCTCGCACAGAGGGGCGCGACGAGCGGCCGGTGACCCGTGCGCGCGTCGTGACACCCTCAGGGATGCTCAGACGCCGCCGGACGTCGCGCGGGCGTCGGCCATGACCACTACCCCTTCGTGCGGCCGCGGCCGGTGAGGTCCTCCAGGCGCCGTCGGTCACGCTTGGTCGGGCGCTCCCCCATCCCGGCGCCGACGGGTGGTGCCACACGCCGCTGATCCGACAGGACCCGGCGTCGCTCGACCGACTCCGGGGTCTCGGTGTAAAGGGTCGCGGCGACCTTGGCCGATCCGCGCCGGTCGGCGAGACCCGTCACCTCCACGTGCCACGGCATCTGCCCGACGGTGAGCTCAACCCGGTCACCCACCTGGACGTCCTTCGCCGGCTTGGCACGGACGCCGTTGACGTGGACCCGACCGCCGGCCACCG
Source organism: uncultured Bifidobacteriaceae bacterium (assembly GCA_964434425.1). Taxonomy (GTDB): domain Bacteria; phylum Actinomycetota; class Thermoleophilia; order Miltoncostaeales; family Miltoncostaeaceae; genus CALMEC01. The sequence continues at coordinate 217,960 of CAYSVH010000001.1, read as the reverse complement.
CCTCGGTGGCGAGGGTCCGGGTCTTGAAGAAGCGCGCGGCCCAGAGCCACTTGTCGATGCGCACTTTTTCCATGGTCCGGCGAATCTAGCGAACCGGTGCGCGTGGGCGGGGACTATTCCATGGGCGGGATCTCCGCCGGGGGCGGTGCGGCCGGCGTGGGAGGCGAGGAGGGACGCGCCATGTCGACGATGGCCATGATCGCCCAGATGATCCCGGCGAACGCGATGAGCCAGAGCCCCGCCAGAACATCCGTGTTCTCCTTGACCAGCTCGGCGAACCGCCCCTCCGTGGACACCGGGTTCGCGATGTCCGCGAACCCGATGACGGCGATGATCACCGCGACGACGAGTTGCACGATGGAACCCCACCGGTGCCCCCGGGCCAGGAAGAGCGCCACAAGGCCGATGACGGCGAGGACGAGGATGAACTTCCCGTCACTCGTCTCGATCCCCTGACGTTTCGTGTCGATCCCGCTGGACGCGACGATGCCCGTGAACTGAACCCACGGGAGGAACACGCTGAGGATGATGAGGAGCCCGCAGATCGTGGAGATCACGAGCGGGAGCCGCGGCTTGGCGCCCTCGGAGGTTGTTTCGGTGGTGGACATGCGGGCCACCGTACCAACCGGCCCCGACCGCATACCGCTCCGGTGGCGCCGGAGATCCACGGCCTCGCGCAGGGTGCGCCGCCGACCCGTGAACCCCGCGGAAACAACGGGAATCCGGCCTTCGCGAATTTCGACGAACGAATTGCTCAAGTCCTGGACATCACCCGCCGATGGAGATGCTGACACCCCTCCCATGTCGAAACCGGATCGGTTCAACTGACGACTCCGACGCAACAGTCCTCACGCGGCATCGCCTCCCCCCTTGCCAGTCAGATCGCCCACCTCGCACTATGGGCGACGACGAGCACACTTCTGCTCGCATTCGCCGTGGGCATGCTTCAGCCGGAGACCCGTCCGGGCATCCAGTGGATCCCGATCGCCGTCATCTTCGCCGCGGCGCTCTCATGCTTCCTGCGTGCCGGCGTCGACCGGGACGCCCGTCAGGCGTGGTCCATGTGGGCACTGGCACTCACGATCTGGGGTATCGGAGCCGCCGTCGACAGCATGGGGCTCGGTGTCGAGAACACGACCACGTTCGGAGACGTCTGCCGCGTCGCCTTCTACCCCCTGGCGTATCTCGGTCTCGTCCAGCTGGTTCGCGGCCGCATCACGCGCTTCGCCTCCGCCCTCTGGCTTGACGGCCTCATCGGAGCGGCCGCCGTCGGCGCCGTCGGTACCGGCGTCGTCCTCCAGCCCGCGCTGGACACCGCCGACGACAACCTGCCCCGTCTCGTCCTCTCGCTGATCCTGCCGCTGGGCGACATGCTCCTGATCGCGTTCGTCGCGGGTGTCATGGCACTGAACAGCTGGCGACCCGGACGTGCATGGATCGTCATCGGCGCCGGGCTGGGCTTCCTCGCCATCGGCCACGCCTGGGCCATCAGCATGCCGTCCCCCGACTCGGCCGAGGGACAGATCGTCACGCTGCTCACCACCATGGGCATCGGCCTCGTCGGCTTCGCGGCCTGGGCACCCACACGGCTCGCCACCCAGATCAGGATGGAGGGCTGGGGCCTACTCGTCGGCCCGACCCTCTTCGGATGGCTCACCGTCGCGCTCGTCGCCTACGGAAACTTCGCGGAGCTGGGCTCGCTCGGCCTGGGCCTCGCGGGCGTCACCCTGGTGCTGGTCATGGTGCGCACGGCGCTCACCTTCCGTGAGAACATGGCCATCGCCACCGAGCTGCGCGACGAGGTCGCCCGCGCGTCGGTCGACGCCCTCACCGGGCTGCACAACCACCGTGCGTTCTTCGAGGCGCTCGACCGTGAGATGAGCCACGCGATGCGCCACCGTCGCCACCTGGCAGTCGCGATGTTCGACATCGATGGATTCCGCCAGATCAACGAGCAGTTCGGCCACGAGGTCGGAGACCGTGTGATCGCCCAGGTCGGGCGTGCCATCGCCGGCACGCTGCGCAACGAAGACCTCCTCGCCCGCGTGGGCGGCGAGGAGTTCGGCGTGATCCTCCCGTCCACCGATCTCGAGTCGTCCTGGTACGCGGCGGAGCGCGCCCGTGTCTCGATCGAGAAGCTCGAGATCCCCGGCGTCGGCCGCATCACCATCTCGTGCGGGGTCTGCGACCGTACCGCCGCCGTCGACACCACCGAGATGATCCGGTTCGCCGAGGGCGCCCTCTACTGGGCGAAGACCCACGGTAAGAACCGGGTCGAGCGCTACGTCCCCGACGTGGTGCGCGTGCTCTCGGCGCATGAGCGTGCCGAGATGGCGGAGCGTCACCGCACGCTGTCGGCCATCACCGCTCTCGCCCGCGCGGTGGACGCGAAGGACCCGACCACGCAGGCCCACTCCGAGCACGTGGCGACCATCTCCGCGATGATCGCCGATCAGCTGGGCCTCGAGTCCCGACTGCGTACCGCGATCCACGAGGCCGGCCTCGTGCATGACGTCGGCAAGATCGGCGTCCCCGACGCGGTCCTGCTCAAGCCGGGCGGCCTGGCCGACGAGGAGTTCGCGATCATGCGTTCCCACGCCGCGCTCGGCGCCCAGATCGTGGCGGACGTCCTCACCGAGGAGCAGACCTCCTGGGTGCGTCACCACCACGAGCGCATCGACGGGAGGGGCTATCCGGACGGCATCTCCGGGGACGACATCCCCCTCGGCGCACGGATCATCGCCGTCGCGGACTCCTGGGACGCGATGACCGCGGACCGCTCCTACCGCTCCGCGCTCAACGAGTCCCAGGTCATCGAGACCATGCGCGCCGGAGCCGGCTCGCAGTGGTGCCAGCGTTCCATCGCCGCACTCATCGCCCTGTTCGAGGCCGGTGCGCTCCACTCGCGGGGATCCGAGGACTCCGGCGAGATCCCCATCGTCAAGGGACCGGTAAACGGCGTCAAGCCCACCGTGCCGGCGACGGCCGCCGACTCGTTCGCGCACGCATCCAGCTGACGCGGGGACCGTCGCCGCCGCACGAGGCTCCGGCGTCGACCGCACCCGGTGCCCACGTCGCGCCCCATCGCCGCACGTCGCGGGCCTCCGCGGCCACGACATGTACCCCCGACGGTCGTACCGTCTCTCGTAGCCCGTGCCGGGCGCGGGGATTCGGACCCCCGTGCGTTCCCGATGCGGGGCCCTACGGGTTGTCGGTGATCTCGATGCCGTACCGCTTCGCCAGCACCTCGCCGCGGCCGTAGCGGACCGCTCGGCGCGCCGCCGCCGGGTCCACCCCACCCTCGATGAGGGCCTGCCGCACGGCGCTCTCCTTCGCCATCCGGAAGAAGAAGACCGTCGCGACCACCATGGTTATGGTGCCGGTCCACGCCATCATCACCGTCCCGGCATGCACCTGGTCGGCATGGGCCGAGAGCCCCCACAGGGGCGCGGTGTCCTCGTAGCGGGGATAGAAGACGGTGCCCGACCACCAGAAGATGTTGCTGAGGACCATGTCGACGGAGCGGACGCCGAACAGGTAGACGACCTTGGCGCCCGACCCGAACCACTCCGGTGCCGGGAACACCTCGAACACCGGCGCCCAGATGATGATCCCCGCGGTGATGAACGACATGTGCTGCACCGCGTGGACGTACGGGTTGTCGAGTGAGGTGTCGTAGAGGAAGGGCAGGTGCCATCCGACGAACAGGACCGTCCAGACGACGAACGCCACGATCGGATGTGTCAGGTGCCGCAGCGCCTGCACCCACCGTTTGTGGAGAAGCGGTCGCAGCATCGGACCGTTCACACCCAGCACGAGCAGCAGGCCCGCCAGGTCGCCGAGGAGCATGTGCTGGGCCATGTGGACGAAGAAGAGCCCCTTCTCGCCGACGGGGTCGATGGGAGAGCTGACCGCGAACGTCAGCACGAAGATGCCTGAGAAGAAGCAGACGATCCGCCACCGTGGCAGCCGGTCGCCCAGCTGCCCCGCACGGATCGCGTACAGGACGATGACGACGAGGGCGAAGGCGAGCTCGAGCCACGCGGGGTTCCAGCCCCGCATCCACTCCTCGCGCACCTGCCGCGCCTCGGCCATGCGTTCGGCGTCGCTGGCCGCCGCGGCGACACCCGGCAGGGCGAACAGCAGCGCACCGGCACGCAGCAGATGATTGATGCCACGGGATCGTGGATGTGGGGTGCGGTCATGGCGGATGCGGGGCGCCGCCGGATGCCGACGGGCATGCCGGTCCGCCTGTTCGAGGCGTCCGGTGGCGCATCCGCGCCGCCAGGGGCGTGAATCACGCCGCGAGACCGTGGAATCGATCATCTCGGGAGCCTCATGCGGCCTCTTCACCCTCCGAGAGCCGTCGCCCTCGCCCCCGACGGAAACGTCCGACGGATGCCGCGAGAGCCGCCCCGAAGGTGAGCGCCGCGATGTCGAACAGCGCGTAGCCGCTGGCGATGCCGCTCGGCGGGTTGCCGTTGGGGATTCCCGTGCCCGGGATCTCGGGCTTCCAGTACCACGTGCCGATGGCCGTGCCGTAGATCTCGAGAACGGCGACGGCGAAGAACACACCGGCGTAGACGCGACGTCCGCGCCCCCAGATGAAGAACGCGGTCAGCACCAGGCACCCCATGGCCCCCGCCACGTCGTGCCGACCGAGGACACCGGACAGCCCGATGATCCCCCAGATCCAGAGCGCGACGGCCGCCACCCAGATGAAGTGACGCGGGTTCGCCGCGGGCCACCGCATCTGGCTGATCCGGAGCCCCGCCAGGTACACCATGCCGTGCCCGGGCGGCACGAAGAGGGGAAGGTTGTCGAGGCGGTACGTGTAGATCCCCCAGATGACCGACGCGATGATCTCGCCGATGGTGGCCACGACCACGACGACCGCGACGCGTGACCGTTCCTCTCCCGTGAGCGGGATGCAGACCGCGATGAGGATGACCCATGCCATGGCCGACAGCACGTACTGCCATCCCAGCGTCGCGAAGTGGTCGAGCCCGAGACCCACGATCGTGACGAGGAGCATCAGGGATGCGAAGCGACCGGGTGACAGGGCGGGTCGCGAGACGGACATGGGGGCAGACATCGACTGCGAATCGTATCGCCGTGCGGACGGTTATCGGCCGTGACCGCGTGAAGTCGGGACGTTCGACGTCGCCTCGCGACGCCGGATAGACTCGGCCACGCCATTGGTCGGTGCGAGGGAAGCCGGTGAGAGTCCGGCGCGGTCGCGCCACTGTGACCCGTGAGCGCATCCACCGGGCGAGGAGCCGGCCACTGTGGCCCGAGGTCATGGGAAGGCGTGGATGTCGCCGCGACCGGGAAGCCAGGAGATCTCCTTCCGACCGCCGTCACTCAGAGCCGCACCTCCGCGACAGAGGAGATCGAGAAATGAAGAAACGCCACGCCCTGGGCGTCGCCCTGGCCACCGGCATCCTGTGCGCACCGGCGCTCGCCGCACCGGGGCAGACCACGATCCGGGTGGAGGGTGGAAGCGCAGCCCTGATCCCCGAGGTCCCCGTCAGCGTCGACGACGCCGGGGGGACCGTCACGGTTCAGGACAGCTTCGATGCCGACCAGATCACCGTCCCCGCCAACAGCGGAACCGCCCAGTTGGGGATCGCGACCCGGCAGTTCGGCCTGCCGCTCGGCTTTCAGCTCTTCGACTTCGGCACGGGACCGACCGCCTTCGTCGATCGCATCGGGTCGGACGCGATGCCCGCATCCTTCTCACCCTCGTGGCGGCTGACGGTGAACGGCCGCAACAGCCCGACCGGGTCCGACGGCACCATCCTGAGTGCCGGTGACCGGGTGGTCTGGGCCTTCACCTCCGACTTCGGCGCACGCGAACTCGACATCACCGTCTCGGGAGACCGTTTCCGGCAGGGCGAGCCGTTCACCGCCCGGGTCACGAGCACCGACCCGACCACCCCGTCCAACCAGCCGCTGGTGGCCGCGCCCGCCGCCGGCGCCGTCGTGACGTACGGCGGCCAGACGCAGACGGCGAACGGCAACGGTGAGGTCAGCTTCCGCGCCGTTGGCCAGGGCGTCCAGCAGGTTCGCGCAACCCGCACCGACGAGGTGCGGAGCCCGGCGCGCTCGGTGTGCTCGTTCACCACCGACCCGGCCGTCTGCGACCTTCCGGTCACCCCGCCCACGCCCGGCACCGAGACCCCGGGGACCGCTTCGTTCATCGACAACGTGCCACCGGGCAGCAGGATCCGATCGGTGGTCTCGGGCCGCAAGTACACGCGCATCAACCTGATCCGCGGCACCGCCGGCCCCGACCGCTCCGACGTCCGGAGCGTCGACATCGCCGTCGCCCGGCGAATCGGCACCCGCTGCCGCTACCTCAACCGGCGCGGCGTCTTCGGGAACGCCCGCCCCTGCAACCGGCCCGTCTTCCTGAAGGCGAACCACAGCGGGACGAACTGGATGATCGGCCGCAAGGCCCCCTTCGTCCCGGGCCGCTACCTGGTCATGTCGCGCGCCATCGACGGCGCGGGCAACCGTGAGTCGCGGACCCTGAACGCCATCAACACCGTGTCGTTCACCGTGATTCCGCCGGCACCCAAGCGGGCGAGGACGGCCTCCGCGAAGACCTCGGCCTCGACCAAGGCGACGGTGCGGTGATGCGGTTCCGCCACGTCGCCGTCGTCGCCCTGAGCGGCCTCCTCGCCGGAGCGGCCCCCGCGGTCGCCGCCACGGATCTCCAGGCCGCGCGTTCCGGGGCGGCGTGGCTCCAGAAGCAGCGCATCGGCACGGTCGGCCAGCAGGCCGACCGTGTGGTCGCCATGGCGGCCGCCGGTGCACCGCGCATCACCCTGATCCGCCGGGTCCAGGCGATGCGCTCCGGCGCGCCGGGCTATGCCCGGACGGCGGGGGCGACGGGCAAGGTCATCCTCGCCACCCGCGCCGCGCGCATGAACCCGCGCTCCCTCGGCGGGGTCAACTACGTCGCCCGGCTGAAGTCGCAGTACGCCGGCGGACGCTTCGGCGAGAACACCTACGATCAGGTCTACGGCATCGTCGCGCTCCGCAGCGTCGGAGAGCGCGTGCCGCCGGCCGCCATCCTCGCGCTGCGGCGCACGCGCGGCGCCGGGGGCTGGGGCTACGACCTGAGCCCGCGCATCCGTGACGACGTGTCGGCCACCGCGCTCGTCATCGAGGCCTCACGTGCCGCAGGGGTCTCTCCCCGCGACCCGATGCTGGTCGGCGCCACCCGGTGGATGCTCGCCCAGCGGAACGCCCAGGGCGGCTACGGCATCCAGGGTGCGGGCACGCCGACCGAGGCGAACGCGACGGCCCTGGCCCTCCGGGCACTCCGGGCCATGGGGCATCGCCCACCGGCGAACACCGTGCGGGAACTCCGTCGGCTCCAGGAGCGGGATGGAGGCTTCCGGTACACGCGGACCATCCGTGAGAACCGGGTGATGGCCACCAACGACGTCGTCGTCGCCCTCGCCGGGAAGCGGCTCCCACCGCCGTACTGAGCGATCGATGTGAGGCCGGGCGACCGGCCTCACATCCTCTTTCACGACTCCGCTCTACCGGCCAGGTGCCCCTCGGACCGCTGATGTTCCTGTCGATCGGAGTGCCGGATCGTGTCGCGTGCGAACGCCGACGGGGTGAGTCGGAGGTGCCCGCCCCCGTCCCAGCCGTGGTATGGGTGATTCCACGACCTCGCGGCGCGGTGAACATCCTCGGCGGCACCATCACCGACGCCTCCGTGGATCACTCATCTCGTGTCCCGCCTCAGAGGTTCGTGGTCGTTCGCCGGCTGCATCTCATCGGGAGGCGGTGTCCTCACCCGCCAAGAGATCCCCGATACTCCGGGCGGTCGTGCGTCCGTACCTCGCCGGAGCTCGCTCGGCAAACACCAAACGAACCTCTGACCTAAGGTCACTAGCGGGTGGACACCTCTTGATGTTCGTCATCGAGGTCGTCGGCGTCCGTCTCCTCCGAAGCATGTGACGACGGTGCCTCTCGCTCGGCGCGCTCCAGCGCCTCGAGGATGCGCAACGTGTCATCCGTTTCCTGCATGTGTCGGATGCTGCTCCGGCGTTCCCGCTTTGACTTTGCCATCTGGACCTCCGTGTGAGAACGGTGATTCTATCGCTCCCGGCGATCGAGATGATCGATTCCACGATCTCACGCGGCGTGATGCATGTCACCGGTGGCGCACCTCCGCGGCCGGGCGCCCCGATCGGGCCACCGGTCTGTCTCTCCGCACCCGGCACTCCGCCGGCCCCGTGGACGCGAGCGCGTATCCACGGCGCAGCGGCACCGACCGCCTACGGCATGGGCAGGAGATACCGGCGTCCCGCACGGGCCAGACCGTCCCGAACCAGGCTGGCCGCCGCATCCGGATCGCGGTCGAGCGGAACCCGTCCCGTGACGGCGATCTCGCCCAGAAGCCGCCCGCGCCGCTGCCGCATCGACCCGTCGTACCGCCCCTGGGGACGACGCCTGGGGGTCACCTCCACGACGTTCCCGGCGTCCGCCGCCGGACAATCGTCCCGAAGCGGGCAGCCCGAATCGCAGATCGGCGTCCGGGCGGAGCACACCTCACGACCGAAATCCATGAGCGCCTGACCGACCGTCCACCCCGCTCCCGACGGGGTCCCGGGCCATCCGCCGGGGAACCTGCGGGCCAGAACGCGGCGGACGTTCGTGTCGACGGGGAGGACGGCCTCGCCGTCGGCGAAACAGGCGATGGCGGCGGCGGTGTAGGGACCGATCCCGGGGAGCCGCGTCAGATCATCCGGCCACCCTTCCCCGGCGATCACGGCCGCCGCGGCATGGAGGTTGCGCGCGCGTCGCGGGTAACCGAGCCCGTGCCAGGACGACAGGACGTCCCCGAGCGAGGCCGCCGCGAGGGCAGGCGCCGTCGGCCAGCGATCCATCCAGGCGGTGTAGTAGGGAACGACCCGTCCGACCGGGGTGGCCTGCAGCATCGTCTCGGACACGAGGACGGCGTACCGGTCGCGTGTACGCCGCCAGGGCAGATCGGCTCCGGCCCCCTCGAACCAGGAGACGAGGGTACGGACGGCGCGCTCATCCTGAGCGGTCGTTGAAGCTTGCGGCGGCATCCTGCGGGGCGACTCCGAATCGTTGACCGCTTCATTCTCCACCGCGGAGCCGACGACACGCCTCCGGGAACCGCTCACTGTTGCGGCGGCCGTCCATCGGACCCGGCTCGTGGCGGGATCTCCTCCGCCGTGCGTGCCGTGCCGGAAGGAGGATTCGCGCCGGGGAGCCGGTCGCGCTGGTCGCTCGCCCTCCCGCTGACGGGACCGCCGCGCGCAAGCTCGACGGCGCGCTCGAGGCTTGTCACCCCGGTATCGGCCAGCAGGTCGAGAAGCCGTACGAGCACGCTCGCCGTCGCCTCGGCGTCGGCGAGGGCGCGATGCTCGGGAGTCACCGGAGACCCCGCCCACTCGGCGAGTGCGCGCAGGTTGAAGCGCTCGACCCGTTGATGCAGCAGCCGACGGGCCAGCACCAGAGTGTCGAGCCACGGCTGGGTGAACTTCCGGCCGGTGACGCGGTGGAGCTCGTAGTTGAGGAACGAGAGGTCGAACGCGGCGTTGTGGGCGACCATGACGTCATCCCCGACGAACGTGGCGAAGGACTCGATGACCTCGTCGATCGTGGGCTTGCCCACCAGCATCGCCGGCTCGATCCCGGTGATCGCCTGGATGAGCGGGGGGATGTCCTGGCGGGGATCGACCAACGAGGCGAAGCGGTCGACGACGACCCCGGCGCTGAGGCGAACCGCGCCGATCTCGGTGATCTTGGACCGACCGGGAACACCACCCGTGGTCTCGAGGTCGACGACGACGTAGGTGACGTCATCGATGCGCGCGGATGCCCAGCGCGACGGTGCGAGCCCGACGCGATCCCGCTCGCACCAGGTGAGACGCGGGTCGGCGTCGACGATGTCGGCGACGAGCGTCCGCTGCAGCGGCGGGGGGCATCCGTGGACGCGGAGGATCTCGGAGACCACGTCGGAGATCTCCATGGGTCGCCCCCACCGCGTGAGGAAGTCGCACAGCCGGTCGGCGAGGGTGGGCACGCTCCGACGCCCCGGCTGCGTGACCGGTAGTGACAGTCTGAGCTGTGCGGCGTCCGACGACACGGATGCCGATGGTAGACCGGCCCTGCGGACGGCTCGCCGAACGGGGCGCTACGGTGCGACGGATGGCACGTGAGTCCGACACTCCCCGGCGCCGCGGTCGCGTCGGCGTTCTGGTGGCCGTCCTGGCCGTGGTCGCCGTCGGCGCCGTCGTGATGGAGGAGGCCTGGAGCGACGATCCGCCCGATCCGAATCGGGTGTTCGTCTTCTCGGGCCGCGGGTTCGGCCACGGCGTGGGTCTCAGTCAATGGGGCGCCCGGCGCGCGGCGCAGGAGGGGCTCTCGGCCGATGCCATCCTGAAGCACTACTACTCCGGCGTCGAGGTGACCGACCACCCGCCCGCGGACATCCGCGTGAAGGTCGTGGAGGACGTCGCCGAGGTCACGCTCCGGCACGAGGGCCCCTGGCGCGTCACGCACGACGGAACGGTGACGGTGACCCGCACCCCGGGTTTCCGGGTCACGCGCGACGGGGACGCCATCGTGGCGAGCCCCGCCGAACGGGGTGCGGAGATCCGCTCGACGAACGCACTCGAGTTCCGGACGGCGGGCGCGCCGATCGGGGTCGACGGCCGCTCATACCGTGGGCACATCCGCATCCTTCCCACCGAGAGCGGCATCGACGTGGTGAACACCGTCCCGGTCGAGCAGTACCTGCGCAGCGTGGTGTCACGAGAGATGTCGCCGGACTGGGCGCAGGATGCCGCCGAGGCGCTCCGGGCCCAGGCGATCGTGGCGCGCACCTACGCGCTCGCGAACCGCACCCCGAATCGTCCGTTCGACGTAATGGACGATCAACGCTCGCAGGTCTACGGAGGTGTGACGGACGAGGACCCGCGAACGGATGCCGCGGTGACCGCGACGCGCGGGCGAGTGGTCACCGCCGGAGGCGAGTTGATCACGACCTACTACTCCTCGTCGTCCGGAGGCCACACCGAGGACGGCGACCGCGTGTTCCCGACCGACGAGCCTCAGCCGTACCTGCGGGGCGTACCCGATCCCTACGACGAGATCGCACCACTGCATCGCTGGGGATCCCCGCCGACGTTCACACCCGACGAGCTCACCGCCCGGCTGCGGACCGACCTCCCAATCCGATCCGTCGAGATCGTCGAGCGCGGGGCATCTCCCCGGGTATTCGCGGCGAGGGTCCACATGTACCCGTTCGGGAACGTCACCCTGGACGGCGCCACCATGCGGGCACGGCTGGATCTTCCCGACACCTGGTTCGACGTCACGGTGCGCCCGACCGCGGGGGACGGATCCCCGGTGGACCTCCCGGACGACGCCGGCCGGGAATCGGTCTGGCTGGCCGTGTTGAACGGCGGCACCGAGACGGGAGCGGCCGGACGGCTGGCCCAGGCGGCCGAGGACCGCGGGTACGTGGCCGTCTTCGCGGGGAACGCACCGGAGCACCCGGGGCCCACCACGGTCCATCACGCACCGGGTGCGGAGGCGCTCGCCGAGCGGGTCGCCGAGGACCTCGGCATCGAGGGCGCCGTCCGCCCGCTGCCGGAGGCCGGGAGCATCCCGGACGCGCCCGGAGGGGCGCACGTGGTCGTCGTGATCGGCCGCGGTTCCTGACCGGCCGTCTCGTGCGACGCCATCGGTGCGGATGACCCGGCACCGCCGAACCGTCCGTACCGCGGACGGCTCACCGCTCGCCCGTGGAAGGACGGCCGTCCTCTCCGGAGACCGGCCCTCCTAGCGCACCCGAACGGGATGGCTCACCTTCGGGATCCCGCCGATCGTCGCCGGGACCTTCCGTGCCCGGAGGGTGCTGCGCAGTGACTTCGCGTTGTTCAGGTCGACGAAGATCCCCGCACGCACGACGAACATGTAGCGCTTGAGCGTCGAGTTCCATTCGCTGCGGATGATGGTCTTCTTGAAGCCGCGCTTGCGGGTGAGGGCGAGACGGGCGCGGGCGTCCTTGATCCGCCGGAAGGAGCCGGCGTTCACCTGGTAGGTGGGCACACGCTGCGCCGCGGCCCGAGTCGCGGGATTCGGGTTCCTGTACCCGGCGGCGACGTACTCCTCGATGCCGACGCCGATGGACTCGGCCATCCGCTGGCGTACGTTGGGATCGGCCAGGAAACGCGCCTCCTGCGGGTTGCTGAGGAAGCCGGCCTCAAGCAGGACGGCGGGCATCCTCGTTTCCCTCAGAACAAGGAAGTTCGCGGTCTTGACCCCCCGGTCGCGAAGACCCATCGCGGCCACCAGGTTCCGGTGGAGCACCTCCGCGAGTGCCTTCGACTGCGGGCTCGAGTAGCTGTAGCGGTACGTCTCGGTACCGGTGACGGTCGTCGACGAGGCGTTTGTCACCGGAAGGGCGTTGTGGTGGATCGAGACGAAGATGTCCGCGTTGGCGTTGTTGGCGATCCTGACCCGCGCCTGGAGATCATCGCGCTCCCTGGTGAACGGGACGTCACCACCGGCGTTGTCGGTGTTGCGCGTGAGGACCGTCCCGTACCCCCGAGTTATGAGGTGGTGGTTCAGCCGGAAGGCCACGTCCAGGTTGATGTCCTTCTCGAGCAGGAGCGTCCGCCCATCCGCGTCGTAGCGGGCCGGCATCCCGGTATCCGTTCCGGGGGGCAGCACGCCGATCGCACCGGGGTCCCCTCCCCCGTGGCCGGGGTCGATCGCGACCAGCGCGGAGGCCTGGGCCACGGCGGGGATGAACCCCAGAACGGCGAGCGCGATGAGAAGACGTCGGACCACGTGTCAGCCTCCGGTGATCGTGAGGTCGGGGAAGTCGGCGCGTGTGAAGCCGCCCGTCCAGTCGAACTGCGACCCGGCCGGGGCGGCCGTCTGGCCGTCGACCGTGATGTGAACCCGTTCGACACCGGCGGCCTCGGTGGCCGTGTAGACGAGCGGAGCGAGCACGGACACCTCGGCGGCGGCGCCACCCGTCGGGTACCCGTCGATGAACGCGGCGTTGAGGTTCACGTACGCGGCACCACCCCGCACATCCGTTCCCACGATCGCGGTCCCGGCGGGAAGCGCCCGCATGCCGTCGGCCCCCTCGGGGCCGTCAACCAGGCCGACGAGCGCCGCACGGAGCGCGCTCGTGCCGCTCACGGACCGTTCCTCCGCGACGAGGGCGGTGGCCGCCTCGTTCATGAAGTAGACCGTGACGCCCCGGGCGTCCGGCGCGTCGGCTGTCGGTGTGGGGGCCTGCGTGGTGTCACTGGTGGGTGCGACCTCTGTCGGTGTCGTGACGGCGTCCGCCGTCGTGGTGTCCACGGTGCTCGCATCCGAGCCGCCGCATCCGGCGACCACGAGGGCCAGCACGGCGGCTCCGATGATCGCGGCACGTCGGTACTTCACATGCGGTTGTGACTTCGGCACGTTGCGGCCTCCAGTGTAGGTGCGGACGGGAGCGACACCGCTCAGTTTCACAGAAAGCTGACGGTCTGGAGACCATTGACAAAGACCTGCAAACACGGCTCTCAGATCCCGCCCGGTGGAGTAGTCTGACGCAGACCTGGGAACCCCCAAAGCCGGCACGGTTCCATGACCCGCATCACTCACATCGCACGGAGGAATCGTGGCGCTTATCAGCGGAATCGAGACGATCTACTACCGCATCTGCAACATGAACGCGGCGGTGGCGTTCTACGAGGGTGTCCTGGGCCTCACGCTCAAGAACCGTGCCGGTAACGACTGGGCCGAGTTCGCCGTCGGGAACGGGGAGCTGGCCCTCGAGGGCGAGCTCGCCACCCGCCCCCACCAGGGCGGTGCGACGGTTGTGTTCCAGACCGAGGACATCGATGCGCTGGAGGCGACGCTGACGGCCAACAAGTCGCCGAAGGGCGAGGTCGAGGATCTCGGTCACTCGAAGCTCCTCGAGTTCTACGACCCGGACGGAAACAAGCTGATCGCCATGCAGCCGACCGCGTAGCCGGTCCGGGGCGAGGGCGCTCACGCCGGGCCGCGGCATGATCGGGCCGCCCCCGGCTCTGGCGCACACGTGAGCACGGAGGCGCCGAAGCCGGAACGCATGCGGCCGGATCGGCGCGCGTCGGGTGCGCCGCCCTCTTGCGTGCCCGGCCGGCCGGCCGGGGCCGCGTCATCGCCGTGGGCGGGGCGATCTTCGTGCCGGCGGAGGCCCGGCCGGGCACCGACGTCGACCGCCGGGGCCGCTGACCGTTCGCCGGCGACCGTCCGCGTCGGACGGTCGCCACGCGACCGCGTCAGGTCAGGGTGTCCGCCACGTCGATACCCAGGCCGTTCGCATGGGCGACGGCACGGAGGAACCCGTCGACGTCCTCGACGCTTATGGCGATGCGGGGTGTCTTCCACGGAAGCGGTGTTCGCACCGAGATGGGCTGCTGCAGCTGGATGAGCGCAAGGCGCCCGTGGGAGGTGGTGAAGGCGACCATCTTCCGGCCGAAGCGGACGCCGAAGCCGCCCCACCAGGGCCAGTCGATCGCGCTCAGACGGGTGATCTCCCGGCACGGGATCGTCGCGTTGCCCAGGATCCCCATCCGCACCCGGACCTCGTTGCCGGTGACGACCGCATACTGCTCGCCGCGGATCATCGGCCACAGCATTCGACTGGTCCTGTTGCGGCGGAGGCGAAAGCGACGTTCCATGGGACCAGTGTCCCATGTCGGAGGCGTCGTCGACGGGGCCGGATGGGGTCATCGGTGGAGGTGCGGCCCGGCGGTGGGCATCCACCCCGCCGCCCGGGGCCGACCACCCGGCATGCGCAGCACCTTCCCCCCGGCCCGGTGGCGTCATCCGTGGAACCCCGGCCGGGCGACTAGTGTGTCCCAAAGCCGCCCCCCACCGACCAGAGGTGAACCCGATGGACGACCGTCCTGTCATGTTGATCACCGGCGCCTCGAGCGGGATCGGCGCACAGACGGCACACCGCGCCGTGGAGGCTGGCTACCGGGTGGCGCTGGCCGCACGTCGCCGCGATGCGCTGGAGGACCTGGAGTCCGAACTGGGCGGCGCCGACGTGGCCATGGCGCTCACCTGCGACGTGACGGAGTGGGAGGAGGTCGAGGCCACGGTCCGGGCGACCGTCGACCGTTTCGGACGCCTCGACGTCGTCTTCGCCAACGCCGGCTTCGGTGCGGTGCGGGGCCTTCTGAACGAGACGCCTGAGCACTGGCGCTCGATGGTCCTCACGAACGTCCTCGGTCCCGCCCTGCTCGTGCGCGCCGCGCTCCCGGCGCTCGAGGAGACGGGCGGACATGTCCTCATCACCGGCTCGGTCGCGGGGCACGTCGAGATCCCCGGATCGCTCTATTCGGCCACCAAGCACGCCGTTGTCGCCTTCGCGGAGTCCGCACGGAAGGATCTGCTGCCCCGCGGCATCCGCGTCACCGTGATCTCACCGGGCAACGTGGAGACGCCGTTCTTCGACAACCCGCCGACGGTCGCACTGACGGCCGACGACGTGGCGCGAGCCGTGATGTACGCGGTCACGCAGCCGCCATACGTGGGGATCAACGAGATCGTGATGCGTCACCGGGATCAGGAGATCTGAGGAGCGACGAGCGTGGCCCCACGAACGTTCGCTGACGATCTCGCGCAAGTCTGGTGCCAGGCACTTAACTTGCGCGTATCAAACCGCACGAACAGAAAGTTCCTGCACCACAGGACATTTCGTTCTGATCGATGACGCCGCGCACGTCGGGTGCCTGGCACCAGACTTTCCTTGGATCTCCAACAAACGTGCGTGGAGGCCGCACTCGACCCGGTCAGGTGCTGCTCGCGGTCCCGGCGTCACGACGATCCGCACGCCGAGACAGACATGGACTCTCTCGAGTCCGCCGACGGACCCACTGACGATCGCTCAGGCCGGCGGTGCCTCCGCGTCCACCGCTGCGGCCAGACGCTCGAACGCCGCCTCGTCACCGCGCGCCAGATGCACCGACAAATCGTCGTACTGACGACGAACGACGTCGCTCATGGGCGCGTGGTACTCCTCGTCGTAGACCACACGCACGATCCCCGCCTGAACGGCCTCCTTCAGGCAGCCGAAACACGGTGAGAGCGTGGTGTAGAGGGTGGCGCCGTCCACGCGGATGCCGAACCGTGCCGCGGTGATGATGGCGTTCTGCTCAGCGTGGACGCAGATGCAGCGGTCAAGTCCGCGTCCCGGGATGTGCTCGGGATCGTGCGCCAGATCCGCCTTCCCCTCCCGGTGCAGGGCGCTGTCGCGGCACCGGACGCACCCGCCGTCGGAGCAGTTGCGGAACCCCTCCGGCGTGCCGTTGAAGCCGGTCGAGATCACGCGGTTGCCGAGGACCAGGACCGCACCGACGTGGCTGCCCAGACAGTCCGCGCCCTCGCGGACCGCCCGGGCCAACCCCATGTAGAAGTGATCTCGCTCGACCTGCTTGGCGCGGTCGACGATGGACGAGCGGGCGTTCAGTCCGGGATCAGCCCCTCGTCGGAGAGAAGCGATCGTGCTTCCTCCAGCGTGGTGTCCGCGTCGGGAACGACGGCGTCGCTCGGAACGAGCTCCTCGATGGGGAGGGGCTCGCCCAGATCACGCACCGCCCCGACGAGCTTGGCGAGCTCTTCCGAGAAGGCCACGGCGTCACCGGCCTCAACCGCGCGCTCGAGTCCCTCGTCGACCTCCTGAAGACCGGCGATGCGGTCGTCCGGGATGCGGTACTGCCCCTCGCCGAGGATGCGGACGATCATTGCGTTCCACCGCCGTTCGACTCGCCGCCGTCACCGAGGCTCGCCGTCTGCCCCGGCGTCGAGGTGCCCGTACCGAGTTCTGACTTCAGTGCCTCGAGGGCGCTGTCGACCTCGGACTTGGCGCCGATCTTCGCCAGTTCGCGGTCGATGGCGTCGCCGCTCTGCGTCATGTCGTCGAGCGCACCGGACTCGAGCAGTTCGTCCAGGGCACCGGATCGGGCACGCATCTGCTCGGTCTTGTCCTCGGCCCGCTGGATGGCGAGACCGACATCGGCCATCTCCTCCGAGATGCCGGTGAACGCCTCGTTGATCTTGACCTGGGCCTCCGCGGCGGAGTACTGGGCTTTGATGGTCTCCTTCTGCGTTCGGAAGGTCTCGACCTTGGCCGTGAGCTTCTGCTCGGCCGCGACGAGCTTCTGCTGCTCGCCCTCCAGCTGCTGACGCTGGGCGTCGAGCCCCTGCAGCTGCCCCTGCACCACCTGCTTGCGCTCGAGGGCGGTGCGTGCGAGGTCCTCTCGACCCGCCTGCACGGCCGCGCGCGCCTGCTGGTCCAGCTTGGCGACACTGGCTTCGAGCTTCTCGGCCTGGAGCTCGAGGCGCTTCTTGCTGGTGGTGACGTCCACCACGCCGCGACGCACCTGCTGGAGCAGCTCGAGTTGCTTCTCGTACGAGTAGTCCAGCTGCTCGTGCGGGTTCTCCGCGCGGCCGAGCAGAGCGTTCATCTTCGATTTGACGATCAGCATGAATCGGCGCATGAAGCCCATTCGACGGTCCTTTCGCATGTTCGCGAGTCGCGTCGCATACTAGTGCGCTCGTGTCGCCCACGGTGCCGGAACCGGCATCCGGATGCCGCCATCGGACTCGGAGATCCGACGACGATGGTGACGCGAGGCCTCCGAGCCCGGAGAGCCGGCACCCGAGTCCACGCCCGGGTGAGCATGGAGACGCCGAGGCGATCGACCCCCGGTCGCGCGGACGTCGGCCTACCTCCGCGCGGACGTCCCCCTCGCCGGAGACGCGACCTGGACGACGAACCGGTGTGCGACGACCCGGGCCCCCTGGGGTGCGATCACCGTGAGTCGCACCTGGTAGATGCCGCGCTTCAGGGGCGTCGTGGACAGAAGCCCGCCTCGGGCGCCGGCCACACCGCTCAGACGCCGCGCGGGCCCGACGGGGACGAACCGCGACCCACCGCCCGCCACGGGCTGACGTCGGGCAAGACGCACGGTGACGCGTGTCGCCCTCCGGTCCAGGCGGAAACGCACCAGCGTGCGGCGGGCGGATCGTGCGACGCTCAGACCCGATGCCCGGGGCACCCCGTTCACCCCGATCCGCGCGAGAAGGGTCCGCGACACGACCACCGGGACCTGCGCCACATTGCCCGCACCGTCCATCGCCCGCACGGGAATCGTGTTGCTGCCACCGACGAGGTTGAGCGTGACGGCGAACCCGCCGGCGGCGTCGACCCGCGCCCGCGCGCCACGGACGAGCACGTAGGCGACCCCGGAGGGGTCGCTCACACGGCCGCTGACGGTGATGACCGGACCACCGGTGGACGCGGCATCGGCACCGGCCGTGATCCGGGGGCCCGCACCGTCGGTCGGCGTCATGGAGCCCACCAGGACGTCGCGCGCCAGGTCTGCGTCGCCGGTGACGAGAGACTGGCTGGGGGCCGGTCCGTCGTCCAGTTCGAAGGCGAGGCGGCCACCGTTCGCCGAGAGCGCGGGAGAGGTCGCCGCACGCGCGACCTGGACGGGCGGGGTCGTCCGCTCGCTCGCGCGGGTCGGCATGCCCCCGGCCATCGCGACGTAGACGTCGGCAACGCCGTTCGTGTCACCGGCCAGTGCGTCACCGAACGCCGTCCAGGCGACGCGCCGCCCGTCGGCGCTCACCCGCGGCTGGCTGCCGTTCGTGCTCATCACCACCATCTCGCGGGACGCGACGATCGCACGCCGCACCGTCGCACCGTCGACGAAGACGACGACCGAGCCGTCACCCGAGAGGTCCGGCTGGGCACCGGGTCCGAGGTGGCGCGTCACACCCGAGTCGAGAGCGCGGACATAGACCTGCCCACCCGACGAGAATGCGACCACACGCCCGTCGGGGCTGATGTCGGGCTGGCCGAAGGGGCCGCCCAGGGCCGAACCGTCCGGTGCCACGCCGACCGGGATCTCCCCGCCACGCAGCAGGTCGCGCACGACGAGCTGCCGGTCGCCACCCGGCGGAGTACGTGCGTAGACGACGCGGGTACCGTCCGCCGAGACGTCGACCCCGTCGTCGACCGTGTCGGTGCTCGATCCTGACGGCGCCGCCGTCACCAGGCGGATGGCCCCCGTGGCGAGGTCGGCGCGGAAGACGTCGCGCTGCCCCCCGTCGTCGTCACCGGCGACGAGATTGGACGCATGCGATGTGAAGACGACGAAGCGACCGTCGGCCGAGACGGCGGGCCCGCGGGTGCTGGGTCCGGCGGCGTCCACCGCCGCGTTTGCCGGCTGCCCCGCCCGATTGCGGCTCACGAGGATCGTCCGACCGGAGGCGGGCTCGCGCACGTAGACCTGCCGGACCCCGCCGACGGGCTGGCCCTCCAGGGCGTCGGCGCTGGTGAACGCGACCCGTGAACCGTCGCCGGCGACTGCACCCGCGGTGACCGGCGAGGACGGGTTGGCCCCCGACTGTGCGCGGCTGGCCAGCTGGAGATCGGCGATGGCGGCACCCGCGGGAGCGCCTCCGGCCGTGAGCGCGAGCCCGCAGAGGGCGATGAGAGGTTCGCGGCGCACCCGAAGACGCTATCCCGTGGCGACCGGTCTCCGCAATCGCCGTCGGCATGCGGCGGTCATGCCGGTGCCGCGGGCCTCAGGATTTGATCGCGGCGCTCGGGTCCTCTTTGAAGCGGCGCTTGAGTTCGTCCTGCAGGGTCGTGAGGACACCCATGACGATGGTCCGGTCGGCGGAGATCACCGTCTCCTCCTCCTCCAGCTCCTTCACAGCGGATGCGAGGTCGTCCTCGGACAGGGTGGCTGGATCCACGACCCCCGCGTTCACCACGAGCTTCTCGACGCGACGGCGGGCCAGGAGCATCTCCTCGTCCGGTTCGCGTAGGCGCACGACGGTGCCCAGCGACCGGCGGGGACCGGAGGTGCCGTCTCCCGCGAGGATCTCGGCCAGCTTGTCGACCAGCGGCGTCGAATCATCGCCGCCTCGCCTGCCGGCCTCCGCCGTCAGCACGCCGGCCCGGCTCTGCAGGTAGCGCCGCAGCATCGAGAGGTGGTCCAGCTCATCACGGCATTCATCACGGCGCTCACGGAGCTCGGTGATGTCGAGCCCGTCCAGCCCGATGACGTAGTCGTCTGACTTGATGCGATCGATCCGTCGATTACCCGCCAACTCGTCCTCCTCCACCGATGATGCACGCATGATGCCGTACCGGCGGCCTCCGTGCGACGTGGTCGGCCCGTTCGTGCGTGCCGCGCGGGTGCGTGCGGCTCACCCGGCGAGCGCCCGGTCGATCATGGTGGCCAGCTCGTCGTAGCCGTCCGTCGCGGGAAACTGCGGGAAGTCCGCACGCACGTTGTCCGGCGAGTGAAACCAGAATCCCGCGTCCGCGGCACCCAGCATGGTCGCGTCGTTGTAGCTGTCACCGGCGGCGACGACGCGGTAGTTGAGAGACCGGAACGCGTTCACGGCGTGGCGCTTCTGATCGGGCATTCGCAGCCGGTAGCCGACGATCGCGTCACCATCCACCACCAGGCGGTGGCAGAGGATGGTGGGCTGACCCAGCTGGCGCATGAGCGGCGCGCCGAACTGCTCGAACGTGTCGGACAGGATCACCACCTGGGTGCGGTCGCGCAGTGAGTCGAGGAACTCCTTCGCGCCGTCCAGAGGGGTGAGCGTGGCGATGACGTCCTGGATGGCCGACATCGTCAGACCGTTCCGGTTCAGGAGATCCAGCCGGTATCGCATGAGCACGTCGTAGTCCGGTTCGTCGCGCGTGGTGCGCCGCAGACCATCGATGCCGGTTCGCTCGGCAACGGCGATCCAGATCTCGGGCACGAGCACGCCCTCCAGATCGAGGACGACCATCGTCTGCTTGCTGGACATACGCTCCCCACCGCGACCCCGCTGGAAACGAGCACCCACCCTTCGGACGGCGCCCCGGACCCCGGCACGATACCGAGAGCGGCGGTCGATCACCGGCCAGAGGCCGCCGCATCCCGTGCCGGTCGGGCGCGAAACGCCGACACCGGTCAGGCCGCCGGCGCGTTCTCCGCGCCGTCCGCGACGCGCTCGAGCAGGTAGACGGCACCGGTGGCGAAGAGGTTCGGACGACGCCGGGCGACGGCGCCCGCTTCGCCGCCCCGTGAGTTGAGGGGCACGAACCGCAGCGGTCGTAGGCCCACCTCGGTCACCAGGCGCTCGAAGTCGTGGATCGTGCAGAGGTGGATGTTCGGGGTGTCGTACCAGCGGTAGGGCAGCGCCCGCGACACGGGCATCACACCCCGCACGGCGAGCCGCGAACGGATGCCCCAGTGCCCGAAGTTCGGGAACGACACGATGGCCGTGCACCCGATGCGGAACATCTCCGACAGGACGAAGGCGGGTCGCCGGGTCGCCTGCAGGGTCTGCGAGAGGATGACGATGTCGAACGAGTCGTCCTCGAAGTCCTCGAGACCGTCGTCGATGTCGCCCCGCATGACCGGCACGCCGCGGTCGATGCAGGCGTGAAAGCCCTCGGACGAGATCTCCACGCCCTGACCGCCGCAGGAGCGTTCGTGGATCAGATGCTCCAGCAGGGCACCGTCGCCGCATCCGAGGTCGAGGACGCGGCTGCCGCGCGGGGTCATGCCGGCGAGAAGCGCGAGGTCAGGTCGCATCGGCCGCCCCGTTCCCGTTGGCATCGACGATCCCCTCGACGGCCTCGCGGTGGACCCGCTGTAAGAACGACTGGACCGTCCGGTGGTACTCGGGGACGACGAGGAGGAACGAGTCGTGTCCCCACGGCGACGAGATCTCCTCGAAGGTGACGGGTACCCGATGCGCCGCCAAGGTCCGCACCATCTCACGTGAGTGCGCGGTGTCGAAGCGCCAGTCGCTGTCGAACGACAAGACCAGGAACCGCGTCCTGACGCGCTTCAGGCGCTCGGCCACGACCGCCGGATCGTCTCCGAACGGATCGAAGTAGTCCATCACCCGGGTGAGGTACAGGTAGCTGTTGGCATCGAACCGTTTGAGGAAGCTGGCGCCCTGATGCTGAAGGTAGCTCTCCACCTCGAAGTCGACGCCGAACCCGCCGCGCGGGACGTCCGCCCCCTGGATGCGCCGCCCGAACTTCTGGCGCATGGACTCCTCGGAGAGATAGGTGATGTGCGCGATCATCCGAGCGAGCGCGAGACCGGTGTCGGGCTTCTGGTCGGTCCCATAGTAGTCGCCCTCGTTGAAGGCGGGATCACGGAGGATCGCCTCACGTGCGACGGCGGAGAACGCGATGTTCTGGGGCGTCAGCCGACTTGTCGAACAGACGAGAACCGCGGCGTGCAGATCGTCGGGGTGATCGAGCGCCCATTGCAGCACCTGCATTCCGCCCACACTGCCCCCGATCGCGGCGGCCAGGCGGGTGACGCCGAGGTGACGGATGACCGCGCGGTGCACGGTGACGAGATCGCCGACGGTGAAGGACGGGAAACGCAGGCCGTACGGCTCACCCGTCGCGGGGTTCGTCGAGCCGGGTCCCGTGGTCCCCTGGCAGCCTCCGAGGAGGTTGCTGCAGATGACGAAGAAACGGTCCGTGTCGACGGGGCGCCCCGGACCGATGATGTTGTCCCACCAGCCGGCGCGTTCGGGATCCTCGTGGTAGCCGGCGGCGTGGGCGTCGCCGGTCAGCGCATGACAGATGTAGACCGCGTTGGACCGGTCCTCGTTGAGCGTCCCGTACGTCTCGTACGCGACTTCGACCGGGGTCAGCGTCTCACCCGACTCGAGGACGAGCGGACGATCCTCCGTGAAGAGGACCGCCCGCTCGGTTGCGACGCGGCCGACCGAACAGCCGGGTACGTGCTGCCGGGTGGCGCTCAGTCCGCCGCCTTGGCAAGCGCCTGATCGACGTCCGCGAGGATGTCGTCGATGTTCTCGATGCCGACGGCCAGGCGCACGGTGTCCTGCGTGACCCCCGCCGCCTCGAGCTCCTCGTCGTTGAGCTGCGAGTGCGTGGTGGTCGCCGGGTGGATGGCCAGCGACTTCGCGTCACCGATGTTGGCGAGGTGGCTGAAGAGCTCGAGCGACTCGATGAACTTCCGTCCGGCCTCGCGACCGCCCTTGATCCCGAACGTGAGGAGCGAACCGAAGCCACCCGTGAGGGTGCGCTTCGCGGCCTCGTGGTACGCGTCGTCCTCGAGCCCAGGGTAGTTCACCCACGTGACCGAGGGGTGGCTCTTCAGGTGCCGGGCGACGGACAGCGCGTTCGCGTTGTGACGCTCCATGCGCAGCGGCAGGGTCTCGACGCCCTGGAGGATGAGGAACGCGTTGAACGGCGACAGCGCGGCGCCGGTGTTGCGCAGGAGCACGGTCCGCACACGGCCGATGTACGCCGCCGGTCCGAGCGCGTCACTCCACACCACGCCGTGGTAGCTGGGGTCGGGGCCCGTGAGGAGCGGGTACTTCTCCGGGTACGCGGTCCAGTCGAACTTGCCGGAGTCGACGATGACACCGCCGATGGAGGTGCCGTGACCACCGATGAACTTGGTGAGCGAGTGGATCACGATGTCGGCGCCCTGCTCGATCACACGGGCACCGACCGGGGTGGCGACCGTGTTGTCGACGATGAGGGGAACGCCGGCCGCATGGGCGGCATCCGCCCATGCCGCGATGTCGACCACGTTGAGCCGCGGGTTTCCGATGGTCTCCGCGAAGACGAGCTTGGTCCGGTCGTCGACCTTCGCGGCCACTCCCGCCGGGTCGTCGGGGTCGACGAACCGCACCTCGATACCGTACTGCGGCAGCGTGTGCGCAAAGAGGTTGTAGGTGCCGCCGTAGAGGGTGGAGAGCGCGACGATGTTGTCGCCCGCCTGCGCGATGTTCATGACCGCGTACGTGATGGCCGCCTGGCCGGATGCGAGCACCAG
Organism: uncultured Bifidobacteriaceae bacterium; assembly: GCA_964434425.1. Lineage (GTDB taxonomy): Bacteria > Actinomycetota > Thermoleophilia > Miltoncostaeales > Miltoncostaeaceae > CALMEC01. Next base: position 194,036 of record CAYSVH010000001.1, on the reverse strand, counting down.
GCCGGCGATGCCGCCCTCGAGCGCGGCGACGCGCTGCTCGAGCACGTCCCACGTCGGGTTCATGATCCGGGTGTAGATGTTGCCCGGCGTCTTCAGGGCGAACAGATCCGCCGCGTGGTCGGCGTCGTTGAAGACGTACGAGGTGGTCTGGTAGATCGGCACCGCGCGACTGTTGGTGGTGGGATCGGGCACCTGCCCCGCGTGGAGCGCGAGGGTCTCAGGCCGTTGTTCGCTCATGGGTCTCCCTTGAAATCGATCGGTTGCGCCAAGCCGTCGTGAGAAGCGTGGATGCCTTCGGGTTATACCGGTTCGCGTCGTGGGACCGCCGGTCCCACGGCACGGAGCCCCGCCTCGGACGACCGCAATTCCCCGTTAATATAGTGGGGAAACAGATATTTTTGTGTCGGCCAGGCGGCCGCACACCGGATCCGCCGACCGTGATCACCGGCGTGAAGGGCTCCACCCGTCCGGACGCCACCCGGACGGTCGGCCATCCACGTGACGCGGGCGACGAGCGCGGGCCGCGGCGTGCGACCCTACTCGGAGAAGTCGCCGCTGATCGCCCGGGGGATGTGCCGGTTCACGAGATCGGCCGGGATGACGAAGATGCGGTCGGGTCCGTCCGTCGTCACCTCGTACGGCTCGGCGAGGTCCTCGGGGATCTCGACCATGAACACGATGGTCTCGTCGACCGCCCCCGGCTCGGCTGTGGTGAACGCGACGCCCGACCGTCCGGCGGTGCTCTCGTTCTCGAATCCGCCGGAGTGGACCGTGACGGCCTCCTCGTACTCCGACGCGCGGTACAACGTCAGCTTCCGCTTCGGTGCGCGCGGTCCGGGCTTCGTGGTGTCGCGGTCGACGACATCCGACTCGTGGATGAGGTCGACGACGACGTGGTGGACCGGGATCGACAACGCCTCGCGCGCCTGCGACACCACCTTCTTCTCGAGCCACGTCGATCGCGACGGCGGATGCGTCGAGATGATCACCTCGTCGGGCCGGAAGACCCGGACGCCGTCCTCCAGAGCCTGCGCCGGATCGCTGTCGCTGAGGCGCCCCTCCGCATCGAGCCCCGCCGCACGCATGGAGGCGACGGACGCATCGAGCCGCTCGCGCGCCTGGTCCAGCGCAGAATCGCGCGACGTCCCCAGAAGGTGGCTGAGTCGCGACGGTACGAGCACGGGCGAGACGATACGGACCACGGCGTCCGGCCCACCCCGATAGCGGACCTCATCGAGGATCGCCCGGCCGGCGACGGTCTCCGTCGCGAGAACAAGGATTCGGCGTGAGTCAGACATGTAGGGATGTTAGCACCGGATGAAACCGGTCACATGTCCTTCTCGTCCTAAGGGAATACCGGAGAGTGCAGCGAAAACGCCAGTCCCGCCCCGACGGCGGAGCGTGACACGAAACACCGATCACGGGTGCGGATGCCGCGCCGGTCCGGGACGAGGAGCCGCTGCGCACGCCCCGCCGAACGGACTCCGCGAGAGCTCCGTGAGCCACCTAATAGTTGTATAGTGCAACGGTTATCGCCGGAGCCGCCCGGTGCCCGAAATTGTCACGACGCCCATCGCCCACCATCACGCTGACGATCCTCCTGGTCGTCGCGATCTCCTACGTCCTGCAGCAGACGCTGGTGGTGCCGGCCCTCACCGTCATCCAGGCCGATCTGGGGACCACGCGCACCTGGGCGACGTGGGTCTTCACCGGCTTCCTCCTGACATCGGCCGTCTCGACGCCCATCGTCGGCCGGCTCGGCGACATCTACGGCAAGAAGCGGATGATGGTCGTCGCCCTCGTCGCATTCGCCGTCGGCACCATCGCCGCCGCGCTCTCCACCTCCATCGAATCCCTCATCGCGGCGCGTGCCGTGCAGGGTGTCGGCGGCGCCGTCTTCCCCCTCGCGTTCGGAATCGTCCGGGACGAGCTTCCCCCGGAGCGCGTGGGCGTGGCCCTCGGCCTCCTCTCCGCCACGTTCGGGGTCGGCGGCGGAGCGGGGCTCGTGCTCTCCGGTGTCATCCTCGACACGGCGTCGTGGCAGTGGCTCTTCTGGCTGGGTGCCGTACCCGTTGTGATCGCGCTCGTCCTTCTCGTCCTCCTCGTACCGGAGTCGCCGGTCCGGACACGGGCCGGGATCGACTGGTGGGGCGCGATCCTCCTCGGTGCCGGCCTGGCGGCCCTTCTCGTCGCCTTGAGCGAGGGGGAGCGATGGGGCTGGCTCTCCGCGGCCACGCTGGGCTCGTTCGCCCTGTCCCTCGTCCTCCTCGTCGCATGGATCGTCGTGGAGCTCGCGGTCGACGAACCCCTCGTGGACATCGGCCTCATGCGCGACCGCAGCGTCTTCTGGACGAACCTGGTCGGCCTCGTCACCGGGTTCGCCATGTTCGGGACATTCCTCCTGGTGCCGACGTTGGTGCAGATGCCGACCCCGGACCTCCCCGCCCGGATCGCCGACCGCATCGACTTCGGGTTCGGATCGACGGTCACCCAGGCGGGCCTCCTGCTGCTTCCCGCGTCCGCGGTGATGCTGGTGGTGGGGCCGCTGGCGGGGGCGCTGGAGCGCCATGTGGGGGCCCGCCGCATCCTGGCCACGGGCCTCTTCGTCCTCGCCCTCGGTGGCTTCGCCCTCGTGACCCTCCACTCCACCATCCCGGGGATCGTCGTCGCGATGACCCTCATCGGAGCCGGCGTGGGCATGTCCTACTCGATGCTGGCGAAGCTGATCGTGGACAACGTGGACCAGTCGGTGACGGGCGTCGCGATGGGGATGAACACCGTCATGAGGACGATCGGCGGAGTCATCGGGGGCCAGGTCGGCGCGGCCGTGATGACCAGCCTCACCATCACCGGGACCGCGGTGCCCCGGGAGGCCGGCTACACCGCGATGTTCGCGCTCTCCGGACTCGCCGCACTCCTCGCCGTTGCCGGCGCGCTGCGCATCCCTCGGCCGGAGTCGCGCACTCGCGTCGTCATGATGAAAACAACACCCGCGGAGGGACCCACCAACGATGCCTGACTCCGACGCCCTCCTCGAAGCGACCCGTGCGCTGCTGGATCTGCGAGCCGAGATCGTGGTCCAGATCATGCGCAGCAATGACCGTCCGGCGCCGGAGGGTGAGGGTCCGCCGCTGTCCGCGCCACAGCACCTCACGTTGAGCGTCCTCGTCGACGGCCCCATGTCCGTCGGGGAGATCGCCGACCGCACGGGGGTGAGCGCCAGCACCGCCACGCGGATGCTCCAGGGGCTCGCGCGGCACGGCATGATCGACGACGCGGAGGCACCCGACGCCGACCGGCGCCGCCGCTATGTCACTCTGACACAATCGGGACGGGACGCCGTGGACGCCCGGTCCCGTCAGCTGATGGCCCGCTTCGCGCACATCATCGGCGACCTCGACGCCGATGACATCGAGGCCCTCCTGCGCGGCGTCCGCATCTTCGACGGAGCACTGAAGAGGAACGCCGCGCTGCGGGGGCGCACAGCGGATCAGGCGAGCGCGTCGCGCTCCTCATCCGAGAAGGGAGCCATGACGGCTTCGACGCCCTCCATGCGATCCACGCGATAGTCGGCGATCCGCTCGGACGTGGCCGCCATCGCCCTCCGGGCATTGCCCCGTGAGTACGTGACGGCGTAGTCGCGGGCGACCCCGATGCTGGCACCGACCTCGACGGCGTCCTGATCCGCGCCCATGTAGAGGAACTGCCAGCCGTACTTCGTGGCCTGCTGCTCGACGAGCGCCTTGATCGCCGCATGGGTCCACTCACCCGACGCGTTCTCCATCCCGTCGGTCATCACGGCGACGACGACGGTTCCCGGACGCTCGCCCTCCGGCAGTGCGGCCAGGCGGGCGCCCGCGTCGGTGATGAGCCGTCCCATGGCGTCCAGGAGGGCGGTGGACCCGCGTGGCGCGAGGACCAGCGGCGGCACGTCCGCCAGGGGGAGGTCCGAGTAGACCTCCTCGTATTCGCTGTCGAACCGTGCAAGCGTCACACGGCACTCACCGGCCGTGCGGGACCGCTGTTCCTCGACGAAGGCGGCGAATCCCTCCTCCGTGTCCGCCGCGATGGAGCACATCGACCCACTACGGTCCAGGAGGAAGTAGATGTGTGTCAGATCGGCACGTGTCATGGGCTGCTCCTTCGGGGTTTGAATCGCAGCGGCTTCGGTGCCGCCGCCGGGGTTGGCGCTCGACCGGATTCGATGTCGTAGCGGGCGCGTTCGACACCCGCGGCCGTGACACGACCGTCGTCGGACGCGTACGGGGCCAGGGCGGCGGTCCGGGCGAGCCGGGGGCCGACCGCGTTCTGGCTGAGCCCGGCACGCGCACCTGCCGCGCGCAGGCTGGCCGCCTCGTGAAGCACGGCCTCCGCCATCTCCTCGTCGATGGTCGCCGCCAGTCGTTCGGCGGCCTCACGCAGATGCGGGAGGGCGTCGAGGGGTTCCTGCTCACCGGCCTCCCGGAGGAGGGCGATGATGGCGTCGAGATCGTCGGGTTTCGGGCTCATACCGGGCATGGTTGCGCATAAACTGCGCATAGTCAATAACTGAGCCACACGAGGTTGTGAGCATCGTGGCCGTGTGGTGTCCACCGCCACCGCGGGCACGCCCCTCCCGCCCGTGGGATCCTCTGCGGAGTCGGGTCCCGCGTCATGGGGCTCCGGCCCGGACCAGAGAGGCGACATGAAGATCGGCATCGTGATCGGATCCATCCGCGAGACGCGCCGCGGCGAGGCCGTGGCGCGGTGGGTGATGGAGGCGGCGACCACGCGTCCCGACGCCGCCTTCGAGCTGATCGACCTGCGCGACTTCCACGTCCCGCTCTTCACCGCGCCCACCAACCCGGCCGTCGCCGACCGCAGGTACGACTCGCCCGAGGTGACGCGCTGGAGTGCGGCCATCGACGCCTGCGACGGGTTCGTGTTCGTCACGGCCGAGTACAACCACAGCGTCCCCGGCGTGTTCAAGAACGCGGTCGACTCGCTCGGACCGGAATGGTCCGCGAAGTCCGTGGCCTTCGTCTCCTACGGGGCCGACGGCGGCATCCGGGCCGTCGAGCACTGGCGGCAGATCGTCGCCAACTTCCAGATGATGGACGTCCGCGCCCAGGTCGCGCTCTCGATCTTCACCGAGTTCACCGCCGATGGTGAGTTCACGCCCGCCGCGCGTCGCCCACTCGAGCTTGAGAGGATGCTCGACCACCTCGCCCAGGCCACAAGACTCAGCCGTGTCGGACGCGGCCGGGCCGAATGATCATGGATCCGTCGCCCGTGAACGTCGGCCTCGACGCGCTGTCATGCCGGTTCTGCGGCGCCCCGGTGGGTCCCCATCCCGCCTCACGCCGGCTGATCCACCGAAACGACGGAGTCGTCGCCGCATGCGACCTCGACTCGGATCACCCGCCCACGCCCGACTGGACGACGGTGGGCGCGCTCAGCTGCGGGACCTGTGGATCGCCCCTGCGTGCCGACGGAGATGTCCTTCACCATGAGGACGCGGGCCGGGACGGCGACCATCCGCCGGATCCGTGGGCGCGCCGCTCAGCCGGCCGGGGATAGGCGCCACCGCCCACCCGCGCGGGTTCAGTATCCGATGTGGATGTGGTGGCGATGGTTGCCCATCGCGAAGTTCCACGACTCGTTGGGCCAGTCGTCGAAGCCGTGGATGATCTGTGAGGGCTGGTACTGGGTGCCGCGCAGCGTGTTGACGATCTCGCGGTAGAGGATGGCGCAGTTGTCGGTGGGCGAGGCGCTGCATGACTGACCGTCGACGGCCGCGATGTCGACGGCGCGTCCCATGTGGTGGGCGCTCACGCGACAGGGATTGCTGCCCGCGACGCACTTCGTGTGGTCCGTCTTCATCGAGGTGATGGTGATCGACTGGCGACGGTTGATGATCCAGGTGAGGATGTCGACGATGCGCGGGTCCACGGTGCCGCTCTTCAGGTCGTCGATCTGCGACTGGCGGGTGAAGGTGATCTTCGGACTCGTCGCGACGGCGACCGCGGCGTTGGCGGCGGTCGGAAGCTGGGTCGCGTTGAAGCGCTCCTGCGACTTCCGGAGGGTCGCGGCGAGATCCGCCGAGGGCGGTGCTCCGGCGACGTAGTCGGCGGGCAGGTCGCGCGTGACCTCCGCCTCATGCTCGTGTTCGTGATCATCGTGCGACGGGGTCCCCGCCTGGGGCGTCGTCCCGGCCGATCCGGCCACCGCAGGCCCGGGGGCGGCGGACGAGAACCGCTGCAGGATGTCGGCGGGTCCCGCATCGCGCTGCTGCGCGTCGCTCGCGGCGGCCAGGTCATCGGGGGTGGCGAGGTTCGCCTCCCATGGGCCTCCCTCGGCGCCCGCGGAGCCGCTCGCGCCCGAGGCACCGGCCATGAGGCCCGGCTTCCCGAACCCCTGGCTGACGATGGTGACCAGCAGGACGAGCACGAAGGCCCCGATCCCGATCACACGCCGGTCCAGATTGCGCGCCGCATTCCGCATCGCCCCCTACATCGGCCTCTCACGCGAGGACTTGACCCGTCGGGGCGCGGACGAACCCCTCATCCGTCCACGGTGCGCGAGATGTGGCCTCGGGGTATCAGGTGTCGGCCCGTCCGATGCGATAATCGCAGTATGGAGCAGCTGATCCCCTTCGCCCTCTTCATCCTCCTCCTCATCGCGAGCACGGTCTTCAGCAAGAAGGCCGACGAGGCGCAGAAGAAGGATCAGGAGAGGAACGGTGCGAAACCCGGCCGCACAGCGCCGGCCGAGCCACCGGAGATCGACGCCTACGGCGACGACCTGCCGACCGCCTCCTCCCCGGTCTACGAGGACATCCCGTTCGAGGCGGCGGACCTGGGCGGGGATCGCCGGGTGACCCTCGACGCCGACGACCTGGCACGGGAGATGCTCCAGGACAACGCGCACCTGGCGAAGCACCTGGCCGAGCTCGACCGCTGGAACAGCCACAGCCGGTAGACCGGTCCGCCTCGGGGCAGCGGCGACGCAGGAGTCACCGCCGAAGCGCACACGAGGAACGCTGACCGGGCTGCGAGACCGGGACGAGGCCTGCCGCCCCTCTCTCCAGACCTCGACCTTCGGCCAGGTTGTCAACGCGTCGGTGTCACCCTAGGCTGGGTGACCATCAAGTCAGACTGACAGGAGGTACAGGAAGATGGGGAGATCACGGACGGCGATGACGTTGGGTGCCGGTGTTGCGGCGCTCGCGATCGGCGCGTCGACGGCGACCGCGGCGGCACCGGCGACCGGTACCTGCCGGACACCCGCGATCGCCAAGACCCAACCGACCGTGGTGACGAGCTGGGATCCGGGCGTCGAGGGACAGGCGCCCATCAGATGGTCCATCCGCCCGAACATCCGGCTCGTCGACGGATGCACCAAGGGGTGGATCCGCGTCTCCCCGGCCGTGGCGGTGCCGCAACGCCTGGGGCCGGGCAACCGGATCCAGACGCTCGTGGAGTTCCGGTCGACGAAGCGAACCGGGTGGACGAAGCTCAACCGCCTCCGCACGCCCGTGCGCCCCATCACCTACGGAATGGGACGCATCGGTCAGCGCGGTCCTTTCAAGGCCGGTGAGCGCTTCACGAGGGTCCGCGTCACCACCACGCTCTGGGTGCGCAACGACACGGGCGCCCGGGTGAAGGCGAAGACCTTCACGAAGACCTACCTGATGCCGCCTCCGGTCGCACCAAGGCGCACCGCGCCGAAGAAGGGGGCGAAACCGGCCAGGCCCGGAAAGCCGGCCAAGCCGACGAAGCCCTCCAGACCGGCCAAGCCCGCGAAGCCGGCGCCTGGGGGCGCTATCTCCCTCCCCGCGGCACCGGCACTGCCCTCCCCGAACGGGGGCGGCTAGGAGACTGCGGGCGGGGTCCGGCGACCGGACCCCGCCCGGGCTCGCGGGTTGCGTGGGGCCGTCCCAGCGCGCCGGCGGGCACCTATGACGGACGAGTCACGACGCCGCGCCGACAGCGGGTGGTGGTGCGACGGGCTCGGCCGTCTCGGTCACCGCGTAGCGTTTGATGACTTCGCCGTACGGAAGCACGAAGTTGTAGCGCCCCCAGCTCGATGCGACCATGTGGCGCACCGGCAGCCGGTGCCACGGATCGACCGCCGACGGGGAGTCGAACGTGACGTTCCCAGGGCCGCTGAAGCCCTCCCCACGTCCGTCGGATCCGACGATGAGCTGGAAGTCGAGCGGCGTGCGGACGAGTTCGCAGACCTCGGGCGGCGCACCCTCCTCCGGACTGGGGATGATCTTCAGCGTCACCAGCGGTGGGGTGACGATGTCCTCCGGCGCGAGGATGTCCCGCGGCCTCATGACTCCGGTACAGATCCGCTTGCCCTTCGGGCGCTCGGCGTAGGCCGAGATGATCTCGTGCTCCTTCACCCATTCGACCTCGCCGAAGAGCTTGGGGAAGCCGTACGGCTCACGCCCTCCGATCAGTCCCACCTCGTTGGTGACTAGGAGGTTGGTGCAGTAGGTGACCGGCTCCCCCTCCCAGAGGCAGCTCACACCGAGGATCGCCTCTGTGTACGAGCCCAGCGTGGAGAAGTGGAAGTTGGTGAAGATGAGTTGTGCGATCGCCGGTGAGTGGGCGATCGTGAGCCCCTCCGGGACGATCGCTGCGGCCGCGGCGTCGTCGGTCTCGTAGGCGAACGCCATCATCTCGATGTCGCGGTAGTAGTAGGGCGGCTTGTCGAACGGCGGATCCCCGGGCGGCATGGAGAAGCCGAACTGATGGGGGCGAAGCTGTCCTTCGATTCCGGGCATGGTCACGTCCTCCTCTGCGGTGTGATCTGACGCCAGTCACGCTATGCGCCTCGGCGTGACAGGACCGTGACTCACCCGTGACGTCAGGGCGAACCGCGGCGGAGGCGGGTGCAGAGCTCCTCCATCGTGGGGGACGGCATCAAGCCGATCTCCGCGAGGCGCGCCTCGTACTCGCCAAACAGGGTCGGTATCCCCGACGGCCCGCGTGCCGCGGCCTCGGCCCGCAGGAGGAGTACCCACGCCACCTCTCCGTACGGGTCGTCGTCGACGGCGGCACGGGCGACCCGTTCCGCTTCGAAGGCGCGACCGCTCGCCAGATGATCCTGGGCCAGCTCGCGCCGGGCCTCGGCGAGGTGGACGCCGACCTCTGCCCGGCGTTCCTGGACGAACGGCGCGTCGCTGCCCGGGAGAAACGGTCCCCGCTCCCCGATGCGCACCGCCTCGTCCAGCAGCTCGATGCGGCGTGCGTCCGTCTCGCGCCGCGACCGGGCGACAAGGGAGATCAGCCGGTGATCGTCGCTCGACACGGCGTCGCCCGGACGCCAGCGGAGAACCCCGTCGTCAGTCTCCAGACCGACGCCCGATGGCAGGGCGGCACGGAGGCGGCGCACGATCTGCCGGAGGTATCCCGCTGGGTCGCTGCTCCTCTCGATGAGCTTGACGAGCGCATCGTCCCGCGCCAGCCCCGAGGCGCCGGACGCCGTGACCAGCGCGGCGAGTGCGACGGCACGATCGGGGACGGACACCGCACCGGACCCGGTCTCGAGACCTGACGTCCCTATCGTCCGTACGACAAGAACGGGAGCGTCGGGCACACCCTCCGGCGATCGCTCACGCGCGAGCGCGACACGTCGCCAGACGTCGGCCGCCGCCGGGTCCGACGACTCCAGGCGCCGGGCGACCACGTCGGGGAAGACGTCGACGGCGGTGACGAGGGAGGTGAGGGTCCCGAGACGGATGGCGGCGCGGTGCGCCTCGTCCAGGAGCCTGTCGTGCTCGTCGTCCTCCCCCGTCCGCCAGCGTGCCTCTGCCAGGAAGACGAGCGCCGCCACGAACTCCAGATGCCGCTCCGCGGACCGCATGCCGCCGATGGCCCGCTCGAGGGCCGCGCCGACCGCCGAGGGATCGTCGTGCAGCCCGAGGAGTGCCGCGGCCCTCCAGGTCTCCGCCCATTCGCCCATGCAGGGAACACCGTGGTGGGCACACCACCAGAGCGTCCCGTCGAGCAACTCCACGGCGTCGGGGAGGGCGCCGGAGCGCACGAGCATCTTGCCCTCGACCGCGGGGAAGACGGCACGGTCCGCGAGGCGGTACCCGTGGCGACGTGAGGTCTCACGTGCCTCACGGATGAGCGCGATTCCGGTGTCGTGATCACCCTCCTCGAACGTTAGAACGGCGTCCGCCATCTGCCAGAACTCGACGAATCGCGAACTCCGCACGCGCGGTGCGGCGTCGCTGAGCTCCCGGCGGGCGCGCGCGAGGTGCCCCTGCGCCGTGAGCGCGGCGATCATGAAGATGCGTCCGAGAGTGGCCGTGACCGGGCCCCTGCTCGCCGCGGCCGCCGACAGGTGCTCGAGCTGCGCGAACCGGCCGCGGTAGTACTCCGCGGACTGCAGCGCGATATGCAGGGGCTGGACGTGGTCGTAGGCGCCGGGCAGCCACGGTGGCGGCGGATCCGAACCGCCCAGGGTCTCGAGGATGTACCGCACGCTCCGGCAGCGCGGGGACCGGTCGACGGGAGGGGCGAGCGTCAGCAGTTCGCCGAGGTCGCCGGCGCCGTGCAACGCCCAGACCGCCCAGGCCGCCACGTCGGGGTCCTCGTCCACGTGCCGCGTGAACTCTCCGGTCGCCCGCATGCGGTCGACGACGGGCGCGACGTCCTCCTGGCGCCGGCTCATCATCAGCGCACGCACCTGGAGACCGCGAAGCGTACCGTCACGAGCAAGCCGGTCCTCGCCGATCGCGGAGCACCACGTGATCAGCTTGTCCCAGTCGCCGCGCCTCATGAGGTGGGACGCCGCTCGCCGGACGACCGGAACCACCTCGTCGACGACTCCGGCGCTGAACAGGAGGTCCGCGGCCTCCTCCGGATGCCCGTCGTCCAGAAGGGACTGCGCGCACATCGACCGCACCCTCCCGGCCTGCTCCGGCAGCTCGTCGTCCAGACGCGAGAGGAGGAACTCACGGAAGCGCGGGTGATAGCGGAATCCCTCCTCCTCGAGGGATCCCGGCAGCGCCTGTCCGACCAAGCCCTCGAACTGCCCCTCCGGCTCGCCTATGGCGCGCGCGGCGGCATCGAGTCCGTGCGGGGTGACGAGCTCGATGACGGCGCTCGCGATGAGCAGCCTCCGAAGCGCAGAAGGGACGCCGCCGAGTACCTCGGAGCCGAGATAGCTGAAGAACGGATCCCGTCGGTCACGGGGCCGGTCCGCACCGAGGGTCTCGAAGACGACTCCGGCGGCCCAGCCACCTGATCTGCGCGCGACGACCGACGGATCGGCGGTCGATCCCGCCCGCACGAGAACCGCGGCGACCTCGTCCGACGTGAGCGTCAGATCATGGTCGGTGACGCGCGCGACCCGCCGGTTCAGCATCTCGCGGGAGAGGTCCAGGTGCTCGAGACGACGGGCCACCAGGAGCAGTCGCGCATCGTCGGCGAGTCCCGTCACCAGCGCCGCGAGGAGCGCGATCACGGATCCCCGTGTCTCGACGGCATGCACATCGTCCATGACCAGCACCATCCCGGCGGGGAGCCCCTCCGCCAGGAGCGCCGCGCAGTCGAGCGGGGCGAGTCCGTCCGCCAGGAACTCGTCGACCCGCATACTGAGCGACGGCGCGACGGGTTCGATCGCCGCGGAGAGATAGGCGATCAGACGGCTGGGAGACCGCTCCGCCTCATCGACCGTCAGCCAGGCGCAGTCCCCTGCCTCTAGCCGGACGTACTGTGCGACGGCCGTCGTCTTGCCGCTCCCCGCCGCCCCCGTTACGACGGTGATCGGATGGTCCCGTACCGCCGCCCGGAGGATCTCATCGACCCGTGGACGGTCGACCGTGGCGTCTCCGACGGCGGGAACGCGAACCTTGGACCTGATGATGTGGGAGCGCACAGGGACAGACTCACGGTGTCGCAGAAGGCGGGCGTCGGCGTGCCGCCGCACGGGTCTGCCCATCGGGGTGATTCTATGTGCCCCGGCCATCTCCGCTCCTCGAGAAGGGGGCCGCGGAGGGGCCGGACCATCGGATCCGCGGTCAAAGGAGCGTCGGATGTGTCTACGTCACGCCCGTGTGTCCACGCGACCCGAGACAAGCCGGAAAGGGGACTCGAACCCCTGACCTGCCGCTTACAAGGCGGCTGCTCTACCAGCTGAGCTATTCCGGCAGGACGTCCAGCTTACCGCCCTCCCGGTCTCTCCAGCCGGGCGCCTCGGATCGACACCGCCCCCCGGTGCTCCCGACGCCGACCCGAGCGACCCGCCCCGATCGAGAGGCGTTATCCTGACGCTATCGCCCGTGACGGGCGCTCGGAGTTCCGTCCACCGGCGAATCACACCCGAACCGAAGGCGAGAATCCGATGGCATTCGAGATGACGATCCGCGACACGCGTGATGTCGTGAAGATCCGCAGCCCCTGGGCCGTCGCGATCCTCCCCATCATCACCCTGGGCATCTACGCCCTCGTCTGGTGGTACAAGATCCACAAGGAACTCAAGGCGTACGGCAACGCCCGGGGATATGACCTCGGCCAGAATCCGACGAACTCGCTCCTGGCCCTCTTTCCCGGCGCGCTCATCATCGTGCCGGCCATCATCACGCTCTGGCGGGGAACGGAGCGCGTTCAGGGTGCGGCGCGCGTGTCCGGCACGGAACCGGTCAACGGATGGATCGTCCTCATCCTCTACCTGGTGTTCTCGCCCGCCATGGGCGCATACCTGCAGTCGTCTCTCAACCGGACGTGGCTCCGTGACGCGGACCCGATCCCGGGGCAGCCCGCACCGCCGATGCGCGACGACATGCCGCCCCGTCTGCCCACCGGCGACGCCTGATCTCTCGGCCGCGTTCGCCCGCCGGACGTGGCGGGCGAACGCGGCCGGGTCCGGCATCCACGGACCCCACGACCGGCGGGTGCCGCGCCTGCAGCCGTTAGCCTGCCCGCCATGACACGTCGCACCCGCCTCCTCCCCGCCGTCTCCGCCCTCGTCGCCGCCGGCCTCCTCCTGCCCGCCGCCGCCCAGGCGCAGAAGCGGCACGTGATCGGCAACGGCACCCCGGCCGGCTGCACGTCGGCGAAGGTCGTCACGGCCGTCGCCCGTGGAGGCCTCATCACGTTCAACTGCGGCCCGAAGCCCGTCGTCATCAAGATGGCCGCGACGGCCAAGGTCCGCAACACGAGTCCGACCGTGGTGATCGACGGTGGCGGCAAGGTGACGCTGAGCGGCCAGGGCCGCCGACGGATCCTCTACCAGAACACCTGTGACCGGGCTCAGGTCTGGACCACCTCCCATTGCAACGACCAGGCCACTCCGCGCCTCTTCATCCGCAACATCAACTTCCACGCCGGCAACGCCACCGGCCAGAGGATGGACGGAGGAGGCGGCGGCGCCGTCTTCGTCCGCGGCGGCCGGCTGCAGGTGCAGAACGCACGCTTCACGGCCAACCGCTGTGACATGAACGGACCGGATGTCGGCGGCGCCGCCATCCGCGTGCTGGACCAGTTCCGGGATCTTCCCGTTGTCGTGACAGGAAGTACCTTCGCGGGAGGCCGCTGTGCGAACGGCTCCGGGATCTCCAGCATCGGTGTCTCGTGGCAGATCCGGACCAGCACCTTCCGCAACAACCGGGCCACCGGACGTGGCGCGAACCCGGCCCGCGGCGGAACGCCGGGGGGTGGCAACGGCGGCGCGATCTACCTGGACGGCAACCGCTTCACCCTCCTCCTCGACCGCGTCACCATGGAGAACAACGTCGCACCCGAGGGCGGCGGCGCGGTGTTCTTCGTGAGCAACAACCGCACCGGCCAGGCGACGATCCTCCGATCGACCCTCCGGAGGAACCCGAGCCTGGGCTTCGAGACCATCCCGGGGATCTTCTACCTGGGGAACACGCCCCGGCCCACGGTCCGCTCGAGCACCATCGCGAAGTGACCGCCGAAAGCGCACCTGATCACCCGTCAGGCGCCGACCTCGTCCAGAGCGGCGAGCGAGGCCGCCAGGTGGTCCGCCTCGGCGTCGTTCCCGGGAAGGCCCAGCGCGCGACGATAGGCCTCGGCGGCGGCTGAGCGTTCGCCGAGCTCGTCGAGCGTCACGGCCCGCGCCACGTGATAGGCGCGCAGCCGGTCGAGCACGGGGTCGTCGGCGAGTTCGTCGAGGAGACGGAGTCCCTCCCGCAGGCCGACGGCCCTTCCCACGGCCACCGCGTGCCCCAGCCGAACGATCGGCCCCGGCTCGTGGCGACCGAGAAGGCGGTAGAGGACGACGATCTGTTCCCAGTCCGTCGACTCGAAGCTCGCGGCCTCCGCGTGCACCGCCGCGATCGCCGCCTGTATCGCGTAGGTACCCGCCCCGCGCGTGGCCGCCGCGGTCTCCGCCAAACGTGCCCCTTCGACGATAAGTGGGTGGTCCCAGTGCGTGCGGTCCTGACGGACCAGGGGGACCGGACGCCCCTGGGCATCTGTGCGTGCCGGACGGCGGGCCTCGGTGAGGAGAAACAGAGCGAGAAGACCGGCGACCTCCGCGGTATCCGGCATCAGCCCGTGGAGCACCCGCGCGAGGCGGACCGCCTCCGCCGTGAGGTCGTCACCGACGTGCGCGGCGCCGTCGGAGCGTGCGAATCCCTCCGTGTAGAGCAGGAGGATGACCCGCTGCACGCCCGCAAGGCGATCGGGCAGGTCCTCACGGCGAGGCGTGTCGAACGGGACACCCAGTGCGCGGATTCGCCTCTTCGCCCTCACGATCCTCTGCTGCATCGTCGCCACCGGGACGAGGAGCGCGTTCGCCACCTGAGGTGTCGACAGGCCCGCAAGAAAGCGCAGAGTGAGCGCGATCCGGTCGGCGGGCACGAGAACCGGATGGGCGCAGGCGAAGAAGAGGCCGAGTCGCTCGTCTCGGATCGGATCGCCGTCGGCGGCGGTGCATTCGGCCGGATCGCCGAACCCCGCGGGGGCGGGTGCCCGTTCCTCCTCGATCCTCAGGCGGGCGACCTTCTGTGCGAGGACGCCCTCACGCCGGACGACGTCCAGGGCCTTTCGCCGGGCCGCCGTGGTGAGCCATGCCTCGGGCGAACACGGAATCCCCTGCGAGGGCCACGCCCGCAACGCCTCGGCGAACGCATCCTGAAGCACGTCCTCGGCGAGGTCGAGGTCGCCGAACCGCCTCGCGAGGGTCGCGAGAACCCGTGTCCGGGAATCGCGACCCACGGCGGCGACGGCCCGCTGGGCCGCCGCCACACGCTCCGCGGTCTCCGCGCCCATCGGTACGGGGGGTCCACTCCCGGGATGGGACTCGGGCTCCATGGATCAGTAGGGGGCGACCGGGCGGATCTCCACGTGGCCGCCCGGAGCGGACGCGGGACTCCGCTTGGCCCAGGCGATGGCCTCGTCGATGTTCGCGACATCGATGATGTAGCCACCACCCACGAACTCACGTACCTCGGCGAGAGGAACGGTCGAGACGACCCGCTCGCCCCCGTCGTCGGTCTCGACGATCGCCCCGTGCTCGGGGTCCTCGAGCGCGAACGACGTGACGACGACGCCCGCGTCGGTGATCTCCCGGTCGAAGGCGAAGAACTCCTCCGGACTCGCGCCCCCGTCCTCTCCGCACCGTGGATCGTCGATGTGCCCCATGAGAAGCAGTGCGTACTTCATGACTTCCTCCTTGTCCCCACCTCGCGGCGGACCGTGATCGCCGAGCCGACCGGCCCGACACCATCTTGACGAACGGGCGCCGCAGAAATCGACAGGGTCGACCCCGCGAGACGAATCGGATTCCGGGGCCCGTACCGCGGATGCCGCCGAAGATGACAACGGCCCGCCGGGATGTGTCCGCGGCGGGCCGTTCGCTTCAGGGAGCGGAGCCCGGATCGGTCCGGGCGGATGGAACGTCAGCGGAGGTCGATGACCTCGCGGCGCTTCAGATGCGTCGACACCTTGCGCTTCACGCGCTGGAGCGCGTTGTCGACGGTCTTGGGGGTGCACCCCTGGATCTGGGCGATCTCCTCGTAGCTCCGCCCCTCCAGGTACATGGCGAGGACGGCGCTCTCGAGCTCGGACAGCGTCGATCCCAGGCAGTCGAGGAGTGAGCGGAGCTCCTCCGTCGAGATCGCCTGCGTCATCGGGTCGGACACGGGGTCGCCGGCGAGCACCTCGGCCAGCGTCACCTCCTGGTCGCCGGAACCGGCCCGGGAGTGACTGAACGACACGTAGGTGTTGAGCGGAGCGTGCTTGTTGCGCGCCGCCGTCTTGATGGCCGTGATGATCTGGCGCGTGACACAGAGTTCCGCGAACGAACGGAAGGAGGCCTCACGGTCGACCCGGTAGTCGCGCACGGCCTTGAAGAGCCCGATGAGCCCCTCCTGGATCAGGTCGTCCACCTCGCCGCCGGCGAGGAAGTACGAACTGGCCTTGAGACGCACGAACCCGCGATACCGCTCAATGATGCGGTTCATCGCGGCCGAATCGCCCTCACGGGCCCGTGCAACGAGCGCACGATCCTGAGTCTCGACGAAAGCTCGAGCTTGAATCCGTTCGCTGGTCATGTGGCGGGAGGCAAGTGAACCACTCATTCGGGTGTCCGTTCTTTGCAGGTCTTTTTCGACGATACGACCAAAGAGTGAGTCTCAAGTAGAACTTTCGACTTCGTCTATCGGGCCATACTGCGGGTGAAACGACCGAAAGTCAACCGCACCTTTCCCGCAAATAGCGGACAATCATTGCGCTCTCACGGTTTCATAGAGGAGTAGTGCGGCGGACACCGACAGGTTGAGACTCTGAACGCGTCCCAGCATCGGGATCCGCACGATGCGGTCGCACATCGACGCGACACGACGACGAAGCCCCTCTCCCTCCGCGCCGACCACCACGATGCTGTTGCCGTCGAGGCCGGCCACACGGAAGTCCTCGGCATCGCCGGTGAGATCCGCGCCGTAGACCCAGCGCTCGGCACCGCGGGCGTCATGGAGGAACGACGCCAGGTTCTCGACCCGCGCCAGGTGCACGTGCTCGATGGCCCCGGCGGAGGTCTTGCAGACGGCCCCGGTCACATCCGGTGACCCGCGGTCCGGAAGGATGATGCCCGCGGCCCCGACGGCCTCGACGACCCGTGCCACCGCCCCGAGATTGCGCGGGTCCTGGAGCCGGTCCAGGCAGAGCACGGGTCCGGTGCGCTCCAGGATCTCCGCGGCGTCGGCATACGGATATGCGTCGACGACGGCGACGACGCCCTGATGATCCGATGTGCCGGCCTCGCGCCCCAGCGCGGCTCGATCGGCGGACCGCACGGTCACATCGCCGAGCCACGGCTCGCGACTCACATCCGGAAGGGCCATCACGTGATGGACGCCTCGGCGACCCGCACGGATCAGCTCACGGACCGGGTTCTTCCCGTAGACGACGGTCCTCATCGGCCGCCGCCCCCACCGCCCACCACGGATCGGACGAGACCCTGGACCATCGCTCCACCAGAACTCTCAACCGGAGGTTGCACCTGAGGCTGCATCCGGCCACCCTGACACCGGCTCCGGACGGACACGCGCGGGCGCGTTCGTCAGCGGCCCTTCGGCGGAGATGGAGTCGGCGCCGTATCGGCGGCGCGTCCCGGCGATTCCGCGTGCCCGGCGGCGGTGCCCCGAGCGCGCTCTCCACACGGGACACCGATCAGAGCATCAGCCGCTCGGCGCCCAGGGACCGACACCGCCGACGTGCAGCGCCCGATACCGGACGATGAAGCCGGGGGCGGGCGACGCCGGGAAGCGCGCACCGGAGGCCAGATAGGTGTCGCCGAGGCGCGCGAGCAGCTCCCAGGCGGCGGTCTCCTCCGCATGAACCGTTGCGTGGGCCCGGATGACGGCATAGGGGTTGAGGACCACATCCATGTCGCGTGGCGCCGCGAAGGAGAGCACGACACGCGGATCGCGCTCGATGTTGCGGATCTTCGCCCATCGCCCGAGGTGGGCGCTGACGAGGTCCTCCCCGTCCAGCCCGATCCAGATCATGGTCACCTGAGGAGCGCCATCGGCGCCCACCGTCGCAAGGTGGGCGAGGGGTCCGGACGCGATGAGCGCGCGGAGATCAGGGTGGATCATGTGCCGATGCTACCCCGCGGTCCCCGGGCCGGGCGGGGCCTCTGTGATGCTTGGATCCCATCGTCCACGGAGTCGGCGTCACGCGCCACACCGACTCGCCAATACCGCTCCGACGCGCATGCCGGATCTCCCGGAACGCCCTCGGGACTACCCCCGTGGCACGACGGTCGCGCCGTCGGCGCCGTCGCGGATCTCGTACCCCATCGCGGTGATCTCGTCGCGGAGCCGGTCGGCCTCGGCGAAGTCGCGCGCCGCCCGAGCCGCCTGTCGCCGCTCGAGGAGCTCCGCGACCTCGGCCGGGGTTTCCTCGTCGCGGTCGATACCGCCGAGGGCGAAGACGTCGAGCAGCTCGAGCAGCTGCCGCCGGACCTCGAGCAGCTGCGCCTCGCCGGGACGGTCGCTGTCGAGCGCATGGTTGATCGCGCGGCTCACGGTGTCGAGCGCGGCGAAGGCCTCGGGTGTGTTGAAGTCGTCGTCCAGCGCCTCGAAGAACGCGCCGCGCGCCGACACCAGCGCACCCGCCAGGTCGGTGTTCGTCCCCTCCCCGGGCGCCTCGAGGGCCGTATCGATCGCCCGCAGGGTGTTGCGGAGCCGCTCCACGCGGCGACCGGCCTCCTCCAGGCGCTCGTCCGAGAACGGCAGCTTGGAGCGGTAGTGACTCGTCAGGAAGTAGGCGATGACGGTGTCGCGCGGCCAGCGGTCCAGCACCTCGGCGAGCGACTGGATGTTGCCGACGCTCTTGGCCATCTTCTCGCCCGAGAGCTCCAGCATCTCGTTGTGCATCCAGATCTTGGCGAACGGGACACCGCGCGCCCCCTCGGACTGCGCGATCTCGTTCTCGTGATGCGGGAACGCCAGATCGATGCCCCCGCCATGAATGTCGAACTCCATGCCCAGGCTGGCCTCCGCCATGGCGGAACACTCGATGTGCCAGCCGGGCCGTCCCGGTCCCCACGGCGACTCCCACGAGGTGTCCTCTCCTGGCTTGTGCCCCTTCCAGAGGGCGAAGTCGAGCGGGTTCTCCTTGCCGGTACCGGGCTCCTCGCTGCGCATGTCCTCCAGCCGTCGGCCCGAGAGCTTGCCGTACCCCTCGAAGCGCTCCACGCGGAAGTACACGTCACCGTCGGCCGGGTATGCCAGGCCGCGATCGATGAGATCCGAGATGAGCGCGATGATCTCGGGGATCGTGTCGGTGACGAGGGGCTCGTGCGTGGGACGGCCGAGCTCCAGGCGATCCGTGTCGGCGCGGTACAGATCGGCGTACCTGCGGGCGACCTCGTCGCTGGGGAGTCCCTCCCTCTCCGCGGTCACGTAGATCTTGTCGTTGATGTCGGTGATGTTGCAGACCAGGATCGCGCGGAAGCCACGGCGATCGAGGTACCGCTTGAGGACCGAGAACACGACGAAGGGCCGGGCGTTGCCGATGTGCACGCGCGAGTAGACCGTGGGGCCGCATGCGTAGATCCGCACCGTACCGTCCGGACGCGGCTCCAGCGGCTCCTTGCGTTTGGTCAGCGTCGAGTAGAAGCGGATCGCTCCGTCGGTCATGCGGGTCCTTCCCTCACGTGTCGCGTTGAACCAGGGCGACGACCTGACAGGCGATGCCCTCGCCTCGACCGGGGAAGCCCATCCTGTCGGTGGTGGTCGCGTGCACCGTCACCGGGGCGCCGGCGTGCTCGGTGAGCGCCGCGCACATGGCCTCACGATGCGGGCTGAGGCGCGGCTCCTGGCACACCACGACGGCGTGCGCGTTCACCACGCTCCATCCCTCACCCTCGATGAGATCGCGCACCACGGCGATGAGGGAGGCGCCCGAGATCCCGCGGAAGGTCTCGTCGTCCGAGGGGAAGAGCGCACCGATGTCGGGGCCGCCGGTGGCGGAGAGCAGCGCGTCGCACAGGGCGTGTGCCACGACGTCGCCGTCGCTGTGCCCGATGAGGCCACGGCCGTGCGGAATGTGCAACGTGCCCAGCATGAGGGGGATGCCCTCACCCAGCTGATGCGCGTCGATGCCCAGACCGACCCGTATGGTCATGCGATGGGTTCCTGGCGTGCGATTCGCTCCGAGAAGCGCGTGATCGTCGTGTACCCGGCCGAACGGACCGCGGCGACCAGGGTCGGATAGTCACGGCCCACGTCCTCCGGCGTATGGGCGTCGCTGGCCAGCGTCACCGGGATGCCGCGCTCTCTCATCGGCGCGAGCCAGTCGGGATCCGGGTACATCTCCTCGACCGGTTTGCGGAGCCCCGCCGACGAGCACTCCATCGCCACGCCGGACTCCGCCGCCGCGGCGATGGCCTCGTCGATGCGGTCCCGCAGGCGGTCGGGAAGACGCGCACCGAAGACCTTGGGCAGGTCCGGATGCGCCATAACGTCATAGAGACGCGATTGGGCGGCACGGACCCATTCGCCGAGGTAGCGTTCCCAGACGGTGTCGTCGCCCAGATGCGCCGCGGCGGGGTCACCGGGGTCGTCGATGCCGAGCGTGTCCAGCCAGTGCACCGAGCCCAGCACCACGTCGAACGGGTACTCGTCGAGGAGCGCCCGGATGCCGTCGACGCGATTCGGCAGCCAGTCCATCTCGATGCCGAGGAGAACCGGGAATCCCGCCTCCCTGGCGTGCAGGACCGCCGCGCAGTGCTCCGACAGGTCCTCCGTCGCCTCTCCCCGCCACCACGGGTGGTCGTGCCAGTCCCGGACGACCGTGAACCGGTGGACGTGCTCGGTGATGGCGATCTCGCCGATGGCACGTGCCTTCGCCTGCTGCACGTACCGGCCGATCCAGCCGAAGGAACGCGCACCGCCGTGCGCCTCCCACCGCCGCTCATCGCGTGCACGGGCCTCGGCGCCGTCGGGCTGCAGGTGCATGTGGTAGTCGATGAGCACCCCGTGACACTACCGATGGAGGCGCTCACGCCACCCCCTCCCTCGGCTCGCCGCACCACCCGACGCGGATCGTGCGGCGACCTCAGCGGGTCGCGGCGAACTCCGTCACCGTCCCCGATGCGCGCGCGGTGGTCGCGTCGACCGGCCTGCGCCGGAGACATCCGGGTCCGCCCGCCGTCCGTGATGTGCCAGTAGGGGTTGTGGGCGATCTCCCAGCGGTGTCCGTCCGGATCGGCGACGACGGCGGAACAGCCGCCCCAGAACGTCTCCTCAGGAGCACGAGGACGGTCCCGCCGGCGGCGGCGATCTCGGCGACGACGACATCGACCTCACGGGACACGCGAACGTTGTACGCGAGCGTCACGCCACCCCATCCACCCGCGTCCTGCGCGTGACTGTCCTTCGCCAGGGCCGCGCGATCCCACAGCCCGACGATCATCCCTCCGCACTGGAAGAAGACGACGTCGGCGTCCGTGCTCTCGTCCTTCCAGCCGAGAGCCTCGTAGAAGCGACGCGCCCGGTCGAGATCGGCCACGCCGAGGGTGATGAGCGAGACACGGGGTTCCATGGCTCCTCCTCGAGGATCGATTGCACGATCCTCCTGCGCCGGCGGACGGCCACGCCAGCAGAGAACACATGTTCGCCCGCTCGGGTGCCGGTCAGGAATCCCCGTCGGGGGCGATGCGCAGAAGCGCCGCCACGACCACGGCGTCAGCCGTCGTCGTCACCTTCAGATTGGGCGTCACGGAATCGACGAGGCGGATCCGATGACCTGCCCGTTCCATCATCGAGGCGCAGTCCGTGGCCGCCGCCAGTGTCGCGTCGTCCGCCGCGGCGAAGACCGCGCGCATCGCGTCCGCGCGAAAACCCTGCGGGGTCTCGGCACGCCAGAGGCCGGCGCGGTCCACGGTGCCGGACACCACGTGCTCATCCTCCGTCGCGCGCTTCAGCGTGTCGGCCACGGGCGACGCGGCGATCGCACCGACCTCCGTATCCAGCGCGTCCCTCACGGCGCGCACGATCCTGGGCGTGACGAGCGGGCGGGCGGCGTCGTGGACGAGGATGCGTTCGGCCTCCGGGGGGATGCGCTCGAGCGCGATCCTCACCGAGTGCTGACGCGTGGCCCCACCGGTGACGACCATCGTCGGCGGCAGATCGAGCGCCTCCAGCGCATGCGCGACGTCCTCCTCGTGGCCCGGCGGTGCGGCGATCACGATGGAACGGCAGCCCCGGAAGGCGCGGGCACTCCATGCGACGAGCGGCGCACCGGCCAGGTCGACGAGGGCCTTGGGGCGGTCCGCTCCGAGCCGGGATCCGGAGCCCGCCGCGACGATGATGGCGTGGGTCACACCGCCAAGGATACGTCGAGATGGCTGGTTCGGCGGTGTCGTGGATGTGGGGTGCGTCACGGGTGGATGCGGGGTGTCGCCGGGTGCCGACGGTCAGGATGGTGCCCTTTCCGGGGCCTCCGGCGGCGTGCACCGCGCCACGCGATCGCGGAACCAACCACCTCGCGTCGACCTCGGTGCGGGAGGATCGCCAGAATGGACGTGTGGATCTCTTCATCGGCACCTCCGGCTGGGCATACCCCGAATGGAAGCCGGCGTTCTATCCGGCCGACGTCGCCCAGACGGACTTCCTCGCGTACTACGTGACGCGGTTCACCGCGTGCGAGGTGAACGGCACCTACTACCGGATGCCGTCGCCGGACACGATACGCAGGTGGGCCGACACCACACCACCGACCTTCCGCTTCGCCATCAAGGCGCCGCGCGCGATGACGCAGGGCCAGGTCCGGTGGACCGACGCCACCCTCCGCACCCGTGACCAACTGCTGGATGCGCTGTCGCCGCTCGGTACGCGCCTCGCCACGATCCTGCTGCGGTACCCGGACGGTGCAGCCCGCGACGATGATCGCCTCGGCACGATCCTGGGTAACTGGCCGGCCGATGCGCCGCCGCTCGTGTTCGATTTCCGCGACCCGTCCTGGTTCGACGCGGGGGTCATCGCCTCGGTCGCCGATCGAGGCCACGCCGTATGCGTGAATGAGACGAGCGGAGCGGTACTGGACACCCTGCCGCCGGGGCGGCTGGCGTACGTCCGCCTGCGCGGCGAGCACTACGGAGACACGGAGCGCCGCGCATGGGTCGGTACCGCGCGAGCGTCGGCCGTGATGCGCCCCACCTACGTGTTCGGACGCCACAAGGGCATCCCGGCCGGCGATCCGCACGCCGGTGTCGGTCTGGCCGAGTGGATGGTCGATGCCGTGTCGGGAGGGACGTCCACATGAACGAGGTGATCACGCGGCTGGACGATCTCCACACGCGGATGGAGCGGTGCACCGCCTGCCCCGACATGATCGGCCCGGTGGTCCACCCCGCGGCCATCGACACCCGCGTGCTCCTCGTGGGACAGGCACCGGGACCGCGCGAGGGTTCATTCGGTCGCCCGTTCGCATGGACGGCGGGTCGCACGCTCTTCAAGTGGTTCGAACGGGCGACCGGCGCCGATGAGGAGCGTGTTCGCGCCGGCGTCTACTTCGCCGCGGTGGCACGGTGCTTTCCCGGCAAGGCGAAGGGCGGCGGGGATCGCAAGCCCTCCCCCGCCGAGATCGACCTCTGCCGGGGCCATCTGGAGGAGGAGACGGCGATCCTCCGGCCCGACCTCGTGATCCCCGTCGGCGGTCTGGCGATCGCCGAGGTCCTGGGCTTCCGCGGCAAGCTCGTCGACATCGTCGGGCAGTCCCGCACCACGGACTACTTCGGACGGACGGTGGACGTCATCGCCCTTCCCCATCCCAGCGGTGCGTCCACATGGCATCGGACCGAACCGGGCATCGGCCTGCTGGAGCGGGCCCTGGAGCTCCTCGCCGACCATCCGTCATTGCGAGTCGCTCTGGCGACCACCAACTGACCGGGTCCGCCGCACCGGGCGGCGGCACCCGGCGATCGAACGGATGGGCGGGCAGCGCATCCCGCGGTGGAAGCCAGATCACGATCCACCCACCGGCAGGCTGAGGTCGTACATGGTCGTGTTGCCGATCTCCTGGGCCTCGAAGTTCTGCGCGACCCAGGAGGCGATCTCGGACGAGGCGCGACTGCCACCCATCTGACCTCCGCCCATCCGGGCGCCTCCGATGAACCAGTGGATCCGGCCACGCTCGACGAGCGCGATGAACTCCTCGAGCGTCGGTGACGGGTCGCTTCCGTTGAACCCGCCGATGGCCATGACCGGCTTCTCGGTGGCCAGCTGGAACCCGGCGGCGGAGTTGGATCCGACGGTGGCCGCAACCCAGGTGAAGTCGTCGGCGTTCCGGGTGAGCGCGCTCACGGCCTCAGTCGACGGCGTTCCCGCGCGAAGCAGCCCGCCGGCGCCTCCGCCGCCTCCGCCGAAGCGGGAGCGCGCCGTGCTCTGACCGGAGCCCTGGGTCGCGCCCGATCCTGAGCCGCGCGCCCCCCACCGAGAGCCCGAGCCGCTCTGGCTCGCGCTGCCGGACGGACCGAACCCAACGGCACCGGGGTTCTGGCCGAAGCCGCCCGGGGCCATGCCGCTGGATGGACTCCCCGACGCGCCGTCGAACGGGGAGCCCGGCATGCCGTTCGATGAGCCACCCTGCCTGCCGCCGGGTGCGGTGCCGAGGCCGGCGGGCGGACCGCCCTGCCCCATGCGCTGACCAGCACGACCGCCCATGCCGCCGAATCCGCGGTCGACCTGGGGTCCCGCCGAGGGGATCGCGCCGGCGTGCGGCGTTGACGCGGTCTGCAGCGCGTACGCCGAGGGAGCCAGAAGGAGTGCGGCCACGGCGGCGGTGACGGCGGCCGCACGGGCCCGGGCATGCCACCTGTCGCCGGCGACCAGGAGAACCGCCGCACCGATGCCGACCGCGACCACCAGCGACGACAACCACGGATTCCAGTCGGAGGCGTTACCCAGGATGGACCGGGCCGTGAACGCGGTGACGACGACGCCCGCCGCCAGGACGACGCGCGCGATCATGTCATCACGACGACGCCAGAGCTCGCGACCCACGATCGCGACGAGGGCGCCGATCGCGGGGGCCAGTGCCACCGAGTAGTACTCGTGGATGATGCCCTGGCCGAAGCTGAAGGTGAGCATGGTGACCAGGAACCAGCCACCCCAGAGGATCGTGGCCGCACGCAGTCGGTCCGTGCGGTCGGCGCGACGGCTGAGCACGAGGGCGACGACGATCGCGAGAGCCGCCGCGGGGATCAGCCACGCGATCTGACCGGACCAGGACGCCTGGAACATGCGGTCCCAGCCCGTCTCGCCCCAGCGGCCGCCCCCGCCACCGCCACCGCCACCGCCGACGCTGCCCACCTGGTTCCCGGTCAGACGGCCGAAGCCGTTGTATCCGAAGATGAGCTCGAGCACGCTGTTGTTCTGCGATCCGCCGATGTAGGGGCGCGACGACGCGGGCCACATCTCGACGGCGGCCACCCACCACCCGGCGCTCACCACCATGGCGGCACCTCCCGCCAGCACGTGCGCGATCCTGCGTCGAAGGCCAGTGGGAGCGGCGACCAGGTAGACGAGAGCGAACGCCGGGAGCACGAGGAGCGCCTGCAGCATCTTCGTGAGGAAGGCGAAGCCGACCAGCGACCCGGCGGCGACCACCCACCACACGTTCGCGCGCTCCACCGCTCGGGTCATGGCGTACGCCCCGGCCACGAGCAGGAAGACGAGGAGCGCATCCGGGTTGTTGAAGCGGAACATGAGCACGGCGACCGGGGTGAGCGCGAGGACGGCGCCCGCCAGGAGCGCGGCACCCGATCCGAACCAGCGGCGCACCGTGAGGGCGAGCACGGCGACCGAGCCCACGCCCAGAAGGGCCTGCGGGATGAGGATGCTCCACGAGCTCAGCCCGAAGACACGCACCGACAGGCCCATGAGCCAGAGGGAGGCCGGTGGCTTGTCGACGGTGATGGCGTTGGCCGCGTCGGACGATCCGAAGAAGAGTGCCTTCCAGCTCTGAGAGCCGGCCTGTGCGGCCGCCGAGTAGAAGTCGTTGGCCCAGCCGGACGCTCCGAGCCCCCAGAGGTAAAGGACAGCGGTCCCCGCCAGGAGAAGCGCGAAGCCGATCCGCCAGCGGGTGGTCCCCGCGGCGTCGTCGACCGACTGGACCCGCGGCTCGGCGGGCGCCGCCAGAACCGGGCGTGGGCCACCGAACGGCGTCCGTCCCGACAGGGGTGGAAGGCCGCGATGCGGGGAACCGTGGTCGTTTGTCGTCACGATGACATCTCCGGGGTCTGGGTGGGGGTGCGCGAACCGCGGAACACCCACCCGCGGAACAGCAGGAACTTCACGAGCGTCGCCATGACGTTCGCGACAGTGAGGGTCACGATCTCCGCCGTGTGCGACGGGTCGGGCACCAGCCGGTGGAGGGCGGCGAGCCCGCCCGCCGTGAGAACGAGCGCGAGCGCGAGGATCGCCAGTCCCTGCACCTGATGGCGCAGCGCCCGTCGCCCGCCGGTCACGCCGAAGGTCAGCCGGCGGTTGGCCTGCGTGTTGACGATCGTCGAAAGGATGAGTGCGCCCGCGTTGGCCACCTGTGGCCCTGATCCCGCGGTGCGCAGCATCAGGAACAGTCCGGCGAAGAGCACGGTGCTGAGGACCCCTATGAGGCCGAACCGCATCAGCTGCCGTGCGAGCCTCGCATGCGGGGTCGCGGTGTCGGGAGGTCGACGCGGCCGGATCGACGAGAGAGGGATCTCACCCCGCACCAGCCCCCGCCCCACCCGCACGATGCCGCGGAGATCCGCCAGCGCAGTGTTCACGATGTCGACGCGTGAGTCGGGATCGTCGACCCAGTCGACCGGAACCTCGTGGATGCGCAGGTCGGCGCGTTCGGCGAGAAGCAGGAGCTCCGTGTCGAAGAACCACTCGTCGTCGCGCACCAGCGGGATGAGCTCGAGCGCCCGGTCGCGCCGGATGGCCTTGAAGCCGCACTGGGCATCCGAGAAACGAGCTCGCATCACCGTTCGCAGGATGAGGTTGTAGCCACGTGAGATGATCTCCCGCTTCGCGCCCCGCACCACTCGGCTTCCTCGCGTGAGGCGCGACCCGATCGACACGTCGCTGTGGTCGGAAAGGAGCGGCGCGACGAGGGGGAGGAGCGCGCGCAGGTCCGTTGACAGATCGACGTCCATGTACGCCACCACCGTCGCGTCACTTTCGAGCCATGCGCGGCGAAGTGCCCGGCCTCGTCCCTTCTCGGTCAGGCAGATGGCGCGCACGCCGGGAAGGGCCTCCGCCAGGTCGCGCGCGATTGCGTCGGTGCCGTCGGTACTGCCGTTGTCCACGACGGTGACGACCGAGTCGAACAGGAACTCGGTGTCCAGGAAGTCGCGCAGCCGACGGATGCTGACTTCGAGAACGTGCGCCTCGTTGTAGACGGGGACGACGATGTCGACGGCGTGGCGATCGGTCGACGACACGGCGTGGTCCGTGGACGGAGTCGGGGTGAGAGTGGCCATGGGACGAGAATCGCGCCCGCGCCTGTGACGCCGCTGTGACCGGCATCCGAAGCCGCTGAGTCCGTGGCGCACGACGAGACCGGCGTGCACCTGTTCGCGACCCGTTCGCCAGATCGCGTGAGGCCGCTGGTGCCTGGCACCAGCGGCCTCACCGTCGGAGCACGCTTCCCGACAATTCGCTCTCTTGCAGGTTCTTTTTCTGGTTCGCCAGATCGCGTGAGGCCGCTGGTGCCTGGCACCAGCGGCCTACTCCGGCCCGAACGCGGACGACGACGGACCATCTGTCGTCACGTCCGTTCACCTCTCGACGTCGTGCGAGGCGGCGGGGCTACCCGCTGTCCGCGTCGTCGAACGGCAGCTCCCGCTCGAAGACGATGCGATCCTGCCCTGGCCCCAGGTACCCGGGAACGAGGGGGCCGCCGAATCCCAGCGCCCGGTGGAACATCACGGACCCCGTTCGCTGCGGTGCCGCCAGCGCGCGGATCCGCGTGCACCCCGTCTCGGCCATCCGTTGACCGAACTCACGGTAGAGGGCGGCACCGATCCCCTGACCCCGGCGCTCGGGATCCACCATGTGGAAGTGGACGTACGCCAGGTCCGGCTCGGCCAAGCTCCTCAGACCGAGAAGCACCCCGACCATCCGGTCGGGATCGTCCGCCGGCGCCGCGAACACGCCCGACGGGCCGAGCTGGTCGAAGAACAGGCGGTGCATCGTGAGCCCCACGGGGTGACCGAACCAGTCGTCGGCGACCTCCCGGGCACGTGCGAAGTCGTCGAAGACGAGGGGTCGCAGGATGATCTCGTCGGGCATCTCCCAAGTCTCGCAGACCGCCGGAGGCACGCGGAGCGATCACATGCGCGGGGGAAGGCCGGACGAACGGAGCCCTGCGGCGGGACGCGGGCCCGCCGCATCCATCGTGATGACGCCGATGAACGACAGGCCGTCGCGAGGGCCTCCACCATCCCCACGTTCCCTCGGCTCAATCGGCGGAAGGCGAGAAGATGATCGGCAGCTGAGCATGCCCGAGTGGTGCCGATGTGACCGGCGTCCCGCGTGCCACACCGGAATCCCCGTACGAACCTCCCGACGTCGGCCCCGGCGGACGGCGCCGACGTCGCTCCTCCTTCCGAAACCGGACCCGCTTCGAGCCGGATGACCGGCGGTCGGTGCGATGTCGCCCGCCCTCGCACTCATGCGATCGGACCCAGAGCGTCGCACGACGTCCCGACACGGTCACGGTCATCCGCACGCGACGCGCGGACGTGGCCAGCGGTCAGACGAAACCCGCTCGCATCACCCGACGGTCGTTGGGGCCGCCACGGGACGCCGAAGGCTCAGGAGGCGCGTTCCTCGACGGCCGCCGGGCCCGTGGCCGAGGCCTTCGTAAAGATCATCTTTCCAGACGACGACTGCAGGACGCTCGTCACCTCGACGGTGACCTCGCGTCCGACGAGCCCCTTGCCGCCCTCGACCACGACCATGGTGCCGTCCTCCAGGTAGGCCACGCCCTGGTCGTACTCACGTCCCTCGCGAATGATCTTGACCGACAGCGGTTCGCCGGGGAGGACGGCCGGTTTGAGGGCGTTCGCCAGATCGTTCAGGTTGAGCACCGTGACGCCCTGGATCTGGGCCACCTTGTTCAGGTTGAAGTCCGTGGTCACGATCGCGGCTCCCAGCTCGTTGGCCAGGCGCACCAGCTTGGAGTCGACACCGTCGATCTCCGGATAGTCGCCGTCGTGGACCACGAACCCGCTGATGGATCCGTCCTTCATCTCCTCGACCAGATCGAGACCCCGCCGACCACGCGCCCGCTTCAAGTGGTCGTTCGAATCGGCGACGCGCTGGAGCTCCTCCAGCACGAACGTCGGCACGACGATCTGCCCGGAGAGGAATCCGGTCCGCAGGACGTCGACCAGCCTGCCGTCGATGATGGCGCTGGTGTCCACCACGCGCGGGGGCACGGGCGGCAGCTGCTGACGCGGCCGGATGCCCATCACGCGCAGGATGTCCACGTGCTTGCGCGCACCGATGCGGCTGAAGACGTAGGCGACGATGAGGGCGACGACCACCGCGAGGTAGACGCCGACCTTCGGCAGCTGCGAGACGAGCAGGCCCGCCAGGGCCGCGACGACCAGCCCCACGACGAGGCTGAGCGACCCCACGATCAGCTCGGCGGCCGGGCGCCGGTCGGCCGCGCGATCCAGTGCCTTGAGCCGGTCGGCGAGCCAGTGGCCGGCGATGCCGCCCACCAGGTATCCGATTCCGACACCGATGGCCACGACGCCCACCCAGGCGCTCCACCGCGGCAGCCCGCTCCAGCTGTCCGGGAAGAAGCTGGAACCCCCCTGCCAGGCCGCGAGCCCGAGCAGGGCGGCGAGCACGATGCGGGAGACGATCACCATCGGCGGATGTGGGGGTGTGCGTTGATCATCGGGTCAGAATTGATGTGAGCGCCACGATGGCGCTCACATTCGCTTCCGACAGATTACTCCGGCCGAAGCGGATTCTTCCGCAGCGCCGGTGAAGATACGGCGGAGTGTCCCCGCCGGATGTTCAGTCGACGAGAGCGGGGTCCCGGTCGCCCTTCTCGAGGCGCGCCTTGGCGATGTCGTCGAGAAGGTTGTCGAGGAAGTCGGTGGCCTCCTCCTCACCCATGTCACGGGCGTACATCAGCTCGCTGGCGAGGATCTTCTTCGCACGGCCGAACATCTGCTTCTCGCCTGTCGAGAGCCCCTTGTCGAGCTCGCGGATCGACAGGTTGCGCACCACCTCGGCCAGCTCGAAGACGTCGCCCGTCTTGATCTTGTCGCGGTTGTGCTTGAAGCGCCGGTTCCAGTTCTTCGGCATCTGGGAACCGTCGTCGTGGAGGACGGCGATGACCTCGACCACCGTCTCCTCCTCGATCACCCGACGCAGCCCCGCGCGGTCGGCGCTCTCGGTCGGAACCTCGACGGTCATCTCGTTGTAGAGGATCTGAATGGTGAGGTACTCGCGCAGCTGCCCGAGAACCTCCTTCTTCTCCTTACGTACGATTTTCCCAGCCCCGTGATGCGGATAGACGACCTTGTCTCCGACCTTGTACGCGGCCAAATCGCACCCCCCTGGAGGTGTGTAGTGGTGTCAGCTGAGGCGACGTCGATGCCACCTCGGTCAACGCCGACGCAGCTCAGAAAAGTGCTGCATGCAGGCGCTCATCTCACCTGATTATCGCACATCTGGGCCGAAATTCCGAGCCCTCGGTGCGAGGAGCAGGCGCACCGAGCCAGGTCCGCTTCTCCGAGGACGAACAACCCGCCGGAGCGGGGATATGCTTGCCGGAGAACTCCTCCCAGGGATGGTCGGCATGAGCCCACGACGTGCCCGAGCATTGGTCGCAGCGATCGCCGTCGCGGTGCCCGTTCCGGCCCTCTCCGCGGCTCAGAGTCTCGGTCCGCCCCGGACGTTCGCGTCGGGAAACCCGTTCGTCCCGTCCGCGCTTAGCTGGACCACCGTCGCCCTGAACGTCCGAGGCGACGCGGTGGTCGGCGGCCTGATCGCACGCACGGGGGGTTCCATCCCCGTCGTGCGACAGCGTGCCCGTAGCCGCGGCTCCTGGGGTGCGCCCGTGCGACTCGCGGCGGGCCGCGCCCAGACGAGTGCGCCGGTGGTCGCCGTCAACGAGGGCGGCGCCGCGATCGCCGTCTTCGGGAGCGGGGGCCGTCTCTGGACCGTGCGCCGCGGAGCGACCGGCGGCTGGACGCGGGCGTCCACCGTGGCGTCCCTCACGCCGCGCCACGTGGAGAGGGTGGCGCTGCTCGGCGACGGTCGGGCACGTCTGGTGGTGGCGCAGGCCAATCGCGCGTGTTCGTTCGCCGCGCCGTGCACCTGGACCATCACCGTCCTGCAGCAGCCGGCGCGCGGCGGTGCGTGGACGACCGTGGGATCACCCATCGCCGTCCCCGCGATGAACGGCGTGCCCCGGCTCGTCACGAGCCGCACAGGGCACGTCCTCATGACGTGGAGCCAGAGCGGGGAGACGTGGGGAGCACGCATTCTCGCCGATGAGTCGGCCATTGAACCGCCGGTGGAGCTGGCGCCCGTCGAGGGCGCGTGGCCGGCCATAGGCGACGGGGGCGACGCCGCCGTCGCCTATGGTGTCGAGGGGTCGTCGCCGGCCACCGGTCGCGGACTCGTTCGTCTGCGCCCCGTGGCGCAGGGATGGGGATCGCCCGAGGAGGTCGTCCCACCCACGGCCGCAACCCCGTCGATGCGTGCCGCCGTCGACCGCGACGGGAACGTCGCGGCAGCGTGGACCCGTTTCACGGCCGGTGGGCGTACCAACGGAGAAGCCGTCTTCCGGCGCGCCCGCGCGGCGGCATGGTCGTCGGCGGGGGTGCTCACGACGTCGTCGGACATCGAGACCCTGCAGATCGCGCAGATCGCCGTGGACGCCGGACGGGTGAAGATCATCTGGGATCGGCACCTCGGTCCCGGCGACAACGTCACCCAGCTGACGTCGTACGGAGCGCAGAATCACTGGTCGACCGTATCGCGGGTCACCGCCGACGGCTACCCGCCCTCCGGCTTTGGCACGGCGGCCGATGGCGACGCGCTCCTCGTGGACCACGACATGACCGTCCGCAACTTCGACGCCGTCCCAACACCGGCCGCTGCGCGGACGGCCTCGCCGCGCGTACGGGTCCGGGGCCGGTACGCGACCGTCTCATTCAGCCTGAACCTCCGCGCGACGGTCTACGCGCAGCGGACCGGCCCCCTCGGCTCCGGCTCGCGCACCCGGCTGACGGATCCTCGGGTGATGGCACCCGGCACGCGACGGATCACCCTCGGACCCCTCCCGCGGGGCCGCCATCAGGTGTCGCTGGCCGCCTGCCACGCGGCCCGCGGCTGCACGTTCAGCCGCCCCGCGGTCGTCGCATTCCGCATCCGCTGAGATCCTGAGCGTCGTCGCCCTCTCCCGGACACGCGCGTCGCCGAGGAGCCGGACATGGCTCACGCCCGGAACGCAGCCTCGAGCGCGGTGGTGATGGTGTCGGCGCGGTCGATGGTGAGTCCCGGCACCTCCTGCCGGTCATCCTCCGCGGGGATGACCGCGTGGCTCAGCTTGCGCTGGGCCGCCACGGTGAGACGGCGTTCGGCGCTCCCCACCGGACGTAGCACGCCGGTGAGTCCCAGCTCGCCGAATGCGACCACCGAACCTCCCAAGGGGCGGTCCCGGAAGGCGCTGGTGACCGCGAGCGCGATGGCCAGGTCGGCGGCGGGCTCGACGGCGCGGGCCCCCGCCGCCACGCTGACGAAGACGTCCTGGTCGCCCAATCGGAGCCCGGCGTGCCGGCTGAGGATGGCGAGGATCTGCGCGAGCCGCGTGCGATCGACCCCGACGGCGACCCGCCGTGGCGGGACGACCTCGGTGTACCCGACGAGGGCCTGCACCTCGACGAGCACGGCGCGGGATCCCTCGACGACCGGGAAGACGCACGATCCGACGCGCTGCCCCGCGTCCGCCAGCCAGACCGCCGTGGGGTCCTCCACCGAGACGAGCCCGTTGGCGCGCATCTCGAGGAGGCCCACCTCGTTGGTGGACCCGAAGCGGTTCTTGGTGGCGCGGAGCACGCGGTGGACGCGCCCCTCTTCCCCGTCGAAGGTGATGACGCAGTCGACGAGGTGCTCCAGGAGACGGGGTCCCGCGAGGGCACCGTCCTTGGTCACCTGCCCCACCACGAGCACGGTCACGCCGCTCGCCTTGGCCGCGCGCATCAGATCAGCCGCTGCCTGCCGCACCTGCTGCACGCTGCCCGGCGCCCCGTCGAGGGCGTCGGACGACAGGGTCTGGACGGAGTCGACAGCAACGACGGCGTGGTCGGCGGCCTGCACCAGGCCTACCACCGTTTCGAGTCGCGTCTCGGCGAGGACCTCGACCCCACCGCAGTCGACCGTGAGCCGCGCCGCGCGCCCCTGCACCTGCTCCGGGGACTCCTCGCCCGTCACGAGGAGCACACGCGCGTCGGACGACAGGTGACCCAGCACCTGCATGACCAGGGTGCTCTTTCCGATCCCGGGCTCGCCGCCGATCAGCACCAGCGAACCGGGGACGAGCCCGCCGCCCAGGACGCGATCGAACTCCCCGACGCAGGTCGCGACACGCGCCTCGGATCCGCCCTCCACGTCGCGCAGCCGGACGGGGACGGCGACCGGGGCTGAGACCGCACTCCCGCCGCTGCGGACGGTCGCGACCTCGGCCATGGTTCCCCATTCGCCACATCCCGGACAGCGACCGAGCCACTTGGGCGCCTCCTGCCCGCATGCGGTGCAGTGGAAGGCGGTCTTCTGGCGGGAGGGCGGCACCGTCGGATTGTGACAGGGCCACCGGTGACGTGACCGTGTCGGACCCGTCACAACCACGCGGACGCGCCCTCCGCGATCACGGGTGCCTCTCGCGGCGCCGGCGCCCGCGATCCGCACGGCGACGGGAGAGCGCCCAAAATGACGAGGGGCCCGGATCACCGGGCCCCTCCGTGCATCAGATGTGATGAGCGAGGATCACTCCGCGGAGGCGGCGTCCCCCTCGCCCTCCGATGCGGCGGCGGCCGTGACGGCCGGGGGCTCGCCCTCCTTCAGCGTGATCGTCATCTCCGCCCCGTCGCGATCGACATGGACGACGGTGCCCTCGGCGAGGTCTCCGCCCAGCACCTGGTCGGCGAGGGGATCCTCGATGAGGCGCTGAATGGCCCGACGGAGCGGGCGGGCTCCCATGGTCGGGTCGTACCCCTCCTCCACGAGGAGGTCCTTCGCCGCGTCCGTGAGCTGGAGCGACAGCCCACGCTCGCCCAGCTGGCGCTGCAGCCGGACGAGCAGGAGATCGACCACCTCGGTGATCTCATCCTTGGTGAGCTTGTGGAAGACGATGACCTCGTCGATGCGGTTGATGAGCTCGGGACGGAACACCCGGCGAAGCTCGCCCATGATCTGCGACTTCATGTCGTCGTAGCTCATACCGGTCTCGTCGAGGACCGAGAAGCCCAGCGGCGTGTTGCGCGAGATGGTGGCCGCACCGATGTTGGACGTCATGATGACGATCGCGTTGCGGAAGTCGACCGACCGGCCCTGCGAGTCCGTGAGACGTCCGTCCTCCAGCACCTGCAGGAGGATGTTGAACACCTCGGGGTGGGCCTTCTCGATCTCGTCCAGCAGGACCACCGAGTACGGCTTGCGCCGCACCATCTCGGTGAGCTGTCCGCCCTCGTCGTACCCGATGTAGCCGGGGGGCGATCCGACGAGACGCGACACGGAGTGCTTCTCCATGTACTCGGACATGTCGATCTGGATGAGGGCCGACTCGTCGCCGAAGAGGAACTCGGCGAGAGTACGGGCAAGCTCGGTCTTACCGACACCGGACGGGCCGAGGAAGATGAACGAACCGGCCGGACGCTTGGGGTCCTTGATCCCGGCACGCGCACGCCGGATGGCGCGGGACACGGCGGTGATCGCCGCCTCCTGCCCGATGACGCGCTTGTGCAGTTCCTCCTCCATGCGAAGGAGCTTCTGGGTCTCGGCCTCGGTGAGCTTGACGACGGGGATACCGGTCCACATGGACACGATCTCCGCGATCTCATCCTCGCCGATCGCCGGACGCGGACCGTCGTCGTCCGACCTCCAGGCCTCCTCGAGGTCACGCTTCTTGTTGGTGAGACGGCGTTCCTTGTCGCGGAGGTTGGCCGCCTTCTCGAACTCCTGGTTCTCGATGGCGGCTTCCTTGTCGCGACGCGTGGTCTCGATCTCGTCCTCGAGCTCGCGGAACGACGGCGGAGCGGTCATCGTCTTGATGCGCATCCGCGACGCCGCCTCGTCGATGAGGTCGATGGCCTTGTCGGGAAGGAAACGGTCCGAGATGTAGCGGTCGGCCAGGGTGGCCGCCGCCGCCAGGGACTCGTCGGTGATCTCGACGCGGTGGTGGGCCTCGTACCGATCGCGCAGGCCACGGAGGATCTGCTCGGTCTCGTCGATGGAGGGCTCGTCCACCTGGATCTTCTGGAAGCGACGCTCAAGAGCGGGGTCACGCTCGAGGTACTTCCGGAACTCGTCAAGCGTCGTGGCGCCGATGGTCTGGAGCTCACCGCGGGCGAGCGCCGGCTTCAGGATGGAGGCGGCGTCGATCGCGCCCTCGGCGGCACCGGCGCCGACGAGGTTGTGGAGCTCGTCGATGAACAGGATGATGTCGCCGCGCTGGGTGATCTCCTTCATCACCTTCTTGAGGCGCTCCTCGAACTCACCGCGGTACTTGGACCCGGCCACCAGGGCCGCGAGGTCCAGCGTGTAGATCTGCTTGCCGCGGAGGAGGTCCGGGACCGTGCCGCCCGAGATGCGCTGGGCCAGTCCCTCGACGACCGCCGTCTTCCCCACACCGGGCTCGCCGATGAGGACGGGGTTGTTCTTCGTCCGTCGCGAGAGGATCTGCATGACCCGCTCGATCTCGTTCTGACGACCGACCACCGGATCCAGCTTGCCGTCGGAGGCCATTTTGGTGAGGTTGCGGCCGAACTGGTCGAGGAGCTTGCTCGACTTCTTCTCGCCCGAGCCCGCGGTGCCCCCACCGGCGGCTGCACCCTGACGGGAGCGGCCACTGGGCCCGGACAGCATGCGGATGATCTCGTTGCGGATCTTCTCGGAGTCGGCGTCGAAGTCGGCGAGGATGCGGGCGGCCACGCCCTCGTTCTCGCGCACGAGCCCGAGGAGGATGTGCTCCGTCCCGATGTAGTTGTGTCCCAGTGAGAGCGCCTCGCGCAGCGCGAGCTCCAGCACCTTCTTCGCCCGTGGTGTGAACGGGATCTGGCCGGAGGTGACCTCCTCGCCGGCACCGACGATGCGGACGACCTGGCCACGCACCTCGTCGACAGTAATCTCGAGCCCTTCGAGCACACGTGCGGCGAGGCCCTCCTCCTCACGGAGAAGGCCGAGCAGGATGTGCTCGGTGCCGATGTAGTTGTGCTTGAGGGTGCGGGCCTCCTCCTGGGCGAGGACGACCACCTGGCGGGCGCGTTCTGTGAAGCGTTCGAACATGGACTGGCGCTCCTTACGTGCGGATGCTCATGGCATCGGCACAGGACGCGGAGAACCCAACGCGGGAGGCCGGGAAGTCCGCTTCTTGTGCGAGAAGAAACTAAGCAGGAAAATTAGCACGGGTGTCGTTCCCTGAGCCCACCGGCACCTGGCCCTGGGTAGCGCATGCCCCAGCGGATTGCGGGGCGCCCTCGCAGCAGGTCTCCACCTTGCGGTGGCAACGGTCGCACCACACGCCGTTGTGGCGCCATGCCAGCTCTCCGTCACATGCCGGGCAAAGTCCCATCCATAGGAGTATCCCACGCGCGTTCGGACCACCGAACACGCGCGGGTCTCACAGCGTTGGTTCCATGCGGTTCCGCCGAGGCGCACCGCATGCCCGAGGTCAGACCTCCGCGGTCTCCTCGATGAGGATCGTCTCGGTCTCCGTCTCCTCGAGGACCTCACCCGACGGCACGTCGTCGGTGCGCGGACGGTCGCGACGCGGAGGCGGCGAACCCGCGGCGGATGCGGCGCCGACGGCACCACGCTCGCGCTGCTTGCGCTCCTGGTCGGGGTACGGGAAAAGCCCCATCGTGCGCGCGCGCTTCACCGCGCGGGCGAGCTGGGACTGCTGGCGCCGTGACAGACCGGTGATGCGACGGGAGCGGATCTTCCCACGCTCGGACAGGAAACGACGAAGCGACGGGAAGTTCTTCCAGTCGATCTCCTCCGCCGCGAGCTGCGGCCGCCGCTTACGCGGTGCCGGCGGCGCCGGACGCTTGCCGCCCTTACGTGGATCCTGCTTCTGCCTACCCATACGCTCCTCGAATTCGAAACCGGCCGGGGATAGTAGCGAATCCGCGGCCGTCAGGCGAGAGACGGCGTGATCGCGTGGCCCGGGACCCGTCGACCACCGACTCCCGGCCACGTCGCGCCTCCACGCCGCGCAGAGAAGCCGACCGCGTGGTTTGATGCGTCCATGGACACCGGAACCGTCGTCACGGTGATCGCCGCGGTCCTCGGCGCGCTGCTCGCCGGCCTCTACGTGGCGTTCGCGATCGCGGTGATGCCCGGGCTCAGGCGGACGACGGATACGACGTTCACGGCGACGATGACCGCGGTGAACACGGTGATCCTGAACCCGCTGTTCCTCGTCCAGTTCCTGGGTGCACCGATCGCCGCGGTGGTCTCCGCCGTCGTCCGCGACGCGGGCCGTCCCTGGATCATCGCCGGTGCGGTGCTCGCCGTCGTGGCCACGTGGATCACCGTCCTGGTCAACGTGCCGCTCAACAATCGGCTCGATGCCGACCGCGACGCCCCTCAGGCCCGGCTCCGCTTCGAGGGCCCGTGGGTGCGGGCCAACGCGGTCCGCGCCGTGCTGCACACCGCCTCGGCGACCTGCCTGGTCATCGCACTGACCCGATAGCGGGGACGCGAGTGGTCGCTGGCCGTACGCGGGCTCTAGCGGTTCCCCGATCCACCTGAACTCCGGACATCGTCCCGGCGAGCGCCCCGAGCGAACCTCTGGACAACGCGCGACCGTTCGCCCGAGCCACCCCGACACCGTTCCGAGTCAGATCGGCGTTTCGAGTCCTGTCGACGATCTTGACCCGGCGGGAGCACTCCAGGGTTCTCGCACACGCACGCCCCCCTCACCGCCGCGGCGACGAGGCGAGTCGGGGCGGCCGAAGGTCAACCGTGATGAGTGAGGCGTCGATTCCACGATCCATGAGGTAGCGCAACAGGTCTTCCTGCCGGGGCTGACCGATGACCATTCGGTATGCACCGACGGTGCGCAGCAGACGCTCACGCTTCTGGACCTCTTTGCTCAGGGGCATCGCTGGCACATAGCGCTCGATGGCCGCACCGTCAGGGTCGGGATAGACCCAGTACGGGGTCAACTCCGTTTCGCCGTCCCGCCTCTGCTCGGCGGCGGCGAGGAACATCGCGTACCACGGATCATCCACGGTCGCATGGAGGGCGGCATCGGCGTGCCCGCGCGCGACGTTCTTGCGAACCGCGTGCCCCTTGTAGCGATGCACCCTGCCCTCACGCTGCTCGAGATCGACAGGATTGCTCGGCAGATTCCAATGCACCACCGCATGACTGTAGGTGTGGAAGTCGAGTCCCTCCTGCCCCACCGAGGTCGATGCGAGAACAAAGGGCCGGAAAGGCGAGTTGAACGCGACGCGTATCGACGTCTCGCGCTGTTCCGACCCGTCCACATCCGTCGCACGACCGAATCGGGCAGCGATGTTCAACCGGATGTGGCGCGGGTGACTTCGCATCACTCCATCCGGGTCCACCCGGACATCCTCGACGGTGTTGGTAACGGTCCTCAGGCCGAGTGCCTCGCTGCAGACGTCAGCGATCTCGTCGGCGCGGGCCTCCCCGCTCCGGTCCTGAAGCGACCTGCTCTCGACGAGCCCGTGGAAGTACTCGTCGAGGACCGCCTGAAGGCATCCCTCCCAGCAGTGCATGAGCGCCGCCTGCCAGAAGGTGTCCCCCTCATCCTCACCGCGCAGCAGAGTGACGAGATCCGGCTTGTTGAACATGAGCCGGAAGGCCGTGGCAATCCTGAACGCGGCGGCGCGCATCATCGGGCGGGTCTGTGACCCGGTGCCGCCGCAGACACGCGACAACGCGCGCAGCGATGCGATGGCCGGACTGGCAAGCGCGATGTGCGCGAGCACCTCTGCGAGGTCGTCCGGCATGCGACCGAGTGCCATCACGTCGACGTCGAGGAACGAACCAAGGTGGGCCCCAAGACCTATGCCACCGTCGTCAGACCCGTCGTGCGCGCCGAACTCCTTCTCGAATTCGTCCTGACCGGGGACCCGGTGGAGGCGGTCGAGGAGGATCGGCGCCGCCCAGTACCAGGCCGGATCGACCCGGCGACCTTCCGGGTCTTCGCCCCTGAGCGCAGCGAGTTCCTCCGCGATTCGGTTCCTCACAACGCCCAGGACGGCATCCGACTCCGCCGGAAGCGTTCCCAGTTCTCGTGCGACGGCGAGAGGGTCTCCCAGTCGGGCAAGGATCACCGAGGGATACATCAGCGCGAACAACGACATCGCCGCCGGACGTTCGCCGTCCATCCTGTACTCCAGCGGACGGCTCACCTTGCGCTCGTCATAGGCGCGGACCGCCCCTCCGAACCGGGCGACCGTACGACGCTCGGCCTCGTAGGAGAGCATCACCGATATCGCTTTGGGGACGACGTCCCATGCGGAGAACACAAGGCGTTTGGTGAATCGGCACAGGCCGGGATCGGAATAGGGACCGCTGAGCCGGTAGTAGGGCAGCGTGGGTGGTATCCACGCAAGCCGCCAGACCCCGCGGTACAGCACATCCGCCATGAGCCCTCGGATCTTGGCGTTTCCCGCGTCGACTTCCCGGTAGGCCGAGATGTCCTCCCATGAAAGGAACCCGTGACCTTTCGCCACCTGGTTCCGCACGTCGGGGTTCTGATCGTCGATGGCGTCGATGAAGTGCTGGCTGACCCTGTAATGACCCCGATCCATGATGTTGAGCGGATAGGGTGCCGAGCGCCAGTACTCGAACACGTCATGTCGATCGATCACGGACGCGATGGCGTCGAACGATCGCCACGCGCGCACGTCATCGGCCGTGAGCCTCACATCGGGCAGTTCGCACTCACGGAGCATTCCGTCACGGTCAGGAGTCGCGGCCAGACGTTCCGTACGACACATCACCCCGCGAAGCCCCTGTTCAGCCGCGTCCTTGGCCGAACGGGCGATGTCCGGGTCTCCGCCCGAGATCACCGTTTCGCGGAGCAGCCTCAGCGAGTGCATGATCTCGCGCGCTTGCTCCGACCCCGCCATGAAACGGACGGTCCGGGCGAAGTCATCGTAGTGGTCGTCACCCTGCGCATCGTCCGGAAGCGTGTACATCTTGTAGGGCGTGGCCGAGAGGAGGAGCGTGCGTGCGTCGGGATGGTCGAAGATCGCCCTGGCGAGTTCGGACGCTTCCGTCTCCTCCTCGGGGTCGGTCGCGAGAAGATCCTTGAACCGCTGGAACTCGTCCAGGATGACGAGGTCGGGTTCGAGTGCCGTGACCGAGGCGTGAGCCAGCTGGGTCCGAAGTGTTCCGATGAGCGCGTAGCGCCGCTGCGAAAGTGCCTCGTCCGGTGGGCGGCGTAGGTAGTTGAAGTCGTCGACGCACGCGACGAGCTCGTCGACGAGCCTGCCACCGCCCGGTCCGCGTTGCGAGTCAATACGCTCACCGAACGCCTGAACGATGGTGTCATCGATATCGGCTACGTCGAACGCTGCGACGCGCTCCTTGAATCGCCGTCGGCCGCCCTGCCAACCGCTGCCCATTCCCATCTGCCCCTCGAAGAAGCGAAGCCAGCGTTCGGGCCTCAGGCGATCATGTCCCCATAGCTTCGCCAGCAGCCGGTGCAGAAGGACCCGCTCTTCCCAACGGCCGCCCCGGCTCTTCAGGTTGAAGGACGTTCCAGGCGTGAACGAGACGAAGTTCACCTTCTGGCTGCCAAGCGTCCTGATGACGGTCGGGAGCATCGTGAGGCGATCGGCAAAGGCAAAGGCATCACCGCTGACCTTGCGCAGATGGTTGAGGTTCTGGGCTGCGATCTGAGCATTACTGCAGATGTAGACGATGTCGATCCGTTCGATGGACTCCCAGAGATGATCGATGGTCTTGGCGATGACACCCTTCGCGACCATCGTCTTACCGAGTCCGACCTCGTCCGCGACGAGGAACCTTCGTGTCCCGTCGGCGGCGGTCCAGAGTCGGTCGAACGCATGGTGGACGGTCGCACGCTGGAAGTCCTTCAGGTCCTGCGTGAGCGCGGCGACGTCCGGTCGCTGCGGCGTCGCATCGGAGTGTGCCGCCCCCGGAGTCTCGTCACCCAGCGCGTCGTCGGTCATCGAATGGTCTCCTGATGGACCTCCCAAACGGCGGCCCAGAGTTCGTGGAAGCCGTCGGGGGTCAGGTCCTCACGCGTCGAGAGCCGGCGGAGATCGTCGATGAGGGCGGCGATCCGCTCCAGTGCGATCGCGTCACGGCCAGCCGCGCGGACGAGCGGCTCGAACAGCGCGTAGTCGTCAACGCCGTAACCGGCCGGCGCGGAGAAGTCGCGCTCGCCGTAGCCCCCGAGTCGCGCCGCCCATGAGTCGTATGCGGGATCCCCGAGGAGCAGGATCAGATAACGAAGTACGTCATCCTTGGTCTCGAGAATCTGGGCAAGCACATCGCTGGACCGGTCCTCTCCGACATCTCCGGCGAGAGCCGCCTTGACGATGCACCGCCGAGTCGCCTGTGCGTCGCCCGCACCCGCGGTGGTCTCAATGACGACGTACGGGGTGATGTTCGACCGTGAGATCGCCGACCACGAGGCCATGGGATCGTCTCCGCTCCAGGGCCGCTCCTGGGCAGGCACGGTCAACAGGCTGATCACGGTTCTGCCGGGATCCTGCCAGGGCACGTCCGTGCGGAGATCGACTCCGACCTGATCGCCGTCCCGTACCGAGATGGTCACTGTGGGACGCGCCGCAACCAGTTCGGTATGCGCCCGTTCGAGAAGGAGTTGAGTGGCCTCGGAGGGATCGTCCACCCCCTG
This sequence comes from uncultured Bifidobacteriaceae bacterium, assembly GCA_964434425.1. GTDB lineage: Bacteria > Actinomycetota > Thermoleophilia > Miltoncostaeales > Miltoncostaeaceae > CALMEC01. Next base: position 151,950 of record CAYSVH010000001.1, on the reverse strand, counting down.
AGCATCTGTGGGACGGTACTCCGTCAAGAGGCATTCGAGGCCGGGGGCATCGCCGGTGCCCTTCAGCGTCGCATCGATTCCGCAGGTCCTCTTCGGGCCACGAAGGCGTACACCGAACTCGACGTTCTGGTGCCACGCCGCGGCGGTCAGGTTGCCGCTGCCCGTGATCACCTCGGCACCGCGTCCGATGTCGAAGATGAATGTCTTCGCGTGAAGTCCCTCCGGCGGCGTCAGCTCGCATGATGTGTCACCGCTTACCCGCTCGGTTTCCTCATCCTCAGGATGGACCTCCGCGGAACGCTGGAGGGTCTGGATGTCCCAATGGGAGAATGGGTCGGAGCCCAGACGATCGAGGGTCTCAGGTCGAGAGACAAGAACGCGGTCACGTGCCACCCTTTCAAGTGTGCTGACGGCACCTCGATCCAGGAACGGACTGATCGCGAGAACGCGGGCCGCGGTCACCGGGAAGGGATACCCGCCCTGAGAGAAGCCTCGCGGGAGGAACTCGCCTTCGGTGAAGGGCTCCGGCACGCTGAGCCTCGCAGTCACAAGTGACGCGCACAATTCATCGACCAGTTCGGAACGTGGGTCGCCGAGCGCGATACCGGGGATCGCCGCCAGGAAGTCGACCAACGGACCGGCCAGAATCGCCGAGTCGCCGTCGCGATCCTCGTCGAGGCGAAGCATCGTGTCCCAGGAACGGTCGAACGTGAGGTTGCGGCTCAGGACGAGCACTCGATGCAGGTGTGCGCCGTCCGGATCGATGAAGCGCAGCGCCCACACCTTCGGATGGAACACCCCCTGCGGCGGTGCGACCTGGACCACGCATTTCTCGACGAAAGCGAGGACCGGACTGTACGTCGAGGAGGGAACGGCGATACCACCGGCCTGGCAGTAGACGGTGATCCTCTCACCGTATCGACGCGCGGCCTCCAGCAGCCGGACCGGGTCTGCGGATCCGGGGTCCGACGCCACGCTGTCGAACAGCGCGAACGAGAGGGGCGCGAGCAGCATCGCGTTGAGATCGAGTGAGTAGGACGTCGCGACGGCGATGTCCAGCCTCATTCCGTCAGGTGGCCGGAGCCCGTCCGTGAGAAGGGCACGCGTTTCGGGTGCGAGCATCAGGCAGCCCGCTGCAATCGACGCGCCGCGTAGAGGTCATCGAGGAGGTTCTGGGTGATACCCCACCGGTAGTCTAAGCGCCCGAGTCCGCTCTCTCCGCGCCAGGCATCCAACGCCGCACTGTTGACCAGGCGCGCGCGGCCCCCTTGATCTGCTGCTCACGCGCTTCGATCAAGCGCCGGGCACCGGGATGATCGGCGACGTCCGTCGTCTCGACGAGGATGTCGAGCCATCCATCGATGAAGCGTCTGGTGAGGTGTGACAGACGAGGGTTCTCCGCGTCCAGCGTCAGCCAGAGGTTGGTTCGATCCAACCCGGCCAAGGTCTGCTCGTCCTCCACCTCCCGGCGCCACTCGGCGAGACGGAGACGATAGCCGTCGATGCCGTCCTCCCTCTCGGCCTTCTCCGACAGGAGGAGGTTGTAGAGAAGCGCAGCACCATGGACGGCGCTGTGAAAGCGCCAGCCGTGTTCGATGAGTCGCCGGGATCGAGGAGGGAACTCATCACTCTCGGCGCGGGGCAGGTCCCACACCCAGCGGACCCTCCGGCTGGGCGGGTTCGAAACCAGCCAGCCGAGGAGTGACCCCTCGGTGGAGGTGGCGATCTTCATCGACAGGTAGTCCTCCTCGTCGCCCGTGAGGTCGAAGGTCGCACTGTCGAGCAACCCGTCGGGCGCTGAGGGGATCTCCGGGTCGAGCAGGAGGCGATGGCGGTCCTCGCGCGCCTCGAGATCGTCTGAGGCCACCGCCCGGCCGTTCAGCGATCTGACCGCATGGGCGTGGCGGAAGAACCCCGCGAGCGAGACCTGTCCTCCGTCGGAGGGTGCACGAAGCCCCCAGGTCGCCAGCTGTGCCCAGTACGCCTCGCTCGGCATGCGCTTGAGTTTCTCCTTCGCCTGTTGCCCGATGACACCGGACTGCTCGCCTTTGAGAAGCGCGCGAATCAGCGAGATCTCGTGCTTTCGCATCGCCTTCGACATCTGCTCCGCATCGGGTTCTCGTGCAGAGCGCTGCAGGAGCCACGGGATGAAGAGGACGTAGCGCAGACGTGTGTGCAGCACCGACGTCCCCGGAAAGAGGGCATTGGCAATGGTATCCCGGATGGCCCCGATACCGAGTTCGTCGACCGTCCCCTCGTCCTTGAAAAGCTGGACGATCTCCAGCACCTTCCTGCGCTGAGACTCATCCGTATCAAGCCATCCGAATGCCGACGCCATGCCGCGACCATATCGGCGCGGTCGGCCAGCGCCTGAAGGACGGTCTCCGTGAGCAGACGTTCTCGACCTGGTACGAGCAGGCGTTCCAGACCCGAACTATGCTCGCCCCATGTCCGCACTCGAGATCGCCGCCTCCGCCCCTCTCCGTCCTCCCCTGCAGGCCGTCTTCGACGTCGTCGCCCGCCAGCGCGAGCAAGGCGCCGCGGCCGTCTGGTGGGCGGACCACCTGCTCCACTGGTTCCCGCAGTCCATCTGGACGCCGGACATCGTCCCGGCAGCGGCCACGCAGCCCAGCCCCCACACCTGGTGCGACCCGTTCGCCCTGGTCGCCGCGGCCGCGCAGCGCGTCCCGGACATCCGCTTCGGCATCGGCGTGACCGACACGGTCCGCCGGCACCCCGCCGCGCTCGCCCAGACCGCCCTCACCCTGGATCACCTGACCGAGGGACGGTTCATACTCGGCGTGGGCGCCGGGGAGGCGCTGAACCTGACCCCGATGGGGATGGAGAACCGCCCTGCCCTCAGCCGGCTCCGTGAATCGCTCGAGGCCATGCGGCTGCTCTTCTCGACGACGGACGAGGTCGACTACGACGGCGAGCACGTGACCCTGCGCGGAGCGGCCGTGGGACTCGAGCCGTTCGGGGATGCGCCGCCGCCCGTCTGGGTCGCGGCACACGGCCCACGCGGTCTGCGCGTGGCCGGTGAGCTCGCCGACGGCTGGTTCCCCGTGTGCACCCGTCCCGACGAATACCGGAGGATGTGGGACGTCGTCAGGTCCGCCGCCCGCGCGGAGGGCCGGGCCGAAGCGTTCACGCCCGCCCTCTACGCGCGGGTGGTCGTGACCGCGACGGACGAGGCCGCCGTCCGAGCGGCCGGGTCCTCACGGCTCCTGCGCTTCATCACGATCACGGCACCGGCCGAGGCGTACGAGCGTCACGGCGCCGAGCACCCGCTGGGGGCCGGCACGAACGGCATCACTCACTTTGTGCCGACCGGGCTCTCACGCAAGGAGGCGCTCGGACTCGCCGAGCGGGTACCTCCGGAGGTCGTCTGCGAGACCGTCATCGCAGGTTCGCCGGACACCGTGGCGCGGCGCCTGGCGGAGATGGCCGAGGCCGGGGCACGCCACATCCAGGTGGTCAACATGACGCCGCTCGCCTCGTTCGATCTGGCCGGACCGAGCGTCCCGCTCGTGGGCGAGACGATCCAGGAGCTCCGCCGCCTCACCGCCTGACGGACTCCCGACGCGCCGGCGGAGGCCGGATGATGGCGCGCCCGCGGTGGCGCTCAGCACGTCGATCTGGTGAAATCGGATCAGATGGCACCTCCGCACCCGACACCGGCGGACATCGGCAAGGAACCCCTCTCGGTCCAGTGGGCCGGTCACGCCACAGTGGTCGTCCGCTTCGGCGACTACGTCATCGTCACCGATCCCGTCCTGACGCGGCGCGTCGCACACCTGTTGCGACGCCATCCCGCGCCGCCGATCACCCGTTCCGACCTCGTCATCGTCTCCCACCTCCACGCCGACCACCTGCATCGACGGTCGCTGCGGACGCTGCGGCCGGACGACGGCTATGTCGTCCCGCGCGGGGCAGAGCGGTCGATGCCCGTCGCGGACGATTCGGTGCGGGGCGTTCGAAGCGGAGACCACATCGATGGATTCGGGCCCGGCCTGACGATCGACGTGGTGCACGCCGCGCACGATCCCCGACGCGGACCGCATACGCGCGCGACGGCCGAACCGGTGGGATACGTCATCAGGGACGGGCAGCGGTCGGTGTACTTCGCCGGCGATACGGACCTCTTCGATGACATGGCATCCATCGGTCCCGTCGACATCGCCCTTCTCCCCATCGCCGGCTGGGGCCCCACCACACCGCCGGGGCATCTGGATCCGGAGCGCGCCGCCGAAGCCGCCCGGCGCATCGGAGCGCGGTCGGTGATCCCCATCCACTGGGGGACCTATGCGCCGCTGTGGTCGTCCAGCCGGGCCCGCTGGTTCCGCTCTCCCCTCACGAGATTCCGCACCGCCATGGAGGCGGTGGGCCTGGGTGACCGCATTCATCCGCTGGCCGTGGGCGAGACGTGGACGACGGCCTCCGGGCCACCGTCGCACGGGACGGACGCCGCCTCAAGAACCCGTCTCACGCGTTCGGGACCGGAGTGAACAGCCTGGCCATCGCCTTCACCGTGATCGGGCTGCGGTTCGTGATCCCGCTGTTCATCCCGAAGTACCCACTGCCGGCCATCCTGGCGTGCCTCATCCTCGACGCCGTCGACCAGACGATCTTCCAGGCGCTGACCGACGATCCGCTGCTGTGGTACCAGAGCTACGACAAGGCGCTCGACGTCTTCTACCTCACGATGGCCTATGTGGCCTGCATGCGGAACTGGACGTCCGCCCCGGCGTTCCGGATCGCGGAGATTCTCTTCTTCTACCGGCTGATCGGCGTGACGCTCTTCGAGGTCTTCGACACACGCTGGATGCTCTTCGCGTTCCCCAACACGTTCGAGTACTTCGTGATCGCCGTCGAGGTCCTCCGCACGCGCTGGGACATCCGGCACTGGTCGCTCCGCGTCTTCCTGATACTCGCCGCGGTGATCTGGGTCGGGGTCAAGCTGCCGCAGGAGTGGTGGATCCACATCGCGCAGCTCGACTTCACGGACTTCATGGCGGCGCACACGTACATGTGGCCCGTGCTCGGGATCCTCCTCGCGGCCGCGATCCCGATCCTCTACTCGCAGCGTCACCGGATGCCGCCAACCGACCACCGCTTCCGACTCGGAGCACCGCCGGTCGAACTCCTCGCACCCCGCGCGGACGTGCGCTTCTTCAATCGCGACCTCATCATGAAGATCCTGCTCGTCGCCGCGGTCGCGGTCATCTTCAGCACGATCCTCCCCGGTCTCGACGAGAATGCCCTCCGGCTGATGATGGCGGTGGGCACGTTCGCCATCCTCAACGCCGCGATCACCCAATGGCTCGTGCGTCGCGGGCGCACATGGGAGACCGCGGGCCGTCAGTTCCTCACCACCCTCGTCGTCAACGTGGGGCTGATCGTCCTCAACAGGATCATCGGGTTCGTGCCCTCCACGGGCGGCAACACCCCCGTCGGAGCCCTGTTCCTGCTCGTGCCGGTGCTCTCCCTCATCACCGCGCTCTACGACCGGTATATGCCGTCCAGCCCGAAGTCGCGCCTGGCACGCCTGACGGGCGGCGGGACAACGGACGGCGGTCTCACCCCCGCAGGTGCCTGATGCCCCGGACCGTGTGCCTCCTCACGCCGTCCCGCGCCGACCGGGACGGCGGGTTCACATCGCCGAGGTCAGGCTCCCGTCCAGAGCGCGTGCGATGAGTTCCCGTGTCTCGTCGCGACCGTAGAGGGCGATGAACGGTCCGAAGCGGGGACCGCGCTCCGCGCCGAGGAGCACCTGGTAGAGCATCGCGAACCAGGTCCCTGCGACACCCGGCCGATCCGGGGTCGCCCCCTTCGCACCCGGGTCCTGATAGCGCTCGATCGATCGTCCCACGTCGTAGACCGCCGTCTGGATGTCGTCGCCCGTGGCGTCGTCGGGGAGGTCGGCGAGCACGCGATCGAGGGCGCGGAGCGCCTCCCTCTCGACAGCGTCCGGAACCCGGAACACCCGCCCCGGCTTGACGAAGTCGTCGTAGTAGCGCAGGGCGCCTCCGACGAGCGCGTCGAGGCGTGGATGGGTCTCGGGTGACACGCCCGGCGCGTACCGCTGGAGGAACGGCCACAGGACCGCGCGATCGTCGGTGTTCGCCACCGACACGAGGTTCAGCAGGAGGGCGAAGGTGACCGGGGTGCGGCCACCGCCCCCGAGGGGTTCCGGCTCAGGCGGTGCACCACCGTGGATGTGCCACACGGGGCTCGCCAGGCGCTTCTGTGCGTCGAGCCGACCGTACGACTCGAGATGCGCCAGGTACTCGTCCACGTTGCGGGGGATGACGCCGAAGTGCAGTCGCTTCGCCTCACGCGGCTTTCCGAAGAGGAAGAGCTGCAGGCTCTCGGGGCTGGCGTAGCGCAGCCACTCGTCGATGGAGAGGCCGTTGCCCCGTGACTTCGAGATCTTCTGCCCCTGCTCGTCCAGGAACAGCTCGTAGATGAAGCCCTCTGGCGGGCGTCCCCCAAGGATGCGCACGATCTCACCCGCCAGGCGGACCGAGTCCGTGAGGTCCTTGCCGGACATCTCATAGTCGACGCCGAGGGCGTACCAGCGCATGGCCCAGTCCGGCTTCCACTGGAGCTTGCAGTGACCGCCGGTGACCGGGGTCTCGAACCGCTCGCCGCCCTCCGGATCCGTCCAGACCAGGGTCCCCGCCTCGCGACGCACCTCGTCGATCGGCACCTGCATCACGACGCCGGTGGTCGGGTGGATCGGCAGGAACGGCGAGTACGTGGACGCACGCTCCTCGCGCAGGGACGGCAACATGACGGCCATCACCTCGTCGAAGCACTCCAGCATGCGCCGCAGGGCGGGGTCGAAGCGCCCCGACGTGTAGTAGTCGGTGGACGACGCGAACTCGTACTCGAAGCCGTAGCCGTCCAGGAACTCCCGCAGCTTGGCGTTGTTGTGATGCGCGAAGCTCTCGTGGCAGCCGAAGGGATCCGGGACACGGGTGAGCGGCCGGCCGAGGTTCTCCTGGAGGAGTTCCTGGTTGGGGACGTTCTCGGGCACCTTGCGCAGGCCGTCCATGTCGTCCGAGAAGCACAGGAGGCGCGTCGGCACGTCCGACACCGTCGTGAACGCGTGCCGCACCATGGTCGTGCGCGCGACCTCCTGGAACGTGCCGATGTGCGGCAGCCCGCTCGGCCCGTACCCGGTCTCGAACAGGACCTCCGCGGGCGGCGTGTCCGCAGCGGCCACGCGGTCCACGAGCTTGCGCGCCTCGACGAACGGCCAGGCACGACTGTTCATCGCGATGTCGCGGAGGTCGCTCTCCATGTTCACCCGCCGAAGGGTGCGGGGCGGCTCAGTGGCCGCCGGTCTGGATCTTCATCACCTGGTACTCCAGCGCGCCGCGCGGGGTGGTGACGGAGAGCTTGTCGCCCTTCTTCTTGCCGAGGACCGCCTTGCCCAGCGGGCTCTCCGACGAGAGCTTGTGCGCACGCGGGTCGGCCTCGGCCGATCCGACGACCGAGTACTCGGTGTTCTTCTTGGTGGCGAGGTCCTTCAGCGTGACGCGCGCCCCGATGGACACCGTCTCGGTGGAGACGTGCTCGGCGTCGACCACGCGGGCGTTGCGGAGCTGCTGTTCCAGGCCGAGGATGCGGGCCTCAAGCTGCGCCTGCTCGTTCTTGGCGTCGTCGTACTCGGAGTTCTCGGAGATGTCCCCGAACTCACGCGCCTCCTTGATACGGGCGGCGACCTCACGACGCTTCACGGTGGAGAGATGATCGATCTCCTCCTTGAGCTTGTGGTAGCCCTCTTCGGTTAGGACGACTTCGCGCTCCATATGCACCTTTCACAAAAAGACGGACGCCGAGAGACGGCGTACCGTAGTCCACTTGAACCTACGTTGACAAATCAGCGGTCGCGCGAAAGCCGCGCCAGATGCTCCAGGGCCGCGTCCAGCGTGGGCTCGACCTGAAGCTGCGCTCGCTCCTCCACGGGAACGTCGTGACCGGCGAGATACCAGGGGTAGAACTTTCGCATGTACGTACACGCCCGGTTCTCTCCCAGTGCCGCCCGAACGTCGTCCGCGAACCGCAGCACCTCTTCGACGATGACCTCGAGGGGCCGCAGGTGCGGCGGACGTGCTTCGAGCACGTCCTCGTAGAGCCACGGGTTCCCGAGTGCCGGGCGGCCGATGGCCACGGCGCTGGCACCGGTGTCGGCGAGGATGCGGGCGGCCTCGGCGGGGGAGTCGATGTCGCCGCTCGCGATGATCGGGATACCGACCGCGTCCACGACCGCCGCCGTGTGCGTGTGGTCGGCCCGCCCCTCGTACTCCTCGGAGGCCGTGCGCGGATGGAACGTGATGGCCGACGCGCCGGCACCCTCGAACGCGCGTGCGTTCCGGACGGGATCGGCGGTCTGCGGGGTCATCCCACGGCGCATCTTGACCGTGACGGGGATGTGGACGGCACCGACGACCGCCTCGAGTACTCGCACCCCGGCGGACGGGTCGGTCAGCAGGGCGGCGCCCGCGCCGGTCTTGCAGACCTTGCGGACCGGGCAGCCCATGTTGATGTCGATGATGTCGGCGCCCTCGTCGACCGCCACCCGGGCGGCCTCGGCCATGACCTCGGGGTCGGATCCGAAGAGCTGCATGGCGACGGGTCCGCCGTCGCGCTCCGTCGAGAGCATCGCGTGCGTGCGCTCGTTGCTGAACCGGATCCCGTAGGCCGAGATCATCTCGGACACGGCGAGCCCGACGCCGAAACGGCGCGACTGCTCACGGAACGCCCAGTTCGCGATGCCCGCGAGCGGTGGCTGGATCACCCGGTTCTCGAGCATGACCGATCCGATGGCGAACGGCTCGGCGAGCGGCCAGGCTCCGTCGAGCGACGGCAGCTCGGTCTGATCGAGCACCGCCCCCGTTCGGTTCATTCGTTTCCTCATGCGGACTGCCCCCTTCGACTGCCGCCGGTCTCACTTGTGTGCACATTCCGCTCGTACACGATCCGAAGTCCCTCCAGGGTAAGAATGGGCTCGTGCTCGTCGATCTGATCGGAGAGGCTCTCGATGAGCTGCGACAGGCCGCCCGTGGCGATGACAACGGCGTCACTTCCAAGCTCGGACTTTAGCCGAGCCGTGAGGCCATCCACCATCGCGACGGCACCGTACAGGATGCCGGATTGCAATGCGGCGACGGTGGACCGGCCGATCACCGACGGCGGCTCGACCAGCTCGATGCGCAGGAGCCGGGCCGCACGGCTGGCGAGCGCCTCCATCGAGACCTCGATGCCCGGGGTGATGGCACCGCCCATGTAGCGGCCGTCGGCCGAGACGCAATCGAAATTCGTGGCGGTGCCGAAGTCGACGACGATGCACGGACCGCCGAAACGCTCGAAGGCCGCCACGGCGTTCACGATCCGGTCGGCCCCGACCTCATGCGGGTTGTCGATGGCGATCGGCATGCCGGTGCGGACCCCGGGACCCACGATGAGCGCCGTCTCGTCAAGGTAGCGCTCGGACAGGTCGCGGTAGGACGCCGTCAGCGACGGCACCACCGACGAGACCACGAGGGCATCGACATCCGACAGGCTCGCGCCCCGCAGGTGCAGCATGGCGTCGTGCTGGGCGGCCAGTTCGTCGAGCGTCGCCGTGCGGACCGTGGACAGACGCCATTGATGGAGCAGGACGTCGTCCGAGAAGACGCCGGCGGCCGTCTGGGTGTTGCCCACGTCGATGGCGAGGAGCATCATCGCCGCACGCCTCCGAGCGCCCCGCACCGGCCAGGAAGGGAACGCGCCGTCCACCACGCCGGCCCGACCGCCGTCACATTCAGAACGCCCATCGTCCAAGCATCGGACCTCGACAATTCCCGGCACTCCTCGATTCGCGGATGCGATCGGCCCACAGCGGGTCTCCAGACGCGAAGTCACATTCTAGCGCCCGTGACGACGGATGACCATGGTCCGGCGGCCCCGACGGAAATCCGGAGAAAACCCATCCTCGACGCGGAGGCCTCCTCGCACGGGGCGAAACGCGGACCATGTCGTCCTGTGCACACGGCCGAAGACCGATGAGGGGACGGAACGTAGCGTGGCCGACATGCACCCCGACCGAGAGCTTGAGTTCCTCCAGCGGCTGTCGCGCGCAGCCGCCGAAACCCTCGATACGTCAGCGATGGTCGAGCTCGTCATACGTGAGACGACCGACGCCGTCGGCGTGGACGTCTGTTCGGTGTATTTGCTGGACCCCGGCGGGGTCTCGCTGCGACTCACCGCGACGAACGGACTGTCGCAGGCCGGCGTCGGCCACGTGGTCCTCCACGTCGGAGAGGGCATCACGGGCAGCGCGGCCTCCGCGCGAAAGGCGGTCATCGTGCCCGACGTGCGCGAGGATCGCCGCTTCCGCTGGATGGTCGGGGTCGACCAGGCGCGATTCGTCTCGATGTGCTCCGTGCCGATCCTCGCGGCCGACCGCCTGATCGGTGTGCTGAACGTCCAGACGGATGAGACGCGCCACTTCACCATCTCCGACGTCGACTTCCTCACGTCGATCGCCGCCCAGGTGGCCGGCGTCTTCGAACGGGCCGCCCTCCAGGCCCAGCTGGAGTCGCAGGTCGCGGGCCTCCACCGTTCGCAGGAGATCCATCGGCGCTTCACCGCCCTCGCGCTCGATGCGCCGGGGATCGACCACATCTGCGAGGAGATCGCCTCACACACCGGTCTGCACGTGGCCGTGTACGACAGCGCGGGAACGCGTCTCACCACGTCGGAGGACGACCGCTTTCCGGATCTCCTCCCGGACGACCTCGGGCAGGACACGCCGGTCCGCATCACCCCCATCGGCGCCGGTGGTCACGACCTCGGATGGATGACGACGTACCCGCGCTCCGATCGGGACGCCGACGAACGTCGCGACGGGATGACGGCACTCGAGCACGGGGTGACCGTGCTCGCGCTGGAACTGAGCCGACGGCGCACGGCCGCCGAGACGGAGGAGCGGCTTCGCGGCGACTTCGTCGAGGAACTGCTCACCCCGAATCTCAGCGAGGACGAGGCCGCACGGATCATCGACCGCGGTGCCCGTCTCGGCTACCGGCTCCGGCGGAACATGTGGGCCGTGGTCCTCGTACCCGACGACGCAGTCGGCCACGAGGCGCTCCGCGACGCCGAACGCACCGAGGCGCTGCGCCGCAGCGTGTCGTCGGTCGTGGAGTCCCGGCATCCCGGATCGATCGTCGTGCCCCAGGCCACGGCCATCGTCTGCCTCGTGGTCGAGCCCGCGGCACCCGACCACGTCGAGAGCGTCGCCGCTCTGGCCGTGGACGCGGTGTCGACCGAATGCGGAGGAGGCTTCTCGGCCGGAGTGAGCGGACGCGCGGCACCTCCCATCGAGATGGCGGCGCGGGTGGACGAGGCGTACCTGGCCCAGCGCGTCGGCCGCCGCCTGGGACGCGCGCGTGCGGTGAGCGCGCACCGCCGCCTCGGTGCGGAGCGCCTCCTTCTGTCCGTCGCGCCGGACTCGGCCCTTCCCGCGTTCGTCGACGAGTGGCTCGGCCCCCTGCTGCGTGAGCGCCCCGACCAGGAGGCGACCGAGATCCTGACAACCCTGGTCGCGCTCACCCGCACCAGCTGGAGCCTCCGCGAGACCGCACGCCAGATCGACGTGACCGGGCACACGGTCCTCGCGCGCATTCAGCGGGGCCGCGAGATCCTGCGTCGTGATCTGGACGACCCCGACGTCCGCCTGTCGGTGGCGCTCGCCCTCCGCGCCCTCCTGCTCCATCCGGACGCGCCGGACCTGGCGGCCGCGGATGCTGCCATCCTGCCCTCCATGGAGGTCGCACACTGAACGGGGCGCGCATCGGCATCACGGCCGCGCGCAGGGCGACCGAGCAGGCCGCCCTCGTCACGGCCCTGGGCGGCGAACCCGTCGTGGGCCCGTGCATCGACGTCGACCGCCCCGTGGACGACGCGGACGTGCTCCCGTCGCTCGAGGCGGCGCTGGCGGAACCATGCGACATCATGGTCTTCACCACGGGGATCGGCGCACGCCATCTGATGGGGGTCGCCGAGCGGTCCGGGATCGACGGACCGTTTCGGACCCTGATCCGCGGGTCGCGGACCATCGCACGCGGACCCAAGGCACGCCGGGCGCTGCGCAGCATGGACCTCGAGGCCGACTGGATGGCGAACCCCGCCGACGGCGCCTCGGTGGTGACGGAACTCCTGGACGGGCCGGTGAAGGGAGCGCGGGTCTTCGTGCAGTGCTCGGGTCCGGAGCCCGATGCCATCTCGAATCCCCTGCGGGACGCGGGTGCGACGGTGATCGACGCCCACCCCTATGCCATCGCCCTGCCGCCCGACGACCTCCCGGGGCTCTCCCTCATACGGGCCGCGGCCGCCGGCGGGCTCGATGCCGTGACGTTCACCAGTGCTCATGCCGTCCACGGCTTCGCGGCGCTGGCCGAGCGCGCCAACGTCGACGATCCGGTGGCCGATGGGACACTGGTGGTATCGGTCGGGCACGTGACGACGGCCGCGCTGGAAGCCCACGGCATCGCCCCGGACCTCCAACCGCCGACGCCACGGATGGGTGCGATGTTCCAGGCCCTCGCCACCCGGCTGGCCGCGGCATAAGAGAGCCGCCGCGCGCGTCACGCGCGTCACTCTGACGTTATCGCGTCGCCGCGGTACGGCCGCGGAGACGGACCGGTCAGACGGGCGCGGGCTGCGCGGCGGTTCGGACGAAGAGCCCCTCGGTGGCGACGACGGGGATGATGCGCTCGACCCCGTCCACGACGACGACGCGTTGGTCGTCATCGGCGGGCGGCCCGGTCACGACCTCGGTCTCGGGAACGAGCCCCTCGTCGTAGAACCACTTGAGGAGTTCGAGGTCGTGCTCGGCCAGGCGGACGATCGTCGCGGGAAGCCCGTCGCCCACGTCGGCGAGCGCGATGAGTTCCTGGTTCTCCCGCTGCTCGATCTCCGGGTCGACGGGCCAACCGTGCGGACAGCGGTCGGGGTTGCCCAGTTTCTCGCCCAGGCGGGCGACCATGTCGTCGGTGAACGTGTCGCCGAGGATCTCGGCCTGCTCGTGGCAGTCACCGGGCTCGTAGCCCATGAAGTCGACCAGGAAGCGCTCGATGATCCGGTGATTGCGCACATGGTGCTCGGCCTTCGCCCGCCCCTTCTCAGTGAGAACGGTGGCGCGACGACGTCCGCGTTCGATCATGCCGTCGGCCTCGAGGCGCTTCAGCATCTCCGCGACGGTCGGGGCGGACACCCCCAGCATCTCCGCGATTCGGGCGGCGAGCGCCGGGGAGTCACGAACGACCGGCCCGTACTCGCCGACAGGGAACGACAGGAAGTAGATGGTCTCGAGATATTCGTCGTATGAGTGGTGGCGTGACATGTACATATCCTAGATGGTTGTCTCCACCCGTCTCGCGCCGTTTCCCCACCCGCCATCGGAGAAACGACCTATCTCAGGCGGACGTCCGGCAGGGCATCGACCCGCTGCCGCGGATCCCGGCGCAGTGGTTCCACCAGACGGGACAGCGCCGTCCCGTCCGGCATCCGGAGGTCAGGATCGATGGACAGGAGCGGCTCGAGCGCGAAGCGTCGATCACCGAGCGACGGATGCGGCACGACCAGGCCGGGCTCGTCCCACCGCCCGCCGGACCACAGGAGGACGTCGAGATCGATCACCCGTGGTCCCCACCGCTCCGTGGCACGTCGCCCCAGGTCATGTTCGATCGCCTTCAGGATCACGAGGAGCGCGGGTGGCGGGCCGTCGAACGCCACGGTGCAGGCCGCGTTGGCGAACTCGGGTTGATCGCGACGGCCGACGGGTGAGGTCCGGTAGACGTCGCTGACGTCACGGACCTCCGCTCCGCGGCGGTCCATCTCGTTCAGGGCCCGTCCCATCGTGGCGACCGGATCGCCCAGGTTGGCGCCGAGGCCGATCCAGTACGTCATCGCGATCGGCGGACGGTCACCGAGGCGAGCGCCCCCAGTGGCAGTCCGAGATCCGGTTTCGCGATCGTGACCGCGACGCGCGCGACCAGGGTGTCCTCCAGCACCCGGTCGGCGATCGCGGCACCCAACCGCTCGATGAGGTCGACGGGCTCCCCCTCGACCTCCTCGCGGACGATCTCGGCGACGCGCGCGTAGTCGACGGTGTCGGCCAGGTCGTCGCTGGCCGTGGCCGCCTGCGACCGGACGCCGATCTCGACGTCGACGACGAAGCGCTGACCGTCACGACGCTCCCACGGCTCGACCCCGTGGTACCCGAAACCGGTCATCCCCGTCAGACGGATCGTGAGGCCGTCGGTCACCGTCCACCCTCCTGGACGGCCGTCCAGACGCGCAGGGCGTCGACGGTCTCGCGGACGTCGTGGACGCGGAGCACGTCGGCTCCCGCCCGCACCGCCGCGAGTCCCGCGGCCAACGACGCGGCGACGCGGTCGTCCACCCCACGCCCGAGGAGATCACCGAACATCCGCTTGCGCGAGACGCCGATCACGACCGGCGGACCCAGCGCACGGAGAGCCCCGGCACCGGCGAGCAGCGCCAGATTGTCAGACAGACGCTTTCCGAAGCCGATGCCCGGATCGACGAGGATCGCGGACTCCGCGACCCCCGCGCGGACGGCGGCGTCGATCCTCTCGGCGAGGAACGCACGGACCTCGTCCACGGGGTCGTCGTAGGAGGGCGCGTCCTGCATCGTCCGGGGTTCGCCCCTCATATGCATCAGACAGATACCGCAACCCCGGTCGGCCACGAGGTCGAGCATCGCGGGATCCGCCCGGCCCGCGGTGACATCGTTCACGAGGACGGCACCGTGGGCGATGGCGCGCTCAGCGACGACGGCCGACGACGTGTCGATCGATACCGGGACCGCTGCCGGGTCCTCCATGGCCGCGAAGACGGGGGCGAGGCGTCGAAGCTGCTCGTCCGGTGTCACGGCCGCGGCGCCCGGACGTGTGCTCTCGGCTCCCACGTCGCAGATGGCCGCACCCTCCGCGGCGATGCGGGCGAAGCGCTCGCGCGCCGCATCCGGCGGAAGGTGGCGACCGCCGTCCGAGAACGAGTCGGGCGTGGTGTTGAGGATCCCCATCACGCACGGCGACGAGAGCCAGGTGAGGGCGGAGGCGGGCATCACGGCGGCATCGTAGCCGCGAATCGCCCTCCGGGTCGCGCATGTGGCGGGTCGTGCACAGCGGGCCGGAACGGCGGGGGCATCCCACCGCCCCGCCCACGACCTCTAGGACGACTCGGGGACGGCAGGGCCGGTGGTCGGCGGCGTCGCGGCGCGGCGCTCGGCCTCGCGCTCGGCCTCGGCCAGCTCGCGCTCGACCTCCGCCCGCTGCCGGGCGTCCTTCTCGTCGCGCTCACGGAAGACCTCCTCCTCCGAGCGACCGTCCAGCAGCCCGAGGAACTCCTCGCGCTCGATGGTCTCGCGGCGGAGCAGGATCTCGGAGAGCAGGTCGAGCTTGTCGCGGTGCTCCGTGAGGATCGACCGCGCACTGTCGTGGGCCGATTCGATGATGCGACGGATCTCGGCGTCGATCTCGCGGGCGATCTCGTCCGAGTAGTCGGACTCGTGGGAGATCTCGCGCCCGAGGAACGGCGCGCCCTGGTTGTGCCCCAGGACCCGGGGTCCGAGCTTCTCGGACATGCCGTAGCGCATCGTCATCGACTTGGCGATCGAGGTGACGCGCTCGAGGTCGCTGGACGCACCGGTCGTGATCTCGCCGAACACGATCTCCTCGGCCGTCCGTCCGCCGAGGGCCATCGCCATGGTGTCCTCCAGCTCGGCCTTGCTGGTGAGGAAACGGTCCTCCTGCGGCATCGACACCGTGACGCCCAGCGCCTGTCCGCGTGCGACGACCGAGATCTTGTGCACCGGATCCGCGTGGGGGAGGTAGTGACCGACGAGGGCGTGCCCGACCTCGTGGAACGCCGTGACGCGACGCTCCTGCTCGCTGAGGAGCCGCGACTTCTTCTCGGGTCCGGCGATGACCCGCATGATCCCCTCTTCCAGCTCGTCGTGGCCGATGACGCGCTTGCTGCGCCGGGCGGAGAGCAGTGCGGCCTCGTTGACGAGGTTGGCGAGGTCGGCGCCGGTGAACCCGGGGGTCTGGCCGGCGAGCGCGTCGAGGTCGAGATCCTTGACGATCGGCTTGCCCTTGGTGTGCACCCGGAGGATGGCGGCGCGGCCCGCGCGGTCCGGCCGGTCGACGACGACCTGGCGATCGAAGCGTCCTGGCCGAAGAAGCGCGGGGTCGAGGATGTCGGGACGGTTGGTGGCGGCGATGAGGATGATGTTGTCCTTCGCCTCGAACCCGTCCATCTCGACGAGGAGCTGGTTCAGGGTCTGCTCACGCTCGTCGTGCCCGCCGCCGAGGCCGGCACCGCGGTGGCGCCCGACGGCGTCGATCTCGTCCATGAAGATGATGCACGGGGACGACGCCTTGGCCTGCTCGAACAGGTCGCGCACACGGGACGCACCGACACCGACGAACATCTCGACGAAGTCGGAACCCGAGATGGAGAAGAACGGCACCCCGGCCTCACCGGCGACGGCACGGGCCAGAAGGGTCTTGCCGGTGCCGGGCGGTCCGAACAGGAGGACGCCCTTGGGGATGCGGGCTCCGAGGGCCTGGAACTTCTTCGGGTTCTCGAGGAACTCCTTGATCTCGTGCAGCTCCTCGACCGCCTCCTCCGCACCGGCGACGTCACGGAACGTGATCTTGGGGGAGTCGGCCGTCATCCGCTTGGCCTTGGCCTTGCCGAAGCTCATGACCTTGCTGCCGCCGCCCTGCATCTGGTTGATGAGGAAGATCCAGATCAGGATGATCAGGACGAACGGGGCCAGCGTGAGGAGAACGCCCCACCAGGTGGAGCCCGATCGCGGTTTGACGTCGACGCTCGTGACCTCGGCCGCCTGGATGGCCGTCATCAGGGCGTCGCCCTGGTTGTCGAGGAAGCCGGTCTCGTGCGCCTTCGACTCGCCCTCCACGCGGTACGTGAGCTTGTTGCGATCGAGGTTGATCTCGATCGAACTCACCTGCCGGGCGTCAAGCGCCGTCATGAAGTCCGAATAGCCCGTCTTCGGCTCGTCGGAGCCGCTCCCGCTGAAGATCCTCGATGCGACGAAGACCAGCAGGAGGACCATCAGGATGGGGAACGCGGCGCTCTTCAGAAAGCGATTCAGGAGGAGTCCTTCGGAGGGTCGACGGTATGGGCGAGGATAGCAGTGCCCCCGCTTCCCCCTACTTCTCCCCGTTCAGGAGCGCGATGTACGGCAGCTGCCGGAAGTCCTCGTCGAAGTCGAGTCCGTACCCGATCACGAACTGGTTCGGCACCTCGAACCCGACGTACTTCGGCTCGACGGGAAGCGTGCGACGTCCGGGCTTCACGAGGAGCGTCGCGAGCTCCAGCGACTCCGGTTCACGCGACGTCAGGTTCTTGATGAGGTACGAGAGGGTGAGGCCCGAGTCGATGACGTCCTCCACCAGCAGGACGTGCCGTCCGACGATGGGTGTGTCGAGGTCCTTGAGGATGCGCACGACGCCGGACGAATGCACCGCCGCCCCGTACGACGACACCGCCATGAAGTCGAGGTGGCACGGCACGTCCAGGCGTCGTACCAGGTCGGCGATGAACGGCAGTGCCCCCTTGAGGACGCCGATCACGAGGATCTCGCGGCCCTCGTAGTCGCGCGAGATATCGGCGGCCAGCTGGCCCACGCGCTCCTGCAGGAGATCCTCCGAGATGAGCACGTCTCCGATTCGTGGGTCCTTCACAAGAGCTCCAGTCGCGTTGCGGGAGCGCCGGGTGGCGCGAGTACGTCGGCCCCGGCACGGTACCCGCTCACCCACACGACATGACGTCCGCACGCCACGACGGCCACCGAGGGCCGTCGCGAGGCGGGCACACCCGCGGACGAGAGGAACCGTCCCACGGGCTGGTGCCCCCCTCCGGCCAGCGCGAGACGATCACCCGGGCGCGGGCCGCGCACCGTAAGCGCACCGTCGATCCGCAGGTCCACGCGGTCGGGACGCGGGGCATCGGCGACCGCACGTGACGCGCGGATGACCAGATCCCCGTACCGGGCCTCCCCGGGGACCCGCAGGCGAACCGGATCCGCGGGTGGCGACGCGATCGCCTCGGCGACAAGCTCGCCACGCCAGACGGTGATGCGTCCGCCCTCGACGTCGCGGCCGCCGGTCCCCCGGCGTGCGAGCTCCAGCGCCTCACGGACCCAGACGGCGTCGGCCGCGATACCCGCGTCGGAGAGCAGCCGTCGCACCAGCAGGCGTCGGACCGGGACCTCCTCGTCCCCGAGGCGTGCGATGTCCAGGCCGGCGGGCGTCACGCAACGCGCCTGTGCGGCGTCGACGAGCGACCGGATCAGCGCTCCCTCGTCGTCGAGGAGCTCCGCGAACCGGGTCACCGCGCGATCGGCCCCCGGATGCACGTCGAGCAGCGCGGGAACGAGCCCCCGCCGCACCCGGGCACGCGCATACCGCGGATCGTCGTTCGACGGATCATCCACGTACGCCACGCCGTTCGCCGCGCACCACGCTCGCGTCTCGTCCCGGGTGACGGCGAGCAGGGGCCGCGTCACCGGACCGTCGGCGCGCATGCCCAGCGCACCGTCCCTGCCGGTGCCGCGCGCGATGCGGAAGAGCACGGTCTCGGCCTGGTCGCTCGCCGTGTGCCCGGTCACGATGCGGTCGAAGCCCTCATCGGCCGCCACACGGCGGGCCTCGTCGCGCCGCGCAACCCGCGCACGCTCCTGCAGTCCCGCACCGGGCGCGAGCCCGAGCCCGCGAGCGATGACCGGGACGCCGAGTGCCTCCCCGGAGGCGAGCACCAGGTCCACCTCCTCGGACGCCTCCGGTCGCAGTCCGTGGTCGAAGGTGAGGACACCGAGACGTCCCCGATGGATCCGGGCCATCACATGGAGGAGGCACATCGAGTCGGCACCGCCCGACACCATGAGGAGGAGGGCATCCGACGGACGGATGAGCTCACGCTCGGCGATGAACCGGGAGATCCGCTCCTCGATGGGCTCGGCCATGGCCGTAGTGTGCCCGACGCGCGGTCGGAGCCCGAGGATCCGTTCTCCGAGCGCGCCCGGGGCGACATGTGCCGCGACCGCTTCGTCACCGCGCGGGAGGCGGTCGACGACGGCCGGATCGACCGGGTGATCGCCACGCACGGGTTCCGTCGTCCGCCCACGGGCGTCGAGCGCTCGACGGACGGGAACCCGAACGGGACGACGACAGTAGTGTGCGCCGCGATGACACTCCATCTCGCCACCCCCCGGACGAAGCAGGCGCCCCTCGTCCTCTGCTGCGGCGATCCCGACCGCGTACGACACGTCGCTCAGGACCTGCTGGAGAACGCGGAGGTCGTGACCGAGACCCGCGGCCTCGTCGGGGTCACCGGCGTCGTCGACGGGGTCCGCGTGACGGTGCAGGCCACGGGTATGGGCGGCGGCAGCACGGCGATCGTCGTCCACGAGCTGATCGAGCTCGGCGCCCGGGTGATCATCCGGGCCGGCACGACCGGTGGACTCAGCCGCGACGTCGACGCGGGCGACATCGTGATCGCCACGTCGGTGGTCGCCGACGACGGAGCCGGCCTGGTCCTCGCCGGACCGGACCCGTCACCGGCCGACCCGGCCGTCGTCGGGGCGCTGCGCGCGGCCGCGACGGACGGCGAACGTCGCGTGCACGAGGGCGCGATCGTCTCGACGGACCTCTTCTACGACCCCGTGCCCGGTCGCAACGCGGCATGGGAGGCGCGTGGGCTGCTGTCGGTCGAGATGGAGGCGGCCGTTGTGAACGCGCTCGCGGCACGAGCCCGGATCCGGGCCGGATCCGTCCTCGCCGTGTCCAACACGCTCACGGGTACCGATCCGGGATGGCTGGGGGCGCGGGATCGTCACGCAGCGGGTATGGACGCCTGCCGCATCGGCCTGGCCGCGCTCGCCCGGCTCGCCTGACGCAGGCCCATCGGGCCCGGCGACGCGGTCGTGCGGCGCTTCAGACGCCCGGCGCGACCGACCGGGAACGGTCCAGGTCGCGCTCCGAGCGCTCCCAGAGCCACGCCAGGAGCCCGAGCACCCCAAGCACCAGGGCGAAGACGGCCATCCGCGTGTTGCGGCCGAAGATGTCCGCGGATCCATCGCCCAGGACGAACTCGAGCAGCCCGAACGCCGTGAGCGCGATCCCCCCGAAGAAGACGGTCCGCCGGGCGGCGGCGAGCGATCCCAGCGCGGCGATGAACCCCAGGCCGGCGGCGAGCTGCAGCAAATGCGTCAGCGGACTCCCGGTCAGCCCGAAGACGGGAACCCCCTCGGGCCCCAGGAAGTCATTGAACTGGCCGCGGAACAGGCCCAGCATTCCGATCATGAGGAGCGCACCGCCGGCCCAGCGGACCCACGAGACGAGCGCGCGACGCGGTAGTGACGTCATCGGGGCGCGGCCTCCGACACGCGACGCACGACATCCGACGAGACGGCACCGACGACGGCGCCCGAGGCGATGTCCGCCGGATCGTGGCGGGCGGACGTGACACGCCCCGCCAGGCCGGCGGCCGCCGCCAGGCCGAGAACGGCGCCCAGCCGCGGGTGGCTACGCGACACGGTCGCAACGATCGCCGTGGCCGAGGCCGCGTGACGGCTGGGGAAGCCCGGGGTGTCGTCGGCTGGCCGAGGGCGTCCGATCAGCAGACGGAGGCGCCCCGCCGTGAGCGCCGCGATGGTGGCGGCCACGCCGGCGCGGACGCCGATGCGGCGTTCACGCGGCAGAACGATGAGGAGCGCCACCACACCGCGGAATGCGGGACCGAGCGCACGGGCCGCGATGTCGAGACCCCGCCCCAACGCGGCGCGACCGGCGACGGCGCCGCGGATCTGATTGCCGACCCTACGGTCGAATGCCCCGAGTCGCGTCACGCGCCGGATTATGCCGCACGTATCCGTCGGCACCCGGGGGAACGCCGGCGATCAGCTGGCCCGGCGATGGTCCGAGGGTTCGTACATGCCCTCGGCGGCGACGCTCACGCGGTTGCGTCCGCGCGCCTTCGAGAGGTAGAGGGCCCGATCGGCCCGCTCGACGAGGTCCTCCGGGCCGTCACCCGAACGCAGCGAGGCCACGCCGGCCGAGATCGTGCGACCGTCGCGTCGTCCGTGCCCCACCTCCACGTCGAGTCGCTGGATGGCCCGGCGGACGCGCTCGGCCACCTCCGTCGCCATCTCCGATGTCCCCGCGACGAGCAGCGCGAACTCCTCACCCCCGAAGCGGGCGACGATGTCCGTCGAACGCCCCTCGCGTGCCAGCACCTGTCCCACGGCCGCGAGCAGTTCGTTGCCAGCGGAGTGACCGTGGGTGTCGTTGAACGACTTGAAGTGGTCCAGGTCGACCAGGACCAGGGAGAGGGCACCGCCGTAGCGCGTGGCACGCGAGTGCTCTCGAGCGAGGGCGTCCGTGAAGTAGGCGAAGTTGTAGAGCCCGGTCAGCCGATCGCGGAGCGACTCGCCGGACACCCGGTCAAGCGCCCGGGCGACGGTCATGTGACGGGCACCGACGAGCGTCCCGGCGACCACGAAGCCCACGAGCCCGACGGACAGCTGGACCGAGGGCACCACGCTCTCCACCCCGCGGTACACGCCGAGCGCCGCGGCGGCGACGGATGCCACGCCCAAGCCCCACCAGCCGGCGACCGGCACCGCGAGGGCCACCGGTACGGCCATGAGCACCCAGAGCGAGGTCCACACGGCGGCGAGGACGAGAGCGGCACCGACCATGGCCACCAGCGCGATCCTCGTGCGGGATCGTGATGCCACCCGTGTCGTGGTCGAATGCCTGCTCACCATCGTCATCCCGCGCCCATCCCGGGCATCCTCTCCGGTCGGCCACCGAGCGCATGAGGATGATTTCGCCCCGGGTACGGATGCGTGTGCTGCTCGCGACGCCGGGATGGTCACCGCGATCAGTGCGCCGTACGGTACTCGGCCGTCAGGACGACATCGAGGGAGCCGGCCGGCCACGCGCCCGGGCTCTGGCGTGGCCGATTTCCGCGGAATCGCAGAGTGTGGTCAGGGTAGTCGCCCGGGACGTCGGACCCGTGAACGGATACCCCGCCCGGCACCGACGACAGGAGCCACCCCTTCCGGGTGGTCGGGCACGGCGGCCGGCCGGAGCGGGCGGGAGGATCGTCCGGCGCGCCGTAGAGGGCGTGCACCACGCCACGAGGTCGTGGAAGCGACCGACTAGACTGCGGACGTCACCTATGGAAGGAAGATCACGATGGACAGGGTCCCCGTTGGCGTCGTCGGCGCCGGAGTCATGGGCAGCGAGATCGCTCAGGTGTTCGCCGCGGCCGGTCACGAGGTGTCGCTCGTCGATGTCGACCCCGCAGGACTTGAACGGGGCCTCGCCCATGTATCAGGGATCTGCGCCCGCCGTGTGAAGCGGGGCAAGATGGAGCAGGAGGTCGCGGACGCCATCGTCGCGCGGGTCACCGGCTTCCCGTCCGCCGAAGCCCTCGCCTCGTGCGGGGTCGTCGTGGAGGCTGTGCCCGAGGTGATGGCCATCAAGGAGGCCGTGTGGGCCGGCATCGAGGCCAACGCACCCAAAGACGCGATCCTCGCCTCCAACACCTCCGGCCTCTCCATCAGCGCGCTCGCGGCATTCACCTCGCGCCCGGGCAACGTGCTGGGCATCCACTTCTTCAACCCGGCCAGCGTGATGAAGCTCGTCGAGGTCATCCGCGGAGAGGGAACCGACGAGGGCGTCTTCGACCGCGCCGTCGAGCTGATCTCGTCGCTGGGCAAGACGCCGGTGCGGGTGGCCGAGTGCCCCGGCTTCCTCGTGAACCGCGTCCTCGTCCGGGCGCTCGCCGAGGCCTACCGCTACGCCGACGAGGTGGATGCGGGCGCGACCTCCGCCGACGCCGCGGTGGCCGACGGCCCGGCACCGATGGGTCCGTACACCCTCGGTGACCTCATCGGGCTCGACACGATGCACCACATCCAGCAGGACCTGCTGCGCGAGTACGGGAACCGTTTCGAGGCCGGAACATCGCTGGGTGCGACGGTCGAGCGCGGCGAGCTCGGTCAGAAGTCCGGCACCGGGTTCGTCGTCGGCAAGCCCGAGGCCCCGGCCGACGAGCACGGTGCGGCCGTCGCGGAGCGCTACTACCTGGGCGCCTTCGACGAGGCCTGCCGCTGCGCCGAGGAGAACGTGGCCGAGATCCCGGACATCGACCTCGCCATGGTGCTCGGGACCGGATGGAGCGTCGGACCGCTCGCCTGGGCCGACTCCGAGGGGCTGGAGTCGATCAGGACCCGGCTGGAGGCCCTCGGCGCGAGCTTCGCGCCGCGCCAGATCCTTCTCGACCGGATCGCGACGGGAACGCCCTTCATCGCATCCTGACCGGGTCGGGTGGGAGCCCGTATCGTCACCTCCGGCTCCCACCCGCCCAACTGAACCTGGACATCTCCATGACCCGACCCTCCCCGCATCCCGAGCTGACCGGCCGTTCCGTCCTCACGCTCCGCAACCACTCCGCCGAGGCCATCGAGGCCGTGCTCGCCCTGTCGGCCGAACTGAAGGCGACACCCCGTCCCGACTGGCCGGACTGGCTGGCGAAGCGAACCGTCGCCATGATCTTCGAGCGGAACTCCACCCGCACCCGTGTGGCCTTCGAGACGGCGACGACGCTCCTGGGAGGGCACGCGATCTACCTGTCGTCCGGCGACACCCAGCTGGGACGCGGTGAGGCCATCCAGGACACCGCGCTCATCCTCTCGGGGCTGGTCGACGCCGTCGTGCTCCGCACCGGACCGCACCAGAAGGTCGTCGACCTCGACCGGTACGGCTCGATCCCGGTGATCAACGCGCTCACCTACGACCACCATCCGTGCCAGGGCCTGGCCGACGCGCTCACGCTCCGCGAGCACTTCGGAGACGTCCGCGGGCTGAGGGTCGCGTACGTCGGAGACGGCAACAACTGCTTCATCTCCCTGGCCGTCGTGTGCGCCAAGCTCGGTATGGAGATCACGTGTGCCTGCCCCGAGGGATATGACCCCGACCCGGATCTCGTGGCGGAGGCCGACGCCGACGCCCGGGCGCACGGCGGATCGGTCACCGTGATGCGCGATCCCATGGAGGCCGTCGACGGCGCGCGGGCCGTCTACACGGACACCTGGGTGTCGATGGGAGACGAGGAGCAGGAGGCGGAACGCGTGCGTGCGCTCGGCGCGTACAAGGTGGACCAGGCCCTCATGGACCGGGCCGAACCGAACGCCATCGCCATGCACCCCCTTCCCGCCCACCACGACGTCGAGATCTCGTACGACGTGCTCCACGGGCCGCGGTCGGCGGTGTGGCAGGAGGGGCACAACCGGCTCTACACGCAGGCGGCGCTCCTGAGCTACGTGCTGGCGGAGTAGGACCCCAGGGGCGATGCTGCCCCGGGCGACTCTGGGACGGCCTGCCCGTCGAGGTCCATGATCGCGTGTCAGCATCCGGGATCGACCCATGATCCCGATCCATGACGACAACCCGACCCTGCGGGTCCCGTTCCTCACGATCCTCCTGATCCTGGCGAACATCGCCGTCTTCGCCCTGCAGTCCACGATGCCGAATCCCGACCGGATGTCCGTGAACGAGTTCCCGGACACGCAGTCCGGGATGATCTGCCGCAACGGAGTGGTGCCGGATCGCCTGATCGACGGGAAGATCGATCAGGACGACCTCACCTACCGGATCTGCGCCTTGGAGAACACCGAGCGGGCGCGGGCGACGACCCTGGTCACGCACCAGTTCGTCCACGCCGATTGGCTGCACCTGGTCGGCAATCTGATCTTCCTCTGGGTGTTCGGCAACAACATCGAGGACCGCCTGGGCCGGCTGCGCTTCCTGCCGTTCTACCTTCTGTGCGGGATCATCGCCGCGCTCGGGCAGGTCCTCATGGACCCCGGGTCGGGCAGTGCCCTGATCGGCGCGTCCGGCGCGATCAGCGGGGTGCTCGGCGCCTATCTCCTGCTCTTTCCCCGAGCACAGGTGCTGACGCTCGTCACGATCTTTCCGCTGCGGCTCCCGGCGTGGGTCGTGCTCGGCGCCTACATGGCATTCCAGTTCCTGTTCATCTCGAACCAGCAGGGCGGCGACGACGGCGTCGCCTACGGCGCCCACATCGCCGGATTCATCGCGGGAGCGCTCCTGATACGCCCGTTCCTCATCGGACGTCCGCCTCCACGCCGACGCTCACGATCGTGGGGGCAGCCCGACCTGGGCTGACGCCTCACGACGACGGACGCATCCGGTCCGCATGCCATGAGGGCCGGGTCGGATGCGCACCAGATCGCGGGCCGATAGCCGGAGGAGCCGATGGGGATCGGGGGCGCCGGAGCCGGCGGGTCGCGAATGCGCGACGCCCCTGCCATCGATGACAGGGGCGTCGCGGTACCGCTCAGAAGGTGCGGATCCGGTCCGCACGCCGCCCGTTTACCTCTTTACCGAGCGTGCGGGTGCCGTGACGGCCTTGCGAGCGGTCGCCTTGGTGGCACGCAGGTTGCTCTTGACCGTGCGCGAGGCACGGGCCTTTGCGTTCGCCCTCGGCGTGAAGGTGACGGTCAGGCTGCCGGCGACGGCCTTCCGTCCCTTGAGCAGACGGTTACCCGCCTTCGTGTTGTTGATCGGGACGAAGGTGCCTCCCGCCCGGGTGACGACCCGGCGACCCGTGGCGAGGACGGTGGAACCACGCCGGAGCTGAACCACGTAGGTGCCGGCGGCCGGAGCGCGCAGATTGACGCGCTTGCCCACCACGTTCAGCGAACGGAGCGAAAGAGCGACGTTCGCGGCCGTGATCCGTCCGGCGGGACCCGCGGGACCTGCCGGGCCGGTGGCACCCGTCGCGCCAGCCGGGCCGGCGGCGCCCGTGGAGCCCGCGGGGCCTGCGGGACCCGCGGGACCGGTCGGAAGAGGCCCATCAGCGTAGACGGGCACGCGGTTCTCGGTGCGCCACCATGCGTCGGTGATGTACACGCGACGGGTGTTGGGCTCCAGCGAAAGCTGGTAGCCGTGCGTGGAACCGGTCTCAAGCGTGACGCTCGTGGCCGTCCAGCCGGTGGTGTTGACGTCGATGACGTCGATCTTCGAGGCCGACGTGGCGGGGAGACCCGAGCCCTTGAAGTTCGCGACGAACACCTTGCGGGTGACGGGATCGATGCCCATGTTCACGGCATCGCCGGAGGTCGGGACCGACAGCTTCCAGACGGGGTTCGCCGGGTTGCTGACGTCGTACACGCTGACCACGCGGTCCTGGAGGTCGGCCGTGTAAAGGAGGTCGCGCGACGAGTCCACCGTGACCGCGTTCGTGCGGCCGCTGGCGAACGGACCGGCGACGATCGCACCGGTGTCCGGGTTGACGACCGTGACCGACTGCCCGTCGTAGCTCGCGGCGTAGACGAGGTCGTTCTCCTGGTCGTAGAACGGGCGCAGGTTGTCGTTGACCACGCTCCCGGTGTCCGGGATGTCGATGACCGTGGCGTTGGCCGCGGCCGCCGCGTTGGCGTTCGCCGGATCCTTGTCGAGCACGAGGTCGTCGATCTCGATGACGTGTAGCTTGGCCTGCCCCAGCGAGCCGACCACGATGCGATCGCCGTCCTGGTCGACGTCGACCCCGATCGGGCTCGGAAGCTGGATGCGCCCGACGACTTCCTTCGCGTCGATGTCGACGACGACGACGTCGCCGTTCTCTCCGCGGTCGGCGAAGTTCGTGGTGAAGGCGAGGCGCCTGCCCTCGTGGACCGCGACGCGCCGGAGGCCGTTGAACGCCTCGGTGGTGCCGTCCGGCCAGTGCGTGAGGACGTCAGCGTTGGTCGGCGCGTTGGCACCGGCCGCGAAGATGTGGACCGACGACGGGCGCACGCGGGCGCTGGTCGTGATGATCGTGGTCTTCGCGGGGTCCGTCGGATCATCGGCGTCCGGGAGGGTCGCGATGCCGTACGGCACGTGGGCCGTGCGGATGTTGCTGGCCGACGTGGCGTTGGGGTTGGCGGCGAGGGCGGCGGGCCAGTTGACCGTGTTGCCGTTCGTGCCGTCCGTCTGGGTGAGGCCCAGGTAGGAGTAGTTCTTCAGCAGACGAAAGCTCTCGGTGTCGAAGCCGACGACCTTCGCCGTGCTCGGCGTGACGGTCGTGTGGTAGCCGACCTGCGTCTGCTGGGCCGATGCGGACGCGGAGACCGACAGGGCGAAGACCCCTGCCGCGACCGCGGCCGAGACCGACCGTCGCCTGCGCTGTGTTGCTGGTGTCATCAGTGCTGATGCCTTTCGGTGATCGTGCGCGCGGAGGCGCGCATGTGAACCCGTGTACCGGAGGCAAGGTCCCCCCTCACTTCCGGCGACGGACATTACCGATACAAAAGTGAGGTCGCCCTAACTTTCATGGTGGTGCCGCCCGTTCTCGCCAAGGGGATGTAAGGTGCCCCGAAGTCGGGAGCAGGACGCTACCGACCGATAGCTTAGGGCGCCCTAACTTTAGGGTCGATAGTGTGCGCACGTCCTCACCAGAACCCGCCCGGCGGGTTCCGACGCAAGGAGCACGATGCCGCCCGTACCGTCCGTCCTCTCCCGGATCACCGGGATCACCGCAGTCGTCGCCGCACTCGGCGCGGTCGGCTCTGCCGCCGCCGCACCCGTGGTCTATCCCGGTGCGTCCGGCACCCAGGTGACGTTGGCCGACACGACGATCGCCCGCGGCGAGCGCATCCCCATCACGGGCGCCGGCTACGTCGGCACGGGCAGCTTCGGATCACCGATCATCGCGGTGAAGCCCAACGACGGGGAGTGGTTCGGTGCGGACGACGGACGCGATGATGACTGGAGCTACGGTGGCGACAGCGCCGTCCCATCCCTCGGCGGCCCCGCCGGAGAGAACTTCGCGAGCTTCGTCGCCAACGGATCGGGCGGGTTCTCGGGCTGGGTCCGCACGCCCGGCGACCTCGCGCCGAAGGCCGCGCCGGCCCGCCACAAGCTGCGGGTCCTGTCGGGATCGCTGAGCACCGGCGACAATCCCGCACCGCCATCCTCCATCGAGGCGTTCTTCGACCTCGTCGACCTCGGGCTCGGGATGACGAGCACCAGCGGCAGCACACCGGGGACGTTCTTCTTCGGCGACGTCTTCCCCGCAGGTGCCTCCATCACCCTCGACGGTCGCGGCCTCGATCCCGGCACGCCTGTTGTGGTGACCTTCGATGGCACCCCTGCCGGCGGCCCGGCGATCACGACCACCGCCGCGGGGGCGATCCCCGCCGACGCGCGCATCACTGTCCCGGCGGGCACCGCCCCCGGCGAGCACGTGATCGTCGTCACCATCGGCGAGGAGGTCAGCACGTTCCACATCCGGGTGCCCGGTCCGCCCTCCGGGACGGTCACGACTTCGGCCGTGGCCCCCGGCGGAACAGCCACGGTGCAACTGCGCAACTGGCGCACGATCCGCGGGACCGGCCAGACCGTGGCGGTGCGGATCGGCGGGGAGGTGCGGGCGTGTGTCGCCACGGACGCGGCGGGCAACGCCGACGCCCAGGTTCCGGTGCCGGCCGGTCAGCCCGTGGGACAGGCGTCGTTCGATCTCCTTGCGGGCACGAAGTGCATCCCGGGTGGCGAGCAGAGCGATCTGCCCGCCCGGGTCCTCAACGCCCCGTTCACCGTGGCGGCGCCGCCCGCCGGCCCACCGGTCGTGCCACCGGCACCCCCCGCTGATCCCCCCGCGAAGCCCTCCACGCCGACCGTGCGCGTCCCGACCATCCGGTCGGCACGACTCGTGAACGGCAGGCGCGCGGTGCAGCTCACGCTGAACCCGGGAACGGCCAAGCGCGTCCGGATCACCGCGCGCACAGCCGGCATGGTGCGTCTGACCGACCGGGCGAAGCCCCGGCTCGTAACGATGATCGCCCCGCGGCCGGTCAACCGGGTCCCGGGTCGCGCCGGGGGCGTCCAGGTGGTGCTCACCCCGGCGGGGCGCCGGGCGCTGGCACGCACCCGCACGCTGCGCGTGCTCGTCGTCGTTCAGCCCGTCGGGGCGAAGGGTCGCGAGACACGGCGGGTCATCACGTTCCGTACCCGCTGATCGATCGCCTCCGGTCGGCCGTCGCGATCGGCCGGAGGTGCACCGTCCCAACCGGCCTCGCGGGCGTCCGATCGCGATGGCCGCGCGAGGCGACACGGTCCGGAGTATCCTCCCGGGCACCCGAGGGACGGGTACGAACGACGGCAGGGAGAGCGTCATGGCACGAACCCCACGGTGCGATCACACCACCGGCGGTGCGCGTTCCTGGATCGTCGCCGTCGCCGCCGTCCTCGCACTCGCCGGCTGCGGAGGAGGGGACTCCGATACGTCGACCGTCTCCCCCGCGACCACACCACCCGTCACGACGTCGGATCCCGCGCCGACGGTCACTGCGTCCCAGGAGGAGGCCGACCCTCCCACCACGAGCGACGTCGCGGTCGTCGACGCGATCACCACGAGCGGTGAGGCCGGGTTCGATCGCATCCTCATCACCTTCACATCCCCTCCCGGAGCATGGTCGACGTCGTTCGAGACGCGAATCACGGAGGATCCGTCGGACCGGCCGGTGCCACTGGACGGCAGCGCGTTCCTGATCGTGCGGATGCAGAGCGCGACGCTCGACAACCAGCTGCAGGCGGGCGACGGCGTTCCGCACCTGCGCTACGAGGGCCCCCTTCCCATCGCGCCGTCCGGGCTGGGCAACGTCGTCGAGATCGCGCGTGCCGGCGACTTCGAGGCCGTGCTCTCGATGGCCGTCGGCCTGCAGCGTGAAGCCGGAGTTCGGGTGACGCGCCCCTCGCCCGACCAGATCGCGATCGATGTGGCCCACTGACCCCGCACGCGCGCTGAACGGTCGGGGCCCGGGGGCATCCTGGGCACGTCCCGCCGGCACCCGCGTCCAGCGGCGTCGTGAGCACGGTCGCGTGAAGGCACCCACACCGCCGAAAGGTGTCACCGACATGACCCGCCACGCGGACATCGAGTGGACCTACCTGACCTGGGCTCCGCATCAGCCTCAGGCCGACTTCCTGGTGAACCTGCTTCGCGCCCACGGAGTCCCCGCCTTCCATCGTCGCGCCGGTCGCGCGGACGTCCCCGAGTTCATGGGGATGGGGGCGCGCGACATCCTGGTACCGCGACAAGACCTCGAGACGGCCCGCGAGGTCCTCGAACCCCAGGCCGACGACGACACCGCCGGTCGGCTCTGAACCGGGAGCCCCCGCGAGGCCCGCTCCCCTCACCCCGGACGGCGCATGGCACGTCCCTGGTGACCGAGGGGACCGCCGGACGGCCCCAGAAACGCGTCGAGCCACCCGAGGGTGGCTCTGACGTGAGCAGACGCTGCCGCTCTGCTCGGGCGGTGTGTGCCCACGCAGCATGGCAGGTTGCTCACCCGGATCGCAAGTGGTCGGCGCCGTGTGTCACCGATCCGCGACAATGACCCCATGAGTGCCCAGCCGCACATCGCCACGGCCCTCTCGACCGCACCGGATGCCGTGAGCGCGATGCGCACCGCATGCGAGGAGGTCAGGGAGGCGATGGGCGACCGTCCGGTCAGCCTCGCCCTCGTCTTCGTCTCGCACGATCTGGCCGGTGACCCGTGGACGCTCCTCGAGGAGGTGCACCGCATCCTCGGCCCGGCGCACCTCGCCGGTACCGTCACCGACGCGGTCATCGCCGACGACCGCGAACTGGAGGACACGCCGGGGATCGTCGTCTGGGCCGCGCATCTGCCCGGGGCGGAGATCGAGGTGGCGCGGTTCGTCACCGACCCGGACGCCACGCCCACCTTCGTGGGCTTCTGGCCCGACTGGGTCTCCGAGAAGCCGGACACCGCGCTGATCGTCCTCTCGGACCCGTTCAGCTTTCCCGTCGAGGTCCTCCTGGCCGAACACCGCCATGCGGGGCTCCCTCCCATCGTCGGGGGCCAGGCCTCCGGAGGCACCCGGGCCGGAGAGCACGTCATCCTGCTCGACGACGGCGTGCACTTCGACGGTGCCGTCGGCGTCGCGATCGGTGGCGTGAGGACGGTCCCGCTGGTCGCTCAGGGCGCCGCACCGGTGGGCCCGGACATGGTGATCACCGCCGGTGGCGGCACGGTCATCGAGGAGCTCGCCGGAGTCCGGGCGTATGACCGCCTCATGATGATCCTGGAGGAGATGGGCAACGACGACACGCCCTTCACGGGAGCACCCATGTTGGGCATCGTCATCAATGAGAACGTCCCCGAGTACACACGTGACGACTTCCTTGTCCGAGCCCTACAGGGACACGACCCCGCAACGGGCGCCATTCACGTCGGCGAACATATTCGTGTCGGTCAGACGGTACGACTACACGCATTGAGCGGTGAGGCGGCGGACGAGGATCTCGCGATAGCCCTCAGAACGCTGCAACAGAACATCGGCTCACAGCGTGTCGCCGGCGGCCTCATGTTCACATGCAATGGTCGCGGCCGGCGGCTGTTCGGCGCGGCGAACCACGATGCGGAGTCCGTTACCACCGCCGTCGGCGCACCGCTCGCGGGGATGTTCGCCAATGGCGAGATCGGCCCGGTCGCCGGTGAGACCTTCCTTCACGGGTTTACCGCCTCAATGCTGCTGATCCTGGCCTCGGACGAGATACACGGAATCCCATAACACCATTTGTATAGCGATGTACGACCATGACGTCGCCCGCTGGCCTGTGGAGCCATCCGGGATGTATGTTGGACGCGAGCGTACGACACATGAATTCGCGACGCTCGACACACACGGATAAGGGGTGGTCATGGCAGCCGATAAACCGGCGCGGGGCAGCATCGGCAACGAGATCTTCGACGAGGTCGAACGTCTCGTGGCGGGCGGTATGAACAAGTCGCAGGCGTTCAAGGAGATCTCAGAACGCACGGGGCGTGAATCGGGCACCGTCGCCGCCAACTACTACCGCGTCGCCCGGCAGCGCGGTGCGGACCTCCGGCCCCGGCGGCGTCGGGCCGAATCGAGCCGTGTATCGGGCGGAGGCGACGTCCAGGCCGCGCTCGCACGGGTCACGCAGGCGCTCGACGACCTCACCCGGGCCATCAAGAAGCAGGACGGCGAGATCAAGAAGCTCCGCGAGCAGAGCTCGGACGTCGACGAGATCCGGCGCCTCGCACGCCGCTTCAAGTAGACGGGATCACGGGGCGCTTGGCGCCGGATCGCGACAGCACGCCGGCGACCTCGGCGAGACCGACCGGCGCACCCACCAGCTCCGCCAGGGGCACGGCGGGATGGACCAGGAGGTCGAGGGCCTCACGCACCGCCGCCGGTGTGTGGTGGTATACGCCGGAGATCCGCAGCGCGCCGTAGTGGAGGGGCTCGGTCGGCAGTGACACGTCGCTGCCGGGCGGGCACCCGCCGTAGAGGACGACCTCGCCGCCACGTCGCGCGATCTGCACCGCCGCGCGCCAGGTGTCCGGCTGGCCGATGGCCTCGATGACCACATCCCCGCCGCGCCCCCCCGGGGTGAGCCGACGCACACGGTCGATGCCCTCCGCATCCCGGGGGGCGTCCGCCACCGCCGCGGCACCGAACCGCAGCGCCCGGTCCCGACGATCGGCGTGGGGATCGCACACGATGACGGCGCACCCGCGTTGGGCGAGCCGCGCCGTGAGGAACTGCCCGTGGACCCCGCCGCCCAGCACGACGACGGTGTCACCGGACGACGCCCGTGACCGGTCCGCACCGTGCACGGCACAGGCGAGGGGCTCGATCATGGAGGCGAGACGCGGATCGAGACCGTCCGGACGCGGAATCATGTTGGTCGCGACGATGCGAGCGGGGATGCGCACCCGTTCAGCGAAGGCACCCCAGAGATAGACGAGGTCATCGCAGAGACTGAACTCGTCGCGCCGGCACCAGAAGCACTCACCGCAGGGAGCGGAGTTCGCGACCACCACCGCGTCGCCGACCTCGACGCCGGCCACGCCCTGGCCGATCTCGGCGATCCGTCCGGTCACCTCATGACCGAATAGCGTCGGGCACGGTCCGATGGCCGGATGGCGCCCGTTGCGCATGATCTTCGCGTCGGTGGCACACGTCATCGCGTACTCGGTCGCGAGGACGACCTCTCCGGAACCGGGGCGCGCATCCGGAACCTCCTCGAGGCGCACGTCACCGGGGCCGTGGAGTCGGAGGGCGCGCACGCGGTGAACGTAGCAGGACGAGGAGCGGAGGAGACACGTGGCAGCCACCCTGGCAGGAAAACGCGCACCTGCCGTTGTCAGGGGTCGGTGTGCGTGGTCCGGCGGTGGGCGATCCACTCACCCGCCCCGGCCGACCCGGGGCGGCCCCACCGTAGACGGGTTCACGGAATCAACCATCTAGGATGCGACCAATGGCGACGACACAACCGGGATTCCCGGTGCATCTGCAGGACATGGTGGACGAGTACCTCACCGCCATCGACTTCCTCTCCGGCGACCGGTGGCTGGGGGAGGACGCGGACGGGGTGAAGGGTCTCATCGACGCGATGCGCTACTCCCTGCTGGCCGGGGGCAAGCGCGTGCGGCCGGTACTGTGCCTCGCCACGGCGGAGGCCCTCGACCTCGACCCGCAGGGGCTGCTCCCGACCGCGGCCGCGCTCGAGCTGATCCACACCTACTCGCTCATCCACGACGACCTGCCCGCCATGGATGACGACGATCTGCGCCGCGGACGCCCCACCTGCCACCGGGTCTACGGGGAGGACATCGCGATCCTGGCCGGCGACGCCCTGTTCGCGGAGGCCATGCGGCTCGTCTGCGATCACCAGGAGTCGGCGCCCGAGATCCGTCTCCGCATCGTCTCGGAGCTCGCGCGCGCCTCGGGTGTGACCGGCATGGTCGGAGGTCAGTACCTCGACCTTCGCGATCATGCGGCGACCTCCGCCGATGCGCTGCGCCAGGTCCATCTTCTGAAGACGGGCCGTCTCATCGCCGCCGCCGTGCGGTGTGCGGTCGAGGCAGGCCGGCCGCCGGGGCCTGTGGCCGACGCCCTGAACGGATACGCCCGTGAAATCGGGCTCCTGTTCCAGATCATCGACGACATCCTCGACGTGGCGGGCGACACGACGCTCCTGGGCAAGTCGACCGGATCGGACGAACGCCAGGGCAAGGTGACCTACGTCAGCGTCCATGGCCTCGAGGAGGCCACGGGCCTTGCGGCGTCCAGCCATGCCCGTGCGCGGGCCTTCCTGGACGAGGTTCCCGGCTCGACGGCGGATCTCTCCGCGCTCACCGACATGATCTACGCGCGCCGCAGCTAGATGGCTGGTTCCGCCATCTCGCGGCGTGGTTCGTGTCGCCGACCCGCCTCCGGCGCAGGGCACCGGTGACCCCGAACGCGGACGCATCGCCGACGGACTCCGGGGGCCTCCTGCGGGAGGATGAGCACGCCGCCTGGACGGCCAGTGGACTCGGCGCCTATCGCTTCGAGCACCACGCCCTGCCCGAGGCGGACCTGGAGGAGGTCTCGAGCGCCGTCACCCTGTTCGGACGGCGGCTCGCCGCTCCGATCGTCATCGCCCTGGCGTCCGAGGGACGCGCGCGCAGCCCCCTGGCGGCCCGGACACTCGTCGGCGCGGCGGAGGCCGCACGGGTGGCCATCGACATCGGGATCGTCCCCGACGGGAAGGACGACCGCGACGCGATCGCGGAGCTCCGTGACATCGCACGCGACATCCCGCTTCTTGTCAGTGTGCCGATCTCCCAGCTGCGCGGCGCGGATGCCGTCGCGGTGTGCCGCGACACCGCCGCGGTCGTCGACGCCGACGCCGTCGTCCTTCGCGCGAATCCCGTGTCCGACGTCCTCGACCCGTCCGGTGGGATGCACTTCGCCGGCATGCGCCACCTCATCGCCGACATCGCAACGTCCCTGGACATCCCGGTGCTCGTCGGTGAGAGCGGCCACGGCGTGGGACGGGCCACGGCCACCGCTCTCGCCACCACCGGTGTGACGGGCATCGACACCGCCGCCCGGGGAGGCCAGCCCCGCGAGACGAACCGACGGACCGACGATGCCGTGATGGACCGCATGATCGCGGAGTTCCACGACTGGGGTCTCTCGACCGCCGAGAGCATCGTGCAGTCCCGCGAGGGGTTCCCGGACGGGCTCATCATCGCGTCCGGAGGCCTTCGGGGGGGCGTCGACCTCGCCACCGCGATCGCGCTCGGCGCCGACGCCGGAGGAATCGGGATCCCCCTCGCCCGCGCCGCCCAGGTGTCGCGGCACGCGGTGGAGGACCGCCTGCACGCCACCATCCGATCTCTGCGCATCGCGATGCTCCTGGCGGGCGCCCGCGACATCGCCGCCCTGCAGTCGACGGACCTCCTCATACGGAACGCATGACCGACGGGACGACACCCACGGCCGTCGCCATGCGCGACGCCGGCCACCTGGCCCGCCATCACGACGAGAACTTCCCGGTGGTCTTCGCCCTTCTCCCCCGCCGGCAGCGGCAGAGCATGCGCGTCCTCTACGCCGTCTGCCGCACGATCGACGACCTCGGTGACACGGGCCCGGATGACACCGCGCGGCGGATGGCGGCCCTGGACGCGTTCGAGGCCGATCTCGACCGCTGCTGGGGCGGCCGGCCACGCCACCCCGTGCTGGTGGCACTCGCCGAGACGCTGCGCCATGTCGACCTGCCGGCCGACCCGTTCCACCGGCTCATCACCGCGAACCGGATGGATCAGGAGCGCACCCGCTGGGAGGACCTCTCGGACCTCCTCGAGTACTGCCGTCACTCGGCGACGCCCGTGGGTGAGCTCGTGCTGGCCGTGCTCGGTGTCCGCGACAGCACGTCCATCATCCTCTCGGACCACACCTGCATCGGGCTGCAGCTCGTCAACTTCTGGCAGGACATCCGGCGCGACCACGACGACAACGGGCGCATCTACCTTCCGCAGAACGACATGCGCGTCTTCGGCGTGACGGACGCCGACATCGCCGCCCCCACCGCATCCCCGGCCGTCCGGGAGCTCATCGCGCTGCAGACGGACCGCGCGCGCACCCATCTCCAGATCGGGGCGCCCCTGGCGCGTCGCGTGCCCCGTCGGGCGCGTCTCGACATCCGGATGTTCACGGCGGCGGGACTCGCCCTGTGCGACACCATCGCGGCGGAGGACTTCGATACGCTCGCCCATCGCCCCGCCCCCGGCCGGCGGGGACGCCTCCGGATCGCGGGGCGCGTGCTCACCAACCTGATCGGACGGGGACGATGAACACCGGCGACGCATACCGAGTGTGCCGTGAGACCACGCGGACAGCCGCGCGCAACTTCTACTACGCCTTCGTGCTGCTCCCGGAGCCCCGGAGGTCGGCGATCTACGCCCTCTACGCGTTCGCGCGACGCGCCGACGACTCGGTGGACGACGCGCCGAACCCCGAGCGCGCCCGCGCCGACCTGAGGGCGCGGCGGACAGAGATCGCCGCGATCTACGGGGGCGCGCCCGGCGACGATCCCGTTCTCATCGCCCTTGCCGACGCCGTCCGCCGGTTTGCCATCCCCCGCGTGCATCTGGACGATCTCCTCGACGGCATGGAGATGGACATCGCCACGACGCGCTACGCCACATACACCGACCTCGAGGTCTACTGCGACCGGGTCGCGGCGGCACCGGGCCTCGCCAGCCTGCACATCTTCGGGTTCTCCGACCCGGACGCACCGCGCCTG
The DNA here is from genome assembly GCA_964434425.1 of uncultured Bifidobacteriaceae bacterium. Classification (GTDB taxonomy): domain Bacteria; phylum Actinomycetota; class Thermoleophilia; order Miltoncostaeales; family Miltoncostaeaceae; genus CALMEC01. The sequence goes on along the minus strand of CAYSVH010000001.1, from coordinate 115,194 downwards.
GCCCGGGAGCTGGGCATCGCGATGCAGCTGGTGAACGTCCTCCGCGACGTCGCCGAGGACGCAGAGCGCGGCCGGATTTACCTCCCCCTCGAAGCGCTGCGGGCACACGGGGCCACCGAGGATGACATCCTCGGCCGACGACTGACGCCCGGCGTGCGACGCGCCCTCGAGGCGCACGCGGCCACGGCTCGCCGCGCGTTCGCCACGGCACAACCGCTCGGTGATCTGCTGGACCGGCCCGCGAGGAGCTGCGTGACGATGCTGGGCACCACCTATCGCTCGATCCTGGACGAGATCGAACGACGGGGGTTCGACGTGTTCGGAGCCCGCGCGCGGCTGTCGACCGCGCGGAAGCTCCGCCTCATGACCGGATCCGCACTGGCGGGGTGGACGTCGTGAACGATCGCGTGGTCGTCTGCGGAGGGGGCCTCGCGGGTATGGCGGCGGCCGCGGAGGCGGCGCTCCTGGGTGCGAGGGTCACCCTGGTGGAGCGACGCCCCTTCCTCGGCGGGCGGGCCTTCAGCTACCGGGACGAACACGGGGTCGACGTCGACAACGGCCAGCACGTCTTCCTCGGATGCTGCACGGCGTACCGTGCGTTCATCCGGTTGATCGGCGCCGAACGCAATATGGTCCTCCAGCCGGGACTGTCCGCCGAGATCCGCATGCGGGACGGACGGACCGGGCATCTGGAGGCCGCACGCGCTCCCGCGCCGCTGCACCTGTTGCCCTCGTTCTCGCGGTACCCGTTCCTCTCGAAGCGCGAGAAGACCGGGATCGCGCGGGCTCTGCTGGCGCTTCGCGCACTCACGGAGGGTGCCCGGAGGAACCTGGACGGCGTGAGCTTCGGCGACTGGCTCCGGGATCACGGTCAGAGCCGGCGCGCCATCGACCACTTCTGGGACCTGATCATCCTCCCCACGTGCAACGACCGAAGCGACCGGGTGAGCGCGGCGATCGGTGCTTTCGTGTACCGCGAGGGGATCCTCAAGGCGCGCGGGGCGTCCGCCATCGGCTGGTCGCGCGTTGGCCTCTCCACCCTCGTCGACGGGCCGTTCCGCGCGTTCCTCGCCCGCCTCGGAGGAGAGGTGCGTACCGGCAACGGCATCGCGGGGGTGACGCCGGAGGAGGTCACTCTCACCAACGGTGACGTCCTGCCCGCCGACGGGGTGATCCTCGCACTCCCGTCCGATCGCGCCGCCGCCGTCGCCCCGGACGCCGTGCGCGATCCGGGACTCGGCACGTCCCCCATCGTCAACGTGCACGCATGGTTCGACCGGCCGGTGATGGCCGCACCGTTCGTCGCGATCCTGGACGGGGTCGCGCAGTGGGTGTTCAACCGCACCGCGATGGATCTCGCGGAGCCGCCGCGAAAGGGACACCACCACGTCGTCGTGTCGATATCCGGGGCACACACCGAGGTCGACCTGCCGAAGGACACGCTGATCCGGACCGTGGTGGACGAGATGCGCACGGCCCTGCCGGGAGCGCGGAACGCGGAGCTCCGTCATGCGGTCTGCATCAAGGAGCCGGACGCGACCTTCGGGGTCGGCCCCGGCCAGGCGGCGAGGCGCCCGGGTCCGGAGTCCGCCGTGCCCGGCATCGCGCTGGCGGGCACCTGGACGGACACGGAGTGGCCCGCCACGATGGAGAGCGCGGTGCGAAGCGGCGTGACGGCGGCACGGCACACCGTGGGCGTGCGCCGGTAGAAGCGGTTCGCGGCGGGGCTCCCGAGGAAGCCGACGTGCGTTGAGCACGCGTTGACGCCCGGCGAAGGGTCACGTCCGGTGCCCGGCACCAGACGCGACAGGCTCGCACGCGCCCTGCGATCGGACGACGTCAATCGAGTCCGCGGATGATTCCCCGTGGGAGATGCGTCTCGGCGACCGGCCGGGGACGCGCCGCGATCGCCCGTTCCACCTCGTCCCGCACCCAGCACCCGTTGACATGGTCGTTGACCATCCCCACGGCCTGCATGAGCGCGTACGCGGTGGTGGGACCGACGAAGCGGAACCCGCGGCGGCGAAGCTCCTTCGACATTCGCGTCGAGGCATCCGTGACGGCCGGCACGTCGCCCAGCGCGGCCGGCGCCGGTGCGACCTCCGGAGCGAAGGACCACAGCAGCGTTCCGAGGGTCTCGCCGCGATCGTGCATCTCGCCGATGAGCCGGGCGTTGGTGATGACGGCCGTGATCTTGCCGCGATGGCGGACGATGGCGGGATCGGCGACCAGCCGTTCCACATCCGCGTCGGTGAACCCCGCCACGCTCGGGATGTCGAACCCGGCGAACGCGGATCGGAAGCCCTCACGCTTGCGGAGGATGGTGATCCAGGAGAGCCCCGATTGGAATCCCTCCAGCGACATGCGTTCGAAGAGGCCGGTCTCGTCGGTGACGGGTCGCGCCCACTCGGCGTCGTGGTAGCGCTCGTAGTCGTCGGCGCCGCCCGCCCAGCCACAGCGGGCCCGGCCGTCGCCGCCGACGACGAGGTCGCTCATGGTCCGTCGAGTGGATCGACGATCTCGACGGCGCCGCTGGCCAGGCTGTAGTAGGCGCCGACCACGCCGATCGCGCCGGCGTCGAGCGCGTTGCGGAGCGATGGCTCGGTCGATCGGCGCAACGCGCCGACGGTGCGGCGGATGGATGCGTATCCCGCGCGGCGTGCGAGGTCACCGTCGTCCGGCTGGCCGGACGCCTCGACCACGGCCGGAACGATGGCCTGCACCAGCGGCCCCATGGCACCCTCGATCGGTTCGTTCGTCGCGACGGCGTTCACCGCGGCGGCGACGGCACCGCAGTTCTGGTGCCCGAGGACCATGATCAACGGCACCTGGAGGAGCTCGACGGAGAAGATGACGGAGCCGAACCCGTACTGGTCGAGGATGCTCCCGGCCGCACGGACGATGAAGAGTTCGCCCAGCCCCGTCCCGAAGAGGAACTCGGGACCGACCCGGCTGTCGGAGCATCCGACGAGCGTGGCGAACGGATGTTGTTCGCGTGCCACTTCCAGCCGGCGCAGGGCCGAGATGTCCGCGCTGGGATGCTCATCCGTCAGGAAATGGCGATTGCCCTCCAGAAGCCGCTCCAGGGCCTCATGCGGTGTCGACGGCCGTGGGCGTTCCGTCGACACGATCGTCAGAGCCCCCGTCCGGGGCCCGCCCCGATCTGCCGTTCCTCGAGCCGCCGCACCAGCTCGTGCGGGTTGGCGATGCCCGAGAACACGAAGTCGGCCTGGTTGATGTCCGCCCCGGCCGTGTCGAAGTCGACGGCACCCACTCCGAGGATCCGGTCGATCAGCGACTGGTTCGTGTTGATGTTCTGCACCTTCTCGACGGACGCGGACTTCTCGCGCCGGCTGAGGATGCCGCGCCGTATGCGGAGACGGTGCGTGGTCACCACGTAGTCGATCGACGCGCGTCGCGCGATGTCGATCACGACGACGAGCCCGAGAAGCACCAGCGAGAGCACGACCCACTTCCAGTAGTCCATCCCGGTTCCCATGTCGCGCCACCGCAGGATGCTGGTGATGATGAGCGGGAGGAGGGCGAGGAAACCCCACTGCAGGTACCAGGTCACCTGGGCACGCGCGGCGGGATGGCCACGCCAGATCAACTGCTCATCGCCATGAAGCTCCATGGCGTAGAGCGTACCCGTCTCGGGCGGGCGCGACCCGCGAAACCGCACAATCCCGATTGGATTTCGTGACGACGGCCCGCGCATCGCGTAGTGTGTCGATCCGGTTGATGCAGTCTTCCTGTCGAATCTGTGAAAGGGGCAGATAGATCGTGAAGAATCACTCGTCGCGCGAGGTCATCCTCTCCACGGTGGCACTCCTCGTCGTGGTCGGTTTCATCTCCGCGATCCTCTTCGCGGGATAGCCCGAGACCCGGACGGCCACGCGGAGCGCCGCAGGGCACCTGCCCGACGCGGTGGTTAAGCTCCCGACCCGTGGCACTCACCATCGGAATCGTGGGGCTCCCGAACGTCGGGAAGTCCACCCTCTTCAACGCGCTCACCCGCGCCGGTGTTCTCGCCGCGAACTATCCGTTCGCGACGATCGAGCCCAACGTGGGTGTCGTCCCCCTCCCGGACCCCCGTCTGACCCGTCTGGCGGAGATCTTCGAGAGCGAGCGCATCCTCCCGGCAACGGTGTCGTTCGTCGATATCGCCGGCATCGTGAAGGGCGCATCCGAGGGCGAGGGCCTCGGCAACAAGTTCCTGGCCAACATCCGCGAGGCGGACGCCATCTGCCAGGTGACGCGGGCCTTCCAGGACGACAACGTGGTCCACGTCGAGGGACGGGTCGACCCCAGGGGCGACATCGAGACCGTCAACACGGAGCTCATCCTCGCGGACCTCCAGACGATGGAGAGGGTCATCCCGCGCCTGGAGCGCGAGGCGCGCACCAGCAAGGACAACCAGCCCGCGCTCGACAACGCGCACCGGGCCGTCGAGGTGCTGAACGCCGGGAACACCCTGTTCTCAGCCGGTGAGGCCGCCGGGGTCGACATGGACGCGGCGCGCGAGCTTCAGCTGCTCACGACCAAGCCGTTCATCTACGTCTTCAATGTGGACGAGGGGTCGCTGACGGACGCGGACCTCCGCGCGGAACTGCAGGCGCTCGTCGCGCCGGCCGAGGCGATCATCCTGGATGCGAAGTTCGAGATGGAGCTGACGGAGCTCACCGACGAGGAGGCCGCCGAGATGCTGGAGGCCGCCGGCATCACCGAGTCCGGTCTGGACCAGCTGGCACGCGTCGGCTTCGGCACGCTCGGCCTGCAGACCTATCTCACGGCCGGGCCGAAGGAGGCCCGCGCATGGACCATCCACAAGGGGTGGACGGCGCCGCAGGCGGCCGGGGTCATCCACACGGACTTCCAGAAGGGCTTCATCAAGGCCGAGGTCGTGTCGTTCGAGGACCTCGACACCCTGGGCGGGATGGCGGAGGCGAGGGCGAAGGGCCGTCTGCGCCTGGAGGGCAAGGACTACGTGATGGCCGACGGCGACGTGGTGGAGTTCCGCTTCAACGTGTAGCGGTTCATGAAACGAGCAGACACCTCCGGAATCGACCTCACGCGCCTCGGCGTGCGGGACCTGCTCAGACTCGAGGCGGCGATCGTCACCGAGTTGCGTCGGCGCAGCCTGGTTCGGACGAAGAACAAGCCGCTCGGCGACATCGCCGAGCAGGTGGTCCTGAGGGCTAGGGGCGGAGTGCTGGAGCCAAACTCCACGAAGTCCCACGACATCACCACCCCGGAGGGTGTCCGTATCCAGGTAAAGGCGATAACTTGCCGATCGAGGGGCTCGACCGGCAAGTTCAGTCCCTTTCGGAGCGCCGACTACGACACCGCCGTCTTCCTCGTGTTCAACGCCGAGGACTTCGATCTCGACGAAGCGTACGAGGTACCGGCGGACTCGATCGAACAGAGCGTCGTGCTCTCCGCGCATGTCAACGGCCGTGCGCCCACGCTCCATCAGGTACGCAGACTCGGCAGTGACGTCCTTCCCGAGATGAAAGCCGCGTTCGCCATCATCGATGACGGTGCCGACACGCCCGAGCCAGGGCGCCCGTAGCGGCAACGAAAGGCGGACGGTCCGTCGGCGTTCGCTCCTGGCTGACCTGGCAGCGATGGGGATCCGAGCGACCGCCGTATCCTCTTCTGCGCGGTACCGTGCTCGCCGCGCCCGCGACAACACCTGGCTGTCTGTACCAGCAGGGCACGCGCAGCGACGGCGGAGAAGGCCGGGCTGACGGTCCCCTCGCACGGGACAAGGACTTCGACCTGATCGCGGAGGTCACGGGGCAGCCGGTGGAGACCCTCACGCTGCGATAACCCGCACGTGACCGGCGCGCTGCCGGCCGCGTGGACGTCGATGTAGCACGGTGCTACATTTTCGTCATGACGAGAACCAGCCAGCCGACCCGACTGCCCGCGGACGTCTACGAGTCCGCCGTCGCCGCCGCGCGCCTCGCCTCCCGCAGCGTGCCGCAGCAGATCGCGCACTGGGCCCGCATCGGTCGGGAGCTGGAGATGTCGCCGCACATCAACCACCGCCAGATCGCCCGCGTCCTCGCCGGAGCGGAGTCGTACGACTCGCTCGGCGAGCACGAGCAGGCGATCGTCCGGGAGCAATGGGACGATCGCATCACCGGGTTGCGGGACGGGCTGGACTACGGGGCGCGGTTCGCCGCCGCGGGTGAGCCGTACTCCGAGGTGGATGAGGACGGGCATCTCGTCGTGCATCCGGCAAGTGACTGATGCCGCTCCTGCATCTGCTCGCCGGCCCCAACGGCGCCGGAAAGACGAGCTACGTCCGCGACGTTCTCGCACCGGCGACCCACCTGCCTGTCATCAACGCTGATGAGATCGCGGCCGAGCGCTGGCCCGACGCTCCCGAGGTGCACGCCTATGAGGCAGCCGAGGTCGCAGAAACGCAGCGCCGGGAGAGGATGGCCGAGGGCACCTCGTTCATCTCGGAGACGGTGTTCTCCCATCCGAGCAAGGTCCGGCTCGTCAGCGACGCCGTCGATGCCGGCTTCCTCGTTCACCTGCACGTCATCATGATCCCCGTCGAACTCGCCGTGCAGCGCGTCCTGGATCGCGTCCGCCGTGGGGGCCACACGGTGCCGGAGCAGAGGATCCGTGACCGTTACGACCGCCTGTGGGGCTACGTCACTGCGGCGATCCGGCTGGCCGATAGGGCTGAAGTGCTCGACAACACGAGTGCACGTACCCCCTTCCAGCGGTGCGCCCGGTTCGCGCATGGCGCGCCCGTCGGCTCTCCGATCTGGCCGGCGTGGACGCCGACCGCGCTGCGAGAGGAATGGAACGACGACGAGCGAGGGGCGTCACCACAGCGGGGCTGACCGACCTCATGATGCGCGTGCCCCGTCAAAGGCGCTTCCCTGCGGACGATCAACGCACCTGGCGACGTGGCCTTCAGGTGCCGGTCGGTATCGGAACTCGGTGGATTCCCGCGCCAACCGTCTAGGGTTAACGCCGTTCCAACAGAGTCGAGAAGTATCGGTTTCACTGAGGCGAGAACGGAGGGGACCACGGGGTGTCCCGGCTTACCGAGCTACTGAGACAGGCGCGAAGGATGGATCCGCAACTTGGGGCGGACTTCGAGGCGGAGATCACCGCGCTCACCCGGCGACGCACCTTCGGGCTCGTGTTCGAGCGCCACCAGCCCGAGGCCGTCGAGCTGCCGGGCCGCTCCGTCCGCCGCGGAGACAAGGTGCGGATCGCCGCTCCCGGCAGCGCCCCCGCAAGCTTGACCAACGCCTGTGGCGGGTCCATCGCATCGAGCGGACGGATGGCCGGCGGCTCGCCCACCTGGTCGAGCTGGACGCCGATGACCCGGAGGCCCGTGTAGAGCCGGCCGACGACCTCGTGGTCGTCGCCGAGTTCCGGGATCGCATCCACCCGGGCCTGGTCGAGACCGGCCGGGTCGAACGCGGCGGTGACCGGCCGTTCCACACGGTCATCAACGCCGAGAACTCCCACGCGCTGGAGATGCTGGCCGACACGCATCGGCACGCCATCGACGCCATCTACATCGACCCGCCGTACAACACCGGGGCGAAGGACTGGAAATACAACAACGACTACGTCGAGAGGGACGACGACTACCGCCACTCGAAGTGGCTCGCGTTCATGGAGCGGCGACTGAGGCTGGCCCGCGAGCTCCTGAACCCCGACGATTCGGTCCTCATCGTCACGATCGACGAGAAGGAGTACCTACGGCTCGGGCTGCTGCTGGAGCAGGCATTTCCGGAGGCGCGGATCCAGATGGTGTCCAGCGTGATCAGCCCAGGCGGCGCATCACGCACGGCCGCGTTCACGCGGGTCGATGAGTACCTCTACTTCGTCAAGGTTGGGTCTGCCGCACCGATTAAGCACACCAGCGACCTCCTATTCTCAGAACGGGGCTCGGGAACGCGCGTAGAGAAATCGCCGATCTGGCGCGGCCTATTGCGAGGTGGGTCAGGCCCCTTGAGAGCTGATTCTCCGTCCAAGTTCTATCCAGTCCTGGTGGATCCCCGTACGGGCGAGGTTGTCGGGGCGGGGCGAGCATTGCCACGTGGAAAGGATCGCTCTTCATACGACCCACCCATCGGGCTTGAGGCAGTGTGGCCGCTCAAGCAACGAGGGGTCGAGGGGCGATGGGAACTGAACGCAACCACGTTCGAGGCACGGCGATCGCTTGGATACGTCAGGGCCGGAGAACCCAATCGCAACACTGGCACCCGAACGACCTACTACCTGCGCAACGCAGAGATCGAACGATTGGAGAACGGCGAACTCGTCGCCTCCGGACGAACTACGGCGGGGCATCTTGACATCGCATACAACCAAGAGCGGGATCAAAGCCTTCCGGCCAAGACGGTTTGGAATAGCCCGTCCCACAACGCAACGGAATACGGTTCCAACCTTCTCAAGGCGCTGTTAAGGAGGCGGTTCCCATATCCAAAGTCGCTCTACGCGGTCGAAGACGTCCTTCGGTTCTTCGTCGGGAGTTAGCCCAGCGCCACGATCCTCGACTTCTTCGCCGGTTCCGGCACCACCGCGCACGCCGTCATGCGCCTCAACAGGCAGGACGGCGGGCGGCGTCAGTGCATCTCGGTCACCAACAACGAGGTGTCCGCCGAGGAGCAGAAGCGCCTCACGAAAGCCGGCCTTCGTCCCGGTGACGCCGAGTGGGAGGCGCTCGGGATCTGCGGCCACATCACCAAGCCGCGGATCACCGCCGCCATCACCGGCACCACACCGGAGGGCGATCCGATCAGGGGCGACTACCGGTTCACGGATGAGTTCCCCATGTCGGAGGCATTCGAGGAGAACGCCGCGTTCTTCACCCTCACCTACGAGGACCCGGTGTCCGTCCGCCACAACCGGGCGTTCGAACGGATCGCCCCGATGCTCTGGATGTGGGCCGGCTCGCAGGGGCGCATCATCACCGGCCTCGGACAGGACGGGTGGGACGTCGCCGACACCTACGGGGTGCTCGACGACTTGGACCGCGCCCGTGACTTCCTAGATCGCCTGGCGTCGGCGGACGGCGTGCGGATCGCGTTCATCGTCACCGACGATGACGCCGCCTTCCAGATGGTGTGCCGCGATCTCCCCGCGCACATCTCGCCGGTGCGGCTGTACGAGTCATACCTGCACAACTTCGCGATCAACACCGGGATCGCCTGATGCGGTACACTCCTCAAGGACTACCAGGACGACGCGGTGCGACGACCTCGTACGTGAACCGCCTTGCCGGCCCCGACGCCGATGAGGACGTGCTCCTTGAGGCCACCATCACCGTGGCCGCACTCGGCCGCGTGCCGGTGATCGTGGACGGCCTGGAACACGAGGCGGACGGCCTTGCGCGCCGGTGGCTGACCGAGACACGGATTGCACGGAAGGGACTGCCGGATGCACGCCGGGTCGAGTACGACCGGCTGGAAGGGATGTCCCGGGATCCCGAGCCCATCACGTTGACCCAACCAAGGGTGACCCAGGTTGAGACGAAGGAACGCCACCCGGACGGAAGCGAGACGGACCTCCCCACCCGGCGGCTGCATCTCATGGCCGGCCCGGACGGCGACTACCCCGTCGACCTCCACGAGTGGGAACGCCGGGTGGTCGACTCCGAGATGACTCAACCTGGCTTCCAGGGCTGGTATCGCAACCCGCCACGGAACACCGCCGACTCACTCGCCATCGCGTACCGCGACTCCGATGGCGGCTGGAAGGCACTGCGCCCCGACTTCATCTTCTTCAGCACCGACCACAGAGGGCGAGTGGTCGCGGACCTCGTGGACCCCCACGGGCATCACCTCTCCGACGCCCTGCCGAAACTGCGCGGGCTGGCCGACTTCGCGGAGCGGTTCGCCGACGACTTCCGGCGGATCGAGTCCGTTGCCGAAACCGGTGGCCGGCTCCGTGTCCTCGATCTCACGAAGGCCCCCATCCGGGAGGCCATCCGCAGCGCGGCCGATGCGCGGGCGTTGTACGCGTCGGACCTGGCCGGCGATTACTGACTCCGAGGCGCTTGCGCCCACCGCATTCGGTTGTCACCATAATCAGCATCGTTTGATGCTACTTGTGATGCGGAGGAGCCATGCGAACAACCGTGACGATCGATGACGACCTGCTGGCACGGGCACGTGAGCTGACCGGCATCACCGAGCGATCGGCGCTCATCCGGTCCGGGCTCGAAACGCTCGTCCGCGTCGAGAGCGCACGTCGGCTGGCGGCACTCGGAGGAACCGATACGGATGCGAAGGCCGCGCCGCGCCGTCGCGGCGAGCCCGAATGATTCTCGTCGACACCTCGGTGTGGGTCGACCACCTCCGTGGCGACGAGCCCCTTCTCAGAGAGTTGCTCGCCGACGACGGCGTCATGACCCACGAGGGAGTCGTCCAGGAGCTGGCCCTTGGATCCATCCAGCGGCGCCACGACCTCATCGCCCTGCTGAACGCACTTCGGCGCGCGCCGACCCTTCGCCACGACGAGCTGCTGACGTTCGTCGAGCACGAGCATCTCTGGAGCCGCGGTCTCAGCGTCATCGACGTGCAGATCCTGGGATCCGCGCGCGTCGCGGGCTCAGCGATCTGGACGCGCGACAGGCGCCTCCGGACAGCCGCCCATGAACTGGGAATCGATGTGCTCGACTGACGACGGCCCGATCCGTGCCCCTATCGGCTGACGACACGGGATCCCCGTGGCAAGCTGTTCCCATGAAGGCGACGATCGACTCAGACGGGCGCGTCCTCCTCCCCAAGGCACTCGGGGACGCGCTGGGCCTCACCGCAGGTTCGACCGTGGACATCTCGCCATGTGGAGGCGGCGTACAGATCACGCCCGAAGGTCGAACTGCACAGCTCGAACGTGAGGTGAGCGGACGCCTCGTGGCACGTTCCGGCACGCGCGTCACGGACGACGCGATGTTCACTCTCATCGAATCCGGTCGGCGCATCGCGAGCCACCCGAACCGGGCCGAACTCGTCGAACGCATCGCAGAACGCGGGATCACGGATCTTCCGTCGGCCGAAGGCATCCTCGCCGAGCAGCGACCGCGGCGTTGACCCAGATCGTCGGTTCATCGGCGGCTATCGAGATCCGGCACGAGCCGAAAAGCGGCGTCGTCGCGGCTCCCATACTCGACGACCACTCCTGACCCCGGGGAAAGTGTGTGTGTGTGTGCAGGTCCTGAGCGGAGGCGCTTCGGCGAGGCCGAGCGCAACGAGGAGGGTCAGTACGACGGTATGAGTCGTTTGATTCTGCGGGCCTCGCCGTCGCGGATGAGCCTCTCATGAGACCCGCATGGGAACACCCCCATCCGTCCGGCCGGGCAGGAACGCTCCGGCGACGACCCGCACGCGGCCGCCGCCGGCGAAGGGGCGACCCCGATGCGCCGCCCTATCCTCCCCGTCATGAGTACCAACGCGATGGGCCGTGGTGGCATGCGCGGCGTGGACGAAGAGGCACAGCGCCGACTCAACGCCGAGGCGCCGGACATCCCGAACCTCGGGCGGCGCGCCGTTGCCCTCTTCGCTCCCTACCGGGGCCGGGTCATCATCACCTGCCTGATCGTGATCGTGTCCGCCGCGATCGGCGTGATCCCGCCACTGCTCGTGCAGCGCGTCTTCGACGACGCCCTCTTCCCCGCCGACGGGGACCCGTCCATGTCGCTCCTGGCCTGGCTCGTCGGGATCATGGTCGCGCTCTACCTGCTCGCCGCCGCCCTGAACGTGGTGCAGACGTGGCTGACCTCGACGGTCGGCAACGCGGTCACCGGCGACCTGCGGGTCCGGCTCTTCGAGCACCTGCAGGCGATGGAACTCGGCTTCTTCACCCGCACCAAGACGGGCGTGATCCAGTCCCGTCTCCAGAACGACGTCGGCGGCGTCTCGGGCGTGCTCACATCGACCGTCACCTCGATCCTCGGCAACACGGTCACGGTGGTCGCGTCCCTGGTGGCCATGATCCTCATCGACTGGCGCCTGACCCTCGTCGCGGTCGTCATCATGCCGGTCCTGGTCATGGTCCAGAGGCGGGTGGGGAGGGTCCGCGCCCGGATCGCCGCGCAGACGCAGGAGTCCCTCTCGGAGCTGACCGCCATCACCCAGGAGACCCTGAGCGTCTCGGGCATCCTGCTCTCCAAGTCCTTCAACCGCCAGCGGACCGAATCCGGTCGCTACCGGGCCGAGAACGCCAACCAGATCCGCCTCCAGGTGAAGAGGGCCATGAGCGGCCAGGGCTTCTTCGCCGTGGTCCAGGTGCTCATGTCCTCGGTGCCCGCCGTCATCTACCTGATCGCCGGCTGGCTCGTCGTCGGGGGATCGGCGGGGATCACCGCCGGTGCCATCGTGGCGTTCACCACCGTCCAGGCACGCCTGCTGAACCCGCTGGTCGGGCTGATGCGGGTCGCCCTCGACGTGCAGACGTCACGGGCGCTCTTCGCCCGCATCTTCGAGTACCTCGACCTCGTCCCGGCCATCCGGGACGCCACCGACGCCATCGAGGCCGCCCGTGCCCCGGGTCCGCGCGGCCACATCGCCTTGGAGGACGTCACATTCCGCTACCCGGACGCCGCGCCGGACTCCCGCCCCACCCTCGACCGGATCACGTTCACGGTCGAACCCGGACAGCACGTCGCGCTGGTGGGACCCTCCGGATCCGGCAAGTCGACCATCCTGTACCTGGCGCCCCGGCTGTACGAGGCGTCGTCGGGAACCGTCCGCTTCGCCGGGGAGGACGTGCGCCGGCTCACCGCCGCCTCGATCATCGACGATGTCGGCATCGTGTCGCAGGAGACCTACCTCTTCCACGCGTCCATCGCCGAGAACCTCCGCTACGCGAAGCCGGACGCCACCGACGACGAGCTGATCGAGGTCTGCCGAGCCGCCAGCATCCATCACATCATCGATGGGTTCGAGGACGGCTACGACACCATGGTCGGTGAACGCGGCTACCGGCTCTCGGGTGGCGAGAAGCAGCGCATCGCCATCGCCCGCGTGCTCCTCAAGGACCCGCCCGTGCTGCTCCTGGACGAGGCAACCTCCGCGCTGGACACGGTGTCGGAGCATGTGGTGCAGGAGGCCATCGACGAGGTGGCGCACGGCCGCACCACCATCACCGTGGCGCACCGGCTCTCGACGATCGTGGACTCGGACGTCATCTACGTGATCGACGCCGGACGCATCGTCGAGCGCGGGACGCACGCCGAGCTCATGGGACAGGGTGGCCTGTACGCGGAGCTCGCGGCGCAGCAGGTCTCCGCCGCCCGTATCGACGGGGTCACGTCGGACGAGAGGGCACCGCTGCCCGAGCGTCGCGCGGAGAGGTGCCCCGAAGCGGATCCCGACGATCTGCCGGTGACGCTCCTCGCCCGCGCCGCGCTCCTGGGCGCCGCCGCGCCGTGGATCGATGCGCGGCCGGCTCCTGCCCCGGCCGGCGCCGGCGTCGAGTGGCCGCCCGTGGTGCAGCACGGACCGGAGAGATAGGGCCCGGTCACAACGATGGGCGGCCGCACCACTCCCCCCGTCAGCCGGAGCCGCTGCCCCCCGGCGACGTCGAGCACCGATGGAGTTGTCGCCCACCGGCTCGGAAACGGCGAGGCGATCGACGCAGACGCGTCTCGCTGAACCCGTCGACGCGAGCGCCACAGCCGCCGTCGGCGCACCTAACATCCCGAGACCATGACGACCGCGCCTCACAGCGATGGACCGCCCGCCGGCCGTCTGACGACGTTCGTTCGACGGATGGAGCGGTGGCAGGTGCCGCTCTACCTCTCCGCCCTGGCACTCGGGGCACCGGTCGGACTGGTCCTTCCCGACGACGGGGACGGCGTCGACATCGCGATCACACCCTCGCTCATGCTGCTGCTCTACGCGACCTTCCTCGCCGTGCCGTTCGCCCGCATCCGCGAGTCGTTCCGCGACACCCGCTTCCTCGGAACCGTCCTCGTCCTCAACTTCGCGGTGGTGCCCGCCGTTGTGTTCGCGCTCAGCAGGTTTGTCGCCTCGGACCGGGCGCTTCTGGTGGGCGTGCTGCTGGTACTGCTGACCCCGTGTATCGACTACGTCATCGTCTTCACCCGGATCGCCGGTGGAGACGCACCGCGCCTCCTGGCCGCGACGCCGCTTCTGATGCTCGTTCAGATCCTGCTGCTGCCACCGTTCCTGATCGTCTTCGCCGGGAGCGACGTGGCCGACATCATCGACTGGACACCGTTCGCCGAGGCGTTCGTCCTCCTCATCGCGGTTCCCCTGGTCCTGTCGATCGCGACGCGGGCGGGGGCGACGCGCGCCGCCCCCGCCCGGTGGCTCATGGCCGCCATGGATGGCCTCATGGTCCCGATCATGATGATCACCCTCTTCGTGATCACGGCCTCTCAGATCGGAGAGGTGGTCGATCACGGTGACCGCCTGCTGCGGGTCGTCCCGCTCTACGTCGCGTTCCTCGTCGTCATGCCGGTCCTCGGAAACCTGGCGGGTCGGGCCGGCCGCCAGGGGACGCCCGCCCGGCGCGCGCTCGCGTTCTCCGGCACCACCCGGAACTCGCTGGTGGTGCTCCCCCTGGCCCTCGCACTGCCCGATGCGTTGTCGCTCGCCGCGGCCGTCGTTGTGACACAAACGCTGGTCGAACTCGTCGGGATGGTGACCCTCACCCGGATGGTTCCCCGACTGATCCGCTGAGACGGCAACAGGCCGTTTCCGCGAGCGCCTCTACCGGCCCGCTCTCCTACTCCCGCGTGCTCCAGGCCTGACGCCAGGAGATGCGCCCCTGCGTCTGCAGAAGCGCGCGCCGGTAGAGGCGCTCCGCGATCACCACGACCACGGCGGCCGCCAGGAGCAGGATGCCGATCGAGACGACGGGCTCCCACCACTCCGCCCGTCCCCGCACGGCCCGCATGGGCATCAGGATCGCCGAGAACGGCGGCACATACGACAGGATCGCCGCCCAGGTGTCGTTGACGAGGAAGGCGATGAAGAACATCGCGATCAGGAGCACCGTGAGCGGCGTGGAGGCCGCCTGCATGTCCTCGTTCCGTGTGGCGAGAGACCCGACGACGGCCCACAGACAGGCCAGGAGCAGGAACCCCACCACGAAGAAGACGATGAACCACACGATTCCGGCCGAGACGTTCCCCAGGAACGATCCGTAGTCGGTGAACTGGAGTCCGACGATCCCGATGACCACGTAGAGCAGCGTCTGCCCGAGGGCGAGCACCGTGTTGCCCAGGATCTTGCCGGCGAGGAGATGGCGGATGGGGATCTTCGTCGTGATGATCTCGACGATGCGCGACTGCTTCTCCTCGACCACGCTGCCCGCGAGCGTCATGCCGAACATGACCGACGCCATGTAGAAGAGGATGGCGAAGACGAACGCGAGCCCCATCCCGAGCTGACGCTCCTTCGCGTCGCCGTGCAGCACCCCGGTCGACACGACGGTGCCACGGGAGAGCTCCTCGACGGACGTCCCGACACGGGCGGCGTTCTGCCGGAGCACCTCGTAGCGGATCCCGTCCTGCGCCACCCGTTCCAGGCGTGAGGGAACCTCCTCCTTCGCGATGAGCCGGAACCCGTCCGCCGTGGGCGTGAGCCACACGTCGGCGTCCCCGCTCTCGACGGCGCGTTCGGCCTCCGGATCACCGGACGCGGTGTGGACGTTGACCTTCACCTTGTCGTCGAGGGACGGCGCGAGATCCGCGACGGACCGCGCCATCTCGGCGGCCCGGGGCGTCGAGGTCACGACGTCGTAGGTGGCCGTCCGATTGCCCAGGAGGGCCTGGATGACCATGAACCCGATGATCAGCACCGTCATGGCGAGCGTGCCGACGATGAACGCCCGGTCGGTGATCCGCACCCGGATCTCGCGACCGGCGACGGTGCGCCACGCGCCGCTCATCCCGACACCTCACGGTAGATCTCGGTCAGATTGGGGACGACCCGGACGAACTGCCGCACCGGGCCATGCGTCAGCGCCTCGGCCAGGAGCCGCTGATCCGCGGCGTCGTCGGTCAGCACGACGAGAGCGCCGTCCTCGGTCGGGGTGAATGCGGCCACATCCGGGGACCCCGCCAGCCATGCGACGTCGGCGTCGGTGACGACCCGATGCCGGATCCCGCCGCGCTCTCGCAGGGCCATGACCGCACCGTCGGCGACGACCCGCCCCCTCGCCAGGATGACCACGCGGTCGGAAAGACGCTCGACCAGGTCGAGCTGGTGGCTGGAGAAGAGGACGGGGACACCACGTGCGGTCTGCTCACGCAGGAGTTCCACCATGTGGTCCACGGCGACCGGGTCGAGCCCGGAGAAGGGCTCGTCCAGGACAAGCGCTCGGGGCCGGTGCACGAGCGCCGCGATGATCTGCACCCGCTGCTGGTTGCCCAGGCTGAGCTTCTCGACGCGTTCGGTCGCGCGCTCGGCCAGCCCGAACCGCTCGAGGTACTCCATGACGTTCCGCTCGGCGTCACCGGACGACATGCCCGAGAGGACACCGAAGTACACGAGCTGTTCGAGGATCGACTGCTTCGGGTAGAGACCGCGCTCCTCCGGCATGTAGCCGATGGACCGCCGCTGGTCGGTGGTGATCGGAGCCCCGTCCCACAGGACCTCTCCGGCATCGACGGTGAGGAGACCCATGATCATGCGCATGGTGGTCGTCTTCCCGGCACCGTTGCCACCGACGAATCCGGTGATGGCACCGTCGGTGACGCTGAACGAGACGTCGTCCACGGCGGTGAGATCGCCGAATCGACGCGTGAGATCGCGGACATCGATCATGGGGACCAGGGGCGACTATACGTACCCACGATCCACGCTCCACCCATCAGGTGAAACGTGTCACAGCGATCATCCCGACCCGTCGCCGAATGCGGGGGCGATGCCCCAAGCGCGTGATGATGCCGGAGCCGGGAATCGAACCCGGACCCCCGAGGGGAGGGGAGTTTAAGTCCCCCGCGTCTACCAGTTCCGCCACTCCGGCCGGGTGGACGATCAGGCTAATCGGACGACGACGCCGCTCCCGCGGTGTCGCGTCGGGAGTCCGTTCACCGCCCCCTCGACGGATCCTCGGGCCGGGCGCACGGGCGCTATCGCCCGAACGTCGCCGCGCCGGGCGTGCGATCGACGGCGACGCGGCGCATCTCGATCCGGCGCGCCCAGGGCTCGGCGATGACGGGCCAGCGCTCCATGATCTCGGCATGCCGGATGTGACGGTAGTTCTCGCCCTTGGCGAAGATCATCCGTCGCTCCTCGTGGGGGTTCGTGATGCCACGAACGGCCTCGGCGAGTCCTGCGACCACGTTGACGGCATCGGCATCCGATGCCGTGCCGGACGTGCTCCCGTTGATCTTCGGCGTCGACTCGTCGGCCATGGCCGGGATCCTACCGGGTGAGAGGTGTGAGACGAAGCGCCACCCCGTCCAGCAGGTCGCGCTCACTGACCGTGAGGTGATCGGCGCCGGCGGCGTCCATCACGCCCGCCGCGATGCACGCGCCGGCGACGACGGCCGGCGCACGGTCCGGATGGAGTCCCGGCACGGCACGTCGTTCGGCGAGAGGCATGTCTCCCAGGCGGACGATCATCTCCTCGACCGCCGCGCGGGTGATCCGCGCGCCGTGCACGCGGTTCCGATCGTACTCGCCGATGGCGATCGCGGCGAGCGTCGTGATCGTCCCCGCCACCCCGATCATCGGGATCCCGCGTCCCACCGCATCGAACACGGCCCCGGCGGTGTCCGCCGCGGCCGCGACGAGCCGGGCGCGATCCTCGCGGGTGGGCGGATCGGCGTTCAGATGGGTGTCCGTGCACCGCACCGAGCCGATGTCGAGGCTGACCGCGGTCCGGGGACCGGCGAGATCGCCGCGGACGATCTCGGTGGATCCACCGCCGATGTCGACCACGAAGATGTCCTCGTCACCCGGCGCGGCAAGTCGTGCGCCCGTGTACGACATCTCGGCCTCCTGGGGTCCCGTCAACACGACGAGATCCGTCCCGAGGTTCTCGCGGACGCGCCGAACGACCTCGCCACGGTTGGGCGCGTCACGCACCGCGCTCGTTCCGACCGCCGCGATCGCATCCGGCGCGAAGGCACGCAGGCGTGCACCGTAGTCGCGCAGGCAGGCGTCGAGCCGTTCCAGTGCCGCGTCCGTCACCGTCCCGTCGTCCGCGGCCCCGCGCCGCAGCGCGGTCACCGTCGTCATCCGTTCGCCCTCCGGCGCTCCCGCGACCAGGCCGGTGCACAGGAAGAGCCGGAGCGAGTTGGAGCCGATGTCGACCACGGCGACCTTCATCAGCGTCGCGCTTCGCTCGTCGCGTCACCGCACCGCGGGTGCTGAGCCCCCACGACGGGGGCGCCGGGTCGCGGGCGGCACGGGACGCGGGGCATCCCTACCGCCCGAAGTACTTGAGCGGGGCACGCAGCACCTTCATCGCGGCGCTCGCCGCCGTCACGAGCCGACCGAGCTCCTCCGCCTGGATCCTCACCCGATCGATGGTCCCGACGAGCTCCTCCTGCCCCTCCGCGAGGCCGCCCACCCGCGCCTCGGCCTGGCCGATGCTCTGGCTGAGCGTGGCCACGTGCGGATCGACGGTCGACGTGCTCGACTTCACGGTCCGCAGAAGACCGAGCGCCCGTACGACGAGCAGGGTCAGGCCGATGGCGACCAGCACGGCGAGTGCGATGGCGGAGAGCAGTACGAGGTGGTCGCCGATCCAGGTCACGACCCGCATGCTACCGCCATCGCCCGTTCGTCGACGCCGATCCGCAACATGCCGTTCAGACCGAACACCCACACCTCCGGTCGTTCCCCGAGGAGGGCCGCGACGGTTACTCTGGACCGGCCATGATGAGGATGATCCGGCGAAACACCGAGGGACGGACCTGCGAGATCTGCGGTCGCCGCATGCTCGCGGGAGAGACCTACCACGTGATGGACAATCGCGGGCGGCGCCAGTACCGCCGGTCCGTCTGCGCGCTCTGCCGCAGACGCGCCCTGACGAGCGGCTGGGAGCCGACGCAGGACTCCGCCTCACCCCCTCCCGATGAGACCGAGGACGAGGTGTAGCCCGCCGTCGGCGGACGCGGTGTCCGCCGACGGCACCGGCCCGGACAGGATCTCCACCTGCCCCGGGGTCTGGCCGGCCCCTCGGGCGGCTTGTCCTTCCGAGCGTGGGTCGCCAGGAACCGGACGCCCGCGACGGGACTCCGCCTCACCCCTCCCGGACGGCCGATGAGAGCGAGCCGTCCCGGCCACGTCCGACGCCCGGACCGCGGGCGACGCCACCGGCCGGGCCGCTTGAAGAATCACTCCCGTTTGCCGATACAGGGATCATGCTGCAGATCCTTCCGGCAACCTGGGTTCGTCGTCCGTCCGTGGTCCCCACGGTCACGGCGGCCGTTGCCGTCGCCCTGCTCACCCTCCTCTGGATCGCCGGTCCGCTGAGCGGAGCCGTCGCCCTCCTCACCGCGGGCCCGGACGACGTCCGCGCCGCTCTCACCGAGCTCGGGCCGTTCGCACCGTTCGCGTCGATCGGCCTCAACGTCGTCCAGGGCGTCATCGCCCCCATCCCGGGCTTCGTGATCCCGTTCGTGAACGGGGTGGTCTTCGGCACGTTCTGGGGCACCATCGTCACCTGGGTCGGCGGGATCGCCGCGGCCGCGGCATGTTTCGCGATCGCCCGCACCGTCGGTCGTCGTTTCGCGGAGCGCATGTGCCGCAGGTCCCGCACCCTGGAGGCCGCGAATCGAACGCTCGAGAAGCACGGGCTTCCCGCCATCGTGATCGCGCGACTCCTCCCGGGAATGCCGTTCGACGCCTTCTCGTACATGGGCGGGCTCACCCGCCTCCGCTTCTCCACCTTCGTCGCGGGAACCGCCATCGGATCGCTGCCCCACGCCGTCGCGTACGCCCTGGTCGGTGCCCATCTCGCCGTCCCGCTCTGGGTCGGCCTCGCCGTGATGCCCGTCGTCGGCCTGGCGGTCGCGGGAGTCCACTGGACCGTGTCACGACTGAGGACGCTTGCGGGTTCGGACGGCCCGACGGCACCGGTCGCCACCGGATCGGCGTCGCCCGGTCCGTCCGTGGGAGCCGCGCACGTCCGATCCCGGCGCGGCGCCCGCGCGGCCGGTCTCCACGTACCGATCGTGTCACCCCTGGCAGCCTGGGTCATCCCCCGGCCCGCCGTGCCCACCGCCTATCCCGAGCCCGTCAGAACCCTCCGGTAGACGGCCTCGTGGTCGCGGGCGCACCGCTCCCACGTGAAGCGACGTGCCGTTTCGCGCCCGCCCCGACGCAGAGTCGCGCGGAGCTCCGCGTCGCGTACGGCACCGACCAAGGCATCCGAGAAGGGCGCCGAGTCACCCGGTGGAACCATCACGCAGTCGTGACCATGGCGGAGGTACTCCCGCAGGACCGGCAGGTCGGACACGACCGCGGGAAGACCTGACGCCAGCGCCTCGAGGACCACGAGCCCGAATCCCTCACGCGTCGACGGAAAGGCCAGGGCATCCGCGGCCCGGTAGAGGGAGGGCATCTCCACGTCGGGGACCCGGCCGAAGAGGAGCACGTCCGCTCGGTCATCGGGCGGATCGTCGCCGTGCTGGACGACCAGCCCCAGCCGCTCGGCATCCGCGTGCCAGGCATCGCGGTACTCGTCGACGTCGGGGGTCGTCCCTCCCCTGCCAGCCACCACGAGGAGCGCGCCGGGCCCCAGCCGCCCTCGCGCGCGGCCGAAGGCCTCGATGAGGAGGCGGCTCCCCTTGCGCGGTTCGATGCCACCGACCGCCAGAACCACCGGCCGATCGCCCCAGCCGAGACGGGCACGGGCATCCTCCTTCGACAACGTGGGATCCGCGAATCGCCCGTAATCGATCCCGTTCCGGACGACGTCGGAGCCGACGCCGAACTCCTGTTCCAGGCGGTCGGCCCAATGCCGCGACACGCAGATCCGTGCGTCGACATCCACGATCGATGCGCGCTGGAACTCCAGAAGTGCATCGTCGGTATAGGCGTTCACGTGATGAATCGTCCGAACGACGGTGCTCACCCGGCCGCTCTCGCGCAGCTGGAGCAGGGCCCGTGCGGCGAGCGCATCCTCGGCGTGCACGATGTCGACCGGAGGTGCGTCGGCCATGGCGGTGGCAAGAGCCTCCGCACCGATGGGGAACCAGCGGGAGACGGGATCTCCCGCCATGTGCGTGGTCGGCACGAGGAACGTCGGGACGCGGACGGCGCGGAAGAAGTCCTGTCCCCGGTGGCTGAGCGCC
Source organism: uncultured Bifidobacteriaceae bacterium (assembly GCA_964434425.1). Taxonomy (GTDB): domain Bacteria; phylum Actinomycetota; class Thermoleophilia; order Miltoncostaeales; family Miltoncostaeaceae; genus CALMEC01. The sequence goes on along the minus strand of CAYSVH010000001.1, from coordinate 93,920 downwards.
CACAGCTCGACGTCGTGGCCGATCTCCGCGAGCGCCTCCGCCAACGAGATGGCGTGCACCACGTCCCCACGGGGAATCGTCGTATAGACGGCCAGCCGGATCCTCAGGACGCACCACCCTTCGCGGGGTCGTCGCGCCACCGGACACCCGACCACCACCCTCACACAGGACGAACGCACCGTATCGCAGACGGCGCCGAACGCACCCACCGCGCTGTGCCACGATGGGCCGATGAACGCCTGGCTTCGCCTCCTCGCCGTGATCGCAGCCGCCCTCGTCCCGGCTTCCTCGGCGTCCGCGCACGTACATGTCGTCGCGCCGCCCACATCACCGGGCGCACGCACCGTGTTCACGGTCGGGGTGCCGAACGAACGATCGGACGCGGCGACGGCGCGGGTCGCGCTCCGCATCCCGGCCGAGTTCCAGCAGGTGAGGCCGGTCACGGCCCGCGGATGGAGGGTCGCGCGCTCGCGGGACGGGGATGCCACGGTGCTCACCTGGAGCGGTGGGCGGATCACCGGCACGGGACGTGTGGAACACAGCTTCCGTGCGATCGCGCCTCCGGCCGGCAGCTACACCATCCCCGCCGCCCAGACCTACGACGACGGACAGGTCGTGCGCTGGATCGGCGGGCCCGACGCGGAGTTCCCGGCACCCGTCGTCACGATCGGCGACGACGGCGCGGTGCTCGCCCCCGCCCCTGCCCATACCCTCCCGGCGGCTCCGGCATCGGCCGGCGAGGAGGGGACCGCCGAGACCGCCCCGGCGAACGGCGACGACGGGAACGGTGCACCGATCGCGGCCATCGCGGGCGGTGCCGCGGGAGTCGTCATCGTCGGCGCCGTCGTGGGCGTCATCGTCCGCCGCCGGCGTGGAGGCGAGCGGGACGACCGGTAGGGTTGGCCCCCGCCATGTGAGGAGGATCCGTGCACGATGACGTCGTCGTGAAACCCGGCGCGAAGGTGAAGCTCGCGAAGTTCGACCCCGCGACGAGGCTCGACCTCCCCGGAAAGGATGAGACGCGTACCGCGACAGCGGCGCTGGGCGAACGGCTGGCGGAGCTGGGCGCGCTCCTCGCGGCGAACCGCTCCCATTCGGTGCTCGTGGTCATCCAGGGAATGGACGCGTCGGGGAAGGACGGGACGGTCAAGCACTGCATCGGCCCGCTCAACCCGTCGGCGGTCCGCGTGACGTCCTTCAAGGCGCCCACGTCGCGCGAGCTGTCGCACGACTTCCTGTGGCGCGTCCACCACGTCTGCCCGCCGAAGGGCGAGTTCGCCGTGTTCAACCGGTCCCACTACGAGGACGTCCTGATCGTCCGCGTCGACGAGCTCGTGCCGAAGAGCCGGTGGGAGAAGCGCTACGACGCGATCAACGCGTTCGAGAAGAACCTCGCCGACGAGGGCACGATCATCGTGAAGCTCCTGCTCAACCTGAGCAGGGACGAGCAGGCCGTGCAGCTGCAGGAGCGGTTGGACGACCCCACCAAGAACTGGAAGTACAACCACGACGACCTGCGAAAGCGCGAGCAGTGGGCCGAGTACATGAAGGCCTTCGAGGATATGCTCGAGCGCACCTCCACACCGTGGGCTCCGTGGTACGTCGTGCCGGCCGACCGCAAGTGGGTCCGCAACTTCGTCGTGAGCGAGATCCTGGTCGAGACCCTGGAGGCGCTGAAGCTCACGTGGCCTGAGCTGGACCCCGAGCTCCGCGGCACGCGCATCGCCTGACGGCAGTCGAGACGACGCGGCGGCGGACGTCACGATGGACGTCCGTCAGGGGCCGACCGTGGAGTCAACCATCTAGCCTCTCGGAGATGGCAGCCGCACCCATCTCCGGCATCGTCTTCGACTGCGACGGCCTGCTGCTCGAGACCGAGACGCGCTGGACGATCGCCGAGGAGATCGTCTGTGCCGACAACGACGCCGAGTTCACCATGGATCTGAAACGCCGGATGCTCGGGTCGAGCATCCCCCGCGCGGGCGTCATCCTGGCCGAATGGTGCGGTCGCCCACCGGAGGAGGCACCGCGCTTCGCCGACGAGCTCCTGGTGGCGTTCCGGCGCGCCGTCGACGAGCACGGCGTGGATCCCCTGCCCGGGGTCCCCGAACTGCTCGATCGCCTGGCCGGACGCATCCCGATGGCCGTGGCGTCGAACAACGCCGAGCGGGAGACCCGGCGCACCATCGGTCGCAGCACGCTGCCCGACGTGTTCGAGGCGTTCCGCTGCGCGGGTGACGGCCTCGCGGCCAAGCCCGAGCCCGACATGTACCTGGCGGCCTGTGCGGCGCTGGGCGTGGATCCGCAAGACGCTGTGGCGTTCGAGGACTCGATGCCCGGGGCGACGGCGGCGATGCGCGCCGGCATGCGCGTCATCGGCATCCCCTCGACCCCCGGCGTGGTGCTCGACACTCCGTTGGTGCTGGAGTCGATGGAGGAGGTCGACGTGGACGACCTGCTGTCGGGACGCCTCATCGGGCGGCCGGAGACGATCCCGGTCTGAGGGTGATTCCACGAGATCGTGGAATCACACCACTCCGTCAGCCTGACGTTTCGGAACCGCGTCCCAGGCCGAGAACCTCACGGAGAGAACGACGCGGACGGTCCTTCACGTCGGTCCCACCGAAGAGGGTGAACGCGCGCACGATGATGCGCGGGCTGCCCGGAACCGGCCGGGACCGGACGTTGAAGTCGTTGCCACCGAAGATGGCTCCGCCCGTCATGTGAACGTCGGCGCCCTCGGGGACGATGACGTCGGCACCGCCGAACATGGCGAACACCGTGATGCGGACCTCGTCCGAGGTGACGAGGGCGCTCCCCATGTGAAGGGTGGTGCCACCGAAGATGTCGACCACCGTCATGTGGGGACCGACGGTCCAACGGCCCTTCACGGTGCTTCCGCCGAACAGGCTGACGAACCATCTCCGGCCCGGCCCGGGCGGCTGGATCGGCTCCCGCAAATCGCGCGTCAGGATGACGAGTTCATCACGGGTGACGGCCCGATACGCGAGATCGAGCCGCTCCGTGAACTCCTCGAGGTCGAGACGACCCTCGACGCACGCCGCGCGCAGGCGCGTGACCGCGTCCTCGCGGTCCGCATCGGATGCACGCACCTGCGGTACGTCGGACACCGTTGCCTACTTGCGACGCTTCTTCGGCGGCACGTGGATGGGGCGTCCCAGGGCGACCAGACCGGCCTCCTTGAAGCCCTCCGACAGGGTCGGGTGCGCAGCGATGGAGTCGCCGACCGTCTCGATGACGGCCTCCGAGTCGAGCGCGATGACCCCCGCGTTGATGAGGTCGGTGGCCTGGAGGCCGACGACCACGACTCCGAGGAGCTCGCCGGTGGTGGCGTGGGCGATCATCTTGAAGAAGCCGGTCTTGTCGGCGAACATCGCCGCGCGCGCGATGGCGGCGTACGGGAACTGGCCCGTGATGATGTTGTCGGCGCTGTACTTCTCGACGGCCTCCTTCTCGGTCAGGCCGACGCCCGCGACCTCCGGGTCGGTGTAGATGCACGACGGCACCGCGCCGGTGACCTCGGCGGGGTGACCCGCGATGTTCTCGGCGGCGACCTCGCCCTCGCGGAACGCCGTGTGGGCCAGCTGCCAGTGGCCGGCCACGTCCCCGACGGCATAGATGTTCGGCACGTTGGTCCGCCGCGTCGCGTCGGTGGTGATGCCGGTGCGGTCATATGTGACGCCGGCGGCCTCGAGGCCGATCCCGTCGACGTTGGCGCCGCGGCCCGTGGCGACCAGCAGCAGGTCACCCTCGATCGTCGTGGTCTCGCCGTCCTTCTCGAAGTGGAGCGTGACGCCGTCGGCGGTGCTCTCGACCTTGGTGGCGCGGGCACCGGTGTGGACGGCGATGTCCGACTTCTTGAAGGCGCGCTCGAGCGCGGTGACGGCGTCCTGATCCATCATCGGGATGAGCGAGTCGAGCATCTCGACGACCGTGACCTGGGAGCCGAAGTGGTTGAAGATCGAGGCGAACTCGACGCCGATGACGCCGCCGCCCAGCACGATGAGGCGCTTGGGGACCTCCTCTGTGGCCAGAAGGCCGGTGCTGTCGACGCATCGCTCGCCGTCGATGCCCTCGACCGGCGGACGAAGCGGACGGGAGCCCGTGGCGATGACGGCGTGCTTGAAGTTGACGGGCTCGGCGCCCTCGACCTCGATCTGGTTGGGTCCGGTGAAGCGGCCCTCGCCGTTCACGACGGTGACGCCGTTGGACTTCAGGAGCATCCCGACCCCGCCGACCATCGTCTTCACGATCTCGCCCTTGTTGGCCTGGACCTGGTCGAAGTCGAGTTCGGGTGAGCCGACCGTGACGCCCAGCTTCGGAAAGGCCTCGTGGGCGTCCTTCAGCGCGTGCGCGCTCTGGACCCAGGCCTTGGTGGGGACGCAGCCGACGTTCAGGCAGGTGCCGCCGAGTTCGCCCTTCTCGATGACCGCCACCGACAGCCCGAGCTGTGCGGCGCGGATCGCGGCGGGGTATCCACCCGGTCCACCACCCAGTACTGCGACGTCAACGTCCATCCGTGTTCCTCCAAGCGCTCGCCGATTGTGCCCAGACGATACTCGGCGGCTCATGCGAGGGTCCATACGGACGGAGGATGCGGTCGTGCGCGGACCGCCCGGTGGCGTTAGCGGAAGCTGATGAGGTGCTCGCCGCGCGGGCACCAGAAGACGAACTGACCGCTGTCGTCGGCGTTGCCGACGCACCTGCAGTCACCGCCGTGCTCCGCGCAGGTGCGCGTCACGTGGGAGAGGATGCCGTCCTCCATGACCGGCACGAGGTCCGAAGCCGTCGGTCCATCGATCACAAGCGTCGTCGTCATTGTTGCCGCCTTGTCAGAGGTCTCAGACTTCAGTTGATTTTTCGTGGTCCGGCCGGTGAACCCTGCCCGAGCCAAGCGTCCGCCAGAGGACCACGGCGGCGCGCTCCGCGTCGCCCCTCTCGACCAGCGTCTCAAGCTCGTCGAGCCCCTCGTTGAGGGCGGCCGGATCGAGGAACGGTCGGGTCGCGCGCTGGATGCCCCCGAACCGGGTGGTCTGGACGTTCTCGTCGAGGTTGAAGAGCTCCTCGTGGAGCTTCTCGCCGGGACGGATGCCCACGACCTCGATGGCGATGTCGCGCCCGGGTTCGTGCCCCGAGAGCCGGATCATGTTCTCCGCCAGGTCCATGATGCGGACCGGCTCGCCCATGTCGAGGACGAAGATGTCTCCCCCGTCGGCGATGCCCGTCGCCTCGATCACGAGTTGCACGGCCTCGGGGATCGTCATGAAGTACCGGGTCATCTGCCGGTCGGTGACCGTCACGGGACCGCCGGCCGCGATCTGCTGCCGGAAGATCGGGACGACCGAGCCGGAGCTTCCCAGCACGTTGCCGAAGCGGACGGCCGCGAACTTCGTCGTGGACCCCTCGCCCCGCGACTCGATGATGCGCTCGCCGAAGGCCTTGGTGGCGCCCATGACGGTCTTGGGCTCGACGGCCTTGTCCGTCGAGATGAGGCAGAAGCGCTGAACACCCAGGCGGTCGGCCAGTGCCGAGAGTCGTGCGGTGGCGATCGCGTTGTTGGCGATGGCCTCGAGCGGGTTCAGCTCCATCATCGGGACGTGCTTGTACGCGGCGGCGTGGAAGATGACCGCGGGACGGTGCTCCGAGATGATGCGCTCCATGACCGCCGAGTCACGGACGTCCGCGATGATCGGGACGACGCGCCCACGTGAGGAGACCTGCCGGTCGATCTCGAAGAGATTGTTCTCGGCGTGGTCGACCATGACCAGCTTGGCCGGTCCTGCGCGCAGCACCTGGCGGCACAGCTCGGACCCGATGGAGCCGCCGGCCCCGGTGATGAGCACCGACTTGCCATTGAGGTACCGCGAAACGCGCTCGAACTCGATGCGCACGGGTGCCCGCCCGAGGAGGTCCTCGACGCTCACGTCCCGCAGCATGCGGACGGTGATCTCGCCGGAGATCAGCTCGGGCAGGCCCGGCAGCGTCTTGCAGGGGACACCGGCGTCCCGGCAGGCGTCGGTGATCTCGCGGCGCACGGCACCGGGCGCGGACGGCATGGCGATGATGACCTCGTCGACGGCCGTGTCGCGGAGAATGGCCGGCAGGTCGCCGCGCGTGCCGAGCACGCGGACCCCCTGTACCCGGAGGCCGGACTTGCGGTTGTCGTCGTCGATGATCCCCACGGGCACGTAGCCGAGACCGCGGTTGCGCTGCATCTCGCGCAGCATGATGTTGCCGGCGTCACCGGCCCCGCAGATGAGGGCGCGACGTCCCTGCTGCGCGACCAGATCGCCGCGCGAGGGGCGTTCCATGAGGCTGCGCACGGCGAACCGCGCCCCGCCGATGAGCGACAGCGTCATGAAGAAGTCGAGGACGAGCACTCCGCGCGGCACGGGCACGGCACGACCGCTGTCGCGGTGGACGGGCTGCCAGAACGACAGGACGGCCGTGACGAGGAGGCTCGACACGACGACGGCGACGACGATCGCCTGCAGGTCGCGGACGCTCGTGAAGCGCCACCACCTGGTGTAGAACCGGGCGCCGAGGAACACGACCAGCTTGATGCCGACGACCACCGCGAGCGTGGCGAAGAACATCTCGCGGTAGACGCCCTGCAGCCCACCGTCGAACCGGAAGGCGAAGGCCAGCCACCATGCGAGGACGACCAGTGCACAGTCCGCGACGATCTGTATGAGGCGGTGCGCATTGCGACGCAGACCGCTCGTGCCGGTGAGGACACTCACTCCGACGAGTCTACCCGCCGCTGGACACGCCACGTATCCGGCAGGTCGGGGGCCCGCGCTCCGGCGGGCGTCAGACGCCCAGGATCGCGTCGATCAGGGACTCCGGGTCGCGGAGCGGAGGGGGAGTTCCCCGGTCACGGCGCGTGAGGGCGATCTCGTCGGCCCTCTGAATCCGGATGAGCCGCCCCTCGTCGATCAGACGCCGGTCGACGGCCCCGAGGGTGCCGGCGAATGGCGTGTACGCGGGCACGCCGAGCGCGACGGCCTCCCGGTTCATGGTTCCCCCGGCGCTCACCACGAAATCCGCGCGCTCGATCAATGAGGGTCCGTCCACCGGGCGTTCGGGGACGATGAAGTCCGTCCCCTGCAGGGATTTCCTCTGGTCATCCGTCCGCGGAAGCACCACAGTCTGAATGTCGACTTCAGCGTTAGACATGCGGTGCAGGACTCCGCTGAAGAGCTCCGTGGAGCGCCCGCGGTGGTACAGGGTCACCTCCGGGGCCGGTCGGAGCACCGCCACGACGGCGTCGTCGCGCAGACCGAGTTCGGAGGACACCGTCGGGTCGGTCACGTGGTCGGCGAGGTAGTACTCCTCCTTGAGCCCCGGGTAGCGACGGAGCGCGGGTGGCCGCATCCCGTACCGGCGCAGCGCCTGCTCGCCGATGGCGTCCGGCACCAGGACCCGGCGCGCCCACCGGCCGTTCCAATGGTGCATGACAGTGGCGAACTCGTAGTCGAACATCGTGACCTGCGGGGTGCCGGCCAGCCGGGCGGCGACGGGCTGGTCGGTCGATCCGTGGGCGACGGCCAGATCGAAGCGCTGCCGACGCGCGAACCGCACGAGGGCGGCGGTCCGGCCGAGCGCGGCACGGGCCTTGCCCACCAGACCGCCGCCGCCATGGGCACCCACCACGGTGTGGGGGATGCCGAAGCGGTCCAGCAGGCCGATGGTCTGGGCGAACTCGCGCGAGGTGACCGTCACCTCGTGGCCCCGGGCCTGAAGACGAGCGATGAGGGGCCGGAAGATGACGACGTGCGGCGAGTTGGTGACGTCGATCCAGATCCTCATCGTGGCCCCTGGGCGATCAGGAGAGCGACGCGACGGCCTCTCCCACGGCGCCGACGACCTCGTCCACCTGCTCGTCGGTGAGGTGCGGGTGCATGGGGAGGGCGAGACCGGTGTCGGCGTGCTCCTCGGCCACGGGCAGCTGCCCCTTCCGGTAGCCGAGGTGCGCGAAGACGGGCTGGAGGTGCATGGGGATGCCGTAGTAGACGGCGGCGCCGATGCCCGCGGCGTTCAGGTGCTCGCGGATCGCGTCGCGCTGCGGGTGGCGGGCGACGTAGAGGTGGTAGACATGGCGCGCCCCGGACCGCTCGACGGGAAGCGTCATGCTGTCGCCCAGGCCGGCCTCGCGATAGCGATCGGCGGCGTGGCGGCGGCCGTCGTTCCACCGGTCGAGATGCGGAAGGAAGATGCGGATGACGGTGGCCTGCAGCTCGTCCAGCCGCGAGTTGTAGCCGACCTCATCGAACGTGACCTTGTCCTTGGATCCGTGGAAGCGGAGCCGGCGCACGCGGTCGGCGAGGGTGTCGTCACGCGCGACGACCATGCCGCCGTCGCCGATCCCGGGGAAGTTCTTCGTCGGGAAGAAGCTGAAGGTGACGATGTCGCCGACGGTCCCGACGGGCCACTCGTCGTCAGCCGCACCGAAGGACTGTGCGGCGTCCTCGATGACGGACAGTCCGTTCTCGGCGGCGAGCGTCAGGATCGGCGTCATGTCGGCCGGGTGCCCGAAGATGTCGACCGGGATGATCGCCTTGGTGCGGTCGGTGATCGCGTCCTCGATCGCGTCGGGATCGATGGTGGCGGTCTGCGGATCGATGTCGACGAAGACCGGGGTCGCCCCCAGACGCGCGATGGCCTCGGCCGTGGCGTAGAAGGTGTACGGCGTGGTGATGACCTCGTCCCCGGGCCCGACGTCCAGGGCCTGCAGGCCGATGACGAGCGCGTCGGTGCCGTTCCCGACCCCGACGCAGGGACGTCCCTGCAGCCGCTGCGAGATCTCGGACTCGAGCGCCGACACCTCCGGGCCCAGGATGAAGCGCCCGCTGTCGAGCACGGCTGCGATCGCCGCATCGATCTCCGCGCGAAGTGGCTGGTACTGGGCCTGGATGTCCATCAACGGCACGCTCAAACGTCCACCTTCCTCGTCCGACAGTTCAGCGGGAGTCTAGATGGTTGATTCCCCGGAAATCGTGGTGTGGGGCACGCCCCCGGCGGCGCGGATGCGCCACCGGACATCTCGGAAAGGACACCACCCTGACCATCGGCACCCGGCGACACCCCGCATCCACCGGTGACCCCCCATCCACGCTTCCGTGGAATCAACCATCGAGTGCCCAGGCCGGAACGCTCGTCGCGGTCGGGTGACCCGTGCCCCACCGGATCGGTCCGTCGGCGGAGCCGCTCACCGGGCGGACAGCGCCGGCGGCCGATGCGGCGCCCCGTGACGGCGGATCACGGATTGTTTACCTCGACGGTCGCGCACGGACATTTCGGCTTGATGCAGGAGTTCCCCGTCTGATCGGGTACCCACCGACAGCGGGCGGCGAGCCGCCCGCTTCTGTGATGTCTTCGAGCCAGAGGGTGATCGTGCGTCGAACCGTTCCAACCGTCATCGCGGCCGTCTCGGCCCTCGCGATCGCCACGGCGACCGCGACCGCCCAGCGCCAGGAGGTCGTGCCCGGCATCACGTACGAACGCGTCGCCTCGGCCGGCCAGGTGATCCACGTCACCCGGGTCAACCCCGGTCCGAACATCACCGCGCGCCCGACGGCGTTGGGAAGCCCGCGTGGCCGCCTCACCCGGGCCGTTCAACAGCGGACGGGTTCGGGTGCCGTGGTCGGCGTGAACGGCGACTTCTTCAACTGGGACACCGGCATCCCGTCCGGCCTCTTCCTGGAGGAGGGCCGGCTGGTGAACGAGCCCGAGGCCTCACGGTCCGCCCTGGTCTTCTCCCGGGACGGCTGGATGGCGGCCATCCAGACGCAGGTGGAGGGCACCTGGGTGGCGGACCCAACCGACCAGGACCCCGTGTCCCGCGAGCACCGCTTCGTGAATGCCAACCGCCCGGCGGACCGCAACACCGAGAGCCGAACGATCCTCTACACCTCTGACTTCGGCCGTCTCACCCCTCGGGGAGCCCGCACCGAGGCGCTCATCCGCCTGGACGCGCCGGGTGTCGTCATCCCCAACCGGCCCATCTCGGGCACCGTGCACAGCGTCTCGACCGGCGGAGCGAGCGGCATCCCGCCGGGATTCGCCCTCATCACCGGCACCGGTTCCCGGGCGGCCAACGTGGCGCGCCTGACGCCGGGCCGCCGGGTGACGCTGAACGCCGTGCTCCCCGGGATCCCCGACACCGCCTACTCGGCGATGGGCGGAGGCCCGGTCCTCGTGGCCAACGGCCAGGCGGTGATGAACGGTGACGCCAACGGATTCTCGTCGAGTCAGGTTCATGGCCGTTCCGCGCGCACGGCGATCGGCCAGACCCGGACCGGACAGATCCTCCTGGTCGTGACGGAGGGACCGCTCGAGGGTCGCGTGGGCATGACCGCCAATCAGCAGGCCGAGCTCATGAAGTCCCTCGGGGCGCGGACGGCGATCGCCATGGACAGCGGCGGATCGTCCGGGATGGTGATCCGCGGCCGCATGAAGAACGCGGTGCGGAGCGGAGAGCGGTCCATCTCGAACGGCCTCATCGTCTCGTACGCGGGTGTCCAGCTCACGGATCCATCGCCCCTCGTCAGCCCCAACAGGGACCGCGTGAACGACACCACGACGGTCATCGCCCGCTCGGCGAAAAGCGGCACGGCGAACATCGTGCTGCGCCGCCCCGGCAGGAAGGCCGTGCGTCTTCTCCACCGTGGCCCGCTCGGCCCCGGCGGCACGGCGCTGCGGGTGGGCACCGGTGCACGGCTGACCCCCGGTGTCTACGAGATCGCCGCCAGGCACACGCCCGCGGACGGCTCGTCGCCCACCGAGCACCGCCGCCGTCTGGTGATCGACGACACGCTCGGATCGCTCAGCGCGCGCCGGACGGGCACCGGCGCCAATCAGAGGCTGGGCGTGCGTTTCCGCCTCCAGCGCAACGCGCGCGTGACGGTGCAGGCGGTCAACGCGCGAGGCAAGGTGGTGCGTGTCCTGGCCCGCAACCGCGCCATGAAACGGGGTGTGCAGAACCTGTCGTGGAACATGCGGCAGGGCGCCCGCCCGATTCCCGCCGGGGCCTACACGGTCCGGGTGGTGCTCCGGACCAAGTACCGTCAGCCGAACGTGCTGACGAAGCGCTTCACGGCCCTCAGGGCCCCGGCCCCGAAGAAGCGATAGCGACCGCGCGTCATTTCGACGTCCGTGCGTGATGTGACCGGGGCGGCCGTCCGGTCACAGCACGATGTCAGCTGCGATTCAGGAGGGCTCCTCCTCGTCCAGAGCATCGATCTCGGCCTCGGCGGCGCGGACCTCCGAGACGAGCCGGTCGATCTCGTCGTCGAGACCCGTCTCCCCCGCCCTCTGGCGCAGGACGAGGTGTCCGATGTCCTCGGCCCAACCGTTGATCTTCCGCTTCAGGAGGAGCTCCTGCCCCTTGTCCTTGGCGTCACCCACCGCGTCCTGAGCCGAGTCGGCGACCTTCTTGGCGGTCTCCTTGGCCTTGTCCATGAATCCCATCGCACTCTCCCTTGGTGAGGTCGGGGAAATCGTACTCCCCCCGACCGCAGGCGACAGGGGCCGAACCCCACGCCGTGGGGTTCGGACGACGATCATTCGCGTGTGCATGCCCGGCCGGGCCGGACGCACACGTTCAGAGCGGGTTCAGCCCTCCGCGCGCGCCATGAGTGCGCCGACCGCACCGATGATCGCACCGATCAACGCCAGGAAAGCACCGATCGCCCGATTGTCCACATCGACGAAGTGCGACGCGGCCCAGGTGGCCGCGATGATGGCGAGGATGCTGGCGACGTCGATGTTGAGCTGCGGCAGCGGAAGGTCCATCTCGCGTGCCTCCATGACGAAGACGACGAGCGCGATGGCAGCGGGAATGAGCGCGAACAGCCACCACGACGAGAAGTCCGTCCCCTTGAACGAGACCTCGGCGATGCCACCACCCACCGAAACCCAGTTGAGGAAGAGGCTGATGATGATGAGAGCCATGCCGCCGGCGGCTCCGTACAGCTTGTACTCACGGGTGATGCTGTCCATTGGTCTCCGTTCCGTGGAAACGCGGGCTATTTCAGGAGGGTGAGGAAGTCGTCGACGGGTATGGCCGTCAGGGTCTGGAAGTGCGCGGTGCCGCGTGCGGCGAGCTCGAGTGAGACGCGTGCGATGACGCGCTCGTTCGGGGCCTCGACGATGCTGACGAAGTCATACGGCCCGAGAACTGCCCACTGATGCGTCACCTTGACGCCCTCGGACATCTTCTCGACCTCGTCGTTGACCTCCTTCAGACGCTCCGGGTTCGCCCTGATGGTTCCGGCACCATGAGGACTGAGCGTGCAGAGCAGAATGTAGGTCGGCATTTGGATCTCCTGCGGATTCCTTGAGTGGTCGAGCCTACCATGAGGGTTCGCGGTACGATGCGGCAATGCAGCGTTCGCAGCGTCCCGCGCTCATCGGCGTTTCCGAACTTCCCACGCTCGGCGCGGTCGTGTTCGCCGCACTCACGATCCTCGCGGTGTTCCTCCCGTGGTACCGCCCGAACCTCGGCGGACCGCTCGAGTTGGACCCGGCGACGGGCTGGAGCGCCACGTCCGTCGGCAAGGCGGCCCTCTTCGTCGCCGTGATCTGGCTCCTCGCCGCCGGACTGTCGCTGATGGAACAGGTGTCCCCCGGACGACTGGATCGCGTCACGCTCAACCTCATGGGGTGGCTGGTCACCGTCTGCGCCCTCATCTGCACGACGCTGACGACCTACCGCTTCCTGCGTCCGCCGCCGCCCGCGGACTTCCTGACCCGCGACTTCGGCCTGTTCCTCGCCATCGCCGCGAGCGTGGCGGGTGTGGGTGCGGGCCTGGCGATGACCCATGGCCGCCGGCCGCGGACGCGCGCGTCCGCCAGGCGGCGCGCGCTCCGCGGTACCTGACCGGCACCGTGCCTACCGGATGCGACGCTCCACGGAGAGGAGCCGGTCGCCGGGGCTGATCTTGGCCACGTCGGTGCCGAGACCACCCCAGATGAACTCCCTGCCGGGGCCTCCGATGAGGATGTCGTCGCCCGTGCCGCCGAAGAGCCGGTTGGCCCCGGTGCCACCGTAGATGCGGTCGTTGCCCGGCCCGCCGATCAGGCGGTCGTTGCCCGACCCGCCGTCGATGATGTCGTTGCCCTCGAGCCCGCGGATCACGTCGTTGCCGCCGAGCCCGCAGATCACATCGTCGCCGGGCGTGCCGTCGATGATGTCGTCACCCGGGGTGCCCACGATGGTGCAGCGGTGTCCACCCTGTGTGACCGCGTGCGGGATCGCCTGGATGGTCGATCGCGACACGTTGTTCGCCGCGACGCGATCGCGGCCGCTGGTCAGGACGCGTGCCGTGTTCCGCAGCGTGGTGACCACGTTCGGCTGGACGAAGATGCGCGCCGTCTTGGGCGCACCGACCGCCGGACGGTTCCAGGTGCAGGTGACGCGGCCGGCATTGCCGACGCGCGGTCCGGTGCAGCCGGCACCGGCCGAGCCCATCACGCTGATGAAGCCGGCCGTCGGCGGGAGGGTGTTGCGGAGGGTGACGGTGCGCGGGACGTCCGGTCCGCGGTTGACCACCGTCACCTCGTAGTACATGGGGATGCCGACACCGGCGACCGCGTGGCTTGCCCGCTGGGTCACGGAGATGTCCGCGAGAACGTTCGGCTGCTGCTGGGCGGACGCGGTGACCGCGCCGACGGCGAGACCGGATGCGGCGAGCGCCGCGGCCGCCGCGTGGAATCGAGAACGAGGCATAGGGAGAGATCCTTCCAGGGTCGATACAGCACCCGAACGCTAGGAGGCGCGATTCGGGCGGATGTGGGGGACCCGTACAACTTTCGTGTTGAAGTTGTGATGACACGCGTCGTCCTCGATGACGGGTGCGCAAGGGCCTGACGGCGAGACCGCCACGATCGGTGCGTTGCCCGGCGCCTCCGACGCCGGCGAAAGACGCGGGCCACCATCGCGGACGGAACGGACGCACGATGGATCACGACGGCACCTGGTCGGGCCGTGCGACGTCCGCGCCACCGCGTGTGGACCTCGCCGACTACGCCCGGAGCGATGGCCATGATGTGCACGCAGATATCGTTCCGGACAGCAGCGTCCGGCCCCCGTGGCCGTGCGGTCCGAGCCAAGCAAGCCCACGAGCAGGAGACGCCGATGTCGGATGTCCCAGAAGCGGCACCCGCCACTCCACCGACGGCATCCCGATCGCACCTGGTGACCGCCCGTGTCCTGACCGTCCTGGCCGTGATCCTGACCGTGGTCAGCGTGCTCGCCAACTTCGTCAAGCGCGAGGCGCTCGATTCCTCGCACTTCCGCACGACGTCGGAATCGTTCATCGCCGACGCCACCATCCGGGACCGACTGGCCGACCGGCTCGTCAACGAGCTCTACGAGAACGTCAACATCACGGCGGCGATCGAGCAGCGGCTGCCGGAGAATCTCAAGCCACTCGCCGGGGTCATCGCCGGGAGCACCCGCAACGCGACCCACGACGCCGCCCGCCGCCTGCTCGATGAGTCGCGGGTGCAGCGCGCCTTCGTGGACGCCTCAGTGGCCGCGCAGCGCCACCTCATCGCCGTGCTCGACGACGAGTCGCAGTACCTGCAGACCCGCGGCAACAGCGTCATCCTCGATCTTCGCCCACTCGTCGTCCAGCTCGGTGACCGGTTCTCCTTCGTCCCGGATCTGGACTCTCGCCTCCCCGAGGGGGCCGGGCAGATAACGATCCTCGAGTCCGATCGACTGGGGGCGGCGCAGGAGGCGACCAGGGATCTGCGTCTCGTCGCCAACTGGATCTGGCTGCTCGCGCTTGCGGCCGCGGTGGGCGCCGTCTGGCTGGCACGCGATCGGCGGCGCCTGGAGGTCCGCGCCCTCGCGATCGGGCTGGTGGTCGCCGGATTCCTCATTCTGATCGTCAGAACGCTGGCCGGACGCGAACTCGTGGACGAACTCGCGGCCTCGGAGTCGGGTCGCCCCGCGACGGCCGCGACCGTCGATCTGCTCACGGATCCACTGCGCGGCGCGGGATGGACCGGGATCCTGATCGGTGTCGTCGCCCTCGCGGGCATCTGGCTGAGCGGCCCCGGCGCACGCGCCGTGAGCAGCCGTCGCGTGCTCGCGCCGTACATGAGGCGTCCCGGGATCGTCCACGGCACCCTCCTCGTGCTCTACCTCCTGCTGCTCTGGTGGCGCCCGACACCGCAGTTCGGCTCCGCGCGGACGATCATCGTCTGGCTGGTCCTGGCAGTCGTGGGCGTGGAGGTGCTGCGGCGTCAGACCGTCCGGGAGTTCCCGGACGCGGAACCGACGGATCTCACGGCGACGGTCCGGGGATGGTTCGCCCGCCGCCACCGGGATTCATCCTCCGTGGCGGGGAGCGTGGACGACCTGGAGCGGATCGCGCAGCTTCACTCCGGCGGGCAGCTGGACGACGAGGAGTTCTCCTCGTTCAAGGCCCGGCTGCTCGGGACGGGGTCGCCGGATGCGGTGGCGACGGCCCGGGATCGCCCGTCGGACACGCCGCCGGCCACTCCCCCATCGGCGGGGAGCGACAATTAGATGGATGGATTCCACGGACTCGCGGAGCGGGGTGCGTCACCGGTGGATGCGGTCCGGCCATGAGGAATGCTCCTCACCTGCCGATATCACGAGCGATGAGAACATCCCGCCACGCCAACGGATCCGGCGGATGACCGATCGTCCGGACAACGAGGTCGACGAGCCCTTCGACATCTTCCAGGGGAGGGAGTGGTTTCTCTCCGACGAGGACCTCGACGCCGGCGAGGAGGGCGACGAGGAGATCCTGGTCTCGCCGGAGTTCGACGACGCGTTCGTGGGCCTGGTCGATCTCACGGTCGACGCGGTCGCCGTCCAATGCATCGACGTCGGCACCGTCGCTGATTCGTCGCACGCGATCGTCGAAGCCATCGATGCGATATCGCGTTGCCTGCGCTACGACGACCGCGCCGAGGCGGTCGACCGCCTGGTCGACCTGAGCCGACTGTGCCTCGTGCTCGCCGCGGAGCACGAGCCGACCCCTCACCCGCCCGAGACCCTCGACCGGTCGACGGGCATCGCGAACCTGGGAATGCTCGCCTACTACCACGCCCGATCGGGCTTCGAGGAGACCCTGCCCCTGGAGAGGTCCGGTCCGCTGAGGTGGACCTCCGCCCTCTGCGGCCACGGCGGACGGATCGCGTACGCGGCCCACCTCATCGGCGCGCTGGTCGAGGGTGATGCCTGGGCCCTTGATGAACTTCGGTCCGGACAGCCGGGCCCGGAGTACGACGACTCGACGGATCCGCTCATCCACGCACTGGGGGCGTACGGCTTCACCTGCTTCGAGGCGGCCGCCACCGCGCTCTACATCGCGGCGGCGATCGACACGACGTTCCGGTGACCGGTGAACGGCCATGGGTGAAGCACCGTTCGCATCGTCCGTGAGCCCGGCACATCCGACGCCGAGGGAACGATTCCGTGGCCCCTCCCGGCATCACGCGATGCGCTTCCGCTACGACGCGGCGACCACCGCCTGCCGGAGCACCGAGGCACGACTCAGGCTGCCCTCGGCGCCACGCCCCACGGCGTCCCGAACGGCCTCCGGAGAGTGCTCCCGCTCGTCGTACAGTACGACCACGGAGTCATCACCGAGTTCCAGATAGGTCGATTCCCCCACCGCGGTGTACCGCGTCGCGCCCAGGCCGATCACCACGCGCGAGGGACGATCGCAGGCCGCCAGGTACGCGCCCACGTTCTCGATCGGCGTGTCGGATGAGTCCCTCTGCTCCCGGAAGCGATCGATGATCCAGTCGATCAGACGCGTTCCGTAGTAGGAGTACTCGCGGACCGGGCTGTCGATGCCGTACTCGAACGTCTCCCCGTCGCGGCGCAGGAACGATGCGAGCCGCAGATGCTCCGTGGGCCCCGGCACATCGAGGCTGTCGATGGCGAAGAGGCGCGCGGCGAGCCCTTTGGACGACGAGCCCCAGTTCTTCTTGTGGCTGATCTTGACCGCGCCCTCGCGCCGGATGGAGCAGTCGTTGAACGCCCCGAGGTACCGGGGGGTCAATCCGGTGACCCGCCCGTCGGCGTCGTAGACCACGTCGGCGACCATCGCCGCCTCCGGTTCGATCTGGAGGTTGACCGTATCGCCGGCCGGAAGGGTGACGTTGCCGGAGGCCAGTGGATACACGTGGAGGAACGGCGGGGTGACGCCGTTCGCCCGTGGGAGGTACCAGGGGAACACGGCGCGTGGTGCCTCCGGCGTGACCGGCGCCACCCGCTCGAAGTCCGCGGCCTCACCGGCCTGTTCCAGATGACCGGCGAAGTTGCCCGCCACACCGCAGCCGAACGCGTTCTCGAGGTCGAGAGTGGATGAATCGATCATGCCGGGAACCCTATTCGGCCGCGGCACGAGGAGTCCGCCTCTCCGCAAATCCCTGCAAATAACGCGGAAGCCATCGGTTGCTCACAGATCGGTCACGTGTTGTCCGGCGACCGCCCCACGCGCACGCATCCGGACGGGCAAGTACCTTCGCCCGATGCAACGATCACAGACACCCACACTCATGCGGCGGACACTGGTTGTCGCGGCGGCGATGGGTCTTGCCGGAGCGTCCGCGGCGAGTGCCCAGACCGTCACGGGCGGCCCCGCCGGCACCTCACCCCTCGCCGGCATCCAGGATGACCGCGCGATCCAGGTCGACCCGGACGCCCGCTTCCGCACCATGGCCCAGGCCGGTGCCCGCATCGCCCGCATCGACCTGCGATGGGACTACGTCGCGAAGGGACGCCCGGCGGACGGCGCCAACCCCAACGACCCCGCCTACGACTGGGGCACCTACGACGAGGTCGTGCGGGCCGCCCGCAAGCACCGGGTCCAGGTTCTGTTCACGGTCTGGGGCACCCCGGGCTGGGCGGTCAACCAGGCCGAGTTCGCCCACGGTGACCGCGCGTACGGCGACTACACCTACCCGCCGGCGCAGATGGCCGACTTCGAGCACTTCGCGACCGCGGCGGCGCAGCGGTACACGAAGCTGGGCGTACGCCACTGGGAGGGCTGGAACGAGCCCAACGTCCCCATGTTCCTGCAGCCGCAGTTCCGCAAGGTCGGCGCCCGCAACGTCGCTGCGTCCCCCGCCATCTACTCGGGCCTTCAGAAGGCGTTCTACCGCGGCGTGAAGAAGGTCAACCGCCGCGCGATCGTCGCCGGTGTCGTGACATCGCCAGCCGGCAGCGGCCCCAAGGACCGGAACCCGACCCGGGTGACACCGCAGAACTTCGTCCGGGCGCTCAACGCCCGCGCTCTGCGTCCCCCGATGGACCGCGTCGCCCACCACCCGTACCCGGTGCGCCAGCGGACCGACAGGCCGACCCCGCCCAACCGGTCCTACGCCGACATCTACAACCTCGAGGACTTCACCCGGACCGTCGACCGGACCTACCTCCGGGGCAAGAAGCTGTGGCTGACCGAGTACGGCTTCTCGACGACCGCGGTCCCGCAGTACCGGACCGTCGTGAGCCAGGCCGGACAGGCCAACAACATCGGCGACGCCTACGCGCGCATGAAGCGCACCCCGCGCGTCGAGATGGCCGTCTACTACCTGCTGCAGGATCACCGCGGATGGCGCTCGGGCCTCCTCAACATGAACGGCACCAGGAAGGCGGGCTACAACGCCCACGCGCTGCCGCTCTGGACACAGCGCCCCACCAGCGCACGGACGCTCGTCGGTCAGGTGCGTCCCGCCGTGGGCCGCACGAGGGTCACCGTGCAGACGTTGACCCGCGGCAGATGGCGCAACTCGCGCGTGGTCAACACCTCGCTCGACGGCAGCTTCCGCGTGACCGTGGCGAACTCCCGCCGCATCCCCACCCGCGTGGTGTGGCGGGGCAAGACGCGGGCCGGCAACACCACCCTGATCACCAGCCGGGTGGTCAACGCCGGAGGACGCTAGTCGATGGCCGACTCCTGAGCCGGACGTTCGGGCGAACGCCCGGCTCGGGCGCGGACCTACCCCTCGGGGTGCCGGCCACCCGCCGTGGTCGGCGCACCGGCCGGGCCGGTCCGGGTGGCCGGCGCCGATGCCGGCACGAAGTCCCGGGCCCGCGCCCGCACCGCGGCGATGGCATCGGGACGGCTGCGCGCCAGCGGCACCGTCTCACGGATCTCCTGGAGGACCGCGCCGGTGTCGGGTTCGCGGTTCGCGTGAAGGGCGCGGAGGATTCCCGACACGACGGACTGCTCGATCTCGGCGCCGCTGAAGTCGACGCTCTCGTGTGCCAGGTGGGGAATCGAATAGCGTGCCGGATCCTGACGCCGGAGCGACAGCTGTGCGGCGAAGATCGCCGCACGCTCCTCGAGCGTCGGCAGATCGACGAAGAACACCTCGTCGAAGCGCCCCTTGCGCTGAAGCTCCGGTGGGAGGATCGTGAGGTCGTTGCTGGTGGCGATCATGAAGACGTCGGCCGTCCGCTCCTGCATCCATGTGAGGAGCGAGCCGAGAAGACGCCTGCCGAGCGCAGCGCCCGCATCGTCGCCGCCGACCGAGATCCCCTTCTCGATCTCGTCGATCCAGAGCACCACGGGAGCGAGAGTCTCGGCCATCTGAAGGGCCGTCCGCAGGTTGCGTTCGGACTCGCCGATGTACTTGTCGTAGAGGGAACCCGCGTCGAGCTTGAGGAGCGGCCTGCCCCACCGGCGCGCGATGTACTTGGCGGCCAGCGACTTGCCGCAGCCGGGGACCCCTGCCAGGAGGATGCCGCGGGGCGGGCGGATGTTGAGCGCCTGCGCCTGCGGGGATGCCGCGATGGCCGCACGGTCGAGCCACGACAGGAGGTTCGCCATGCCGGCCAGCCGGGCGATGTTGTCCGTCGGGGGGAAGTACTCGAGCAACCCGCCCTCCGCGATGGCGCGCACCTTGCGGTCCATCAGGCCGCGGGCATCGTCCACGGTGAGATGACCGTCGACCATGGCCGCCGCCGCGGCCTGTCGCGCCTGATTGAGGGTGAGCCCCTGAAGACCGTCGAGCGCCACGCGGCGCGCGTCGTCCGCGATCGTCACGCCCGTCGACCCGGCGAGCGCGTTCAGCATCGCGTCGAGCTCGGTACGGCTGGGAAGAGAAACTGTCAGATGGACAGCATCACCCTCGATCTCGGGCGGCAGGTCGATGGCCGTGCCGACGATGACCAGTGTGGAGCCGGTCTGGGAGAAGCGGGCGATGAGCTCACGCGCGAGACGACGCGCGACGGGCGTCTGGAGGTGGTGCGCCAGGTCGAAGGCGAGGAACACCCCGCGGACGGTCATGACCGAGGCATGGGCGAGCATCTTCTCGGCGTCGGCCGTCAGCCCGTTGAGCTGGTCGCGGTGCTCGCTCTGCCGGAGCCCCTGGGTGACGGACCACTCGAAGACGGGTAGTCCCGAGCGTTCCGCGGCCGACAGCACGATCCCCCGCACCCGGTCCTCCTCGACGCTGTCGAGTGCGACGACGGGATGACGGGAGGCGATGAGCGTCATGACCTCGTGGATGGTTGTGCGGGCGCTCATCGGCGAGCCGATTGTACGCCACCAGCCGACGACGCCACGACCCGATCCGGGAGTGGTGAGCTCCATGCCGGGGTGCCCGCCGTTCGTGCGAGCCGGGGCGGACCACGCTCCCGCCGGTGCGCTCCACGGTGGCCGTCCCCTTCGGCCACGGGGCCGGTCCGAGGGCGTCGCACTCCCAACGTCGGTCCACCGCGCCGAAACGCGGCGTGCGTAGGATGAGCCCATGGGAAACGACACGGGGACCAAGAAGAACCACAAGCGCCGGAAGATGAACCGCGCGGTCTACGAGTCGGAGCTCCTACGACTCCAGGCGGAGCTCGTGCAGCTCCAGGAATGGGTGCGCGCCGAGGGCAAGCGCATCGTCGTCGTCTTCGAGGGACGCGACGCGGCCGGCAAGGGCGGTGCGATCAAACGGGTCATGGAGTACCTCAGCCCGCGCGTCTGCTCCATCGTGGCCCTTCCCGTCCCGACCGAACGCGAACGGACGCAGTGGTACTTCCAGCGCTACATCACGCATCTGCCGGCCGCGGGCGAGATGCGGCTCTTCGACCGGTCCTGGTACAACCGGGCCGGCGTCGAGCACGTCATGGGGTACTGCACGCCCGAGGAGTACAAGCGCTTCCTGCGCCAGTGCCCCATCTTCGAGCGGATGCTGATGGACGACGGCATCATCCTCCGAAAGTACTGGTTCTCGGTGAGCGACACCGAGCAGCACCGCCGCTTCAAGTCCCGCCTCACGGACCCCATGCGGCAGTGGAAGCTCTCGCCGACGGATCTCGAGTCGCTGAAGAAGTGGGAGGACTACTCGCGGGCCAAGGACGAGATGATGATCCACACCGACACCCCCGAGGCGCGCTGGCACGTGGTCGAGAGCGACGACAAGAAGCGGGCGCGGATCAACATGATCCACCATCTGCTCTCGTCGATTCCCTACTCCGAGGTCACGGCTCCGACGCTGAAGCTTCCGAAGCGTCCGCCGTCAACCGGCTATCACCGGACCGACCGGTCCCTGCAGCTGGAGGTTCCTGACTACGCCGCCTCCCTGTCGGGTTCGGGCCTTCAGCCCGACTACGACAGAGAGAACCCGTAGCCAGGCGTGCCAATCCGACCCTCCGGGCCGGACCCCCAATCCCGACCCACGCCGCCTCCCTGCCGGGTTCGGGCCTTCAGCCCGACTACGACAGAGAGAACCCGTAGCCAGGCGTGCC
>CAYSVH010000001.1:0-72063 GCA_964434425.1 uncultured Bifidobacteriaceae bacterium | reverse complement strand
CGGGTTCGGGCCTTCAGCCCGACTACGACAGAGAGAACCCGTAGCCAGGCGTGCCAATCCGACCCTCCGGGCCGGACCCCCAATCCCGACCCACGCCGCCTCCCTGCCGGGTTCGGGCCTTCAGCCCGACTACGACAGAGAGAACCCGCAGCCAGGCGTGCCAATCCGGCGGGGTCGATCGCAGATTCCCCAGCACCGTGCGAAACCTTCCGTGGCGGTGCCTTGACACCGAATGTGGTCCTTATTACGTTCTCGAGGCTCGCGTCCAGGAATGACGCGTCATATCCGGGAGGACCCATGAAACGACCGCTACGCCACGCCCTGACCATCGGCGTCGGCGCTGCCGGGCTGCTCGTCGCAACGACGGCGGCGACCGCACAACCCGCGAACGTCTCGAAGACGGTGTTCGCCGGCGCCACCCCGGTGAAGCCGAAGGCCGGGCTCCCCGGTCTGAGGGCATCAGCCCTCTCACCGGCGCTCAAGCTCAACCGGGTGCCGGCCTCCTACCGGGTCGGCACGACGAAGACGCCTCCCGGCCGGCCGATCATGCGGGTCTACAGCCCCGGCGTGCGCAACGCCAGGGTCCCGGTCGTCGTC
Source organism: uncultured Bifidobacteriaceae bacterium (assembly GCA_964434425.1). Lineage (GTDB taxonomy): Bacteria > Actinomycetota > Thermoleophilia > Miltoncostaeales > Miltoncostaeaceae > CALMEC01. Next base: position 71,466 of record CAYSVH010000001.1, on the reverse strand, counting down.
GCGCTCACCGGAGCGACGCGCGTCACCGCCGGACAGAACACCCGGATCGTGGCCCAGTTCATGCCCCGCAAGGGCTACACCATCAGGAACGCCAAGCTCACCGCCATCGGATTCACGGCGAACAGGGGCAAGCCGCGCGTCGTGCGACGGAGCGCCGTCGTCACATCCGGGAAGGTGATCACGACGGTCATCCAGGGTGTGCCGAACGCCAACCGCGTGATCGTCCGGCTCGAGTACACCCTCCCGGGTTCCCGAAGGGTCCGGACCCTCAACACCCTGATCACCACGAAGCGCGAGCCCGCCCCGAAGCCGGCGACACCGGCGCCGAAGCCGGTCACACCCACACCGGACCCGGAGCCCGTCGACCCGCCGGACGTGGACGTCACGGGACCGCCGGCCACCGGGCTCGAGGCGATCACCACCGGAGGGCACGACACCGCGCCCGCAGGGCAGACCGCGCCCGAAGGGCACACGTGTGCCCTTCGTACCGGCAAGGTCTTCTGCTGGGGGTCGGACTACTCCGGCCAGCTCGGTGACGGCGGGTCAACCGCCTTCCGCCGGACGATGGCGGCCGTCCAGGGGCTGGACGGCGCCACCAAGGTCACCGCCGGCGGGCTCCACACGTGCGCGATCCGAGGGACAGGAGAGGTGGTCTGCTGGGGCGACAACGTCGTGGGACAGGTGGGGAACGAAGGCGTGCCAATCGGGCTCCATGGACACACCCCGGTCCCCGTGGGGGTCCCGGGACTGGTGGACGCCACCGACGTCAGCGCCGGTACGGGCCATACCTGTGCGATCCGCACAGGAGGACAGGTTGTCTGCTGGGGCGACAACGAGTACGGCCAGCTGGGCCCCGAGGAGCACGGGCCGGGTAAGTTCTCCGCAACCTGGCAGCCGGTCGCGGGAGTGACCGACGCCATACAGATCTCGAGCGGCTACTCGCTCACGTGCGCGATTCGCACCGGTGGCCAGGTCGTCTGCTGGGGAGAGGGCACCGGCGGGGTCCCGACACCGGTCGAGGGGCTGGACGACGCGGTCCAGGTCTCGAGCGGCACTCGCTACATGTGCGCGATCCGCACGAGTGGCCAGGTCGAATGCTGGGGGGCGGACGCACCGCTGACCCTGACGCCGCTGGCCGGGCTGGACAACGCCACCTCCATTGCGGCCGGCAACGGCCGGGCGTGTGCGATCCGCGCCACTGGGCAGGCCGAGTGCTGGGGAGCGGACGACGCGACCCCGACACCGACCGGGCTGGACGACGTGAAATCCATCGACACCGCCCGGCACACCTGTGCGGTTCGCACGACGGGCCAGGCGGTCTGCTGGGGACCGAACGATTTCGGTCAGCTGGGTGACGGGACACGGACCTTCAAGGGGTCCCCGGTCCCGGTGATCGAGCCCTAGCCGGACGTCCCCGCGCCACCGACCTGATCGCCCGTGTGCCCGTCCGATTCTCGGATGGGCACACGGGCGTGGTCTCACCGAGCGGCCCCGTCAGGGACGACGTGCCGCCGACCAGCCATCCGCGGAGTGCGGAACCTCACCCGCCGGGCGCGGTGGTCTCGGGGCCTGGCCCCGAGACCACCCTCCCCCGCTACGCCGCGACCCGCCGGAACGTGAGCAGGCCCTCGTCGTCGGCGTCCACCTCGATGTGGTCGCCGTCCTCGAACTCGGCCTTCAGGAGCCGGAGGGCGAGCTGGTCCTGCACCCGCTTCTGGATCACCCGCTTCAGCGGCCGCGCACCGTACGCCGGGTCGTACCCCTCGTCGGCGATCGTCGTCTTCGCCCGGTCGGTCAGTGACACCGCGATGCCGCGTTCCGCCAGGCGACGGTCCAGGCCGGCCAGCTGCAGATCGACGATCCGGTCGATGTCGGTGCGGGCCAGCTTCTGGAACAGGACGATGTCGTCGATGCGGTTGAGGAACTCGGGACGGAAGTGGTCGCGCAGCGCGCCCATCACCCGCTCCTCCGCCAGCGTGGTGTCGATGCCGTCGATGAGGAACTGGCTGCCCACGTTCGACGTCATGATCACGACGGTGTTGGTGAAGTCGACGTTGCGGCCCTGCCCATCGGTCAGGCGACCGTCATCGAGCAGCTGCAGGAGGATGTTGAAGACGTCGGGGTGCGCCTTCTCGATCTCGTCGAGCAGGAGCACCGAGTACGGCCGGCGACGGACGGCCTCGGTGAGCTGGCCGCCCTCCTCGTAGCCCACGTACCCGGGAGGGGCACCGATGAGCCGCGACACGGCGTGCTTCTCCATGTACTCGCTCATGTCGATGCGCACCATGGCGCGCTCGTCGTCGAACATGAACTCGGCGAGGGCCCGGGCGAGCTCGGTCTTGCCCACTCCGGTGGGGCCGAGGAAGATGAACGACCCGATCGGACGGTTGGGGTCGGAGAGGCCGGCGCGCGAGCGGCGCAGCGCGTTCGCCACGGCGACCACCGCCGTGTCCTGCCCGACCACGCGGTCGTGCAGCCGGTCCTCCATGTGGACCAGCTTCTCGACCTCGCCCTCCATGAGCCGGGCCACGGGAACCCCCGTCCAGCCGGCCACGACCTCGGCGACGTCGTCGTCGGTGACCTCCTCGTTCAGCATCTGACGATCGGTCTGCTTCGCGACGAGCTCCTCCTGGGCCTCGGCGAGGGCCCGTTCGAGCTCGGGGATGGTCCCGAACTTGAGCCGGGCGCCGCCCTCGAGGTCCGCCTCGCGCTCGGCGCGCTCCAGTTCGACGCGGGCCTGCTCCAGGTCCGTCTTTGTCTCCTGGATACGCGAGATGTACTCCTTCTCCTGGTCCCAGTGCGCCCGCATGGCGTCGGCGTCCTCCCGGAGACCGGCGAGTTCCTCCTGCACGGCCTCACGGCGCGCCACGGAGTTCGGGTCGACCTCGGGCTTGAGCGCCTGCTCCTCGATCTCGAGCTGGATGATGCGGCGCTCGATCTGATCGAGTTCCTCCGGCACCGAATCGATCTCGATGCGCAGACGGCTTGCGGCCTCGTCCACCAGGTCGATGGCCTTGTCGGGGAGGAAGCGGCCCGTGATGTAGCGGTGCGAGAGCCGCGCCGCCGCGACCAGCGCGCCGTCCTGGATGCGGACCCCGTGATGGACCTCGTAGCGTTCCTTCAGCCCGCGCAGGATGGCGATGGTGTCCTCGACGGACGGCTCGCCCACGAACACCGGCTGGAAACGGCGCTCGAGCGCGGGATCCTTCTCGATGTGGCTGCGGTACTCGTCCAGGGTCGTGGCACCGACGGCGCGGAGCTCGCCGCGGGCGAGCATCGGCTTCAGCAGGTTCGCGGCGTCGACCGCGCCCTCCGCCGCCCCGGCTCCGACGATCGTGTGGAGCTCGTCGATGAAGAGGACGATCTCGCCCTCGGCGTCCGTGATCTCCTTGAGGACGGCCTTCAGGCGGTCCTCGAACTCGCCGCGATACTTGGACCCCGCGATGAGCGATCCGATGTCGAGCGCGATGACCCGCTTGTCGCGCAGGCTCTCCGGGATGTCGCCCGACACGATGCGCTGGGCCAGCCCCTCGACGATCGCCGTCTTGCCGACGCCGGGCTCGCCGATGAGGACCGGGTTGTTCTTGGTGCGACGCGCCAGCACCTGGATGACGCGACGGACCTCGTTGTCGCGTCCGATGACCGGGTCGAGCTTCCCCCGGCGCGCGGCGTCGGTGAGATCGCGCCCGTACTGCTCCAGTGCCTGGAACTTGGCCTCCGGATTGGGATCGGTCACGCGGTGCGATCCGCGGACCGCCTGAAGCGCCTCGAGGAGTGACTCGGAGGTGACACCGGCCCGGCGGAGCGCCTGCTCGACCGGGGAGGCCACCTCGTACAGACCGAGGAGAAGGTGCTCCGTCGAGATGTACTCGTCACCCAGACGTTCGGCCTCCTGGCCGGCGTGCTCCAGCACCCCGCGCAGCGACTGCCCGAGGTGCTGCTGGCTGGCACCGCGCACCACCGGAAGTCGGTCGACCTCGGCCTGGATCGCCGCACGAAGACCGGGTGCGTCCGCGCCGGCACGCTCGAGGAGAGGCCCGACGATACCCTCCCGGGCGTCCAGGAGCGCGAGCGCGAGATGCGCCGGCTCGATGATCTGATTGCCCCTCTCCTCAGCCGTCCGCTGAGCCTGGGCAAGGGATTCCTGTGCTTTGACCGTGTACTGCTCGACTGCCATTTAGCGACTCCGCCTTCTGATGACCGGATGGACGATGCGTGCGGGAAGTCCCGTGGGTCGCACGGGCACGATGTCGGTGGAGAGCGATCGCGCGACCTCCTGACGGAGGGCGTACGCGTCGCGGAGAAGCCGGTCCTCCAGCGCGCGCAGGCGGGCGAGGGCCTCGTCCAGTTCCTGCTGGAGCTGGAGGATCCGGTCGATTCCGATGAGATTGAACCCCTGCTCGGAGAGTTCCTGGATCTGGCGCAGACGGGTCACGTCCGCGTAGCTGTAGAGGCGTGTGCCTCCCGCCGAACGGGTCGGGGTGATGAGACCCCGCCTCTCGTACATCCGAAGCGTCTGCGGGTGCATCCCGGCCATCTCGGCCGCGACGCCGATCATGAAGAGGCGTGTGTCGGTCACGACGCCCACCCACCGCGGGGATCGGACGTGTCGAGTGCGGAGTACGCGCGGAGCGCCTCCTTCTGTTCGTCCGAGAGCGACTTCGGGACGACGATGCGGACGCGGGCGATCAGATCGCCGTGGCCGCCGCCCTTCACCTTGGGCGCGCCCTTCCCACGGAGGCGGAGGGCCTTGCCGTCGGGACTGCCCGGTGGCACGGTGACGGCCACCTTCCCGGACAGCGTCGGAACCGCGACCTTGGCACCGAGGACCGCCTCCGCGTAGGTGATCGGGACGTCGATCTCGAGGTCGTCGCCCTGACGCGTGTACCGCTTGCTGGGGGTGACGTAGGTGGCGACGATGAGATCGCCGGGCGTCCCCCCGTGGACGGCGTTGCCCTTCCCGCGTTTGCGGATCTTGGTGCCCGTCTTCACGCCCGCGGGCACGCTGACCTGCTCCGTCGTCCGCACATGACGCACCGACCGCCCGTCGCACCTGGGGCACGGCGGATCGTGGACGGTGCCGAGGCCGAAGCATGTGGGGCAGGCCCTGGTCACCGCCTGGAAGCCGCCGAGGTCGAGCCCGACGGTGCCCCGCCCCCGGCACTCGGGACAGAGCGACGACTTCGAACCCGGAGCACCCCCGGTGCCGTGGCACTCGTCGCACGCCTGATCGCGTTCGACCGTGACCGGCACGGTGGCGCCGTGCATGGCCTGCTCGAACGACAGCGTGACCCTGACCTCGATGTCCTCCCCACGGCTCGGCCCGGCGCTCTGCCCGAAGCCGCCACCACCGCCCCTCGTGCCACCGCGCTGGCCGAAGATCCCCCCGAACATGTCGCGGAGGTCGAAGTCGCCCATGGTGAACTCGGGGCCGCCACCGGGGCCGCCGGACTGTCCGGCACCGAACATCGGACCGAGGTCGTACTGCTTGCGCTTCTCCGGATCCGACAGCACGTCATGCGCGTGCGAGATCTCCTTGAACCGCTCCTCGGCAGCGGCGTCACCGGCGTTGTGGTCCGGGTGGTAGGTCCGGGCGAGCTTCCGGTACGCCTTCTTGATGTCGTCCGCGGACGCATCCCTCGAGACGCCCAGGACCTCGTAGAGGTCGCGCTCCATCGTCAAAGATCCCCTCCCGGTGGCCGGGCGGCCACCACGACCTTCGCCGGACGAATGATCGTGTCACCCATCCGATAACCCTTCTCGAGGACGTGCATCACCGCGCCCTCTTCGTGCTCGTCGCTGGGGTGCTGGGTGACGGCGTCGTGCACCTCGGGGTCGAACGGCCTGCCCTCGGCCTCGATGGCCACGACACCGCGACCCGTGAGGATCCCGGTGAGCTGACCCCGCACCATGGCGACGCCCTCCACGATCTGCGTGACCTCGGCACCCGGAGCCGCCTCCAGCGCGCGCTCAAGGTTGTCGATCACCGGCAGCAGATCATTGACGAGATCCTGGACGCCGGCCACGCGGACGACCTCACGATCGCGGTCGACCCGCTTGCGGTAGTTGTCGAACTCGGCCTTGAGCCGCTGGAGTGCATCGAGGTACTGATCACGCTCGGCTTCAACCGCGGCGACCGGATCCACCTGCTCGACCGCGTCCGGCGGGGCCGGAGCGGCGTCCGCGGCGGCGGGGGGCACGTCAGCCCCCCGCTCCACGTCGTCCGGCACAGGCGGGCGGGTGACGTCGTCCTGCGGTTCGGGTGTTCCGCCCGTCGTCATGCCGACTTCCCGGCGTCCGCCTCGTCCTCGTCGATGACCTCGTACTCGGCGTCCTCGACGGGCTCCTCCTCGCCACCCGCGCCGGCATCGGCGGCCTGAGCCTGCGACGCGGCCTGGTAGAGCTGTTCGGAGAGCTTGTGCAGCACTCCGGTGAGGGACTCCGTCTTGGCCTGGATGTCATCGACATCCTCGCCCTGGGCGGCCTCCTTCGCCGCGGCGGCGGCGCCCTCGATGTCCCGCTTGAGCTCGTCCTCGATGGTCTCGCCGTGCTCCTTCAGCTGACGCTCGGCCTCATGGGCGCGAGCCTCCGCGTCGTTACGGGCATCCGCCAGCGCGCGAAGGCGCTTGTCGTCGTCCGCGTGGGACTCGGCGTCACGGACCATCTTCTGGATCTCGTCGTCCGACAGACCGCTGGACGCCTCGATCCGGATCTTCTGCTCATTGCCGCTGGCGAGATCCTTCGCCGAGACGTTCACGATGCCGTTGGCGTCGATGTCGAAGGCGACCTCGATCTGCGGCATTCCCTGCGGCGCCGGCGGGATGCCGGTGAGCTGGAACTTCCCGAGGGTCTTGTTGTAGCTGGCCATCTCGCGCTCACCCTGCAGCACGTGGATCTCGACCTGCGACTGGTTGTCCTCCGCGGTGGAGAACACCTGGCTCTTCTTGGTCGGGATGGTGGTGTTGCGGTCGATGAGACGCGTGAACACGCCGCCCTTGGTCTCGATGCCGAGCGACAGCGGGGTCACGTCGAGCAGCAGGACGTCCTTGACGTCGCCCGAGAGCACGCCACCCTGGATCGCGGCGCCGATGGCGACGACCTCGTCCGGGTTGACGCCCTTGTGGGGCTCCTTGCCGGTCAGCTTCTTGACGCGCTCCTGGACCGCCGGCATGCGGGTCATGCCGCCGACGAGGACCACGTGGTCGATGCTGCCGTCCGCGCCCGAGTCGGCGATGGCGGCCTTGGTCGGACCGTCGAGGCGATCGAGCAGGTCGGCGACGAGCTCCTCGAGCTTGGCGCGCGAAAGGGTGACGTCGAGGTGCTTGGGCCCGCTGGCGTCGGCCGTGATGAACGGCAGGTTGATCTGCGCGGTGGCCGTGGTCGACAGCTCGATCTTCGCCTTCTCCGCGGCCTCGTAGAGACGCTGGAGCGCGGACTTGTCGGCCGAGAGGTCGATGCCGTTGTCCTTCTTGAACTCGGCGACCATCCAGTCGACGACGGCCTTGTCGAAGTTGTCGCCACCGAGGTGGTTGTCACCGGAGGTGGCCTTCACCTCGAAGACGCCGTCGGCGATCTCGAGCACCGAGACGTCGAAGGTCCCACCACCCAGGTCGAACACGAGGATCGTCTGGTCGGTGTCCTTCTCCAGGCCGTACGCGAGGGCCGCGGCCGTGGGCTCGGGGATGATGCGCTTGACGTCGAGGCCGGCGATCTTGCCGGCGTCGCGGGTGGCCTGACGCTGGGCGTCGTTGAAGTAGGCCGGGATGGTGATGACGGCGTCGGTGACGGGCTCACCGAGGAACGCCTCCGCGTCGGCCTTCAGCTTCTGAAGGATCATCGCGCTGATCTCGGGTGGGGAGTACTCCTTGCCGTCCGCCTTCACGCGCACGTCGCCGTTGGGGCCGCGGACGACCTCGTACGGCACGATCGTCATCTCCTCGTCCACCTCGGCGTACTTGCGGCCCATGAACCGCTTGATGCTGAAGATCGTGTTCTCGGGGTTGGTGACGGCCTGTCGCTTGGCGACGGCGCCGACCAGGCGCTCACCCGCCTTGCTGAAGGCGACCACCGACGGTGTGGTGCGACCGCCCTCCGCGTTCGGGAGCACCTCCGGCTCGCCACCCGTCAGGATCGCGACGCACGAGTTGGTGGTCCCGAGGTCGATTCCGATGGTCTTTCCCATATGTCTGCTGCGCCTCCTGAGTCGTGGCCGAAGCCACCTGCTGATCGCGAATGAACCGTTGCTGCATGATCTGACATAAGCTGACTCATGTCAAGTGCGGAAGGTTACGGGTTCGTTGTCGTCGAGCGCCCGTCACCTTGAGTCCCCGGGGCCCTGCGCCGATGGTGGATCAATGCACCTGTCGCTGCGCCTTCTTCTCCTCATGCTCGCGGCGGGAGCCTTCGGCGGCTTCCTGGTCCTGCAGATACGACGCGACGAACGCCGCCCGTTCGTGATGGCGGTGCTCGCGTTCGTCCTGGTGGCGGGCGGCATGGCCGAGTACCGTGCACAGAAGGCCGAGATGGTCTTCAGCCGGGCCGCGTCGAAGATCGCGAAGCGTGATGTCGCGGTGCGCTGTCAGGGAATCCTCGGCAACATGGTGGACATCGGGAACGAGCTGGGTTCCGTGTGGTTCGACGAGGACGGCGTCCCCGCCGACAAGACCGACATCAAGCGCGACGCGTGCAACTGGGCCAAGGAGTACGTGAGCGGCAAGCGCCGGATCACCATGGCCAATGCGCTCGGCGTACATGTGATCGCGCACGAAGCCATCCATCTGCGGGGGGAGATGAGCGAGTCGGTCACCGAGTGCTACGCGATGCAGCACGCCGCGCAGGTGGCGCAGGACCTGGGAGCGACCCCCATGCAAGCGCAGCAGCTCGTCGAGTTCTACTGGGACACCGTCTACCCGAACATGCCCGACGAGTACCGGACGCCCGACTGCGTGAACGGCGGCCGCCTCGATCTGCGCCCCGACACGGACGTCTGGCCGTAGTGCCCCGTTGGGATGCGCGAGCGTCCCTCGGACGCACAGGACCCCGTGATCGGCCGCCCCGGCGACGTCACCGCGCCGGCAGGAACGACGCGACCGAGCGTCAGCCGCGGAAGCGCTGCGCCGTGAGCGGACACTCCCACGGGTCACGCGCCGCCAGGCCCACCCGGTTGAGGTAGGCGACCGTGATCGCGTAGGAGCGCATCAGACCGACCTCGGTGTAGGGCACGTCGAACCGACGGCAGTGTTCCTGGACGAGCGGGCGGACGCGGGCGAGATGCGGACGCGGCATTCCGGGAAAGAGGTGGTGCTCGATCTGGTAGTTGAGCCCGCCCATGAACGCGGTCATCCACCATCCGCCGCGGATGTTTCGCGACGACCGGACCTGCCGCGAGAAGAAGTCGATCGGGGTGCCCTCCTCGAAGATCACCATCCCCTTGTGGTTGGGAGCGAAGACCCCGCCCATGTAGAGGCCGAACACCGCGATCTGGACACCCAGGAACGCGAATGCCATCCCGAGGGGCAGCAGGAGGAACACCGGGACGATCACGGCCGCGAACCGCGCGAAGAGGAGGACGATTTCGGTGCCCCGCCGCTCGACCGTCCTCCGCGGCGACAGCACGTGCCGCACGCTCTGCGCATGGAGGTTGAGTCCTTCGAGACACAGAAGCGGGAAGAGGAACCAGCCCTGCCGTTTGATGATGAACCGGAAGAGGCCCTTCGACCGCACGGCATCCTCGGGCGTGAACGCGACGACGTTCGACTGGATGTCCGGGTCCTTGCCGATCTCGTTGGGGTTGCTGTGGTGACCCGTGTGCTTCGTGTTCCACCACGAGTAGCTGATGCCGCAGACCCCGTTCCCGGCGATCCGGGCGAGCACGGTGTTCGCCCGCTTTCCCGCGAAGATCTGCCGGTGGGCGGCCTCGTGCGCGACCAGGGCCACCTGGGCGAAGAAGACCCCCAGCGCCGCGGCGATGAGCAGCTGGAACCAGCTGTCGCCGAGGAGGACGAAACCCGCGATGATGGCGGCGAGCACGAGGACCTGGGCGATCCCGACGAACAGGTAGAACCGCTGCGCACGTGCGAGGAGACCCGTCTCGCGGACCGTGTGCGCAAGCTCGGCGTACGCACGCACATGCGTCGGGAAAGTGATCGCGGCCGATTCGGCGCCCGCGACGGCGGGCCGGGTGGGGACTGGCATTGGGTGTGTCTTCTCCTCGGAGCCGACGATCAGCCTGGGCTGGAACACGTGGACGCCACAGGCTTGTGCCAGTCGCGGCCCGCAGCCTATCGCGACCGCGGGGACGGACGACGCGGGAGGGTTCGGCCCGTCGTTCGCCGACGCGCCTCCGAAGCGACGCCCTTCGACGGATGAGGGCACGGCGCCGCGCTGCCACGGGCGGACCGGACCGGGCCGTGCGCATGTCCATCGGTGCTCGATTTTTTTTGCACGGACCTCGCGGCGTGGCGTGTGCCCCCGGTGGCGCGGATGCGCCACCGGACACCTCGGAAAGGACACCACCCTGACCGTCGGCGTCCGGCGACGCCCCGCACAACGGATCCACCCGCCCACCCCAGGCCAGCCACCGGTGACGCACCCCACACCCACGCCACCGCGACACCGATCGTCTAGCGTCGCCTCCGTGAACACTTCGGATCCGAATATTCCGCCCGATCCGACCACACTGAGGCTCGGCCCCGACGTGATCCGCGTGGCGATGGTCGTCCTCGTCGGCGCGTTCATGTCGATCCTCGACACCACGATCGTGAACGTCGCCCTCGACCGGCTCACGCTCGACCTCGGCACGGACTTCGCGCACATCCAGTGGGTGGTGACCGGATACATGCTGGCCATGGCCGCGGTGATCCCGCTCTCCGGCTGGATCGCGACCCGGGTCGGACCCAAGCGCGTGTTCATCTTCGCCCTGACGCTGTTCACGGCCGCGAGCGCCCTGTGCGGGCTCGCCTGGAGCCTCGAGTCCCTGGTCGGGTTCCGCATCCTCCAGGGTGCCGGTGGAGGCCTTCTCATGCCGGTCGGCCAGGCGATGCTGGCCCAGGCGGCGGGGCCGAGACGCATGGGCCGCGTGATGAGCCTGGTCGCGATCCCCATGCTGATCGCACCCGTCGTCGGACCGGTCCTCGGCGGCCTGCTCGTCCAGACGGCCGGGTGGGAGTGGGTCTTCTTCATCAACGTCCCCGTCGGCGCGATCGGGGTGGTGCTGGCGGTCCGCCTCCTCACCAGCGACGCCGCACGGGACCGCGTGGTGTGGCCGCTCGACATGGTCGGTCTCGTCCTCATGGCGGTCGGCATCCCCCTGATCACCTTCGGGCTGGCCGAGACGGGCATCGGAGGGACCATCACGGCGCCGCGCGCCTGGATCCCCCTCGTCGCGGGCATCCTGCTGACCACGGTCTATGTGCTCTACGCATTGCGGCGCCCCCGCCCGCTGATCAACGTCCGGCTCTTCGGCAATCGCGCCTTCGCCGCCGCGTCGATCACGGCCTTCGCGCTCGGCGCCGTGCTCTTCGGCGGAATGATCCTCATGCCCCTGTACGAGCAGGGTCCGCGTATGCACGACGCGCTCACCACCGGCCTGATCCTCGCGCCGATGGGCCTCGGCGCCGCCATCACCGCGCCGATCGCCGGCCGGATCACGGATCGCATCGGCGGCGGCCCCGTCGCCGTCACGGGTCTCGTCATCCTGACACTCTCGACGGTGCCGTTCACGTTCCTGACGGCGACCACCCCGCAGTGGCTCATCATGGCCGGCCTGTTCTTCCGCGGCGTCGGTGTGAGCGGATCCATGATGCCCGCGTTCGCCGCCGCGTACGCCACCCTGAGACGCGACGAGATCCCGGACGCCACGTCCCAGTTCAACGTGGTGCAACGGGTGGGCGGATCGATCGGCAGCGCGATCCTCGCCGTCATCCTGGCGGGCAGGCTGGGGAGCGACCACGCGGCTCCCCCGGCGGCCGACGTGGTGCTGCCCCTGCCGGTCCGCGAACGCATGGCCGACGCCTACGCCTCGACGCACTGGTGGGTGGTGGCCTTCACCGTCATCGCGCTGATTCCCGCCGTCGTCCTGGTGCGCGTCGAGCGCCGCGCCCGGCGAATGGCACAGGAAGCACCGGAACCCGCGGGAGCCCACACCTCGCCCCGCACGGGCCCCTCCCGCTGACGTCGCCGATACGGCGATGAAGCCGGGTGACCGGCGTCACCCCACATCCGCGATCCCGTGGACTCGACATCCGGATGGCCTCGTCCACGTTCTCACGGCGTGGTGCACGCCCCCGGCGACGTGGATGCACCACCGGACACCTCAGAAAGGCCACCAGCATGTCTCTCGGCGCCCGGCGGCGCCCCACGCCCCCGGTGACGCACCCCACATCCGCGATCCCGTGGACTCGACCATCTAGTGTCGATCGTTGTGGTGAAGGACGCCAGGAGTGCAACGGCCCGTCCGGCGCCGCCCGCCACGGCGGGCGCACGTCGGCGGACCCTGCCCCTCCGCCTCGGTGGACGCATCAGCGCCGCGACGGCCCGATACGTCGCCGGCCTGAACCGCATCGGGCTCTTCGTCGGGGTGCTGTTCTTCCTCCAGTCGCTGGCGCCGTCGCTGCTCCCCCGTCACTGGGCGGTGCAGGCACTGGTTTCCGGCATCGGGTTGGCGGGCGGGTACGGGATCGGCGTGGCAGTCGCCTGGCTCCTGCGCCTGATGCGTGTGCCCTCCCCGCCGGAGCACATACGGATCTGGACGTGGCGGGTGCTGGGAGGGCTGTCGGCCGCGGCCGTCCTGATCAGTCTCTGGCTGAGTTCGGGATGGCAGGCCGAGATCCGCGAGGCCGTCGGCATCGACGACGGCCACCGGCACCACTACATCCGCGTGCTCGCCCTCGCGGTCGCGATCGCCATGGCCCTGCACGCGGCGGCGCGCGGCGTGAGGCGGCTCTGGCACGTGCTGGACCGGCTGATCCGGCGTGTGCTTCCGCCACCACTGTCGGGGGCCATCGCCGCCCTCGTCGTGACCGCGCTCGTCGTCGGCGTCGCGATGGACGTCGTCACGGCCGGGGCCCGGCGGGCGGTCGAGGCGTCGTTCGCCGCGGCCGACGAGCTCACCGACCCCGACGTCACGCGGCCACGATCGCCGAACCGGTCCGGCAGCGCGGCGTCACTGGTCGCGTGGGACACACTCGGACGCGACGGTCGCACCTTCGTCGCCGGAGGACCGTCCGCAGACGACATCACGGCGCTGACCGGCCGGCCGGCGATCGAGCCCATCCGCGTGTACGTGGGCCGGGAGTCCGCGTCCTCGCCGCGGGAACAGGCCGACCTCGTCGTGGCCGAGCTCCGGCGGACGAACGCCGACCGGCGCGCCGTGATCGCCGTGGCGGGCACGACCGGCCGAGGATGGATCCCGCCGTCGTCGACGGTCCCGCTGGAGTACGTCAACGGCGGCGACACCGCCATCGCCGCGATGCAGTACTCGTACTTCCCGAGCTGGGTCTCGTTCCTGGCCGACCGCAGCGTGTCGGAGGAGAGCGGCCGCGCCATCGTGGACGCGGTGCACGCGTACTGGTCGTCCCTCCCCGCGGCGACCCGCCCCAGGTTCGTCGTGTTCGGGACAAGCCTGGGCGCATTCGCGACGATGTCCGCCTTCGACGGCCTGGACGACCTCGAGACCCGGGTCGACGCCGCACTCTTCATCGGCCCGCCCCACAGCACCCCTCTTTGGAGGGAGATCGTGGCCCGGAGGAGGCCCGGCAGTCCGCAGGTCCTCCCCGCGGTCGGGGACGGCAGGGACGTGCGGTTCTTCGGCCGGTCCGACGACCTGATGGATCCCGACGGCACGCTGAGCCGGCCCCGGATCGCGATCGCCCAGCACGGCTCGGACCCCATCGTGTGGTGGTCGCCGGAGCTCATCTGGAAGCGGCCGGACTGGTTGCGTGAGCCGCGCGCACCCGATGTCAGCCCCCGGATGGGCTGGTTTCCGTGGGTGACGTTCTGGCAGCTCACGACCGACCAGATGGCCTCCATGGACACGCCCCCGGGCTACGGGCACGACTACGGCCCGGAGCTCATCACCGCCTGGCTCGCGCTCCTGCGCCCATCGGGCTGGACGTCCGGGGACACCGAGAAGCTGACCCGGCTCATGCTCGCCGGCTGATCCCGCCGCCGGCGCGGACGGCACCTCCGACCGGGGGGCGGCAGGGCGTCACCGCTCGTGCCGCGGCGCTCCTGTGGCACGTCGGGGAACGCGGTCCACACGGCGCACCCGGGGCAAGGCCGCCACCGATGACTTCGGACGGGGGCGGCGGTCAGTAGTGCAGACCATCCACGAAGGAGCGCGCCGTGCACACCATGATCTTCGTCAACGTCCCCATCCGCGACCTGGATGCCAGCCGGGCGTTCTTCACCTCGCTGGGCTACACGTTCAACGAGACGTTCTCCGACGAGAACGCGCTCTGCCTGGTGCTGGGCGACAACCTCTACGCGATGCTCCTGAAGCGTGAGTTCTTCCAGACCTTCACCCCGCGCGAGGTGGCCGACGCCCACGCGACGACCGAGGTCCTCGTGGCACTGTCGGTCGGAGCACGCGACGACGTCGACCGTCTCGTGACACAGGCCGTCGGGGCGGGCGGTACCGAGGCGCGCGAGCCGCAGGACCTGGGTTTCATGTACGGCCGCTCGTACGCGGATCTCGACGGGCACATCTGGGAGATCATCTGGACGGACCCCGCCGCCGTATGACACGTGGCCGGGTGACATCGACCGCACGGGACGGGGTGCCGCGCGTCCCGTCGTGCTCTCTCCCGCGGTCCGGGCGGACCGCGGGTTCCCACGCACCTCGACGTCACCCAATGGTGTGTGACACACATTATAGTGCGCTCCATGGACTGGGACGACCTGCTTCGCACCCATCTGCAGGAGCTCCGCCGCGGCACGGTGGTGGTCGCAAGCCTCGCCGCGCTTCGGACACCCGGCTACGGGTACGGGCTGCTGCAGGAGCTCGCGTCCGCGGGCATCGCCGTGGACGCCAACACCCTCTACCCCCTCCTGCGCCGCCTGGAGGACCAGGGACTCCTCACCAGCGAGTGGGACACGACCCAGTCACGGCCCCGCAAGATGTACCGGACGAACGACACCGGCGAGCGGCTGCTGGACGCGCTGCTACGCGATCTGAGCGGGGTCCGTGCCGCACTCATCTCGCTCACGGGAGGTACCCCATGACGACCACCGACGACCTCACGACCCGATACGTCCGACGGGCGGTTGATGCCGTCCCGGAAGGGCGTCGCGCCGACATCGGCGCCGAACTGCGCTCGTCCATCGACGACATGGTCAGCGAGCGCGTCGCCTCGGGAGACTCGCCGGACGCGGCCGAGCGGGACGTGCTGAACGAACTGGGCGATCCCGCGATCCTGGCCGACCGCTACAGCGGGCGGCCGGCGTACCTCATCGGGCCGCGCCACTACCGCGTGTGGCGTGAGACGCTGGTGCGCCTCCTCATCACGGTGCCGCCGATACTGGCGCTCATCGTGATCGCGACCGGCATCCTCGACGGGGACGGCTTCGGTGCGACCGTCGGATCGGCGTTCGGGACGGGTGTGACCGCCGCCCTCCACGTCGCCGTGTGGACGACCCTGGCCTACGCCGTCATCGACCGCAGGCGCCACACGCCTCGCGAGCACCCGTGGACCGTCGACCGCCTGCCCGCGGTCACCCCGACGCGCGGAATCACCGTTGGCGAGACCGTGACGGGGATCGCCCTCGCGGTCGTCACCGCCGGCCTCCTCATCGGTCAGCACTTCCTGTCCGGGGTCACCCGGGACGGTGAGCGACTCCCCGTCCTGAACCCGGACCTCTGGTCCGGATGGCTCCCCGTCCTGCTGGCAGTCCTCGTCGGACACGCGGTGTTCGAGATCGTGAAACACCGGGTGGGGCGCTGGACCCTCCGGCTGGCGATCGGCAACGCGCTGCTGGATGCGGCCTTGGCCGTCCCCATCATCTGGCTGCTGGTGACCGACCGCCTGTTCAACCCCGCGTACCTGGACGCCGTCGGGGCAGGTGCCACCACCATCGACCGGGCCACCACCGCCATCGCCGTCGTCATCGCCCTGGTCATCGTCTGGGACGTCGGCGAGGCCTTCGTGAAGGCGCTCCGCCGCCGATGATGACCACCGCGTCCGCCCCGCTCCTCGGCGACGAGACCCCCCCCCGGACACCACCGGGCGCGAGCCCTCTGTCCGACCGCAACCACCCACCGTCGCGGCATCACCCCCTATCATCGGGGCCCCGCATCGGCGGCGAGTGGACACGCATTCCTGAAGTGAGGACGAATGACCACATCGACCAAAGAGCGTGAGTTCGAGATGCAGACCGGCCCTCTTCGCACCGAACTCCTCGCGCACTGTTACCGCATGCTCGGCTCGACCCAGGAGGCCGAGGACCAGGTCCAGGAGACGTACCTGCGGGCGTGGCGGGCGTTCCACCGCTTCGAGGGCCGCTCGTCCGTACGCACGTGGATGTACCGCATCGCCACCAACACCTGCCTCTCCGCCCTCGGGAGCACCTCTCGCCGGCAGATGCCCACCGGGCTGGGGCAGGGACCGTCCAGCCCGACCGGCCAGCTGTCGACGCAGACCGAGATCCCGTGGCTGGAGCCCCTCCCGGACGCGCTGGTCGGTGCCGCGGAGCCCGAACCCTCGCCCGAGGAGCGCGCCGCCACACGCAACGGTGTGCGCCTGGCCCTCATCGCGGCCCTGCAGGACCTGCCCCCGCGACAACGGGCGGTGCTGGTTCTCCGCGACGTCCTGGGGTTCTCCGCTGAGGAGAGCGCCGACGTCCTCGACAGCACCGTGGCCTCGTGCAACAGCGCGCTGCAGCGCGCCCGGGCCCGGATGGCCGACCGCGACGAGCTGGAGCGCGCACGGCTGGCGGACGAGCTCGATCCGCATGAGAGGGAACTCCTCGACAAATACGCCGAGGCGTTCGAGCGCTACGACATCGACTCGCTCGTGGATCTGCTGGCGACCGACGCCACGTGGGAGATGCCGCCGTTCGACGGCTGGTTCTCGGGTGTCCAGGCCATCGTGGACCTCATCCGCACGCAATGCCCGGCATCCGGCCCCGGCGACATGCGGATGATCCCCGCGTCCGCGAACGGACAACCCGCGTTCGCCCTCTACATGCGGGATCCGGACGGTGCCCACCGGGCGTTCCAGTTCTCGGTGCTGGACATCATCGATGGCCGCATCACGCACGTGCGGGCGTTCTTCGACCGGCGCCTGTTCGCCACCGCGGGCCTCCCGGACGAGCTGGACGGCTGATCCCGCCGGGGTCATCGGCCCATGCGCGGGTCACCACCTGGACACGAGCACCTGACGAAAAGCCCTCGCCCCGGGTGACAATCACCGGGGAAACGGCGGTCTTACCGGCCCTGTAGCCGAATCTTGGCCGCACGCACCGACGGGAGAACGCTCTGCCGACATGCCGTGCGAGTAAGGTTCCGGGCAATGCGCAGCGGTGATGGTACGCCGTCGACGAA
Source organism: uncultured Bifidobacteriaceae bacterium (assembly GCA_964434425.1). Taxonomy (GTDB): domain Bacteria; phylum Actinomycetota; class Thermoleophilia; order Miltoncostaeales; family Miltoncostaeaceae; genus CALMEC01. The sequence continues at coordinate 53,927 of CAYSVH010000001.1, read as the reverse complement.
CGCCGCCACATGGTCGGCGCCGACCGCGGCCACTCCGCTCAGACGAAACGATTCAACGTTGGAGGCCACGTGGCACTACCGTCCGATGTCGAGATTGCACCCGCCGAGGGCAAGCTGGGCGTCCTTCTGCCGGGAATGGGTGCGGTCGGCACTACCGTCATCGCCGGCGTACTCGCGATCCGCAGGGGACTCGCCCAGCCGATCGGGAGCCTCACCCAGATGGGGACCATCCGGGTGGGCAAGCGCACCGATGACAACGTTCAGCTGATCCGGGACTACCTCCCGCTCGCCGATCTGAACGACATCACGTTCGGCGGCTGGGACGTCGTCCCGGACAACGCATACGAGGCCGCCAAGAACGCGGGGGTTCTCGAGGCCGGCATGCTGGAGGAGCTGAAGGACGAGCTGTCGGCCATCACGCCGATGACCGCGGTCTTCGAGCAGGAGTACGTCCGCAACCTCCACGGCGACAACGTGAAGCCCCCGGCGTCGAAGTGGGACTGGGCGCAGGCGCTCATCCAGGACATCACGCGCTTCAAGGAGGCCAACGGCTGCGCCCGCATCGTGGGCGTGTGGTGCGGGTCGACCGAGATCTACAAGGAACCGACGGCCGTCCACCAGTCGCTCGAGGCCTTCGAGCAGGGGCTCCGTGACAGCGACCCGGACATCGCCCCCAGCCAGATCTACGCGTATGCCTTCCTCAGCCTGGGCCATCCGTACGCCAACGGTGCGCCCAACCTCTCGCTCGACTTCCCCGCGATGATGGAGCTTGCCCGCAAGAACCGGGTCGCCGTCGGCGGCAAGGACTTCAAGACGGGCCAGACCCTGATGAAGACCATCCTCGCCCCGGGTCTCAAGGCCCGCATGCTGGGCGTCCACGGCTGGTACTCGACCAACATCCTGGGGAACCGGGACGGCGAGGTGCTGGACGACCCCGACTCCTTCAAGACGAAGGAGGTCTCCAAGCTCGGCGTGCTCGACACGATCTTCGAGCCGAGCCGCAACCCGGAGCTCTACGGCGACATCCACCACGTGGTGCGCATCAACTACTACCCCCCGCGCGGTGACAACAAGGAGGGGTGGGACAACATCGACATCTTCGGGTGGCTGGGCTACCCGATGCAGATCAAGATCGACTTCCTGTGCCGCGACTCGATCCTGGCGGCGCCGATCGTCCTCGACCTGGCGCTCTTCTTCGATCTGGCGGCCCGCGCCGGCATGACCGGAGTGCAGGAATGGCTCAGCTTCTACTGGAAGAGCCCCCAGCCGGTGCGCGACGACGTGTACCCGGAGCACGATCTGTTCATCCAGCTCACCAAGCTCAAGAACACGCTGCGGCACCTGAAGGGCGACGAGCCCATCACCCACCTGGGCGCCGAGTACTACGAGGGATAGGCCGGTCTCAATGTGACCGCTGTTCGTGTGGGGGCCGATCGGCCCCCACACGCGATTTCGAGACCCGCGGGGACCCCGAGTAGGCCGCCGGTGCCAGGCACCGCTGGCCTACCCCTACCGACGGCACGTCGGACAATTCCCTGCATATCGCAGACTTCCATGAACATCGCGATCGCAGGAGTAGGCCGCCGGTGCCAGGCACCAGTGGCCTACTCCCTGTTCACACCTGGCTCGACCGAGAGGTCAGCCACCGACGGCTCCGAAGTCCGGACAGCTGGGACACGCACGGGAAACCGGGCATCCCGAACATGTCCGGCGCGATGACGACAGTCCGGGGGCCGGGGAGCCATGGGTCCGCCGGCATCTGTGAGATCGAGGATGCCCCGGATACCGATTCGCGGTCACGGGGAGAGGTATCCGATGGGACGGGCGCCTGTCTCGCGATCGCCCCGACTCCGACGTGAGGAGCCGGCCCCGGAAGGTTCAGTCCTCCGCGCCGTCCATCACCCAGTCGTCATCCGCACCGTTCGCCGGTCCCATCGCCTCCGTCTCCGACATGAGATCGTCCACCTGGACCAGCTCCACGGCCTCCTCGACCAGGGCGAGGATGGTCGACATCCAGACCGGATCCTCCGACGGATCCTCCGGCAGGGGGCCGCGGGCCATGGCCGAGAGCGCCGCGCCGGATGTCGTGGACGAGCCATCCGTGATCCAGGCGAGCTCACTGCGCGCCCACTCGCGCATCTCGTCATCACCGGTCGAACGGGCGAGCTCGCGTCGTGACGCGTCACTCTCGCCTCCCTGCACGAACGTCGCGATCTCGTCCTCGTAGTCCTCGACATCGAGGTCGAGCAGATCCGAGACGATGTCCCCCACGGTCCGTGACACGTCATCGCCGGCCGTGTCGTCGGCCAGTCGCTGATCCAGCACCGTGAGACGCTCGTGGCTTCGCATGATCACCGCGGCCAGCTGCCGCACGGCGTCGTCGATCAGTGCGCGCGCGAACGGATTGCCGTGGTCCGGGTCCTCGGTCAGGGCGATGGCCTCATCGAACGCCGGGTCCTCGACGCCGTTCTCGCGAGCTCGCCGGAGCCCCGCACCCATGGCGCCACGGATGGCCGGCCAATGGAGTTCGGCGGCCGCTTCCCGCAGATCCTCGTGCGGTGCATCGTCGCCGGCGGCCACAGCCCGGGCCAGGTCGCGCGCCTCCTCGCCGAGGATGCCGCGTGGAACGCCCACGCCGGTCCGCGTCAGGAGGGCGGCGAAGCGGTCGGTGTCACTCATGCTCAGCCTCGATCGTCGTCAACCCGTTCGACGTTAGCGACCGTCGCAGCCCGGTGCCCGCTCCGGATCAGCGCCCCACCACGGCATGTTCGATCTCCCCGAGGCCGTCGATCGCGATGCGCACCACGTCCCCGTCCACCAGGAAGCGGCGCGGCGATCGCGCCACGCCGACACCCGACGGCGTTCCTGTCGCAATGACGTCTCCGGGCTCGAGCGTGATCGACTCCGACGCGAACGCGACCAGCTCGGCCACCGAGTAGAACATCTCGGATGTGGAGGCGTCCTGCATCAGCTCGCCCGACACCCAGGTGCGGAGACGCAGCGCCTGGGGATCGGGGATCTCGTCCGCCGTGGTGATCCAGGGCCCCCACGGGGCGAAGGTGTCCGCACCCTTGGCGCGGATCCACTGCGGCTCGGCGGACTGGACGTCGCGGGCGCTGACGTCGTTCATGACGGCGTACCCGAAAACGTGGTCGAGGGCTTCGTCCACCGGCACGTCGCGGGCCTCACGCCCGATGACGACCGCCAGCTCTCCCTCGAAGTCCACCATCTCGGAGTACCCGGGCAGACGCACCGGACCCGAGGGGTCCGTGACCGCGGTGGTGAGCTTGCCGAACAGGATGGGTCGTTCGGGCACCGACATCCCGGTCTCGGCGGCGTGGGCCGGATAGTTGAGCCCGATCCCGATGATCTTGCCGGGACGAAACGGCGCCCGCACACGAACGCCGTCGAGTGGCACGGGCGTCCCCACCGGCGAGACCGCCGCGCCCCGCACCACGTCCAGAAGCGACGCCGCATCGACCCGCTGGACACGTTCACCATCGCGAACGCCGACGGCGGGTCCGTCCACGCCCTCATAGGTGAGTATCTGCATCGGTCGCTATTCTAAGCGCTCTCCACTCGGGCAGACCGCCCGCATCCACGTCGCACCGATCACCCGAGACGGACCCGGTGCTCTCACGAGGCAGGCGTCATCTCCGAGCCCACCGATATCCCTCCAGCGCCCACCGTTCGTGACCGCATCGCCGGAGGTGCGCGTGCCGTGGCCGGCCCGGTCATCCGCGGGCTCGTCAAGCTCGGAGCGACACCCAACTGGGTCACGACGATCGGATTCCTCTTGGTCGTGGCCTCCCTCCCCTTCATCATCGCGGAGTGGTGGATGTGGGCGTTCGTGATCTTCACGATCGGAGTGCTCTCCGACATGCTCGACGGATCGATCGCGCGCCTCACCGGGAAGTCGTCTCGGTTCGGTGCGTTCCTCGACTCGACGCTCGACCGGTTCGCCGACGGCATCGTGCTGGGCGCCGTGGGCATCGTATTCGCCCGTCAGGAGCAGTGGTGGGCGCTTGCGGCGACGTTCATCGCACTGATCGCCTCGTTCCTCATCTCATACACGCGTGCCCGCGCGGAGGGCCTCGGCATCGACTCCAACCGCGGCGGACTGATGAGTCGTCCCGAGCGGCTCTTCCTTCTGGGGGCGGGATTCTTCTTCCAGACCTGGATCGACAACTTCCTGGCGGTGGTGGTCGTCATCCTGGCCGTCCTCTCGCTCCTCACGGTGATCCAGCGGGTCTTCCACGTGTGGTCCGTCGTTCGCGGAGACCGCCGGACCGACTGATCCGCACGGGCCGTCCCCGTACGTGCCCGACGGGGATGGGCACGACGACAGCATCGCCCCCCGGATCCTCACGGCGGTCGCGCCTCACCGGATGCCGGTCGCAGTGGAGGCCTCCGGTGTGACCGGCGTGCCGGTTCGCGGTAGTCTCGCCAGATGCCACCGGACATTCGGGGGCGTCTCACCATGACCCGTTCCCGAACCATCGCCCTCGTCTCGCCCCTCGCCTGGCCGCCGTCGGACGAGGTGACATGGCGCATCTCCGCCGAGGCCCACGCGCTCGCCGCACGGGGCAACCGGGTCAGCGTCCTCACACCCGCCCGTGGAGCCGATCTGCTGGCCCAGGGTCGCCGCATCCTGGCGTCCGTGCGGTCAGGAGACACCGACGCCGTGATCGCCGATCCGGGGAAGGTGCTCGTGGTCCCTCTGGGGCGCGCCGCCCTGCCCACCGGATCGCGACGACGCATCGGCGGCCCCATCGATCTGTCCGTGGCGCTCGAGGACGTCCTCTCACGCGTGCCGTTCGACGTGGTCCACGTTCACGAGCCCCTCTCCCCGACCCCGGTTCTGCGCGCCCTGAGGAACGCCCGGGGCGTGACGGCCGCCACGCTCCACCGCATCGAGCCCGTCACCGGCGTCGCCTTCCTGCGACCCATCGTCGCGAGGGCCATGGACCGGGTCGACGTCTGGGTGGCCGCCACCGAACCGGCGCGCCGGGCCGTCGCGGAACACTTCGACCGTGACGCGCTGATCATCCCGCCGGGGGTCGACACCGGGCTGTTCTCGCCCGCCGCGACCGCGGCCTCGCCCCCGCCCGTCGTGATCGTGGCACGCGGCCAGGACCGCGAGGGCGTCCGTTTCGGCCTGTCGGTCTTGCGAACCGCCGACGGGACCGGCGGGATCGGCGCGACCACCCTGCTGACGGCCCCCTACGCGCCCCGACGGACGGCGGCGGCGATCCCCAAGTCGCTCCGCGCGGAGGTCGAGGTCGTCAGCGACACCGGTCCGTCATCGCGGGCGGGGGCCTTCCGGCGCGGCGGCATCGCCCTGTTCACCACGGTCGACGACCTGGCGGGCTCGGCGGTCGTCGAGGCCATGGCCGCGGGCATGGCCGTCATGGTGCCCCGGTCGACCGAGAGCGACACCCTGCTGTCGCACGGCGTCACCGGTCTCGCGCTCGCTCCGTTCTCACGCGACGACTGGGCGGCGGCCTTCACGGACCTCGTCGCCTCCGAGGGCCGCCGTCGGACCATCGGCGACGCCGCCGCGACGGCCGCCGGCGCCCGCGGATGGGACGACGTCGCGGCCCTCCTGGAGGATGCGTACGACGAGGCCGCACGCGCCCTGCCGTCCGGTGGTCCGTCCCGTGCCCGAATCACCGCCGACCTGCGCGTCCACCCGTCGCGGACCCTGCCGCCCCGCGAACTCGTGGCCGCGTGCGTGGCCCGGGGCGTGGGCGCGGTCGCGGTCATCTGCGAGGAGGACGTGGCCGACGGGCTGGAGGCCCGGCGGCTGGCACCGGATGATCTGCGCGTGGTGGTCGGACAGCAGGTGCGCACCCGAGAGGGGGACGTCGTCGGCCTCTTCCTGAGCGCGTCTCTGGCCGACGGCGAGGGGCTCACCGAGACCCTGTCCGCCATCGAGGAGCAGGGTGGCCTCGCGATGATCCCGCATCCGGTGTGGGGGATGGGACCATCACCCGAGCGGATCCGCGAGATGGGAGGGCGCATCGCCTGCGTCGAGGCCCTCTCGGGTCCCGCATCGGTCATGCGATCCACGATGGGCATCGAGGACACGCGCCTCATGCAGACGTTCGGGCTGCGCGTGGCGGCGGGGAGCGGCGCCGTCCGCCCGCAGCAGATCGGTGCCGCGCACCTCCTCATGACCCCCTTCGACGACGCCGTGAGCTTTCTGAAGGCTCTCGACGAGGCGGAGCCCGTACAGCAGCGCCGTGGCCTTCGGACCACCACGCGTCGCCGCATGGCCGAAGCCACCACCTGAAACGCGTTTCAAGCAGGAGTCGCAACCGTGAGGGACAAGTAGGGGTCGCCAATGACCTCTGAGCCATCCGGAAACGAGCCCACCCGCGGGCCGAACGAGCCCGCACGAGGGGCTGGGCCGACCGTGAGTTCGATCGCGGGCCCGTCGCAGATCGCGGACGCGTACCTGAAGCGTTCCATCGCCGAGATCGAGGGCCTGAACCAGCGCATCCTGGAGTACGCGCGGTCCCGTGGCGGCGACGAGCTCCCGGTGCTGGCGTCGGGGTCACCTCAGGCCGAGATCATCCTGGTGAAATGGTCCGCCTCACTGGCCGAGCGGCAGGAGGGAGTGGCCTTCTTCGGCCGCGCGGGAAGCGCCATCCTGGCGAGCCTGGAGCGCCTCGGCATCGATCCCGTCACCATCTACGGGACCCTGGTCGCCAAGTGTCCTCAGGCCGTCGAGGACGGCCGGACGGCCGAGTGGCTGGCCGACGAGATCACGATCATCGATCCGAAGATCGTCGTGGTCATGGGTGACCGGGCGCGGAAGGCCGTAAACGACCTCGGCTACCCGCTGGCGGAACCCATCGGACCGGACCTCGGTGAGATCCAGCACTGGACGCCCGCCATCGAGGCGCTGTTCGTGCCGGACATCGACGACTCACTGGACGAGCAGAGCGCGAAGCGGGCCTTCTGGTCGGCCTTCCGCGGTCTGGGCGACTGGCACGAGGAGCAGCCTCCGTACTAGTGTCCCGCGTCAGCGGTTCGTGGTCGCCTGCCGGCTGCATCTCATCGCGAGACGGTGTCCTCGACCGCCAAGAGATTCCCGATGTTCCGGGCGGTCTTGCATCCGCGCCTCGCCGGAGATTCGCTCGGCAAACACCGAACGAACCTCTGACGCAAGGACACGAGATGGTCGATCCATCTCGGCGGGCGCCCGCGGTGGACGGGCGTGCGATCAACACCGGGAGGTGGTCAGTCGCGGGCGGGCGGCTCCGGCGGCACCCAGTCCGGATCGCGGGTGAAGCGGGCCACCGCCTCGATGTGCGGTGTCTGGGGGAACATGTCGACCGGTTGCACGTACTCGAGCCGGTAGCCGCCGTCCACGAAGCGACGGGCGTTGTCGGCGAACGTGGTCGGCTGGCACGAGATGTAGACGAGGACGGGAGGCGCGAGCTCCAGGATGCGCCGCACGGCCCCGCCCGACAGCCCTCCCCGGGGCGGGTCGACGATGGCCACGTCCGGGACGGGCAGCTGACCCCGACGCTCACGCAGCACCACGCGGACGTCGCCGGCGATGGCGCGATAGGCCGTGAAACCGTTGGCCTTCGCGTTGGCCTCGGCGTCGCGCACGGCCTCCTCGACGATCTCGATGGCGAGGACCTCCTTCGCCTTCGGGGCGAGGACCAGGCCGACGCTGCCGGCACCGGCGTAGAGGTCGTAGAGGACCTCGTTGCCCGTGAGCCCTGCGGCCTCCGCCGCCCGCTCGTAGAGCCGCTCCGACATGACGGTGTTGGTCTGGAAGAAGGCGCCGGCGGACAGGCGCAGGCGGACGCCCAGGACCGTCTCCTCGATGTGATCCTGTCCCCACACCACCCGGTAGGGGAGCCCGGCGGTGACCTCGGCCACGCCGTCGTTGACGGAGTGGACGATGCCCACCAGCTCGGGATGCTCGGAGGGAAGGGCGTCCGCCAGTCGGTCGACGGCCTGGTCTGCGCCTGGCGCCGTGACCACGTTGACCAGCGCCTGGCCCGTGTTGACCCCGATGCGGACGACCAGATGCCGGAGCACGCCGCTCTGAGCCCGCTGATCGTACGGGGGTATCCCTTCGGCCTCGGCCCAGCGTCGGACGGACTCACGGATCACATCTCCCAGCGGATGGACGATGTGGCACCGCTCGATGTCGACGATGCGGTCCCAGCGACCGCGCTCGTGGAAGCCGAGGGCCATCCGCCCTTCCTCGCCCGGACCCGCCGAGTACTCGACCTTGTTGCGGTATCCGAACAGATCGACCGCGCGGTCCGGAGATCGGACGTCGACGTCGGTCAGATGGGCGATACGGGCCAGGTGCTCGACGATCTGGTCGCGCTTCGCCCGGACGACCCGCTCCGCGTCGACGTGCTGCAGACGGCATCCGCCGCATCGGGGGACGCGATCGCAGACGGGCTCGGTGCGGTCCGGCCCCGGTTCGAGGACCTGCTCCAGACGGGCCTCGCCGAAGCGGCGCCGCGATTTCCGGACCCGCACCCGCGCACGGTCCCCCGGCGCGGTGTCGTCGCAGAAGAGCACGAAGCCGTCGACTCGGGCGACGCCCTGACCGCCGAAGGCGAGGTCGTCGACCACGACCTCGAGGACGTCATCGCGTTTCGGTCTCGGTGTCTTCTGCTGCACGACCGTGGATCATAGGGACACCACGTCGATCATCGGCCCCGCCGCGACCCGCCCTATCCCACCGGGATGGCGCTGCCCGTTCCGGTGTCGGCGGGCGCCTCCTCGGCGTCGCGGCCGATGAGGACCACGCCCGATGCCAGCGGCGCCTGCCCACGTGCCGATGCGGCGGCCGGATAGGCCTTCGGCACCTCGGTGCCGCGCTGCCACGCCTGCAGGAACGGATACGGGTTGACGGCGTCTCCGTCACCTGGGTGGATCTCGAAGTGCAGGTGCGGTGGCGTCGTGATGGCCTGCCCCGTGTTGCCGACGTAGCCGATGATCTCGCCCCTGCGGACACGGACGCCGTCCTTCACCTGGGACGTGTATCCGGAGAGGTGCGCGTAGTAGTACGTGTTGCCGAGGTCGTCGCGGAGCCAGAGGCGGTTTCCGCCGAGGCTGTTGACCCCCACCTTGTAGAGCTCGCCATCGGTGACGGCCAGCACCGGCGTGCCGGTGGGAGCGAAGATGTCGTTGCCGTGGTGGGTGCCCGTACCCGCGCGAGGGGCGCCCCAGTCATTGATGTACGAGGCCGCCGAACCGAACACCGGGAACACGTAGGTGCCCGCCGCACCGGGTTCGACGCCCGGAGCGGGTGAGGCGGGGGCGGCGACATCGGGCACCGCCACGACGGGCGGAAGCGAGACCGCGGGACTCGGCTCCGAGCCCTGGGGAAGCGGGCTCTGCGCGACGCCCGTCGCGGCGAAACCGGCCATGGCGAGGGCGACGGCGAGGAGTCGGACGAGACGGCGCACCGGCTCATTGTGAACCGTGTTCCATCGCGGGACAAGACAACCGGCTCCGGTACGCCGCGCGAAATGTCGGGTTTACCGCAACAAATATTTCAGGAGATCCCGATTTGCTGGGCTAAGGTGGCTCGTCTCCTGTGCTGTGGCTCTCGGTGCGAGCCCGCGCGCAACCGGACGGAAGGCTCGCTCTGCCACGTCGCACACGCATCACGTTGCTCCTCACCTGCTCCGCCATCGCCGCGTTCTCGCTCGGTACCGGCGGCCCCACCGAGGGCGCTCCCACCGTTGACGAGCTCCGCTCCGAAGTGGCGCGGATCCAGGCCGAGGTCGCGTCGATCGACGGGCAGGTCGGACTTGCAGCCGAGGCGTACAACGGCGCGGTCTACAACCTGGATCAGGTGAATCGGCGGATCACGGAGAACCGGCGGCAGCTGGCACGCGCCAACGTCCGCCTGCGCCAGACGCAGGGTGCGCTCGCGGTACGTCTGCGCGCCGCCTACATCCAGCCGCAGCCCTCCCACATCCAGCTCCTGCTCACCCGGACGAGCGCATCCGACATGCTGTCCGCCTCGGCCATGCTGCGACGCACCGCCGATCAGGACCGTCGCATCGTGACGGCCGTGCGCGACCTGCGCGATCAGCGGATCGCCACGAGCAAGCAACTGGTGAAGGACCGTGAGACCGCGAAGACGCAGGTCGCCGAACGCGCCCGTCAGCAGCAGGTGGTCGCCGAACTGCTCGCCCGCCGTCAAACCGTGCTCAACAGCGCCAAGGGTCGTCTCGCGCAGGAACTGGAGGCGGAGCGCCGCCGGGAGGCCGCGCGTCGCGAGGCCGCGAACCGCCGGGCGCAGGCGATGATGCGGGCCCGCGCGGCCAGCCGTGAACAGACGGGCACGACGCGGTCGTCGCAGCCGGGCGCGTCGCAGAGCGACCCGCGCAACTCGTCCAGCCCGGCTCCGGCCTCGCCGGCCCGCGAACCCTCCACCCCGGCACCGTCGAGTCCAGGCGGCAGTTCGCGCAACGCACGGGCGGCGCAGGTCGCCATGCAGTACCTGGGCGTCCCGTACCGCTGGGGCGGAGCCTCGCCCTCCGGCTTCGACTGCTCCGGCCTCGCGATGTACGCATACGGGAAGGTCGGGGTCTCGATGGCCCACTACACCGGCGCCATCTGGTCCGCGTACCCCCGCGTCCAGGGCGACCTGCAGCCCGGCGACCTCGTCTTCTTCAACGGGCTGGGCCACATGGGCATCTACATCGGCGGCGGCCAGATGGTCCACGCACCGCACACCGGTGACGTGGTGCGGGTGGCGTCGATCAACCGCCGTGGATACATGGGGGCCGTCCGCCCCTAGAGGGTTGATTCCGCGGAATCGTGGCATCAACCATCTAAAGGTCGCACCGCAGTCGGCCGATGGCATCCACAATGCATGGACGCCCCACAAGGATGGCCGGACGCCGTCTCCCCATCCGCCGCGCACTCGCCGCGGCCATCGCCCTCAGCGCCGTCGGCGCCGTACCCGCCGTCGCCCAGAATTGGATCGCCGTTCCGACCCCCGGAGCCTCTCAGCCCGCCACGGGCTGGACGAGCACACCCTCGGGAGACGTGTGGCAGGTCACGCCCGGCGCGACAGCCCCCGCCCCCGCCGCACCGTCACAGGGTGCAGCCGACCCGGCGGACATCCTGAGCAACTTCGCCGCCGTCGCACAGAAGAGCGCCAGCGAGGCCGCACCGCCCGCGCCCCCCACCGCAGTCGCAACACCCGAGCCGGCCGCACCCGAGGTGCAGCTGGACGCCGATCACCCGGCCCTGGTGGCACTGCGCGCGGCCGAGGACGAGCTGAACACCGTCGCCGGCGCCCTCGCGGACGTCCGCGGCCGGATCGAGGCGGCCGGACCGGCAGCCGCAGAGGACCTCGAGGCCGAGGCCACGGCGCTCGAGGCCAAGCAGCGCGCCCTTCAGGCCAAGGTCGACGCCCTCCAGGCGAAGGCCGACGCCGCCCTCACCGCCAAGCGCAAGAAGGCGGCCGAGGAAGCCGCGCGCGCCCAGGCGTCCCTCACCCCCGGCTCGGCCTACCCGACGGTCACGGGCACCGTCCCCAGCATCAACCCGGGCCTCGCGACCCAGCTCGACGGCTACCTCCGATCGAAGGGCAGCCCGCTGGCCGGCCTCGGCAACGCGTTCGTCTACTACGGCGGCCAGTCCGGAGTCGACCCGCGGTTCCTGGTGGCGATCGCCGGCGCGGAGACCAGCTTCGGCGCCTACGGGCCGTCGCAGCGGATCCACAATCCGTTCGGAATGGGTCCCGGCATCGTGTACGCCTCGTGGGAGGACGGCATCGCCGGCGCCGCCCGCAACCTCGGTGGCAGCCTCTACAAGGGCTCGGGCCTTCTCACCGCCGCGCAGATCCAGAAGCGCTGGGCGCCGAACGGTGCGGCCAACGACCCGACGAACCTGAACAGCCACTGGTTCAAGAACGTCAGCATGTACTACCGCGAGCTCGGCGGTGACCCCAACGGAAGCGTCTTCATCGGCCAGGCCGCACAGCCCACCGCGATCCCCGTCGCACCGGGCGTGGCACCCGGCATCCAGGGCACCGTCGCGGCGCCGACCGCCTACGGCACGGCCGTCCCGGTCGCGGGCGGGGGGCGCAACACCGGCCCGGCCGCCGTCGCCCTGGCACAGACCTTCCTGGGTGTCCCCTACCTCTGGGGTGGCACGACCCCGCGAGGCTTCGACTGCTCGGGCCTCGTGCAGTACGTCTACGCGAAGCAGGGTGTCACCCTCCCGCGTGTCGCCGAGGCGCAGGCCAAGGTCGGCACCCCGATCGCCCCGGAGCACCTCCAGGCCGGTGACGCCGTGTTCTTCGCGGACCGCAAGGGGTACATCCACCACGAGGGCATGTACGTCGGAAACGGCCACTTCATCCACGCACCGCGCACCGGTGACGTCGTGAAGATCAGCTCACTGCACGAACCGTATTACGCGACGTCGTACGCGGGCGCCCGCCGCTACTAGTGTTCCGCGTCAGAGGTTCGTTTGGTGTTTGCCGAGCGAATCTCCGGCGAGGCACGGACTCGGGATCCGCCGGAATATCGGGGATCTCTTGGCGGTCGAGGACACCGGCTCGCGATGAGATGCAGCCGGCGAATGACCACGAGCCCCTGACGCGAGACACTCGCCACGGTCGGCGGGGTCAACCGGATCTTGACCGAGGCGGAGGCCGGTGACGACCTCCGCCGTGTCAGATCTCTCCGATGCTTCCCGTGCCGTGGCCTCACGATCCCGGCATCGAATCCCGCGTCGACGTCATCGCACCCCGTGAGTTCCACGACGATCCGGCGTGGCGCGCCGTCATGCCCGCGTGTGCACCTGACCGCCACACCGGCGGCAGAAGCGATCGCCCGCGTTCGCGACGGTCCCGCACGACGTGCACGTCGGCACCGGCGGAGGCTGCTCCGCGCCGCAGCCGCTGCAGAACCTCGCTCCGGGATCCACCGACACGCCGCACGAAGGGCACCGCGGTGCATCCGCCGCGGGAAGGACCCGCGTGGCGCCGTCATCCGCTGTCACCCTCCGGGTCGCGCGCTCCGACGCGGTCGGATACGGCGATGCGATCTGCCGCGGTGACGGTGGGGGCGGAGGAGGAGGAGAGCTGAGAAGCGGCTCACGGTGGGCGGCGGCGGGCCAGGCGGACGACGGGGCCGGCGAACGATCGTCCCCGGTCACCGCCGGCGGCCTGGCCGGGCTGATGAGTGCGATCGCGGTGAGGATCACGCTCAGGACCCACGCGATCACACCGCCGAGCACGAGGTAGAACGCGACGGAGAGCGAGAGATCGAAACCGAGCGCATCGCGATCCGAGATGAACGCGATCGTGATGATGGTCCCCAGGGCGACGGCGCCCAGGAGTACGACCAGGCCGATGCCCAGGACCGGCCGTGACGTGCCCCGCCGGACGAGGGCGACGACGAACGGGGCGATCGCGAGCACCCCGAGGCCCCCGGCGATCAGGAGGAGGATCCACGAGTTCACGACAAGGCTTCCGAACGCATCGCTGTCGCGGAGGCCGTACGGGGTTGCGGACCCGCCCCCGTCACGGGAGTAGACCGTCGTCCAGATCCCCGTCACGAGCAGGCCCGTCCCGACGCCGGCGAGGATGGCCGCCACGAGGGGAAGGGGATCGCGCCGCGGTGCCGGTTGCGTGCTCACGACACCCCTCCCACCGGCGTGCCGCATGCGCCGCAGAACCGCGAGCCGGGATCGACGGTGGCGCCACAGCTCCCGCACGCCGAGGGGCTCGCCGCAACCGGTGAGGCGGGAGCATCCAACCGGGATCCGCATCCGCCGCAGAAGGCCGCGTCACCCGGGACCTCACGTCCGCAGGACGCGCAGACCCGTACCGGCTCGGGCTCGGGCACCCGCGTCCCGCAGGATGAGCAGAAGGCGTCGCCCTCCTGAAGGGCGGCCCCGCAACCGGTGCACGCCAGGGCCCCGGCCCCGGGACGGGAGAACGGCTGCGACCCGGCGGGGGCTCCGCCCTGCGCGGGCGCCGTCGCGAGTGACCGCAACGACAGTGGCCGCTCACCGAAGAAGACCCGCACGTCCGAGACGAGCCACAGGACGAACGGCAGAAGGAGGATCGACGAGAGGAGGAAGACGGTGAGGAAGAACCGCGGCCCCAGGATGAGGGATGTGATGAACACACCCAGCGCCAGGACCGACAGCACGAGTCGCAGCTCCATGCGGCGCGTCGGAAGAAGCTGGGCGACCGCTCCCACGGCGAGCGCGGTGACGATGAGGATGATGCCGTTGGCGAGGCCCTTCCCGCTCTCACCGGCGGCGAGGATGACGAGGAAGACACCGTTGATCAGCGTCAGCAGGCCGACGGCGAACAGCGCTAGGCGCGATGCCGAGATCCCCGCCGAGGATGCGGCGGGATGGCCTCGGAACGCCGCGTGCGCTCCCGGGAGGAAGGCCAGCGCGGCGCCGAGCAATACCGCGATCAGACCGAGGATGAGCGACAGAGAGGTGCCGCCCTCGAGGACGAAGTACCGGATTTCCGAGGCGATCATCGCGATCGCCCAGGCCAGCGCGGTCACGACCGCGAGGATCCGCCCCCGTGGATCCGCGTTCGCGAGGAGCCATGCGATCGCGAGCAACCCGATGCTGATGAGGACGTACGAGATGACACTGAACAGGAAGAAGAGACCGGGACGGGTCCCACCGGTCCGGTCGAAGACGTCGAAGACGTCGCCCAACTGGAGGAGGACGTCGATCAGCAGGTAGATCGCCGCACCGGCGAAGAGCACGGCCGCGACGGCCAGCTCGGCGGGCCTGCCACCGATCTGCCCCAGGCTCATCGGCGCCCCCGGTGGAGCGCCCTGCTGTTGCTGTTGCGGTGTGCCGAGCGTCATGACAGCTCCTCGGAATCGTTGGCGTACCGTCGATGAGTCGACCGGCGTGGGGCCGGGCCGCACGGTGCCGGCGACCGTCGTAGGGGTCCTGAACGCCGTGGACGCACCGAGGGCACTCGTCGTCGGGTGATTTCTCCGGACCCTACCGAGGGGGACCCGCGAGTCCGCGCATCTCCGGGTGCCGTTTTGTCAAACCTTCACCCGGTGACGGGCCACCGCTTTCACCGCCGGTGACCGTCGAGTACGGGGCGATCCACACGACCGTCCGGGACATCCGCCGCCGACAGGCAGCCGGGCTCAGCCGTCCGTCTCGGGTACCGGGGTTCCGCACACCGCGCAGAAATGCGCGCCCGGATCGAGCTTCCGGCCGCAGCCGGTGCAGAAGGTCCGCCCGGGCGCGGGCTTCGGCGGCGTCGCGATGTCGGACCCGTCGCTCGGCGGGATCGCACCGGCGACGTGGTCGGCACGCGCGCCGCCGCGCGCGAACGACAGCATCATCAGGACGGTCGCGCCGAGCCAGGACAGGATGCCGACGAGGACCAGGTAGAAGGCGATCGAGAACTCGAGGTCGAAGGCGAGCGCGTCGCGGTCCGCGATGAAGTTGATCTCGACGACGATGGTCAGGGCGATCGCGCACAGGAGGAACAGCACTCCCAGGCCGAGGGGCAGGCGGACCCCCTGCCGGCTGATCAGGGCCATGACGAGCGGAACGATGGTGCACACGCCGATGAGCCCGCCGATCAGAAGGATGATCCACGAGTTGACGACCAGCGACCCGAACTGTTCGTAGTCGCCCAGATCGCGCGGCGTGGCGCTGCCCGAGTCCGAGCTGTAGAGCGCCGTGAAGATGGACGCGATCGTGAACACCGCGCCGATGACGGCGAGTACCGCCGCCGTGACGAGCACCGGGTCCATCCGCCGGATCTCCGCCTTCGTGACCATCGATTCCCTTCCTGACTGTGCCGTGCCCCCGCGGGGCACCCGTTCCTCGACCGACCCGTCGTCACCGCCGGCACGCGGGCCGAAGCAGGTGACGACGCGCCCACCAGCAGGATGCCGGATCGGCGTCGGCCGCGTCACCGTCCCCGCCACGACCCGGATCCGGTCGCCCGACCGGACCGCCCGGGAACGGCGGACAGCCGACGGACAGACCCTGCGCCACGCGGTTGGTGCTCACCGTGTTCGGGTGTGGCTCCGCACGTCACCGACCGGGCCCGCGACCCCCGATCCGGCTCCGCCGGATCCGGCGACCGATGTGATGTCGCCGTCGGCCGCCTCGTCCAGGATCGCCTGAAGACTCGTCCGCCCCAGCGCCCGCCGGAAGTCCACCTTCGCGTTCCAGAAGACCGTGTGGAAGGGGCACTTGCCCGTGTGCGAGCACCTGGCCTCACGGAGCGGGCAGCGTTCGTCGATGTCCGTGCCGTCGATGGCCTCGACGATCTGGCGCACCGAAATCTCGGAGGCGGACCGGGCGAGCCGGTACCCGCCGGCGGGACCGGCGACCGCCTCCAGAAGACCGGCCCTGACGAGCGCCGCCAGTGCCTGGGCGAGGACGGACTCGGGCGCCTCGGTGGCGGACGCGATGTCGCGACGCTTGACCAGGTCCCCTTCGATCTGGGCGATGGCGAGGGTGGCGCGCAGCCCATAGTCGGCGGTGCGTGAGAAGCGGAGGTGCATTTGTACTCGGTCACCCGAACGTTTAGATTTCTGTCCAACGTTGCGCCTAGGCATCAACTACTGTCCGATTATGAACGGTCCAGCACAAGCAAGCCCCGCCGGAGCCACCCGAAACCTCTGGCTCGCGACGATGGCCTTCCTGGTCTGCTTCGTATCGTGGGGCGTGGTCTCACCCATCGCCCGCGAACTGCAGACCGAACTCGACCTCAGCGACACGCAGACGGCGGTCCTCCTGGCCGTTCCCGTCCTGTGCGGCTCGCTCCTCCGGCTCCCCGCCGGTGTCCTCGCCGACCGGTTCGGTGGCCGGCTGATGTTCACGCTCATCATGCTCATCTCCGCCGTCCCTGCCGTCTTCCTCGGGTACGCGAAGTCATTCGGATCGATCGCGGTCCTCGGTTTCCTCATGGGCGGCGCCGGCGCCGCCTTCGCGATCGGCGTCCCGTTCGTCGCCCGCTGGTGGCAGGGCCCGCGCATCGGAATGGCCGTCGGCATCTACGGGGTCGGCACCATCGGTACCGCACTCGCGGCCCTGGCCGTCCCCCGCATCAGTGAGAACTGGGGACGG
This sequence comes from uncultured Bifidobacteriaceae bacterium, assembly GCA_964434425.1. GTDB lineage: Bacteria > Actinomycetota > Thermoleophilia > Miltoncostaeales > Miltoncostaeaceae > CALMEC01. The sequence continues at coordinate 36,821 of CAYSVH010000001.1, read as the reverse complement.
GAGTACGTCGGATGGATGATGGCCCTGCTCCTGGTGGGAGGTGCCGTCATCACCTTCCTGTTCGCACGGGACGCCCCCGGCGAACGGGCGCGGACGAAGTACTCGGAGGTCCTGCGCAGCGGATGGCGCCTGCACCGGCTGTCGCTCCTCTACTTCGTCTCGTTCGGCGGTTTCGTCGCGATGACGGTCTTCCTTCCGAAGATGCTGAGCGACTGGTTCGACCTCAGCGCCATCGACGCCGGACAACGCGCCGCCGGCTTCGCCATCCTCGCGGTCGCCGGACGCCCCCTGGGCGGCTGGATGGCGGACCGCATCGGCGCGGGCACCACTCTCGTGATCGCGTTCGCCGGCGTCGCCATCGACGCCGCGGTCCTCGCGGCCATCGCGCGCGGCCCCTCCATGACGGAGGTCACCCTCGCATGCCTCACCATGGGCGTCTTCCTCGGACTGGGGAACGGTGCGGTCTTCAAGATCGTTCCGCACGAGTTCCCCAACTCGACCGGCGCCGTCACCGGCATCGTCGGCGCGTTCGGCGGACTCGGCGGGTTCTTCCCACCCCTCTTCATGGGCTTCGCCAAGGACCAGTTCGGCAGCTACGCCGTCGGTTTCCTCGGCCTCGTGATCCTGGCGGTGATCTGCCTCGCGGTGACCCTGCAGATCCAGCGTGAAGAGTTCCGAACGCTCTTCACCACACCCGATCGGAGCAACGGATGACCTCATCGCTCGAACCTCGGCACCTCGCCTTCTCACCCTCCACCGAGACCTGGAGCGACCTCCAGCCGAAGGACCGATCGTGGGAGCGCCTCTACCGCGACCGCTGGCAGACCGACCGTATCGTCAGATCGACGCACGGCGTCAACTGCACCGGGTCGTGCTCTTGGCTGGTGCACGTGAAGGACGGCATCGTCGCCTGGGAGACGCAGGCGACCGACTACCCCACCAACGGGGCGGAGTCGCCCGAGTACGAGCCGCGGGGATGTCCGCGCGGCGCGTCGTTCTCGTGGTACGTCTACTCCCCGCTTCGCGTCCGCTACCCGTACGTGCGCGGCGCGCTCGTCAAGCTGTACCGCGAGGAACTCGCGCGCACCGGTGATCCGGTCGAGGCGTGGGAGGCCATCGTGTCGGATCCCGAGAAGGCCCGCACATACAAGTCCCGTCGTGGCAAGGGGGGATTCGTCCGCTCGACGTGGGACGAGGTCACCGAGATCATGGCCGCCGCCCACGTCCACACGGTCAAGCGGTACGGCCCGGACCGCATCGCCGGATTCTCACCCATCCCCGCCATGTCACCGGTCTCCTACTCGGCCGGGACGCGCTTCCTCAGCCTCATCGGGGGCATCGCGCTGTCGTTCTACGACTGGTACGCCGACCTGCCTCCGGCCTCCCCTCAGATCTGGGGAGACCAGACCGACGTCCCCGAGTCCGCGGACTGGTGGAACTCGTCCTACATGATGCTCTGGGGGTCCAACATCCCCCAGACGCGCACCCCCGACGCCCACTTCATGACCGAGGCGCGCTACCGCGGCCAGAAGGTCGTCGTGGTCTCACCCGACTTCGCCGGGCACACGAAGTTCGCCGACGACTGGCTGCCCGCCGAACCCGGCACCGACGCCGCGTTGGCGCAGGCCATGGGACACGTCATCTTCAACGAGTTCCACGTCAAGCGGACGGTCCCGTACTTCGACGACTACGTCCGGCGCTTCACCGACATGCCGTTCCTCGTGACGCTCGAGGAGCGCGACGGCTCCCACATGGCGGGCCGGTTCCTCCGGGCGTCGGACCTCGGTCACGACGGACCCAACCCCGAGTGGCGGACCGCGGTCCTCGATGAGAGCACCGGCGAGGTGGCCTTCCCGCACGGGAGCATGGCCGACCGTTGGGGTGCTGAGAACGCGGGCTCGTGGAACCTCGAGCTCGGCGACATCCGTCCGGCGCTCACGCTCCTCGACCGGCCCGGCACCGAGAACGTCGCGCTCTCCGTCCCGCGCTTCGACACGACCGCCGCGGCAAGCGGCGAGACCATCGTCCGCGGGGTTCCCGCGATGCGGGTGGGCGACCGCCTGGTGACGACCGTGTTCGACATCGTCGCGGCGCACCTCGGCGTCGCGCGTGACGGACTCCCCGGCGACTGGCCGACGTCCTACGACGACGCCGACAGCCCGGGAACCCCCGCCTGGCAGTCGTCCATCACCGGCGTCGACCCCGCCGTCGTCACGCGCATCGCCCGCGAGTTCGCCACGAACGCGGAGGACACCAACGGGCGCTCCATGATCGTCATGGGCGCCGGGACGAACCACTGGTACCACTCGGACGTCATCTACCGGACCATGCTGAACCTGCTCCTGCTCTGCGGATGCCAGGGAGTGAACGGAGGCGGCTGGGCCCACTACGTGGGACAGGAGAAGGTGCGGCCGATCGCGGGCTTCGGACAGGTCGCCTTCGCACTCGACTGGGCACGCCCCTCCCGCCAGCAGGCGACGACACCGTTCTGGTACCTCGCGACGGACCAGTGGCGCTACGAGACCTTCACGACGGAGGAGGTGTCGTGGACCGGAGGGGACGGACGCCTCGGCGGACGCACCGTCGCCGATTGCGTCGCGCTGGCGGCGCGCAACGGCTGGATGCCCTCCTACCCCACCTTCAACCGCAACCCGCTCGACCTCAGCGACGAGGCGGCGGCGCAGGGCAAACCCACGGCTGAGTACATCGTGGACGAACTGGAGGCGGGACGGCTTCGGTTCGCCGCGGAGGACCCCGACGCACCCGAGAACTTCCCCCGCGTGCTCACCCAGTGGCGGGCGAACCTCATCGGATCGTCGTCGAAGGGGCAGGAGTACTTCCTGCGGCACCTGCTCGGCGTACCGAACGCCGCCGTCCGCAACACGGAGTCTCCGGAGGAGATCCGCCCGACCGAGGTCGAGTGGCACGACGAGGCCCCGGAGGGGAAGCTCGACCTGTTCACCACGATCGACTTCCGGATGAACGGCTCGTGCCTCTATTCCGACATCGTGCTGCCGGCGGCCACGTGGTACGAGAAGAACGACATCTCGAGCACGGATCTCCACCCCTTCGTCCACACCTTCGGCGAGGCGGTGCCGCCTCCGTGGGAGGCCCGCACCGACTTCGACGCGTTTCGCGGGGTCGCCGAGCGCTTCTCGGAACTCGCCGTCACGCATCTCGGCACCCGCACCGACGTGGTCGCCGCCCCGCTCGCGCACGACTCTCCCGATGAGATCGCCCAGGCCATGGGCGAGGTGGTCGACTGGAAGAACGAGGGCCTTCGTCCCGTTCCCGGCGTGACCATGCCGAAGCTCGTCCCCACCGAGCGCGACTACACCCAGGTGGCGGCCAAGTGGGCGGCGCTCGGCCCGCTCGTCGAGACGCCCGGGCTCGGCGTCAAGGGATGGAGCGTGTCGGCCGCACAGGAGGCCCGGGACCTGGCGGCGCTGAACGGGGTCACCGAGTCCGGTCCCTGCGCCGGTCGCCCGAAGCTCACAACGGACATCCACTGGGCGGACGCCATCCTCGCGCTGTCCGGTACCACCAACGCGCGCATCGCGACCGCCGGGTTCCGCGCCATGGAGCAGCGGTCCGGAGTGCCGCTGGCCGATCTGGGGCTCGAGAACGCCGAGCACCGCATCACCTTCGGCGACGCACGCATCCAGCCCCGCAAGGTGATGACGTCACCGGAATGGTCGGGCCTCGAGTCCCGGGAGCGCCGGTACAACCCGTTCACGATGAACGTCGAGCGCTCCGTGCCGTGGCGGACGCTGACCGGACGTCAGCAGTTCTACGTCGACCACGCCTGGATGATCGACATGGGTGAGGCCGTCGCGACCTATCGCCCGCCGGTCAACTCGACCCGGTACTTCGGCGACCTCACCCTCGGAGAGGACGCGGGTGCCGAGGTGGTGGTGCGATGGCTCTCCCCGCACAGCAAGTGGTCCATCCACTCGGAGTACCAGGACAACCTGCACATGCTCACGCTGTTCCGCGGCGGCCCCGTGTGCTGGATCTCGACCGGTGACGCGGAGCGCATCGGCGTGGCGGACAACGACTGGGTCGACATCTACAACCGGCACGGCGTCATCGCCTGTCGCGCCGTGGTGTCGCATCGCATCCCGGACGGGGTGGCCCTGATGTACCACTCGCAGGACCGTCACGTGAACGTTCCGATCTCCGACGTCTCCGAGACGCGCGGCGGCACCGACAACTCCGTCACGCGGATCTCGATCAAGCCCACGCACCTGATCGGCGGCTACGCCCAGTTGTCGTACGGGTTCAACTACTACGGCCCAACGGGATCGCAGCGCGACGAGCTGACGGTCATCCGCCGGCGCCGAAGCGAGGTGAGGTACTGATGCGTATACGCGCCCAGTTCGGGATGGTGATGAACCTCGACAAGTGCATCGGGTGTCACACCTGCTCGGTCACCTGCAAGACGGTGTGGACGAACCGCTCCGGTGCCGAGTACATGTGGTTCAACGACGTCGAGACCAAGCCCGGCGGCGGGTTCCCCAAGCGCTGGGAGGACCAGGAGACCTGGAACGGGGGCTGGGAGCTCACCAAGAAGGGACGCCTCCGGCTCAAGGCCGGCGGGAAGATGCGCAAGCTCACCCGCATCTTCGCCAACCCCGACCTGCCCACCATCGACGACTACTACGAGCCCTGGACGTACGACTACGAGACGCTGACACGCCGGGGCGACGGTCCGCACCAGCCCGTCGCCCAGCCCGAGTCGCAGATCACCGGGAAGGCGCTTCCGCTGTCGTGGGGGCCCAACTGGGAGGACGACCTGGCCGGCGGTCCCGAGGCCGCACAGCGCGACCCCAACCTGAAGGGCATCGAGGAGCAGGTGCGCTTCGACTACGAGCAGGCCTTCATGATGTACCTGCCCCGGATCTGCGAGCACTGCCTCAACCCGTCGTGTGTCGCGTCCTGTCCGTCCGGTGCCATGTACAAGCGCGAGGAGGACGGCATCGTCCTCGTCGACCAGGACAAGTGCCGCGGCTGGCGCATGTGCGTGTCGGGCTGCCCGTACAAGAAGGTCTACTTCAACTGGCAGACCGGTAAGGCCGAGAAGTGCACCATGTGTTACCCGCGCATGGAGCAGGGCATGCCGACCATCTGCTCCGAGACGTGCGTCGGGAAGATCCGGTACATCGGCGTGGTGCTCTACGACGCCGACCGCGTCGAGGAGGCCGCCAGCGTCCCGGACGAGAAGGACCTCTACGAGTCACAGCTCGGCATCTTCCTCGATCCGACGGATCCCGAGGTCGTCGAGCAGGCGCTCCGGGACGGGATCCCGCAGTCGTGGATCGACGCGGCGGTGCGCTCGCCGGTCTACCAGCTGGCCATCCGCCACCGTGTGGCGCTCCCGCTGCACCCCGAGTACCGGACGCTTCCGATGGTCTGGTACGTGCCGCCGCTCTCACCGGTGACCGGGGTGATCGAGGGCGAGGGCGCCGATGCGGATCCGGCGACGATCTTCCACCTGATCGACGACATGCGCATCCCCATCGCCTATCTCGCCGGGATGCTCACCGCGGGCGACGAGGAACCGGTGCGCCGCGTCCTGACGACGCTGGCGGCCATGCGGCTGCACATGCGGGCGAAGAACCTGCGCGGCGAGCGGGACAGTGACCCGTCACCGAGCGAGACCGAGCGGGAGCTGGAGGCGCTCTTCCGGCTCCTGGCCCTGGCCCGCTACGACGAGCGCTTCGTGATTCCCAAGGGACACAACGAGGAGGCCGCGTCGGTGCTCGACCTGCAGGGCTCGTGCGGTCTGGCGGGCGCCGGAGGACCCGGCCCCTGCATGCCGTCCACCCCGATCGCCCCCGAGATGACGTCACCCGCCCGCAAACTGCACACCATCCAGCCGAAGGAGGCGAAATGAGCGTCGATCTCGCCCTCGCGCGACTGCTCGTGTTCCCCGAGGACACCTCGGCCGACGACGCCGTCCGCGATGCCGTGCGTGGCGGTCCTCGCGGGGTCCGGGCCGGTGTGGACGCATTCTTCGCCGCCGTGGACGCCGGGGACCTCATGGCCCGTCAGCAGGCGTACGTCGATTCGTTCGACTTCGATCGGCGCGCCAGCCTGCACCTCACGGCACACACGCACGGCGATCGTCGTGACCGGGGCACGCGCCTCATCGAGCTGAAGGGCCGCATGCGCGAGTCGGGCCTCGAGCTTGCGAGCTCGGAGCTCCCGGACCACCTGTCCGTGCTGCTCGAGCTGCGTGCGCTCTCCCCCGATGTGGGCACCGCCACGCTGGCCGAGCTGCGTCCGTCGATCGAATGCGTACGGGCCCGCCTCCACCAGTCGAAGAGCCCGTACGCCCACGTGCTGGACGCCGTCTGCTCGACCATGTCGCGTCTGACGCGCGATGAGCGAGCCGCCGCTGAGCGCCTCGCGGCCGAGGGGCCGCCACCCGGCGAGAGCGTCGGACTCGAGCCGTTCGCACCGCCCGAGATCATGCCACGAGAGGGAGCACTCCGATGAGTCGCATCGACATGATCCTCTGGATCATCGTTCCGTACACCGCGCTCACCATCTTCGTCGTCGGCCACATCTGGCGGTGGCGCACCGACCAGTTCGGCTGGACGACGCGATCCACCCAGCTGCTCGAGTCGCGCTGGCTGACGATCGGATCCAACCTGTTCCACATCGGCATCCTGCTGGCGATCGTCGGTCACATCGCCGGCATCGCCGTGCCCATGGTGGTGACCGAGCGGATGGGGATCTCGGAGCACTTCTACCACGTGCAGGCCGTCGCGCTGGGTGCCCTCGCGGGTTTCCTGGTCATCGCGGGACTGGCGATCCTCATCGTCCGCCGCATCCGGATGCCGCGCGTGGCCGCGACGACCACGAACATGGATCTCGTCGTCTACGCCGTTCTGACCGTGGCCATCGTGAGCGGGCAGGCCGCGACGGTCGGGTACCAGCTCTTCGTGGAGGGCGGGTACAACTACCGCGAGACCATCGGGCCGTACTTCCGGGGTCTCTTCTGGTTCGACGGTGAGACGGCGACGATCGCCGGCGCGCCGTTCATCTACCAGTTCCACGTGCTGTCGACGTTCGTCCTCTACGCACTCTGGCCGTTCTCGCGCCTGGTGCACGTCTGGAGTGTGCCGTGGCGCTATCTCGCACGGCGTCCGATCGTCTTCCGCACGCGCCGGGCCGCGATGGTCACGCCGCCCGGTGGGAAGCGGCGCCCGCACTGACGAGGGTGGGTGGGGCAACCCGGGTGTCACCGGGTCGCCCCACCCCACGGAGGGTCACGGCACCTGGAACCCCGCCGCCTCCAGCTCACGCCGTCCGTCGGGACCGGTCACGCGATCGACGAACGCCTGGGCGGCATCCTTGTTCGTCGACGCGGTGACGACGGCCATCTTGTACTCCTGCCGCGGCTGCGCCGCGTCGGGGATCTCGATGACGTTGACCCGGTCCTTCACCGACGCGACGTCCGTCACGTAGACGAATCCGGCCTGCCCGTTGCCTCGCGAGACCTTGCCCACCACGCCCGCGACGTCGCTCTCGTTGGACACGATGTTGTCGAGGGCGGCGTTCAGGTTGAGACGGTCGAGAACCGTCCGTGCGTAGCTGCCGGCGGGCACCGCCTCACCGGCGACGACGAGCTGGACGCCCGGGTCGGCGACATCGGCCACCTTCGTGATGCCCGCCGGATTGTCGTTCGGCACGATGAGCACCAGTCGATTCGCGGCGAACACGACGGGCTCCTCGACGAGCCCGTCCGCGTGGAGCTCATCGGGGTAGCGTGCGTTGGCCGAGGCGAACACGTCAGCGGGACCGCCCTGCCGGATCTGCTCGGCGAGCTGATTCGACCCGCCGAAGTTGTACGTCGGCTCGGCGTCGATCGCGGGAAAGACCTGCTGGAGCGATCGCGCGGCATAGACGGACACCGGATCGTCGTCGCCCCCGCACGCGGCGAGCCCCACCCCCATGACGGTCGCCGCGATCAGCACGATGGACAACCGTCGCCATTTCCTCAAGGACATCTCGGCACTCCCCTGTAGATTTACCTATGCATCACATAGGCGATATTCTACGTGTCGAGTTAGACATATTCAGTCCCCATCCCGACGAACGACACCCCACCGGAGGCGTAATGACACCGACAGACCGAGATCGCGACCACTACACCGCCGGAGACGCGGCCCGCGCACTCGGAATCAGCCTGGACACCCTTCGCCGCTGGGACCGGCAGGGGCGCATCGCGACCGAGCGTGACTCCGCCAATCGCCGCATCGTCGCCTCCTCCGAGGTCGACCGCCTCCGCGCCGACCGCGGCGACACACTCAGCGCCCGCAACCGCCTGCCCGGGATCGTCAGCGCGGTCGAGATCGACGGCCTCCTGGCCCGGGTCGAGATCCAGGTCACGGAGCCCACCCGGGTGGTCGCCATCATCACCCGCGAGGCGCTGGAGGACCTCGGTCTGCGCCGCGGCTCGCCGGCGACGGGGATCGTGAAATCGACATCCGTCATGGTCGAGGCGTCGTGACCCCACGGGCCCGTCGCCTGCGCCGCCTGGCATTCACCACCGGCCTGGTGGTGGCGACGACGGCCATGCTCCTCTTCCTCTTCCTGCCGATCCTGGCGCTCTTCCTCCAGGTCCCCCCGATGGATCTGGTGAGTGCTCTCGGCGATCCGGTCGCCAAGGACGCGCTGATCATCACACTGCAGTCCACCCTGATGGCGCAGGTGATCATCATCGTGCTCGGCACACCCGCCGGGTACCTCATCGCCACGCGGGAGTTCCCCGGCCGCAGCCTCGTCATCACGCTCACCGAGCTGCCACTCGTCCTGCCGCCCGCCGTCGCCGGTCTCGCCCTCCTCGCCGTGTTCGGTCGTCTGGGCCTTCTCGGGGGAACCCTCGAGACCCTGGGCATCTCGATCCCGTTCACCCAGGCCGCCGTCGTCATGGCGATCACCTTCGTGGCCAGCCCCTTCTACATCCGGCAGGCGATCGCCGCGTTCGAAGCCGTGGACGCACGGCTTCTGGATGCGGCGCGCACGCTGGGCGCCGGGCCGGGCCGCGTGTTCATCCGGCTCGCGCTCCCCCTCGCCGGGCGCGGCCTCGCCGCGGGTGCCGCTCTGGCATTCGGACGCGGCGTCGGCGAGTTCGGGGCGACGATCATGTTCGCCGGGAGCATGCAGGGGGTCACCCAGACGCTCTCCCTCGCGATCTACTCCCAGTTCGACGTCAACTTCGACGTCGCCATCGCACTCGGCGCCGTGATGGTCGCGATCAGCGCCGCAATCCTCATCACCGCAAAGGTCCTGCCCCAGTGGCGTCCCTCATCGTCGACATCGCACTCCCCCGCCGCCGGTTCACCGTCCGCCTGACCCTGGAGCTGGGGCGCGAGACGCTCGCGCTCCTCGGCCCCTCGGGCTCCGGTAAGACAAGCGTCCTTCGCGCCCTGTCCGGTCTCGAACGCCCGGTGACGGGACACGTGAACCTGAACGGCCGGGTGCTCTTCGACTCCGAGCGGCACGTCGTGGTCCCGGTGGAAGACCGGCGCATCGGGTTCGTTTTTCAGGAGTACGCGCTCTTCCCGCACATGGACGTGGCGCGCAACGTCGCCTTCGGCGGGCGTGAGCGAGCACCGGAGATGCTGGAGCGCTTCGGCATCTCGCACCTTGCGGAGGCCCACCCCGGTGAACTCTCCGGCGGCGAACGTCAGCGGGTCGCGCTGGCACGGGCCCTGGCCGGCGAGCCCGACATGCTGATGCTCGACGAACCGCTCGCCGCTCTCGACGCCCACACCCGGGAGACCATCCGGCGTGAGCTTCGCACGATGCTCCAGGATCTCGACCTTCCCGTGATCATCGTCACCCACGACGTCGACGACGCACGCGTGCTCGCGGACCGTGTCGGGGTGATCGAGGAGGGAGGCCTCAGCCGGATCGGGGCACCGGACGACCTCCTGGCCGATCCACGCGACCCCTTCATCGCGACGATGGTCGGGGCCAACGTCGTGGCCGCGACGGCGATTCCCGACGGGAGCGGCCTCACCCGGGTGGTGCTCGACGACGGGACGACCCTTCTCTCCCGGGACGTCGCCGAGGGGCGCGTCGACGTGATCGTCCACCCGAACGAGGTCGCGGTCTGCAACCGAGACGGGTCACCGGAGGGCCGGGTCACCGGGCCGGTCCTCACCCTGACGCGGACCGGCGCCCGCACCCGACTTCAGGTGGGGCAGCTCACGGCCGATGTCGCCTCGTCCTCCATCGGGGGTCTGGCCGTCGGTGGTACGGCCACTCTCACCGTCGACGCGTCCGTCGTGCGGTTGGCGCCGCGTCCCTGACGAGGCGGGCGCGTTAGTCGTCATGACGACACGATCACCACGGACACGGTCTCTCCTGCGGACAGAGATGCGCGCTCCGCGGGGATGAGCGCCAGGGCGTCGACACCGACCAGGGATGTGTGGGCGTCCGACCGCTGGTGCGGGGAGGTGGGTTCGGCGACCACCCGTCCCGCCTGCGAGCGGAGCGCGACACGGACCGCCGTCGTCGGCCCCACCCGCTTCGCAACGGTGGGCCCCTCGTACCGGGCGTCCATCACGAGCGTCTCGGGCGGGCGGCCCGCGCGAATCGCGATAGCGGGGACGGCGAACAGGTGGAAGGTCACATAGGCCGAGACGGGGTTGCCGGGCAGGCCGAACACCGGGACGGCCTCCGGTTCCGAGCCCATCCCGAACCAGGTGGGATGCCCCGGACGAAGGGCGACCTGCCAGAAGTGTTCCCGCACACCGAGCTCGGCCAACGCCGGCCGGACGTGATCGTGGACGCCCTTCGACACGCCGCCCGAGATGACGAGAACGTCGCAGTCCGCGAGTGCGGCGCCCAACGCCGCGACGGTGGCCGGCAGGGAGTCCTCGATGCCCGTCACGACGTGTGTCACATCGGCGCCGTTCGCCCGCGCCAGGGCCGACAGCATCGCACTGTTCGACTCCATGATCATCCCGGGCCCCAGGTCCTCCCGGCGCGACACGAGCTCCGAACCGGTCGAGACGACGGCCACGCGCGGTCTCGCCCGCACCTCGACCTCCTCCCGGCCGATGGCGGCGAGCATGGCGCGCTCGCCGCTGCGAATCGGGGCACCGGCCCGAAGGACCGTGTCGGACGCGCGGATGTCGTCACCCGCGCGACGGACATCGTGCCCCGGGGAAACCGACCGCCGGATCGCCACGGCCGAGCCGGCCTCGCGGTCCTCGGTGTCCTCCACGCGAACCACGGCGTCGGCCTCCGCGGGCATCACCGCTCCGGTCGAGATGCGCACCGCCGCACCGCGCGGGACCGCGTCGGCGTGGGGGTGTCCGGCGCGTGAGTCGCCCACGACGCGGAGGACGACCGGGTGCTCCCCGGTCGCGGCCGCGGTGTCGTCCGCGTGCACCGCGTAGCCGTCCATGGCCGAGTTGTCGAAGGCGGGGATCGACTGCGGACTCCGGATGTCGGCGGCCAGGACGCGCCCCACGCTGTCGTCCGCCGCGACGGTGACCGTCGGCGCCAGTGGCGTCACCGCCCCCCGGACGATCGCCATGGCCTCCTGAAGCGGAAGGGTCACGATGGGATCGCCGGTTCCACGGTGGCGTGGATGCGGGGTGCGTCACCGGTTGATGCCGGGCGTCGCCGGACGCCGAGAGGCAGGGTGGTGTCCTTTCCGGGGCGCCCGGTGGCGCATCCGCGCCGCCGGAGACACACGCGACGCCGCGAGACCGCGAAGCCAACCATCCTCAGTCGTGGGAGAGGTCGGGGTCGAGCAGGAGCGCCATGGCGTGCTCGAGCGTGTCGACCAGCGGCTCACCCGACTCGGCGATGGCGCGCGGGTTGCCGGGGAAGTTGATGATGAGCACCCGCCCCCGCAGTCCGGCCACGCCGCGCGACATCATCCAGTACTTCGTGTGGGGCTTCGACGCGAGGCGCATGGCCTCCGCGATGCCGGGGGCCTCGCGGTCGATGACACTGCGCGTGGCCTCAGGGGTGACGTCGCTCAGCGCAAGGCCGGTGCCTCCGGACGTCAGGATCAGATCCACGGAATCCGAGTCGGCGAGGGCCGCGAGCCGATCGGCGATCTCCGCGCGGTCATCGGGAACGATCTCCCGGCTGAAGACCTCTCCGCCGAGCGCGTCCACGAACTCCGCGAGGGCGGGACCGGACCGGTCCTCACGCTCGCCGGTGAGACGCGATGTCGACACCGTCATTATCGCCACGCGAAGGCTCATCAGACCTCTTCCTCGTCTCGAGTCCAGTCCCGGCGTCCCCCGGACTTCGCCAGGAGCTCGACGCGCTCGATCACGACCCCACGCTCGACCCCCTTCACCATGTCGTAGACCGTGAGGGCCGCGGTGCTCACCGCGCACATGGCCTCCATCTCGACGCCGGTGCGGGCATGGGTGGCGACGGTCGCCGTCACCGTGACGTGGTCGCGCGACACCGTGATGTCGACGTCGACGACGTCCAGGGGCAGGGGATGGGCCAGCGGGATCACCGTGCCGGTCTGTTTCGCGGCCATCATCCCGGCCAGGCGCGCGACGGTGATCACGTCCCCCTTGGGGAGGTCGGCGGCCACGATCCGGGCCGCTGTTGTCTCACTGACACGAACCACCGCACGAGCGGTCGCCTCACGGCGGGTGATCGGCTTCTCGCCGACATCCACCATCCGAGCGGTCCCCTCACCGTCGACGTGTGTGAGCGCCTCCGCCGGACCACCCGGGTCATCGCCGCTGAACGTCCTGCTCCTCACCGATGAATGCCCCATTCTGGTCGGGATCGGGTGCCTTCGGAGGGTTTCCACTATACGCCGCTGTACTATTGGCGGTGTGAACGTGACCGTCCGAATCTTCGCCGGGCTGGTCGACATCGTCGGCCGTCGACGCCTCACGCTCACGCTCCCGGCCGAGTCGACGGTCGCGGACCTGTTCGCCGCCATCGAGCGCGACACGAGCCCGCCGCCGGACCTCCTGCGAATGCGGGTGGCCGCCGCCGTCAACCGCGAGTACCGACCAGCCGGCCATCCTTTGCGTGATGGAGACGAGATCGCACTCATCCCGCCGGTGAGCGGAGGGGCAGCGGAGGCCCGGGTCGATGGACGCATCGGCCGTGACCCGCTCTCACTCGATCGGGTGGTCGCACGGGTTCGCGATCCCGCCGCGGGTGCGATCGTCACCTTCTCAGGGGTCACGCGCGACGTGCCGCGCCTCGAGTACGAGGCCTACGTCGAGATGGCCGAGCCCCTGCTGCGTCGCATCCTCCGCGAGATCGCCGACGAATACGGCGTGATCGCCGTGGCCGCGGAGCATCGTGTGGGATCCGTCCCGCTCGGGGAGCCCTCCGTCGTCATCGCCGCGAGCTCCGCCCATCGGCCCGAGGCCTTCGGCGCGGCCCGGGCGGCCATCGACCGCATCAAGGAGAGCCTCCCCGTCTGGAAGACCGAGGTCGTGTCCGACGGCACGGCCGCGCGCGTTGCGGGCACCGCGGTCGAGGTCCCCCATGGGTGAGACGCAGGCGATGCACGATGGCTTCGGGCGGGTCGTCGACGATCTGCGCGTATCCGTGACCGATCTGTGCAACCTCCGGTGCCACTACTGCATGCCCGCCGAGGGTGTTCCGTGGCTGCCGCATGGCGAGATCCTCTCGTTCGAGGAGATCGCGCGGCTCGTGGGGGTATTCGTCGACCTCGGTGTCGACGCCGTGCGCCTCACGGGCGGCGAACCGCTGGTCCGCCGCGGCTTCCCCGAGCTGGCCCGCCAGATCGCGGGGATCGAGGGCATCCGTGATCTCTCCGTGACCACCAACGGTCTCCTGCTCGAGCGGGACGCCGAACATCTGGCCGGCGCCGGCATCCAGCGCTTCAACGTGAGCCTCGACGCGCTCGACCCCGACCGGTACGAGCAGGTGACGCGCCGCCGCGGGGTGGAGCGCGTCCTCGCGGGGCTACGGCTGCTTCTCACGCTGCCGGGCGTCCGGCAGGTCAAGGTGAACGCCGTCGGGATCCGCGGGATCACGGATCACGAGGTCCCGGCTCTTGTCCGTCTGGCCCAGGAGTTCGACATCGAGGTCCGGTTCATCGAGCAGATGCCGCTCGGCGCCGGCCCGGGGTGGGCACGGGATCGCCTGCTGAGCGGTGAGGAGGTGCGGGCCATGGTCGAGGCGCTCCATCCCCTCACGCCGCGTGGACGCGATCCGCATGCGACGGCGACCGTCTACGACCTGACCGGGGCGCGCGGATCGATCGCGTTCATCAACCCGGTCACCAACCCGTTCTGCGATGACTGCAACCGGATTCGCCTGACCGCGGACGGACATCTGCGGACGTGCCTGTTCAGCCATCGCGAGACCGATCTCCGACGGGCCGTGCGATCGGGGGCGACGGACGCCGATCTCGCGGAGATGATCCGCGACGCCGTCTGGAAGAAGGAGCGGGGGCACCTCATGGACCTCGCGGCCTTCCGGCAGCCCGACCGCACGATGTCCCAGATCGGCGGATAGGCGGGCCATGTCCGCCCGGGTGCGAACGGGGGTCATCCTGGCAGGGGGCGAGGGGCGGCGTCTGGGGGGCGACAAGCCCCAGGCGATCGTGGCGGGCCGGCCGCTGATCCGCTGGGCCGTCGACATCGTGATCGCCGCCGACCTGGAGCCGGTCGTCTGTGCCAAGCCCGGCTTCGCGCTCGATGACGACGACGGCCGCGTCCCCATACTGGTCGAGCCACCGCAGCCGACGCACCCGCTGACGGGGATCGCCCATGCGCTCGCCGTCCTGGACGAACCGATCGTGACGATGCCGTGCGACGTGCCGTTCCTCGATCCTCGCCTGCTCCGCGCGCTGGCCTCCCGCGGGGGGGGCACGGCTGTGATCGTGGCCGACGGCGCCCTGCAGCCCCTGATCGGCCGGTACGGCCCCGGCGCCGCCGAGGGCCTCCGGGCGGCGGCGCTCGCCGGGGTCTCCGTACGGGCAGCCCTGGAGGCGCTTCGTCCGCTGCTGCTCGACGCGGATGAGATCCACCCGGGTGCGGCACGAACGTGCGGCGATGTGGACACTCCGGAGGATCTGAGGCGGGCGCAGAGGACTCACACAACGCGCCCTTAGCGGCACATGCTCGGCCCCGGCAAGCGCGGGTGCGCAAGTCTGGTGCCAGGCACTTAACTTGCGAGTGCCGAACCACACAAGCACGAAGTGCCTGCTTCTCACGATGTTCCGCGACCGTCGGCCAGGGCGCGCAAGTCGGGTGCCAGGCACCCGACTTGCGCGCCCTGGCCTTTCGGACGAAGAAAAACTCCCGCTACGTGCATCCTCGAGGGGGGAGGAAATGGCCCGGCCAGCCCTTGTAAGGGAAACACGTTCGAGGAGGACGCATGGGACGCGCACCGCGCCTGCCCGTCGACGGGCTCACATACCACGTCACCGCACGCGGCAACAACCGACAGCCGATCTTCAACACCGAACTCGACCGCACGTCGTTCCTCGCGTTGGTGGAAGAGACACGCGCACGCCGAGGGTGGCGGATCCCCGCCTGGTGCCTGATGACGAACCACATCCATCTGCTCATCACGACCGAGACGTTCGACGTCTCGGCAGGGCTCCGCGACATCCTCGGCCGCTACGCGCGGCGCTACAACCACTTCCACGAACGCACCGGGCATCTCTTCGGCCACCGGTTCCACTCGGTGCCGGTGACATCCGACGAGCAGTTCTTCGCCACCGTCAGGTACGTGAACCGCAATCCGGTCCGAGCCAGCATCGTCGACGATCCGGCTCACTATCCGTGGAGCAGCTACGCGCAACGCGGCACACTGCGCCCGCCGATCACCGTCGACGAGACGACCATCCTGAAACGCCTTCATCCCGTCCCCTCCATGGCCGAGCGACAGTTCCACCAGCTCATCCGATCCGACCCCGCCCCCGGACGCGCAGGCTCAGCAGCGCCTGAGCTCAGCACGCTCGTCCAGTTGTTGGGTGAGGCGGAGGGCGCACAAGCCGCCGTCAATCTGGGGTACGGACAGCGAGAGGTCGCCACCGCCATAGGGATCACCGAGAGCTGTCTGAGCCGACGCCTGAACAGAACCGTCATCACCACAAGGGCACAACGGGGAACACGTCGGCCTCGGTCGCGCTCCGCCACGACCGCAGCGCACCGCAACACCCTGAACGGCGGCCCGAGCCCGGCACCCGGTTGCCCCACCCCACCGGACACACGCGTAGGATCGACCGGATGACGTCGCCGCTGTTCCGCCACACACATCGGTGATCCGCATCCCCGGATCCGCCGACATCGTCACGGCGTCCGTCGGTGACTTCCTCACCGCGCCCTACCTCACGCGCGCCCTTCTCATCATCCTCATCCTTGCGGTCCCCGCCGGCATCCTCGGAACATGGATCGTCCTGCGCCGGATGGCGTTCTTCACCCACGCCGTCGGCCAGGTCACCTTCCCGGCGATGGTCTTCGCGACGATCGTCGGCTGGAGCCTCCTCGGGACATCCGTGGGTGCCGCGTGCCTGGCCGCGGTGCTCCTTGCCCTCACCACCCGCCGCCGATCCGAGGCCGACGGGGCCGGCGTCGCGATCATGCTGGCCTGCGCACTCGCGTTCGGAGCGTTTCTCGTCAGCGATGTCGCCGACCCGGGCGTCAGCGTGAACGCACTCCTCTTCGGGAGCCTGCTCAGCACCACCTGGACCGACGTGTGGGCGGCCGCGGCGCTGGCGGTGATCACCCTGGCGGCGTTCGTCGCGGTGCGGCGCACACTGGTGCTCGCCACGTTCGACCCCCAGATGTCGCGTGCCGAGGGACGCGGGCGCACCCGGACGGCGGAACTCGTGATCCTCATCCTGCTGGCGACCGCCGTCGCGGTATCGGTACGGATGATCGGCAGCCTGCTCGTTGCGGGGCTCTTCCTCGTCCCGGCGGCCACCGCACGCCTCGTCACCAACCGCGTGACACCACTCATCGTCACGGCCGTCGCCGTCACCGCGGTGACCGGCGTGGCCGGCCTCGTCCTGGCAGACGCCACGGCATGGCCGCCGGGTGCCACGATCGCCGCCGTCTCGGCGTCCGTGTTCGTCGTCGTCCTGGGACTCGGCACGGCGGCGCGACGATCGGGCGCGTTGGCGCGAATCTTTCCTACTTGACAATCATTCCTATCTACTGAGAGGATCGCCGTCATGAAGACGACCCTCTCGCGCACCCTTGCCCTTCTCGCCGGCACCGCCGTCCTGCTCGCCGCCGTCGGATGCGGCTCGTCATCGGAGTCGGGAGGCGACGGGCCGACCGTCGTGGCGACGACCACCCAGATCGGCGACTTCGCCCGCAACGTGGTGGGCGACCGTGGCACCGTCGTCCAGATCCTCCAGCCCAACGCCGACGCCCACGACTTCGAACCGACCTCCGACGACATGAAGGCCGTCGCCGACGCCGACGTCATCATCGCCAACGGCCTCCACCTGGACGACTGGATCACCGAGCTGCGCACGAGTTCGGGCACGAATGCAGCCCTCGTCATCGCATCGACCGGCATCACCCCCCGCGAGACCGGTGAGGACGATCACGACCACGCGGACGAGGCCGAGCACGCCGACGAGGGCGGGCAGGGTCACGGCGCCGAGGACCCCCACGTCTGGATGGACCCGGCCAACGCCCGCACCATGATCACGAACATCGAGAAGGCCGTCACAGACGCCGCACCCGCGAACGCGGCGACCTACGCCGCCAACGCCGACGCCTACCGCGCCGAACTGGACGGGCTCGAGAAGAGGCTCGACACGATGATCGCCGAGGTCCCGGCCGCCGAGCGCCGCATCGTCACCGACCATGACGCATTCGGATACCTGACCTCCCGCTTCGGGATCACCACCGCGGGCACGATCCTCCCGTCGCTCAGCACGTCCGCCGAACCCAGCGCCAAGGACCTGGCGCGCCTGGCCGACGAGGTGAAGACGGCCAGGGTACGCGTTATCTTCCCGGAGGCGGCCATCAGCCCGAAGCTGTCGCAGGCATTGGCCAAGGAGACCGGAGCCCGTATCGGCTCGGTCCTCTACGCGGACTCACTCGGCCCGGAGGGCAGCGGCGCGGAGACCTACATCGACATGATGACGAGCAACATGACCGCACTCGTCGCGGGGATGAAGGGGTGAGTTCCCCGGCCGTGACGCTGACGGACGTCGCCGTCCGGTTCGGCACCCGCTGGGCGCTCCGCGACGTCACGGCCACCTTCGACCACGGATCCGTCGTCGGCATCCTCGGCCCCAACGCGGCAGGGAAGTCAACGCTCTTCTCCGCCATCCTGGGTCTGGTACCCCATGAGGGCACCATCACCCGCGACGGACCGATCGCGTTCGTGCCGCAGGGCGAGCACTACCACCGCGAGTTCCCGGCCACCCCCTTCGACGTCGCGTTGATGGGACGCTACGGCGAACGCCGCTGGTGGCAGCGCCTGACGGCCGAGGACCGGCGCCGCGCCGACGAGGCCCTCGCACAGATGGGGATGGACGAGCACGCCGGATGCCGGTTCTCTGAGCTCTCCGGTGGCCAGCGTCAGAGGACGATCATCGCCCGGGCCCTTGCCCAGAACCGCCATACGATCCTGCTGGACGAGCCGTTCACCGGCGTCGACCCCACCAGCGCCCGAGTCATCGAGGAGGCGGTCACCGCCCTGGCCGCCGAGGGACGCTGCGTCGTCATCTCGACGCACGACATCCCCGGTGCCGCGCGTCTCTGCGACCGCGTCGTCCTTCTCAACGAGACCATCCGCGCCGATGGCCCACCCGATGCGGTCATCACCCCGGATGCTCTGCGACACACCTACGGATCGACCCTCCTCACGCTGGGGTCCGACGAGATCCCGCTCGAGATGATCGACGACGCCCACGCATGCGAGCACGAGCACGGCACCGACCACGCGCACGACGTGGAGCACGCCGAGCACCACCACACACACGATCCGTCGTGATCGAGTGGCTCACCGACCCGTGGAGCACGGGGATCGTGGCGCGCGCCGGGATCGCCCTGCTCATCGCCGGTCTGGTGGGCGGCGCCGTCGGGGTGCTGGTGCTCCTGCGCGGGCTGGCGTTCACGACCGACGCATATGCGCACACGGTCTTTCCCGGGGTCGTGCTGGCCGCCGCGGCGGGGACGTCGCTCATGCTGGGTGGACTGGTGGCGGCGATCGCCGCCGGCCTGGGCATCGCGATCATCGCCCGGCAGTCGACGACGTCCCACGAGACGGCCATCGCCGTGGTCTACACAGGCCTCTTCGCCTTCGGTGCCATCCTGTACGCCGAGTTCGGGCCGTTCGACCGCAGCGTGAGCTCGATCCTGTTCGGTTCGGTGTTGGGCACCTCCGAGCGCGACCTGTGGGTCCTGGCGGTGACCGCGGCGGCATGCATCGCCGTGCTGGTGGCGCTGCGCCGGCCGCTCATCACCACCACCTTCGACCGCGTGCTGGCCGGCGCGGAGGGAACCCGGCGCTGGGTGCTGGACGCCGCCCTGCTCGTCGTGCTGGCCGTGGTGGTGGTGATCCTCACGCAGGCGATCGGCAACATGCTGGTCATCGCGCTCCTGGTGGCGCCGGCCATGACGGCGCGGAACCTGACCCGGCGGCTGCGCTGGTGCATCGCGACGGCCATGGCGGCGGGGGCGGTGTCCGCGATGGCCGGTCTCTACCTCTCGTACCACGCGGGCATCGCCACCGGACCCGCGGTGGTCTTCGCGGCGACGGCCCTGGTGCTTCTCTCCTGGGCCGTATCGCGCGCATCGTCACTCCGCCGGGTTCCGCTCGCCCCACCGTTGACCCACTCTCATGTTCATGTCAAGGGTGAGGGTTAGCGCTCTTTTCCCTGCATGTACGGCAGAGACCGTTGAACGTCAGCGAGTGGCCGGTCACCTCGAAGCCGTGGTCGGCCGAGATGGCGTCGTGGCTGTACTGCAGGTCGCAGTTGCCCAGCTCGATGACCGTGCGGCAGCGATCGCACACCAGGTGGTGGTGATGGTGGCCGCTGCAGAGCCGGTAGGTGGACTCGCCCTCGTACTGACCGATCTGATCGACCACCCCGGCGTCGACGAACCGCAGGAGGGTGCGATAGACGGTCGAGAGCCCCAGGTCTGGGCACGCGTCGAGAGCAGCCTGATGGACCTCCTGGGCCGACATGGCCTTCCCTCCGTCCATCGCTTCGAGCACCGCCACACGCTGCGGGGTGACGCGGAGCCCGTGGGACCGGAGATCGCCGCGAAAGTCCATGCACCCGATGATAGCCCGATCCCCCCTCGCGCCCCACTACGATTCCGGCGGCACAGCGGGATGCCGGACCGCCCGCACCGACGCACACACCGGCGGATGACTCCCGACCACACGCACCAACCGGAGGACACGTATGAGGCCTGAGCTGTTCAGCATCGGTCCATTTACCCTGTACAGCTTCGGCCTCATGGTCGCCCTCGCCCTGATCGTCCCGGCGTGGCTGGCCAGCCGCGACCTGCGCGAGCGGGGGTACGACCCGAACATCGGGTGGGAACTCATCCTCGGCGCCGGCATCGGCGGCTTCATCGGCGCCCGGCTGGACTACCTGATCCAGAACGACTTCGAGGGCGGCCTGTTCAGTGCGACGGGGCTCGTGTGGTACGGCGGGGTGATCGGCGGAGCGATCGGCGTCATCATCGTCTCGCAGATCCGCAAGGTGCCCCTCGGCACCGTCGCCAACGTCGCCGCCCCAGGCCTCGCGCTCGGCTACGCCATCGGCCGTATCGGCTGCCAGCTGTCCGGGGATGGCGACTACGGACGGCCGTCGTCGGTGCCGTGGGCGATGGCCTACCCCAACGGAACCGTTCCGACGGACGAGAAGGTGCATCCCACGCCCGTGTACGAGACGATCACCATGTTCATCGTCTTCATCATCCTCTGGAAGCTCCGGCATCGCCTGAACAACGGCTGGCAGCTGTTCGGCCTGTGGTGCGTCCTCCAGTCCGTCGAGCGTTTCCTGGTCGAGTTCCTCCGCCGCAACGAGGAGGTCGCACTCGGACTGACGCTCCCCCAGTGGGTGTCGATCGGTATCGCCCTGGTGGGTGCCGCCATCCTGTGGGCCACGCGCAACGGCGCGACACCGTCGAAGGCGGTGGCCGCCGTCTGGGCCGCGCTGGTGATCGGAGCCGCCCCGCCGATGATGATCCATACCCACGACCACGGGCACGAATCCGAAGCGGCCGTGCCGCACGCCGCCACCATCGGGCACATCTCCGCCACATCGGCGACGGCACCGACGTGGGCACATCCGATCGGCGATCCCGCCTTCGCCGGGCAACCGAGACCGGACGACTCCTGAAGCCCGTCTGCCGGTGGCGCGTCGGGCCGCCCGATACACCACGGTCGTGGGAGCGGCGGTCAACGACCACTGCCACGACCAACAGCTATCGCGCGACGCCCCCGCTGCTGCGCGGTTCGTGGTCGGCATGCAACACAGCGCCAACACCACGAGTCCGCCGACGTACGGGATGAAGGCGAGGAGGATCAGCGCCCAGCGAGCTCCCGCGTCACGAAGCCGCCGCACCGTGACGGTGATGCTCGGCACGATGGTCACGGCCACACCGACGACGGCGATGATGGCGATGATGGCGAACCCGATCTTCACGTCGTCCGATCCGCCCAGCAGTCCGGCGGTGAAGCCACCTCCGAAGATGAGGATGAACGAGGCGAGCAGGACGACGAGGTTCCAGTACGAGAACTCCGGACGGACGGCGCGGCCCCGCAGATCGGCGTACCTCTCGAAGACCGCACGGATGGCACTCCCCATCCCGGTCACGGCGGGGTGGTCATGGCCCGGCGTGGAGGTGCCGTATCCCCGGGACAGGTGCGCGGCTCGAAAGCCGGACCCGGAGGCGAGGCGCCATCGTATGCCATCGGCGCCACGCGCGTTTCCGGAGACCAGGCGACACCGTTCCACCACCGCTGCATCTGCTCATTGGCCGGATCTGCGTACCGTCGGCGGATGGCCGTGGGATGGCAGGCGCCACGAGATGCTCCTGGGTCGGCGGGTCGATCCCTGTATGGGCTCCGCCGGAGTTCGTATGGACCGCCCCGGTGAAACTCCCCGAAGGGTGTGATGCCCGATCACCGCATGCTGGATGTCGACGGTCGACGCCACGTCAGAGCCGAAGGGACGCGAATCCACGGATCCCGCCGATCGGTGATCGCAACCATAGTGGCGCCACCACCCTGAAACCGCCACCTCCGACAGCCCGCCCGCCCGTTCGGCATGCTGATGACCGTGAACACCACACCGCCCACCACGCGTCCCGTGCGCATCATCGTCGAGGACGTGCAGCCCGTCGTGTCCGGCGGGAGCCCCAAGACGATCGCCGGCGACCCGGTCACGATCGGTGCCACCGTCATCCGCGACGGTCACGAGACCCTGCGCGCCGTGGTGCGTCACCGGTACGCAACCGGGAAATGGGCCGAGGTCGCGATGGCGGAGACGCCTGGGACCGACCGGTGGCATGCGACGCTGGCCTTCGACGAGGTGGGCGACCACCGGTTCCAGGTGGAGGCGTGGACCGACCTGTTCGCATCATGGCGTCATGAGATGTTCCGTCGCATCGAGGGCGGACAGGAGGATCTGACGAGCGAGATCCTGGAGGGCCTCGCCGTTCTGGATGCCGCCCGGCTGGGGAGGTCGAAGGACCCGGAGGTCACGGCCGCCCTGGCCACGCTCCGATCCGACGCACCGCAGGACGAGCGGGTCGCCGCCGGCCTCTCGGACGCGGTGGCCGCCGCGTACGCCGAACTCGGTCCCCGCACCGAACGGGTGCGGACCGCGTCCTTCCCGATCATCGCCGACCGCGAACGCGCCGCCTTCGGCACCTGGTACGAGCTCTTCCCGCGCTCGTGGGGCGGGTTCGCCGGGATCACGAAACGGCTCGACCGGTTCACGGATCTCGGCGTGGACGTGCTGTACCTCCCCCCGATCCACCCCATCGGGACCACGCACCGCAAGGGGCGCAACAACGCGTTGACGGCGGGACCGGGCGACCCCGGCAGCCCCTGGGCCATCGGCGACGCGACGGGCGGGCACACGGCCATCCACCCGGATCTGGGCACACCGGACGAGTTCCGCACAATGGTGGCCGCCGCACGGGAACGCGGCATCGACATCGCCCTCGACTTCGCCCTGCAGTGCTCGCCCGACCACCCCTGGCTGACCGAGCACCCCGACTGGTTCTCCCGCCGGCCCGACGGGACGCTCAAGTACGCGGAGAACCCCCCCAAGAAGTACCAGGACATCTTCAACGTCGACTTCGACTGCGACGACTGGCGCGGCCTGTGGCAGGCGCTCGCCGACATCGTGGCCCACTGGATAGACCAGGGGGTGCGCGTCTTCCGGGTCGACAACCCGCACACCAAGCCCATCCGCTTCTGGCAGTGGCTCCTGGACCGGGTGCGCGCGGAACACCCCGACGTGATCTTCCTGGCGGAGGCGTTCACCAAGCCGGCCGTCATGTACGAGCTCGGCAAGGTCGGCTTCCAGCAGTCGTACACGTACTTCACCTGGCGCAACGGAGCGGGGGAGCTGGGCGACTACATCCAGGAGCTCGCCAACCCGCCCGTCAACCTGTTCTTCCGCCCGAACTTCTTCGTGAACACGCCGGACATCCTCCACGAGTACCTGCAGACCGGCGGCGAACCCGCCTTCCGGGCACGCCTGGTGCTCGCCGCGACGCTCTCGCCCAGCTACGGCATCTACTCCGGCTTCGAGAACCTGGAGAACACGCCCGTGCGACCGGGCAGCGAGGAGTACGAGGACTCGGAGAAGTACGCGATCAAGCATCGTGAGCTGGACGGCCCGCTGCTGCCGCTGTTCGCCGAGCTGAACGCCATCCGCCGGCGCCTTCCCGCCCTGCGGCGCCTCGCTCCGATCCACCTCCTCGCGACGCAGAACGACGCGCTGATCGCCTACGTCAAGGGCACGGGCGGCGACGCCGTCATCACCGTGGTCAACGTCGACACCGGGGCCCGCCAGGTGGGTCTCGTCGAACTGACACACGACGTCGGGATGCCGGGCGCCTTCCAGGTGGTGGACCACCTCACCGCCGGCATCTACGACTGGCGCACCGGGGGCAACTACGTGGCCCTCGAACCCGGACAGGCCCACATCCTGGGTGTTCGCCGATGAGGAACCCGGACCCGGTGACGGGCACCGGCTGGTTCGAGTCCGAACCCAACTGGTTCAAGACGGCCGTCTTCTACGAGGTCTACGTCCGCGGTTTCAACGACGCCAACGGCGACGGACACGGCGACATCCGCGGCGTCATCGACAAGCTCGACTACCTGGAATGGCTGGGCATCGACTGCATCTGGATGCTCCCCATGTACCCGTCGCCCATGCGCGACGGCGGCTACGACATCGCCGACTTCTTCGGCGTGAATCCCGACTACGGCACCGTCGGCGACGTGCGCGAGCTGATCGAATCGGCGCACCAGCGGGGCATCCGCGTCATCGCCGACCTCGTCATGAACCACACCTCCAGCGATCACCCGTGGTTCCAGGAGGCGCGTTCATCGCCCGACAACCCGAAGCGCGACTGGTACGTGTGGTCGGACACGAAGCACCGGTACGAAGACGTCCGCATCATCTTCATCGACACGGAGGAGTCCAACTGGACCTGGGACGAGACCGCCGGCGCCTACTACTGGCACCGCTTCTTCCGCCACCAGCCCGACCTGAACTACGACAACCCCGAGGTCCAGGAGGCCATGCTGGAGGTGCTGCGTTTCTGGCTGGACATGGGGCTCGACGGGTTCCGGCTGGACGCGGTCCCGTACCTGTTCGAACGTGAAGGCACCAACTGCGAGAACCTCCCCGAGACGCACGCCTACCTCAAACGGGTGCGTCGTGAGATCGACGAGCGGTACCCCGACCGCGTCCTTCTGGCCGAGGCCAACCAGTGGCCGGCCGACGTCGTCGACTACTTCGGGGACGGTGACGAGTGCCACATGGCGTTCCACTTCCCGCTCATGCCGCGGCTCTTCATGGCGATCCGCAAGGAGAACGCACAGCCCATCGTCGACATCCTGGACCAGACGCCCGCCATCCCCGCGTCGTGCCAGTGGGGTCTCTTCCTGCGCAACCACGACGAGCTGACACTGGAGATGGTGACCGACGACGAGCGCGACTACATGTACTCCGAGTACGCGCGTGATCCGCGTGCCAAGCTCAACCTCGGCATCCGCCGTCGTCTCGCCCCGCTGCTCGACAACGGCCGCGACGAGATCGAGCTCATGATCGCTGTGCTGTTCTCGCTGCCCGGTGCTCCCGTCCTCTACTACGGGGACGAGATCGGCATGGGCGACAACATCTACCTGGGCGACCGTGACGGCGTACGCACACCCATGCACTGGACCAGCGACCGGAACGGCGGCTTCTCGCGCGCCGACTTCGCGCAGCTGTACCTGCCACCGCTCATGGACCCCGTGCATGGTTTCGCCGCCGTGAACGTGGAGGCCCAGCTGCGCTCGCCCACATCGCTCCTGCGCTGGACGCAGCGCTTCATCGCACTGCGCAAGCAGCGGCCCGTGTTCGGCCTGGGCGAGTACGAGGCACTGACCACGTCCAACCCCACCATCTTCGCGCACGTGCGCACCTGGGAGGACGACACCGTCCTGTGCGTCCACAACCTCGCACGGTCGGCCCAGGCCGTCGAGCTGGACCTGTCGCGCTATCGTGATTGGAGGCCGATCGAGCTGCTCGGGGGGTCCGAGTTCCCGCTCATCGGTGAGCTTCCGTACCTCCTCACCCTCGCTCCGCGCGGGTACTTCTGGTTCCACCTGGAGCGACCCTCATGACCCCCGCGACCAACGACGTCAAGGATCGCATCGGCCGCGTCGACCCCGACGCGCTACGGGACTTCCTGGCGCGACAGCGCTGGATCGGGGGTGACCCGCTCATGGGCGCGACCATCGCCAACGTGCACGTGGTGGGGGACGATCCCGTCGTCGCCATCGCACTGGTCGAGGCCTACGTGGCGCTCGGCACGCACACGGTGCACCAGCTCCTCCTCAGTACCCGGCCGCCGCAGGGCGGTGACGATGCCATCGACGTCGTCGACGACGTCGAGATCTACGAGCTGGGTCAGACCGGCGGCCCGCTGGTCCGGATCGTGCGCGCCATGCGTGATGGCGCGACGATCACATCCGGCGACCAGTCCGTCGTCTTCGTGTCGTCGGAGGCCGCCTCCGTGGAGCCCGCACCTCAGGAGGCCGAGCTCAACATCGGAACGCAGTCCAACACGTCGGTCGTCGTCGACCAGCGGCTGATGCTCAAGTGCTACCGCCGGCTCGAACCGGGCCTCCACCCCGAGCTCGAGATCCTGCACGCGCTCCGCGACGACGGGAGCGACATCGTCCCCGGCCTCCTTGGCTGGTACGAGCACCGCGGCGGACTCATGGACACGACGCTGGGCATCCTCCAGCCGTACCGCGCCGGCGCCATCGACGGCTGGGAGCTGGTCCTGTCGGCGCTGCGTGAGGACCGCGGGCATTCGCTCCTCACGGTCATCGGTGAGCTGGGTGCGACCACGGGCCGGCTGCATGCCGCACTCTCCATGCACCCCGAGCCCGCGTTCATCCCGGAGGAGGTCGACTCGCAGTCGGTGGCCCTCCAGGCCGCGACGATGGATGAGCTGATCCTGGAGATGTTCACCCAGTTCCCCGCCGACGACCCGCTCCTCGGCCCGCTCCGCAACCGGTGCGACGATGTGCGCGGGCTGGCCGGCCGGCTTTCGACCGCGGCCGGGCTGGGACGGCGCATCCGCGTGCACGGCGACCTCCACCTGGGCCAGGCGCTGTGGGTGGGCGACCACTGGGAGATCATCGACTTCGAGGGCGAGCCGGACCGTTCGCTCGTCGAGCGTCGCCGCAAGCACTCGCCGCTGCGTGACCTGGCCGGGCTCCTGCGCTCCCTCGACTACGCCGCCGGCGCGGCGCGGCTCGAGGGTGCACCGGTACCGGCCGACTGGGCGGCCACCGCACGCGAGGTGCTCACCCGCGGCTATGTGGACACCGTCGAGCCGACCGGGCTCCTCCCACCCACCGACGCGGTCCGCCACGAGCTGATCGCGCTGTTCGAGCTCGAGAAGGTCCTCTACGAGATCGGCTACGAACGCGCCCACCGCCCGGAGTGGGTGGCGATACCGGTCGAGGGTCTGCACCGCATGATCGGGGCGGGATAGTGGACCTGGCCGCCGAGATCGACCTGCTGGAGCGCCGTCAGCACCACGACCCACACCGCATTCTCGGATTCCACCACGACGGGCGACGGGGCACGGTCCGGGTGTGGCGGCCCCAGGCCACCGATGTCGTCATGACGACGGTATCCGGGTCGCGCGTGCCGATGTCCCGCTACGAGAGCGCCCTCTTCGTGGCGCACGCCGACGGCCCGCCGGCCGAGATCGAGGCCACCTACCCGGACGGATCCCACCGCGGCGCCGACCCCTACCTGTTCATGCCGACGCTCGGTGAGCTCGACCTCCACCTCATCGCGGAGGGACGGCACCGCGACCTCTGGCGCGTCCTCGGAGCCAATCACCGCACCGTCGACGGCGTCGACGGCGTCGCATTCGCGGTGTGGGCACCGTCGGCCCACGGGGTGAGCGTCATCGGCGGATGGAACGGATGGGACGACGAGACGCATCCCATGCGGTCGCTCGGCGGGGCCGGGGTCTGGGAGCTGTTCATCCCCGGGGTCGGGCCGGGGGCCGAGTACAAGTTCGCCGTGAACGGCGCCGACGGCGTCATGCACTACCGGGCCGACCCCTTGGCCCGCCGATCCGAGATCCCGCCGCTCACCGCGTCCATCGTGGAAGAGAGCGCGTTCCGGTGGACGGACGACGAGTGGATGGCGGAGCGCCGCGATCGGCGCCCGTGGGTGGACGCCGTATCCGTCTACGAGGTGCATCTGGGCTCGTGGCGCCGCAACCCGGACGCGGGGAACCGCTCCCTCTCGTACGAGGAGCTGGCCGTCGAACTGGTCGAGTACGTCGCCGAGATGGGGTTCACACACGTCGAACTCCTTCCGGTCACCGAGCATCCGTTCGGGGGGTCGTGGGGCTACCAGTGCACCGGGTACTTCAGCCCGACCGGACGTTATGGTCATCCTGACGGTTTCCGCGCCCTGGTCAACGCCTGCCACAACGCACGAATCGGGGTCATCCTCGACTGGGTACCCGCCCACTTCCCCCGTGACGACTTCGCGCTGGCACGCTTCGACGGCACCGCGCTGTACGAGCACGACGACCCACGCCGCGGCTCGCACCCGGACTGGGGCACGCTGATCTTCAACTACGGTCGCAACGAGGTCCGCAACTTCCTCGTCGCGAGCGCCCTCTACTGGCTGCGCGAGATGCATGTGGACGGCCTGCGCGTCGATGCCGTCGCGTCCATGCTCTACCTCGACTACTCGCGGGAGGCCGGCGAGTGGGTTCCCAACGCCGAGGGCGGCCGCGAGGACCTGGAGGCGATCGCCTTCCTGCGCGACC
Source organism: uncultured Bifidobacteriaceae bacterium (assembly GCA_964434425.1). Lineage (GTDB taxonomy): Bacteria > Actinomycetota > Thermoleophilia > Miltoncostaeales > Miltoncostaeaceae > CALMEC01. Next base: position 8,289 of record CAYSVH010000001.1, on the reverse strand, counting down.
TCAACGAGGTGACGCACGCGGAGGTCCCCGGAGCCCTCATGTGCGCCGAGGAGTCCACGGCGTGGCCCGGGGTGTCGCGACCCACATCCGTCGGGGGCCTCGGCTTCGACTTCAAGTGGAACATGGGCTGGATGCACGACACGCTCCGGTACATGGCGCGCGACCCGATCTACCGCGTCCATCACCACAACGACCTCACGTTCGGGATGGTGTACGCATTCAGCGAGCAGTTCATCCTGCCGCTCTCGCACGACGAGGTGGTGCACGGCAAGGGGTCGCTCCTGGGCCGGATGCCCGGCGACCGCTGGCAGCAGCTGGCCAATCTCCGTGCGCTGTACGGATGGATGTGGGCCCATCCCGGGAAGAAGCTGCTCTTCATGGGCGGCGAGATGGCGCAGCCCGGCGAGTGGGACCACGACGCCAGCCTGCCCTGGCACCTCCTCCAGTATCCCGAGCACGAGGGAGTGCAGCGGCTCGTGCGCGATCTGAATGCGGCGTACCGCGACGCCCCGGCCGCCTGGCGCCATGATGCCACGCCGGAGGGGTTCGCCTGGATCGAGGGCGGCGACGCGGCCGCCAACGTCCTCGCCTTCATGCGCACGGCCGACGGATCGGCGCCGCTCGTGTGCGTGGCCAACATGTCGCCCGTCGTGCGCGAGGGCTACCGCGTGGGGGTTCCGAACGGCGGCCGCTGGGACGAGATCCTGAACACCGATGCCCAGCCGTACGGCGGCTCCAACGTCGGCAACGGGGGCGGAGTCACCGCCGCCGCGCATCCCTGGCACGGCCACGAACGGTCCCTCGAGCTCACGCTTCCACCGCTGGGCGTCCTCTGGCTCACTCCGGCCACGGACACGTCGGTCTGACGTTTTGTGTGACGCACGATCAGAGGCCGCCGCGCTGACGACGGCCGTCGCGACATGAGCCCGCATCCGGCGACATCCCCCGGCACGCTCTTCGGCCGCTCGTATCCGCTGGGCGCCACGTGGGACGGTCAGGGCACCAACTTCGCGGTGTTCTCGGAACATGCCACGGCCGTGGAACTCTGCCTCGTCGACGACGGCGGCCGCGAAACCCGTATCCCGTTGTTGGAGTGCGACAACCACGTCTGGCACGGATACCTGCCGGGTGTCGGCCCCGGGCAGCGTTACGGATACCGCGTGCACGGACCGTGGGAGCCCGAGCACGGTCACCGTTTCAACCCGGCCAAGTTCCTCATCGACCCGTCCGCGCGTGCCATCTCCGGGGTCATCGAGACCGACTCCCCGGCGCTCCTCGCGGCGGGGCCCGACGGATCGCCCTCGTCGCGCGACTCACGGCCCCACACCGCCGTCAGCGTGGTGGTCGATCCGGGTTTCGACTGGGGTGACGACCGCCCCCCGCGCATCCCGTGGTCGGAGACCGTCATCTACGAGGCACACGTGGGCGGGCTCACCATGCGCCACCCCGGCATCGAGCCCCGGCTGCGCGGCAGCTACGCCGGACTGGTGCAGCCGGTGGTGATCGACCACCTCACCTCACTGGGCGTGACGGCGGTCGAGTTGCTTCCCATCCACCACTGTGCCGACGAACCGCCCCTTCGACGACGCGGACTGCGCAACTACTGGGGCTACAGCTCCATCGGGTACTTCGCGCCGGATCCGCGGTACGCGAGTGGCAGCACGGGAGAGCAGGTCACCGAATTCCGTGAGATGGTGCGCACGCTCCACGCCGCCGGGATCGAGGTCCTGCTCGACGTCGTCTACAACCACACCGTCGAGGGCGGCGTCGACGGCCCCACCATCGCGTTCCGCGGCCTCGACAACCGCAGCTACTACCGGTCGAACCCTGACGCCCCCGGCCACTACGCCGACGTCACCGGCACCGGCAACACCCTGAACACCACGCACCCGGGTGTGCTTCGCATGGTGATGGACAGCCTCCGCTACTGGGTCTCCGAGATGCACGTGGACGGCTTCCGCTTCGACCTCGCCGCCACACTGGGCCGCTCCCCCTGGGACTTCGACACCCGGGCCGCGCTGCTCGCGGCCATCGGACAGGATCCCGTCCTCTCGACGGTGAAGCTCATCGCCGAGCCGTGGGACCTCGGCCCCGGCGGATTTCAGGTCGGCGGCTTCCCGGCCCCGTGGAGCGAGTGGAACGGCCGCTACCGTGACGCGGTCCGGGACTTCTGGCGCGGCCATTCCACCGTCGGTGAGTTCTCGCGGCGACTGGCGGGGTCGAGCGACATCTACGGTCACGCCAGCCGGCGTCCGTCGGCGTCCGTCAACTTCGTGACGGCCCACGACGGCTTCACGCTCCGGGACCTCGTCTCGTACGAGCACAAGCACAACGAGGCGAACGGCGAGGACAACCACGACGGCACCGACGACAACCGCAGCTGGAACTGCGGGATGGAGGGCCCGAGCCACGATCCCCACATCCGTGCCCTGCGTCTGCGTCAGATGGGCAACTTCATCGGCACCCTGGCGCTGTCGCAGGGTGTCCCCATGATCTCGGGTGGCGACGAGATCGGCCGCACGCAGCACGGCAACAACAACGCCTACTGTCAGGACTCCGTGCTGTCATGGCACGACTGGAACCTGTCGGACGAGGAGCGGGCGTTCCTCGACACCGCGCGGCGATGGTTGGCCGTGCGACGCGCGCATCCGGTGCTGCGCCGGACGTCGTTCCTCACCGGGGAGGACGTCTGCGACACAGGTGCCCCGGACGTGGGCTGGTACGGCGCGGATGGGCAGCGGATCGAGAACAGCGATTGGGAGGACCCGGAGGTGCGCGTGCTGGCCGTCCACCTGAACGGCGACGGCATCCCGGACCGCGATCATCGGACCGGGCAGCGGATCGTGGACGATTCGCTCTACATCGTGGCCAACTCAGGCCCCGAGCCGTGCGATGTCATCCCGGCCGAACCGGTTGCTGGCCGCGGACTCGAGTGCCTGGAGAGCACGGGCACCCGGCCGGAGGCGGACCCGGTGACGGGCATCTGGACCGTCGAGGGGCACTCGCTGACCGTGTGGCGCGTCCTACCGTAGGAGGCTTGCTCACGATCCCGTTGGGGCGCTCTGCCAGCCGTCCCAACACCCGTCGAAGAAGCCCACGCAAGTCTGGTGCCAGGCACTTAACTTGCGCGTGACAGATGATACGAGAATGAATCGCCTGCTATCGCGGGTTTTCTGCGGGCCAGAGAACCGCGCGCAAGTCTGGTGCCTGACACCAGACTTGCGAAGCATGGGTCGCGTGGCACCTGGTCCGGCACGTCGACCGGCGAGCAGCCACCTCGCGGACCCCTTCGTCAGCGCGCAGGTACCACCGCTCCCGACGGACTACCCCCTCTCACCCCCCGGTACCCAGAGCACGTCGCCGGCTCCGCGGCCGTTGGCGTGGCGCGCCAGGATGAAGAGGAGGTCCGACAGGCGGTTGAGGTACGCGATCGTGGCCGTGTTGATCGTCTCGGCCTCCCCCAGCGCGATGACGGACCGCTCCGCACGACGGCAGGTGGAGCGTGCCAAATGGAGCGCCGCCGCCACGGGGTCGCCGCCCGGAAGGATGAAACTGGTGAGGTCGGTGAGATCGGCGTTGGCGGCATCGCAGTGCTCCTCCAGACGGTCGACCTGAGCCCGTGCGATGCGCAGACGGTCGCGGTCGTCGCCGCCGACCGGTACGGCCAGATCGGCGCCGAGATCGAACAGGTCGTTCTGGATACGTGTCAGCCAGCAGGTGTGTTCGGGATCCGGGCCGGCGGCCACGGCGACTCCGACGGCGGCGTTCAGCTCGTCCACGTCGCCAATGGCCGTGATGCGGGCGCTCGTCTTGCGCACGCGGGACATGTCGCCCAGATGGGTTTCGCCGCCGTCGCCGAGACGCGTGTAGATCTTCGTCAGTCGAACCACGGTGGTGCTCCGTTCATTGCGTGGGATGGGTGTCGATCCAGTCGCGCACAAGGCGCTCCGCCTGTGCCCGCGTCGTCACACGACCGATCACCTGATGCTCCCGCAACAGGTGGACGACCTCACGGACCCAGGGTCCCGCGGCGCGATCGCCGAGCGCGATGATCTCGGTGCCGTCCATGAGCGGCGTGGGCTCGCCGCGCTCGGCCAACCTGCGGATGGCATGGGTGACCTGGCGCACGACGTCGAGGTGACGCGAGATCTGGGGCGGCGTGGTGCGAGGCCCGTCGGTTGCCAGTCTGTCGGACGCCGTGATCACGAGGAGTTCGACGTCGGCTGGAACGGTGGCCCACCAGTACCGCACGATCCGCTGCAGGCTGAGAGGCTGGCGATGCACCATGAAACCCAGCCGAAGGTGCTCCCGTACGCACTGTGTGACCACCTGACGGAAGCGGGTCGAGGCGCCGAAGCGGGTGCACCAGGCGTCGGTGATGTCGGCGCCCACGCGGTCGTGCCCCATGAAGGTGATGCGCCCCTCCGGCGTCGTCCCGAACGTCTGGGGTTTGCCCACGTCGTGGAAGAGCGCGGCGAACACGAGGGCGTCGCCGCGGGTGAGACCGTCCGCCAGGGGCTCATCGAGCGCGGCGCGAACAAAGGCGGCGTCGCCTCGGAAGATCTCCTGCGGATCTCGGCGGATCTCACAGGAGAACCGGACGACCTCGAGCGTGTGGCCGAGGACGTCGAGGTGGTGGTACGGCGTCTGCTCCAGGCCGCGCGCCTCCTCCAGATCCGGGACGATGACGCCGAGCGAACCGACGTCGTCGAGGATCTCGAGACCCCGCCAGGCCTCGTCGTGGCGCGCGATGAGACGCATCTCGGCGAGTACGCGTTCGCCCGCGGTGGTCCGCACGCGAGGCGCGTCCATGCGGGCCCGCAGATGGGTGTCGGGGTCGATCGTGAAACCGGTCTGCAGCGCCAGCCGGGCGAGACGCACCAGCCGGACGGGATCGGCGGCGAAGGCCCCGGGGTCCACCATGCGCAGCACACGGTCCGCCAGATCGCGACGCCCGCCGTGCGGGTCGCTGAGCTCGCCGCCCGCCGCCGGGATCGCCATGGCGTTGACCGTGAAGTCGCGGCGTGCGAGGTCCGCGTGGATGTCGTCGTCCTGCACGGGTGTGAGATCAACCGGGAACGAAAGACCTCCGCCCGAGATCCGCCACGCGCCGAAGGCGTCGGACAACGGGAACGCCGTCGCACCATAGGAGGACGCGAGCACTCGCGCGAGGGGCTTGGCCTCACCCTCGACGGCGAAGTCGGCGTCGGTGACGGTGCGGCCCGTCAGGATGTCGCGAACGGCACCGCCCACCACCCACGCGCGCCCGCCCCGGGCCGACAGCGTCGCACCGATCTCGGCCAGAGGGGTGTCGCGGATCATTCCCCGGTCACGCGTCGCATACGCTCGCCGACGGCGCATACGACCTCGTAGTTGATCGAGCCGCGCCAGCGACCAAGTTCCTCGGAGGTGATCGTCGCGTCGCCCTGCGACCCCATGAGGACCACCGGGTCGCCCACGCGGTCCGCGGATTCGGGGCCCAGGTCGACGGTGATCTGATCCATCGACACCATGCCGACCACCGGCACGCGCCGCCCCCCGACCAGGACCTCCGCCGTGTTCGCGTACTGTCGACAGTACCCGTCGGCATACCCCACGGGAATCGCCCCGATGGTCGTACCGCGAGCAGCACGCCAGAGCCGCCCGTAGCCGACGCTCTCGCGCCCGAGGATCGGCTTGACGGATGCCAGGTACGACTCCAGCGCCATGGCGGGCCGCAGATCGTGCTCGGCCGGGTCTCCCATGAACGGACAGCAACCGTAGATCGCGATGCCGCAACGCACCATGTCGAGGTGCGTGTCCGGATTGCGCAGGACCGCGGCCGAGTTGGCGGCGTGGAGGATCGCCTCGGGGAACCGGGCACGCAGGGGTGTGGCCAGGGAGCGGAAACGCGCCAGCTGCTCGACCATGAACGCGGCGTTCGGCCCCTCGGTCTGGTCCGCCGTGGCGAAGTGCGTCATCAGGCCCACCACCTGAAGCGACGGATCAGCGGCCGCATCCGCCAGGGGCGCGAGCGCTTCGGGACGGACGCCGAGACGTCCCATGCCCGTGTCGATCTTGATGTGGACGCGCTGGATTCCCACGGCGGCGGCGGCGCGGCACCCCTCCGGGGTCCACACCGCGATCTCGCAGTCAGTGGCCGCGGCGCGGGCCCACTCGTCGCCGATCATCGGCCCCCACATGAGGATCGGCGCCGTGATTCCGGCCCTGCGCAGGGACTCGGCCTCGGTTACGGCGGCCACCCCGAGCTGCGTGGCACCGGCGTCCAGCGCGGCCTTTGCGACCTCGATCTCGCCGTGGCCGTAGCCGTTCGCCTTCACCACGACGAGAAGCGCGCTCCGCGATGCCGTGGCGGCCAGACGGCGCACGTTGTGGCGCACCGCATCGAGGTCGATGCGAGCCACGCTGCGTTCACCGATGCTCACGCCGCGAGGACCTCCGGAAGGGCCTCGATCACGTCACCCGCCATCGTTCCGCTCCCCCGTCCCGCCGCGATCCCCGCACGGGAGTGGAGCGTCACGGCCGTCCCGGCCGCCACACCGGGTTCGATGCCCTTCGCGAGCAGGGCCGCAACGATGCCCGTGAGGACGTCACCGCTGCCCGCCGTGGCGAGCGCCGACGTGCCGATGCCGTCGATCATGGCCGTTCCGTCCGGTGTGGCGATGATGGCGCCGGGCCCCTTGAGAATGGTGACCGCACCGGTGATGTCGGCCAACGCGCGCGCGGACGCCAGCCGGTTCAGCTCGACGTCGCGCCGCTCGCGTCCCAGAAGCCGGGCGGCCTCACCGGCATGTGGGGTGATGACCGTCGCGCTCGCGCGCTCACGCAGCCAGGCGGGACGACGTCCCAGGTGGAAGAGACCGTCGGCGTCGATGACCGCGGGGAGGTCGACGGCATCGAGCACGGCGCGAACGAACGGATTGGTCCGCTGATCTCGTCCCAGGCCGGGCCCGATGGCGATGGCGCCCACACGACCGGCCTGCTCGACCACGGGTTCCACGGACTCGGCGGTGAAGTACCCGTCCGAGTCGGGGACCGGCGCAGCCATGACCTCGACCAGCGCGGTGGCGTAGATCGACTGCACCGACGCTGGCACGGCGGCCACGGTGAGCCCCGCACCGGCGCGCAGGGTGGCGCGCGATGTGAGGATGCCGGCGCCCGTCAGACCGGGCGATCCGGCGATGACCAGAACAGCGCCCGAGCTGTACTTGTCGGAGGTGACGTCGCGGTGCGATCCGGCATGGGTGCCCTCCGAGAGGAGCCACGCCGATGGCGCCGAGCGCACCGGGGACGGGATGCCGATGTCGATGACCTCGACCGTCCCCGCGCAGGTCCGTCCCGGCTCGATGTGGAGCCCGGGCTTTCCTCCATGGAACGTCGTGGTGAGATCCGCGTGGATCGCGACGCCCTCCACGCGCCCCGTGTCGGGGTCGACGCCCGAGGGGACGTCCATCGACACGACGGGAAGCCCTGAGGCGGTGATGTGCTCGATCGTGGATGCGATCTGGTCGCGTGGCGCGCCGCGACTTCCCGTGCCGAGCAGCGCGTCCACAACGACGCGGTCGTCCTCGAGCATGGCGGCCGCGAACGGGCGCGGACGAAGTCCCAGGGAGCGGGCGACGGTGGCCATGGTCATGGCGTCCGGAGTGCGCGCCGAATGACCGCGGGGCGTGGTGAGCTCGACGTCCCAGCCGGCGTCCAGCAGGTGCCGCGCGACCGTGTAACCGTCGCCTCCGTTGTTGCCGCGTCCGCAGACGACGAGGCAGGAGCGACGGTCCGGATACCGTCGCCGGATGGCCTCCGCCGCACCGAGGCCGGCGCGGTCCATGAGGACGATGGAGGGCAGACGGTGGCGGGTGACGGCCCGACGATCGGCCGTGGCCATCGACGACGCGGAGTACAGGGGGAGCGCCCCCGGGATGGGGGCCTCGGAGGAGGGCTGGGCACGCATGGCCCTCATCCTACGGACCACCGGCAGCGCACCTGGGCGTCCGGTCCCGGGACGACTCGTTTCGGAGCGCCGCATCCCGTCGGCCGTGTGCGTCCGAGGTGACGGTTTCGAGCATGAACGATCGCCATGGCCGTGTCCCCGGCGATGGCGACTTGGACGGTCGCCCGCCTCGGGTGAGGCCGCTGGTGCCTGGCACCGGCGGCCTCACTCTACCCGGGCGCTTCTCACACTTCCCCTGCACATCACCGCTTTATCGCCTCCTGGGCCGTCGCGGTTGAGGCCGCTGGTGCCTGATGTTATGGAGGGCTTCCTTGTTGTCTCGCGGGGTGCGAGGGGGT